>NZ_PCOU01000026.1 GCF_002979455.1 Chryseobacterium sp. MYb7
TAATCAATTAATTAAAATAATAATATTGAATATCTAAAAACAAAAAGTCGGAAGAAAAAATCTTCCGACCATGACTAGAAAAATTTCCTGTCTTTTTATTTTAATGATAAGTGATAAATAATGCAATGCTTGAATGTAACGCAGAGATTTAGTAACTACAGTTGTATTTTAGGGAGCAAAGATGGGAATCAACTTCATTGATTCTTTCTAAGCGAATGGATACCATCAGACCTTGTCGCTTTCTTAGCTCCCTTAAAAGTTTAACAGCAAGTACCTCACCTTTGCGTTAAATTAAACTATGATTATTGTTACAGGTAAATATTTTATAAATTTCAGATTTCCTGTATTTATTTAAAAATCCAATCTTGTGATTAATCTATTCTATTTTCTTCCCAAAAAAGTCTGTTTCACCGTGTAAGTGCCGGATTATTTTCTCAATATTCCGTTCGATGCTGGCTTCGGTTTTTAGATTATTGATATAACGGATCAGCTCATGCCTTCTTGAAGGAATTAGATTTTTGAAATTTTCTGTTGCCAAAGAACTTTCTTTGATGGCTTTTTCCAATTGAGGATGAATAGAAAGACTTCTGTCAGAATCATCATATTCCAGCACCACTTCAATAACTTCTCCGATTCTCTTTGGTGAATTTTTCAGCATCGTCAGGTTGATATACAGCCTCCATTCACCGAGGTATTTCATTAGGTTTTGCTTAAATTCTTTCCCATTCACCATTCCTTTTACAGCAATGGGACTTTTATTTCTCCCAGATTCATCAAAAATGTTTTCCAAAATTTCTTCCGGAATAAAAACAAAAGGATTGATTCCTATGATTTCTAATGTAGCTGTGAAACTGTTGTTTTTCATGGATGTCAAATTTAAAAGCTAGAAGCTAGAAGCTAGAAGCTAGAAGCTAGAAGCTAGAAGCTAGAAGCTAGAAGCTAGAAGCTAGAAGCTAGAAGCAAAAATAACTATTTGGTTTAAGATCAACATAAAATTATTTTTTTCATTCACTAAAACCCTCTCACTCACAAACTCTCCTACACTCAACCCCTCTTACCCTTAACTCTGTAACTCAAAATTCATATCTCAGAACCCAATTAATTCCCTATCTTTGTAACAATAAATCTATTTATCAAAATGAAATTTTTTATTGACACAGCTAATTTAGAGCAAATCAAAGAAGCCAGAGATCTTGGAATTTTAGATGGTGTAACTACCAATCCTTCATTAATGGCTAAAGAAGGTATTCAGGGAGCTGAAGCAATCAGAAACCACTACAAAACGATCTGCGAACTTGTAGACGGAGATATTTCTGCGGAAGTTCTTTCTACTACGTATGAAGAAATGATTAAGGAAGGAGACGAATTGGCTGCTATTCACCCAAATATCGTTGTAAAAATCCCAATGATCAAAGACGGTATCAAAGCTTTAAAATATTTTTCTGATAAAGGAATCAAAACGAACTGTACATTGATCTTCTCTCCGGGGCAGGCTCTTTTAGCAGCAAAAGCAGGAGCAAACTATGTTTCTCCATTCTTAGGAAGATTAGATGATATTTCTACAGACGGTCTGAATCTTATTCAGGAAATCAGATTGATTTTCGATAACTATATGTACGAAACTGAAATCTTGGCAGCTTCTATCCGTCACTCAATGCACATCATCGACTGTGCTAAAATTGGAGCAGATGTTATTACATCTCCACTTCCTCCGATCTTGAGCTTATTGAAGCACCCATTAACAGACAGCGGACTGGCTCAGTTTATTGCTGATTCTCAGAAATTAGCATAATCACTGACTCTTATTCAGATATAAAAAATCCCAAAACTTTGCTTCGGGATTTTTTGTTTTCCATCATCTGGAATTATATTCAGATTTAACTAATAGCTGGTATCCGAATCAAAAACAAAAAGAGCCATGAAAAAAAGTATTCTTCTATTGGCATTATTTTCTTTTGTTTTCGGATTCTCTCAAAACATTACTTTTTCAAAAGAAAAACTGGAGCAGCTTAATCAGTTTAATCTTGAAAATAAAAGCCGTGCTTTTATCATTTTTCAGGATGGAAAAATCATTAACGAACAATATTTTGGAACAAAAATTATAGACAAAGCGCCTTTTGATCAAAATTCCAATTGGTATTGGGCTTCTGCGGGGAAATCTCTCACGGCTGTTCTTATCGGAATTGCCCAACAGGAGAAATTATTAAACATCAACGATTCCGTATCAAAATATCTGGGAAAATGGACCGGAATGGATAAAAATTCTGAAGATAAAATCACGATCAGAACTCTTCTGACCATGACTTCCGGACTTGACTATTCCCAGGATCAAACCTGCAATTACAGAAACTGTTTTGCTATGAAAAATCCGGCAGGAAGCTTCTGGTATTATGATACCTCAGCTTATTCTCAGCTGGCAAAAGTAATCGAAAAAGCAAGTCATAAAAGTATTGATCAGTATACTTCTGAAAAGCTTTCAGGATCCGGTATTTCCGGAAAATGGATTCCTTATGAAAACGGCCTTGTATTTTCCAGTACGGCAAAGAGTTTTTTGCAATTCGGAAAGCTTGTTTTAAATAAAGGAAAATTAAATGATAAAGTTTATTATCAATACAACAGTTATTTTCAGCAGATGACAGACACTTCTCAGGAAGTTAATCCTTCCTATGGCTATTTGTGGTGGCTTAATGGGAAAAACAGTATAAGAGTTCCGGGATTTGAGCAGTCTTTCAATCAATCATTGGTTCCTGATGCTCCCAAAGATATGTTTTGTGCTTTGGGTAAAAACGGACAAATCCTTGATATTGTTCCCAGTAAGAATCTCATTATTATCAGAATGGGAGAAAACCCGAATGCATACAGCAATATGATAAAATTTCATAGAGAGCTCTGGAATAAGATTTTACAATAAACGTAAGGCAGCCTCAAGAGTTACATTATATTTCTCCTGAGACTGCCCTTTGCTTTTATGATAAAACAGATCTATTTTATCAGATCCAATTCAAGAATATTGTTTTGTCTTTTGATATTGGCCTTCGCTTTAGTTTCCTGATCTCTGCTTGCCTTTACCGGATCCAGCACTTTTCCTGAGCTGTCTCTCATTTCAACAATGGTTCCCTCCGCAAGCATTTGCTTCTGGCTCTTCATGGGATCCAGACGGTAATCGGTAAGCGCTTTTTTAAACTTCGCTTCATTGATTGTCACCAGAGGGTTATAACGTTCCTTATCTTTGGTACTTTTCCATTCATATCCAGACGAAAGTTTCTTGCTTCCTTTTAATTCGAATGAATGAGAATGGGTATTATCTTCCACTTTTACAATCAGCCCAGGAAGTCCATAAAATTTATACGGTCCATCCTGAATGGGAAGATCTGTTGTGAACCATGCCGTCCATTTTCTTCCGGCGAAATCACAAACTGCTTTCTGTGCATTAAACTCACCTATTTTTTCTTTTTCCGGCAGAATTTTCCAGTTTTGTTTTCTGTTTTCCTGAACCTGGTATTCGTCAGAACCTAGTGTAGTAAAGAAATTGGTAGAATAATCCGGGTACATTTTTTCAATATTGTAGCGTATTTTACCTTTAAATTTAAAATTTCCGAGATTAATATTCAGACTTTGGGTATCTTTTGCTACCATGGTCTGCATGGTGGAGTCTGACTGAAAGTAGTCTTTACTGTAAAATTTGGATCCTTTGGAAGCTACTTCAAGATACATGGTTTCTGTTTCCTGTTTATCTCTGGCGGTAGAGTCTGTGATAAATTTATACTCGTAGATAAATCTTTGATTCTGGGCATTAGCCATCACAGCCATTATCAAGCTGAATAGGATGATTACTTTTTTCATGGTTAGTTTATTATAGTTTTTAGTTTTTTTCTGTTATATTTTTCACAACCTTACAAGGGTTGCCCACTGCTACTACATGATCAGGAATATCTTTCGTTACCACACTTCCTGCTCCAATCACAGAATTATTTCCAATGGAAACACCTGGAAGCACAACCACATTTCCTCCCAACCATACGTTATTACCTACTTTGATTGAGTGTGCATATTCTAAACCTTCATTTCTCTGTTCTGCATCCAGCGGATGTCCTGCCGTATAAAAACTGCAGTTAGGACCAATGAATACGTTATCCCCAAACTCTACTTTAGCACAATCTAAAATAACAAGATTATGATTGGCGTAGAAATTCTCACCCACTTTTATATTATAGCCGTAATCACACCAGAAATTGGGTTCTATACAGATATTTTCTTTGATACTGCCCAAAATTCTTCGAAGGAGTTCGTATCTGTTTTCTGCATCAGAGTTTTTCAATCCGTTATACTCCTGACATAGATCTTTACACTGTATCCTCTCCTGAATCAATTCTTTGTCATAATTGGCATTGTATAAAAGTCCGGCTGCACATTTTTCCTTTTCTGTCATGAGATATAATGTTGATTATTGTTGCTTATTGCTTATTGCTTATTGCTTATTGCTTATTGCTTATTGCTTATTGCTTATTGAAAGATAAGAAATCTGTTTTGATAAACTTAGTTGACATTTATCATTAACCTCTGTACCAAAGATTTGTATTATCTAAAAAAACAAAAACAGGATGACACTCTTGCCATCCCGCTGATATTAGAAAATATATAATTTTACTTGAACAAATCCGGTTCTATTTTATTATTATTTTTTAATCGGTCTTCTTTTGCTCTTTTTTCCATGTTTCTATACACTTCATTCATGTCAATGCTTTTACCATCCTGATTTTTCATTTGCACTACAGCTCCTGTCGGAAGAGTGCTCATGCTCTGTTTCATGTCTTTTGTAGGATCCAGCAGATAATCTTTCCACGCTTTTTTAAACTGTTTTTTGCTGATCTCTATTTCTTTACCTCCAAAACCTATTCTGGTAAGACCGGGTATTTCAACATCTTCTTGCGATACGACTTCCGTTTTTTTGTTACCAATCAGAGTCATTATATGAGAGCCTGTGGTATCTTCAATTTTAACAATGAGTCCTGGCAGTCCATAGAATTTATAAGGTCCATCCTGAAATGGAATATCTGTTGTAAACCATGCAACCCAGCTTCGTCCTCCATAGTTGGTGGTTGCTTTCTGGGTATTATATTCTCCAATTTTCTGTTTTTCAGGAAGAATTTTCCATTCCGGTTTTTGATCTTCCGGCATTTTATAACTGGTATTCCCAATATTTTCTGAGAATGAAACACTGTAATCCGGATACTTTTTTGTAACCGTTGAGGAAATGGTCCCCGGTTTCATTTTTCTTTTGATATTAAAACTTCCCCCGAATCCACTTTTCATCTGCTTAGCAATATCTGCATTTGTTGCGGAATCTGCAACAAACTTTTCGCGACTGTAATATTTGGATCCGTTTTTATCAATGTCCAGAAACATTACATCACTTTTCACATCTGCTTTATTGGTAGAATCAGAGATATACTTGTAGTCATAAAAAAATCTGTTGATTTGAGCGTTGGCAAGCACCCCTAAAAATGCTAATATAATCAAATATTTTTTTCCCATAGTTTATTTAAATATTAGTAAAAAGGCTTCGCCAATCTGAAACTGACAAAGCCTGATGGAACTTTATTTCTTTGTCTCAATTCTTACTTCTCCCTGCTTAAGCTCACCTTTCTTCTGAGTATTGACATTCACTTTTGATATATTGCTTGTATCTAAGGAATTTACATCATCCTGAGAAACTTCTCTCCCATCAATATAATACTTGTATTTTACGTCATCAGTACCGGTTATTTTAAACTTCTTCACCCCATTCATTGCAATGTTTCCGTTGCCGTCTTTTTTGATAAAATCTGCATTCATTACAATAACTCCAGGTGAACCGCTGCTTACTTTAATAAAAGTACCATCTCTGAAACTAGCTGATCTTTTTTCGGCTTCTGCACGGGCTCTTTCAACATCTCTTCGGATTTTATCTCCGTCAATCCTGATTTTTTCGCTCATTACTCTTATTATTTCTCCTTCAGCTCTTGCTCTGTCGCCTTCCATTCGAGCCTTGTCTCCCTCTACTCTGGCTTTGGTTGCTTCGGCCAATGCTTTTTTAGCTTCAGCCATTGCTTTACTTATTTCTTCTTTCTCTTTAGCGCTTAAATCTTTATAATTAACGATTTTGTTTGTTTTAAAATACGTTATTTTCGGTTCTTTTGGCGCTTTAGGAGGTACAGGAATTTGCATTTTTCCTATTCTTTCAGCCTCTCTTTCCGCTTTTTTTGCTGCTCTTTCTATTTTACGGAGATCTTTTTTACTAAGAGGTTCCATATTTTCGAGCTCCTTCATCTGATTTTTCCATTCCGCAGAATTGAAATACTGATCAACTTCAACTTTTGAGGCTACCTCTCCTATCTCTGATGCCAGATTACTTATTTCTTCTATTTTATCACTGAAGAGACCACTTTCAGGATCTAAACCTTCCAGCTCTTTTTCTTTTTCTTTTATTTTCTTTTCAAGACCTGCAATTTTTGTATGTTCTTCAGGCGATACGGTTTTCAGTTCTGCAATTTTTTCCTGACCAGATTTTTCAGGTCTTATCGTATCTTTCTTGATTTCTGAAACTACTTTTTTTATAGAAAGATTTGTTTCTTCAATTTCTCTGTTTTTAGCATTTACCAGATAAGCAAAAGCTATAGAGAATACAACCGGTAATGCAAAAATTCTTCGCGCATATCCGAATTTGGTTTTTGGTTTTTGTAACATCTTAAGTCTCTTTTTAAGGTTTGAACTTAGAAACGGACTGGTAACAGGCAACTGTGTTCCGGAAAAGTGGCTTGCTAAAAGCATCTGCGCAAATGCTTTGGTGTCCGATTGTTTTACGGCTTTTTTATCAGCCAGATATTCATGGATTAAATTAATTTCTCTTTTAATGAGATGAAAGAACGGATTGAACCAGAAAACAGAGGTAATAATCTCGATAAAGATCTTATCAAAAGAATGTTTCTGTTCAATATGTACCATTTCATGCTTTAAAATCTGTTTTCCGATATCAGAATGCAGGGTAATTGTATTCTTCCAGAACAGGTTTTTAAAGTAAGAGAATGGAGCTTCGGTAAGGTCTGTACGGTAAAAATTGATCCCGTCAAAACTTTCTTTCTGAAATTGGTTTTTAAACTGCTGGATTTTGAAAATCCCATACAGCAGCTTTCCTAAAAAATAGAAAGAAACCAGTCCCAGAGCTGAAAAAATAATGTTAAAATAAAGGTTACCATTGTCTATGTTTTTTTCTGTGTTAAAATTCTGAATTTTGTCAAGAAGCATATACATATCATTATTTACCTCTATCGTAAAATCGTCTACTCTGATGAGTGGCAATAAAAGTGATATTACAATCGCTGCCAGCAGATAAAATCTGTTATAATGATGGAATGTCTTGTCTTTTAAAGACAACTGATAGTACAAAAACGTTACACCCGAACATAAAATAGTTTTCCCAAAGTATAAAAGTATTGCTTCCATAGGTCTTAGTCTTTCTTTTTGAGTTCATCTAATAACATCTCAAGATCTTCTACTGTCATTTCATTTTTTTCTACCAGAAATGAAACGGCACTTTTGTAAGAACCTTTAAAATAGTTTTTTACAAGGCTCTTAATCGTTTTCCCGGAGTACTGTTCTTTTGAAACCAAAGGAAAATACTCATGCTGTCTTCCATGTACATCATAATCTACAAACTCTTTATCCTTCAATACTTTTAAAATGGTAGAAACCGTATTGGTATGTGGTTTAGGTTCCGGAAAAAGATCAAGCACATCTTTTAAGAAGCCTTTTTCTAATTTCCATAAATACTGCATTACCTGTTCTTCTGCTTTGGTTAGAGTCTGAATTTTCATATTCTGTTCATTTATTAATTATAGTGATAAACAATCATCACATTCTATATCACTAATAAATTAGTTATACAAATGTAGAAATAAAAATGAATCAAACAACTATTTTTTTAGTGATAAACAATTCGAAAACACAACTTACTGAATATCAGTGAAATAAAAATAGTTAAAATTTATTAAATTTTTAATGAATAGAATTATTGGGTGTTTATTTTACACTAAAAACGTCTAATTATTCTTGGTCTTTAATCAATCGGAAAAAATCCTTGTCAAGGTTCATAACCTTGACAAGGATCAAAGACTAAAAAAATAATATTGCAAAAGGATTTATTGCCGTAAATTTGATATTCTGATATTTCCGAAGAATGATTTTGGCAAGAAATTAACCTCTAAAAGTCAAAATTGCAGGAAGACTGATCAGTAATTCAACATATAAATTAATAGTAAAATCTTTTTTAAATGAAAAAAATACTTTTTATCGGAATGGTGCTTATAGGGATTATAGGACTTTCATCATTTATTAAATCAGATGATTCTACAGGTCCGAAACCTGCAAAATCAATTTATGATTTTAAGATTGAATCCATAGACGGTGGAAAAATTAATTTCTCCGATTACAAAGGGAAATACATTCTTATTGTAAATACGGCATCCAAGTGCGGATATACTCCTCAATACAAAGGATTGGAGCAGCTTTACAAAGATTATGGTGACAAACTGGTTGTTGTAGGTTTCCCATCTGATAATTTTGCAGACCAGGAGTTTCATGACAATGTGGAAATCAAATCTTTTTGCGAAAAGAATTATGGCGTAACCTTTCCTCTTACCACTGCTGTGGATGTAAAAGGGGCAAAAATCACTCCGGTATTTGATTATCTTACCCACAAATCTCAAAATGGGGTAATGGATGCGAAAATAAGCTGGAATTTCAACAAGTTCCTGATCAGCCCCGAGGGAAAATTACTGGAATATTTTGATTCTAAAGTAGTTCCTGAAAGTGAAAAAATCACTCATTATTTTAAATAAATAATCCTTAGAAAACACTACTATTGTTATCATAGTAGTGTTTTTTTATTTATATGCCCTCATCCCTACTATTATTCTTAAACCATAATCGCCAAAGCAGAGAATAATATTCCACAAGGAAAAGCAAATCAGACAGATAAATTGAGTTTTATTAACATTTTTAAATTACAAAAATCACTTCAATAAAGACTCTAAACGCATCATCTATACAACAATGAATACGATACATTATAAATTTGTTAAAATTTATTAAATAAATATTAAAATGTATTTGTTTTAACTGGAAAAATATATTTATTTTAGTGCTTTAAAAATTTCTCATGAAAAGATATAATTTATTGATTGTACTATTACTGCTTATTTTCAATGTTACTACAGCGCAAAAGAAGGGTTCTCCTGCTGCCGATCTTAGCATATTAAAAGATACAAAATCAAAAATCGAAGCTACCGTTCCATTGGTTATCCAACATCTTCAGACGATTGCAACTAAAGAAGGAGATAACAATATTGTCAACAACGGAAAAATAGCAGTAGGTAAACAATACGGAATTTTAGAATCTGAATGGTATTTATACAGAAATAATATGAAAAACTGTATCCTGAACAATTCTTCCAAAAAAGCTAAGAAATGTATGGAATACCATAACAATATGTTCAGAGGTACAATGATCAACTACAACAATTATATTACCAATCTTACAAGAAAAAATGGATATCTGGGTGTTGAAGGAGATACAAAATTTGAATTTAAGCCTGCTGATATCGCAACAAAACTAGGTGAAGCTTACCTGAATGCAAACGAAGCTGCTGGAAGAATGAAAGCTGATCAGAAAAGAGACTTTTTAGGGCAGACGATGTCTGATGACAATAAGCTTACTTCTTATGCTCAACTGGCACAATAATATTTAAATCATATTAAAACATAAAAAAGAGAACTGCAATTGCGGTTCTCTTTTTTATTTAAAAGCAAAAAATCTCCGCCGGAAAAAGCAGTTTTGTGGTACTAATCATAAAACCCTTGGGGAAAAAGTAGAAAATTAGGCAGAGATTTTTTTGCATACACTCTACAGATCAACTGTCCTACCCATGATCTGTAAGAGCTTTACAAAAATAGAACTATCCCCTTCTGCAGGTTGAAAATATATGTAGAATTAAACGTGCACAACTGTAGAACTAATACTACTAAAAAGAAGCTGGAAGCATCCTGTTCCAGCCTCCAGCCTAAAAATCATCTGTCACTTTTCTGTCTATTTCCACCAGTAATAGTAATTATGAAGTCCATCATATTCAAATCCACAGCGTGGATATAATACATTTCCAATATCATTCGTTTTTTCGGTTTCCAGCATCAGTCCGCATGCTCCTGTTTCTTCACACCATTGTTTACTGCGGTCTATTAATGCTACAGAAAGTCCTTTTCCTCTGTAATCGGGATGAACAAACAGGTCACTTAGCAGCCATTGTTTTTGTAATTTAGTATAGTGAAAGAGCTTATAAAGTTGTACAAAGCCTACTGCTTTGCCATCAGCCACTGCAAGGAAAATATCCGATTCACTGTTTAAAAACCGTTCTTTAAGAAAAGCCTTTCCTTTTTCAATATCTGATTCCTGTCTGTAAAAAATACGGTAAAGGTTAAATAATTCTGCCGTTTCATCAAGATCCTCAAGGCTTGCTTTTTTAATACTGTAATTCATAGTTATGTATTTTAATTAACAGGGCAAAAGTAGCCTTAAACAGGACTGGTTTTATATTCCAGATTAGGATTATACAGGTAGTCCAATAGTTTTAATTCTTATCCCTATAAAATAAATACCGCATGTTCCGGATTTTATCATAATGAATATCTTCTGAATTTTGCAGTATTAAATCAAGACAATGAAAGATATCATCCAAAAAATTGAAAATACAGATTGGCAGCAACTTACGGAAACAATGCATAAAAACGGATACGCTGTAATTCCTAATCTGTTATCAGATAATGAATGTGAACAATTAAAATCCAACTACGACCATTCCGCTCTTTACCGAAAAACAGTGGTCATGGCCAGACATCGTTTTGGACTGGGTGAATATAAATATTTTAATTATCCGCTTCCTGAAATCATTCAGACCATACGAGCCAATATCTACCCGTATCTGGCTCCTATAGCCAATTTATGGTTCAACGCTTTACATATCGACACTCAATTTCCATTGGATCATCAGGAATTTTTACAGCAGTGTTATGTTAACGGACAGCAAAAAGCGACTGTCTTAATTTTAAAATATGCGGAAGGTGGTTTTAATACTTTGCATCAGGATTTGTATGGAGATATATACTTTCCTATCCAGATTGTGTTAATGCTCAGCGAGCCTGATCAGGATTTTGCAGGTGGAGAATTTATTCTTACCCAACAGATTCCCAGGGCACAATCAAAGGCTATTGTTTTAAAACCTAAAAAAGGGGATGTTCTTATTTTTACCACCCAATTTAAGCCTGAAAAAGGAACTAAAGGATATTACAGAGTGAATATGAAACATGGAGTGAGTGAGGTCAGAGAAGGCAGCCGCTATGCCTTAGGAATTATCTTCCATGATGCAATAAGTTAGTTATCGTAAATCATACATTACAATGATTCAGCATTCTCAAATATCAAGCGAAAATCTAAGGCGCAAAATTCACAATGGAGAAGTTCATTTTGGAGGAAATAAAAAATTAAAAATCTATGGATTATTAAGCTGTGGATCAGGTAAAAAAATGAAAAAAGAAAACAGGGTTTTCTTCAACAATGAAAAAGAAGCACTTGAAAATAAGTTCCGGCCTTGTGGGCATTGTATGAGAGAAGCTTATAAAAAATGGAAGGAATGTCTATATTAATTAAACACAAAGATTAAATAATTGATGTTAAACTTTTAAGGGAGCAAAGATGGAATCAACTTCATTGATTCTTTCTAAGCTAATGCATATCATACACCTTCATCATCTGCTTTCTTTCTTAATCCACATTATAAAAATGTGTATCTTAGTGCTATTCAAGCTTGAGATTGCTTCACTTTGTTCGCAATGACGGCCCATAAATAAAAAAAGAGAAGCAATAGTATTGCTTCTCTTTCGTTTAGTAGCGGGAACCGGACTCGAACCGATGACCTTCGGGTTATGAGCCCGACGAGCTACCTACTGCTCCATCCCGCGATATTGGATTGCAAAGGTACGAATATTTTTTACAAATCCTAATTTTTCTTTTAAATAAAGGACTTTTATGAAAACTATTTTATTATTTGTATCTTTGTTTTATGGCAAAAATATTAAAAATTTATCCAGACAACCCACAGGAAAATCTTGTGAATGAGGTTATTAAAACCCTTAATAATGGCGGGCTGATTATCTATCCTTCAGATACGATTTATGCGTTAGGCTGTAATATTTTTGATATAAAAGCCATGGAAAAGCTGGCACAGCTCAAAAAAATGAAGCTTGAGAAGTCAAAATTCTCGATTATCTGTAATGATCTCAGTCATCTTTCTGACTTTACAAGACCTATTGAAACTTCAGTTTTCAGATTTCTGAAAAGTCATCTTCCAGGACCATTTACCTTTATTCTTGATGCCAACAAAAGTTTACCATTAGCCTATAAAGGCCATAAAACAATCGGTATCCGTGTTCCTGACCACCCGATCCCACAACTTATTGTCGAAAAACTGGGACATCCTATTGCTTCCACTTCCATTAAGGATGATGATGAAATTATTGAATATTCTACCGACCCTGAACTTATTGCAGAAAAATATGATCATTTGGTAGATATTGTCATTGATTCCGGATATGGAGATAATGTGGCTTCCACTATTGTAGACCTTACTTCTGGAGAACCAGAGATTATTCGTCAGGGAAAAGGGATTATCTAGTTAAAAAATTCAAAGTTTAAGGTTTAGAATTCAACGTCTACGGTTGAGAGATTAGGTTATGGGGATTAATGGGAAATATTCTATAGGAATTTTACTCACTTTTGTGCTTTTGGCGGCTGCAATGCTTTACGCTTTTCCTATTGTTACAATAATAACGGGAGTGCGGGGGATTACAGAAACCAATTTTCTTCTTACCAGATTTATCATTTGGGGGATTTTCCTTATGGTATTTCTTTATAGTATTTTTATCGAAAAGGGTTCATTTTTATTAAAAAAAGAGACCCGGTATTCAATATTATTCTATATAAAAGCAGTGATCTGTCTCTATTTTATCTGTAGTATTGGTGGAGCATTATTGAATGTGATGATTCATCTTCTGTTTCAGGAAAAGATCAGTGACAAGCTTTTTGAACTCACACCTATTTTTAAAAACAATTATTTTTTACTTATTTTTACATGCTTTACGGCTGGAGCTGTGGAAGAATTCTTAATGAGGGGCTATATACAGCCCAGGATTGAAAAACTATACAATAGTTCCACTTTAGGAATTATTTTTTCTGCAGTTTTATTCGGAATTTTGCACAGCACTTACGGAACCATAGGTCAGGTTGTGATACCTTTCTTTATTGGAGTCGTTTTTGCTATGTTTTATAAAATTTATTCAAATATTAAAATCCTGATCATCTGTCATTTTCTGATTGATTTCATTTCTCTGATGGCTATGAATTTTATGGATATTAAACACTTATCTTTATTTTAGCATTATGAAAATTATAACATCACCTGCCAAATTAATGAACGTAGAAAACGCAACGGATCTGTTGAAATCTTCTACTCCAAAATTCATTGAAGACGCAGCATTGATACAGTCTTATTTAAAAGAAAAATCACCAAAATATCTTTCCGAACTGATGGAAATATCGCCTAAGCTGGCTGATGAAAACTGGGAAAGAAATCAAAAATGGAAATCCAAACCTACCGCAAAAGAATCGGCTCCGGCTATGTTTGCTTTTACAGGAGAGGTTTACAGAGGATTGGATGCCAAAACACTGGATAAAAATGCAGTAGATTATCTGCAGAAAAATTACAGAATGCTTTCCGGGCTTTATGGTCTGTTGAAGCCATCTGATAAAGTAATGCTTTACAGATTGGAAATGGGACGCCCTTTTGCGTTTGAACAGTACAAAAACCTGTATGAATTCTGGAGAGAAAAAATCACGGAACAACTGAATTCTGAAATGAAAAAAGGAGAAATCCTGCTTCACCTTGCCAGCAATGAGTATGGAAAAGTAATCGACAGAAAAAAACTCAACCACAAAGTAATTGATTTCGATTTCTACGAATTAAAAGATGGAAAACTGAAAACCATCGTAGTGTATACCAAGCATGCAAGAGGTCTTGTGGTGCGATTCTGTGCAGAAACCAATGCCAAAACACTGGAAGATGTAAAAGCGTTCAACTATGAAGGGTACAGAATTGATGAAGAAAAATCTACGGATACAAAACTGGTTTTTACAAGATAAATGACAATTTCAACATTTAAAAAATATTTCAAAACAGAACTTTCCGACCTTTATACTGAGTCGGAAAGCCTGTTTTTATCATCACTTTTCATTCATCAGATCGTAGGTTTTGACCATTTTCAGCAAAGAAGGTTTTCTGAACAGCAACTTCTGATTGATGATGAAGAAAAACTTTGTCAACTGGTTTCAGAACTTAAAACAGGAAGACCTTATCAGCAGATTCTTGGTGAAACAGAATTTTATGGAATGAAATTCTTTGTAGATGAAAATGTCCTGATTCCACGTCCTGAAACAGAAGAACTGTTGGAAATTGCTATTCGGGAAATTCAAAATTCAAAGTTTAATATTAAAAATATAAAGATTTTGGATATAGGAACCGGAAGCGGTGTGATTCCTTTGGTTTTAAAAAAGCATTTTCCGGAAGCCGAAGTTTCATCCATAGATTTCTCTGAGAAAGCGCTGGAAACTGCGAAAAGAAATGCAGATTATCATCAGTTGGAAATACAGTTCATTCATGCTGATTATCTTCATTTTGAGCCGATTGAAAATTATGACATCATTATTTCAAATCCACCGTATATTGCTATTGAGGAAGAGATTGAAATTGCCGATTCTGTGAAAGAATTTGAGCCTAAAACGGCCCTTTTCTCCCCTAATGCTGATGCTTTGATTTTTTACAGAAAAATAGCAGATGATGCTAAAAAACATTTGAATAAGGATGGTCTTTTGTTTCTAGAAATCAACCAGAAATTAGGTCCTGAGACCCTGGAGTTATACCAATATTTTTCTAACGCTCAATTATTGAAGGATTTATCTGAAAATGACAGGTTTATTTATGGAAGGAAATAAGTAATTTTGCTTTCATACACCTAACCTATGAAAACTTTAATATGGAATTCCCTCATTGGTATTTCACTGATTACACAACTGTTTTCCTGCAAACAGCATCCTAAGGATGTTGTGAGTAAATATTACAATAAAGGAGAATTCAATGGCTCTGTTCTGATCGTAAAAAATGGCCAGATTGTTTGTGATACAGTTTTGGGCTTCCGTAATATTGAAAAAGGGCTGAAAGCAGATAAAAATACTTCATTTTATATTGCATCCCTCAGTAAATCTTTCACTGCCACGGCGATTTTAATGTTAGAACAAAAAGGATTATTGAAACCTGATGACAAAGCCTCTCATTTCATTGCACTTCCTGATTACGCCCAAGATATCACTGTAAGGCAGCTTTTGCATCATACTTCGGGGATTAAGGATTACGAGAATTTATTTTCGAAAAAAGGATTGGCCAATGAGGAGGTGATAGATTGGCTGTTTCATCTTAAAAACCTGGATTTCATTCCGGATAGCCAGTTTAAGTATAGCAACAGCGGATATATCATTCTGTCCCAGATTATAGAAAAGCTTTCCGGAAAAACCTATTCTGCTTTTATCAACGGACATATTATCAGTCCTTTAAAAATGAACAATACCTATGTGTATGAACCAGATACCGTTATTCAAAATAAAGCGTTTGGATATAATAAACAGAAGAAACCTGATGATTATTCAATCTTAACGACTGGCGACGGTGGCATCTATTCTACTCCTGAAGATTTGTATAAATTTGATCAGGCGTTACGGAATAATACTCTGATCAGTAAAGAAAATACAGCTCTCATGTATACTCCATTCAAATTATCTGACGGTCAGATTTCCAACTATGGATTTGCGTGGTTTTTGGAGGATAAACATGGTGAAAAAACCGCTATGCATACTGGTGGGCTCAATGGGTTCAAAGCTTTATTCTGGAGAGACCTTCAGCATAACAGCTGTATTATAGCCCTTACCAATCAGGGAGATACATTTCCTTTAGACCATTTTTTACATGATATAAGAAAAACAATTCAATAACAAAATGACTATTCAATCTCACGAAATTAATTCTATAAAAATTGCGGAAGTTATTTCCGATGATATGATCATCCAATCTGTTCAGGACGGGCTGGATCTTATGGGAAATATTTATTATCAAGGTTTTGATAAAGTAATTCTTTACGAAAAAAATATTACGCCCGAATTCTTTGATTTAAAAACCAAAATTGCAGGAGAAATTCTTCAGAAATTCTCGAACTATCGTATCGGACTGGCTATTGTAGGAGATTTCAGCAAATACGAAAGCAAAAGTATGAAGGACTTTATTTTTGAAAGTAATAAAACAAAACATATCAATTTTGTAAGCACTCTGGAAGATGCGTTAAATAATTTTCCAAAATAGACTCTTTTTCAATTCTTTATAATAAAAAAGGGAAAATTTTTCTTCATTTTCCGTTATCAATACCTCTATAAAATCTATTTTTTAAGATTTCTTAATACAATACAAAGATTAGCATAATAAAAACAATCTCATTTATTTGTGAAATACGTAAAATTTTAAGCCAAAATATGTTAATTATTAAGGAAAATTTAGAATTAATTCTATAAACACCAGCCTATTGATATTTCTTTGTATATTTGCAAAAAAACACGAGGGAATATGAATCTTACTTATTTAAGAGCTTATACGGCTACATAATTCAAATTTATTTTTCCGACTATTTCAGATAAGGCATGAAGTTGTCCTCTATAGGGCATTATGTTATATCTGTTATTGGCTTTTAGAAACCCAAAGATTTCTTCATGTCATTCTATGAACACAATTCATTATTCAAATGAACTGTTGGTGATACTTATTCCTTTATGGAAACGACCTGGCTGAAAAAATGCCCTCAAAAAAAACATAAAAAAACATACACAAATTAAAAATTATTAAGAACATCATGATTAAAAAATTATTTCTACCAATCGTTTTAGTAAGTTCATTTTCGTATGCACAAATTGGGATTAACACACCCACACCAGATGCCAGCGCAGCTCTTGATATTTACAGTCAAAGTAAAGGAATGCTGATGCCAAGGCTTACTACAGCACAAAGAAATGCTATTGTCAATCCGGCTAACTCCCTTCTTATCTATGATACTGATAAGAAATGCTTAAGCCAGAATGTAGGTACACCTACCAGCCCTGATTGGCTATGTATCAGCAATAATGCAGTAAAAATGTTTTACATGCCTAGTGTTTCTTTTGATACTTCTACTACCGCAATTGGTAGGACTAAAGATTTATATACATTATATAAAACTCAATTCGGATCTCCAAGAGCAAAAAGTACAAGTGCTCCTGCATCCATTCCTTTTTTTCCTTCCAGCAAAGACCTTTACTATTATGTAACTGATGCTGATACTAACGTATTCAGTAATATTACTATTACTGATGATGGTGTAATGAAGTATGATGTAAAAGCAGCGGCTACAGACTGTTCTTTTATTAATATTGTTTTCGTTGTTAAATAATTGAGCTATGATAAAAAGTACCTCAATTGTACGATACAAAAGACTTTTACTAGCATTTCCGCTGTTTATGCTGTCTCAAAATATAAAGGCACAGAATGAACAGGGAACAGGATATCCGTATTTCGTGAACTTCACTCAGGGGTTACAGCCTCAGGAAGCCTATAAAGTTGCCACAAGTGGTGTTCAGAATGATGCTACTTTCACTACAGACGGATTAAGACTAACCCGAAGTGTGAATAATATTTCAGGAGGGGTAATTCTTGCTGATAAGATATTCAAAAGTGATCAGGGAATTAAATTCGAATTTGAATTCGCCATATATGGAGGAAATACAAACGGAGGAGATGGTATTTCTATATTCTTAGTAGATGGATCTATTCCTAAAACCCAGCTTAATCTTGGATACTTTGGTGGAGGATTAGGATATAGTTTTGTACGTGGTGGTGAGTCTACAGAAGGACTTAGAGGAGCCTATCTAGGGATTGGTTTGGATGAATACGGAAATTTTAAAACAAGCTTTAATCAGGGTGAAAGGGTTAGAAATGGAATTTTTGGTGTTGGATTAGCCGATGGAAGAAGTAATGTTTCTTTAAGGGCTAAACGCGGAAATCAGTCTCTGTCATCAGCTGAGCCTGCCGGATACAATGGTTACCCGCTGCTTTACAGTACAGCTACGAATGCCTCCCCTTCCAGCAGCAACAGGTCTGCTTATCTGGATCCTGCAACGGGAAAATATATCGGTATTAAAAATACGACTCTTCAGCAATTCAGCATTGAAAGTGGTGGAACAACCTTTCCACTTAATGAAAACGATGCGAGATTCCGTAAAGCATTTGTCACATTAGTGCCCAATCCTGCCGGTGGTTACAATATAACCCTGGAAATACAGCACGGAACTGTGAAAGAAAAAGTGATTGATAATTATTATTATCCTACTTCACTGAAATATACTGAAACTACAATATCCAACAGTACAGTAAGAACTTTGGATACCTCAGCTCCTTCTACTTTCAGAATTGGGTTTGCTGCCTCTACCGGAGCCGCTAAAAACATCCACCTATTGAGAAACTTAGGAGTTACCAGACCTTATGCAGCGGAAGTAACAGATGATCTGTTTGCAGGATGTCCGGGGATAAAATCAACGTATTATCCTTTGCTTAATGATGCAGCTTATTCTTCAGCAAGCGGTCAAAACCCGCCAACGCTTTCCTATAACAACCTTGATTTTAATTCATTCCGTTTTTTAGATAACAATGGAGCGGTGATTCCGAATATTACGGGTGGTGTTTATACCAACAGCCAGGGAACGTGGACCTATTACCCTTCTACCGGAGCACTTTCTTTCAGACCTGCGGTTGGATTCACAGGAGTTGCCCAGGTACAATATGATATTAAAGGCGGTGGAAGCAATGGTACCGAAGCTCCTTATAATAGTGAAGAGTACAGATCATTGCCAGGATTGGTACAGGTTAATATTTCAAGTGCAAATAACTGCAGCAAAGCCTGCGTTGTTTCCAACAAAAATGTAACTCAGAAAATCATAAGATAAAGTAATAAAAACCAGCTTTTAAGAGCTGGTTTTTTTATGATTAACAGGATTTTTAATAAAATACTGAATGGCATCTTCGATTGCTTTGTCAACAGGCTGGTATTGAATACCCAACTCCTCTACCGATTTCTGATTAGAATAATAATTACAGATCTGCAGTGCTTTCATATTAGAGGTACTGAGATTTGTTTTTATTTTTAATCTTCTTAAACCGTCGCCCATCAGTCCCAGAAAGCTTAACACTTTATTGGGAATAGCTATCATCATTGGGTTTTGATTGGTAACCCGGTTTACTTTTTTAAAAAATTCTTTATAGCTTAAGTTTTCATTGGCTAAAAGGTATTTTTCGCCTGCTTTTCCGTTTTCAACAGCATTTACTATTCCGGTGGCAGCATCTTCTACGTGTACAAAATTTTTTCCTCCTTTCGGATAAAAAAGCAGTTTCTTCTTCCACGCCCAGAAGATGATTTTTCCGGAACTCGGCTTACTGTCATAAGCACCAATCATAAAGGTTGGATTAACGATAGTTACCTCAGTATTTTTATTGTTTTTTAAAAGATAATCTTCAGCAGCCAGCTTACTTTGGGCATAGAATGAATGGGTAAAAGGATAAATTTGTGGTGCTTTTTCACTTCCCCAGAACGCCGTGTTTCCAAATCCCAGGGTATTTGCTGTACTCACAAACAAAAACTTTTTTACACCCATCAGCTCTGCATAGGTAAACAGGTTCACAACGGTAGCGTAATTCACTTTTTTATATTCATCATAACCGATGAGATTTTGGCGTGTTTCTGCCGCAATATGAATAATACAGTCTATATCAGTAAGAAGTGTTGAAATATCGGATGACAGATCCACTTCCATCAGTTTCAGATTTTCGTTTTCTTCACCCAGCCAGCTGCTTTTCTTGCGCACCAGAGCAATAACAGAATAACCATTTTGTAATAATTTAATGATAACATTAGTTCCAAGAAGCCCTGTCGCTCCTGTTACACACACTTTTTTCATGCTTCGATCTCTCTTTTTATTGCCTGGGTCATCAATGGAAGCTTTATCCATATGGGCAAAATTTTCATCACCAGCCAACTGATTGGGTTCACCATAATTACGGAATCTTTTTTAAACAATTGGCGAATACAGTAGGAAGCTACTTTATCAGGATTTAAAAGGGTTAATCTCCCCATAAAACCTTGCTTTTCTATTCTTTCAGATACATCCCTATTGGTTTTCATTGCTCCAGGATTCACAACACTTACAAAGACGTTGGTGTCTTTCAGTTCTTCATGAAGTCCTCTTGAAAATGAATGGATAAAGCTTTTGGAAGCGGGATACACCGTTTTAAAGCCAATGGGAGAAAAGGCAGCCATGCTTGAAACGTTCAAAATATAGGCTTTAGGTTGTTTGAGAAGATTGGGAAGCAGCTGATGGGTAATCAGTGAAGTGGCTGTTACATTCACCTGTAAAATAGTGTTGATATAATCAGAAGAAGCTTCAGTGAATTTTTTAGTTCCGCCAAGCCCTGCATTATTGATCAGAATATGAATATCAAAAGAACGGTTGAGCCATTCTGTAAGCTTCATTACATTTTCATGAACAGAGAGATCTGTTTCATAGTAATGAACTTTTACATCATACAACTTCTTTAAATCCTCAGAAAATTCTTTGAGGTTCTGATCCGGAAGGCTTACAAGAATAACATTGATCTTTTTCCTGGCCAGATTTTCAGCGAATGATTTACCGAGCCCCTGACTTGCTCCCGTGACCACAGCATATGATTCTTTGGTGTCCATAAGTTTACATTTATGGTACAAAGCTATCTCGAAAAGCAGGTTTAAATGTTCCGGATTATCTGAACGAACTGATTTCCAAACGAAAACTAATAAACACATAAGGTTTTAAAAATCAATTATTTAAAACCATGAACAAGTAAAACCTTATAAACCGGAACTTATTTTTTAAACTCAGAAGGGGTTTGTCCGGTCACTTTTTTAAAAGTGGTATTGAAAGAAGTTTTCGAATTGAATCCGGACTCGTAAGCAATTCCGAGAATAGATAGTTTACTGTTTGGTTCTTTCAAAAGTTTTTTGGCATAATCTACTCTGTACTCATTTACGTATTGGAAGAAATTTTTTCTAAAGCCTGTATTGATCACATAGGAAAGATGATGCGTTGAAACGGATAACATTTCAGCCAGCCTGATCAGGTTAAGTTCACTGTCAAGGTAGGGTTTTTGCACTTCCATAATACTTTCCAGTGAGGTCTTAATCTTTACTAATTCTTCATCTGAAATCAGTTTTCTCTTTACTTCTTCCGGATCGGAATCTTCCTCAATTGAGATTAGTTCCTGTCTTTGTTTTTCTTCTAAAGGGTAAATTTCATTTTGTTTCAAAGAATAATATCCCACCCAATAAATAACGGATAAAAAAACGGCATTGATAAAGAAGTTCAGTGATTTTGGATCATAAAACAGATTATAAATCACATAGATGATATTCACCATAAGAAGTACCAGTATAATATACTCCAGCCAGTTCAGATTTATTCCTTCCGTATTGGAGGAAAACTGCTGGATCTTCCGCTGGTGCTTTCTGATGGTAATATAAGAAAGGCCAGTATAGAAAAGTGCCTGAATCAGAATGAGAATAACACTCAGATAGTCAAATGGTTTTGCATATCCCAATTTGATCAATATAAGACAAACCAGAAAAGCTGTGGGAAGTATTAAAAACTTGAGATCAGTAATTTTAAAGGTAAAAGAGGGGTTGGTATAGAACAATACACTGAAGTAAAAAACAATGGGTGTAAAAAACTGAATGAACCTGACCCAAAACAGAGAATGAAACTCAATGGTGGAACCCGTAATAAGAAACAGAACTTCATCCAGCCAAAAAGTAGACCATAGAAACAGAAAGATCCCGAACCAGAAATTGGCTTTATGGTTTACTTGTAAAGGATTGGCCAGCTTCAGCAGAGAAAGCAAAACCAATGAACCATAGATAAGTATCACGATGAAACTGTTTAACTCTGATGTGTTCATTGGTTTTGATATTTTGATTAAAAATAGTCTTTTTATCCTATTCGCTTCCTTACAAAAATTTCATATCCTAAATAAATTAGCGGAAGCGACATGATTCCTAAGAAAAGAATATTGCTCATGGCCAGCTGCGGATGCATTACAATGGAGTAAACCAGCCCGAAAAAGGCACCTCCAAGGTGGGCAGCATGTCCCAGATTGTCCCATTGCTTTGGATTCAGCATCATATAAACAGAATATCCGAAATATAATGTTCCAAATAACCATCCTGGTAAGAAGTTTACACTAATCTCATTGGGTGCCATAGCTATGGAAGCAAAAATGATTCCCGAAACAGCTCCTGACGCTCCAATAGCTGAATACCACGGTTGATTTTTATAAATCATCAAACTGAATAAATTCCCAAGAATCATAGATCCAAAATAAAGAATTACAAATCCTATTTCACCAAAGAAACTCACAACAACTCCCTGGAAAAAGTACAGAGAAAGCATATTAAAAAATAAGTGCATAAAGTCTGCATGCAAAAATGCAGAACTGATAAGCCTTATATATTCTTTACGATTCGCAATAGCCCCTACATTGAATTTATATTTTTCAAACAAAGCTATATTATTGAATCCCATGTAACTGAAAATACATGTGACTGCAATGATAATTAAAACAACTGTATCCATCGTATTTTTTTATGTTATACCTGAGCAGACATTCTATTCTAAAGTCTATTCATTTTCATTATTCCCATCCTCCTGAAACAGATCTCCGATAATTCCTCCGTCTTCATCCATATCTCCGCTTGGTTCCGGATCTTCGTATACTTCAGGTTCTTCTATAGGTTCAGGAATCGTAATATTAATTGCTTTTACTTTGAACTTTGTAAACTGATTCCCGATTGCTTTTATCCCTTTTACGGCAATAAATTCATCAATGTTTATCGTTTCCGGCTCACGTTCTTTTCCTTTATCTTTCGCAAAAATGATTTCTGCTGTTACATCATTGGCTACAATTACGTTCTCAATGAATGATTTCGGGTGTTCAGAAGGCATGAAGGTCTGTACATTCACCGTATTTTCCAGTAAGAATCTCTTGATAAAGTAAATGTCTTTTTCTCCGTCATAATAGATACAGGTAATCGGTTGTGCAGGTCTCCACTTTTCCAGAACCAGATATTCATCATCAAAACGGTTGCCAAGGTCAAAAGAAACCAGTTTTACTTCACCATTGGTATTGATTGTTAGAATTTTATCATCCCCTTTGAAACTTCCGAGAAATGTTCCTCTTACATCTGCATTCAGTCTCCTTACAGTATCATCAAACCAGATTTTTCTAGGTGCCAGAGTAGAAACTCCCTCTTCCTTCATATCTACTTTCTTTACCGCATATTTTGTCACCAGGTTTCCTTTGGAATCACGTCCTTTGATCGCAAGATCGGAAAAATTAATCTCCATTTTGTTCTTTCTGATTCTTGGATTGGGCTTTAACAATACTGTTACTGTTTCTGCTTCTCCATTAGGATTTGCTGAAAAATAAAGCGTTTCTGAGCCTTTTTTATCTGAAGCGAGCGGATAATCTGTATTTCTGGTAACTCCGGTTACAGAGAACCGTTTCATGTAATATGGTCCTTCTCTGCCTTCACGATAGATCATGTTATATACTGTTCTCTTATCGTTTTTTTTCCAGATGGCAACATGCAGAATATCTTTTCCGACAAATGTTTTAGCTTCTACTTTTACCACTTTCATACTTCCGTCTTTTCTGAAAATGATGATATCATCAATGTCAGAACAATCAAACAGATATTGGTCTTTTCTCAGAGATGTTCCGATGAAACCTTCTTCAAAATTGGCATAGAATTTTTCGTTGGCTACTGCTACTTTTGTAGCATCAATGGTATCAAAGATTCTAAGTTCTGTTTTTCTCTGTTTGTCTTTACCATATTTTTTCTGAATATTTAAATAATAATCAATAGCATAAGCAATCAGATTAGCCAGGTGGTATTTTACCTGTTCTATCTTACCTTCCAGAGATGCAATATTTTCTTTAAATTTATCTAAATCGAATCTTGAAATTCTCTTGATTCTGATCTCGGTCAGTTTTAGAATATCCTCTTCAGTAACAGCTCTTAAAAGATGTTTTGTATGAGGCTTTAATCCGGCATCAATGGTCTTTATTACATCTTCCCAGGTTTTCACCTCTTCGATATCGTGATAGATTCTATTCTCGATGAAAATTCTTTCCAATGAAGAAAAATGCCAGCTTTCCTGAAGCTCATGAAGTTCAATTTCAAGTTCCTTCTTCAATAATGACACGGTATGATCCGTATTCATTTTCAGAATATCGGAAACATTCATAAACATAGGTTTGTCTCCTACGATGACACAGGCATTCGGAGAAATAGTTACCTGACAGTCTGTGAATGCATACAAAGCATCTATCGTCTTATCAGGAGATACATCATTATGAATATGAATCAGAATTTCTACTTTATCTGAAGTATTATCCTCAATTTTTTTGATTTTGATTTTCCCTTTCTCATTGGCTTTTAAAATAGAGTCAATGAGGTCGGTTGTAGTTTTTGAGTAAGGAAGTTCAGAAATCACCAACGTATGTTTATCCGTCTGGGTAATTCTTGCCCTTGCTCTTACTTTTCCTCCTCTGTGACCGTCATTATATTCAGAAACATCAAGATAACCGGCTGTTAAAAAGTCCGGATACAGTTCAAATTTCTTTCCTTTCAAATAGGCTACAGACGCATTAATAAGCTCATTGAAGTTATGCGGAAGTATTTTTGTAGAAAGTCCTACTCCAATACCTTCTACTCCCTGTGCAAGAAGCAAAGGAAACTTTACAGGTAAATCAATAGGTTCATTATTTCTTCCATCATAAGACTTGGTCCATTCTGTAGTTTTAGGATTAAAAACCACTTCCAGAGCAAAAGGAGTAAGTCTTGCTTCAATATATCTTGCCGCCGCCGCAGAGTCTCCTGTATAGATATTTCCCCAGTTCCCCTGAGTATCTATCAACAGTTCTTTCTGCCCCACCTGTACCATAGCATCTGTAATGGAAGCATCTCCGTGCGGGTGATATTTCATCGTATTCCCCACAATATTGGCCACTTTATTATAACGGCCGTCTTCCAGCTCACGCATAGAGTGCATGATTCTTCGCTGAACAGGTTTTAAACCATCATACACCGAAGGGATAGCTCTATCCAAAATTACATAGGAAGCATAATCCAGAAACCAGTCTTTGTATAGACCGGAAACTTTCTTTAAGCTTTCACCTTCATGCGAATGTTCTTCTGTCGTCATTTGTTTTTAATCTTTTTTCTCTTTATTAGTTTTCACTACTTTGTTCAGCGAGAGTTTCAAATCGTTTACTTCTTTCTGGGTCAGATAAGAAATCTGGTACTTAAGTATTGTAGAACCATTATTCTTACTGGAAACGGTAATGTATAGTCTTTTGAAAAAGAGAATACTTACCACATCATATTTTATCAGTTTGTATTTTGGAAACTCATCGTGAAGAGGCTTGTCTAAAAAGGGAATAATATTCCTGTTTTTAAAATTCAAAGCTTCTCCATCGCTGTCATATTCAAAAATCTGCCTTCCGCTGATATAAAAGATAATCAGCAGCAGAACAGGAACAATAATCAATAAATAACTTTCTTTACCTAGTGCATTAAATCTATATTCATTGGCTATAAATATGATGATTCCAAACATGGTCATCATTAAAAGTAAAGTACTTAAAGAGTTATAAATTGATACTTTATTACGGTTGCTTAATCTCATTTTGATTTTTTGGGTGTAATTTTGCTTAATTTTTTATACCTCATCCAAAATGTGTGTGTTTTTTTTCAGTCTTTGCATTGCTTTTAACGAGCTGTTTTTTAAGTTGATCTTTTTAATTATCTACTTCATCCAGTAATTGTTTTTTATCAATATCAGTATCATCTTCTACCACAAGATTTTCAAGAATAAATACCTGTCTGTCCGGAGTGTTCTTTCCCATATAAAACTCCAAAAGCTGGTCAATGGTCTGATCTTTTCCTATCACTACAGGCTCCAATCGGATGTCTTTCCCGATGAAATGTTTAAATTCGTCAGGAGAAATCTCTCCTAATCCCTTAAATCGTGTTATTTCAGGGCTTTTCCCCAGATCATTTAATGCTTTTACTCTTTCGGCTTCTGAATAACAGTATCTTGTTTCCTTCTTATTTCTCACCCTGAATAAAGGGGTCTGAAGAATATAAAGGTGTCCGTTTTTAATCAGATCCGGGAAGAACTGCAGGAAGAAAGTAATCATAAGGAGACGGATGTGCATCCCATCTACATCGGCATCGGTAGCAATAATCACCTGATTGTATCTCAAGTCTTCCAGGCTTTCTTCAATATTTAAAGCGGCCTGAAGAAGGTTAAATTCTTCATTTTCGTATACTACTTTCTTAGTAAGACCATAGCAGTTCAGGGGTTTACCTTTCAGTGAAAATACAGCCTGAGTTTCTACATCCCTGGATTTTGTGATAGATCCTGATGCAGAATCTCCCTCGGTGATGAAGATCTGAGAATCTCCTTTTCTCTCCGCTTTCTGATCATTGTAGTGCTGTCTGCAGTCACGAAGCTTTTTGTTGTGAAGAGAAACTTTTTTGGCTCTCTCTCTTGCCAGTTTCTGGATTCCGGAAAGTTCTTTTCTTTCTCGTTCGGAAATCAATATTTTTCTTTGGATTGCTTCAGCTATTTCCGGATTCTTATGTAAGAAGTTATCCAGTTTGTTTTTAAGAAAATCAATGATAAATGTTCTTACAGTAGGTCCTTTCGGCCCCATATCATTTGATCCTAACTTTGTTTTAGTCTGAGATTCGAAAACAGGCTCTTCTACATTGATCGAGATTGCAGCAATGATAGATTTTCTAATGTCTGATGCATCAAAACTCTTATTGAAAAATTCACGGATGGTTTTCACATACGCTTCACGGAATGCATTAAGGTGTGTTCCACCCTGGGTTGTATTCTGTCCGTTAACGAATGAGAAATAGGTTTCTGTTTGTGATTTATCAGAATGGGTAATAGCCAGTTCAATATCCTCATCTTTCAAATGAACAATCGGATAAAGAATATCACTTTCCAGTTCTTCTTCCAACAAGTCTTTAAGACCATTTTCAGAAAAATAGGTTTCTCCGTTGAAAAGAATTTTTAATCCTGGATTCAGATAGGCATAATTACGGAGCATTCTCTCGATATACTCTTTTCTGTATTTGAAATGCAGGAATATTTCTCCATCTGGGATAAAAGATATCTCAGTCCCATTTCTGTCCGAAGTATCTTTTTCCTCAAGGTTTTCTGTGATCATTCCACGGGAAAATTCGGCAACTTTCATTTTTCCGTCACGGAAAGAACGCACCCGGAAGTAATCCGAAAGAGCATTTACCGCTTTGGTACCAACCCCGTTCAATCCTACAGATTTTTTAAACGCTTTACTGTCGTATTTACCACCGGTATTCATTTTGGATACAGCGTCTACAACTTTCCCGAGAGGAATTCCACGTCCAAAGTCACGGATGGTAACTTTTCCGTCGTCCAGTTTTATTTCGATTCTTTTCCCCGATCGCATCCTGAACTCATCAATAGAGTTGTCTAGGATTTCTTTAAGCAGGATATAAATACCATCATCAGCAGAAGAACCGTCACCGAGCTTCCCGATGTACATGCCGGGTCGCAGACGGATATGTTCCTGCCAATCGAGGGTTCTGATATTATCTTCGGAGTAGGTTGGATTTATTTCTTGTGACATATAGATTTCAGCAAACATACAAAAGTACAAAATTGTCTAAAATTATCCGAATTTTAAAAATCATTTTTTTCTAACTTTTCTCGTTCAGTCAGGAGAGTACTAATAGAATTTTAAGTCAATTAAATTTGTCACAGCACAAAAACAATCAGAGTTTATTCTAAATCCTAAAATTTTCGTTAATATATAACATATTGTAAAAATCCTGCTTTTCACACACCAATAAGTATTTTATTTTATATTTTCCTGTTTATCCACGATATTTTTGAGTATACTAGTAACAATAAGCTTGTGAAAAGGACGTACAGGTAAGAAAATACGACACATGTTTACAATCATTTTCATCGTGAAATCTAATATTCAAGCTATTAAATTTCTCAATTTCAGATTTAAATCTATGTTTTATTTAATTTTATTTCTTTAAGTTCAAACCGTTTTTAAATATTTCATTAATTTCGATCAACAAAACTTTTTTATGATACAACTTCCTTTGTCTAAACTTTCCAATGTAGGAACTACTATTTTCAGCCAGATGACTCAACTTGCCAATGAAAATGAAGCCATCAATCTGTCTCAGGGATTTCCAGACTTTATGCCGGATCCAGAATTATTAAACCACGTAGATCATTTTATTAAAAAAGGATTTAACCAGTACGCTCCACTCGGAGGAATGATTGGTCTGAAGGAAGAAATTGCCCGAAAAATAGAGAACAGCCATCAGGCAGTCTACCATCCTGACGCTGAAATAACAGTTACAGCAGGCGGAACTCAGGCTATTTTCACCGCTATCGCCTCTTTTATCAAGAAAGACGATGAAGTGATTATTTTTGAACCTGCATATGACTGCTATGAGCCTACTGTAGAACTTTTCGGAGGTATTGTAAAACGTTTTGAAATGAAAGCTCCGGATTATGAAATCGACTGGACAGCTGTAAAAAATATGGTGATTGACAAAACCAGAATGATCATCCTTAATAACCCCAATAATCCTTCAGGAAAAATCCTGAAAGAAAAGGATATACAAGAGCTTATTCAACTGGTAAAAGGGACTTCCATCCTTATTTTAAGTGATGAAGTATATGAGAATATTGTTTTTGATGGAAAACAGCATTTAAGCATCTGCAAATATCCTGAATTGAAAGAAAGAAGTCTGCTTGTTGCCTCTTTCGGAAAGCTCTTCCATGTTACCGGTTGGAAAGTGGGATATTGTGCTGCTCCTAAAAGCTTAACTGATGAATTCAGGAAAGTACATCAGTTCAATGTGTTCTGTGTAAACACACCTATTCAGCTTGCATTAGCAGAATACATGAAAAATGAAGATCATTACACCTACCTGAACCAGTTTTTTCAGGAAAAAAGAGATTTTCTGAGAAAAGGGCTGGCAGGAACATCTTTTGAACTGCTGGATTGTGAAGGAACTTATTTTCAGGCTGTAAAATATGATCAAATATCAGATAAAAATGATTTTGATTTCGCTTCTGAACTTACTATTAATCATAAAGTGGCCAGTGTTCCTTTCTCTTCATTTTATAACAATAAACTGAATGAAAATGTGATCAGATTATGCTTTGCCAAGAAACAGGAAACTTTGGAAAGAGCGATTGAAAACTTATCAAAAATTTAATTTTGTTGGTAAGCAGAAAGATAAATAATCGTGGCGGCTCATTCTGAGCCGCCACGATTATTTTAGTTATAACGATTTGTCCAGGATTAAATATTATAAAAACATTCCCCCTGAAACTTCAATTCTTTGTCCGTTGATCCATCTTGCATCTTCTGTACACAGGAAAGCAACTACTCCACCGATATCATCAGGAAGCCCTACTCTTCCAAGAGCTGTAGCACCCGCTACCATGGCATTGATCTCTTCATTATCTCTCACTCTTCCGCCACCGAAATCTGTTTCAATAGCTCCCGGAGCTACCACATTGGCTTTAATCTTTCTTGAACCTAATTCTTTAGCCATATATTTAGTAAGCATTTCTACTCCGGCTTTGATTGATCCGTAAACAGAGGATCCAGGCGTAGCAAACCTTGCCAATCCTGAAGATACATTGACAATTCCACCTCCATCATTGATGAATGGCAATAGTTTTTGAGTCAGGAAAAATACTCCTTTAAAGTGAATATCTACCATATCATCCAGCTGTTCTTCCGTGACTTCCATAATCGGTGAATACAAAGCTGTTCCTGCATTATTGATAAGATAATCAATGTGAGTGCTTCCAGTATTTTGCTGTAAATGATCTGTCACTTCTTTTACAAAAGCATCAAAACTTTTTAAATTTTTTGTATCCAGCTGGAAAGCCACGGCATTCCTTCCTATTGATTTGATCTCATTTACTACAGCATCTGCCTCTTCTTTGTTGCTTCTATAAGTAATGATGACATCCAATCCTTTTTGAGCTATTTTAAGCGCTGAGTTTTTTCCCAATCCACGGCTTCCTCCGGTTACCAGTGCGATATTTGTTTTTGTGTTCATTGTATTTTGATTATTTTGATGGTACAAAGTTGGGATATTTTCACATTGGCGTGTTTGCTTGAATCAATCTGAAATTTGCAAAATTCAAATCACGAGCGAAATTCCATGGGAGTAAATGAAGTCTTTCTTTTAAAAAAGTTGGAAAAATGGGCTATTTCTTCAAAACCCAGTGCATAAGAAACTTCCGAAACGTTCCATTTGGTCTGTCTTAAGAGAATCTTAGCTTCCTGGATAATACGGTCAGAAATAAATTCAGTTGTTGTTTTTCCGGTACTCTCCTTTAATTTTTTATTCAAATAATTGACATGAACTGCTAATCTGTCGGCATAATCTTTTGCTGTTTTCAGCTGTAATCTCTGATCTGAGGACTCAATTGGAAACTGTCTTTCAAGGAGTTCAATAAACAATGACACTACTCTTAGCGAGGCATCATTGGAGGCTGAAAGTTTTGCGGCAGGCTGCAATTTCTGTCCATAATGAATCAATTCCAGTACATAATTTCTAATCAGGTCATATTTGAAAATATAATCTGAAACTATTTCCTTTTTTATTTTTGCAAAAAGAATTTCTATTTCATCTGCCAGTTCATCCTCAATTTCAAACACAGGAATATTACCCGGCTGAAAAATGGGCAGATCTTCTAATGAAAACCGGGATTGCGCCTTGATAAAAAAATCTTCTGTAAACACACAGAAACTTCCCGACTGATCAGGATCTTCCGGCACCCAGTGATAAGGAACTTTTGGGGTAGCAAACAATAAAGCATTTTTTTCAACGGTAATGATTTTATCTGCATATTCCGCCCTGTTTTTCCCTCTTATAAGGCTTATTTTGTAGTATTTCCTCCTGTTATAAGGCATTTCTGAAGTAGTTCTCACTCTTTCAATGGTCTGCTTTATATCAAAAACATTAAAGTGTCCGATATCTTTATGAAGTCCTTTTGGAAAAATACTTTCGAGGTCTTTTCCCAGTTTGGCAGCCATCTCTTTATAGAAATCTTCCAGTGAGGTATGTGCTACTTTTTCCATTGCAGATGATTTGTAAAATTCAAATATACGAACTTATGAAATAGCTTGCTTTAAATAGGTTACAGATTGCTCGCCAGAATTCCAAACTCTTTCTTAAAAGCAAATGAAAAATGGGATAAATCCTCAAATCCTAAATCAATGTAAATATCTGAAGGCCTCTGTTTTTTTTCTTCGATCAGAAATCTGGCTTCCTGTAAACGCCTTTTGACCAGCCAGCGGTTGGGTGTTTCGTTGAATATTTTTTTAAAATCTCTTTTAAAAGCAGACAAACTACGTCCGGTAAGGAATGCAAAACGTTCCAGATTAACATTAAATTTATAGTTTTTCTGCATAAATTCTTCCAGATCCAGCCGTCCGGGAATAGCAAAGTCAAACAAAACGTCTGATAATTCGGGATGCAGCTGTAACAGAATGAGCAATAATTCTTCTCTTTTTAAGTCTGAAAATGCATTATTTATTTGCCCAGATTCTGTATAATAAGGTTCCAGTGAAAGCAGAAAACTATTGATCAGCGGATCTTTTTTAATGGGAATAAAAGCATTTTTGGACTCGTGATTCTGAAAAGAGAGACTGTGTTTTTTATGAAAGTTCATCAAAAACTGTTCATCAAACATAAAAATAACTTTTTCAAATTCGTTATTGTCTTTCTGTTTGTTATAACGAGCCAGGCGGTTTTTGCGTACAATACAGCTGTCACCAGGTTTTAAAACATAATGTTTATTACCGTCATATCCGTTCATTGTTCCTTTGGCCAGAAACAAAAAGAAATGTTCAGCTATAAATTGTTCCGGTGAAACTACAGGACCTACGAAACAGGATTTTATCTCAGTTATTTTCATTGTTCATCATTTTATAGTTTTCCACCATTGTTTAAACAACTGTGTACTTTCATCCAGCCTTACCTTTTCACCAATCATAGGAGTGGCAAGACGATACTGTTTTCTTTGTGACAGTGCAGAAATACGTTCTAAAGGTTCATTCCACGGGTGTCTTGCCAGGGTAAATTTGGAATGATGAACAGGCAGCATATTTTTCGCTTTTAATTCTGTAGTTGCCAATGCTACTTCTTCAGGCAATTCATGTACAGACTGCCATGCTTTATTGTATTGGCCGCACTCCATGATTGCCCAATCGATTGCAGGATATTTTGCAGCAATCTTTTTAAAACGATCGCTATACCCGCCATCTCCGCTGTAATATACATTCATAGCAGGAGCCTGAATGAAAAATGAGAGCCATAGGGCTTGTGAGCTTTTAAAACCTCTCCCTCCGTCATGATGAGTACTCTCAGCAAAAATGGTAAAATCTGGTTTCACCTGTACTTTTTCACCCCAGTCTTTCTCAATGATCTGCTGCTTAGTATATCCCCATCGTTCATAATGAGCTCCGGCTCCCAACCCGCAAACAACATATTTTACTTTTCGCTGTAATGCAGTTACAGTTTCATAATCAAGATGATCATAATGGTCATGTGAGAGCAGCATGTAATCAATCTCAGGTATATCATCTGCTGTATAAATATCACTTCCCTTGTAAGCAGTTACTCCCCAAGGCAATGGTGATGCTTTTCCACTAAAAATAGGGTCTACTAAAATTTTCACTCCGTTTAGCTGTAAAAAGAAGGAAGAATGCCCGAACCATACTATTAAATTTTCGTGGGCAGGAATTGCTTTCAGGTCCGTTTTTATAGATGGAAGTACATCAAGAGGCTCTGTATGAGGAAACTCTTTCGTAAGGGATGTCCATATTTCTCCTACCATGCTATACCCTTTGGTAATTGTAGGTTTTTCTTCCAGATTTCTAAACTTTCCTTCTTTATAATGGGGTGATTTTTTGATCAATTCCAGCCTTTCTCCTTCTGGTAACGCCCCAAACTGAGGTTTTTTCATATAAAACCAGGTTATAAAAATCATAATCAGGGCAAGGGATAGAACGGCAATTAATGTCCTTTTTACTATTTTTAAAAATGTCTTCATCGGGCTGATATTTTAATATCTTTCACTTCCAGAACAGCTTTAGGATAACCTTTGGAAACGCAGTGAATCATTGCTAATCCCACTTCTTCCATTTTGCAGATCCAATCAGGAAATATAAGGTACCACAACGGTGATATTGCATCAAAAATACGGTAAATAAAACGAACATTCTTCTGTTCTTTTACAGGCCTCATGAATCCGGGACGAAAATTATACACTGCTTTAAAAGGGAGTTTAAGCAAAGCGTTTTCCGTGCGTCCTTTTACTCTTGCCCACACTACTTTCCCTTGTTCAGTACTGTCAGTACGGTTTCCTGAAACATAGATAAAAACCATGGAGGAATTTATTTCGGATAAGGTTTCTGCAAACGGAACAACAAAATCATAGGTTTTTCTGGTAAAAGTTTCTTCTGTTTCGCCTACAGAACTTGCTCCTGCACAAAACAAGCAAGCATCATATCCGCTCAGTTCAGAAGCATAGTTTTTGATTTCTGAAAAATCTTTTACTATCAATTCTTTCAGCTTATTGTGCTTATGATTAATTGGTTTTCTGCTGATGCTTACAACTTCTGTTACTTCCGGATTTTCCAGACAAACCAGTAAAACTCCTTCACCTACAAGTCCTGTTGCTCCTGTAATAATAACTTTCATTTTTTTAAATCTGATTAAATTTAATTAAACTTTCTGCTGCTGCCAAAATAGCTTCGTCGGCCTTTCTGGGTTTCCACCCCAAGAGTTTTATAGCTTTTTCACTGCTTGCTCTTTTTACCAGTCCTAAGTGTGGAACAATCATTTCCAATTTTGGATTAAAAATAGCGAGCAACCTAATGAGCCAATTGGGTAATTCTTTTGTGGGAGCTTTCTCTGCAGCTTTTCCTAATTTCTTTCTGAGAATAGCCGCCACTTCCAACATAGAAAGTGCTTCTCCTGATACCGCAATAAAGCGCTGGCCGTTTGCTTCAGGCATACTAAGGGCTTTAAGATGCAGATCTGCAACATCACGAACGTCTACAAATCCTGTAATCAGCTTGGGACAGCCTTTCATTTCTCCATTGAGCATTTGTTTTATGAGCTGAATAGAATGGGCATAATCATTCGATAAAACAGGTCCCATTACCGTTGTTGGATTCACTACAGATAGTTCCATCCCATTGCCTTCATTTTGGATAAAATCCCACGCCGCTTTTTCCGAAATGGTTTTAGAGCGTTGATAAGGAGCAACCGTGTCATTAAGTACGGTCCAGTCTTCTTCTGTATAGGGTGTATTTTTCCAGGTTCCATAGCTTACCGCTCCAAATGCTGAAGTGAGCACTACTCTTTTAACCCCTGCTTTTTTTGCAGCTCTCAATACAAACAACACTCCGTTTTTGGCAGGAATGACAAAATCATCTTCTGTTTTGGCGTTGGTATGAGGAGTGGGTGAAGCAGTATGAATAACATATTGACAGCCATCTGCTGCTTTTTCCCAGCTTTTTTCGTCTTCTAAATCCGCTTTTGCAAATGATAAATCTTCAAAAGACAATATTCCTCCTTCTTTCAACATTTGTTTTACCAGTTCGCTTTTCTCCAAAGAACGAAGTGAAGCTCTTACTTTATATCCATTGTTAAGCAGGGCAATTATGCAATAGCAGGCTATGAAACCTGAACCTCCTGTTACCAAAACGGTTTCTTTATTTTCCATTTTCTACAATATTAGTAAGACAAATTTCCAAAATAAAACTTTTTATCACTGTGTTGAAAAGTCCATTTTAATTGTGCTGAAAGGTTCAATAACCTATTAATATCAATTTGAAATTAATTACCAATCTTACCATACATTATTAAAATATTTCTTCATTTTATATAAACATAGTGATATAATTCATTTATTTTTATTATTTTCGTTAAAACCAAATCATTAAAAATCAAACCTATGAAAAATCAAATCAATCAAATCGGAAAAAAACTGAACAAAAAACAATTAAGAGTCATTACTGGTGGAAAAGAAATGTGTCTGCTTCCAGATTTAACATGTAAGAAGTTTTCTTTTGCTTGTGCAGAGCTACAATGCCAGCCAGGTATTGAATTGTAATCTATAAAAAAACTAAACCATAAAAACTTTAACTAATGAGAAAACAACATTTAAACAATGGGAAGAAACTCAATAAAAAAGAGTTGAAAACCATTAAAGGTGGAGTAAAGATATGCAGTATACAGAATGGAACTATATGTACACAAATTCATCCATCATGCTATGAACCGCAGTGCCGAACTGGTCAGCCAAATCTAACATGTACAGATATAGTTGGCAACTGTGTTATTGTCTCCATAAGCTGCATAGAGCCAAAATGCCGATTCGAAACAGGTATCTAGCTTTAAAAATAAAACAAAAGAACTGTTCTCTGATTTCAGGGAGCAGTATTTTTATCAACAGCATTTGTTTCGAACTTCAAATAAGAAATATAGATGCTGTAAGTACACGCAAAAAGCGCTCCCAAATACATGGAAGCGCTTTTTATTATAACGAACTTTAATATTTTCTTATACGTTGAATCTGAAGTGCATGATGTCCCCATCCTGTACAATATATTCTTTACCTTCTACAGATAGCTTTCCGGCTTCTTTTATCTTTACTTCAGAACCGTACGTGATATAATCATTATACTTGATTACTTCTGCACGGATAAATCCTTTTTCAAAGTCTGTGTGGATTACTCCTGCAGCCTGTGGAGCTGTCCACCCCTGTCCGATAGTCCAAGCTCTTACTTCTTTTACTCCTGCAGTGAAATAGGTCTGAAGTTTTAAAAGATCATATGCTTTTCTGATCAAACGGTTAACTCCCGGCTCAGTAAGACCTAACTCATCAAGAAAAATTTCTCTTTCTTCAAAAGTTTCAAGTTCATTGATATCTGCTTCAATTTGCGCTGCTAATACTACCACTTCAGCTCCTTCATTCTTAGCCATTTCTTCAATCTTACCAATCCAGTCATTTCCATTCTTGATAGAATTTTCGTCTACATTACAAACGTAAAGAACCGGCTTATTGGTCAACAACTGAACTTCTCCGATAACTGATTTCGCAAAATCATCAACAGCAAATTCTCTTGCATTTTTACCATCTTCTAAGAATTTCTGTAAATTCTGAAGGGTTTCATAAGTAAGGATATCTTCTTTCTTCCCTGACTTGATGAATTTTTTAGCTTTCTCAACTGCTTTTCCTACGGTTTCAAGGTCTTTAAGCTGAAGCTCTATATCGATAATTTCTTTATCTCTTAACGGATCTACAGAACCTTCTACGTGAACGATATTTCCATTGTCAAAACATCTTAAAACGTGAATAATAGCTTCACACTCACGGATATTAGCCAGGAACTGGTTCCCCAATCCTTCTCCTTTGCTGGCTCCTTTTACAAGACCTGCAATATCAACAATCTCAACTACAGCTGGTAAAACTCTCTCAGGTTTTACGATTTTCTCCAGTTCAAACAATCTTTGATCCGGTACAGATACTGTTCCAAGGTTCGGCTCAATAGTACAGAAAGGATAGTTTGCTGATTGAGCTTTTGCATTACTCAAACAGTTAAAAAGTGTTGATTTACCTACATTCGGCAGGCCTACGATTCCACATTTCATATTGTAAAATTCAAAGTTTAAGGTTTAGGAGCAACCCAAGGTATTCTCAACTTTAAACATTGAACTCAGAACCTTGAATTACGAGTGTGCAAAGATAGTGATTTTTGAGGGAGTTTCATAATAAAAAAATCTGCCAATATTCTGACAGATTTTCAAAAGGTTTGTATTCACCGGATATTTTATGGATTGTTTCCCGTGGCATTCTGAGCCAGCGGAACATCATTCGGTGCTTCCTGTAAAGTTTTATCTAAAGTAAATAAAGATTCGTCAGTAGCTCTGTCACCTCCTGCAATTTTCAATTTATCTATTAAATTCTGAGCCAGTGTTTCTTCCTCAATCTGCTCCTGCACAAACCACTGCATAAAATTCCAGGTTGCCCAGTCTTTTTCTTCCATAGAAAGATCTACAATGTTGTAAATAGCAGTTGTATTATCCACTTCATGTTTAAAAACACCATCAAAACATGCCGTGAGTGTTTTGGGGTCAGCCGGAGGAGCTGGAATAGCGTTTACTTTTGGTTTTCCGCCTCGGTTTAAAATGTATTCCATGAATTTGATGGAGTGATTTCTTTCTTCCTGAGAATGTCTGTAAAGAAAATTGGCAATTCCCTGATAGCCTTTGTCATCTGCCCAAATTCCATACGATAAAAAAATGTGTGATGCGTGAATTTCTTTGTTCATCTGGTCACTAAGTGCTTTTTCCATTTTTGCGGAAAGTCTTTTAGTATTCATAATGTTATATTTTGGTGATTATAGAATGAATCATGCAAAAACAGTTCCGATAAGATTATTATTTTATACCAAATCTCAAAACAAGCTTTAAAACACATCTGTATTTCAATAATTTAAGTTGATAATTTATAGTTATTCTAAAATAAAAACCAGCTCTTTTTCGAGAACTGGTTTTTAAAATTATGATTCAGATTGCTTCGCCTTTTGTTTCGCAATGATAATTTTTTGCTTTTTGTCCAAAATGCTATTTAATTTTTCTGGCTGTATAATCACTTTCATTTCCTAATCTGTCGATGGCTTTAATGGCAACAGCATTCAGTTTTTTTCCATCTTTAAATTTAGGAATGTCTTTTGAAAGGGTATCCAATGTTAAGATTTCGGTCTGCCAAACTCCATTGTATTGTGTGAAAAGAGTCCATAGGAAGACATCAGCAGCATTTTTTGTACTCCAGTTTGTCTGTGCAAAGCTCCCATTATCCGTAATGAATAAGGTAGGAGTCCGCAATGGTACAGCTTTGATCCATGGGGATTTCGGAACCAATGCTTTTTCACTGTATGGTCCGCTTTTCAAAGCAGGAAGCATGTTCGGGTTTTTGGTAAGCCCGGCAATACTCCAGTGAATTTCTCCGGCATCATTTTTCAGGATATTTCTGGAAATAGCAATCTGGTTTTTGATTTCTGTCGGACGGTCTGAGACTTTAATCTCAACAGTATTCAATCCCGGCCATAAGTGACGGTTCATTGTATTTTCAGACTGCCACCAGCTTAACAGGGCTTCAAAGCTTTGTCCCTTGGAGTCAATAGGCCAGTAAAGCTGTGGTGAGAAATAATCTACCCAGCCTTTATTTAACCATAGTTTTGCATCTGCATATAATTCGTCATATTGAGAGGAACCTACAATTCCTGCAGGATATCCGGGTTTCCATATTCCGAACGGGCTGATCCCGAATCTTACATTATTTTTTTCTGCGTGAATTTCTTTATAGATTCTTTCTACAAATTTATTCACGTTATCTCTTCTCCAATCTGCTCTGGATAATGTACCTCCGCTGCTTACATAAGCATTCCATGTTGCATTATCTGGGAAATCTGCTCCTTTATTGTAGGTAGCATAGGGATAGAAATAGTCATCAAAGTGAACAGCATCAATATCGTATCTTTTTACAATATCTTTCACCACATTAGATACGTGGCCTTGTGTTTTCGGATTAGCCGGATCAAACCAGTACATTCCGTTCTTTAATCTTATCACAATATCAGACAGCTTATTGGCCATTGACAGGCTATTCACAGCACCGCCGTTGGTGTGGTGTGCACGGTAAGGATTTAACCAAACATGGAGTTCTAAGCCTCTTTTATGAGCTTCTTCAATCCAAAACTGAAGCGGGTCATAATTTGGAGAAGGAGCAGTTCCAGTTTGCCCGGTAAGGAAGTAAGACCATGGTTCAATGTTACTTGTATAAAGTGCATCCGCAGAAGGTCTGATCTGGAAAATAGCAGCGTTGAAATTGTTGTCTTTCAACATATCAAGCATGCTGATTGCTTCTGCTTTTTGTTGATCCACCGTAAGGTCATTTCTTGAAGGCCAGTTGATATTGGCTACACTCGCAATCCATGCACCACGAAACTCTCTTTTGATTTCCGGAAGGTTGGTTATGAAATTTTCATCAGTTGAGGCAGTAGTTCCTGTAGTTGGTTTTGTTGTTACGACAGGTACTTTTGGTGGAGTTGTATTGTTGGTGGGTTTTGTCGGGTTCTTTGTGGAAGGTGTTTTTACAACATTATTCTGTACAGAACATGAGGTGGTGTAAGAAGCAAAGAAGCCCAATAAAACGATAAGTTTTAATTTATTCATTCTCATAGTCACAAAACTACATTAAAATTTATTTTTATTCTTAGAGATTATTATGCCAAAATAAGCATTTTAATGGGTTGGCATAGAAAAAAAGCCCCGAAAATCGAGGCTTTATTATATTTTAAGAATTTGAGATTATGCTTTCGCTCCTCTTTCAACTCTTTTTCTTTCTTCTTCAGAAAGGATTTTCTTTCTCATACGGATGAAATTTGGAGTTACCTCGATCGCTTCATCACCCTGGATGTATTCCATACACTCTTCAAGAGAGAATAAGATTTTTGGAGCAACACCTGTATCTTTATCTTTTCCTGAAGCTCTCATGTTGTTCAACTGTTTTGCTTCTACGATGTTTACTACCAAGTCTCCTGGTTTGTTTTGTTCACCAATGATCATTCCTGTGTAGATTTCTTCACCCGGATCAACAAAGAACTTACCTCTATCCTGTAATTTAGCAATAGAATATTCTGTAGCAGGACCTGTAGTTTTGCTGATCAAAACACCATTGTTTCTTCCAGGGATAGTTCCTTTGAAAGGCTTATATTCTGTGAAACGGTGTGCCATAATAGCTTCACCAGCAGTAGCTGTTAACATTTGAGAACGTAGTCCGATTAAACCTCTTGAAGGAATTTCGAACTCCATGTGCTGCATTTCACCTTTAGTTTCCATAATGTGAAGGTCACCTTTTCTCTGAGTAGCCAAGTCGATTACTCTTGAAGCAAATTCTTCAGGAACGTCAACAACCAAAGATTCATAAGGCTCACATTTTTCACCGTCAATTTCTTTGAAGATAACCTGCGGCTGACCGATTGTCATTTCATACCCTTCTCTTCTCATTGTTTCAATCAAAACAGATAAGTGAAGAATACCTCTACCGAATACAAGGAATGTATTGGCATCGTCAGTCTGCTGAACTCTTAATGCAAGGTTTTTCTCTAATTCTTTTGTTAATCTTTCTTTCAGGTGGTTAGAAGTAACATATTTACCGTCTTTACCGAAGAAAGGTGAGTTGTTGATAGAGAACGTCATGTTTAGCGTAGGCTCATCAATTGCCGTTCTTTCCAATGGTTCAGGATTTTCAAGATCTACGAAAGAATCACCGATCTGGAAAGCATCGAAACCTACTACAGCACAGATATCTCCAGCTTTTACTTCAGTTACTTTTTTCTTTCCTAATCCTTCGAAAACGTAAAGTTCTTTTACTTTTCCTTTTATAATTTTACCTTCTGCCTGAGCAAGACCAATCCACTGAGATTCTTTGATCTCACCTCTTGTTACTTTCCCGATTGCAATTCTTCCTAAGAAAGAAGAGAAGTCAAGAGAAGTAATCTGCATCTGAAGATTTCCTTCTGTAACTTTCGGTTCTGGAACATATTGTAAAATACCATCCAATAATGGTAAAATATCTTCAGTCTGCTCTAATGAAGTGTTGAACCAACCTTGTTTTGAAGATCCATAGAATGTAGGGAAATCCAATTGCTCTTCTGTAGCCTCAAGGTTGAAGAACAAGTCGAATACTTTATCATGAACTTCGTCCGGACGACAGTTTGGTTTATCTACTTTATTGATCACCACTAATGGTCTCAATCCTAATTCCAATGCTTTCTGTAGTACGAATCTTGTTTGTGGCATTGGTCCTTCGAACGCATCCACCAACAAAATAACCCCATCAGCCATTTTCAATACTCTTTCTACTTCTCCACCAAAATCGGCGTGACCGGGAGTATCAATTACGTTAATTTTTGTGTCTTTATAAGTAACAGAAATATTCTTGGATAAGATGGTGATCCCTCTTTCTCTTTCAAGATCGTTGTTATCCATAATTAACTCCCCACTCTCCTGATTTTCTCTGAAAATGTTGGTAGCGTGAATGATCTTATCAACCAAAGTCGTCTTTCCGTGGTCAACGTGTGCGATAATCGCAATATTTCTAATGTTTTGCATAAAAGATTTTTACGGGTGCAAAAGTAGTGAATTTTAATGAAAAAATATTTAGTTATACAAATATTTAATATTTTGTTTAAAATACTTATTGCCAGGATCATAAAAAAAGAGTGTTCAAAAAACACTCTTTAAACTATCTATATGCAGATCTGTACTTCGCATGGATCTACTGCAGGCGGTTCTCCACATATAATGTCGAATTCACCGCAATTGCTGGAGAATCCGGTTCCCCACCCCCATTTCACTATACATGTATCAGCATCTTTACATCTTACCATTCCTTTTGCAATTCCTCCCTGAACTAATTTCATCTCAGTTCTGGAAATTTTTCTAAGATTTCTCATGTTGTTTTGTTTATTTGTTATTAGCCTGATAAAAATAAAAAAAAATACAATAACAAAGTATGTTATTAAAATATTTAACATTCACTATCAATGTCTTAACAATCTGTAAAACAAAACCAGGTCTATCAGCACAACCAATACAAATTTCATGAGAAAAGATTTTTTGGAAACTTTATGATTGAAGAGAATCATTCCGGCAGTGGCTCCTATAAATCCACCCAACAGAGAAATTCCTAAAAGGGTATTTTCGGAAATTCGCCATTGATGCTTTTTGGCCTGCCATTTATCAAAACCAAAAGCACCTAATGCAAGCACGTTTATTATCAACAGAAAAGGAATCATTCTTCATTTAATTTGCCGCAAAAATAGAGCTTAATTTATAGAAGATAATTAAACTTATTAAAATGTTCAATATTTTTAAACCGTTAAGAATGTATTTAAGAAGTATAGTTAAGATTAATCATTCTGATTTTTTTAAGCTTACAATGAAGATTATTTAATATGATCTTAATGTTTTAAATTTGCTCTTTTAAAAATAAATCAATGACAGTACACGATCTGGTGGGAAGTTACTCTATTGAAGGGAGTAACCAGGAGGAATCTTCTCTGCCAACTTATCATGGTATATTAACCTTATCTGTTGATGAAAATAACCGCATTATTGCTCAGTGGATGATTGGTGAACATCAGCAAAACGGAACAGGATTCTATAAAGATCAAATTTTAGTGATCAATTTCAACTATGAAGGTGAAGATCATACAATTTATAAAGGAGTTGCGGTATACCGCTGCCTGAATAAGGATGTGCTGGATGGATTTTGGTCTGAGAAACACGGCAACCCTTTGTATCTTGGGAGTGAATACTGTGAGAGAATTCAGCATTCAAAGATTTTGAATTAATTTCTTTTGGATTAAATAAAAAAGCTGCCCTCATGAAGGCAGCTCAGTAGTTATTAAGATTTAAATAACTTATTTTTTAGCTTTTACATCGATAGCAATCTCGATATCTTTGCTGATCATCCATTCTGCAGGATCTGCTTCAGAAGTACCGAATTTAAGTCCCCAATCTGCTCTGTTTACAGTAAATTTAGCCTGAATAGCTGCTGAGTTTTCAGCAACGTCTACTTTAGCAGGGAAAGTAACATTCATTGTTTTTCCTGATAATGTAAGGTTTCCGCTTACTGTTTTATTAGCTCCTGCTACAGCATCTTTTGGTGCTTCTTTCAAATCTGTAACACTTGTAATTTTGAAATCTGAAGTAGGGTTTTTCGCTACATCAAAGAAATCAGGATTTTTAAGGTGCGCCTCAAGATCTGCCGGTTTTTTATCTTTTTCTGTTACTGAAGCCGGATCTACTTTGATAGAATTCATATCGATTACAAAGTTTCCAGCTGCAACTTGTCCTCCATCAATGCTAAGATCTCCAGACTTTACGGTAAGAGTTCCCCAACGTGGAGCCATACCTCCTTTGTGGAAAGCTTTCCAGTTTACTACTGAACCTACTGTATCTACTGCCAGTGTTTCACCTTTGCTTTCTGCTACGGTTTGTTCCTGAGCGGTAGCTGCAGTTTCTGCCGTTTTTCCTTTATCACATGATGCCAAAAGCAATCCTACTCCTACTAATGCAATTACGCTAATTTTTTTCATATTGAACTGTTTTAAAAAGTTTATTGAAATTTTGTTGTTTTCGGGTACAAAAATAGAAAAACCTGCTTTGCATCATCTTAACATATATCAAGAAATGACTTTTTTTGTTTTTTTATTGATGGTGTAAATTTATAATTCTCAGTTTTCTTGATGTAAATGTATAAAATTATTAAATTTTTCAATACAAAGAACTGTAAAATACACTTTTAGCATTTACTTAAGTCTTAGCTTTATTGTTTTATAATTTTCATTATTCCAGATCATAATAAAAATGTAATTTTGGCGCTTTGTAGGAAAAACGCAAATTTTAATGGAATATGTCAAAAAAACTAATAACACTCTTAGCAATAAGCGCCATCTATTGCCTTCATGCACAAACCAAGGCTGAAGAAGCTCTTAAAACATTTGAACAAAAATATCCTCAGGAAAAAATACATCTATTACTGGACAAAAGCAGTTATACAGCAGGGGAAAACCTGTGGTTTAAGTCTTTTGTATTTGATGGCTATACTACCTCTACTATTTCCACTACCCTTTTTGTAGAGCTGTATGACAGTAATAAAAATCAGATCAGCAAAAAATTAATTCCATTAATTAACGGAGAAGGAAGTGGTAACATTTCTCTTGCAAGTTCTTTAAAAGAGGATGTTTACTATATCAGGGCTTATACCAGCTGGATGGCCAATTTTAATGAGGATTTCCAACTTATAAAGCCTATTGTTGTTTACAATCCTTCGTCTCCTGAGAAATTAATAGCCAATCCAACTTCCTGGGCTGCTTCAGCATATCCAGAAAGCGGTAGTTTTATCGATGGAATTACTACAAAAGTTGCGGTAAGGCTACAATCCAATGGAACAGTTCCTTCTGAGTGGGAAGGCTATATTGTGGAGTCTGATAATCCTGACACAAAAATCACAACATTTAAAGGGCTTGACCCAAATATTGGATTATTTACGATCACCCCTAAAGCCGGAAAAAAATATCAATTGATTGTTCAGGATAAAAATGGGCAAAAACAGAACATTCTGCTTCCTGAAGTCTCTACATCCGGGATCAACCTACAGGTAACAAGTGATAAAGACCATGTAAAATATACAATAAAGGCTAAAAATCAGCCTCAGGATTCGCAATATTATACTGTTTTAGGAACCATCAACAATCAGCTTGTTTATAAGGCTAAGATTAACAAAATCAATAATGAAACTCAATATTCTATTTCCAACAATCAACTAGTTAGTGGAATTTTGCAGCTTACCGTTTTTGATGATAAAGAGAATGTTGTTTCCAACAGACTTGCTTTTGTGCAGCCTCAGCTATTACAGTTCAAACAGCCTTCACTGCAATCTGTTTCATTGAAAGATACCCCACGAAGCAGGAACTCATTTGATATTCCTAAAGACGCCAATTATTCCAACTATACCGTTTTAGTGCTTGATGCTAATACTAAAAGTACGGAAGAAGATCAAAGTTTATTAAGCTCTTTATGGCTCACCGGAGATATCACGTCATCCATTACCAATCCGACTCAATATTTTACAAAAAACCGCAATACTGAAGCATTGGATGCCTTATTGATTTCAGAAAAATGGAAACGTTTTGAGTGGAAATCTATTATGACAGGAAATTATCCGATGATCAAGTATCAACCGGAAAGTTATCTTTCATATAAAGGAAAGGTAAATATCCAAGGGAAGCCAGCTCCCAATACGGAAGTAAACTTAATTTTCGGTTCGGAGCCAGGCTCCAGAATGTCTCAGATAAAGTCTGATAACAATGGCTTTCTGACATTGAATAATCTGGTTTTTGAGGATTCAATGAAGTTTTTTTATCAGTTAAATTCTGAACCAAAGGATCTCAATAATAATTATTCTGTTTATTTCCAGCCCACATCCAATTTTGTTCCTTACAAAAAGAATCTTCCTGTAAGTTCTTACAAACTGGTTCAACGTCCGGCTGACGACAATCCTTCTAATGAGGTCAGCAGATCTCTTACAGCCCTTAATGCTCAAAAAGTGATCAGTGAGAATATCACCAATATTGAAGAAATTAAATTAAAGGGAGAAGTAAAGAATAAGACTAAAAAATTAAATGACGAGCTGAGCAGCCCACGATTCAAAAGTATGAATGAGCAGGTTTTTGATTTTGTAAATGACTCAACAATGGTAACTTCAACTAATATTCTGAAGTGGTTACAGGGAAGAGTGGCAGGTTTAACAATTCAAATGCAGCGTGGTAGCTACACGGCATCCCTAAGAGGAGCGGAAGTAGGTATCTATCTTGACGAAATGCTTGTTGATCCCAGCCAGGTAGACAATATTTCTACATCAGACATTGCTATGGTAAAAGTGATTAAAGGATTTTTCGCAGGTGGTTTTAGTGGTGGTGGTAACGGAGCCATCGCAATTTATAGCCGTCGAGGTGCTTCTTCCGATAGAATTGTGTCATCAAAATTAAGACAGATTACCTTAACCGGATATGACAAAGAAGCCCCATTTGAAAGCCCAGATTATGGTAATGAAAAATTTAAAGGTGTTGCTCAGGATACCCGAAGTGTTCTTTACTGGAATTCTTTTCTTGAAGCACAGCCTGAAGAATCATCTAAGGTACAGTTTTACAACAATGATGATGCAAAAAAATATAAAGTAATCATCATGGGATATGATAAAAGCAATGATACTCCGCTTTATTATAATGAGGTCCTTCCTTAATTAATCTAAAATCTATGATACAGCCTGATTGCATTTTATTGCAATCAGGCTTTTTTATGCAGTAAGCACTCTACATTCACCTTTTCTATTTCCTGGAAATTCCGTACCTTAGGATTCCATAATCTACTGATTTTGTCTTTACTTACATCTCACAGATTATTCCATAAAACTTCAATTACCAAATTCAAAAAAAATGAATCAGCAACTATTCGAAAAAGTAGACCATTACATTAGTAATCTGGTAGCACCTGAAGACCATTTTCTCCAAGAAACAATTCAGTCTTTAGATGATGCTTCCATGCCTCAAATCAGTATAACTCCTACGCAAGGCAAGTTTTTGCAGGTTATGATGCGTATGTGTAAAGCCAAGCGTGTATTAGAATTAGGCACTTTAGGAGCCTACAGCACTATTTGGATGGCAAGAGCGATTCCTGCAGACGGTAAGGTTATCACTATAGAATACGACCCTCACCATGCTGATATTGCCAGCCGGAATATTGCAAAAGCAGGACTTTCTGATCAGATTGATCTTCGGGTTGGCAAAGCGATGGATCTATTAAAAGAACTTATTGCAAAGAATGAAGAAGCTTTTGATTTTATTTTTATTGATGCCGATAAACCACCTTACACCGAATATTTTGAATTAGCACTTAAGCTTTCACATTCTGGGACAGTGATTGTTTGTGATAATATAATCAGGGAAGGTAAAGTGCTGGACGAAAATACAAGTGATGAAAGAGTGAAAGGTGTACAGCGTTTTAATAAAATGCTGGCCAGCAATCCAAAAGTTACCGCTACTATTATGCAAACAGTGGGAGCAAAAGAATATGACGGAATGTCAATTGCTGTTGTCAATTGATTTGAGACCGTAATTTTGGGCAATAAAAAATATTTTTAAAGGTGGGGAAACTCACCTTTTTTCTTTATAAAAATCTTATTTTAGCTATCCGAAAACAGAACAATGACGACCGTAGAATTTATACAGAAACAGCTCAATATTTCTGAAAAGAGCATCAACAATACTTTACAATTATTAGCAGAAGACTGCACCATTCCCTTTATTTCCCGTTACCGAAAAGATAAAACCGGAAATCTTGATGAAATACAGATCGAACAGATCTCCAAGATCAGCAAGCAGTTTGAAGATATTGTCAAGAGAAAAGAATCTATTTTAAAATCGATAGAAGAACAGAATGCCCTGACTCCTGAGCTTCAACAAAGAATTGAAGACAGCTTCGATATTCAGGAACTGGAAGACCTTTATCTTCCTTTCAAAAAACGTAAAAAAACAAAAGCTGATACAGCGAAGGAAAAAGGACTTGAACCTTTAGCCAGGATCATTATGAGCCAAAAGAATAACGATGTGCAGTTTTTGGCTTCAAAATACCTGAACAATGAAGTTTCCTCTGAGGAAGAAGCACTTCAGGGAGCGAGAGACATCATGGCAGAATGGATTAACGAAAACATGTACGTCCGTAAGAACCTCAGAAGGCTTTTTCAACGCAAGGCAATGGTTACCTCAAAGGTTGTAAAGGCTAAAAAAGATGAAGAAGACGCACAGAAATTCTCTCAATATTTTGAATGGGAGGAAAGTCTTAGCAGAACTCCTTCTCACAGACTTTTGGCCATGTTAAGGGCAGAAGCTGAAGGTTTTGTAAAAACAAATGTAGGAATAGACAAAGAAGAAGCCATTGACTTCATTGAAAAGGCTATAATCAAATCCAATAATGAAAGTTCTGAACAAATTTCATTGGCCATAAAGGACAGCTATAAAAGACTTCTGGAACCAGCTATTTCCAATGAAGCACTGCAGGAAGCCAAAGAAAAAGCAGATAAAAAAGCCATTGAAATTTTCTCTGAAAACTTAAGCCAGCTTCTACTAGCTCCGCCCTTAGGAGAAAAAAGGATTCTGGCAATAGATCCGGGGTACCGAAGCGGATGTAAAGTAGTTTGCCTTGATGAAAAGGGAGATTTACTGCATAATGAAACCCTCTACCCTCACGCTCCACAGAACGAAAGCGGAATGGCCATGAAAAAAATCCGTTCTATGGTAAATGCTTATAATATTGAGGCTATTTCTATTGGTAACGGAACTGCAAGCCGTGAAACCGAATTTTTCATTAAAAAGATTGCTTTTGATAAGCCTTTACAGGTATTTGTGGTATCAGAAGCAGGAGCATCTGTCTATTCTGCAAGTAAAATTGCAAGAGAAGAGTTTCCAACATATGATGTAACAGTGCGTGGAGCAGTTTCTATCGGAAGAAGACTTTCTGACCCGTTAGCAGAGCTGGTAAAGATTGATGCCAAGTCTATTGGTGTCGGACAGTATCAGCATGATGTAGATCAGACTCAATTAAAAAATGAGCTGGATTCTACGGTGATGAAATGTGTAAATTCTGTTGGAATTAATCTCAATACAGCAAGCAAATCACTGCTAAGTTATGTTTCCGGAATTGGAGAGAAGATGGCTGAAAACATCATTAATTACCGTGCTGAAAACGGAGCTTTTGAAGACAGAAAACAGCTTAAAAAAGTTCCAAGGCTTGGAGAAAAAGCTTTCCAACAGGCAGCTGCTTTTGTGAGAATTGCTAATGCTAAAAATCCACTGGATAATTCTGCCGTACATCCGGAAGCCTACGGAATTGTAGAAAAAATGGCAAAAGATTTAGGTATTAAAACCGATGAACTGATCGCCAATAAAGATAAAATAGCCATGGTAAAACCAGAAAGCTATATCACAGGGGAAATCGGAATTTTAGGAATTAAAGATATTTTAAAAGAACTTGAGAAACCTGGATTGGATCCAAGAAAAGCTGCAAAAGTATTTGAATTCGATCCAAACGTTAAAAGCATTAAAGACCTGAAAGCAGGAATGATTCTTCCGGGAATTGTCAATAACATTACAGCTTTTGGATGTTTTGTAGATCTTGGAATCAAAGAAAGCGGACTGGTCCATATTTCTCAGTTGAAAGACGGATTTGTATCAGACGTAAATGAAGTGGTAAAACTTCATCAGCACGTTCGGGTAAAGATAACGGAAGTAGATGAGGCAAGAAAAAGAGTACAACTGAGCATGATTTTGTAATTTTTATTTACAAATTAAAATATAAACACAAAATATTTATTTTGAGCACAAAACATTTAATTTTCGATCTGGACGGAACATTATGGGATTCCAGAGCCACGATCATCAAAATATGGAATGAAGTATTGGGCAGACATCATTTGATCCAAAGAAACCTGAAACCTGAAGATATGAATCAATACATGGGATTATTGGCTCATGATATTGTAAAAGATATTATTCCAGGTATTTCAGATCTACAGGCGCAGGAACTTCTTTCTGAAATTGTTGCTGAAGAAAATAAAACACTGCACCTACAGGGCGGAATTTTATATGATGGTGTTGAAAATACTTTGAGAAGCCTGGCTAGCACCCACTCTCTTTTTATTGTAAGCAACTGTCAGGATGGTTATATTGAATCCTTTTTAGATTATTATCAATTCAATGATCTGTTTGTCGATTTTGAATCTCACGGACGAACCCAAAAACCAAAATCTGAAAATATACAGCTCCTCATGGAAAGAAATCAGCTATCCACTGATGATTCTGTATACATTGGCGATACTCAAACCGATTATGATTCCGCAAAGGCGAATGGATTGCCATTTATTTTCTGTACATATGGATTCGGAAAACTTTCTGATTCACTATACGAGCCATCAATTCTTGCATTTTCAGACTTGAGAACTCTTATTTCTGCTGTTACAAAATAGAATATCAGAATATTTTAAATTTTTAAAATATATAAGCCAAAAACAATATTGTTTTTGGCTTATATATAAAATCATTATACTTAATTAATATTTTATAATAGGCATTAAAGCTGTATTACGTGGACGAGAAACACCATTTGCAACATCATTAGTCATATCAAATGGAGTTATCAAACCTCATCGCACGTTAGTGTAAAAGGTGACGGAAGTAGATGAAGTGAGAAAAAGAGTACAGCCAAGCACGATTTTGTAAATAAAATAACAACCCCTGAAGATTCAGGGATTGTTACATTACTTCACATTTTCTAAAAATGATTTTATAATTTAGCTATGCTAAATCTGAAAAATGCTGGATTCCATGCTTTAGTAACTCCCACAGCATCTCCATTACTTTCCTTACCTTGAACCGTTATTATATCATTTGCTAAAAAATGATGTATACCCACTAAATTGCATAATGTATTATTCGCCACCCCTGCTGGAGCCTGCATTGTTTGTATTAGTGTTGTTCCCTTATACAAATAAAGTACTATTCCGTTATTATTAATCGATCCCCCAGGGAAACCAAATTGTACCTGTACTAAAAAGTCTCCATCCTGATTAATCTTAATCTCATCATCAGAAATATTAACCCCTCCCCAGGTATCTTGTTCGGTTGTATCAAATTTCAATATCTGCGCGCTATTATTTGTGAAATTCATAGCTTCTCCTGATTTTACAGTTGCAACTACAGGTGTCACACTTGTAGTAACCCAAGTAGGTGAAGATGCATTTCCTTGTGAAGTCAGCACCTGCCCTGAAGTTCCGGCATTCCCATTAGGCTTTAATGCTCCACTGAACTGAACGTTTCCTACAACATCTATTTTTTCCGTAGGAACAGTTTTTCCTACTCCCACATTACCTGTATTGGTTACCGTAAAATCATTAAGCTGCTGAGCTGCTGTTGGAGCTCCGGTAGAAGGATTATCCTTAGCTCCATCAATGTTCAAAGTCCCTTGAGGGTTTGTGGTGTTAATTCCAACCTGTGAAAATCCCAAAATTGAAAATGAGATTGCTGTTAAAATTATAAGTTTCTTTTTCATCTTATTAAAAATTTTAATTATGTATTAAATTACCAGATAACATCTTTATTTACATAAAATCCAATAAATAATATTTGATAATTATCTTAGGGTCAAAAGTATTTTATTCTGGTCATATTAAACAAAAAATAGCATATCACACTCATATCTCACTAATACAACTGTTTAATTATCAATATTATTTAAATATTTCAAACCCAAAAGTTCAGGAAGAAGACATCTAAGTTTCTAGCTTTTAATCGTAAACCGAATCTATTAAGGTGCATTTTCTATAGTAAAATTTCAAAACTGCAACTCAATATAATTTCTTAAATTAAAAAACACTGATCAACAAAATCCTATTAAGCTTTTAACCTCCCTACAGGTAAAATAAAATTTTCACCAATAATTGAATAATAGGGGATGAATGAGAGAATAGGGAGGCAAAAGCAATTAAATTATTTAAAATTTCGAGTATTCTGCAATATAGTACAAGTTGGAATATATGTCTTCGCCAAGGTTGTTTTTAACACCCTGTAAAGTTATTGTAAATCCTGGGGCAGTACTAGCGTCAATAGACATAGTTCCACTTTCAGGAGTATTTGTCGTACAAACATTAGTTCCGTTACCCCCTATAGCACTACAGGCTAATACGCTGTTTTTTTTCACCATTATTCCTGTAATAGCAGCCTTTCCAGAAAGATTAAATAAAGATACAGTTACGCTTTTTAAGTAGGGATATCCGGCAGGCGCTGTTGTTGCCGGAATAGTTTGTGTTTTATCCCAATGAGCTCCAAGAATTTCTCCTCTCACAACAGTGGTACCGCTTTCTGATGCTGGAACCTTAACTACATTACCATTTGAGTCTACTGCTATTGACTCAACACCAGAAGCCCCTACAGGAATATTTCGTACACGAAGCTCTCCATTAATATCTAATTTTTTAGTTGGTGCAATTATTCCAATACCTACATTTCCATTAGCGGTAACTGCAAAATCGTTGGCCTGCTGAACCACTGTGGGAGCTCCTGAACTGGCATTATCTTTAGCGCCATCCACATGAAGGGCAGCCTGTGGATTTGGAGTGTTCACTCCTATTTGGGAGAACATTAACAATGGGCTAAACATTGCTAATAAAATCACTAATCTGTTTTTTTTCATCCTTGTTGTTTTTTTCATCTTTGTTTTATTTAAATGTTAATATATTTTCATAAGATTTCATGTTTTATAATTAACTATGGGTTCGTTATAAATAGTGTTTAATTATTTTAGAGAAGATTAATATCAATTCACAAAAGTTATACTGAAATTTTCTCTGCGCAAAACTATTTTCTTTCATTAGTTTAAACAAAAAATCAGATATCACACTCATATCTCACACATACAAGCAATTGAAAATAAAATAGTTAAAATAAAATTGTAAAAAAGATTGACTTGCATCTTTAATGGTTCTTCAAAAATAAAACTGCAGAATCAATACTAAAAGTAAGTGACAATTTCATCATATTCAATTAAATTTCAAAAACAGAATCTGACCCATAAGATTGTTGAAGTTGCAAAAATTCATTCGGGAAAAGTGAGTGACATTATGATCTCAATAATAAAGTTATCTTTAAGCATAATTCTTTTAGCATTTAATTTTCTATACAGAAATTGAAAATAAGTAAGAAGATCATTAAGTACATATTTTATTTATATCCAGCAAAACCAGAATTAAGTTTATTCATCTACTTTTCAAAAAAATGCCTGAGATATATACTATCTCAGGCTTAACAAAACATTAAAAATCACACATTTATTTATAAATTATCAATCCATAGATAAATATCTTTTCCAGGAGGAATATTCAATTTTTTACGCATCCTGTTCTTTCTGATTTGAATAGCTCCTGCTGTCACTTTATTACATCCAGCAATTTCGTTTGTGCTGAAATTAAGTTTTAAATAAGCACAAAACTTGAGTTCAGAATTAATAAGATCAGGCTTTATTTGTAGAAGTTTTTCGCAAAACTCAGGATACATTTCTTTAAATCTCAAAAAAAAATCTGAAGTATTGTTTTTGCCTAAAATGATAAGCTCTTCTTTAGCATTATAAAGGCTTATATCCTGATGATTAGTAATTTGCTTAAGATCCGTAATATTATTCTTTTTATTCAATCTCCATATCCTTTCCATAACAATTCCTACAACTACAGTTCCTAACACTATCCCATACCAAAGGTTTTTATCCTTTAGATCAGATTTATAAAATAACTTATCAGCAGATAGTATTTCTTTATTTTTCCTTTTCACTATTTTCTTCCTTTTTATATTTTTGTAAGTAAGATATCAAGTAGTTAAAAAATCATATCTGATATTTTTTTGTAGCAAATGTATTTGTTTTCATAAATTCTAAAGAAAAACATACTATCACATAGATATCTCTAAAGGCACAAAACTCTAATAATCAAAAAAATTACTCATCTACTAACAAAGTCGTAAATGTATCCATTAAAGTTGATGAAGAAAAGAAGAAAATTGTGTTTACTGTTTTTAATACTACTAAGAATGGTACTTTGGTAAATACTATTTGTTTTAAAACCTTGAAAACCAAAAACAGTTTATGCAAAAGAATGCGTAATTACAGAATAAAAAATAAAAGTCAATAATTGATTCACAGCCCATCCATCCACAGGTAAATATCCTCACCAGAAGGAATGTTTAATTTTTTTCGGAGCCTGTTTTTTCTGATCTGAACAGCTCTGGGAGTAACTCCTATAAACGTAGCGATTTCTTTTGTAGTGAAATTAAGTTTTAAATAAGCACAAAATGCAATTTCAGTATTCACCAGATTAGGTTGAATTTGTATAAGCTTTTCATTGAGTTTAGGATATGCTTCTTTGAATTTCATCGTAAATTCAGGTGCATCTTTTTTGCCTAAAATGATAAGCTCTTCTTTAGCATTATAAAGGCTTATATCCTGATGATTAGTAATTTGCTTAAGATCCGTAATATTATTCTTTTTATTCAATCTCCATATCCTTTCCATAGCAATTCCTACAACTACAGCTCCTAACAATATACCGTACCAAACTTTTTTATCCTTTAGATCGGATTTATAAGATACCTTGCCAGCAGATAGTGTTTCTTTATTTTTCCTTTTCACTATTTTCTTCCTTTTTTATGTTTTTGTAAGCGAGATATCAAATAGTTAAAAAATTATATCTGATATTTCTGTGTAGCAAATGTATTTGTTTTCATAAATTCTAAAGAAAAACATACTATCACATAGATATCTCTAAAAACACAACACTCTAATAATCAGAAAACTATTCATCTACGAACAAAGTCGTAAATGGTATCCATTAAAGTTTTTAAAGAAAAGAGGTAAAATTGTATTTATTTTTAATACTACTAAGAATGGTACTTCTGCAGCTACCATTTGTTTTTAAAACCTTGAAAAGTCAAAAATAGTTTATACAAAAGAATACTTACTTACAGAATAACAAGTAAAAGACTGAAAGTCAATAATAGATTCACAATCCATCCATCCACAGATAGATATCCTCATCAGAAGGAATGTTTAATTTTTTTCGGAGCCTGTTTTTTCTGATCTGAACAGCTCTGGGAGTAACTCCTATAAACGTAGCGATTTCTTTTGTAGTGAAATTAAGTTTTAAATAAGCACAAAATGCAATTTCAGTATTCACCAGATTAGGCTGAATTTGTAAAAGCTTTTCATTGAGTTCAGGATATGCTTCTTTGAATTTCATCGTAAATTCAGGCGCATCTTTTTTGGCTAAAATAATAAGTTCTTCTCTGGCTTTATCCAATCTTGTATCCTGAAGCTTATTAATTTGGGTTTCTTTCAGATCAATAATACTATTTTTTCCTTTGTTTATTCTTTTTATTCTGATGAGAGCAATTACTATAATAACTGCTAAAATTAAAACTCCCAATAGCAACTTGCGATTCAGACTTTTATTTTTTGAAATTGTAATCTCATCAGAAATTCTATCAGCTGAAATTTGTACTCCTGCAGCACTAGCTTTAGTCAAACTGTCTTTTGTACTTACATATTTGTTTACATAAAATAATTCATCTTCATTTTTTTTTAATGCCCGGTAATTATCTGCTAACAATTTATATATAGATATTCTGTCTTCAATATTACTTTTCTTTTTTGCAAGAGCCAAAACTTTAAAGCTATATTCTAATGATTCTTTATAATTTTTTTGGCTATACAAAATCTCAGCTTTTTGTCTAAAACCTGAACATTTAAAATAATCAAAAGGATTTGTTTTGACTATCTTAAGAAGCTGCTCATTATAATATGATGCTGAATCCAACCTTTTTCCATTATAAAAATAATAGTTGGCTAAATTAAAATGCAGAATCGTTTTAGACATATAACCAAGTCCACGATAATTTTTATATATTGCCTTTACTTTGTTAAGATAATATATGACACTATCTGATTTATAATTTTCGTAACATGCTGAAAGTTGTATATTGGCATTAGACAATATTTCTAATTTTTCATTCTGCGTGCGTCCTAAATCAGCAATAGTAAGCTCTTTTTTAAACTCTGCTATTGCCTGTTTTCTAAAACCTAAAGCGAGATAATTTCTTCCGGTAAGATTTGTCAATTGGAACCTAAATTCTAAATTTTCTGCAATATAATCACTATAATCCTTTACTAATCTATTAATATAGACAAAGCTTTCCGAATAATTCCCGGCATTACACAACCCAAATGCTATCAAAAGATTACTTTTTGCAATTCTTTCTTTATCTTCTATATTCACAGAATACAGTAAAGCTTTTTTAGCCAAAAATATTGTTTGGGCAGGATTTTGAGTATCCAATGCTATTTTAGCTAAGTTTAACAAGGAATCAACCTCCTTGGCATTTCCCGAGGCAGCTTTGATGTTCGAAGTTAAGAAAACAACAAAAACCGGAATAAATACTATTTTCAATATTATATTCCATGCTTTTTTTCCCATCCAAGTATATTTATTGCAAAAATAATTAATTTTTTTATATTTTTTATGTTTTTTCGAATTATATCTAAACACTAAAAAAATCACTATTTCTGCAATAAAATCATTTACTTATAATCTTTTGAACTTCTTCTTGGTTCTTTTACTTCCGGCCATTTCACTATCTCTCCTTTTTCATCCTGAGGCATTACCCTCTTTTCTCTGTTGCTGAACTCAGGATCTTCGGAAGCCATATAAGCTAATGCTGCCGTTAATATCACATTATTCTTCACCTCATCAAAAACAATTTTGTCATACGTATCTTTCGTTGTATGCCAGGTGTATCCGAAATACCCCCAATTCAGAGACCCTAAAGAAATTCCGGGTACTCCTGCTGCCACAAATGAAGCATGATCAGAACCTCCTCCTCCAGGCATTCCCGGGAAATCTGTTTTAATATGGCTTTTCACTGCTTTTGGAACTCCGTCCAGCCATCTTCCGACATAATCATAAGCTTTTACAAATCCCTGGCCGCTGATGTTTACCACACGTCCGGTTCCGTTATCCTGGTTAAAAGCAGCCTGTACTCCTTTAATAATCTTAGGATTATCCGCTACAAAACCTCTCGAACCGTTTAATCCCTGCTCTTCACTTCCCCAAAGCCCTATCACGATCGTTCTCTTGTTATTAGGGTAATATTTCTTCAGAATCCTCATGGTTTCCAACATAGTGATTGTTCCGGTTCCATTATCTGTAGCCCCTTGAGCTCCATCCCACGAATCAAGGTGAGCCGAAAGAATCACATATTCATCAGGTTTTTCTTTTCCTTTGATCATTCCGATCGTATTAAAACTTTTGGCTTCAGGAAGTATTTTAGACTGAGCATCAATTTTGATTTTAGGCTGAGTTCCTTTTTCTGCCATTCTGTAAAGCATTCCGTAATCTTCCACATCGATATCAATCATTGGAATTTTGGTTGTTTTCGCACCAAAAATTCTGTTGGCACCCATGATTCCAGTCCAGTTTGAAATAGCAATCCCTGCCGCCCCTGCTTTCTCCAAAGCATCTGGAAGGCTGTTATTGTCATATCCAATATTCTTGATATAAGCAGTAAAATCTTTGGCAGCCTGTTCTTTTTCTGCTTTAAGTTTTTCATAGAGTTCCGGAGTGGCAAATTCTTTGATCTGCTCATCAGAACGCCCAATTTTCTGATATTGAGCCATGAGTACTATTTTTCCTTTTGCAGAAGGAAGCCATTGATCAAATTCTGCTTTAGAAGCTACTTTCGGAAGAATAATCACTTCTGCTTCAATTGCTTTCTTTGTAGCAGGGCTCCATGCAAGCTGCGTTGCAGAAAGAGATTTCACACGCGGATACGTCATATCTACATGAGTAGTACCTCTCTGCCAGCCCTTCCATGTTCCAAACTGTTGAAGATTGGCATCTACTCCCCAGGAACGAAGTTTATTGGCACTCCATTCGTTGGCAGCCAGCATTTCAGGAGTTCCTACAAGACGGGGACCAATCCCGTCAAGCAGCTCAGATGCAAGGGTTTCCAGCTGGGAATCATTATTTACTTCATCTACAAAACTTTTTACGATAGGGTTAAGCCTTTCTTTGGGGTCAACCTTTACCTGAGCCCATGAAAACTGGGCAGCCAGCACTACTGCAGGCACTGCAAAAAATCTATTTATCTTCATACTATTTATTGATTGCTTTAAAGATAAAGGAAATTAGGGAAAAGAAAGCAAAAAAGGCTTTAAATAGTATAATTTAAAGCCTTTCTACTCAAAAAAAAATATTTTTTACTCAATAAATTTATTCATGATTGTTATATATCAAGAATATTTATTTCGATCCAAAATCCGGTAATCTTCTGTTGATAAAAGCCTGCTCTTCCTCGGAAAGTAAAATGGTATTATTTTTATCTTCTTTCACTTGAATATTATCCCAAATATTTTTACTAAAGTCCATTTTAGGATTAAGTCCTTTTTCATCAGATTTTTTAAAAGTATTATAGATAAGCTCCCTGCTGCTCCTTCTTTCATGTCTAATACCTTTATAATAGGCAATATATCTGTTTCCTTCAAGTCTGCTCATTGCAGGAACATATACTCCATCATTTTTATAAAAATCAAAAACAAGTATTGCATTTCCTAGTTGATAGTCATACTCTTCACCTTCTGCATTTTTTCTTTTCATCATGGGATATTGATCCTGTAAATAATGAATCTCAAAATAGGTGATCACTTTATCCACTTTATTAAACTTAAATTCCCCCTCCATTTCAATTCCCAGTCCTGATTTAATGGTAAATGTAACCAGCTGTTCATTTCCTTCTTCGAATATCATCCACCCGGTATATTTTGATCCTTCCTCTTTTAAATGTGAAACCACTCTCTTCAATTCAAAATTGAAAAAATAATTCCCCATATATTCATCAGAGAAATCTTTTATTCCTGCTGTAAAAATACTATCTGACTTTATATTTTTAAAGGTTTTCACATTATTCAGCTGCATTTGAAGATTCTTATCATAGGACCTATTATGATTATAATAATTAGTCCTGCTCCATAATTTGGTCTCTGCAATGACTAAAAAATAAAGCTTGTTATTGTCACTCTTTTTTTCTTTGTAGACAACATCATAGAGTGATGGATCACTATAATATCTTTTTTTATAATTATTATTTACATCTTCAAAGAGCTTTCTGATATCTACTTTTGCAAGTTTTACCTCATCAATACTTTTATAGACTCGCTTCAGTTTTACAACAGAACGAAATTCCTGAACTTTTGCTTTTTGAAAACCGGAAGCAGAAATCTCAAAGTTTACAGCATTTTGTTCAACTGGTGCGAAGCCATCTTCATTGGTATAAACAATCTGATTCTGCAAAAGAACTCTTGCATTAGAAACAGGTTTTCCGTTTTCCGCATCTATAACTTTTAGTTTCTGCGCTGAAAAAAAGTTAAAAATCAGCAACAGTAGAAAAGAATACTTCATGATATATTAGTCATTGATATTTCTAAAAATACAAATTATAGATGCTTTACAAAGAAAAAAATGAATATTTGAATTAAAAAAATCTTCAAAGCAAATTCATTGTATGATCAAAACCTGCTATCATTAGAAAATATAAAAAATCAGACGATTATGTTTTGAAAAATAAAGCATAAAAAAGCCGGCTTTTGAAGCCGGCTAAAAGTTGAATTATTTCTTAGCTTCTTCTACAGAAACTTTTCTGAAATCTTTGAACAATTTGCTTAGTTCTAAAGCTGCTTTACGAGCTCTTGTACCAGCTGCTTTGTTTCCTTTTTCAGCTTGTTGGTTTGCTTCTGTTGTGAACGCTTCAAATTCTGCGTTGATTTTTTCAATTAGTTCTTTCATTTATTTAAAAATTTAGGCTGCAAATATAGGTTTTATGGTGATTCCAGCCTAATTGTGTCGAAAAAAAATAGTTGATTTAATTATTTTTTTTGAGTCTTTCTTAAATTCAATTTAATTTTTAAAATAAAATCAAATTATTGTAGAAAACCAGCCATGTAATTGAATTTTATATAATATATAAATTCGTATTTAAATAAATCACTCAGAATCAATAAGAATCGAAGTAAATTATGACCGCTGTGCCTTAAAAAGGATTACTTATAAAATCATTTAGCCTTTGGAAGTAAGCATCATATTTTTCATAAATGCTTCATCCCGTATTACTACTGGAAGTTCTGTCCTCACTTCCGGAATATTTCCCTCCTGAATAGCACATACAAAATAACCAGACCGTGGACGGCTGGTGATCAAACCTTTAATCATAAGATATTCAAATCCACTTTGTACTGAACTTATACTCAAATTGTATTTTTCTTTGATTTCCCGGACAGAAGGAAGCTTGCCTTTTTCCTGTAAAACTCCACTCCGGATCTGTTTTTCAATTACTTCTGTAAAAATTTCATATTTATAAGCTCTCATCATGTCTGTTGGCTGTACTGAACAAATTTACAAAACATACATCTGTACCGATGATATTTTAACGAACTGTATCCCTTACGAATAGATTAATCTTATAATTTTGAATAAAAAAAGATCCCATGGATATCATTTCAAAATTTACAGTAGGTTCTGAAGAGGGAATTTCTGATCTTATAGCCATTATTGATTCTTCCATTTATACGATACACAAAGAGTTTATAAGTGAAGAAGATATTAAAAGATATATTCAAAAAGAAATAGATCCGAGAAAGATGATCAATGATCTGAATGATCTTTCCAATCAGCTTATCATGACGTATGTGGATCAGAAACCTGTCGGATACAGCATTATCAAAAGTGGTTCTCTACCTCCCGGAATTTCTGCCGAAAAAAGGGCAACGGAAATCAGTTTTGTAATTCTTTCAGAATTTGATTCTCCTGAAACAAGGCAGTCTCTTTGGAAAAAATGTAGATCAGCAGTGAGTTTTACAGATATAATATGGATCAATATGCTGGATCATGATCCACTATCCCAATTTCTAAAAGAGGTTGGATTTATTCCTGTATTGAGTTCAAAAGCTGGAGCTTTTCAGCTGCCTTCTCATATTTTGGAACTGGAAATTAATAAAGGGTAGTTTAAATTTTTTAACCGCAGATTTCACAGATTTACACAGAGGCTTGTGAATATTTTCTTCTTTTAGCGTTGATGATATTGAGGGAAGCTATGATTCTCATCTTTATTATCTCAATTAAAATTATTTTAGGTAAGAATAGTTTACTTATCTTTGATTTTTATAATTTTTACCTATGAGTGATCAACTGGAAACGATAGAAGATTATTACAGACGTATCCGTAAGGATGAGGTTAAGATGTTTGATTCTGAAGACTTTGAAACCGGAAAATCTCATTTCAATATTTCCATGCGGAGGTATTGCAGCTTCAAGAGCCCTTACAACCGCCGTGATTATTATAAAATCAGCTTTATCATCGGAAAAGGCACGATTCATTATGGAGCACATCAGTTGTTTATTGATGGGCCTGCTTTATTCTTTCCTTCCCCAAGCATTCCGTATTCATGGGAGTGCGAAAGTGATGTACAGGAGGGATATTTTTGTCTTTTTAACCAGGAGTTTTTTAATGGAAATTCAGAATTTAACCTGTTTAAAAAAACTTCCATGTTCAAAGAATGGAGTAAACCTGTGATCTTCCTCAATGAAGAGCAGACACAGCTGGCAACACTTTATTTTGATCAGATTTACAGGATGAATAATTCAACATATCCTTTCCGATGCAGCAGTATCAAAAGCAATCTTGCCTCTGTAATGCATCTGGCACTGGAAAACCGGGTGGAAGATATCAATCCTCATGAACTTCCCGCAAATGTACGCCTGTATAAACTGTTTGATGAATTACTCAACAAGCAGTTTCCTCTGGACTCCCCTGCTTATCCTCTGGCTTTAAAAACACCTTCCGACTTTGCTGATCATCTGAACGTACATGTGAATCATTTGAATTCTTCTGTAAAATCTGTAACCAACCTTACTACAACACAGATCATTAAAGAAAAAATGTTCGAAGAGTCTAAAAATCTGCTAAAGTATACGAATTGGGATATTGCCCAGATTGGATATACTTTGGGGTTTGATCAACCAGCTCATTTTAATAACTTTTTTAAAAAACACGCTCAAACTTCACCCCTAAAATTCAAGAATTTATCTTAATATTTGATTTTTGTAATTTTTACTTTGTCTTTTAAAATCCGATTTTATATTTCTTGGCTTATTTTTGCAGGGTAAAAAATGAATGAATATGTTGAGAGAAGCATCTGAAAAAAGAATCAGATTAATTACTATTATGGCTTTCGTGTCAATCCCGCTGTCGGGGTTTGTCACGGACATTTATTTACCATCGTTCCCTTCTATGGCCAAAGAAATGATGGTTTCAGAAAAAGATATTCAGATAACCCTGACTTCATATCTATTAAGCTATGGAATTTCCCAGTTATTTGTAGGGGGAATTCTGGATAGTATCGGCCGTTATCGCCCCAAGTTGATCGCTTTGTTTCTATTGATCCTCACCAGCTTTTTAATTACGATGACGAACAGTATTTTACTGATCTGTCTGCTTCGTATTCTTCAGGGCGCTGCGGTCTCAGTGCTTGTTGTGGCTACGCGTGCTATTTTTGTGGACATTTATGATGCTGAAAAGGTAAAGCATTATTTGAGTTACTTTACCATTGTATGGTCTTGTGGGCCTATTCTGGCACCTTTCCTTGGAGGTTATCTTGAGAAAATGTTTAACTGGCATGCTAATTTTTATTTTCTGGCAGCCTATGCAGGATTTATATTCTTATTTGAATGGTTCTTCAGTGGGGAGAGTCTTCCTCAGAAAAAGAAACTGGATCTGTCTGAGAACATTAGTCTTTATAAAATGATGCTGAAGAACAGGATTTTTATGCTTGGAATTTTCATTTTAGGACTGAGTTATTCTATTGTGATGCTGTTTAATATTACCGGACCATTTATTATCGAAAACACGTTTCATTTTACACCGGTAGTCATTGGATATTGTACACTGATTTTAGGTTTCTCCTGGATGATTGGAGGATTTATAGGGAAGCGCAGACTGACTCTGGATTTTAAACCCAGAATCTTACAGCCTATCTTATTGCAGCTTATTTTGATTGCAGGACTAATTACCACCAGTTATTTTGCAGAAAGCCTTTTCATTATGATCCCTTTTGCCTTTTTCATCCATATCTGTTCCGGAATTTTATTTACTTCCTTTTTTACAACAAGTATGCTTTACTTTCCTAAAAATGCAGGAACAGCCGGAGGATTGATGGGTGGGTTGGTATATGTGATCACTTCAATAACAAGCTTTATCATTTCTGTAAGTGGCACTGTAAGTGAACAGAAAGACCTTTCCTGGCGTTATCTTATCATAGCATGTTTCCTTCTCGGAATTATCCTTATTATGCATCAGGCAGTAAAAAAAGAAAAAGCAGAGAATTAATCTCTGCTTTTTTAATTCTGTTATACCCCTTTTTAATATTTGTTCCCTTAAGTTTATATTTTCTGTTTATTATCTCTTGACATATAATATTTTACCATTAATTAGTTTTAATTAAAACTAATTTTCCGTATATTTGATAGGACAAGCTGGGATAAAAAAGTCCTTTCGGATATTCAATTTATTCTGCTCCATCATTATTATAGAAATATGCCTGCAAAACAGAATAACATATCAGAACTGGCTTTGGAACTCGGCCTGGCGATGAGTGAAATGAAAAGCCGCCTTCGGCAGAAAATCCAGAACAGCATTAATGAATATGATCCGGATTTATCTTTTGAACTGATCGAAATTCTGGGATTGCTTTCACGAAATGATGGAATCAACCAGCAGGAAATAGGAAATAAGGTAAGCAAAGACAAATCAAGCATTACGTATCTCATCAATAGTCTCGTAAAAAGAGATTTGGTAGAACGGATCGCTTATCAGAATGACAGGAGAAATAAGCAGATCTTTTTGACTCCTAAAGGTAAACAGATTGTAGAAACGGTTTATCCATGGGCGTTGGATCTTTATAAAAAAGCAGCTGGCGATATTGATGAAGAAGAAATCAGCAAAGCGTTGCTACTGGTAAAAAAAATGACAGCAAATCTGGAAGAACCGGACTAAAACATGATACAATATGAGAACAATCCTTGTACCCATTGATTTTACATCAACTACGGAAAATGCAGTAAGAATTGCCGCAGACTGGGCAAAAGCCTATGAATATCAAAACATCATCTTACTAAAAACCGCGGGAGAATCTGAATTTGATTATCTGCATATCGCAGAAGGACATTCATTTGTGAATGAAGAAAATGTCAATAACTTATTACAGAGAACGGAAGTATTATTTGATCAATTAATAGGTATCATAACAGAAAAGTCACCTGAAATAAAGGTTTCTAAGGTATTAAGTGACTGGGCACTTACCAGAAGTATCAACGAACTTTTAAAAAATCAGCCATCTGTAGAACTAATTATTCTGGGAAGTGACGACCAGACTTCTTCTGCTGAGAGTTTTGTTTCTGACAACATTATCAGCATTGCGAGAACGAGCCCTGTGAAAACTTTAATAGTTCCCAACAGCTACCAGTACACTCCTATTAAAAACATCTTTATTCCTTGTGATATCAATGGGATTAAAAGACTGGAAAGACTGTTTCATCACAAATCTGTTATTCATAAACAGGATGTACGTCTGATGTTTTTGAATATCAATAAAGGTGAAAAGGAGGATGAGAACAAAAAAAGAGAACTGGAAGATTATATCCGTGAACATTTAACGGAAATTCCGAGCACTATCCATTATTCTTATGAAGAGAATGTGATTAAAGGTATCCTGAATTTTGCTTCTTCCAACGAAGCAGATCTTATCATTGCTTTACCGGGTAAGCACAGTTTTCTGTATTATCTGGCGAGCAGAAGTATTTCCGAGGGAATTTATCAGAACACGCATAAGCCTGTTTTAATTTTAAAATAGAAACAATTAATATCAAAAAACATTTCAAAAAGTTAAACCATTCTGATTTTTAAACTTAAAGCGAAGCTCATCTTAATACTCTAAACCTCTTAATACCATCTTAATGTTTCAAAAAATAAAAATTTAAACACCTTTATAATAAGAAAAATTAAAGTGAATTACTGAAAACTAGTAATAAATTTTAGTACTTTCAATTTTAACCAGTTTCTGTTCTTCCATTTTTTTGACATATCGGATCACCGTTTCTACCCGAAGACCGGTTAAGCTGGCTATTTGCTGTCTGGTATAAGGAATGAGAAAGGAATAAGCTTCTTCAAATCCGAAATATTTTTTAATATGATCAAAAAGCTTCATAAGTTTTACAATAGGATCTGAAATGGCTAGAAAACTGGAGATCATGTACCTGAAATGCATTCTATCTGCCATATATCTATTGATGTCCAGCATTAATTCAGGCTTTTCAAGCAGTAGCTGTAGAAATTTACCTTTGGGAATCTTAATAATTTCACAGTTGGTGACTGCAATAGCATTGATAGCATAAGGATGATTAGTAAATAAATAACTTTCACCAATACAATGACCGTCAAAAGGCAGCCCATGTACAAATTCTTTTCCGTCTTCCAAAAAAGTATTCAGTTTCACAGTACCGCTTCTGATCTGAAAATAATATTTTGCCATGGCACCTTCCTGAAAAACAGAATTTCCTGCCTCATAATTTTCCAGAATGGCTTCATGAGAGAATAATAAGTCTTCACATATGATCATCTTGCTATTATTAAATTGAGTAAAAATACTTAAAGTATGAGCAATATTGCAACCTATTAAATACCACATAAAGGGGTTCTTTCGATATCAATACTCTCTTCTTTTATCCTATTATGTTGTAATTTTCTTTTTATGTTTTGAACCCCAATCCGCAAGAGCTGCTATCACATCCTTCAGTGACTCACTGTATTCTGTAGGGACATATTCTACCAAAACCGGTTTCTGATCGGTAATAACAGTTCTTTCCACCAAATGATTCACTTCAAGCTTCTTCAGTTCGCTGGATAATACTCTTGCTGAAATCCCGTGAATGGTTCGTTGTAACTCATTGAAACGTGTGTGCCCACCTAAAATTGCAATCATTACCCTGATGGTCCACCTGCCACCCAAAACATACAAAGCATCCTCAGTAGCAGCCAGATGCGTGCTGCATTGCGGCCTTGAATACACTATTTTTTCTTCTTCCATTGTCTCTGTTTTATCCTATTACTAACCTAAATGTTATTACTAACCTTTTGGTAACTGCTATCTTTTTATTAGTAAATATAGATAATTTTGAAACATCAATTTTAAAAAAAATCAAAATGAAACGAGTACTTCATATTATCTCAAGCCCAAGAAGCGAGTCATCCATCAGTAAAAAACTAGGAAATGCTGTTGTAGAAAAAATTACAGCCAAATATCCGGACAGTGTTTTTAAAAAACGTGATTTGGCCAATCCTCTTTTTCCTCATCTGGAAGAAGCACATATCAATGCATTCTTCACTCCGGCAGAGCATCGTACTTCTGAGCAGTTGGAAACTATAAAACTTTCGGATACGGTAATTGATGAACTGCATGAAGCCAATATCATCATTATTGAAGCTCCATTGTACAACTTCAGCATCACTTCTACCCTGAAATCATGGCTTGATCACATCGCCAGAGTGGGAAAAACATTCAGCTATAGTGAAAATGGCCCTGAAGGTCTGGTAAAAAATAAGAAAGTATATCTTGCTTTTTCAAGTGGCGGAGTGTACTCTGAAGGAGAAAGACAGGCTTATGATTTTGTAGTGCCTTACTTAGAAAAAACGTTAGGATTTATGGGAATGACGGACATTTCTGTTGTCCGCGCAGAAGGACTTTCCGTTCCGGTCATTCAGGAAACAGCCCTACAAAAAGGGATTGAAAGTATAGTTGTAGAGTAAAAATTCAAAAAAGCTGTTCCAAGGAACAGCTTTTTTGATATGACTATCTCATTATTCTTGAAGAGAACCTTTACGCAATTAAAAGAATATTTTTCTCAACATATGTAAAGACTTTTTCTGTTTTTATCTCTCATTTTTAACTGATCAAAATCAAAATTATGCAAAACACTCAACAACCTCAATTGATCAATCCAACGGCATTATTTAATCCCAGCCCTTATGGTTTTTCACACAGCATTTCTGTGGAAAACCCTTCCAAAATATGCTTTATCTCTGGGCAGAGCGGTGGCTTGGGAGAAAATCATGTATTGGCTGATGACTTTAAAACTCAGGTTCGGGATGCTTTGAAAAATATGGAAATCATTTTACAAAGCCATTCCATGACATTTGACCATATTGTTAAAATCACCCTTCTCATAGTAGACCATCATCAGGAAAAGCTTGAAATATGGGCAGAAGAAGCAAAAAAAATATGGAAAAACTCATTCCTGCCAACCAGTACACTTATTCCGGTGAGCCAACTTGCTTTACCCGGAATGTTGTTTGAGATTGATGCGATTGCAGTGAAAAATTAATTTTTGTTAAGACGTTCAATGATTAATGAGGAAAAGCTTTTCACTCCGGTTCTGATGCTTTCTTCATCCACCTGAAAATTGGGAGAATGATTCATCGCAATCACTCCTTTTTCAAAGTTGGAACCACCAAGAAAGAAATAAACGCCCGGAATTTTTTGTTGGAAATAGGCAAAATCATCATTGAAAAACGGAACCTGGCCATAATCGGGAGCAACCATATTTTTTCCATATAAATTCTGAAGAATTTCTATTGCTGAATGCGTCAGTTTTTCATTATTGATAACCGTTGGATTTTCCTGAACAAATGAAACAGAAACAAGCTGATTTTGATACCCATTGTCTACAATAACTTTTTGAACTGCAGGAATGATTTTATCTAAATGAGAGGCGTTCGTTTCGTACAGATAGGCTTCAAGAAAAGATTGGTTATTTTTGGAATAAATAGTAAATTTTCCGTCTGTGAACAGATAATCTTTGAAAATAGTATCAGGATTGGTCAACCCAATTTTAGGATCAACAATAGATTGTATTTCCCATGGTTTACCTCCGTTAGACGTTCTGAATAAAGCATTGCTGATTTTCTTGGTTAGCCCGTTGAGCTGTTCTTCAGTCAAACCATTTTTCAGCTGAATTCTTATTCTCTTCTGATAAGCAAACATTTCATCAGGCTTCACCATAATTTGCCCCACAGGTGTTGCTGTCACATGCAATCCATAGATTTCGTCAGGATGTATCTTGGAAAGCAATCCATTCTTAACCATTTCTTTTGCTCCTTTGAAAGTTTCCTCTTCTGGTTGAAATATAAAATATACGGTTCCTTTTAACGATTTTTTGTTTTTGGACAATACCTCAGCAATTCCCAGCCCAACTGCCATGTGTATATCATGACCACAACCATGCTGTATGCCTTTTATTTTTGATTTGAAAGTTTCAGGATCCAGATAATCATTGGGTAAGGCATCCATATCTGATCTCCAGGCTATCTTTTTCCCTTTTTTATCACCTTTCAGGATTCCTATAACACTGTATCCATAATTATCTGTTTGAACTTCCAGTCCTAAATCCAGGAGATATTGCTTAATTTTTTCCTGAGTTTGTTTTTCATTACCTGCCAATTCCGGGTTTTCATGAAACTGTCTTCTTACATTCACTAATTTATTGAATATCCTGTCTGCCTCATGTTGAACAGATTGATGTACTGCTTGTTCATTCAAACTTTTGGAAGGAATATTTGTTTCTTTTTTGCTGTTTACACCCTGAGCTGTCAAAACTGAGGAGGCAAAGCACAATAAAGTTAGGGTAAGTTGTTTCATGGTCAGTGATAATTGGTTTTATAGTTGATAATTATTGAATCAAAAGTTCATTTATAGTGATTAGACATTCGTTGTTTCACTTCCGTTACATCCTGATCATCAATTTATTATTATTTTTTGGTAACTGAATCTTTCCGGCTTCAAAATCTTATCCTGAATTCAATACCACATTATTTAAATTAATTCTAAACTAGGTGAAAACAAAACACCTTGAAATAGCATTGAATAAAGGTTTTACTAACAAAAATTCAAATAACCTCTACTACAAATTACGTAGAAATACTGAATCTTATCTGCATGGATCTGATTAATTTCGGATAAACAAAAACTGAAAAACTATGGATAGCTTGAAACCTGGACATTCATTTCTGAAAAAGAGGTGGTATCTGAAAAAATCGGCAGCTATAGATCAATCGGCATGATTAGCTCCTGTAAAAAGGAGTTGAAGATATCTAACCTAAATTTTTAACGAAATGAACATCATTAACAAAATCCTCAACGTCGACGATTATTATTTCGACGTGTTTATGTCTATCTCGGAAAACATCACCGGATTTACAGTCAACGAATTGCAGTCTACCGGCCTGGCAGAAACCTATTACACTTATATCCTCAAAAGTTTAGATGCAGCTACTTTCGTAGAATTTCTAACCGTTTCGAAAAATATTCTCGAAAAATATCCCCCTGGAGAGGAATTGAAAAAAGCCATTCAATCTGAAATTATTAAAAATCCGGGAATGACTGATATTTCTGGAAAAGTGATCACCATGTGGTATCTGGGAACCTGGGAAGGGGCTTACATCAATGATCTTTCCTACAAAGAAGGACTTGTCTGGAATCTGATGCATTCTCATCCGCCGGGAGCCAAACAGCCTGGCTACAAATCTTGGAATATTAAACCTGTAAACAGCCACTCATGAATCAGACCAACCCTAAAAAAGATGTGATTATCGTAGGAACGGGAATCGCAGGATCATTGATTGCAAAACTGCTGTCTGATCATGTATTTGACACCACAAAAGGAAAAATGATCCACCGTGCAGATGCCAATAAATCTGACAATATCCGTGAAATATCTATCCTTATGTATGAGGCAGGGCTAGAAGCCGGCTTGGAACTAGATTCGGTATCTTCAATGACCAATTATAATGAATACATCCGTACTTTTTACAGAGAGGAAGCCAAGGTTCCCAATTCTCCTTATCCAAACCTGAAGCAAGCCCCATCACCAAATGTTCTGGATATGGAGCACATCGTACAGCCGTTTCCTGATAAAAAGGGATATCTGGTTCAGTTTGGACCAATGCCCTTTGCAAGTGATGCCATCAGAGTAGGCGGTGGAACTACGCTTCACTGGCTGGGAACTACCCCAAGAATGCTTCCAAACGATTTCAAACTTACAGAAAAGTATGGCATTACAATCCCTAAACCAAATTCTAATGAACCTACTCCAGTCAACTGGCCGATAACTTATGATGAGCTGAAGCCTTATTATGAAATGGCAGAATTTGAAATCGGGGTTTCCGGAGATGTTTCAAGACAGGAGTATCCAATTTCTGAGAATATGGAAGAATATTACGGAAATTATGTGTTCCCGATGGAAGAAATTCCTCAGAGTTATATGGATCATAAAATCATCGAAGGGCTTAAAGGCACCAGTGTAAAGCTAAGTTCCGGAGAGATTCCATTGATGATGGTACCTTCTCCACAGGGAAGAAATTCCATTCCAAATCCGAAATACGGAAAAACAAAGATCATCAAGGCAGAAACGAAAGATTCCGGGTATAAACTTGTTTTAGACAGCTCCGAAAAAGAAGAATATAAAGCTTTGGGCTCCGTATGGAATCCTTATATGGGAGAACGCTGCGAAGGAAATGCTTCCTGTGTTCCGATCTGCCCGGTTCAGGCTAAATACAATGCTTTAAAAACATTGAAAAAAGCTTTGTATAAAATTAATGAGAATGAAAATTTAAGCCGAAATCCATTCATGCAGATCCAGGCTCAGAGTGTGGTTTACAGATTGAGTGTTGATCAGAATGATCAAGATAAAATCTCCAAAGTTCACCTGAGAAGATATACTTCAAGAGAAAAAACAGATTTTATTGAAGAATCCATTGATACTTCTGATGCGATTGTGATTCTGGCAGCGAATGCCTTTGAAAATCCAAAGATTTTGCTGAATTCCAAATATACTGTAAATAATGTTGTAAAAACGGCTGCCAACAGCAGTGATCAGGTAGGAAGAAACTTAATGGATCACATGGTAATGCTTACCTGGGGACTTTTCCCTGAGCCAGTTTATCCATACAGAGGCCCTGGCTCCACCACCAATATCTCGTCTTTCCGTGATGGAAATTTCAGAGGTGAATTTTCTGCATGGATCTCTCCTCTAGACAATTGGGGATGGGGCTGGCCTGCATTCTCTCCGGGATCTGACGTAGCAGAATTCATCGGAGATGGAATTTTTGGAGCTGAGCTGAGAAAAGAACTTACAAACAGACTTTCAAAACAGGTATTATTCCATTTTGAAATTGAGCAGCTGCCAAATCCCAACAACAGAGTTACCATTAATGATCAGTATCTTGATGTTCTTGGAATTCCGCGACCTGTTATTCATTATGAACTGACGGAATACGAAATGAAGGCGATGGAACAGGCCAAACATGCTTCTGATCAGATGTTCAAAAGATTAAATATCGAAGATTTCACGAAATATACAGCCGCAGACAAGAATTCCGTAATCTACAATGGCGTAAGATATTCTTACAACGGAGCCGGGCACATTGTGGGAACGCACAGAATGGGTTCTACAGCTCAAGATTCTGTTACCAACAGCTATTGTAAAGCCTGGGATCACCCAAATTTATACATCGTAGGAGCCGGAAATATGACGACTCTGGGAACTTCAAACCCTACTTTAACCTTATCAGCATTCACGATTCGTTCCGTAGAATCTATCCTTGCTGATCTTGAAATTCAACTTAAAAAATAACAACATGAGACAAAAACTTATCAATAAAACAGTTCAATCGCAAGAAACATTATTAAAAGGAGCAGGAATGGCAGGTAGAAGTGCCGTTGTTGCAGAAGCGGTTTCTTTACCTTCTTTATTGTTTGATTCAACACTTAGTAAAGAAGATTGGATAGAAGGGTTAAAAAACCACAGTAAAACACTGACTAATCTTTTGCTTAATGATCAGTTCGATGATTTCAATACTTATCTGCAATCTCAGTTCGGTTCTGGAACTTTTGAATCCAAAAAAGGATTAACCGAAATTGATTATAAACCTGTTTTGCAGGATCTTTTACAGACAGCTATTCTTATTGAGCACTCCACTATTCCACCTTATCTTACCGCTTTGTATTCGATCAAGGATGGAACCAATGCTTTGGCTTCACAAATTATCAGAAGTGTTGCCGTGGAAGAAATGCTTCACCTGATTATGGTGTGTAATGTTTTGAATGCAATTGATATTCAGCCTTCTGTCAATCAAAAAGAGAACTACCCTACTTACCCGATGAAATTACCAATGAATGTTGATTTTTATGTAGGATTGGAAACATTCTCGAGCAACAGTATTGCAACATTTATTGCCATTGAAAGCCCAAGCAAACCTTTGGTAAAAGCTCCAAAATATGATCACGAAATCGATACTTCTGCATTATATTCCCAAAGAGCTGCTGTACAGGAAAACAACTTCTGGACCCTTGAGAACATGAAAGGTTTTATCATGGAAAATGTACATACCATTGGCGAATATTATGATGTTTTGTTCTTCTATATTGTTATTTTCCAAATCATTGCTTATTACAAAGAGCACGGAACATTTCCGAAAACATTTGAAGAATTGAATACCGGAGGAATTTTTACAGGAAATCCAGCCAAACAGATCCGTCCTGAACAATATTACGGAAGTGGTGGGAAATTGCATTCTGTAGAAGCTTTAAGCGGAGTAATTGCCGTTTTCCAGGAAATCAAAGGACAGGGTGAAGGGGCTGATGATTCTATTTTCGATGTTGATCCTTCTCAGTTTGAAGAAGGGGTGGAACTGGCTCATTATTTCAGATTTAAAGAGATTTTCCATGAGCATTTTTACCTGGGAGGAAATTATGAACCTTTTACGGATGAAGACGGGATGATGCCTGTAACCACTCCACCTACAGGAAAAGATCTTCCGGTAGACTGGAACGAAGCCTATCCGATGAAACCTAATCCAAAAATGGAAGACTATGTAAAAAATAAAGAATTACATGCTCAGGCTGTTGAATTTAATAAAACCTACAGAAGATTATTAGATGCGATACAAAGTGCTGTAGAAGGCAATCAGAGAGAGCTTGAAAAGTCTATAATGTATATGTATGCCCTGAAAGAACAGGCTGTCAACCTGATGAAACAACCGTTGGATGCTCAGACTAATGCGGGCCCAACTTTCGAATACATCAATTTATAACCATAAAAACGATATATCATGTTAAAAAGAAAAAAAGAAAGTACACAGGCAGGAGGTGAACAGTTATTCCGTAAAATACCGGGCAAACAGGAAACTAATCTGGCTGAGCTTATGGACGGATATTCAAAGCTTCTTATTGATGATCCTGTAAGACCATTCAGAGAAGAAAACCTCCAGTCCATTGAAAATAGTGTAGATTATGGAATTCTTGCTGCATTGGATGGTACATGGGTAAGCTATAATGTTAATTACAATAAAGACATTACCAAGCCTTCATTAGCAAGCGGGGTACATACTACGATTATGCCCTCTCCCGGAACGAATTCAGGAACGATACCCGGAAAATTTGCTTTTGACAGTGAAGAATATATTGAGAAATTAACATTCTCCATTGTTCCGGGAGGAGTTCGTAACCGTGGTGGCGCGAGTGAACTTTTCTGTGGAGCCGTGAAATACGAGCAAAGTATTAAAAGTGTAAATGCCGTGCAGGGACAGGATGCTTTAAAATACACACCTATTCATGAAGAAAACGGGATGTATCTTTGGCTGAGTGATGTTTACAATCATGCAGCAACTAAAGAATCTATTGAAAGAGACCGTGGAATTCATGCCGTTTCCACAGAAGATGCGAAATATGGATATACCGGCGAATACAGAGATGAACCTTTGTTAAGAATAACACCAGACGGAGAGGAGAATCCTCAATATATCCTTCAAAGCCAGTTACAGCCTGGACAGCCTTATTACGAGATTATTCCTGCTCAGGAAATAAAGCCTGGAGCAGGACTTGACGGCCCTTATTTTATTCCAGACTACTCTATCTCGCGAAGCGGTGTGATTCCTCATGGAAGTACCATTACTTTATTGGGAGATATCATTCCTCAAAATAAAGATAAAAAAACATTCTATTTAATTGAAGGCTCTCCTCAATTCCCTTATGGTAAAGAAGCTTGGGAAACCAATCATCTTTCTATTTCGCGTACAATGGGTAATGCAGGAGTAACGCCTGAGGAAATTATTGATCTTGATAAACCGGCACCGGATTGGGTTCACCAAACTCTAGATGACGAAAATGATCCGGGTTCAAATAAGATCTATACCCAGAGAATACTGGCAGACGATTTATATCCTTATTCTGTACGACCAGATCTTAGACTTAGGGATACATTAAGAGGCCAGAAGGTCAGCAATTATGTTCATGTAAGAATGTCTTCCAAGATGAAAACCGGAGCGCAGGGAGGAGTCCTGAACGTTCCTTTTGTGAACCGTTTTGTTCCGACTGTAGAAGTGGATATGGACATGTGGATTGAAACCGTTATTGAAGACGGAAAAGAGATTCTTCAGCTTCAGTATGAGCAAATTGTATTTTTCGAATTTGATTTCGGAAATGACGGAGGTACCACAAGCTGGCCTCACATCCAGGTCAATACGCTTCGTAAGATACAGGATATCCCTGAGGATCAGAGAAAAGTAATTGAGGAACAGTTTTATAATACTGCCGGAAGTTCTGATGCAGCTTCAGGATGTCCTTATCATAAAGGATAGACTACCAATAAGTATTATACAAAAAAGGGGCAATAATTTGCCCTTTTTTTATGTTCTTTATAATAGGTTAAAGATTATCGTGGGTCTGCTCTACCATAAAAGATATTGCCTTTTTAATTTTTTCCCGTCCTTCAGGAGTATTGGTATCTATACCGCAGAACAGGCTGCCATTCAGAGAAGCAAACATATTCAGGTAATATAATCCGGAAACCATGATCGCCATAATAGAACGGTAGGTGTCCATTTTCTCTTTGAAACGAGATTCCATCAATAATTTGAAGATATATTCTCCATTTTCTTCCTGGGTATCAATCAGTTTTTTTAATGATTTTCGGGGCTCAGAAATAGTCCACAACAGTAGTTTTTGAGCTTCTTTATTGGCGTATACGTAATCAAACTGTGAAAGAAGCATGTGCTCGATAAATTCTCTGCCTCCATCTTCAAGATTCGGTTTCATCTTTTCCACTTCCTCGCTGGTTACTTTTACCCAGAAATCCTGTGTACGAACGTATTCGTCCATGAGACCATCCATGCCGCCAAAATAAGTATAGATCATTTTCTTATCTACTCCGGCAGTTGCAGCGATATCATTAATCTTCAATCCTCCATAACCTTTCGTTTTCAGGATTTTTCCAACCGCATCTAAAAATTTTTTCTTACTGCGTTCTTTGTTTCTAATACTTCCTGATGCTGACTTTCTTTCCATGACTAAACATTCAAAATACAAGTTTAAGAAATTTTTTTTTATTTTAGACACCAACCAGTGTCTAATATCAACTATTTATATATATTTGCACAAACTAAAACCATTTTATATATAAAAACACTACCGAGATTGAAAAATTAAAAACTATTCAGATTGTATCGTTAGTTCCCTCAGTTTAAAATATTTCGACATAAAACGACTGAGGTAAAAACACAACCAAACAGTATCATTTTCCATAGTGATGCTGTTTTTTATTTTAAAAAACAGCAGCGATCATCTATGAAATACTTTTTTACAGATATTTTTTAATTCACCATATTTTTCCTCCACGATATATGTTTCTCCTCTTTAATAAAATCTCCTTTAGATTGTTTAATAGTCCTGAATGAACTATAAGTCCAATAAAAAAGATGCAATATTTTTAAATATTAAAAAATAAATAACCTGACAATCAATACATTAAATAAATTTAATGAAAATTTAACATTTTTACACACTTCACAGTGTCTTATTTTATATATGAAGTCATCTTGACTTTTTCAAAAATTATATTTTTTATTTGAAATAAAAAAAGGGATTAGGAAATTAGAGTCGCTAA
>NZ_PCOU01000027.1 GCF_002979455.1 Chryseobacterium sp. MYb7
TAAATGTAATGAAAATAAAACAGTAAAACAAGTACTTTTATAACAAAAAGAATCTGCCTCAGTTGTGAGACAGATTCTTTTATATCTTAAACAAATTATCTATTCTCAATCAACCTCTCCAGCCTCACCATCATCTCATCCTTCTCCTTCAGCATCCTTTCATAAAGTTCCATTTTCTCCTCATGTAATTTCTTAATTTCTTCAATAGGATTTACATTAAAGGTAGGAGTATGGCCTGTGTTCAGGAAAGAACCATTATCAAACGTATTAGAAATAATATTCACCGCCTGCTCCTCATCAAAATTCTGAAATGCTTCCACCGGAATTTTCAATACTTCAGAAATTCTTTTCAGCAAAGGGTCTTCAATAATTTCTTTCTGTTCCAGCAGAGAAACTTTCTTCTGGTTCCAGTCGTCCCCAAGGTCAAGAGCCAATGCCTCCTGCTTGATGCCCAGCATTTCCCTGAATCGTTTTACATTGCGTCCCTGATGTATTGTATGTTCCATGATAAATCAACATTTATGAAGTTTTAAATATAGAAAAATATTTATAAAAACGCCTCTTAAAAACAGCTTAATTACAATCTCTCTTCTCCATACTGATCCCCCCTTTCCTATTTCGCCATTTTCGTTTTTATTCCCTCTTTTTTTCTTCAAAAACCAAGAAAAAATAAACCCCATTATGCCGTTTTCATTTTCTGATGAACACGCCTTAAAAATCTTATAACACCCTATTTTTCTATGATTTACACTCCTTATATTTGATCATACAAACCCAAAAAGCACAATATTATGGCACTAGACAATTTAATCAGTATCAGCTTTACTGCTGAAGAACTTACTCAACTGGATCAGGCATTGCAAACTATTGAAACAGTGCTATCAGGAAAAACCATCAACCTTACTCCGGAAGAAAGACAACAATACGGAAGTATTGCAGAACAGAACAAACTCTTCGTCAACAAAGCTAAAATCTACATGGAGCAATATCCCCAGTATGTTCCAAACTTTTTAGATAAGGTAGAATTCGATAAGGATTATCTGGGAAGAGAACAGGTAGAACAGCGCCTGCAAATCATGGACTCATTAACAGAACAGCTGTCTGATACTAAAGTTTTACTGGATCACGATAACTATCACAACGCTATCACCTTCTATAGAAACATGAAATTCCTTTCAGGAGAAAATGTTCCGGGAACGAATGTTATTTATGAAGATCTGAAACAGTTTTTCGTAACTACAGCCCCTTCTACCCCTCCGGTAACTCCCCCTGATGATGTAAAAAACTAACGACAATTGGTTACACAAGTATCAGCAGGTGGTTCTAAAGTTCAAACACCTATTTCCATAAGTATCAATACCCCCTTCCCTAAGGGGGTATTATTATTTAAAAACTGCCTGTAGGTATTAAGTGAAATGCCTCCGGCTTATTCTGAAATACCTACCGACACTTAACCAACTTGTTGCAGTTATTTCAAGACCGGTTTTTGATATATTGATAACCTGTTTCAGGGGCTTATCTATCCGGCTGTTGATACTTAAGAAATACTGACTACCCCTTTTATACGTGTTTAGAGTAATTGTACAAAATTGTGGATTTATCATCCCAGGCTTTATATATAGCTCAATCTTGGAAGCTTTATGTTATGTTTTTACGGAGTTTCTTTATGTCTCTATGCGTGTGATAAATTTTACATGCCTCAAAAGAAATAAAATACCTTTTGATTATAATGCGACATGTTCTGTCGCTGTTCTGAAATAGTTTTGCAATATGATAGATTAAGATAATTTAATATAAAAACAAAACATATGAAAAAGTACATTCTATTGAGATAAAATAATATATCATAAAAATCATAGTTGAAATATGGGGTTTTTACGGAGTATATATTTCCCATATTAATAATATTTTTACACGTCAACAACACAAGCCTATGAAGAAAAATTATTTCTGTGCATTTACTTTATGCACAATCTTGAGTTTATCTGCTCAGGAAACGGATGTAATATGGCAAAAAGACATCAAATCCTCTACTCAGGATTTTTTAAGCCAGGTTACCACTACAATAGATCAGCAGTATCTGATCACGGGAAGCTCAATTCAGAGCGACCCTTCGACAGGCTCAGAATTAGCAGGCCAAAAACAAAACAATGGTTATGATTTTCACCTTGTAAAACTCAATCAGCAGGGAGAAGAAGTCTGGGAAAAATATTTCTCAGGGCAAAATCATGATTATTTATCTGCAACAGTTACCACACAGGATGGTGGATTTTTGTTAGCTGGAACCTCTTATTCAGGAAAAGGTCTGGATAAAAGGGATAATTCTAATGGCGGCTCAGACATTTGGTTAATCCGTATCAATGAATTTGGGGATGAATTATGGCAAAAAACGTTGGGAAGTTCTTCAGATGAAGAAGCCAGAGCAGTAATTCAAACGACAGATTTAGGGTTCTTTGTTTCAGGTAATGTACAAAATGCTGCAAAAGGTCACGGCTCAAAAGATATCTTCATTACCAAATTAGATAAAGACGGAAAAGAATCGTCGCAATTGATTTTAGGTGGAAAAGGTTTGGATGAGGTGGAAAAGATGATTCCAACCCGTGATGGAGGTGCACTACTTGGAGCATATTCCCGAAGCAATGCAGGAGGTACAAAGAATACAGAAAATTATGGAGAAGGTGATTTTTGGGTAGTAAAGCTTTCCAAGGAAAACAAAGTGGAATGGGAAAAGAACTTTGGAGGAAAAGCAGATGATCATATCAGAACCCTGGCTTTGACTTCAAACGGATTCATCATCGGAGGAGAATCCAGATCAGAAAGATCAGGAAATAAAACAGTAGGCATTGAAGAAGGAACAGATCTTTGGCTGATTTCTTTAAATGAAAGAGGAAATGAACAGTGGCAGAAATCCTACAACTTCAAAAACAGAGATATTCTGATGGGAATGAGCGTACTTCATTCGGCTGACGACAAATCTTCTAAAGGTATTCTTTTAGGTGGTTACACACAGGCTGAAGGGAGAATACAAACCGATGATGAAACTTTCTGGATGTTATACCTTGATCAAAATGGAAATGAGCAGTGGCGAAAGCATATAACAGGAGAATCCAGACAAAAAGAAGAAAGACTTTCAGATTTGAAACTGAACAGAGATGGTTCAATTGTACTAGCCGGAACCAGTGCTACGGAATTAGGAAAAGAAAACTGGAAGATTGTGAAACTGGGTGACAAGCAAGTTGATCAGTTAATTGAAAAATATGACATCAAAATCTACCCCAACCCTGTTTCTGATTATGCCTACGTAGAAATAGGATTTGATCCTTCGACTGGCTCAGGACAGGCTTTCAAAGAGGCAGATATTGTTTTGTATGATATGAGCGGAAGACAGCTTCAGAATCTTAAAACCAAAAACAAAGTCACAAAGATTAATACCCAGGCTCTTGTGCAGGGAGCGTATCTGGTAACTATCAAAACCGATACGAATAAAACGGCTAACGCCAAATTAATTAAGAAATAAAAACGCAATGAAAAGAAATATTACAAGCTTATTCTTTTGCTTGTCTATGGGTGTGGCTCTCGCGCAAACTACCGGCAGCAAACAGTCAACACTACCCAATATTATTCCTCCATCTGCTGAATCCTATAAACTGGGAGCATTTGGAAATCTTCCGGTAAGCCTTTTCACAGGGAATGCCAATGTAGATATTCCTGTAACATCTTTTGCAACTGAGAATATTAATATTCCCATCAGGCTCAATTATTTCTCTAATGGAATCAAAGTAGACGATATGAACGGCTCTACGGGACTTGGTTGGAATCTTATTTCAGGAGGTGTAATAACCAGGGTAATAAGAGATATGCCTGATGAAGACCATCAGAGTAGTATTGTGATCCCCACTAATATTGATGAGCTTGGCGTCAATCATCCAACAGTCATGCAGTTCTTTCAGGATGCCTCTCTTGATGGTGTAGATACGGAGCAGGATTTGTATATGGCTAGTTTTGGAGGGATGCAGATTAAATTTGTCTTTGACAAAAAAGGAATTCCTGTTATTTATTCCCAGAAAGATGTGGTCATTGAAGGAACCAGCGGAGGAAATTCCTTTACCATAACAGTAGATGATGGAACCAAATATTACTTTACAGATAAGGAAACCACCTCCAATCGTACTGCAGGAGATGGGCACTCCCTGATATCCATTTCTACTACAGCCTGGTACTTGACAAAAATAGAAGACATAACCAGTGGAGAAATGGTATTTATTGAGAATGTAGATGGTGGGTATACGGGTACGATGAGCCAATCCCAAACCTTGTCTTATACCACGCCCAATGGTGGAGCTATGTATTCCTCCTGTGGCAACCCGGCATTTATCCGATATCCTCAGGTAAGTGAGCTCATCAGCCATAACCAGACTGTTACCGGAAAACAGATCAAAAGAATTTATAGTAACAACCCTTCCTATGGAGAAATTATTTTCGATTATCTGCAATCGGGAGGCAGCAGTGACTATAAGAGATTACAGAAGGTTACAAAAAAGGTTAATGGCAGTATTATTAATGATGTTACCCTCAATTACAATCTTACCGCTAATAACCGCTTGTTTCTTACTTCCGTCGTAGACAGTGTTTTAAATACTACCTATGGATTTGAGTACAACCTGCCGGATGTATTTCCCCAAAGACTCGCCTTTAGCAGGGATAGTTGGGGATATTATAACGGAAATACCTCCAATACGAATCTGATCCCTTACAAGGAGGATGTGTTAATGTGGAGTTCATATCCCAGTTCATCCCAGTCGGTTGTTCCGCAAGAAGCTGCAATTGGAATACTTAAAAAAATTATTTATCCCACTAAAGGATCTACCGAGTTTACCTATGAAAATAATACCGCGATTGAGCAAAATGTAATGCTCAGTCCATCGGAAAGAACAGGAACTCAGATTAAAGCCACGGCCGATGATAATAATGGTCATGTTGAGAATACGGTAGTTTTTACACCGCTTCGAACAGAAGACATCACTCTGGGAGGAAGTGCCCAGTTTAATAATGCTTGTGACCCTGCCGAGCAGGTTACCGGGAAACACAGGGCAATTGTTTCACTATTAAAGTCTAATGGCCAGGCTGTCCCATTATTTTTTAAAACTCCTACCGGGATTGTTACCAGTGCTGGTAATTCGGTTACTTTTCCAACTAATAATGGAGCCGGACTTTTTGCCCATGTTCAGAAAGATGAACCTTTAACCCTTAAACTTTGGACGCTCTTTGTTTGTACACGTTCTACAGCATCAGCAAGCTATACCACTAAAGAGGCTGTTTATGGAGACAAAGAAGTACCAATTGGAGGCTTAAGAATAGCTAAGATTGTAGACACTTCAGAAAATGGTGTGGCATCTACAAGAAAGTTTGTTTACCGCGATTTGAATGAGCAATATACAGAAGCAGTTGTACTAAGACCTCCTGCGTTTGAGGAACAGCTCAAGTTTACAAGAACCTGTTATACAAATCCTCCCGCAGGAAATATTGGTGGGCCAGTTCCTAATGGGGTTGAAAGGTTTCCTTACACGATGATTACTTCTACTAATATCAATCAGTTATTTGCCACCCATCCCAATGTATTTTATAAAACCGTTCAGGAGATTGTAGAGGGAAAATCGAATATTATTCATAAATATTCTGTTGCTTCTGACGATTTTGGAAAAGTTCTCCGTGGAGATAATATCCGCAACTCTGTATGGACGAATTTGGGTTGGAATAATGGGCGGGAAATTTCGACTCAATATCTTGATGCAGGAGGAAGCTTGATGCGTACCGTTGAAATGAACTACGAGGAAGACAACAGCAGAAAATACCAGGTAGATGGCTATTCTATCCGAAAGAATTATGAAAATCCAACCCCGAAGAATGTTACTTATACCTGCAGCGCTGAAGATATCACAAAAATGGTTCCATTTACCTATTGTACTGCCTATCATCAACATTTTTATCCCAGTGTCTTTTCTGAAAACTGTCAGGCCATTGGAGCCAATAATGTGACAGATTATTATAAGGCAAGATGCTATGGTAAGAATGTAGGTGAAGTTATCACCTATGAAGAGCAATTGGATAATCTGGATATTATGCAGTATAAAAACATTTCTCATTTCGAATACCTAAAGTCTCAGAAAACAACAGACTATCTGAATGGAAATGCAATGAAAACAGAAACCCAGTATTTCTACAATAATCCAAAACATACTCAGCTGACCAATCAGAAAACCATATTCCCCGATCTGTCGACAGCAGAAAAAACGTTTCAATATGCCTATGAGAAAGGCAACCAGCTGTTGATCAGTAAGAATATGGTAGGTCTTCCACTAGAAACAAAGTCGCAGCAAACAGTAGATAATATCACTAAAGTAACATCGCGTGAAGAAACTGTTTATCCTACTGCTCTACCTCATGCGATTACCGGAAATTTAGTGCTTCCATTATCTGAATATTCTTATGATACCCTGAATCCAGCTATTTCTTCTAAAGATGTCTCTTATGATAAATATGATGACAGGGGAAATATTCTTCAATACAGAGAAAAAGATGGAACTCCGGTAAGTATTGTTTGGGGATACAACAAAACAAGACCTATTGCAAAAATTGTTGGGGCTTCTTACTATACTGATGTTGAAGGGTTGATTGCTAATATTGTGGCTAAATCCAATGAAGATGCAGCAGATCCTACCAAAGAAGCCGAACTTCTGCAGGCTCTTGATGCCTTTCAGCCCATTGGAATGGTAACTAAGTATACTTATGATCCATTGGTGGGGGTAACTACAATAACACAACCATCAGGAGTTAGGGAACTCTATGTGTATGACAGTGCCAATCGATTGAAGCAAATCCAGGTAAGGGAAAGAGACAATGCCGGGAATTACAGCTATAAGGTAGTCAAGGAATTTAAGTATAACTATAAACAGTAAACACAAATGAAAAAAATACAATTATTAGGTCTGCTGTTTACAGCGATGACGACCTATGCACAAAGTACAACAGAAAATTTTGTACAATCTAAAACATGCCTAAGCGGTGACTGTACTAAGAAAACAGAGGCGATCACTTATTTTGATGGATTGGGAAGACCCAAGCAGATTATTAATGTAAAAGCTACCACTACAGGAAAAGACCTGGTTACCCCTATCACTTATGACGGATTTGGAAGACAAGTCAAGGAAATTTTTCCGGTTCCTGCAAATACCCTCAATTCAGCGATTCATACCGGAATTGTAAATGAAAGTACAGCTAATTCTTATTATGGTGCAGCCAATGCCTACACGGAAAAAGAGATAGAAAATTCTCCATTAGACAGAGTATTACAATTAGCCCAGGCAGGTGATCCATGGAAAATAGGTAGTGGACATACGCAGAAATATAAATATGAGACAAATAGCTCCAGTGACATCTATAAATATGTTACCAGTACCACAACACAGGGTGGAATCACAAAAAGTAGTTTGAGTTTAGCACCAGGTGAAACTTACACAGCAGGTACATTATATAAAAATACAGTAAAAGATGAAGATGGAAATGAGGTTGTGGAATTTAGAAATGCTAAAGACCAGATACTGCTTCTTAGAAAAATTCTGGATGCCGATACTCATATTGACACCTACTATATATATAATGAATATGATCAGTTAGCCTTTATACTTCCTCCCAAGGCTATTCATAAGCCCATCACAGAAGAGCTGCTCAATACCCTTTGTTACCAGTACCGATATGATGGATTCGGCAGGCAAGTCGAGAAAAGACTACCCGGAAGAGATGATTGGGAATCTGTGGTGTATGATGCCACTGACCGTCCAATACTTACTCAGGACGTGAACCTTAAAAACAAAGGGAAGTGGCTGATGACCAAGTATGATGCCTTTGGGCGTGTTGCCTATACTGGAACATTCAGCAGTAATGAGAGTAGAAGCGTAATTCAGAATCAGATTGCAAATCTTGTGATTTATGATGCCCCGAGTTCAGCAGGCTTTTTCAGGAACGGTATAAACATTTATTATACAGCTGTATATTTTATCCCTGAAAGTATTCTTTCCGTTAATTATTATGACACTTACCCAAGGGACGCTAAAGAATTCCCACCTGCAAAAATCCAGAATCAGTATGTTGTTAATGAAGATAAAGCAGTTAACGGAGGTGTAAGTACCCAAGGTTTGCCCACAGCTTCTTATGTGAAAAATATTGAGGATGATAATTGGACAAAAACCTATTTCTATTACAATACCAAAGGAGAAAAAGTAGCTGAAAAAAGCTGGAACCATTTAGGAGGCTATACCAAAAAGGAGTTTCTGGTTGACTTCTCTGGCGCTATGAATGAAAGCTATACCTATCACAAAAAGGGGGCTTCTGACGCTGAGGTTCTTATCAAAGAAAGATTTGTATATGATGACCAGAAAAGACTGCTGAAGCACTATCATAAGGTGAACAATTTAATAGAAGAACTTCTTGTAGAAAACACCTACAATGACCTTGGGCAGCTTACTAATAAAAAGACAGGAAATACTACGGGTACTCCTTTGCAGTCAATAGACCATGTATATAATATCCGTGGATGGCTTACCAAAGTAAATGATCCTACGAGTTTAAACGGGAAGCTTTTTGCCTATGAGATTAAATACCATAATCCTGTATATTCAACAGTTTCTACAGGAAAGTACAATGGAAATATTGCAGAATTAGACTGGCAGGCAGCAGATGGCAGACCGTTTAGCAGGTTTAATTACCAGTATGATGCTTTAGACCGACTAAAAAATGGGATTTATTCCGAGCCTAATGTAACGGTTCCAATGAATGATTACTACAATGAATCTCTGACTTATGATGTAAACGGAAATATCCAAACCCTGAAAAGAAATAGATTATTGCAGTATTTTGGAGTACAGCAAATGGATGACCTTTCTTATACTTATGATGGGAACAGGCTCACCTCAGTAACGGATACTTCAGGTAATTATGGTGGTTATCCGGATACCTCTGGGAATCCTATCCCATATGATGGTAACGGGAATATGACCAGTCATATTGATAGAGGGATTCGACAGATTGCATACAATTACCTTAATCTGCCTAATTATTTAAAATTCGATCAGGATTATGTTTCCCATGATACTGGAGTTTACAAAAAAGTGAACACAACATACCTGTATAATGCGGCGGGAACTAAACTCAGAAAAGTTTATACCTATGGATCAGGCAGGGGACAGATGGAAACCGTAGACAAAACTGATTACCTCGATGGATTCCAGTACTCCAATGATGTGTTAAATTTTGTGCCTACCTCAGAGGGATATTATGATTTCGTTCAAAATAAGTATATTTACAATTATACAGATCATCAGGGTAACATCAGAATTGCGTATTATAAAGATGCTTCCGGAAATGTGAAAGTGGACAGGACTACCAATTATTATCCTTTCGGACTTGAATTTGGAGATTATTTAGGAACTTCATTTTCAATTTCTCCAAACTATAAATACTCCACTCAAGGAAAAGAGAAACAGCAGGAGACAGGATGGAGTGATTATGGAGCCAGAATGTATATGTCAGATATTGGACGATGGGGAGTACTAGATCCATTAACTGAAAAATTTGCAGGAGTTTCGCCTTATAATTATGTGCTAAATAACCCGCTTCGGTACGTTGATCCTGATGGTAACAAACCGGTTGATTGGGTTTTAGAAAACATTAATGGCGTTTCAAAATGGACATATATGGCAAGTGTAAAGACCGTTTCTCAAGCTAAAGCAGCAGGAATTAAAGACGCAGCTGCTGTTTATTCTTATGCTAATATATCTGGACAAGGATTTATGGGCACTGGAAAATATAGTTATTCATTAAATCAAGATGGCTCTGTAACAGATAATATAAGTGGTAACAATTTAGGTGGAAGTTTTTCTACTCCAGCAGGAACAAATATATCTACTGGAGCATATGTCGGACAATGGGATGGAGGAAGTAAGGGGCTATGGGGAGAATGGGCGGCCTCTAATAATCTTGCTGGAAAAATTTCATATAATGTCACAAATAGTTTTTATTTAGGTTTTCAAGTATTGGATACGTTCAATTTTATGGGAAGTAAGCATACTTCAGGCCTCACAGGCCAACAAATATATAGTAATCTTGACGGATCAAATCAATATAATGAAGGAGATAGAGCTCTTGCTTTTACATCAACTTTCAACCCTTTGTCATCAGAATTCAAAGTTGCTGGAGTAGGTCAGCAAGTTCTTCCTAAAACAGCTTTTAAATTAGCTGATAATTTAGGATCTTTAAGTGCTTCGAAATTCTCTAGTACATTTAAAGGAACTGCAATTGCAAGAGCCGCTCCAGCTACAAGAGGAATAATAAATAGGTATTTAAACAAAGGGATAAATTTGGGTAATAACTTTGGAATGTTTAAATTAGGTACAACAAGTTTAATAAAACCGTTATCAGAAGATAAACATAAAAACTAAAAATGGGAATTTTTGAATTCATATTTCAGCAAATACTTATCAATTTAATTGGTAATGGTATATATTTTTTATTCCGTAAACTCATTGGGGATAAAAGAAATTATAAAGAAATACAAGATCAGACAGCAGGGTATATAAAATTTTTTACAGGAGTAGCATTTATTTTCATAATCATAGTTTTAATGAAGAAGTTTATTAAATAGATGATAAAATATAAAGGAATTCAAATAGATGTAGTAGATAATCTTTACTTGGAAACGAAAGAATTAGATTCTTATATATCTAAAGAAATTAGAATTACCATTGGTAATGATCAACTCGAAAACTATATAGAGGTTATTAAGTATATTATAGATTATATTATAGATAGTAAACCGATTATTTCTGAAAACCAAAACATTGGCTATTATTCATGGCTTTTACAATTTAGGTTGGGTGAAAATAACTACTATGATCTCTATGAAGCAAATTCTGACGGTAGTGACTTTAATAAAGGTTGTGATACGGCAATTTCAGTTGTTAGAAAGCAAAGTGAAATATGTTGGCAACAAAATCTTATTCCTCTTTTTCCAAATTTTAATCAATCAGTTGTTATTTCAAATGGTGTTTATGAAGGAAAGGATGTTGAAGGAATAAGATATGATTCACCTCATGATGAGAGTGGATGGTATCTTATTACAGATGATTACAATGATGATATTAAGTCATTAAAAATGGTACATTTTTATCATGTTGCTTTTGCTCGTCCTGATGTTTTGAAATATTTAGCAATACCTTTTGGATATAGATTTATCATGAAAGAAGGAAACATTGAGATACGTCTGGATGAAGAAGAATAGCCCAGTCATATTTCAGGTATGTTGTTTTCTAATTTTTAAATCTAAAAATAGAATTTCAACATTCTCTATCATTGAAACTTTAATCAGTCTGGGAAATCCAATTGAGACTAAAGACATCATTGGAAAGTTAGATGATGTTTAATCTTTTAATGATTATTTTCTTACCTCAGCTACTACGGATCTAAGTCTTTTAAAAGATTGATTAGAACATAAATTTTATAATAAAAAAACCTAGATTCCTACCGGAATGACAAAGTGGACGCTCAATATGGATATTTATCCAGATGTAATACAAACTATACGCTTAGATGAGCTACACAGTTTGTCATTCCACAGGAATCTCAATAAATATGCTGAAGTTTAGGCTAAAGCCAAAAGAAGGAATGTTTTCTTATTTAAATGAGCTAAAGCCCATTTCTATTGAATTTCTACAACTGGCTAAGATAAAAGAGAGCTATTAAGCCTGAACTCCTACGCCCTTCATAATACTTTAACACCCATTATACCCTGTGCCCAAATAAATTTTCGTTCTTTTGCAAAAAGTTTTAATTTTAAATAATTGCATGTCGAAGTTTGATGAAATCCGGTATTTCTATGATCATGAAGTGAATGAAAGATTAGCGGATGTTGCCCGTGATCCTATGATGAAAGCATTCATGAGCTTTACTTTTCCTGATACGGATGAGCAGGTATGGCTGGAACAGTTTAAAGAGGTTCATTCTATCAGTGATTTTCAACATCAGTTTGTGGCTTACGCCGTTCGTCAGATTCTTGCGAAAAGTTCTGAGGGATTAACAACTTCAGGTTTCGACAGATTGGATAAAAATACCTCTTATCTTTTCATTTCAAATCACAGAGATATTGTTTTAGATACCTCTCTTCTTAATCTGGTATTGCTGGAAAGTGGTCTTATTATGACCGCTTCTGCTATTGGTGATAACCTTGTACACAAAAAGTTTTTAAACGTACTGGCTAAACTGAACCGTAACTTTTTAGTACAAAGAGGTTTGTCTCTGCGTGATCAGCTTACCAGTTCACAGACCATGTCTGAATATATTAAAACGCAAATTCTAGAGGAAAACCGTTCTGTATGGATTGCCCAGCGTGAAGGCCGTACAAAAAACGGAAATGACGCCACCCAGCAGGGTGTTTTAAAAATGCTTGCCATGGCAGCGGGAGATCAGTCTCTGACAGATTATTTTAAAACATTGAAGATTGTTCCTATCTCCATTTCTTACGAATACGATCCTACTGATTCTTTAAAAATGCCTCAACTGCTGGCTCAGCATAGAGACGAGGAGTACATAAAAGGAAAAAATGAGGATTTTACCACAATGCTCAGCGGAATACTGGGACAAAAGAAGCGTATTCATCTGCATGCCGGTGACGTTATTGATACGGAACTGGATGATATCGCAGCCACTATTGACAATAAAAATAAACAGCTGCAGGCGATTGCACAGGTGATTGACCGCTCCATCATCAGCAACTATAAGCTTTGGCCTACCAAGTATATCGCTTACGATCTCCTTCACAATACCGATACCTACGCCTCCGAATATACGGAACAGGAAAAACAGTTATTTATCCGCAGGCTTGAAATGCGTATTGATCCGTCTGACCCGGTTTCCAAAGAGTATTTCTTAGCCATGTATGCCAATCCTTTAGTGAATAAATTAAAGCTGGAAGAAGGTTTATAAGAAGAATTTACCATTGATAGAAATAAAAACCCACTGCTCAACAGCAGTGGGTTTGTTGTATTATTTGGTTTGTGACATAGAATCTACCTCTATAATCGCATCTGCAAATGCTTTGGGAGCTTCCTGTGGTAAATTGTGCCCTATTCCGCCTGTAATCGTATGGTGTACATATTTACCTGTATATTTGGACGCGTAATTTTCCGGGGCAGGAAATGCCGCTCCGTTGGCATCACCTTCCAAAGTAACCGTAGGAACTGTAATAGCCGGAGATTTTGCCAATTTGGCTTCAAGCACATCGTATTGTTTTTCTCCTTTAGCTAATCCTAAACGCCAACGGTAATTGTGAATCACGATATCAACATGATCAGGATTATCAAATGATTTGGCGGAACGTTCGTAAGTCTGGTCATCAAAAGCCCATTTGGGTGAAGCATTTTTCCATATTAATTTATTAAATGCTACTGTGTTGGCTTGATACCCCTTATACCCTCTTTCCGTGGAAAAATAATACTGATACCACCATAAAAATTCAGCATTGGGTGACAGAGGTTTTTCATTAGCCTTCGGACTTCCTATTAAATATCCGCTTACCGCAACCAAACCTGAGCAACGTTCAGGCCACAGTGCTGCCATAATATCTGCTGTTCTTGCACCCCAGTCGAAACCGCCAATAATTGCTTTATCTATTTTCAAAGCATCCATAAAAGCAATGATATCCAATGCGATAGCGCTCTGCTGACCGTTACGCTTTGTATTGGGTGACACGAAGGTAGTGGTTCCATACCCTCTCAAATAAGGAACTAAAACACGATACCCTTTTTCAGCAAGTATCGCAGAAGACTGTTCAAAACTATGGATATCATAAGGCCACCCATGAAGAAGAATGACAGGTTTTCCGTTTCCAGGACCTATTTCTGCATAGCCCACATCCAATAATCCGGCTCTGATTTTCTTTGTATTCTGAAAAGCTAATCTGACAGTTGCGTTTTCCTGCTCTTTTTCACCAGCAGTATAAGTCTGTGCTTTTAGAGACCATAATCCTACTCCCATCAAAATAAACAGGGATAAAATGGATTGTATTGTTTTACTGAAATTCAATGTGGTATTCATAATAGTGATGTTTTATGATGGTAAAATTATGGTGAAACAGAAATAGGAATAAGGGTAAATACTTTGAACAGGTCATATTGAAGGGGCAATCCTGATTTTCTGGTGCTAAAGCAGACAGCGCTCCTTCGTTAGCATTAACAATTAAAAGAAAGGGCTCATAATGGATAAAAAATACCACATCTGGTAAAAACATCATGATAATCATCCTATTAAAAGTAAAATTGTTTATATTTAATTAGATAAAAGCAAAGAATTTTCATGTTGTAAAAGGCAGGATAATTGCAATAATCTACAAAATCACACAAAATAAGTTTTATGAATGTACAGTTAGACCCACACTCTAAGAGTGAAAAGAATGCTGTTGACCATTTCCGTTCCGATGTTTTGAACGGACTAAAGAATACACCTAAAAAATTATCTTCAAAATATTTTTACGACAAGATCGGCGATCATCTTTTTCAGAAAATAATGGCCATGCCTTCCTATTATCTGACCCGCTGTGAATTGGATATTTTCAAAAATAAAACAGATGAACTTATTGATCTTCTCATTCCCGGAGACGAATCTTTTGATCTGATTGAATTAGGCGCAGGAGACGCAATGAAATCAACCTATTTACTGGAACAGCTGATCAGGAAAGGGATTAACTTTACTTACATGCCGATTGATATCTCGGGAAATATTCTTTCCATACTCCACAAAAAACTAAGCAGTCAGCTTCCGGAACTGAAAATTACCTGTCTGGAAGGAGATTATTTTGAAATGCTTCAAAAAGCAGCTTCCTTATCTGACCGGAGAAAAATTGTTTTATTTTTAGGGAGTAATATCGGGAATATGACTCCGGAGGAAGCTGAGGATTTCTGTCTCCATCTGAATAGCAATCTATCACAGAACGATCGTGTATTGGTAGGATTTGACCTAAAGAAAAATCCGCACACTATTCTGAATGCGTATAATGACAAAGAAGGAATCACAGCTTCTTTTAATCTTAATCTTCTGACCCGAATCAACAATGAACTGGATGGTAATTTTGATGTGAAACAATTTCAGCATTACCAGAATTATGATCCGGTTACCGGAGCCTGCAGAAGTTTTCTGATAAGCCTTATCAGTCAGGATGTGACCATTGGCAACACCAAGATTTATTTTGAAGAAAATGAACTTATCGATATGGAAATCTCACAGAAATTCTCTCCTGAAAAGATCAGGGAATTGGGTGAAAAATCAGGGTTTACCATTACCGGAGAGATCAAAGATTCTAAGAAATGGTTTGTAGATACCATCTGGCAGGTAAAATAAAAAAAGACTGTACAGCATATCTGCAAAAGTGAAAAAATAAAATCATGCTTCTTTCATTGAGCACCAATTATTAAAAACTAAAAGACATGACACCAGAGATTACCACAAAAAATATCACTAAAAAGTATATGGACATCCGCAGACGTTCTGAGGAAATCTGTGCTCCATTGGAAATTGAAGATTATGTAGTACAGCCGATTGTAGATGTAAGTCCTCCGAAATGGCATCTTGGTCATACCACCTGGTTTTTTGAGACCTTCATTCTTACTCCGCATTTTCCGGATTATAAGGTTTTTGATCCTCAGTATAATTTTGTTTTTAACAGTTACTATGAGACGATCGGAGCACGGGTAATTCGGACTGACCGTGGAAACCTCAGCCGCCCTTCTGTTTCGGACGTGTATGAGTATAGAAAATATGTAGATGAGCACATGGAAGCTTTTCTTCAAAGCTCATTTCTGACAGAAGATCTTGAACCTCTTTTGGAACTGGGACTTAATCATGAACAGCAGCACCAGGAATTATTAGTCACTGACATTAAATATATCTTAGGGCATAATCCGCTTTTCCCGGCTTATACAAAAGAAAAGATCGTACAAAACGGTTCCGGAAATCTGGAAATGCTCAGGTTTTCTGAAGGGATCTATGAAATTGGATTTAAAGGAGAAGGATTTTGCTTTGATAATGAATTAGGAAGGCATAAAGTATATCTCCCTGACTTTGAGATTGCCAGCCAGCTTGTAACGAATAGTGAATATTTAGAATTTATGAAAGCAGGTGGCTATGAAGATTTCAGGCACTGGCATGCTGAAGGATGGGACTGGGTGAAACAAAATTCAGCAAAATCGCCACTGTACTGGCATTATATTGAAAACAAATGGATGTATTACACACTCAATGGACTACAGGAAATAGATCCTGATGCTCCGTTGTGCCATATCAATTTCTATGAAGCTTCTGCTTTCGCCTCCTGGAAAGGAATGCGTCTGCCCACAGAGGAAGAATGGGAAACAGCTTCGGATTATTTTGACTGGGGAACACGCTGGGAATGGACGAATTCTGCTTATCTGCCTTATCCTCATTTTAAGAAGGAAGCAGGCGCTGTAGGTGAATACAACGGGAAATTTATGATCAATCAAATGGTTTTAAGAGGCGCTTCAGAAGCTACACCTCCGGGGCACAGCAGAAATACCTACCGTAATTTCTTTCAGACCAATTTAAAATGGCAGTTCACAGGAATCAGACTAGCCCAGTAATTTTTTACCGATGATCGCAGTAGAATCAATCTCAAAGAGTTTTAACGGAAAAAAAGCAGTAGATCAAATTTCTTTTCAGGCACTTGATCAGGAAATCCTTGTGCTTTTGGGAACCAGCGGATGTGGGAAAACGACCACGCTTAAGATGATCAACCGTCTCATAGAGGCAGATTCCGGAAACATTTTCATAGATGGCAAAAACATCCGTGATCAGAAACCCGAGGAACTGAGGATGGGAATTGGCTTTGTCATGCAACATTCCGGATTATTTCCTCATTATACAATTCAGCAGAATATTGCGGTAGTTCCTGAACTATTGAAATGGGACAAAAAGAAAACAGAAAGAAAAACGCATGAGCTTTTGGCTAAACTTCACCTTTCTGAAGAAGTTCTTCCCCGATTTCCCCATGAGTTAAGCGGTGGACAACAGCAGCGTGTGGGTATTGCAAGGGCACTGATTGCAGATAATCCCGTTTTACTGATGGATGAACCTTTTGGAGCGCTTGATACGATTACCAAGGCTGATATTCATTCGGAATTTAAATCGCTGGAAGATCTTAAAAGTAAAACAATCATATTGGTTACCCACGATGTACAGGAAGCCTTTGAACTGGGTCACCGGATTTGTCTGATGGATCAGGGAAAAATTGTACAGACTGGTACTCCCAGAGAAATACTTTACCATCCGGCAACCGATTTTGTCCGTGATTTTTTTGCTGAAAACCGACTTTTACTGGAATATAAAGTAACGGCTTTACATCATATCAGTCCGTTTCTCACTCCGGGAAACTCCTACTCCACCCCAGACGGTACAGCCCATACAAGTGTGTGGGATATTTTACAACAATTGAGTTCTGACCATCAAAATGCTGAAATTTATGAAGAAGTGGTGAGAGCATTTAATCATTACAGAAAATCACAGATGGTATGACACAGCAACAAAGTCTCTGCCAATTTATTGCTGAACAGCACGAAAAGCTGACTACCCAGATCATTCAGCATCTTGGACTTACCTTTTTGTCTCTGCTTCTGGCTATCATTGTTGGGGTACCTTTAGGAATACTGATTTCCAGAAAGAAGAAACTTTCCAGTCCGGTGCTGGGCATCGCAGGTATTTTACAAACCATTCCGAGTATTGCATTGCTGGGATTTATGATTCCTGTTTTCGGCATTGGCCCGAAGCCAGCCATTGCTGCTTTATTAATCTATGCTCTTCTTCCTATCATCCGGAATACCTATACCGGAATTACGGGTGTAGATCCGGCAGTGATTGAGGCAGCCAAGGCCATGGGAATGAACAGAAGCCAGCTTCTTTTTAAGGTGAAACTTCCTTTAGCCATGCCGGTGATCATTGCCGGTATCAGAACTGCTGCTGTTATTAATGTAGGAGTGGCTACACTGGCTTCTTTTGTGGCAGCGGGAGGTTTGGGAGAGTTTATCTTCGGAGGAATCTCGCTCAACAATACAAATATGATCCTGGCTGGAGCTATTCCGGCGGCATTATTGGCTGTTTTTCTTGATCAGGTCATTGCTATGATTCAGAAATCAGGTTATCAATTCTTTCAAAAACTGAAATATATTCTTCCTGTTGTCCTTATTATTCTGGGAATAGGGTATCTTCTGACTTTTGTGTCACACCGGACGATTAAAGCAGGTTTTACACCGGAATTTATGGGAAGACAGGATGGTGATATTGGGCTTCGTTCGGTATACGGACTCAATGTGAATCCCCTTGTGGTAAGTGATGCGATTATGTATAAGGCTGCTTATGAGAAGGAGCTGGATCTGATCAGCGGATATTCTACAGACGGCAGGATAAAAGCGTATGATCTGTATGTACTGGATGATGATAAAAAAATATTTCCGCCTTATTACGCAGCTCCCATTATCAAGACCAAAACGCTGAAAAAATTTCCGGAACTGGAGAAAACCTTAAATCTCCTGGCTGGAAAGTTCACCGATTCTATTATGACAGACTTGAATTACAGATCTGATCATCTTCATCAGGCTCCTGAAAAGATTGCAAAGGATTTTCTCATCAGAAACAATCTGTACAAAAGTCCCGGAAAAGGAAATTCCGGAACAGTCAGAATTGGCTCAAAAATCTTTGGTGAACAATATATTCTCGCAGAAATGTACACTATGCTTATTGAAGGGTATACAGATTATAAAGTGGAAACCAAAACCGGTTTAGGAGGAACAAAAATATGTTTTGATGCCTTAATGAATGATGCCATTGATTTTTATCCTGAATACACGGGAACCGGGCTTCTGGTACTTTTAAAGCCAACAGAAGAGGCTATCAGAAATGTTTCCAAAAGTCCTGACACAACCTATAACTACGTGAATTCAGAATTTGGAAAACAATATGGAATTCAATGGCTGAAACCGTTAGGTTTTAATAATGCTTATGCCCTTATGATGAGGAGAAAGCAGGCTGAAGAGCTTCATATTAAAAGTATTTCTGATCTTACCCATTATTTTGATAAATAGTCTTTTGAAAACAATCAGTTTTTTCAAAAACAGTATCTTCGTACCTTAAAAATTTGACAAAATGAAGAAAATACTATTGCTGGCATCGGCTCTCCTTGTTCTCAATTCATGTGTGGTAAGAACGGCTACCAAAGTAGTATCAGGAGCGGTAAGCTTAAGCTATAAAGCAGTAAAAGGAACGGTAAACGGAATCAGCTGGGCGGTAAGCAAAGCGAAAGGAAAAATAGATGAAGACCGTTTGGATGGCACCTGGAAAGTAGTAGGAGTATACCGTGGTTCTTTTGAAGATTTCTCTAAAGATCAGAATCCAGACGGCTCTTTTACTTCAGAATGTACGGAGGGGTTTGATCAGATTGTTTTCAAGGCTAAAAAGTCTAAATTCAAGCCTGTACACTGCAGTACACAGGATGAAGACTGGGTGAAATATTCTATGGAATTCGGAAAAAATCCTTCAACGAAAGAAAAGGAGAATTATATTGAGTACAATTCTAACAATTATATTTCTGTGATTGATGTAAATAGTAAGACCATGGTGCTGGAGGGAAACCTGATGCCTAAGCTGGCATTTTCGGGAGCTAAATTATATCTTCTTGAAAAGGTAAAATAAAAATATAACGGGAGAAGGTTATTTTAAAAACTGATTGGCAATAAAATAACCTCCTCCTATTACCAATAAGGGCAAAGCTATAGAAACCAGTATCAGAGGCCATGCAAAGATTCTGAAATAAGTATACAACGTTACGGAAGACGGATCAGCAGGATCATAAATAACGGTTTCTGTTTCTCCTACTTACCACGCTGAAGGATTGGTACCTTCCGGCAGTTCATAGGTATATTCTATATTATTCCGGGTACGAAAGGTAAAAAGCGGACTGAATACTTCTCCGTCTGATTCAAACACCCGTAGTGAAGTGACGGTAGCTGTTGCTTTTTCAGCATTTTTTAAGAAAAAAAGAGTATTTTTGAGACTCAGCAATGCTGCTGCAAACAGAATGACTCCTGCTCCAAGAATGAGATAATATTGCCACATGGTTTTGTTTTTATTTCCGTTCATACTATTGATTCCTGAAAACAAATATATCCCTATTGTATTTATTTTCAGATTGATACTCCGAATATACAAAGATTTTCATTGCATAAGCAGTTATCTGGTTTCGATCTCTACAATCTTTTTTCCTTCTTCACCTAAATAATGAAGTACCAGCTTTTCATAGACTTTATAACCATCATCCACATTGGTAAATATCACAATTCCCTTTCCTGAATTGGGCAATACAATAGTGATACATCTTGTTCCCTGATCTGCTCCGCCATGAGATAATGCATATTCATCATTTCCAAGATCATATACCTCGAAACCTAGTCCGAAATATTTATTTTCTTTAACCTTTACCTGCTTTTTGACCATTTCTTTAAAAATTTCAGGCTTCAGATTTTTTCCTTTCATCACATGGGCCATAAAATTTCCATAATCTTCCACCGTGGTATGCAGATCATCGGCAGCATTAGCCGTTTTGATTTTTTCTATTGGGTAAGCTTCTCCTTTTTCGTTGTATCCTGTTACAAATTTTGATGCATCAGTGGCTTGGTCCCAAATGTAGTTTGTATGATTCATTTTGAGACGGTTAAAAATGAGTTCTTGTGCAAGCTGATCCAACGACTTCCCAAACTTCTTTTCGAGCGCTTTTCGAAGGTATTCAAAGCCTTCTCCTGAGTATTGATATTTTGTACCGGGATCAAACTGAAAGTTCAGTTTTTTATCAGTATTCATCCATCTCCAGTTGGGAAAACCACTCTGATGGCTCAGAATAATCCTTGTCGTCAGTTTTTGATGTCTTGGATCATTGATGATATCAGGATCTGTCCAGTACGTATCTAATGGTTCATCCAGCTTCCATTTTCCTAAGCTTATCATACGTAAGGCTACCATTGCTGTAACGGGTTTGGTGAGTGATGCTACGTTAAATAGGGCATCATGAGGTGCTGGAATTCCTTTTTTAAAATCTCCAAAAACCTTTACCTGCTTCAGCTTTCCTCCTTCAATAATTCCTAATCCCAGAGTAGGAATATTATTTTCTTTCAGCCAGCTTTCCATCGACTGATCATTATCAAACATGGTTTCACTATCAGTAGTCTGCTTTGGGTGATGATTAAAACTCAATGAATTCTTAAGCTTCCACTCAGCATTTTCCAACATCCAAAGGTGGGTAAACTTTGCTTCTCCCACTAATTTCTCAGCCTGATTTCCTACTTTTTCATAAAACAGATGATCTCCATTCTGAATGGCAGCATACATCTTTCCATCTTTATACATGGGATAAATTTCAGTGCTTTTCCCCACCAGAACTCTTTTGAGTTGATAGGTTTCCGGAGATTTGCACAATCCGGTTTTAAAATCGTTTATAAATTGCTTTCTGTCTTCATATCCGCCTTTATCGTGATAAAATTCAAAAGTATCGCTTAATAGACTTTCCATCTGGCTGATGTTGCAATGATTGTAACCTGCTGAAAAAAACAGACTGTCTTTGGACATTATTGTTTTGTAAAGAGGATCTGTATTTTTGATTTGTGCCTGTGTTATGCTAAAGAATAGGATGCAAAAAGAAACGATAATCTGTGAGAACTTTGCCATTGTTATTTTTTTGACAAAGATTATATTTTCATCAGTTTTTTCATTAAAAATGAACCCGACAAAAACCCGACAAAGTCCTGACACGTTTTATATCATACTGAATTTCAGATAGAAATACAATTTCTTATTCCGATCTATTTCTGCAGCATTGCGGATAATAATAAACACATTGGAGAGAACAATCAGAGCCATAAGGATCAGCGTAAACGGTCTCCCGAGCTTTAAAAAGATCCCGGTGAAGAAGATAACAGGAGCCATTACTGTCCAGATCATCTGAACCGAGATAATTTGTCTTACGAGACTATTCTTCTGCTTCATCGTAAACATCAGCAACAATGGAACGAGAATATTCAATGGAGGTAAAAGGATAAATAATAAGGATGAAAGGTTAATGATTTTAATGTAAGAATAATTGACCGGAATTGGAATTGGCTCTTCTTCTACTTTTGTTTCAACCTCATCAGGTTCATTAATGATCGGCAGCGGGGTCTGCAGTAATTCAACTTCTTCGATTTCCAATGTCTGTGCCAGTGTTCTTAACGTATGCCCCTTAGGCTCTGTTCCGGATTCTATGCGTTGAATGGTTCTCACAGAGATTTTTGATTTCTCTGACAGTTCTTCCTGAGTCAGATTTTTTTGTTCTCTTATGGTTTTTAGCTTGGACATCGTTTAGGGTATTCGAAAAAATTGTTTTGGCTAATTTACAGTTTTCCATTATTAAAAAACAGAAGCAGTTTTCTTTAGATCTAATGATGCTAAAAATTAATATTCATATAAAAAATTAAATGTATTTTTATTTAAAAATAACTTTCTATTTTTCAATCATTTACAAACCTCAACACCAGATCAGTTTATGGAAAATACCATCTCCAAATCCGAAATCAGGAAGAATATTGCCACTTATCTGATTCTCACTCTTCTTTTCTGTCTCCCAGTCTATTATATGTGTATCCGTACCGGAAAACTTGGTGGCGGAATTATATCATATGCCACTATTGTCATGTGGTGTCCCGCTATTGCTGCTCTTCTTACCTGCCGTATCCGGAAAATTCCTATTTCTTCCCTCGGCTGGAAATGGGGACTTACGAAATACCAGATCATGGCTTATTGCATTCCTATTCTTTACGCTTTCGTTCCTTATCTCATCATTTGGATCAGTGGAGCCGGTGGTTTCTATAATCATGAGTTTGTAGCTGAAGCAGGCAAAGGAATGGGCTGGAACCTTTCTGATAGTCTTACTATCATTCTATATATTATTCTGATGAGCAGCTTTGGAATGGTACGTTCTGTAGGATCTGCATTGGGTGAGGAAATAGGATGGCGTGGTCTTCTTACTCCGCAATTGGCTAAGATGAATTCTTATACGGCGACTTCTCTTTGGATGGGTCTCATATGGTCAATTTATCATTATCCTCTCCTGCTTTTTTCCAATTATAATACAGGAGGACCTAAATGGCTGGCTCTTTTATGTTTTACGATCATGATATTTGCTTCTTGTTTTATCTTCACCTGGCTCAGGTTAAAATCCGGAAGTTTATGGACGGGTGTTATTTTACATGCCAGCCACAATCTATTTATCCAGTCTATTTTCACACCGCTTACTGTAGATACAGGGAATACGAATTATTATATTGATGAGTTTGGGATCGCTTTACCTATCGCGACAGCTGTTGTTGCTTATTTCTTCTGGAGAAAAAGAAAAGAACTGCCAGAAGGTGAAAGTAAGGTTTAAAACTTTTTATATTTGAATGAAACAAAAACAGCATTCTGAATCATGTCAGAATGCTATTTTTTGGAACATCGTATTTTTATTTTAAATTATTTTTTCGGAGCTCTCCAATAGTCTTTCATAACTTTTATTTCGTTGCCCGATAATCCGTTGATATCCTGTTTCTCTTTCTACCCAGTCTGAAGGTTGTAAATAGCTGAGAATAGTATCCATATCACGTTCGCTAAATCCTTCTGAAAAACTTTCTTTGCCTTTTCTTGGGATGGGAGTCGGATAAATTTGATCTTTACGAGAAGGAGCCATTTCGGGACCTGCAAATATTTTCTTTCTGGCCTCACCCTCATCCTCTATTGCTTTTATCTCTTTTTCAAGTTTTTTTACATCCAGATTCCCTGAACTCTCATAACTCTCTTTCAATCTTTTAATGCTGTCCTGGGTTTCTCTGTTTATTTCCTGAATCTTATACTGAATAAACTTACCAGATCTTGTAGGTGGTTCTGCCAATATAAGCCTTTCATATCCAGTTGCTCTCCCCCCTAGCGCTGTTTCACCACTTCCCGTTTCAAACCATGTGGTCATTCTGCCTCCACTTTCACTTCCTTTTTCTTCCATATACCGAACCTTATATCCCAGCATAGCCATCACTTCCAGATTACCGCTTCTGAAGCCAAGGTGTTTTACATTCTTAAAGTGTGTATCAAAATATTCGTAGAGCTTAAACTGTCCCATACGGGTGTTTCCTCCCCATGCTTTCAGTGCGGGAGAGTTTCCTTTCCAGAATTCTGTAATATTGAATACTTTTTTGGATTGATAGTGTACATTAATCTCATTGGCTGTTTCATCATATTTCTTTGCTCTTTCTTTCACATATCCTTTATCTCCGGTAATGATGACGGCATCATACATATCCGCCACTCTGTGTACAATCTGTTTGATTCCCCAATAACTGGTATCATGTTCTATATGAATATCTCCGCCTTTTCCGCTGAAACGGGACCATAAAATCAGTAGATTATTTCCACTTGTGGGTATGCCTTGTTCTTCCAGCCATATTTTTATCGCATCATTCTGGCTTCCATTGATTTCCCATGCAACTTTTAATTGATTCCTCATTTCCTCAGAAAAATTTTTGGCGATGTATTGGGTTCCCTCTCCTACAGGCTTGTAGTATTTATTTTCAAATGCTCTTTTTGATAAATCATTTTTATATTGCTCTCTTATGATATTGAATGCTTCCATTTTCAGCTGACTTGCCAGCCCGGGAGCTCTCACTTCATTCACATTATGAGTATGTATCCTGTATTCTTCTATTCCTGAGCTTCTGTAGAACTCTCTAATTGATTTACTGTTGTCATACGGATCTCTCACATTTTCATGTTCATCCATCGTTGTAGATATTAATACATGGTATTGTTGATTGTTGATCAATGTTGCAGCGATAGCAAACATATCTCCTGTGGCGTATCCCGGTTGCACTATTATAAAGGGAATTACCTCCTCCGAATTTGTGTTGTTCTGATTATTCATATTATGATTTTAAAGGTTAGAATAAGTTATCAGACAAATTTCAAGGTAAAGCAGATGGTGATATAGAGGGGATGCACCTATTTTCGGAAACTCAGGGTTTACCCGTATTTACGAATAATGTATTCGGGCTTTCGAGTGTTTGAGTGTTTGAGTGTTTATCAAATTAAACTTATAGAATTTTTTTTTAGTTTATCATTTTTAAAATACCATTCATTCTTTCAAAATTTCACTCATGAGAGAATTCCCTTATTTTTTAAAATTCAGTTTTTTCCCTTAATGAAGATTTATTCTGTTTGATGAAATTTGTATCAGACAAAAGAGATCACCAATCTCATATTGAAGACTTAATCAAAAAATAATATAAAGGTTGAGTTGAAAGGAAAGTCTTTGAAAATAAAAACAATAGTAACCCATTAAAACCAGAATATGGCAGATACAGTAAACACCCAGACTACAGATGCAGTAACGCAGACGAACGTTACCGTACTTGGTGAGTCTCCCGCACAGGCTATGAGTATGCTTTACCAGATGGCCACCCATGCCAGTGGAATTTCCATCCAGAATTCTGTGACAAACCAGCAGAACTTGAACCAGCTCAACCCTGCGATTGTTGCAGATGCCATTAAAATCTTAAAAGGATAACCTAAAATCTTACCATCATGAGTGAACATAACAGTGAAAGCCAACAATCCCAGGCAGCCAATGCTACCACTCCGGCGGAGAAAGCTGTAGTATTTGTGAACAGTGAGGTATTGGCTCCGCCTAAGGCTTCTCCAATGACCGGAGTAACGAAAGTAATGATAGAACAGTCTACAGGAATGATGGTTCAGGATTTACAGTCTTTTTTAAAAGGATTCGAGCAGGTAGGTCTTATTGCATTAAGCAGATTAGCCAATAATTTACTGACGTATGGAACAACTTTCGGACCCGCTCCGGGAAGTAAAGAAACCTCTGTTCACATGGCCGAGAACCTTCAGGGTCAGGATGCAGGAAAAGGAAATGAAATGATGAAAGACTTATTCAAAATGGTAAGTGAATATGCTGAAGTAAAGGCAAAGATTTCCAATACTATTTATAATGTCAACACGCTTCCTGTCTCAGAAGCACCTTCTTCTCCCCCATCTTATACGGAAGTAATTCCTGAGACTGAAGATCCTGAAAAAAAAAACGAGTAGATCCGGTTCCGGAAGAAGTCTCATCAGAAAACGAAGGTATGAGAAAGAGCTTTATCACGGCTGATCATGGGGGAAAATTAGTATTAAAGTCAGTAAAACTGGCACAGCCACTCGTAAAACCAGAGATTAAAGAAGCAGTAATCCCTTCAGAAGAATCTGAAGTACATCCAAAGAGAAAAACAATAATCGCCCAACTCATTGAAAAAATTAAAATAAATAAGAGATGAATTATTCCTCAGTAACTAAACCCGCCAAAATTTTAAACCTGGAAAGTTTAAATGATTTAAATGAAAGATTATATCTGATCAAAAACAGTGAAATCAATTATCTGGACACCAAAAGTGCCGAGCCTAAAAAGACGGAACACAATTCGGAACGTTTTGTATTTAATCTTCAGACTTCCGATATTAATATTCAACCTTCCATAAGACTGGTGAACTGCCTCAACAGAGGAGGCAAAAGATACAATCATTTTCAGTCTTTTGTAGTGGAACCTAAAGATAAATCAACAGGAATTGCCGTGATTATGGTCAAACTGGATGATCCAAAGGTCTTTTACTGCAATGTAAGAATCTTACCTCTTACCACTCTGAACGAAATTGCCGTCCCGGATTATGATTCAAAGCTTCTCACAATTAATCTTGAAAAATCAAAATGGACGCTGAAAACCGATATTACCATCACGCCATCAGACACCGGCGAAGCACAATATTCTGTACATGATGTGGATGTAAGTGCTATTTCAGAACTGGTGACCCAGGATGAAGTCGTTGCATTAAAAAGGGAACTGGAGTTTCAGGCCTCCAAGCTGATTGCCCATTATTTTCAGGAAATACTGAGTATTGTTGTGAATGAAACTCCACCATCCGGCACCAAGTCACTTATTATTCCGGATGATTATATCCTTACTCTTCCTCCGCATCAGTTAAAAGAAATGTTGTCTGCCAGTGCGATTTCAGCATGTATCGCTTTGGAGATTACGGGATATAACGTGGTTAAAGATCTCAACCGGGACTGGAAATCTGCGTCTGCATTTATCAATTATCTGCTGTAATCGTTGTATAATATTCTAAAACAAGATGTATGCGCAGAAGAATCCGCAAGAAAGCTCCCGTTCCTAAAACTCCGGTACCGGTGACTGAACCAGAAATGGTAGAAAAAGAAATTATGCCTTTTGTGTTAAGACATGAAGATGAAATCGTGAACTATATCAAAGACAAAGCTGTCAAAGAGACGATGAAGTCGCTTGCTCCTCTCCTTGAAAAACTGGAAGAAGCCGTAAAACAGCAGGAATCTGCCCAGATTCAGGTTGCCACACAAGCTCCTCCTGATACTCCTGTAATGAACTATGAGGAACAACTGAAAAAACTTCAGGAAGCCTCATCAGCAAAGGTAAAGGAGAAAGAGCTCAAAATCATGGACCGAATGAATAAACTGAATGCCAGATTCGGGAATATCCGACCTTAGAACCATAAAAACAAAAATTAATATGGACGAAATTAATATAATCATTACAGGAATGTCTACTGCCGTGCCTCAGGCTATTTCCACACAGGTAAGTGCCCATTCTACCGGACAGATGCAGATCAATTCCGCACTGAATCAACAACGGAATGCGATGACCGGGATCAGCAATTACGTCATGGGCTTAAAAAAAATGAGTCCGAAAAATATGAAAATCAGGGAACTGGATACCTTAAGAAAAGGACGCTTCTGATTCAGTTTCCAAAAAAACTACGGATGCGGTTGATTTCCCTGCAAAGATGAAAGCTGGTGCCCTCAACATAATACAATCAGGTCAACATTTATTTTGCACTTTCTTTCAGATGCTGTCTATGCCCAAAAGCAGTCATTCAGAATCCATATTTGCCCAAAGGAATCCGGCATTGTCAGCATATCTGCAGGAATTTATTTTTAAGACAGATATTAAAAATAGAAGCCGCATCCTTTTACTATATAATATGCTTTAAACTCGCGCAGATTTTACAGATAGGGTTTCAACCATTGTATTCAGAGCCACCCTTCAAGTCTAATTTATTCATAACCTGTCAATACCAATGCCTTTGAAATCTTTTCATCTGGAGGATCTGTGGTGAGTTTAAAAAATACAACATAAAACTAGTTTACCTCAATAATTATTAACCGAGATCCAATCTCAAAAAAACAATTACAATTATGCCAGTTAATGAACAAATCACAGATGCAGTAACGCAATCTAACGTGAAAGTAGTAGGAGAATCTCCTGCAATGGCTCTAGCCAACGTGTACCAGTCTGCTGCACATTCAACAGGAATTATGTTTGAAAATGCAGTGAATGCACAAAACCAACAGAATATTTTAGGTCAGGCAGCAACCACTCAGGGTATTCTGCAGATCTACAGCCTGGATACGGTAGCAGATGCGGTTTCTATCGCGAAGATTCTTAAGCCGTAATTTTTTAAACTTTTTTGAGAAAAAAGTCATTCTCTCAGCCGGATAATCCGGTCGTTTTTTAACCTTAATAAACAATAATCATTATGCCAGTTAACGAACAAATCACAGATGCAGTAACGCAATCGAACGTAAAAGTAGTAGCAGAATCGCCTGCAATGGCTTTAGCTAACGTGTATCAATCTGCTGCACATTCTACAGGAATCATGTTTGAAAATGCGATGAACAATCAAAATCAGCACAACATCGTTACACAAGCAGCCACTACGCAGGGTATCACTCAAATTTACAGTAAAGATACCATTGCTGATGCTATCTCAATTGCTAAAATTCTTAAACCTTAATCCATTTTGTATACCGCAGAATACAATCAATTTTAGAACCGGAACATCCGGTTATTTTAACCCCAATAAACAATAATCATTATGCCAGTAAACGAAAAAATCACAGACGCAGTAACGCAATCCAACGTAAAAGTAGTAGCAGAATCGCCTGCAATGGCTTTAGCTAACGTGTATCAATCTGCTGCACATTCTACAGGAATCATGTTTGAAAATGCAGTAAATACACAAAACCAACAGAATATTGTCTCTCAGGCAGCTACTACACAGGGTATCACTCAGATCTACAGTCTGGACACCATTGCTGATGCTGTTTCTATGGCGAAAATCCTTAATCCGTAATCCATTTTTGCGAACAGCTTAAATTCCTTATCCGAACAACCGGAAAATCCGGTTGTTTTTTAAACCCAAATAAACAATAATCATTATGCCAGTAAACGAACAAATCACAGACGCGGTAACACAGTCGAACGTAAAGGTAGTTGCAGAATCTCCTGCAATGGCTATAGCCAACGTATATCAGACAGCAGCCCATTCTACAGGAATCATGTTTGAAAACGCAGTGAGCGCACAAAACCAACAGAACGTTGTCACTCAGGCAGCTACTACACAGGGTATCGCACAGATCTACAGTCTGGATACCATTGCAGATGCTGTTTCTATGGCTAAAATCCTTAATCCGTAATCCATTTGCGGACCTCTTTAAAACTATTATCCAAACCGCCGGAAAATCCGGTTAACCTTTAACCAAAATAAACAATAATCATTATGCCAGTAAACGAACAAATCACAGACGCAGTAACGCAGTCAAACGTAAAAGTAGTAGCAGAATCTCCTGCAATGGCTTTAAGTAACGTTTATCAATCTGCTGCACATTCTACAGGAATCATGTTTGAAAATGCAGTGAATGCACAAAACCAACAAAACATTTTAGGTCAGGCAGCAACTACTCAGGGTATTCTGCAGATCTATAGCCTGGACACTGTAGCAGATGCAGTTTCTATTGCTAAAGTATTGAATCCTAAATTATAGTGTTTTTTTAGATTTCTTGTTATCAGGGAGTACAGTTATGTGCTCCCTGATTCTTTTTGGGTAGAAACTATTTATCAAATAATACAATTTCGTTGGGATCTATTACCTTGTTTTGTACAGCGTAAATAACGAGTCCTGCCATGTTTTTCACTCCTGTTTTGATCATGAGATTGGTCTTATGGGTTTCTACCGTTTTGGGTGAGATAAAAAGAGAATCTGCAATTTCCTTAGTACTCAATTGCTGGCACACCAACCGTAAAACATCTATTTCTCTTTCGGTAAGTTCATTCCTGGAAAAAGCGTGAAATTCCGGAAGTTTATTGGAAAGCTGGGTTCTCATGACATCAATCTGATCATTGGAAAAATAATGTCCGGTATGGTGAACGGTTTTGATGACCGCCAAAAGTTCTTCCAGTTCAATTTCTTTGGGTAAAAAAGCGTGAGCACCCATCTTCAGCATTTGTCCCATGAATGAGCGGCGGTAGAAGCTGGAAAGAACAATTATTTTTGTTTCCGTTTCTTGTTTGGCGAGTTCAGCCATTACTTCAAGACCGTCACCATTTGTCATCCTCAGATCCAGAATCAAAATATCTAAGACTGCAGAATTCTGCTCTGTGAGAAACTGATTCCCACCTGTAGAGGTCAGGACAACCTGATAGTCTCCATTATTTTCAAAATAGTTTTTCAAAAGCTGTACAAACAGCAGATCGTCATCTACAATTCCGATTTTAATTGTTGAGTGTTCCATGTTTATTTTTATTGTATGGCCATACAGGCAATGAATTTTGTGCCTTTTTCAGGCTCTGTTTTAAATTTATAAATTGCTTCAATTTTTTGTGCTCTTGACTGAATATTTCTCAGACCAATACCTCCCGATTGATTTTCTGCAATAAATCCTCTGCCGTTATCTTCTATCGTCAGCATCAGATAGTTCAAAGATATTCTTAAGGAAACCTCTACTCTACTTGCATCAGCATGTTTCAGGATATTGGTGATCAGTTCCTGTACGATTCTGAAAAGATTCAGTTTTACAGGACTGCTGATTGGGGTTTGTATAGCGAAATGCCAGAAAATCACATCTATATTTTTATTAACCTGTTCAAGGTAATCTGCCAGTAAATCCGCTAACTCAATTTCATCAAGATCCGGTGGTGTAAGGTTGTGAGATAACTCCCGGATCAGCTGCATTGATCTTTTTAAATCACGATTAAGCTCTTCTGTATTTTTATCATTAAGATTCAAACGGATGAGATTCAGCTGTGAGATGATATTATCATGAAGTTCTTCCGCCAGATATTCTCTGTCCTGTTCCTGCAAAAGCAGCATATTCTCCCAATATTCATTTCTTGTGTTCCGAACTATCCTGGAGACTTTCTGCTTGTTTTTCTTTATACTTTTTAAATAATTAATCACCAATAACGTAATTAATAATGTTGTTAAAGAAAACAGTCCAATACCAATCCATATCCATACAACTATCTGATCCTGATTTTCCCAACGCCACATCCCAGATTAATAAAAGCAATGTAAAAAGACAATAGCAGAATGCCTCTGAAAAGCCAGATAGGGGCTACCCAGTTCAGGTGGTTGCTGATTAAAAAATTATACGTAGTGGATATGAGACATTCTATAGAAAAAAACAGAAAAACAATAATGTTTACAACAAACATATTCCTATCTGTTCTGCCTTCCCTAATGATTTTCATAAAATAGGAAGCTGCATAACTACAAATAATAATGCTGGTAATAATATTGGAATAAAAGGTAACCTGCATATCATTTTGTACATACAGCACATTCGTAATCAGGGTTAATATTGCATAACCATAGATCATCCATTTTAGCTCACGGGAAAGCTGAATATAATAATTGCCATAGATCACCGTGAGAACTATCAAACCAAAAAACTGGCTCAACATATAATTGTATGTATTGAATGTATTCAATTTCATCATTCGGCCGGCTAAATCTGTCAGCTCAAGCATGAATTCTCCTAAAAGAAGTACAATCACAGAAATTTTAGTTTTCATCCCTTCTTTTACCAATATAATCAGCCCTGTACATAAAACGAGATTAATAATAATCTGCAGATACAGGGATAAACTGTTATACGAAAACACTGGTGCTTTGCTTCAGAAGTTGATAATCATTAAGAGTATCAATAATGGTAAAAGGAGGTCTTGGGGTAGAATAATTTTCTGCGGTCTCACTCATATGATTAATGGCAAGGCTTTTCACCGTAATAATTTCAATATGATAAGGGAAATCCGGATCTTTTTTTTCCAGATCATCTGTAAGTCCGAAGAAACTGGTACATGTCTGCGATCCCGTAATTCCCATTTTCTCATAATCTGAAAACGGAATGGAAATCAATTGAAACATGTCTTCTGTTTTCTGAGCCTGCAGCCACGAGGTTCCAAACATATTCCATCTGAAGTTTCTGTTAATGGCGGATTCTGCAGTGATGGGAGGAACATCTAACACAATATCATTACTGCTTTCTATTTTGGATTCACTGAAATTCCGTAAAAAATCTTTGGTAAGAATTGTATTGAAATTAGCATCTTTATCGCTTTTAGAATCAATCAGGAAGAATTTCAGCTGGTCTTCATGAATGCCCACATACACATGAATCATTTTGGGCTCTGCTGTTTCCAAATTTTTTTTCCATTGTTCAATTTCTTCACCTGAAACGCTGAAGTGAGTTCCTTGATTTAAAAAAATCAAAATTTCCGATCCTTTTATATCAATTCCATTTTTATAAGAATCAATAAGATTTTTCCATTTTCTGATAGCTTCAAAGATGTTTTCAGTAGTCATAGTAATATTTATTTGTGAATGATAATTATTTTATGTGTTGAAATTTACAAAAAAAAGAGAATGGTATTTATTTTTAAATCACATTCAGGTGGAAAATAAAATTTAATTGAATAAAAATTAACTATTCTTTTGTCTTTCATAAAATTAAATCAGACACACCCCGTATCTTTGCACCGGAAATCCTCTCACTTAAAGAAATACTCCCATGATTCCATTTCACGAACTTATATTTTTCATTCTGGCTGCACTCATTTTAGTCATCAGCCCTGGCCCCAATATGATTTATCTTATTTCAAAGTCTATAACACAGGGTAAAAAGTCTGGATTTATCTCATTAGCCGGAGTAGTATGTGGGTTTTTATTCCATATCATCATGGTTTCTTTCGGTCTGACAGCTGTTTTGCTGGCTGTACCACTAGCTTATACTGTCCTTAAAACACTGGGAACTGTATATCTTTTATACCTTGCTTATCAGGCTATAAAACCTAAAAGCAGGAATATCTTTGATGTCGATAGGAATGTGGCTCATGATAGCCCCAAAAAGCTTTTCACCATTGGTTTTTTAACGAATGTATTAAACCCAAAAGTGGCTGTCTTTTACCTGTCATTCTTTCCTCAGTTTATCAAACCTGAGTATGGTTCTGTTTTCACGCAAAGCCTGGAATTGGGAGTTATTCAGGTTCTGATCAGTTTCAGCATCAACTTTATCATTGTACTAACCGCTTCAAGAGTCGCGCTGTTCTTTTCCAATAACCCAGTCTGGATAAAAGTTCAAAAATGGTTTATGGCCAGCGTACTGACTTATCTGGCTATAAAAATGGCATTTTCTAAGGCAAAATAAATCCGGAACAGGTTTCTTTCTGTTCCGAATTCCGGTGTATATTCATATAAAATCTGACTTGAGGAAAACATCATGATTATGCACCGCGAATTTGAGATTAATCTTTTGACTGTGCAACCGTGAAAATACGTAATTTTACCATTGCGTATTATCCTCTTCACAACAGGTTTAAAAGATGAAACAGACCATTCCCACCTATAATTTAAACGGCATTACCCATCATCAATTTCATGTGAAAAGGATGGACAAAAGCACTCAGGAAGCTGAGGATATTCTGCTGGATAAGGGGATACACCGGGACAGTCATTATATTTTCACCTGTATGGAAAGCGGCCATGTAAGAATGATGGTTGACTTTAAAACAATTGAGGCCAAAGATTCCACTATTTTCTGTGTATTGCCGGGGCAGGTGCATCAGGGGCTTTTAATGAAAGAGGTCTGCGGATGGTTTGTTGCTGTGAAAGCAGAGCTTGTTCCTGATTCGGTACGTTCTTTTTTCGATGAGTCTTTGGGTGAAATACAACCGCTGTCTATGGATAAAAGCCTTGTCAAAAAGATTAATACAACAGCCGGTTTACTTCATGCTGCCTATACCAATGAAATGCTTTCCACTAAAGAAGGATTTTTGGTCGTTCAGTCACTTCTCAATGCCTTTCTCGGCATGTTTGCTTTGATATATTCTCAGAAAAGTATTTCTCCGGCTTCAGGAGAAAATCGTGCATTACAACTGTCAAGAGCATTCAGGAGTTTGGTTCGAAAAGATTTTAAAACCATGAAAAGTCCATCTGAATATGCAGAAGCTTTAAATATCACCAGAGGATATCTGACTGAAGCCGTTCGTGAAATAACGGGAAAGCCCGCACAGCATTGGATTCATCAGGAAATTTTAATTGAAGCCAAAAGATTACTGGTTTTTACCAATTTGAGTGTAAAAGAAGTGGCTTATAAGTTGGGATACAGTGACCACACCTATTTCAGCCGTTTATTTTCCAAACTGGAAGATCAATCTCCTTCTGAATTCAGGAATCAACACCAATAGCCACTCAACCACGAATAATCCAATCAATTCCCCGAAACCGCTATCGTTATTTTCTGATTTTGCAACGTCCTTTGCAATAAAAAAATAATTTATGCCAAGCCTGCCAAAATGGATCAATGACACCGTAGAAAATGTTTGGTCCTCGAAATTTAAAGAATGTACCGTTAGCCATATAGAAAAAATTACGGATGACCTTTGTCTCATACGCTTTGAAACGGACTTACAGGATGTTCAGTATGAACCTGCCTACGCCATAGGAATAAGAATCAATGATCGTGATTTCAGAAATTATTCTCCTTTCAACTTCAACAGAGATGCCGGAACTTTTGATATTTTATTTCATCTTCATGACGCGTCTGCGGCCGGAAGTCATTTTGTAACTCAACTCGCTAAGGGAGATTCCATCAAACTTTTAATGCCCAGAGGAAAACAATTCTTTACTCCTGATGCCAGAATTCATTTTTCTGTGGGAGATGAAACTTCTTTAGGAAGTTCTATTTCGATTAAAGAAGCAGTAGAGGAATCCGGCTCCTCATTCATCTGTCTTCATGAATTAGAGGAATGTTCTGCGTTAGAAAAGCTGAATTTATATGGTTACCACAGCCCTAAAAACAATACCATGAGAATGATTGAAGCTTTGAATGATTTTCTGAAAGAAGAAAAAGAGACCATCTCTGATGATGAAGTAGTTTTTTATCTTACCGGAAACGGAGAACGGATGTCACTGATCAGAAAATTCCTTAAAGCCAGAGGGGTTTCGCCAAAGCGTATAAAATCACAGGCATATTGGATTGAGGGTAAAAAAGGACTGTAAAAATGGAGAAAAAAAGTTTTTTCCTTGAATAATGAAACTTTATCTGATAATAAAAAGCCATTATTACCAGATAAAGTTATCATTCTCTGTTACCTAAAATTATTGTGCAGACTATTTCAGTTTCTTTCCTAATTCCTTTACTTTTCTCAGCCATTGAGTCCGCTGTTCATCTTTAGAATTCCGGATTACCCCGATATAAGTCAGCTTAACGGGTTTCACACCGCAATATTCCAGAATAGATTTTCTGAGCTGATTAACGCTGGGTCTTCCAAAAAACAAACGATAATACCAACCCGGTTGATCTAATGTTGTCATGATATGAGCTGTTTTACCTTTTAAAAGTTTGTCCCACCAGACAGAATTTTCTCGATATTTATAAGCCATTCCAGGTAAAAAAAGACGGTCTATAAATCCTTTCATCAGAGCGGGAAGTCCACCCCACCAAACAGGATGCACCCACACCAAATGATCTGCCCACTGAATAATTTCCCAGGCTTTCATCAAATCCGGCTCAAGTTCCATTCTTTTCTGGTATCCAAACTGTAAATTGGGATTGAAATTTAAATCCCTTATCACAATTTCTTTTACTTCTGCTCCTGTTTCCGCTGCACCCAGTCTGTAAGCTTCTGCAACCCCAAAATTGAAGGAATCTTTATTGGGATGCCCGTTGATAATGGCTATTTTTTTCATTGTGTGATGTTGATGTTTATAGTATCATAAGCATTAAGCTGTGCCATTAATGATAAAGGCTCATGCAGCTGATGACTGAAATACACCTGATTTTCGTGAGGAGTTCTCAGGAGTTCTTCGGTGTGCAGAACGGCAGATAAAGCGGTGAGTTCTGCCTGTCCTTTCAAACTTTGAAGACTTAATTTCTTTTGTCCGGATTGATCATCAACTACAATTTCAAAAACAGCCTGATCACCGTTTCCACTTGATCCGAAAATCATTTTTCTTTCTTTTAAAGACAGAATATTGTAGATCCTAAGGTATTGAAATGATCCCAGCAGCCAGGTAATGAATTTTGAATTGTAGGTCATTTTCACACTCACATCAGAAATTCTTTCTACTTTGTTGAGAATATATAAATCCGGCACATCAAAATTATAAGCACTTCTATGCCCGATTCCATAGGAAAAATTAAAAGCTTCAGTATCCAGGAAATGTCTGATGGCAACCGGTTTATCATTCTTATAATGGACAAAAGGAACCGCTACATTTTCTGCCATAAAGTGCGCAGAGCTCTCCCCTGCCTGATCTTTCACAGAATAATAGACAAAGAGTTTTACTTCATTAATATCCCCTGAATCAGATAAGGTATTAACTAAACCGGGGACAATCCCGCCCATCCAGCCTGAACTGAATACAATTCTGCTTTTCACCTCTGCATTTCTGGCAATATTATAAGCTTTTACCAAAGCCGGAGTAGGTTTTGTAATATCCAGATAATCTATTTGATGAGTAATTGCATAATGAAGTACATGATCTTCTTTATCATTCACGGAAAGAATGATGAGATGTATTTTTTTGTCAGAAATTACTTTAAAAGAGGAAGGGTCTGTAACATCAATCTTCAGGTCTTTATCTGTTTTTCCGCCTTTTCTGCCTCCAATAAAAACAGTAACATGAGGATTTCTTGATTTCAGAATTCGGGAAATTGTCTTTCCAACCAATCCATTTCCTCCGATAATTAAAATATTTTGCTCCATAATTTTTTTTGACAAAATTATAGTGCCTCCATTCCAATCAAAAGGACAAATGTCTAAAAAGAAATTTCCTTTCTAATTCGGCTTAAATGCCTTTGGGTAATCCCCAGATAAGATGACAAATATTGCAGCGGAATTCTCTGAATATAATCCGGATAATTTTCAATAAGCGCAGCATATCTTTGAGTGGCAGTATCCCTTTGAAGCTGAAAAAACCTGTTTTCAAGTTCAAGATATTCCTGCTCAGCAATAATTTTTAAAAACTGAGTCCAGTTCAGAGCATCCTGAACGAGAACATCCATTTTTTCCTTTTTCAGAATCAGCAGTTCCACATCGGTGATTGCCTGGATACTTTCTTTACTGAGGCATCCTGAAATAAATGATGAGTAAGCAGCAATCATGGTATTGGGAAACTTGAAACAATAGGTCATATCTTTCCCATCATCGGAAGTATAAAAAGATCTGAAAATTCCAGAATTGATAAATGCAACTTCTCTGCACCGCTCGCCTTCCTGTACGAAATAATCATTTTTATTAAGCTTTCGGATTTCAAAAAGCTGTAGAAACTCTTCAATTTCATCTTCTGAAAACAGATTAAAGCTTCGAAAGTAGTCTTGTATCATGATTTTTAAAAGTAAGGATATTCTAACGAGTTACGAAAATAGATAAAAAGATGGAAGCAATCTTTTTTATAAACGCAAAGTTTTCATTTTTGTGAGTTTTTTATTTAAAGAAAGCAAAGACGGAATCAATTTCATTGATTCTTTTTAAGCAGTCGAATAAACATATAGCTTCATAAGTGACTTTGTCGAGATCTTAGCTCACTTAAAATAAGATGTTCTAATAGGTTCTTTGCGTTTTCAAATAAATCAATTTGGACATTTATTATCATAGCCTATCTGATGAATTTCAATTAACAACAAAAAAAATCATCTCAGGACGAGATGATCTACCGTTTTGAATTTACTTGAGTTATTTATGAAGATATGAATGATGTTTTGTTGTAACAAAGATAGGTCAACCCTGTTTTTTATGCATCAGTGGAATCCCTAGAATTATATCCGTAAAAATACGGTTGTATAAAAAGAAAAGCCCTGAAGGAAATACCTTACAGGACTTTTGGTTTATCTAACAATATTCGGTTTACTATTTAAAATTCAAGGTTCAAGGTTTAAAGTTTAAAGACATGATTGTCATTTACTTTCACCTCTAAATCTTTATTAAAGGGGGCTTACTAATTGCAGGAACCATTCTTTCACTTCTCCTTCCAAATGAGGGGTAAGCTTTTCTTCACAAGTTTTATGGTAACCATTCAGCCATGCGATTTCGCTTTCTGAAAGGATTTCTTTTACCACTGTATCTTTGAAGAATGGGCAGAATGTTAATGTTTCAAATTCATAGAATGTTCCGTGGATTGTTTTTTCTGCTTCTTTTACGGCAATCAGGTTTTCGTGACGAATTCCATAATGTCCTTCAAGATAGTAACCAGGTTCGTTTGAACAAACCATTCCCGGAAGAAGTTCCTGTGGGTTCAGATCTTTTCTGATGTTTTGTGGTCCTTCATGTACATTCATGAAACTTCCTACACCGTGCCCTGTTCCGTGGTTGAAGTCTTTCCCTTCCATCCAAAGCGGAAGTCTTGCAATAGCATCAAGGTGTACTCCTTTTGTTCCTTTCGGGAACTTCACCATTGATAAACGGATTAATCCCTGTAATACCAATGTTGAGTTTCTTTTAAACTCTTCCGAAGGAGTTCCTAAGGCAAAAGTTCTTGTAATATCTGTAGTTCCTTCAAGGTACTGACCTCCTGAATCTACCAGGATCGTTTCCTCATTGGTTACTTCTTTGCTTCCTTCTTTTTTGGCAGAATAGTGCATGATAGCACCGTTATCTTTATATCCTACAATAGATCCGAAACTTTCTCCTACAAAGTTTTCACCTTCTGCACGGAAACCTCTCAGTTTTTGTCCGATAGAATATTCGTTCATCGCTTCTTTTCCTGCATTGTGTGTTAACCAATAAAGGAATTTCACCATTGCCACTCCGTCTCTTACCATTACGGTTCTGAAACCATTCAGCTCGGCTTCGTTTTTCTGGGCTTTCATCAGGTTACCAGGAACCGGAGCTTTGATAAACTGGTTGTCTGTTTTTAATGTTTCAAAAATCTGTTGGTTGCTGTTTGGAGAAACAAGCACTTTTTCGTTTTTGAAGATCTTCAGGTAATTGTAGAATTCTTCGTAAGGCATCATTTTCACAAAGGAATCATCCATTTGTTTTCTTGCCGTTACTTCCATTTTCTCTAATCCTGTAAACACAACAGCATCATTTTTAGTAATGACAATGTATCCTAAAAATACAGGGTTACTTTCCACATCACTTCCTCTCAGGTTCAGGGTCCACGCCACATCATCCAGACTTGATATAATGTGTACGGTAGCTTCCTGCTCTTCCATTTTCTGACGGATTGCAGCAATTTTATCAGATACAGATTTGCCTGCTCTTTCTACCGGGTGTACGAAAATAGGATTAGCAGACGGTGTACCTCTGTCTTTCCAGACTTCTTTTAAAAGCGGAAGGTCTACAAGAGAAATATTTTTGGCATTGAATCTTTGAGAAAGCAGTTCCCAATTGGCATTGGAAGCTGCAACAGCACTTACTGCCACTTTACCGCCTGAAGGGATTTCTGAAATAATCCAGTCGATATAATGAGGAGTTCCTTCCATTCCATCTTTGAAAAGATCAATTCCGGAACCATCCAGCTCGATAGCGGCTTGGGTAAAGTATCTTCCATCTGTCCAAAGTCCTGCTTTGTCTTTGGTTACTACCACAAAACCAGCAGAACCCAGGAAACCTGACAGCCAGGCTCTCTCCTGCCATTCTTCAGGAAGGTATTCGCTCATATGCGGATCTGCAGAATATACTATAAATGCATCAACATTATTTTTCTGCATTTCTTCACGAAGTGCAGCCACTTTTTCCTTTGAAGTCATTCTTTTTATTTTTAACCACCGAAAGTTACAAAAAAATTGGGGTCTGAAGGGCAAATTTACCGGCTATTTTGCTTCATCATCTGTTATTTTTAAAGAGATTATAAAAAAATGAAAGCATTAAAAATATTCAACAAAACAAACCATTTTACAGTAAAAAAAGCTACCACATTATTAAAATAATAAATTTTTGGAAAGATTATTGCTTCATTCTATTTCATGAAACAGCAAAACTATAATAACCACAGGAAATTTTATCCGCCCCATCATTTTATTTATCTTCCATTGCTCATTATATTGGAGATTCTAGGAATTTATAAAATCTGGGACGACCCTGAAAATCAGCTGGTCTGGATATTATTTTCCATCGTGATTTTTTTGCTTTTTATCTGGCATTTATGACACGGCAGCATTATGCACTGGGACTTCAAAACAGAATGGTTGTCCTGGAATTTAAACAGCGTTATTTCGAGATTTTCAATAAAAGATCTGATGAAACTGCTGAAAAACTGAGATTCGATGAGATTGCTGCATTGAGATTTACCTATGATGATGAGTTCAAAGAGCTTTTATACAGAGCACTTCATGAAAACATCTCAGGAGATGAAATTAAAAGGTCTATCAAAAATTGGAGAGCTGACCGTCTCAGAATCTAACACACCAACAAAATACATACCTATGAAAAAATGGACCTTTTACAGTATTGCAATATTCAGTTTATTGACACTAACAAGTTGTGAAGCGGTAGAAACGATTTTTAAAGCAGGGATGTGGTGGGGAATTATCTTAGTCTGTGTAATAGTAGGGATTCTTTTACTGATATTTTCGAAGGGTAAAAACTCTTAACCATGCTTATGGAGAAGAATACAGATTTGGAAATTATTTCTCACCTTAAGCCTTCAAAAATTGTTAAAATAATGAAGGATCCGGAAGCTTCTGCAAAGGCGGTACGTCTCGTATATACCACCGATGCAGAAACCAACGGAATTACCCGTAAGAAAACAGGAAAGAAATATTCTTATTATAATGACGGGAAAAAAGTAAAGAATAAGGAAGAAATTACAAGAATCAACAAACTGGTGATTCCACCTGCATGGGAAAATGTATGGATCTGCGCTTTCGAAAATGGACATTTGCAGGCAACAGGTTTTGATGTAAAACAAAGAAAGCAATACCGCTACCATCCACTCTGGACGGCTTTAAGAAATCATACAAAATTTTACAGAATGCTTCAGTTCGGGTACGCGTTACCGGAAATGCGGCTGCATATAGAACAGGATCTTGCATTAAGAAATTTCGAGAAGCGGAAAATTCTGGCCTTAATTGTAAGCCTCATGCAAAGAACCAACATCCGTATTGGTAATTCTATTTACGAAAAACTGTACGGTTCTTTTGGCTTAACGACTTTGAAGGATAAACATGTAAAAGTAAAAGGACAAAAAATAACGTTCTCTTTTAAAGGTAAAAAAGGGGTTATGCATCATGTTGATCTTAGAAGCCAAAGGCTGGCCAGGCTGGTTCAGAAATGTAAAGACATTCCGGGGAAAGAGCTTTTCCAATATTTAGATGATGAAGGAAACAGACATTCTATAGATTCCGGAATGGTGAATGATTATATTAAAGAAATAAGCGGCGAAGATTTTACGGCCAAAGATTTCAGAACATGGTCCGGAACAGTAGGCGCTCTGATTGCTTTTAAAGAAATAGGCTATGCAGAAAATGATGCCCAGAGTAAAAAGAAAATAAAAGAAGCTTTGGATATGGTAGCAGAGAATCTGGGAAATACCTCAGCTGTATGCAGAAAGTATTACGTTCATCCTTTAGTTATCAATCTTTACGAAAACAACACCATCAAAAAATACCTTGACGAGCTTGAAATCATTGAAGAAAATGACGGAAAAGCTGATCTTACAAAAGAAGAAAAGCTGGTGCTGAAGATTCTGGAAAACGAGACGATGTAGGACGTTTGTGTGTCAATAGTGAATGGTGAATATGCTTCGCAGTGAATTTTTATTCTGTACTTCATCAACTCATTGACTGATTAACTTGCGCAGCAAAAATTGACCATTGACATTACACAAATTCGATTCTTTATCTCAGACTGAAATTCTACTGTTGTTCAAAAACTGAACCCTGTATTCCTTTGGGGTAATTCCGGCAATTTTTTTGAAAAGCTGGGTAAAATGGGAGGCAGTATGAAAATTCAGCTCGTAAGCAATTTCTGCAATGTCTTTACTGGAATGAAGCAATGCTTTGCTGTAATTGATATCTATCTCATTGATCCACTGTTTCGGTGATTTTTGGGTAACTCCTTTTACGCATTTATTCAAATAGCTTTCTGTTACGGACAGTTTATCCGCATAAAAAGCGACTCTTTTTTCCCCCACATGGTATTTGAACAAAAGATCCCGGAATTGCAGAGACAGCTCCATGGGACGTGTTGCAGATTTGTGATGGGTATCTGAATCTGTGCTTAGCATTTTGATTAGAATAAGATGAAGCATCGTTACTACTACATCATTGATATTCAAATTATTCAGCCACAATTCCTGCTCCATTATCGGGAGGAGCTGGGTAATAGTTCCATAAGTCAGGCTGTCAAGATTCAGGAAGGGAGTCATGAAAAAGATGCTGCTTTTATGTTTCGGCAGTTCCTGTTCAGAAAGAATATTATTTTCATAAGCGAGGAAGAAGCCTTCGATATCGTCTGATAATTCTACCGTTGCGGTGATTGTCCCTTGTTTGATAAAGATTACGCCTCCTTTTTCAGCATGATATTCTTTATTTTCAAGATACTGTCTGATATGCCCGTTGGTAACGAAAATAATAAAATTGAACGTGGTACGGTACGGAATCACCGGCATCAGAATGCCTTTAAGATAGTTTTCTATCCGATACAGCTGTATATCAGCATTATTGGCTAATATCTTGTCCGTAATATTCGGAAGAAAAAGCTTTTTATATTGAAAATTGGAAAGTACTTCCATATCCTTGTTATGATTATTTAAAGTTATACAAAATATTTTTAAAGCAGAGAAGGCAAAAGAGTGAAAGAATAGCCACGAAACCCGAATATCACACTCTATCCTCCAACCCCATATTCCCAAACGCTCTCACTCTCCCACTCTCTTACCCTTTCACTTTATTAATTAGAACTTATAATACACTCCCACTCTCACTCCAAAAGGACTTCCCGGTGTATACGTAAGATCTGTAATAGGTTCTGCTTCTCCTTTTAGCTGAGTTTCTGTTGCAAACTGAGCTTCATTCCATTTCACATTGAAAAGGTTGTTAATTTGAAAATTGGCGCCCCATTTCTGACGGTTATAAGAAAGCATAAGATCATTCACAAAATAGGCTTTGGTTCTGATGCTGTTATCCTCTACAGCAGGTCTTGCTCCCAGATACCTGTACTGAAGGCCTAAAGAAAAGCCATTCAGGAAATCCCAGTTTACAGAACCTGTGCTGGTTACTACCGGAGCCAGCGGAACGTAATCCTGCTCTTTTTCTTCTCCGGTAAATCGTGCATGGGAATAATTGATATCCGCATTCAGATAAAAGTTTTCCAACGGCTGGAAGCGAACTCCAAGATCCGCCCCGAAACGTCTTGATTTCCCGGAAGGCTCTACCACTGCATCATCTCCTACATACACAAATTCCTGCTGAAGATCCATATACCATAATGCCGGAGTAATAATCAAGAATTTGAATGGATGTAATCGTACCCCGAAATCCGCGCCAATAGAGTATGGAAGCGTATTTTCATTTTTATTGGGAACTACTACTCTCAGATCATTGGAATGGAAGCCCATCCCTGTTTTCAGGAACCACATTACATTGTCATTCTGAGCGTAGGAGAAATTCAATTTTGGACTCAGTCTTGTTGCTTCTTTTGATTGTCCGGACGGTAATTGTTCCACATCCAGCAGATTATGCATATTAAAAATAAAATGATCCACTCTCAAAGCAGGATTAATGGTCCATTTTCCTATTTTCCATATCAGACCTGAATAGGCATGAAGATTGGTTTCCGTTCCCATTACATCAGATAATCTGTCCAACAGAAGATCTCTGTGATAAACGTGGTTGAGCTGTAGAGTATTGATATCATCGTTTCTTAATCCGATTCCTGAAGTCCAGTTTAAAGAGCTGTTGGCCAAGGAAAAAGTCTTTGTATATTTTACTTCAGCTCCATAGATATTTCTGCCGTCGGTCTGCTGAATTTCATCACCATGATCCTTATCTTTTAAATTAAAGGTAAAATCAGAATACAGGTTGAAGTTATACTTTGAATAAAAAGCCATAGCATCTATCTGCTCGGTAGGAGAAATAATATGCTTGAAATTCATCTGAAGGTTTGTTCTGGACGTTTTTCCGCCTTCTGTAGGATCAATACTTCCCCATCTGCCAATGATTCCTTCGTCTACTGCACGTTCCGGAATCTGTCCGGAAGCATTCCATGAAGAATTGAATGTTGAAAACTGGATGTTGAAATAGTCGTTATCAGTAAGCCATTGATTGTATTTTCCAAAGATATTGACTCTGTTGAAATTCTGTTTTACATCGAAAGGTCCGTCTGTATAATTGTATTCTGCGGCTATATAGGCATTTTTTCGTCCCAGATCATCATGCAGAATATTGAACATTCCCAAGACTCTTTTTGAATTGAAAGAACCTCCTTCCAGCTTAATCATACTGTTTTTTAAACCATTATACGTCTGAAAATCTACATATCCTGCGGTGTTAAAGTCTCCACGATCCATATAATAGGCCCCTTTTCCGAAATCTATATTATTAACAGTTTCAGGAATTACAAAGTGTAGATCAGAATATCCCTGACCATGGGCGTGAGAAACGATGTTCACTGGCATTCCGTCTACATTTACGCTTACATCAGTACCGTGATCGGCATCAAATCCTCTTAAAAAAAGCTGCTCTGCCTTTCCACCTCCGGCATGTTGTGCAATAAACAGCCCCGGAACTTTTCTGAGCAGATCCTGCGCTGAGTTTACTGGAAATTTGTTCAGATCGACCTTTGTAATGGCTGATAAAAACGAGCTGTGATTGATGGCTACTTCAGAAATCTGAAAGGGCTTATGTTGTAAAAAAATAATTTTATTTTTATCATCATCATGGGTCACTACCCATTTTATTTCATCATATCCCTGACGGCTGATCACAAGGGTATCAGGAAGGGATTTTACAGGAACGGCAAATGTACCGTCTGTTCCTGTGTGGGTATGGCTGTTTCTGTGGTCGTATTTTACCAAAACATCCGCAATGGGGAATTTGTCATCTGCATCTTTTATCAGCAACTGTTTTTCGGTTTCCTGCGCCATTATTTTTCCACTGAATGTCATGACCAGAAAAACAGCTGCTATTTTTGTTATCTTCATTTTTTGATTGAATTGTTTTTGATTTAATATGTATTTTGAATTTAGAAATTAGAGAGATGTCGACAGTGAATTTTACTTCGCAAGTGAATAGTCAATTATTGAGAAAGAGCTTTAAACCTTGAACCATAAACTTTAAACAGTCTTTCATTCTCAAACTCTCCCACCCTCAGACTCTCTAACCTCTTAGCTTTTTGCTTTAAGAAATACCTTCTGAATTAAAATGGTAATCCATGTTCCGGCTACAAATGGGAAAGTAAATACTCCGCCAACGATATCCAGACAATGATTATCTATTAAAAGATCATCAATAGCAATGGTGATAAGAACTGCAATCAGTACCCACAAACCATCTGTTTTTTTAACACCTGAAAAAACAATGGCTGAAAGCACCGCATTAAAACCAAATAATCCCATGTGAATTTCTTTGATAGGTTCTCCATTCAACTGCGATAATCCTGCACCCAGAATAGATGCTGCCAATCCATATAAAGCGGCTATCGGAGAACTGATGAAAACAGCCAGAAAGAAAATCATTCCCGAAAGTATTCCACCTTGAAATATCACCTCACCAAATCCATTGGTACAGGCTAGAAAATCATCATATTCTGTTGGAACCACTTCACTGCTCAACATCACAGAGGGCGGAATATGGGTAAAATGATGCAGTGCAAATACCAAAACCCATGTAATAATGATAAAAGGAAAAGTAAATACCGGAATTTTCTTCTGGATAAAGAAATGTTGAATAACAGTTGCCAGTGCCCCACCCAATATGATAAGAACCCAGATCAATAACGTTGTCTGAAACAAAAATGCCAACGCTACTCCCACAAGAGCTGCACTGAAGCCGTAAAGCCCGGCATTGATTTCAGATTTGTCATAATGAAGCTTCATTGCGGTAAAAGTTCCGGCTGCTGTTGAAAGCAATACCGCCACTCCACACTGCCAGCTTCCCATAAAAATTCCTATAAGAAACAAAAGCCCGGTCCATCTGTTTTCCTGAAGCATGATCTGCCCGATTCCTTTTAAAACATGATCTATAAAGGGTAGTTTTTTTAAAAATTCGTTCATAGTTTTTTTAAAATTTATTAATAGTATTGAGTGATTTTAGAGGGTTGTTGGTTGTTTTTTGTTGCTAGATGCTGGATGCGAGTTTCGGGTTTCGAGATGCAAGTTTCGGAGTGCGAGGTACAAGGATTAGATACGAGATGGAAAATTCATCATTTTTCAGCTTCAATTCTTTCTTCAACCTTCAAACTCTCAAACTCTCTTACTCAAACTCTCCCTCTCGAATCTCGAAACCGGAAACTCGTTTACCAGCCAAGAAAGACCATTCCGACACCACAAACGGTTACTACTGCTCCGCTTACCACTCCCATGTATCTTTCCAGTTTTTCTGTATTGAATAGTGTTGAGTAGCCATAGCGTCCCAAAAGAACCATTCCGAGCATTGTCAACACTGTAGTTATAGTGAACGAAGTTACCAGTACTGCAATTTCAGACATGGAATGTTTCACTCCTGAATAAAATAATAAAGGAATCAAAGGTTCACTTGGTCCCATTACGAAAATCATGAAAAGCACAAGCGGCGTTACTTTTATTCTTTTTTGAGGCATTACCACTTCACTGTGATTATGTTCGTATACATACACATCATCACCCATTACATCAAAATGCTTATGCGGTTTGTTTCTGATGGCCTGAATAAGGCCGTATACCAGGTAAACTCCTCCAAAGATCAGCAGTGCCCATCCTGAAAAATTTCCTCTGATATCCTGAAACCAGGAGATTTTATTCAGCTGCCATCCGAGAAAAACCCCGATAAAACCTAAAATCAGGGAACTGAACACATGTCCAAATCCGCAGACAACCGTTAATATAGCTGTTTTCATTCCGCTCCATTTTTTGGATTTTGAAATCACAATAAATGGCAGATAATGATCCGGCCCTGAAGCGGTATGTATAAAACTTATTGAAACGGCACTCAAAAGAAGCGCCCAAACTGTACTGTCCATTTTCTATTTATCTATTGTTGTTCTCTATTAAGTTTTGGCTAAAGCCAATGGAAGCGTATCTTTTAGTATTGCGGGCTAAAGCCCGCCTCTATTGAATATTTTCTCTGTAACTTAAATAAAGAATCATTTTAATTTTTATTCTAAAGACCAAAGGATTCCCTGAATATGCAGGAAGAAGTTATACATCATTTCTCCTCCGTGTCCTAAAGCTCTTACTACAAAACCATTGTCTTCCATGGCGGAAACTCCTACTTCCATTTCTTCACGATGCTGTGCTGCAGCTTCAACGATCTCTTCTATCAATCCGTTTTTGTCTATATTTTCCTTTGTACTGTAGAAAATCAGGGTTCCCTGATGGGTATACTGCTCCAGGTTTCCAATGCTGCTGATCGGAATCATGTCAGGCTGAATCAGAACGCTATCTTTCACTACAAGTTTATTGTTATGATAGATTTCCATCACATTCTGAAAACGTTTTAATTTAAAAACCTCTCCATAATGTTTTCGCCCGCAGGTAATGATCTCACTGATGATGATCTGACTGTTTTTCCCGATATGAATATTCGCTTTGCTCTTAAAGTTGGAATCTTCGTGGGGAACTATAGGGTGAGGAACATAGGCGAAAGAAGTTTCATCTTCCATAGAAACGTTCAGCTCCTGAAGCGCCTGGTCCTGCATGTTGAAAAGTCTCTGGTAGGATTGCGACTGCAGCTGAAGGGCAGCTCCTTTTTCAAGAGCAACATCCAAATGGTAGTGGTCTCCATCCAGAATTCCGGGAGAGGAGCTCATCACCATCTGATAGAGCTTTTTGTCACTTTTTCGCTGTCCTACAGATACTACTCTGAAAGGAAGCGAGACATAAAGGTCTTTCACATAGGATTCTCCCCCCTTGAATCCTGCAATTATATTTAAACGACTATCCATTTATCTTACTAAGTTCGGTTCTTCAATTTCCTCTAAAAGAGCATATTTTTTAATCCAACCTATTACTTTATCCAGTCCTTCATCTGTTTTAAGGTTTGTGAAAACGAAAGGATTTCCTTTTCTCATTCTTCTCGCATCATTTTCCATGACTTCAAGACTGGCTCCTACATAAGGGGCAAGGTCAATTTTGTTGATAATCAATAAGTCTGATCTGGTAATACCGGGACCTCCTTTTCTAGGAATTTTTTCTCCTTCTGCTACGTCGATGATGAAAATGGTAACATCTGCAAGGTCCGGACTGAATGTCGCAGAAAGATTATCTCCTCCGCTTTCGATAAGAACCAGTTCGATCTCCGGGAAACGGGCTGCCAGCTCATCTACTGCTTCAAGGTTCATACTTGCATCTTCACGAATAGCGGTGTGAGGGCATCCTCCTGTTTCTACCCCGATAATTCTGTCGTGGGGAAGAAGGCTGTTTTTTGCCATAAATTCAGCGTCTTCTTTGGTGTAAATGTCATTAGTAATTACTCCAAGATCATAAGTCCCGAATAATTTTCTGCTTAAACGTTCCAATAATGCAGTTTTCCCTGAACCTACAGGTCCTGCTACTCCTACTTTTATATACTTTCTATTTTCCATTTTTTTAAATTTTTAATTGATTTTTTAAACGCAATGGGCGTTGTTTTTTTATTAACTGAGAATAATGTAAGGGATGCAAAGGCATTTCATTCGGCTAATAAGCATTCATATTCATTGAGTCTTACGCTTCTTTACTTCCTTAGCTTTTCCAATCTTCTTTTATCATTTTGCCTTTCCTCCCTTTTGTCTTTTATTTTTATTTTTTATGACATATAAAGTCTTGAATACAGTCTTTCATGCTGCATACATCTGATATCAAAGGCAGTATTACAAAGTCCCACCATATCCCTATCCAACTCCATGGTTTCCCAGACTGTCTTTTCCATTACGGGATATAGTGAGAATAAAATATCTTGTCCATCCAGCTGCCCAAGAGGAACCAGCTTTACTGCATTCGTGATCATTCCGGCAACCGAAGTATAATAGAATCCTAAAAGTGCTTCATACAGAGGTATTTTCATTAGGTAAGCATACACTCCAAACACAATACAGTAATGAGAATTAGCTTCTTTATTCTGAACTGCTTTTTCAAAAGCTTCCATAAAAGGAAAACTGTCTCTTCTTTTGAAAATTTTAATCAGTCTGAGCCCAAGTTTCTGGCTGGCCTGGCGGATTTCTTTCGGACATTTTATCGCATTACATTCATTATCAAGAAGTATCAATGCCTCTAAGTTTCCTTTTTCGGCTGCTTTATAAGCCAGTTTTACAAAAGCGCCGTCATTGAATTTAAGGTTGTACTGAAGCATATTCTGCACAAATTCTTTTGCGGTCGCCAGATCATGCACAATTCTTTCCTGAACATACGTTTCAAGTCCGTTAGAATGGGTATATCCTCCGATAGGAAGTGTAGGATCTGCAAGATGAAGCAGTCCTAACAGGAAGTTAATGTTCATATTATTCATCTTTGGGGGCGGCCATTTTTAAGATTTTTGTAAAGATTGTTGATCCCAGACTTCCATGTCCGTGAGGCTCTACATTAGATTTAAGAAGATTCAGCAGTTTCACAGATTGTTTTTCCGGTTTGAAACCACTTGCTTCCAGCCATCTGAACATGGGCATTTCAAAAGGAAGCAGTACTTTATCATCCTGAATGAAAAGCGGAATATGTTTGTTTCCGATCTCATAGCATACAGTACCCATTTCCAACAGAGATGCTGGTGACATCACAATAGCGTCTGTTTCCAGAACGTTGACTACAATTATTTTTTCGGTATCCTCAAAAAGAATATCTCCTTCACGCAAACGCTGCCCTTCTCTGAGAAATTTGATGGCAACATCAGTTCCCTGTCTGGTTTTTTTGCGCTGGATTCTTTTGGTGGTTTCAAACCATTCCAGATCAAGATAGTCTATGGTTTTCTCCGAAGGATTTTCAGCGAGATTGCCTATGATTTGATTAATTATCATTTTTAGATTTTTTTCTGAAGTCTAAGTTTTTGGAAATTCCTACCCCGAAAGTGGAACCACTGATTCCTGCTACATAGCTTTTTGTCCAGCCTTCTTCTTTTGTTTTCGTCTGAAGCATGGATAGTTCTGCAAATTTGAATTTCAGTGCCCAGCCACCTCCTAACAATATCCCGATCAAAGGATAGGCACGGAGACGAAATCCGTTAAAATTCTGCATAGCATCTGCTGCTGTTGAAAGCTGTTGCCCCCAAACATAATGAGCATCCACCTGGCCGATCAATACAAAGTATTTCCCAAGCATTACTGAAGGGCTATACCAAACTCCCGCTTCATTTTGTTTATAAACCACATTATGATCAACCGTATTCTGCGAGTACGCATAATTGACTCCAATAAGGTCGTTGTTATTGATAAAGTATCCTACCCCAAGCGGTGCACTTGATACTGTACTGCTGCTGCTTGACGGTGTTGTAATTTTTGAATAGTCTAATGAACCGTAGACCATAAACTGCCCTTTAGGTCCGTCTTCATCACTCTTAAGCCTGTGTCCGCCCAGAAACTGAGCACTCAGACTCCCTGAAAGCATAGACATACCCGCTATAGCAAGAGAAAAAACTGTTTTATTTAAATATTTCATTCTAAGCTTAGTTCTATAGTTGTTTTACATTGAATTGGATAAACTTTGATTAAACCTTATAGGCTTTTGAAACCTATAAGGTTGATATCCATTATTGTTTAAGTTTATCTTAGAACAAGTAATAAAGCTGTGTTAAAGGCAGTGTTTCCGCTGGTTCACAAGTGATGTATTCACCATCTACTGTTACTTTGTAATTTTCAGGATTCACTTCAATTAAAGGAGTCTTATCATTATGGATAAGGTCTTTTTTACCAATATTTCTACAGTTCTTCACCGGAAGAATCATTTTTTCCAGTTTGTAGGAAGCGATTGTTCCATTGTCAATAGAAATCTGCGAAACAAAGTTTGCACAAGTACCAAACTTCGCTTTTCCGTGAGCTCCGAACATATTTCTGTAAATAACCGGCTGAGGCGTTGGAATAGATGCGTTGGGATCTCCCATTTTAGCAGCAATGACGAACCCTCCTTTTACAATCATTTCCGGTTTTACTCCGAATAATGCAGGTTTCCAGATCACCAAATCCGCTAATTTTCCTTCTTCAATAGATCCTACATATTCTGAAATACCGTGTGCAATAGCTGGGTTAATGGTATATTTCGCTACATATCTTTTTGCGCGGTAATTATCGTTTTCTGCATTATGATCTTCTTCCAAAGCACCTCTCTGCTCTTTCATTTTGCTAGCCGTCTGCCAAGTTCTTGTGATTACTTCTCCCGGTCTTCCCATGGCCTGAGAGTCTGAACTCATGATACTAAAAACGCCCATGTCGTGAAGAATATCTTCTGCTGCAATGGTTTCAGGACGAATACGAGAATCTGCGAACGCTACATCTTCAGGGATATTTTTGCTCAGGTGGTGGCAAACCATCAGCATATCTAAGTGCTCATCAATTGTATTGACTGTGTACGGACGTGTAGGGTTGGTGGAAGCCGGCAACACGTTTGGATACATTGCAGCTTTAATAATATCCGGTGCGTGACCTCCACCTGCACCTTCTGTATGGAAAGTGTGAATGACTCTTCCGTTGATGGCTCTCATCGTATCTTCCAGGAATCCTCCTTCATTAAGAGTATCGGTGTGGATGGCCACCTGAACGTCATATTTATCTGCTACCTTCAATGCTGCATCAATGGTTGCCGGAGTTGCTCCCCAGTCTTCATGGATTTTTACTCCCAAAGCTCCTGCTTCTACCTGTTCTTCGATAGGTTCTTCTGCCGAGCAGTTTCCTTTTCCAAAAAAACCAAGATTCATAGGGTATTCTTCTGCTGCTTCAAGCATTTTCTGCATGTTGAATCTCCCCGGAGTAACGGTTGTAGCATTGGTTCCGTCATTAGGTCCTGTACCACCACCGATCATTGTTGTAATTCCGCTGTAAAGCGATGTTTCGATCTGCTGAGGGCAGATATAGTGAATGTGGGTATCAATACCTCCGGCTGTTACGATATATCCTTTCCCACCATGAACTTCCGTTGAAGCTCCGATGATCATATTTGGTGTTACACCGTCCATTGTATCCGGGTTACCTGCTTTTCCGATTCCTACAATCTTGCCGTCTTTGATTCCTATATCTCCTTTTACAATTCCCCAGTGATCAATGATTACGGCTCCTGTGATACAAAGATCCAGAACACCTTCGTCTCTTTTAGCGGTAACATTCTGTCCCATACCATCACGTACGGTTTTTCCTCCTCCGAAAACGGCTTCGTCTCCGTAATGAGTGAAATCTTTTTCGATTTCAATAATAATTTCAGTGTCTCCCAGTCTGATTTTGTCTCCGGCTGTAGGACCTAATATATTGGCGTATTGTTTTCTGTCTACGTGTAAGCTCATCTTAGTGATTTTTAAAGTTTAACTCTTCAACTTTTGCAAGGCTTTCTTTTTTCTGTTCTTCAGAATCTACCTGTCCGTCAACAAGATTATTGAAGCCCATTGCTTTTTTGGTTCCTCCTATTTCTACCAATTCCACTTCTTTTTCTTCCCCCGGTTCGAAACGCACTGCAGTACTTGCTACAATATTCAATCTCTTTCCGAAAGCTTTCTCGCGGTCAAAGCTCATCGCTTTATTAACTTCGAAAAAATGGAAGTGTGAACCTACCTGAATAGGTCGGTCTCCCGTGTTGGTTACTTTTATTTTTACAGTTTCTCTGCCTTCATTGCAGATAATTGTACCTTCTTTTACAAAAATTTCTCCTGGTATCATAATCAGTAGGTATTAACGAATTGGATTGTGTACGGTTACCAACTTCGTCCCATCCGGGAAAGTGGCTTCTATTTGAACATCGTGGATCATTTCTGATACACCTGGCATTACATCCTCTTTGGTAAGAAGATTAGCGCCATCCTGCATCAGTTCAGCTACTTTTTTTCCATCTCTTGCTCCTTCAAGCAAAAAGTGACTGATCAATGCTATTGATTCCGGGTAATTTAATTTAAGGCCTCTTGCCTTTCTTTTCAGAGCGAGTTCGCCTGCCAGAAACAGCATAAGCTTTTCCGTTTCTCTCGGTGTTAAGTGCATAATATTTTTTATTTAAAATTGGACAAACAATATCCTATTCACCTCTCCGTAAAGGCAAACAGATATGTTCAAAAATGTAAAATGGGAATGATATCTACAGATCTGTACTCACGTGAATACAAACCATGATGAATCATTAAAAATGTTAAAAAGAGATTAGCAGCCCGCTATCTGCAAGCAATGATACAGAATGTATCTGGGTGCTGTAATATAAGTACGGTTTTGAACGGCCGCAACCTGTGTATTGTAAGTGTAGCCTGCAAAGAAATAGTGTAACCACTGCTGTGCAAGTATTGAATAATCAAATTTCACTTTCTCCCAGTCATTGGAGTCCTGTACGTCCTGTACATCTGAAAAGCTGTACATTTCAGGCTGAGTCTGCTGATCAGATTTCTGCTGAAGAAGATGAATTTTTGAAAGGAAATCAGAGTATGGCTGAGTTTTCCCTTTATGTGCAAAAAGACCTGCACACAACGCTGAGAAAAATATTATAAAAGAGAAAAATAAGACTCTTTTTTTCATACCTGTTAATAATGATGTAAAAGTAGAACAATCTTACCCCTCCCGCTATCAAAAAAATTATTTAAAATGTTCAAAATCGCAACAAATGTGAATTTATACAATTTTAACATTACACCACAAATCCCTTATTTACAGCGGTTAATAGCTATTTTTAAAGTATGACAAATATTTTATTGTCCCAATTCCTATAATTATAGCAAATCAGCGTATTTTTTTCTTAAATCTAAAAAAAAGATCAAATACCTTAACATTTCACAAAATTTACAGTAAAAATAAATTGATATATTATTAGCTGATCTATTTTAGAGTTTATCTGACAAAAAGAGCTGGCATTTTTTCTTTCTTTATAATTATTGTAAATTTGTATACACATCTTATTAAATTTAAATAAAATAATAAAACGTAATATGTCAAAAGCAATTTCGCAAGTACCATTAGCGGTAAACGAGCCGGTAAATTCATACGAACCGGGATCTCCGGAAGTTAAAAGCCTTATCGACACTTATAAGAAAATGTGGGCTGAAAAGGTAGAAATCCCAATGATCATCAACGGAAAAGAAGTAAAAACTGATACAAAAGTACAGCTTCAGTCTCCACAGGATCATGCACATGATTTCGGATTTTACTATCAAGGTGGTATGCAGCATGTGGATGACGCTATCAATGCGGCATTGGCAGCTAAAAACGATTGGAATGAACTAGGCTGGGAACAGCGTGCAGCAATTTTCTTAAAGGCAGCTGATCTTTTAGCAGGTCCTTACAGAGATGTGATCAACGCTGCAACCATGATCGGGCAGTCTAAGAATGTACACCAGGCTGAAATTGACGCAGCTTGTGAGTTCATCGACTTCTTAAGATTCAATGTAGAGTTCATGACAGAAATGTATTCTGAGCAGCCAGTTTCTGACAACGGAATCTGGAACCGTGTTGAGTACAGACCATTAGAAGGATTCTGTTTTGCGGTAACTCCATTCAACTTTACAGCTATTTCCGGTAACCTTCCAACTTGTATGGCGATGCTAGGAAACGTAGTGGTTTGGAAGCCTTCTGACAAGCAGGTATATTCTGCAAAAGTAATCATGGATGTATTGACAGAAGCGGGTCTTCCTGCAGGGGTTATCAACATGATCTTTACTGACGGAAAAGAAACTGCTGAAAAAGTATTGGCACACCGCGATTTCGCAGGTCTTCACTTTACAGGGTCTACAAAAGTATTCCAGGGAATGTGGAAAATGATTGGTGATAATATCCATAACTACAGAACATATCCAAGAATCGTTGGAGAAACAGGAGGTAAAGACTTTGTTATTGCTCACCCTTCTGCTAACGTAGAAGCTGTAGCTACTGCATTGGTAAGAGGTGCTTTCGAATATCAGGGACAAAAATGTTCTGCGGCTTCAAGAGCTTATGTACCAAAATCTCTTTGGGCTGATGTGAAAAAAGTAATGGAAGCTCAGATGAGTACCATCAAAGTAGGTTCTCCAGAAGATACTTCTAACTTTGTGAATGCTGTAATCGACAAAAATTCTTTTGAAAAATGTAAAGGATACATCGACAGAGCTAACGCTTCCGGTGAAGCTACTGTGGCAATCGGTGGAAAAGTGGATGATTCTAAAGGATGGTTCGTACACCCAACAGTAATTGAAACTACAAACCCTCAATACGAAAGTATGGTAGAAGAGATCTTCGGACCTATTCTTTCTGTATTTGTGTACGAAGACCAAGATTGGAAAGAGACTCTTAAATTAGTAGATTCTTCTTCTCCTTATTCATTAACAGGTTCTGTATTCTCACAAGACCGTTATGCAATTAATGAAGCTTATAAAGCTTTAGAAAATGCATCTGGTAACTTCTACATCAATGATAAACCAACTGGTGCCGTAGTAGGTCAACAGCCTTTCGGTGGTGGTAGAGCTTCAGGAACCAACGATAAAGCAGGTTCTAAAATGAATCTTCTAAGATGGACGTCTGTAAGAAGCGTAAAAGAAACTTTTGTTTCTCCAAAGAACTATAAATATCCTTATCTTGGATAATAAACAATAAATGATCATTGATCAATGATTTAACAGCCTCGGAATTTCGGTTTCGAGGCTTTTTTGTAAGGTGGCTGCGGGGTTCGAGAGTTTGAGCGTGTGAGAGTGTGAGAGTGAGAATTTGGGTGTGAGAGAAGTTGAATATTGAGTTCATAAAGGTTCTTTCCAGGCTATAAATATTAAACTTTAAACCTCTAAACCCGCATTACGAAACCCGATTCCCAATAACATCTTTTAACAAACCTTACCGATATTTTAAGACTCCACATACCTTATTAGGAATAATTGTTGATTTTTTATTAGTACAACACCCCAAAATAAAATAGTATGAAAAAGTTATTGCTAGCAGCCTTTGGAATAGGAATATTTGCAGTGAGCTGTGGAACCAAAGAATCGACCATGTCAACGAGTAGCAGGGATTCAGCAAAGGTAGACAATGCGCGGAAAAGCGTAACGCCTACAACTACTGATACCATGACTACCAAGATGACGAATCCTGATAGTATCAAGATGAAAAAGGATTCGTGGTGAAATCTCCTGCCAAATAGTAATTATAAACATTCAATCTAAAAATGGAAATCTGCAGATGAAAGCTCTGCAGATTTTTTTATTGGATAGCCACAAATGTTGGATCTATAATGAAGTTTTGGCTTGAAAAGACCCCTTATCTTAGGTTTTGGCTAAAGCCCACTCCTATTAAATTATTGAATCCAGACATTTAAGACAACATCTTTTATCTTTTATCTTTTATCTTTTATCTTTTATCTTTTATCTTTTATCTTTTATCTTTTATCTTTTATCTTTTATCTTTTATCTTTTATCTTTTATCTTTTAATTAAATTCTTATATTTGATTAAAACCAAACATTAAAATTGACTATTATGAAAAAATTATGGATAGGAGCCGTTCTTGGACTTCTTTTTCTTGGAAGTTGTGCTCAAAACAAAGAAAAAAGAGAAGAATATAAAGATGCTCACGACAAAGATTCATTAAGAAACAGAATGGGAGATTCTGCTGTAGCCAACTCAATACCTTCTCCCACAACCTCTGATACTTCAAAAGTAAAAACAGACAGTACAAAAGTTAAATAAAATCACAAATCCACAGACTACTGTGGATTTGCACTTAAAAAAACTTGACTGAAAAAAAACCGGGCAATCAACCCCGATTATGGGATATGGTTTATATTCTGAACAGAATATCCTTTGAAGATAAAAGGGAGAACACTGCTTATCTCAAAGATGAAATATAGCATACGTTCCATATATTAATTTTCATGGCTTGGTTTTTCAGCTTAGGAATTGAATACTCTTACTTTATACTTTAGTTCAGAAGAAAGAAGAATTCTTCAGAAATAAAAGAGATAAGCTGTAGCACGGTGGTGTTCATTTCCCTAAAACTGGCGCAAATATAGGGTAGCAAAGGCTTCCTCTAAAATAATAGGTTGTTCATTTTCGCGAAAATAGCAACACAGAATCTCAAAACCCAACTCTTTTTAATCATTTTCCCGAAAATGGACATTTTTATCTGATTGGTTTTCAGCATCAAGATATTTAATATAAGCTGATGGAGAATAATCTGTAACAGCCTTGAAAACCGCAGCAAATTTACTGTGTGAGGAGAAGCCGCACTCATCAGCAAGGATACTTATCTTATACTGTCTATACTTCTCATTATTGATGAGCTTATCAACAATATAATTGATTCTTAAACGGTTAACATATGTTTTAAAGTCAGCACTTTTATGCTGATTGATTACATATGACAGATATTTTGTATTGGTATTCAGTTCGCCTGCAAGGAAAGACAAAGACATCCCTTTATTGTTATAAAGGTTACCTTTTTCAAAATCTTCAAGAAGTTCCAGCAATTTGGATTCTGTTTCCGGTGTCATCAGAGAATCATTTCGCCTGCGGTCTTCCTCAGAATCCTTTTCTTCAATTTCTTCCACAGATATATTAGAGAACTCAGTGCCGTCAAATTCCTTTAAAGGATGATGACTTCTCTTACTGATCAAATTTAACTGAGCTCTTATGATATTTCTAAACTTTGAACGCTGTTTTTTCTGCTTTGTTCTAAAGAATACAAGCAAGCCAACCAACAAGGTAAACAGAACTATAATAGTGGCATTTTTCACTCTGTTCATCTGGCCTTCTTTCTTAATAGTCTTACCTTTCAGACTTTCTAAACCTTTTCCGGAAAAACTTTGATTACGCGATGCAATACTGTCATAAGTACGCACATATTTCACTGCGTATAAAGAGGCTTTATAATTATCCCCTATTCCTTCATAGTAATCATTAATATTGGAATATACTGCTTTTTTAAGCTTAAGGCTTCTGGAAGTATCAGCTATTTTTTCTGCTTTCTTAAGGTATAATTCGGCATCCTGCCAGTTTTTCTGTTTCAGACGGATTCCTCCCAAACCATTGTAGACCAATCCCAATGTACAGCTTCCTTCTTTTAGTAATTCTTCTGCTTTTTTGTAATAGTTTTCAGAAACGGTATAATCATTAAGCTTAAAATAAATGTCTCCCAATAACTTATAGGACGCAGCAGCAGTTCTAACCTCACTTTTAGTGTCTATTTTTTCAAAATATCTGAGTGAAGATTCAATATATCGGATTGCATTAGAGTAATTGCCCAGCTCCATTTCATAGAAAGCCATTTCCTGATTCAACAGCCCAGCCGCCTCATTACTTTTTTGAAAATCAGAAATCCTGCCAGAAGCTTCCAGCCCTTTCACAATGTATTTTTTGGATCTTTCGTATAACCCTACCTGTCTATATTGCCTGGCAAGCAATCTGGTCACCACAGCCATCCACTCCGGGTCATTACTCTGATTAATGACTGAGTGGGCATTTTCACTATAACAAATTGCCTTTTTAAGTTCACCGGCATGATGATAAAGCTCCGAAGAAAGAACAAGACACTTTATTTTTTCTGAGGGGCTTTGCGCCTTCATATAAAGAGAATCTGCTGTTTTGATCGCTTTGGGTAAATCTTTATAAGCAGTAACGGAAGATGTCTTTTCGCAGATAAGATCAAAATTACTTTTTTCCTGTGCGGATATAGAGACTGCTGTTATCAGCAAAAACAAGAGTTTCAAGAGATTATTAGACATAAAAGAACAAATTATTATTTTTATTTTATAATAATTCATCATTATTTTCGCTGAGTGTCTTTTTGTTTTTTACAAAACTAGTGATATTTTATTTTTTATTAAAATATTATATTGAAATTTAACTATTTAACCAAAAATAGCTATTTACATTAATTTTAATAATTACACTAAAACAATAGATGATTATCTTTCATATCAACCTATCTCTGTTTTAAAAGTAAAGTTACCCTCTAATTATTTTCAATATGAACGACTTAAGTGTCATCATATTTATTACATTTGCAGGGAATAAAAAGTTTTTATGAAAAAAATAGCCATACTTTCCTCAATTTTTATAGGAGTCCTTGCATGGGCACAGGGAATTAAATTTGAAGACAGCAACTTTGCGTCTATCCTTGCAAAAGCAAAAAAAGAAAAAAAACTAGTCTTTATTGACGCATATGCCTCTTGGTGTGGACCTTGTAAACTGATGGTGAAAAACATTTTCCCGCTACAGTCTGTGGGAGACTACTACAATTCTCACTTTATCAATGCTAAAATTGATATGGAAAAAGGAGAAGGAATTGAGCTTGCAAAAAAATATAATGTAAAAGCATTCCCTACTTACCTTTTTATTGATGGAAATGGTGAAGCCGTACACAGAACATTAGGATATGTTGAAGAAAAAGACTTTATCCAGTTTGCAAAAGATGCTGAAGATCCAAACAAAAGGTTAACCTCTTTGAAACAGCAGTTTGAAAAAGGTGAAAAAGATCCTGAGTTTTTAAAGAACCTTGCCGGGCTTACTATGTATAATGATGCTGAGTTTGCCGGTAAAGTAATGAACCGTTATTTTCAGCAGAAATCAAGTTTAGATCAGGAAGATATCCAGATGCTTCTTTCCGGGGTACAAACTACGGATAGCCCTTTGTATAAGATTTTCCAGGATAAAAAAGCAGATATCATTAAATTCTTCCCTGAAGATAAGTATGAAAAGTTCGATAAGAATATAAAGCTGAATACTGTTTCTAAAAAAGCTTACAATCCTGATACTAAAAAATGGGATGATGCTTATTTCATGGCCGAAGCTCAGAAGTTTCTGACTAAGGAAGAGGCTGACAAGATCTTAAAAAGAATGAAAGCCAACAGAGCGTTAAAGAATAAAGATATTCCTGAATATGAGAAATTAATTCTTGACCTGTATAAAGATTATTCTGCTGCAGGTTCTGAAGAACTGAATTCTCTTGCGTGGAATTTCTTTGAAAACGTAAGCAATAAAACTTCTCTGGAAAAAGCCATTACATGGGCACAGGAATCTGTAAAAAAAGACCAGAATTTTGCCAATACCGATACTTTAGCCAATCTTTACAATAAAGTAGGTGATAAGAAAAATGCAAAAATGTGGGCTGAAAAGTCTATTGAGCTTGCAAAGAGTACCGGACAGGATTCTACTGATACAGAAAAACTGTTGAAAAACCTTTAATAGTTGCTAAAATTAAAAACAAAAACCGCAGAACTGAAGTTCTGCGGTTTTTTTAGTTTTAAAATTACTTAGTTATTGTATATCAAAACCGTCATTTTAGTCAGCATACATTCTGTATCATTGTTATATCCACTGTAAGTGGTAGGCTTAAAATTAACTTTTGCACTTCCTGCCCATGCAGAATATTGAACATTAAATGTATAAGTTCCAGCAGGTAAAGTAACAGATTTTAGAAAAGTTACCGGAACAGGCATACTTGCTAATCCTCCTAATGAGTAAGCAGGAAGCGATGCAGTATTAAAAGTATAATTATTATTAAGCTGAGGAATATTAACCGTAACAGATGTAGTACCCATGGACCCCTGACTACTATTAGGAAAGACGCCCGCTTTAGAAGCGTATGCCGAAGATATTTTAGTTCCATTTTGCAAAAGACTAAAAACCCCTTGTGCACTTGTCCCGTTACTTTCTACAGCATACCCTATAATAGTAAATAAAAAGGTTTGAGTTCTCCCGGCGGGAACGGTTGCTGTCAGGGTAACTCCAGGTACATCTGCTGTACTTCCCGAACTAATTGTTGCTTCGGTAGTTCCCTGTACATACATAGCACTGTTCACACTTCCGCTTACCGTATTCAATGTCTGCCAAGCAGGTGCTGCACCTGCTCCCTGAGAAGTCAGTATCTGCCCTGATGTTCCTGCTGAACCGGCAGTAGTGGCGTTTCCACCTACATTCACTTCATTCACTACTTGTAGTGAACCGTTAACATGCAATGTTTTCTGTGGGGTTGGTGTCTGAATTCCAACTTGTGAAAACAAATTTAAAGGAACAAAAAAAATTCCAAATAATAATAAATTCTTCTTCATGTTTTTGTATATTTAATAAATTCAACTATATAAAGTTAGTAATAATATATATTCAATATAGTCTTATACAATATGATTTTTCAATAATAGTATAAGACTATATTATTAATTTCTATAATTAAAAAATTATCCCTTCACAACCAAAGAATATTAAGTCATATCACTTCTACTATCATATAAATTAATCCATACTTGTGCATAAAATAGGCAAGAGGAAAATCTGGAATTAATATATTTTTTCTCATCATTTGTGTACTGCAAATTTATATTTAAAAAAAACAATAAAGTATATATTTTTTTCTATATCAATTCTATTATTGAAAAATATGTAACAGATAATACAAAAACCCTGCAAAAGAAATCATTTTTGCAGGGTTTTATTATATTTTAAAAATTCTTAGTTATTATACACTAAAATCTGCATTTTGGTAAGTATACATTCTTTATCTTGATTATATCCACCGTAATTATTTGGGTCCACATTAACTTTTGCAGTACCACTCCACGACGTATATTGAATCTTAAATGTATAAGTTCCTGCAGGAAGTGACACTGACTTTAAAAAAGTTACAGGAATAGGGAGATCAACTAATCCCCCCGGAGAATTACCTACTTTTGATGTATAAGCCGAAGATATTTTAACTCCATCTTGTACTAAGCTAAATACGCCTTGTGAAGAAATTCCTCCACTAGGAAAATTGGTCGCATATCCCAAAACAGTAAATAAAAATGTTTGGGTCATTCCTGCAGGTACTGTTATTGTTTTTGTAAGTTGTGGCACATCAATTGTCTGTTCTGCTGTAGCTGTAGCTTCGTCTTTCTCTTTTACATACATAGCGCTGTTAACACTTCCACTTACCGTATTCAAGGTCTGCTATGCAGGTGCGGCTCCTGGTCCTTTAGAAGTCAGTATCTGCCCTGATGTTCCCGATGAACCTGCAGTAGTGGCATTTCCACCTACGTTTACTTCATTCACTACCTGTAAGGAACCGCTAACGTGCAATGTTTTTTGCGGGGTCATTGTTTGAATTCCTACTTGCGATAAAAAAAATGATGGAATTAATAAAATCCCGAATAATAAATTCTTTTTCATGTTTTGTATTTATAAAATTATTTGACTTTTTCTAAAGAAAGAGAGAAATGCTAAATGGCTTAGATTTATCTATAAGCATTCAATCTTTCAAAGCTCCAACTCTATTTTCGAAAGTATTATACAAAACATTTGCATCTATTTTAACTTTAAACTTCTACTCAATAGAATTAGAATTAAATCAATTAAAAAATTATCTTGATTTTTTTGGTCTAAACTATTTTTTTCCATTAAACAAAACAAAATACAACAAATATACATCACGTATTTAACACAATAATAATCAATAATTTACGCTATTTTCCATCGAAACATAAGTAAATCTTATTGAAAGACATACTTTGAACTAACTAAACATGATTCTAAAATAATTGCAGTTTTTGTCGTTTCAAATCAAATTTTAAATGATCAATCTGTTTAGCTTTCTTTCTCATGAAAAATAAATGTTTATAAGATCACATAGTACATCACAAAAAGAGGCTGTCTCAAAAGTATCATTCTGAACACAGGCTGAAGATCTGTGAACGTAATTAAGAATCTAATATATTGGGTTATTAATGAGATCTTCCTTCGTCAGAAATCGAAGATTCAACGTAATCAATAATAAAAGCCAAATTATTTGACTGTCGAATTTGTGTACAAATGTAATACTGTAATTTTATATTTAAAAAATGATGTAACAGATGATGCATAAAAAAACCGCAGAACTAAAGTTCTGCGGTTCGTTGTTTGGTTAAAAGATTATAAGATCAACAAATGATCATCATTCAACTTTTTCACTTATTATATTGTCATTAATATTCAAACAATACACTACCCCATGTAAATCCGCTTCCAAAAGCCGAAAGAAGTATCAGATCACCTCGCTTAATTTTGCCTTGTTCAATTGCTTCACTTAATGCAATGGGAATAGAAGCTGCCGTTGTATTTCCGTATTTCTGAATATTATTAAAAATCTTATCATCTGGCAGTTCAAATTTTTGCTGAACAAACTGAGCAATTCTAAGATTCGCCTGGTGTGGAATGAACATATCAAGATCTTCAATTGTTTTTCCTGCTTTGTTGAGAGCTTCCATCATAGTTTCCGGAAATCTTGTTACTGCATGTTTGAATACGAAGTTTCCATTCATAATAGGATAGACTTCTTTATTGGTAACATTCTCCGGTTCTTTTCTCATTCTGTCACTCCATCCGAATTTAGATCCCGGAAACTGTGTACATAATTCATCTGCATATTTTCCTTCAGAATGCATATTCATCGCTAAAATATCTCCTGCATTTTCATCTTCTGATGCAGAAAGAACAATTGCTCCTGCTCCATCACCGAAAATAACAGAAACGCCTCTTCCTTCGTCAGAAAAATCCAATCCGAAAGAATGAACCTCAGCTCCTACCACAAGAATATTTTTATAAGTACCTGATTTAATAAATGCATTCGCAACACTCATAGAATACACAAATCCAGAACACTGATTTCTCACGTCCAATGCTCCAATTGTATCACATCCCAGCATATCCTGAAGGAGCACGCCACAACCAGGAAAATAATAATCCGGAGAAAGTGTTGCAAAAACAATATAATCAATATCTTTAGCAGTAAGACCTGCTTTTTCAAGGGCTTTTTCAGAAGCTTTGAACCCGAGATAAGCAGCTGTTTCCTGAGAATCATTTCTATTTTTACGATGTCTTCTTTCTTTAATGCCTGTCCTTTCCGTAATCCATTCGTCGTTGGTAGTCATTAGTTTTGATAAATCATCATTGGTAACAACGTTATCTGGAACATAAAATCCTACCCCTTTTATGGTACTTTTAATCATATAGTTTTTTAATTTTCGCAAAGATAAAACTTATTTAACACATACTTTTTCAAAATATTAGTATTTTTACTTTATGCCAATTGATACGATATACAGAACCTCCCAGTGTGAATGGGTAGATGTAGAGGCTCCTACTGCAGAAGACCTGAAATTTCTTCATGAAAGATATGAAATCAACAATCTCCTTCTGGAAGATACCATGGACCCCAACCACCTTCCAAAGTATGAAGAAGATGGAAGTGTAAAATTCTTTCTTCTTCGTGAAAGTACGGAACTGGAGAGAAAAAATCTCAATACCATCAGTGATATCAGTACCAAAATCGGGATTTTCCTGGTAGAGAATACCATTATTACCATCCACAGGATGAAAACAAGAAGTATTTCTGAGACTAAGAAGCAGATTTCATTAATTCAGGAAGATCTTACGCCACAACAGATCATGCTGAAAATTGCGATATTGATCATGAAAAGTTTTGATGACGAATCTTTGAGTCTATTTGAAACAATGGACAATATTGAAAATGAAATTTTCCTTAAAAACACCAATCATACCAGCCAAATCCGACGTCTTTACAAGCTGAAGCGAAAATCGGGATTGAATTCAAGAGTACTTGTCATTTCTACAGATGCTATTGATAAGTTTAAATTACTCAATCTTCAGGATTCAGAAATTGTGGATTTAAAAGATAAGCATAAAGATGTAGTGGCAGATTTTGATCATTTAAATATCCAGATCACCAACCTTATTTCGATGTTCCTGGCTCTTTCGGATCAAAAGGCGAACCAGGTTATGAAGGTTTTGGCGATCTACTCTGTTTATTTCTTACCAATTACTTTTATTGCAGGAGTTTATGGGATGAATTTCGATAATATGCCAGAGCTTCATCATAAGTATGGATATTTTATAACATTGGGAGCAATGGCCACAGTTGTAATCAGCACCTTCATTTATGTGAGACGCAGACAATGGTAATTTTTCCCGAACACAAAGGTGCATAAGAATATAAAATGATCTGAGATTGTAAGACGCAAAAATTTTATCTTCGATACAATATAAACCGGTTGATTAATTTAGATTATAGATTGCTTCACCGCGGTTCGCAATGACAATACATCATCAAAATACAATACTATGACCACTGAGAACCTCAACACAATTCTGGAAGATTCTTCTCTTTCACAGGTATCCAAAGATAAACTGCTTGCTTTTCACGAGAATATATCTGCCAAAGAGTTCTCTGATCTTCTGGATCACAATGGAAATCAGTATGTAGAATTTGTACAGGAAGGCGGCGGCGTTTGGGGAAGTGCATTGGTAGGCTATCTTTACGGGCTTGAAATATTTGGAATCCGTTTTCTGAAAGTTGCCGGGACAAGTGCCGGAGCGATTAATACAATGCTTATTGCTTCGTGTAAAACTAAAGAAGAAGCCAAAAGTGAATTGATTAAGGATATTCTTTTCAGCTGGGATTTTGCAGACTTTATGGATGGAAAGACGTATGTAAAAACTACGCTGCATGCTATGCTTAACAACAAGGATTTCTTTAAAATTAATGCTGTTATTGCTGCCATCCTGTTTATTATCCTGATCAGTATTCCTTTTTTGGCTCCTTCAACTACCATCCTGAATGCCAAACTGATGTTTTTAATTCCTCTGATTCCAGCTGTCATTCTCTTTTTTTGTATTCAAAAGCTGTACAATAATTTTAGGAAAGAAAACAGCGGACTGAATCCTGGGAATATTTTTCAGAAAACCATGCAAGATGCACTAGAACGTTTTGGAATAAGCACAGTTGCCCACCTCAATGAAAAATTCATTCAAAAGGAAAAGGATCTCAACCTCAACTACCGTTATGGAAACGGACAGGAATATTATATGATGGCTTTGCAAAGCATCGAAAAGATTAAAATTAAAAACCAGGAACATATTGACCAGACCCGCTATAGAATCTTCTATGAAAGTGCTGTCAATAACGATTATTATAAAAACAATCCGTTTTACCTTCTTAAATCTGAATATGTAGTCATAACGACTGATATCAATGCTAAGATTAAGGTAGAACTTCCTACAATGGCTAATCTTTATTGGTCTGAGGAAGAGCTGAAACACATCAGTCCCGCCGAGTTTGTAAGAGCGTCTATGGCTGTTCCATTTTTCTTTGAGCCTTTTCAGAAACAAATCAATAAAGATGATACTTCTGTAAAATATGCCTGGAGATACTGGATGAATACGAAGTCGGAAGATATTAATCCTGCAGGAGTTTTCATTGATGGAGGGAGTATTTCCAATTTCCCCATTGACCTGTTCCACGCAGATGAAGTTTTTTATCCGAGAATGCCCCTTTTTGGGGTACAGCTGACGAGTGATTCGGCAATCCTTTCTGAAAGAGGAAAAACCAGTGAAGAAATCCTCAAAACTCCTTTCAGCTATGCAGGAAATATCATCAGTACTTTGAAAGGCTTTAATGATAAAACATTTCTTACCAAGCATACTTTCTATAAACTGTACAGTATACAGACTGTGAACTGTGGTGCCAGCAGCTGGCTGAATTTCTTTATGAAAAATGAAGAAAAAGAAAACCTTTTCAACAGAGGTTTTCAGGCGGCTCTTGATTTTCTCAACACCTTCAACTGGGAAAAATACAAATACGAAAGAATGCTGCTTACCATGAAGGAGAAAAAAATACTGAAAGAGGAGGATACGCCTACGGTGGGGTAAGGATTTTATAGTAATATGAATTACAAGAAAATCAACAGAATTTTAAATAAAGAATAGATGAACTGGATTATCAGAACTACAAAAAAGGTAAAATTCCATACCCATCTTCAGGAAGTATTAAAACCAATATGGGATGATCTGACAATTTATCAATGGGTTTTGACAGATTTAGATTTTATATCTGACCAACCGCTTCCTATTAATTTTGATGAAGATTATTTTGTTTTAGATCATCCGGAATTTGAACAGCTCTATCAAAGTAATACTCAGATCATTTGGGGAATAGTATCAGCTGTTCCAAATAATATTGAACCAGATATTTCATTAATCTCCAGATTATCTGCTGAAGATTCTATGGCTTGGGAAAGTAATCAATTTTTAATACAGGAAAGTATTTTAGAAATTATTGCTTTTGACAGCGGATATACTATTGTAAAATTTAAAGATCAAAATCTTTCGGATAAGTTTAAAGAATATTTCCAGGAGCAAGCGTTAGATCTGCAAAAGTTCAATGAAAAATATATTGATCGAACATGAAAAAATTTATCTCAGAAAAATTTCATATTATTCTTGCAATATCCGTTTTAGTATTTATCATATTCTGTTTGTTCGACGAGAATTTATGGGTAAAAAAAATGCTCAAAGCTCCTAAATATACAATTGGAGAGGCTGTTACTGATTGGCATCAAAAGAACAATAATGGTGTAGGAACAGATTACAAATATCAGGTTGGTAATAAAATATATTTTAAAACAACAAATTGTTCTTACAAAAAAGGAGATAAATTCCTCATCATTTTCGATTCTATAAAACCTAAAAATGCAAAAGTTCTTGATATCTACTCTATTGAGAACTATCTTATAGATTTAAAGGTTCCTAAAAATGGCTGGAAATATCAGGATGTTCCCTTTAATATTGATAGTAATACGATAAAGAAATATGTGCAGGACTGGAATGTCGAGCCATTTGAATACATTCAAAAGTAAGCTGAACTCATAAAAACGGAAGTTCAACTTACTTTTCATATAACTATAAGTTATCTAGAAAATCCAGATACATTGGAACACTTCTGTTGATCCATTCATCTGAAGGATCTCTTTCAATTCCATAGTATACGAAAGGTTCCTTGTAATCTGCTTTTATATAATCAAAAGTCAGTTCATAAGGTCTGAAAAGTTCGTTCATGGTGTATTTATATACTCCGGATGCAGTATAGGCCTCTTCATCTATGCCTGCCGTAACGGCCAATGACATTTTCTTTCCAGCAAGCTTAAATCCACTGGTACTTCCATATGCCCAGCCATACAAAATCACCTCATCCAGCCACTGTTTCAAAAGTGGCGGGCTGCTGAACCAGTAAAAAGGAAACTGAAATACAATTTTATCATAAGATTCCATCAACTTCTGTTCCTGAGCTACATTGATTTTTCCATCCGGATAAGCCTCGTACAGTTGATGAACAGTATATTTTTCAGGGGATTTTTTTAATTCGTCAATCCATTTTTTATTGATCACAGATTTTTCAATATCTGGGTGTGTAACAATTACTAAAGTCTTCATTATGTTTAAATTTCTACTACAAAATTACAACACATAACTTACATTTCGTACATTAGCAACCTATTGTATGGTACTATAAAAAATGTAAGTAATGACTAAAATAAAGGAAACTTCAACCAATTTTGCCAATAAAAAAGCGCTTGCTGACGAATGTCCGGAAATCTATGCTTCCAACACGATCGGTGGACAATGGGCATTGGCTATCTGCTGTTATCTGATCAATGGGAAAATGAGATTCGGGGAACTTAGAAAAAAGCTTCAGAACATTACCGAACGTATGCTTACCCTTCAGCTTCGAAGACTGGAAGAAGACAAAATCATTACCAGAACGGTATACGCAGAAGTTCCGCCAAGGGTAGAATACGAACTTACGGAAATAGGTTACAAACTAAAACCTATTATTCTTGAGTTTGAAAAATGGGGTAAGGAGCATCAAGAATTGATGAAAAACAACAAGGCATAAGGATTATAAAATTAAAAAAAATCTACATTACATTGTTTTATATTAAAATAATTATCTTTAAATACATAAAACAATGCTATGAAAAATCTAACCCCTTTACTATTGTTCCCTGTATTTATATTTTTAGGAATAAATATACATGCACAAAAAATTTCAGACGGCCAGACAGTCGATATCAATGGAATGGCTGTTACCTTCAATATCCTCAATAAAGAAAGTGTAGAATCCGGTGGAAAATCCTATGATCGATATAAAGTTTCTGCATCCATCAAAAATAATTCTGATAAAACATACAACATCAGACTGTCTGCTTTTCCTCAAATTGTAAGCAATATAGGCCTTGTAGAGCTGAACTGTATTAATGCAACCGGAGCCAGGCTGACCTCTAAGAAGATAGAATTAAAAATGAAGGCGCAAATGATTAATGTTACCTACTCTGCTTATGATAAATCTGGGAAATTCATTACCAGTACCATTCCTGTAACCGGCAGCTATTATTTTGATCCAGGGGATACCATCAGTGATAATGCTATTTTCATTGTTCCACAAGGTGAAAAACCAGATGTTTCGATAAGAAGCATGAAATAAAATAGCATCACTTTATACAATTTCTTTGTTCTGAGGCTTTCTGGCAGAGTAATGAATATAAAAAGCTGAGATTCCTATCTTTAGATTTATATCAGATAAAAATCTAAAGGTAGGAATCAAGACTTATTAATTGAAGAATAATCCTTATTCTATTTCCCCTCAACCTTTTGCCACAAAGGTTTTTGAGCCAATACCTTGGAGTGAATCGGGCAGGTTTCATGATGAGCGCCTTTCAGATATCCTGTACTCATAAGAAATTCATTGACAATTTCTCCACCCGTGAATTTGAATGTTTTTTTGAATAACTTCATCCATTCCTGCAAAGTCATGGGATGATAATATTCCAGCCATTTTTCAAATGATCCGAATTCTTTCTGCAGTTCAATAATAGTTTTTGCATTTTCTATCGCTGCGTTCACTTTTAGCTTATTCCTGATAATTCCCGGATCACTCAATAATCTCTCGCGGTCTTCTTCCGTATAAGCTGCTATTTTCTGAATATCAAAATGATCATATGCCTTTCTGAAGCTGTCTTCTTTTTTCAGAACTGTTTCCCAGCTAAGTCCTGCCTGGTTGATTTCAAGAATAAGTCTCCCAAACAATTCATTATCATCATGAATGGGAAATCCATAATAATTGTCATGATAATTTTTGTGCAGTTCTTTTCTGCTTTCAGGCTGCATTCCTTCTATTGCTAAACAATAACTCATTACACTATATTTTCTGTTTTAGTTAAAAATTTGTCCATGGCTTCTTTGATATCAATTCCTGTACGGTCTGCCAGAACAATCAGCCACCAGATATTTTCTGCCAATTTATGTTCCAGTTCTTCCGCTGAATTTTTTTTCAGCCACGTTTTCTGATGAGACATAATATTTCGTCCTACCAGCCCAGCATCCGTAAGATAAGCAAGAGCATCCTCTTCCAGTGTCCATTCTGTCCCGTTACCTTTTATTTCCAGCTGATGATACTTTTCCCTGATATCCAAAGAACGTTTTATGATGGTATTAAAATTATTGTTTTCCATATTTTGTTGTTTTATTTAAAATATAAGGAGGTAAAGATAAACCGGAACTGTGACAACTGTCCGTCAGTAGTGTTTTCAATTTTTAAATGTAATTATAATTCCAATCATTTTATCTTCTATTTAGAAGTTTAGAAAACCAAAAAACATTCTCATAAAAAGTTTAACGATAATTCTTAATATAAATGAAAATCCCGGACAAGATCCGGGATTTATTGAATTTTATTCCTTATTATTTTTAAAAACTAGTAACAGTGTATATATAGAACCTATTACGAAAATTATAAAAGGAATGATAAAGCTTAGCCGTAATTTAGATATATTATCTTTATAAAATATACTGGGAACAATTAAAGAAAAGAGTATTGATAATAATGCTATAAAACAAAATAACATAAGATACCGATCTTTAAATTTTCCAGATGATGCGAAAATATACAAAGTTCCTATAAGTGGTATCATTGCAATTCCTTCCCACAAAATAGTATGCTGACTAAAAGATAGTGAGACTATATCATTAATAAATTGAAATAATCCAAAAATTATATAAATAAATACTGGAAGATCATCCCGGTCTACGCTGCAGATCATTAAAAATGATAAAACAGAAATAATTTTTATAACACTCAGTTTCATATAACTCATTACACTATATTTTCTGTTTTTAGTTAAAACTTGCAAGGTATAAAGATAAACCTGAACTGTGACAACTATTCATCAGTAGTGATTTTAATTTTTAAATGTAATCATAATTCCCTTCATTTTATCTTCTTCCGATCAGAGAATATTCAGTAGTTTAGAGAACTCAAAAACTGGATCATGAAATTTCTGTTTTCTCTTCTCTTCATTATATGTTCAATATTCTTTAAAGCACAGGATTTGTATTCTAGAGCCTATGGTAATCCGAAAAACCCTCCTGTTATTTTTATTCATGGCGGACCAAGTGGAAACGCTACTCTATTTGAAGGAACTACTGCTCAAAAGCTTGCCGATAAAGGATTTTATGTGATTGTTTATGACAGGCGTGGTGAAGGACGTTCAAAAGATGGAAATGCCACCATGACATTCCAAGAAAGTTTTGAGGATTTAAAAAGTATTTACACAGCTTACAACATCAAAAAGGCAAATATTCTTGCCCATAGCTTTGGTGGAATTATTGGAACACTTTTTACAGCTCAATTTCCTGAGAAGGTAAAAACTCTTACGCTTGCAGGAGCTTTATTTACCCAACAGGAAACCTACGACCATATTTTAAAACAAGCCAAAGAACATTTTAAAAATGATCCTGTCCACCTTAAAGAAATTTTGGAAATAGAAAGTCTGGACAAAAATTCTGCAGCTTATAGAAAAAAATGTTATGACATGGCAGGAAAACTTGGATTCTTTGACATGCCCAATCCTACCACCGAAAGTGAAAAGCTGAGAGCAGAATATAAAGCAGGTGAATTTTACAAAAACAATATAAGAAACCCTGATTCTCCCCTTAAATTTTATCAAAATGAGTCTCAGAACAATTTGGATAATACTTCCATTTTAAAGGACACTCGAAAAAAAGGTATTCCCATTTTTGCAGTGTACGGTAAGAATGATGGAATATTTTCAGAAAAACAGATGGCTGATCTCAAAAATATTGTTGGGAAGAAAAACTTCAGACTGATTGATAACTGTTCTCATTATTTATTTGTTGATCAGCAGGACGATTTTTTACAATTCATTAAGCTTTCATTGAAATAAAGTGTAGCTTTGTAATTATGCCTAATTCAAGAGTTCATATGAAAACCTATAAAGCCATCATTACGATGCTTGTATTGGTGTTTTCATTGTCTCCATGTTCTGTAAAAAGAAATGTTCTTGATATTTTTGACATTCAGTACATCAGCGGTTTGAATAAGGTAAAAACCACTTCATCTCTTTCCTTCAGTTGTGATGCGGCATCTGCTTCCTCCGGAATTTCGGCTTTAAAAAATAAAGTTCAGAAGCGATATAGTGATTCTTTTCCTGGCTTTTATTCAGGTACTGGAAACCCTGTTGAAGAAAATATTTCTTTCAATAAATATTCAGGGCATTCTACAGGGAACAGCCCTCCGAAATATATTTTATTTAAAAGGCTGAAGCTTAATCTGGTTTAAAAATTTTTAAGCCTCATTAAAAATCAGTTTTTTACAATATAATATTAATTTCAATGAAAAATATCAAAAACAGCCCGTCTTCGGATATGGCTGGATTATATACTTTATCCCTCCGCATGGTTATCGGATGGACTTACTTTTCAGCGTTTTGGCGAAGACTTATCCTCGAAAACAAGCTTATTCCCGATGAACAGGGATATATTGGAGAAAAATTCAATCATTTTTTACCCAATGCCCTCGGAATAAAACCCATTATTGAATATCTGGTTACCCATCCTGATGCTTTACATCAATCTATGATGATCTTCACCATTATTGAAGCAGTTGTCGGGTTATTGATCATCCTTGGATTATTTACCCGCTTAATGAGTATTGGAATTTTCAGTCTTGCTCTTGGGATTTTATTGGGTTCCGGCTGGCTGGGAACAACCTGTCTTGATGAATGGCAGATTGGGGTCTTAGGAATCTCAGGTGGATTTGTACTATTTCTTACAGGAAGCGGTCCTTATTCAATGGATTATTATTTCATAAAACATAACAGAAATTTCACTCAGAAAAGATGGTTTCAATGGCTGGGTTCAGGAAGTTTTCCTATCTCAAAACCGAAAACTTTTGTACTTACAGGATCACTGATTATCTTTGGATTAACCCTTTTTACCAATCAGTATTTTCATGGTGGTGTATGGGGAATGCTGCATAATAAATCAGTAAAACCAAAACTGGAAATTTCAACTATTTCTCATAACAATTCGGATCTAAAATTTCAGGTGTACAGAACAGAAGGTGCTGATGTGTACGGATCTTTCTTAATAGGAGTCCATATTCTGGACAAAAACGGAAAGATTTTAAAAGAATTTAATCATAAAGATCTCTCCACACTTCCAAAAGAAAGTATACACAATCATTATGTTGCTAAAGTAAAACCAGGGAAACACAGTTTAGTAATTCCTTTAGGAGCAAAAGCTGATGTGACTCTGAATATTGATGATATTCTTCAGAAAAGTGAGATTGATGCTCTGAAACTGATTGATGTAAGTGGTATTGAGTGGATGGAGAAGATTGAATAGAGATTCGAGTTTGAGGGTTTGAGAGTTTGAGACTGTTTAAAACTTTTTATGATAATTGATCATTCATTTGGAAAGCAAAATTCAACAGTGAATTTTCTCTATGAATTCATTAAAATAAAAGCGGACTAAAATCTAGTCATGGTCGGAAGATTTTTTCTTCCGACTTTTTGTTTTTAGATATTCAATATTATTATTTTAATTAATTGATTA
>NZ_PCOU01000028.1 GCF_002979455.1 Chryseobacterium sp. MYb7
GATTTTAGTTCTTTTTTTTGCAACTCTAAATTGCTAATTTTCTGGAAACTCTTTCTCTAAAAAGTTTAAACAGGTTCGGTATCAGATTTGGATAAACAAAATGAACGCATAATTTTATTTCATAATTGCTGAAAATATTTTTTAATTAAATTTTAAATAATCGTTGTAAAAAGCGGGATTTCCAAAATATTTTTTGGAGAAAAAAGATTCTTTTAGTGTTGAAAAAACATTAAATTTGTGACATTGATATTATGGACAAAAAGACACAAAAAAAACCGACTGAAATGCCTGAAAAAGGCAGAATTTTATCTAAGCCACGTATTTTTTTCGGGCTTACTCTTATCCTTTTCTCAGCTGTCATGGCACTTTCATTCATTTCCTATTTAATGAACTGGAAAGCAGATCAAAGCCAGGCAGGAACTATGCTGGACAAGACTATAAAATCTTCAAATATCTTTGGTAAGATAGGCGATTGGCTGGGCAATATTTTCATATTCGAAAGTATTGGTATTGCCTCATTTATTATAGCCTTCTTATTTCTGGTAGTGGGTACCCTGATTCTTAAGAAGAAAATCTTCAAACCGTGGAAAACCATTGGACACTCATTATTTTTCATTTGCTGGCTTCCTATTTTTATGGGAGCGCTTACTAAAGGACAAGGTGTTTTAGGAGGAGTTTATGGATATCAGATTATGGATTACCTTAATTCTATTATTGGAGCAGTAGGTTTATGGACTGTTTTAGCAGCGAGTATTCTTTTATATTTTATTCTTGAATTTAATCTTCGTCCAAGTTCTATCAAATCAAAACTTGACAAGATCAATGAAAATACGATTGGAAAAGTAAAATCTATGATGCCTGATTCTAATGATGATTTCGAGGCAGATGAAGAATTGAAGGAAGAAGCAGAAGAAGATACTGTATCCAGAGTTACGGTAAGTGATGTTAGCAATCATTCTCCAAATACTCCAATCAATACAGTAAGGGAACCAGAACCGGTAAGTGTTCCGAAAGGATTCCCTGAAGTTCCGGTTTCTACCGATATAGAAACGATTACCACTCCCAATCACACTTCTTTTGAAGCAGAGCCACGAGAGGTTTCTCAACCAGTAAGTTTAAATATTTCTTCAAAACCAATTGTTCCGGTTTCCAGTCCTGAAGAAGCTTTTGATATCAGACCATCCGCACCTTCTCCAGCTGTTACCAATACACCTGCACAAGATAACATTAAATTCAATGTAGAGGTAGCTCCGATGATTGATGTTTTGGATGATTCTGAGAAACAATCACAGGAATTGGTAGAAAAACATGGTTTGTATGACCACAAACTTGATCTGGCTAAATTTCAAATGCCGCCTGTAGAATTATTGAAAGACTATGGAAGTGAAGAAATCTCCATCAACAAAGAAGAATTAGAAGAAAATAAAAATAAGATTGTTGGACTTCTGAAAAATTTCAACGTAGGAATCGCAGAGATCAAAGCAACCATTGGTCCTACAGTGACCCTATACGAGATTGTTCCGGAAGCAGGGATTAGAGTAGCAGCGATTAAGAAACTGCAGGATGACATTGCACTAAACCTTTCTGCATTAGGAATCAGAATTATTGCTCCAATGCCGGGGAAAGGGACAATTGGTATTGAGGTACCAAGAAAAAATCCTACTATGGTTTCTATGCGTTCTGTGATTGCTTCTCAGAAATTCCAGAATACAGATATGGATCTTCCGGTAGTTTTCGGAAAGACCATTTCTAACGAAGTCTTCATGGCTGACCTTTCAAAAATGCCACACTTGCTGATGGCTGGAGCAACAGGTCAGGGTAAATCTGTAGGGATTAACGCTATCCTTACTTCCCTACTCTACAAGAAGCACCCAAGCGAACTGAAATTTGTAATGGTAGACCCTAAAAAAGTGGAACTTTCATTATATTCAAAAATCGAAAGACATTATCTGGCAAAACTACCGGATGCAGAAGAAGCAATCATTACAGATACCAATAAAGTAATCAATACTCTGAACTCTCTTTGTGTTGAAATGGATACCCGATATGATCTTCTTAAAAATGCTTTCTGTAAAAACTTAAAGGAATACAATAAGAAATTTGCTGAAAGAAAATTAAATCCTGAAAACGGACACCGTTACTTACCTTATATCGTATTAGTGGTAGATGAGTTTGCGGATTTGATCATGACCGCAGGAAAAGAGGTTGAATTACCAATCGCCAGACTTGCACAGCTTGCAAGAGCCGTAGGAATCCACTTAATTGTAGCAACACAAAGACCATCTGTAAATGTAATTACAGGGATGATTAAAGCTAACTTCCCTGCAAGAGCGGCCTTCAGAGTAATCTCCAGTGTAGACTCCAGAACCATCCTTGATTCTCCGGGAGCAGATCAGCTGATCGGTAAAGGAGATATGCTTTATTTCAACGGAAATGAGATCTTAAGACTTCAATGTGCTTTCGTAGATACTCCGGAAGTAGAAAGATTGGCAGAGTTCATCGGAGAACAGAAAGGATACGCATCAGCGTTCTTACTTCCTGAATATGTTTCCGAAGACTCTACAAGTACAGTAGGCGCTTTTGATCCGAACGAAAAGGATGCTTTATTTGAAGAAGCTGCAAGAATCATCGTTTCTACTCAGCAGGGTTCCACATCAATGCTTCAGAGACAATTGAAGCTGGGATATAACAGAGCCGGAAGAATTATGGATCAGCTTGAAGCTAGCGGTATTGTAGGAGGTTTCAACGGAGCTAAAGCAAGAGAAGTCATTATCAGCGACCTTCATTCTTTGGAACAGTTTTTGGAAGATCTGCGTAACTAAAGGAAAAATTGAATGATTTAACCTTTTAAAATTGAAAATGTCTAAAGATTATTAAATTAAAAAATGAAAAATATTATTTCAAAAGTTATATTAGGAAGTTTTGTTGTAGGTGCAGTAGGTATGGCCAATGCTCAGAAGATTGATGCTAAAGCTAAAAAGATATTGGATGATATTACAGCCAACTATAATTCTAAAAAGAATTCTTACTTCAAATTTTCTTTTGGAAGTGGCCTTAACGGACAGGTGACGAAAACCGAACCAGGTATTTATTATGCTGCCGGAGAGAAGTACAAACTAAAGATCATGGATACAGAGCAGATCTTTGACGGAAGTAAAATTTACAATATCAATGCTGATGATATGGAAGTAACCATTGCTAAACCTAACGGAAGCAGCACTATGTTCTCCCCTATCAACTACCTTACCACCTACAGAAACGATTACAATGTAACGTATAACGGTAAGAAAATGGTCAATGGTGTGAATGCTGACTTTATTAAGCTGACTCCCGTAAAAGCAAACGGAATACAGTTCGTGTATCTTTTTGTAGATTCTGCAAAAAAGCAGATGGTAAAACTGGAACAGCACGGAAACAACAAAGATGTTGCAGTAATTGCCATTAAAGAATATAAGGAAAACCAAGAACTGGATCCAAATATGTTTGTTTTTGACAAAAATAAGTTTAAAAACTACGTCATTACAGAACTTTAAAAAGCTGAAAGTGAATTCGCAACTAGGCAAATTTGCTTTTTAAGTTAAAAAAATAACAAAATATAAAAAGCCACAAGTAAACTTTGTGGCTTTTTGATTAATTTTGGCACATGTTAAAAATACTAGACCGATATATCATAAAAACCTTCTTTGGACCGTTTTTCTTTATATTCAGCGTATTGTTTTTCATTTTTATTGTAAACATTATCTGGGTTCAGTTAGGACAGTTTATGGGAAAAGGATTAAGCTACTGGCAGATCCTCAAACTTCTTTTTTACCTTGGGGTAAATGTTATCAGTATGGTTCTTCCGCTTACGATTCTCCTTGCGAGCATCATGTCATTCGGGGAATTTGGAGAACGTTACGAGCTTGCGGCAATGAAAGCAGCGGGGATTCCTTTGACTAGAGTCATGACTCCCCTGTTGGGAATTTCAACGGCACTTGCCATCATGTTGTTTTTCTTTTCCAATAATATTATCCCGGATTTTCAGAAGAAAGCCAAAAACATGCTTTTTAATATTGCCCAGACAAAACCGGCAATCAACTTTACTCCAGGTCAGTTTATCGACCAGATCCCGGGTTATATGGTGAAGTTTGATAAAATATACGGTGAAAACGGAGAAAATATTGAAGGGGTTTTTGTTCACAAAAAAGCCAATGCTTATGAAAACCAACAATCTGTAGTAGCAGAAAAAGGAAAATTTGTTCCAGCAGTGAATAAGAATTTTCTAAAACTTGTACTATATAACGGATATGTATTTGAAGATGCTTTCGCAGGAAAAGGTGACAATGTAAGACTGAAACAGCCCGATCAGGCCATTAAATTTGATACACTGGTTTCCCACTTCGATATCAGTGAAATCATTAATAAAGCCATCGAAAAAGAACAGATTACAGATGACTACCGTTTCCAAACATACAACCAGCTTAACGAAACGGTCAGCAAAAGTAAAAAAGACAATAAGCAGTTCTTTGATAATATCGGATCTGAAGTTCTTAATCAGACCAATTCCGTTGTCAGTTATATGGATAAAGGCAACAAACATAAAGTAGCTGCTAAAACCCAGATAAAACTGGATACGGTAAAAGGCGACAAAAAATTGGAAATTATTTACAATTCCTACAACAGGCTAGACAACCTGAAATCTACTTTAGATTCTAAAAAGAATGAATACAGCTCCAATGTAAAATATTTCAGCAAAGTAGTGATCTACCAGCAGAGAATTGTAGCCTATTCAGTGACCTGTATTATCTTTTTCCTGATTGGAGCAAGCTTAGGTTCTATCATCAGAAAAGGAGGAATGGGACTTCCGGTAATCATCGCCATTGTTATTTTCATTGTCTTTTATGTAATGAATGTTGGGGTGGAAAACCTGTCATGGAGTGGAAAAATGAATCCTTATCTTGCAGCCTGGCTTCCTAACCTGATCCTTCTTCCATTTGGAGTATGGATGACGTATAAAGCGCTTACGGATTCACAATTATTTGATGCTGAAAAATACAAAGCATTATTCAAACCGATTACCAAAAGGTTTTCAAAAAGTAAAGAACATCAGAGGTATCAATAATTCTGATCTTAAAATAAAAACAAAAAGCTCCGGAAAAATTCGGAGCTTTTTTGTGGATTAAAGTAAAATATTTTGTTTTATATTATTTTGAATTTAAAAAATTATATTTGCTAAAATTTAAAACAAAACCATGAAGAAATTACTACTTATTGGCCTGTTTGGTCTTCTTTCTCTGAATATCTACGCTCAGGATCAGGATGACAACGGAATTTACAATGGAGAAAAATACGGTTATATTATTGAAAAATCCGGAAAGAAAATTGAAGGTGTCGTACAATTGCACGGAGGATATTCCAGTCCATGGCAAAATCAGTTAAAAGTAAAATTTGCAGCTATCGCAGATATTGATAAAGTAAAGAACAGGATTAAATTCAAAACCTACGATTCGGACGATATCAAAGAATATATGCTGTATCAAGGTGATACTCCAAGGATCTTTAAGTCTGTAAAATATTCGAATATAAGAGAAGCTTTAAACAGTTCTGAAAGCTCTACAGGATTAGCAGCAGGCTTTAAGGCAATCAACAATCTTTCAAGAACAGAACAGTTTGCAGAAGTAGTGGTTGAAGGTAAAATAACTGTTTATAAACTTTACGGCTATCCTACTGCTCTTTCAGCTAATAGTACCCAGGCTATTTCTCAGGCAGAAACAGACCGATTAAGAGAAAACCCGAATTATATTTTTTCTAAAAAAGGTGGAAAAGTAGAAGAACTGACTCCTGCAAAAGCGAAAATTATCCTTGCAGACTGTCCTTATGTAAAAGCAAAAATTGCAAAAGGAGAATACGGATCACTAAAAAATGAAGAAAAGAAAAGATCCGGATTTGGGAAATTTATCCGCGATGAAATAAGCAATGCTACAGTAGATAAGCTTTCAATCATCAATGAAGTGATCTATGATTACAATGAGAACTGTAAATAAAATATACAAAAAGAGGCTTCCAACGGAAACCTCTTTTTTATTTTTAGTATTGAAAATTTCAATTTCTTATTTATTATTATAAGCTTAAAACTTATATACAAAAGCATTAATATTCATGCCTGCACCTACTGAAGCAAATAAAACCACATCATTTTTCTCAATCTTATGATGTTCCAGTTCATCCTTTAAAATCATTGTCAACAAAGTTGGAATGGTAGCTACACTGCTGTTTCCTAGTTTATGAATAACCATAGGCATTATATTTTCCGGAGTTGGCATATCATACAGCTGATAAAACCTGTTAACAATAGCTTCATCCATTTTTTCATTAGCCTGATGAATGATAATTTTATTCAATTGATTAATAGAATATCCGCTGTTATCCAGACATCTCTTCATGGCATCAGGAACATTTACCAGAGCAAATTCGTATATTTTTCTGCCATCCATTTTGATGTATCTTGTATCCTGACATCCTTCATTATTATAGGACTTTCCAAAATACAGATAATCTTTTTCCTCAAATGTATAAGAAGCTGATAAATGAGACTTAATTCCGGAATCATCCTCATTATTCACCTCCAAAACCGCTGCTCCTGCTCCATCGGCATAGATCATACTGTCCCTGTCATGAATATCCACTACACGGGAAAGCGTTTCCCCACCAATCACCAAACATCGCTTTGCAATACCTGATTTAATAAATGCATTAGCCTGTATCACTCCTTCAATCCATCCAGGACATCCGAAAAGAACATCATAGGCAACACAGAAATTATTTTTGATTCCTAATACATGTTTTACTCTGGCAGCAAGACTGGGTACCGCATCAGACTGAACTGTCCCAAACCGGACATCCCCGAAATTATGCGCAAATATAATATAGTCTAATGTTTCCGGATCTATTCCCGCATCTTCAATGGCTGCACGGGCTGCAATAAGCCCAAGATCTGAAGTAACCTCTGTACTGTGAGCATATCTCCTCTCTTCAATCCCTGTAATTTTTTTTAACTTATCTGTAATGGAAGCATTATCGTCCTTCAATAATACACCTTGTTCATTAAGAAAAATATGTTTATCAAAAAATAGATTGGTTATTGTTTCCGACGGGATATAGTTACCTACACCAATAATTTTAGTCATCGCTTTAGCATTTTGATTTCCAGATCATTATATAATAAATCGGAATAATTTTGTAAATATAACGATTAAAAGCTAATAATCAGTATTTCTTTTTATGCAAAGAATACAGATCATCACTGATAAAAATACAACAATCTATCATTCAACAACTTTAATTTTCAATAAAAAAACAAAAAATATATTTCAAAAAAAATATCCATACTCTTCCCTCAGTTTTTGTAGGAATATTTTACCATATAAAGTTGAATTAAATAAAACCTCCTGCGGCTAACAAGAGGTCCAATGAAGACAACAGAATCTGTAAAGCTTCCGGCTTCATTGTTCTAAAAATTTAAAAAAATAATTTAATATATTGAAAATGTGTTCCTTGCTAATTTCGTTTAAAGGTACACTATTAAAAATGGATAATACGATAAAGATTATATTTGTTTGAAAAACACAATCTTCCGTAGAAAACATTCTCTTTTAATTTCTATAAACTATATCTCCTCATCACTCCATGATTAAGTCACAAAAAAAGAGGCTTCCCATTGGAAACCTCTTATCTATTTTCAAAAACTGAAAATTATACTTTCATAATTTCAGCCTCTTTTGTCTTAAGATGCTCATCACAAAGCTTCACATATTTATCTGTATAAGACTGGATTTCTTCTTCCACTCCTTTTACAACATCTTCAGAAACTCCTTCCAGCTTTTTAAGTTCTTTCAAACCATCCTGTCTGGCGTTTCTTACCGTTACTTTAGTGTTCTCAGCTTCTACTTTAGCCTGCTTTGCAAGCTCTCTTCTTCTTTCCTCTGTCAAAGGCGGAACATTCAGAATGATGTTTTCCCCGTTATTAGAAGGTGCAAAACCTAAGTTGGAGTTGATGATCGCTTTTTCAATCGCGTTGATTGCTGTTCTGTCCCAAGGTTGAATAGAGATTGTCATCGCATCCGGAACAGAAACATTGGCAACCTGGTTGATAGGAGTCATTGCTCCGTAATATTCTACCATTACATCCTGAACCATTGATGTAGAAGCACGTCCTGCTCTAATTCTTTGAAATGCGTGATCCAGGTGCTTTACAGCTGCATCCATGTCTTGTTTTACAGATTCTAATATAAGATCTAATTCTTCCATTATTATATTAAAGTTTGATAAATTACACATCTATTAATCATACTGAATATCAATGAATTAAATCTAAAAACACTGTAAACATCAGTGTTTTCTTATTGTTTTAAATTATTTTTTACTATTCAGTGCTGCAAAAATAATGATTATTTCCATATTTTGGTAAGACTACATTCTGTATTTTATGAAAACGTTGATATTTTTAAAAATGACAAGCAACAAAATTGAAAGTCATCTAGAATCTTTAGGCAAATTAAACTTAGGAATTGTCAATGGCAGCTATTGGAAAAGAAAAGACGGCATAAATGTAATACACATTCATCTTGTGTTCAATTTGTTAACAGAAGATGAATTCAAAAGTCCCAATTAAGGAGCTATTTTTAAATTCTTCTGATGTTAAGTCTTGGATTAACTACATTGACACCTAATTCATTTTGCAATTTCTTGATAAAATCTTCACAGTCCACGACTACCTTTTCGCAAACATCAATCATTTCTGCATCTGAAAAATTCTCTATGTCTATAATTCTCTCAATTTCCATATTGAAAGCTTCAAAAATGACTCCTTCTAAAATTAATAAATCATGCTTCGTTTGATCGCTTAAAAATAACGTTTGCTCATCAGAAACTTTTCTAAAATCGTCCCAAATAGCTGTTATGGTTTTAGCATCATCTTCTCTTTTAACCCTTATTTTACCTCTCTTATCCTCTACGTCTCTTTTCACACCCACAATGCATTCTGCTAAGGTGGAATATGATTTAACTTTATGTGTAAATAAATGATCTCTAATTTTGTCTTTCCTCTGAAATCTATAAGTAAGGTAAGATCCCGTCATTGCACCTCCTAATGCTGCAAATAAAGGTATTACTGTTTTGCTTACATCAGTTAAAAAAGCCATTTCCTCGGTTGTCAAACTCAATAATACCATAGTTTTCGTTTTGAGCAAATATAACAAAAAGCCCTCTCAAAGAGAAGACTGTTATATAAATAGCCCGATAAAAGAAATTAAAGAGGCTAATATGCCTACGGAAATACTAATTATTGCTAATCTATCAGATCTATTTGAGGTACTATAAAAATCGCAGAAGTCAGTGATCAGAAATATCCTTTTTCGAACAAATTCCCAACCTTGCTTTTTACTTTCTTCTAATTCTGAAGATAAGATTTCTTTGTAATCATATCCGCACATTACCATCCAATCATCATGCTGTTGTTTCCTTACTACATATTTCACTATCATAAAAACATCATTTATCTCTAATATAGTGATTTACTTTTGATCTACAAATAGTTACGCATAATTTTTCACAATTTCTTTTGCGGAAACTGGCATTTCTTTAATTTATTCCTCTTTCATTTTATCCACTTCTTCTATCCTTCTTTTTCCATTGTTGCCCGGAATCATGATTCTTTTCGGATAATAGCTATTTCCAACATGGATTTTGTGCACTTGTCTCCTCTTTGGAAAAAGAAACATGTTTTTAACTAAAAAATCTTAATGCAAAAAACTTCGGGTACAAATACTTATAGAATATTTTGGTTATTTCTACTTAGTGTGATATCATTTTTAATAACGTCCTTTACTATATTCTTTTAAACAAAACTTTAGCAGATGTTTATAAATAGAATGTTTGCTATAATAAACGGAAAGTCTCAGAGAAGACATTTCTTATTCATTGAAAATTGAAAACTAATTTAAACCCATCACATCATGACAAATCCATCTTTAGATGCCTATCAACAAGTATTTGGTATGGCAGGTCTTGCCAACCGTGCAGGAGGTTACAACGGTTTTGGTATCCAACTCCAGCAACAGCTTCAGTATGATTTATCCTATTATTTTAACAATGTTCCTCCAGTTAAAATAATGGATCAAAAAACACCTTCCACAGCTAATCCTTCAGCCGTATCGGAATTAGGAAACTGGGATCTGGTCTGGGGACCTGCCCTGATCGAAGAAAAAAATGAAAAGGGTATTCCTACTGGTGTTGCAGATAATGCATTATATGTCGTTAAGTCTAATGCTGTTGCATTTCCGGGAGGTCCTACATTACCCACTTATGTTGTAGCTATTGCTGCCACTAATCCTTCGTCACTTTACGATTGGGAAACAGAAGATTTTTCTGTAGCCGAGGTAGTCAACTGGACAACATACAATCCCTCCAATTTCTCTCCATCACCTTATAATGGCACTGACCCTTATATTTCAAAAGGTACTGCTACCGGGATAAGTATACTTCTCGGACTTGAAAGCCCTAATTCTGCAGCTTCACCCAATACTACACTTCAGCAGTTCCTTGCTGGTTTAAATCCAGACCCGGGTACAGCCATCGTATTCTGCGGACACAGTCTTGCAGGCGCATTATCTCCTACTCTTGCTCTTTACTTGAAAGAAAATAAAGATCTAAATGCTTTCGGGGTAACGCTTGTATATCCTACAGCCGGACCAACGCCGGGAGAGACAGCATTTGCCAATTTGTTCAATAGTAAATTCCCTCCATTGCCTCCAGGATGGCAGCAACAAACAGGTACTTACCAAAGCTGGAATACCATGCACTGGAATAATCTGGACGTTGTTCCTCATGCATGGACGATCTCGGAACTGGGGAAAATTGCAACTATATATGGTCAGGCTCCTACATTTATGACAGCCGGTTTATTAAACGCTTTACAAAAGATGGCAATCGATGATTCTTCAAAATCGGGAGCCAGCTATACACGAATACAAAACCAATCGCTTCCAGGTCAGCTCCAACACTCTAGTGGATCTATCAGCATCAAAACACCTCCTGAGACTTTGCAGGACTATATATTCCAGTTATCAGTACAGCATGTGGGAATGTATAATGGTATTCCTGCAGCAGGGTCTAATCCACAAGTGAACGGTCTTATTTTGCCACAGCCATTACCAAAACCAGCTGTGAAACTGGTACCGGGAGTAACTGCTGTCACCGAATTGGAGATGATTTTGAAAATAATAGATCAGATCATTGGGTGGATTTCTTCCAATTATGTTTTGGTTGAAAAGGAAAACGTCACACAAAATGCTAGTGCAGATAAATAATTAAGATTAATGTTAAAACAAAAACACCTGTAACAGCAAATACTGTAACAGGTGTTTTGTATATTTTTTAGTCGTAAAATGATTATAAATTAACCAATGTACCTACGTTTTCTCCGTCTATAATTTTCTCTAAATTCCCATCTTTATTCATATCGAATACAATGATTGGCAATTTATTTTCGTGGCTTAAAGTAAATGCTGTCATATCCATTACTTTAAGGTTTTTCTCGAATACTTCATCGAAAGATAATGAATTATATTTCACAGCATCAGCGTTCTTTTCAGGATCACTGTCGTAGATTCCGTCTACTCTTGTTCCTTTTAGGATCACATCAGCTCCGATTTCGATTGCTCTTAATGTAGCTGCTGTATCTGTAGTAAAATAAGGGTTTCCTGTACCTGCTCCGAAGATTACAACTCTCCCTTTTTCAAGATGTCTTACCGCTCTTCTTTTGATGAAAGGTTCAGCCACTTTATCCATTTCGATAGCAGACTGAAGTCTTGTTTTGATTCCTGCATCTTCCAATGCTCCCTGTAAAGCCATACCATTAATGACAGTAGCAAGCATCCCCATATAATCACCCTGCACTCTGTCCATCCCTTTTGCAGCTCCTGCTACACCACGGAAGATATTTCCTCCTCCAATCACGATCGCTACTTCACAGCCTTTTTCAACTACTTTTTTGATCTCAGATGCATATTCCTGCAGTCTTTCAGTATCAATACCGTATTGTCTGTTTCCCATTAAGGCCTCACCGCTTAGCTTCAGAAGGATTCTTTTATATTTCATCTTTTATTTTTAGTAACTTTTTATTAGTACGGGTTTCCCCAGAATTTGATTTTGCAAATATAATCATTAATGATATTGATAAAAGAAAAATATTTAAATAGAAATAATGTAAGAAATATTTTGAAAAGTACGAAAAAGGATTATTTTTGCATTAATTATAAATTGAGTTGAAGAAAATTATCATTTTTTCATTATTTCTATCAGGAATTGTTTCTTATGCGCAAACAGGAACAAATGTTTATCCGTTCTTAAATGTACCTGTATCTGCAAGACAGGCTGCTTTGGGTGGAGATGCAATTTCGGTAAGAGATTATGATGTTTCCTTTGCTATTGCAAACCCTGCCCTTTTAAATAAAGATTCTGACAAACAGCTTTCTGTAAACGCGACAGCTTATCTTGCTGACTCGAAATACGGAACTATTGCTTATGCCAAAGACTTTGAAAATGGCCATATGGCTACCATCAATGCAAGGTATATGGGCTATGGAAGTATTCCGAGAACGGATGAAAGTGGTTTTGAAAACGGAGAATTCAAAGCTTCGGATGTGGCCATTGGCGCAGGCTATGCCTACCAGTTTGAAGAAGACTGGACGATTGGTGGAGGACTGAATTTCGTTACCTCAAAAATTGACAACTATACTTCTTCCGCTATCTCAGGAACGGCGGGGATTACCTATCATAATAAAAAGAACAAAGAAGTAGTTTCTCTTGTGATGAGAAATTTTGGGTTTCAGCTGAAATCCTTTAATGGAACAAGAGAAAATCTTCCTTTCAGAATAGATCTTGGATATACCAAAATAATCAAGAACTTCCCTCTTGCGATCACCATTACGGCACACGACCTTCAGAAGTTTGATATTTCTTCAGAATACAATCTGGATGGGCAGGAAGTGAAAACCGGCAGAAAAATTGCCGATCACTTTTCATTAGGAGCAGAACTGTTTCCGGAAAAGAATTTCAATATCAGATTCGGTTATAATGTAAAAAGAGGAAATGAACTGGCTGTTGCAGATCAGAGAAACTTCTCAGGACTTTCTGCAGGATTTGGAGTTAAAGTATCCAGATTCCGTATTGATTACGCCCATGTAAGATACCACAACTCTTCGAATGTCAATCAGATAGGAATTTCTATGGATCTTTCCAGCCACAGAGGAGAGTAATCTTTTCAGCTGAATTTTTCTTAATTATTCCGAAAATTTTATACTTCCTCTTGATTTTTAAGAAAAAATCTTGAAATTTGCAGTATGAAAAAACCTGTAATTGCTATTGATGGGTACTCGTCTACCGGAAAAAGTTCTATCTCTAAAATCATTGCTGATCAATTGGGACTTATTCATATGGACACAGGGGCTCTTTACAGAGGAGTTACCTGGTATGCGTTGCAGCACTGCCTTAACACAAATGGCGAGATTGATCTGACTACATTATTCAATTCTTTTGACCAGATCAGACTCGAGTTCAAAAACAATGAAGGAACCCTAATTCTTTTCCTTAATGACACTGATATCTCTAAAGAAATCCGTACTAATATTGTCTCTGACAACGTAAGCCTTGTTGCCAAACAGAAAGAAGTAAGAGATTTCCTACTGCAGTCACAGCGCACTTTGGCAGAAAAAGGAGGTGTAATTATGGACGGACGTGACATTGGGACAGTAGTTCTGCCAAATGCGGACTATAAATTCTTCCTTACTGCCAGCATAGACGAAAGAACCAACAGAAGATTTCTGGAACTGAAAGGACTGGGAATAGAAACAGATAAAGAACAGGTAAAGCAAAACCTTATAGAACGTGACAAGATCGACAGTGAGCGTGAAATAGCCCCATTAAAGCAGGCTGACGATGCTATCGTGATTGATAATTCTGAATTAACCAAAGAAGAAACCATAGAACTTATTTTATCTCACATCAAAAAGATTTAACAATTTTTAATAGGCTTCAAGCCCCCTTTGGTATACAAATTGTAAGTTTTATTACTGTAAAAACTAATTTATTATTAATTATTAAAAAACTTAAAATGTCTAGAAAAGGAAATAATACAGCAGGTATATTGGCAGGACTTCTTGCAGGTGCTGCGGCAGGTGTAATCTTAGGAATGTTATACGCACCGGAAGAAGGTAAAGAAACCAGAAAAAAGATTAAAACTAAAGCAAATGATCTTAAAGATCAGGCTAAAAATAAATACGGAGAGGTTTCTGAAAAAGTAAAAGACCAATATGGCAATATTTCTTCTACTTTCAAAGAAACGGCAAGCAGCGTAGCACATACTGTGAAAGACGGATATGATAAATACAAAGATCAGATTGTTTCTAAAACTGCAGATTTGGCAAAAGATGTAGAAGCGGAACTAAACGATCTTAAAAAATAAGTAATTTATCTTTTTTAAGTAAATTACAGAAAGGAACTTTTGTGCAAAAGTTCCTTTTTTTGTAACTTTAAAAAAAAACAATGATAGAAACTATTAAAGAATATGCTTCCAAGAGAATAGATCTTCTGAAAATTGAAGCGACAGAAAAGTCGTCACTTTCCGCTGGGCTCATCACTTACTTTGTAGTACTGCTTGTTGCTTTTGCTTTTTTTATTATCCTTTTCAATTTTGGAATTGCTTTCCTTATTGGTAAAGCACTGGATAACTACTCTTACGGATTCTTAATTGTGGCTGCATTTTATGCGCTGGTAATGGCCTTTGTCATTGCCTTCAAAAATAAGATTGTCAATACTGTTGCAGATCAGGTTATTAAATTTTTAAATCATTAAACTATGGGTAGAAAATACGAGAGCATAGAAGAATTAAGAAGAAAGAAAAAACTGCTTCAGGGTGAAATAAATGATCTTGAAAATCTTCTTACCTTCAAAAATACGAAAGAAAGCTTAAGTGCCTTTACCAATGGTTTAAGTGATCAGTATCTTCAGGAAAAGATAGATGAAGACGGCGATGAAAAAGTAGTCCTTAGAAAAGATGTCATTGCCAAACAGCTTACTTCAGAAGTAAAAGACCTTCTGATCAACAAAAATACAGCTGTAGGACTTGCCAGTTCTGCTTTTAAAGGAGGAAATATTACAGACAGTCTCGTTAAACTGGGCGTTACGGCTATCGTAGGAAACTACGCTAAAAAGAATATGAAAAGCTCCAACTGGAAGAAAAAACTGATTGGTGCAGCACTAATCTATCTTGCTCCTATAGCTCTGAAATATGTCAGAAAAAAGATGGAAGTATATCAGAAAAACAAAAGTGTTTCAAGTTTGGAACAATTGATATAAAAATAAGATATTAGAAACTAGACGCTAGATATATTCAGTAATATTTTACAATAATTCTAACCTCTAGTTTCTAATTTTCTATTTTGAAAATAGCTGTCCTAAAATAATTCCTGCAGCCATTGATACATTCAGGCTTTCTGTAGACTGGGATTTTCCAAACCTTGGGATGCTGATACTTTTTTGTAAAAGCTTTTCAGTTTCCGGTCTCATTCCGTTTCCTTCGTTTCCTAAAATAAGATTGATCTTTTCCGGCTTCTCAAAAGTATAAATGTTCTCCCCTTCCATATCCGTTCCTATATTTATATTTTCGGTGGAAGAAAGATATTCCACAAGATCAGTATAAACCACGTTCACTCTGGTAAAAGAGCCCATTGTTGCCTGAATCACTTTCGGATTGTAGACATCTACAGTATCTTCACTACAAATAATCTGTTCTATCCCGAACCAGTCTGCCAATCGGATAATCGTTCCTAAATTTCCAGGATCCTGTATTCCATCCAAAACCAACTGTATCTTCTTATCTTCCCATTTTTCTTCTTCGGCAAGATAACATACCGCTACAGAATCTTTTGGAGTTTTAAGAAAACTAATTTTTTTTAATTCATTTTCAGAGATATGCGTAACAGGAATGTCAGTACGGTCCAATTTTTGTGGATCGGTTGAGAATATTTCTTTAACTTTAATGTTAGAATTAGAAAGTTCACAAATGATTTTATTACCTTCAACCAAAAACAAATTGTATTTTTGTCTGAACTTCTTTTTATCTAAAGATTGTAAAACTTTTATTGTATGAGCTGTAAGCATTATAAGAATTCTCCTCAAAAATATTATAAAATTATCTCATTTGCAACATTTGTTGGTCTCCTTTATGCTTGTAGTACGACAAAAAAAGTTCCTGAAGGCGAATACCTGCTTACCAAGAACACTTTAGGGTTCGAGGATAAGAGAGAATTTTTCGATGAAGAACTGAAAGATTATATTCAGCAAAAGCCCAATAAAAAGCAATTTCTTTTCATGCCATTAAGTTTACTTCTGTACAATATGGCTGATACGAAATATGACACGATACTTAACGAGTATATGACCTATCCGGGTGAAATGAGAAATCAGAAACTGAGAGACTCTTTATTTCTTAAATATAATATGAAAAGCAGTGTGGGAAAAAGTCTGCTTTTCGACCGTTTATTGCACAATTGGGGAACAGCTCCGGTAATTCTTGATCAGACAAGAAGTGAAAAAAGTGCTGAATCTATCAAAAAAAGGCTTACTTATAGAGGATACTGGGATGCTGATGTAACCTTCAAGCATAGTTTGGATTCTGCTTCAAAAAAAGCTTCGGTAAGCTATTCTATTAAACATAATGATCCTACCCGCATCAAAGGGTATTTTTACAATATTCCGGATCAGGGGATCAAGGGGTACTACAGCTCTTTTCTGAATAAAAGTCTGGTGAGATCAGGGCAGATTCTTGACCAAACGGTACTTGAAAGGGAGGTGACCAGAATTACGGAACAAATGAGAGAATTTGGGTTCTACAGGTTCAATGCTTTGAATGATGAGGTTTATTTTGTGGCAGATTCTCTTAAAAGCAGAAAACAGGTTCCTTTAACTCTTGAGATTCATAAAGATTCTTTGGATACGCCTTATAAAATTTCAACCTTTGGAAATATAGATGTTGCCATTGTGGATGAACCTGGTGATTATCCTAAAAATACAAAGAAAGACAGTCTAAGGAGAATCAGATTCCATACTATGAATAATAAATATAAGCTTCCATCCATATGGCGAGCGATTATTCCTGATAGTAAAAAGGTTTTTGACCAAAGCAAACTGGACTTAACCAAGAGAAATATTTTGGCGATGAACAATTTCAGTATCGTCAAAGCAAGAGACTCTCTGAGACAAGGCGGAATCACTTCTCCTAATGACAGTATTGTAGATGTTTTGTATGTATTAAAGCCACTTCCAAAATATGAGTTTAAACTGGGAACAGATATTAATTATTCTCAGCTTCTCAATCTGGGAATCTCTCCTTCTGTAGATCTTACTACCCGAAATGTTTTCAGAGGGGCAGAAAACCTTTCTACAAGCCTTTCAGGAACGTTTGGATCTATCAGAAGTACAAAAGATATTGATAAAAGAGTTGCCGCTTACGAAATATCAGCTCAGGCATCTTTGAATTTCCCTAGACTTTTACTTCCTTTTAATTATTATAAACTCATTCCAAAACGATATACCCCTACATCTTCTATCCTGTTGGGAGCATCTATACAAAACAATATTGGTTTGGGAAGACTTATTTTCAACACCGGATTGAACTATCAGGCCAGTGTAAATGATCAGGTATATCATAAACTTACTTTATTCAACACACAGGTCAGTCTGACAAAAAATAAAGATGCTTACTATGATTACTTTGTGAATGACGGAAAGGTAAAAGATGAGGTTTTCGGGAATTATTTTATGTTTAATGCGGAAACTCAACAAACCGGAAAAGATTATAGGGATGGAAAACTCACTGTAGACGAAGTTTCCAAAAAGATTATCGAGAACGACGCTTATCGTGGGAGCCTTGATCAACAGGGAACTGATCTTTTAACAGCCTTCACAGGAACTTTGGTTAATAAAGACAGACAGACACAGGACGTTCTTATTTCTTCCATGATTTACAACTTTGTATACAGCGAGATTGGAAAAAAAGAATATCCAAATGCATTTTACTTTAACGGAAAAGTTGAGCTTGCTGGTAACATTTTAAGCTTATTCAACAAGAAAGATAATGGCGGAGGGGTTGTTACCAGTCCTCAAAAAACTATTTTCGGGTTACCTTATGCACAGTTTGTTAAGTTTGATATTGATGCCAGAAAATATTTCAGGTTCAATGGAAACCAGACATTGGTACTTCGTCAATTTATCGGGGTTGGAATTCCGTATGGAAACTCTCAGGATATGCCTATTATCAAGTCTTATTTCAATGGAGGTTCCAATGATATCAGAGCCTGGGTAGCATTTGGAGGATTAGGTCCTGCAGATTCTCAGATAGACGAAAGGGTACGTACTTATATGACAGACAACTTAAAACTTACCACGAATATTGAATACCGTATCCCATTCAATAAAACCTATGAAGGAGCTTTATTTACTGATATCGGAAATACGTGGAGCCTTCGTAATTACAACGATGGATATGGAGATGAGTTTAAATTCAATAAATTCCTGAAACAGGTTGGTATCGGAAGTGGATTCGGATTAAGATTAAATATTGCCTATATAACGGCCAGAATTGACCTTGCTTATAAGATCTACGACCCCAATAAACCTGATGGTGACCGATGGAGAGTCAAATATATTCAGCCTTTCAAACCTACGGTTAATATCGCGTTCGGATATCCTTTCTAATCCGGAGAAACGCCTAAAATAAAATATACTACAGCAATTACCCGGGCGAGGATTTCCCTCGTCTGGTTTCTGTAGAAGCTTTCAGGTTTTGAGACATCCTGTGCATCAAATCCTAATGCATTCATATCATTGTTTCTTGCAAAAAACAGTGCTCTCAGATTATGAAATCCCTGAGATACAATAATGACATTTTTCTTTTTGTAAACATCTTTACAGCGGAGAATGCTTTTATAGGTATTGAAGCCTTTCGGATCTTCCACAATAATATCTTCCGGAACTCCTTCCTGATTAATCAGATAGTTTTTCATTGCTGCAGGTTCGTTGTAGCCCTTACTCTTCTCCCCGCTTACTATAATTTTCTTGATTTTTCCATGATGGTAAAGAAGAGCAGCAGCATCCATTCTTTTGGTGAAGTAAGGGTTAGATTTTCCGGATCTCATTTTCGGAGATGTTCCCAGAACCAATGCAATTTCTCTTGGTGGAATTTTTGAGATTTTGGTATACGTTCTCCCGTTGGTAAGCCCGAAAACCCACACATTACAGAAGCATATCATCAGAATTCCCAATTCCAATGATATAAAACCCAGGTTAAATATGTTCCGTATAATTCTCAACTAAGATCAAAGTTAAGCTTTATTTTTTTACTTTTCACAATAGACATGCAAGCCAATATATGTCCTTGCGATTCTTCTTTTTCTGTAAGATACTCATTCTCCAGCAGTTCTATTTCACCTTCCTCTAAAGAACATTCACAACTTCCACAAATCCCTGACTTACATGAATAAGGAACCGGAAATTTCTGAATAAGAAGCTGTTGTAGCAATTTATCCTTATTATCCGCAAGCTGGGTAGTATATTTTTTTCCTAACATAGTAAATTCCACTTCAATATTTTCAATCAGAGGAAATTCTTTTTCTACAGGATAAATATCATCATTAAATTCTTCAAAAAGTTCAAAATGAATATTCTTTTTCGGAATTCCATGGTGATAACAGGCATTCGCCAATGTTTTAATCATCTCTCCTTTTCCACAGATCAGCACTTCGTCTACAGCATCCCAAATGGTAGACTCTTCGTCTGTATCATCCAAATGAAGGATCTGATTGATAATGAGGGCTAATTTCTTTTCATCCAGTCTGCCATAAAAAAACTGGTCTGCTGTTCTTTCCTGTGAAAAAAAATAAAATATCTGTAGTCTGTCACCATAAGTCCTGGCAAGATTATCCAGCAGCTCACGATAAACAAGCTCATCTGAGCTTTTATTTCCAAAGAATAAAAACAACCGTGTTCGAGGTTCGTTGTGAAGAATATTTTTAAAATGGCTCAAAATAGGTGTAATCCCTATTCCAGCAGCAAAGGCAACAATAGTCCTGAATTCGCTGGGTTTAGATACAATGGTAAATCTTCCTGCAGGTTCGCTCACCCACAGCTCATCACATTCATTATAGTTTTGAAATAACTGAGAAGTTGCTCCATCAGGGGAATTGACCTTTATTCCCAAACTTATTTTACCTTCATAAGGAGCTGAAGTCATTGAATAATCATTAATAACCTCTTTCCCATGTGATTGAAATCGTATACTAACGAACTGCCCTGCTTCAAACCTGAAATTTTCCTTTAAATTCTCAGGAATATCAAACTCCAGAGAAAAAGTATTTTTGGTCAGCTCTTCCTTTTTCGCTATTTTTAACGGATGAAACTGTATCAGTTTCCCTTTATAGATTTGTTGTTCCATAACTTCAATTCAAAAATAGATAAAAAATAATTTATGAAGAAGATAATTTTATCCACGTTACTTCTTACTGCACTGTACAGCTGTAAAAAAGAAGGTCAGAAAACTGAAAACACAGCAGCTGCGGACTCTGTTTCTGTATCTCAAACTACAGAACCTGAAGGAATTGCAGTTCTTCCTAAAGAACTTTCTCCTGAAAATGTAAGCCAGCATTTAGCAAAAAATAATGATACTTTATATGTTACCAATTTCTTTGCAACCTGGTGTGGTCCATGTATGAGAGAGATTCCAAGCTTTAAAAGTAAAATGGAGGAATTGAAGGGAAAACCTGTAAAATTCACTTTCGTAAACCTTGATGACAAAGCGGAATGGGCAGGTGCAGTGAAAAATTTTGCAACAGAAAATAAACTGGGAGGAAGTATTATTTTACTAGATGGACAAAAATTAGATCAAAACTTTTTCCATAACAACTTCAAACAGTGGGACGGTGGTTCTATTCCTTTTACTTTCATGAGAAAAGGAGATAAAACCGATGAATACCTGGGAATGATGACGGAAGATGTCTTGAATTCAAAAATCGATTCTTTCTTACAATAAAAATAGACTGAGCTCTTTCTGAATCATGTCAAAAAGATTTAAAATCCTGTGTTTTTTATTCGTGATTGCAATTATTGTAAGCGCTGTCATTAATCTGAACACAGGATTTTTAAGTTTAAGTTTCCAGGATTTCTTTCAGGAGTCTGCTCATAGCCAGATTGCCGAAATCCGTATTAACAGGGTTCTGGTCATGATGCTGGCTGGAATTTCAATTCCCACTTCAGGTTTTCTGATGCAGGAATATTTCCAAAACCCACTGGCTGGGCCTGATATATTGGGTATCACTTCTGTCGCCAGTTTGTCGGTTGCCTTTTATATTTTCTTTTCTCATAATATTTTACTCCCTGAGTTTTTACAAAACAGCTTCCTTAGCTTATCTGCTATTGGGGGCAGCTTACTGTTAATGCTGATTCTCCTTTCAATGTCTAACAGATTTCAGGATAAATCGTATCTTATTATTTTTGGATTTCTGGTATCAGCTTTTGCAGGAGCAATTGTATCTCTTCTTCAGTTTTATGCGGAAAATCAAAGTCTGAAAAATTATATTTTATGGTCTTTCGGAGCAAATAATATGGTAACGAGAAACCAGATTTATATATTGTTTATTTTAGTTTTAATTGGAATGACAATCTGTTTCAGAGCCATAAAGCCACTCATTGGAAACTCTCTTGGCAATTCCTACGCACAAAGTTTAGGAGTAAACCTGAAACAGCTGAAACTTTTAATAATAGTTGCGTCTTCTCTCCTATCAGCATCTGTGACAGCATTTCTGGGGCCTATTCTTTTTATTGGAATTATTGTTCCTCACTTTTGCAGACTGGTCTACAACCCTTCAAAATTATGGCAGCAATGGATTCTTAATATGTTTCTGGGAATGCTGATCATGCTATTCTTCTCGGTGATTGCGGAAAAAACACAGATTCCTCTCAATGTAATAAGCTCTGTATTTGGAATTCCTGTAATTCTGATGATGCTTTTGAAGCAGAATAAAGTTTAAAATACAATGATTAATAAAATGAATTGTTAATATAAAGCTCCTAACAGATTATATAGGTCAAGCAGATTTTGAGAATAAATCCTTAAATTTCTTCATTAAATAAAAGAGAAAATATTCGTAATATGTCATTCCGAAGGAATCCATACTAACTTTGCAGAGATGCTTTCAGCATGACTTACTAAACACGACTTATCTTACTATAAATAAAGTAATGAACATTAGAATAACACAAAAACAATTAATTACTGCACACATCATTTTGTTTGTTGTAAGTTTTGCAATCCTGGAGTATTCAAAAATGTTTCGAATGAATCAGAAATTACATTGGGGTTATTCTTGGGGCCATAATTGGTGGATTTTTTTTGCACTACCTTCTGCTTTTTGGGGTTCTATTATCTTAGGTAGTTATACTTTATGGAAAATCAAAAAAAATAAATTCTTATATTTATTTTTAAGTTTTCTACCTATTCTGTTATTTATAATTCTTTTCTTATTTTAGTTATGCACCTACAGATCAAACAATCAGATATCGGCTACAAAACAACTTTAATTTCCAATGCTAATGCAAATTTGAAGCTTGGAGATGTATGCCTGCTGATTGGTAATAATGGCGTAGGAAAAACAACATTAATTAAATCTATTCTGCATCAGATTCCTTTATTGAAAGGAGAAATTACAATTAATGGTAAAAGTGTAAAAAGTCTTTCCGTAAAGGAAATCGCGGAGAACATTGCTATTGTCTTTTCAAAATCAGTTATCCCGCAGCATTATACCGTTGAAGATCTTATTTCTCTGGGAAAATACATCTACTACCCTTTTTATTTTGAGTTAAAAAAAGAAGATCGTGAAGAAGTGGGCCATATTATTGAGGAGCTGGATCTAACCCAATACAGGTATACTCTTTTAAAAAACCTGTCAGACGGAAACCTTCAGAAAGCATTTATAGGGCGCGCTATTACGCAAAATTCGCCTATCATCATTCTGGATGAACCTACTACCCATCTGGATGAGAAAAACAAAATCATCATCCTTAAAACCTTAAGAAAGTTAGCTAAGAAAGAGAACAAACTTATCCTGTTTTCCTCCCACGACTGGCGATTGGCTAAAGAATTTGCAGACAAAATATGGTATGTAAAGGAAAGTCACCTATATTCAGGGATTGTAGAGGACGTTTTGTTGCAGCATGATGAACTTACTAACGCTTCGTTATTTCAAATCAACGAAACCTTTATTCCGCCTTTTATCTCAGCACCGCAATTTCACAAGGAAATGCTGTATTCTCTGCTTCAAAAAAACTTTCAAAAAGACCTATCTGAGCTTAATTTCGAGTTTCAGAACACTTTTTGGGTAATTACTAAAGATTCCTCTACTTATCAATGTGAATCTTTTGAAGAAATCATCAATTTAGTTCCAAACATTCATTAATACTCAGTTTTATTTGATTAATTCATATACTATGCATGCATAGTATTATGCTAATCATATAATTTAATCCGTTTATTTACAGCCTATTAACAAAATTTAACGTTAATAAATACTATGCATGCATAATATTTACTAAATTTGGGTAAAACCATTGGCGCAAAAATGATGGATAATAATAAGGAAAAAATAGAAAACGTAGATTTAATTTTAAAGCAGACCTGGTTGGCTGTTTCTAAAATGTACACAGAATTAGCCCAGGAACACGATTCCACAGCGGTACAGGCACTCACTCTTCTTAAAATTGATCCCAAAGAAGGAACCCGAAGTACCAATCTTGGTCCGAAGATGGCTATTGAACCCACTTCATTAACGAGAATCATCAAACTTCTGGAAGACAACGGATATATCTATAAGGAAAAGACAACCACTGATAAAAGAGAGGTTATCATCAAGCTTACTGATAAAGGATTAAACTCCAGAAACATGTCTAAGGAAGTCGTTGTGAACTTCAACAAGAAGGTAATGGAGAAAATAGCTCCGGAAAAACTGGAAGCTTTCAAAGATGTGATGACCGAAATCATGAAAATAGCAAACGAATTATTGAATAACAGAAAATAAATTATGATGACACCCTCGGGTTCATATAATCTTATAAAAAATAAAAATTTACATATGAAAAGAAGAATCAAACATGTAACGGTTCTTGGTTCAGGAATTATGGGAAGCGGGATCGCTGCTCACTTCGCCAACATCGGCGTGGAAGTATCACTCTTGGATATTGTTCCTTTTGAACTTACTGAAGCTGAACAGAAAAAAGGTTTGACCAAAGATGACAAGGTAGTAAGAAATAGAATTGCTTCCGAAAACTTTGAAAAACTAAAAAAAGCAAGTCCTGCACTCCTTTATTCACCAAAGTTTGCAGACAGAATCAAAATCGGAAACTTCGATGATGATTTACCGAAAATAAAAAATACAGACTGGATTATTGAAGTAGTAGTAGAAAGACTTGATATCAAGAAGTCTGTATACGAAAAGATTGAACAGTTCAGAAAACCGGGTACCTTAATTTCTTCTAATACATCCGGTATTCCTATCCATTTCCTTACAGAAGGTAGAAGTGAGGATTTCAAAAAATACTTTGCAGGAACACACTTCTTCAACCCGGTAAGATACCTTCCTCTTTTAGAGATTATCCCTACTAACGATACAGCTCCTGAGATCATCGATTTCTATATGAATTACGGAGCAAAATTCTTAGGTAAAACAACTGTTTTAGCTAAAGATACTCCAGCTTTCATCGCGAACAGAATCGGTGTATTCTCTATGATGGATCTTCTTCACAACGTTCAAAAATTAGGACTTACCGTTTCTGATGTTGATAAATTAACAGGTCCTGTAATCGGTCGTCCAAAATCTGCTACGTTCAGAACAGCTGACGTTGTAGGTCTTGATACTTTGGTAATGGTAGCCAACGGAGTTCGTCAAAGCGGTGCGGAAGCGAACGACTTCAATGATGTATTTGCCCTTCCGGCTTATATCCAGAAAATGATGGATAATAAATGGCTAGGTTCAAAAACAGAACAAGGTTTTTATAAAAAAGTGAAAAACGCAGAAGGAAAATCTGAAATTCACGGATTAAACCTTGATACTTTAGAGTATGAACTTCAAGGAAAATCATCATTCCCTACTTTAGAATTAACAAAAGCTATAGATAAACCGATTGACAGATTCAAAGTATTAATTGGTGGTAAAGATAAAGCTGGTGAATTATACAGAAAATCTTTAGGCGCATTATTCGCTTATGTTTCTCACAAAGTTCCTGAAATCTCTGATGAAGTTTATAAAATTGACGATGCCATGAGAGCCGGTTTCGGATGGGAAAACGGACCATTTGAAATCTGGGATGCTGTAGGTGTTCAGAAAGGTATAGAACTGGCAAAAGATGCAGGATATGAAGTTTCAAACTGGGTAAAAAATGTAGAAACTTTCTACAAAGTTAACGACGAAGGTCAAAGCATTTATGTTGACAAAAATTCAGGAGAATACAACAAAATTCCTGGTCAGGATGCATTCATCATCTTAGATAATATCAGAAAAAATAAAACGCTTTGGAGCAATTCCGGTGCTGCTATTGAAGATTTAGGAGATGGTATCATCAACTTCGAAATCCGTTCAAAAATGAACTCTCTTGGAGGCGAAGTTCTTGATGGATTAAACAGAGCGATTGATTTAGCTGAAAAAGACTACGACGGATTAGTAATTGGAAACCAAGGGGCTAACTTCTCTGTAGGAGCTAACCTTGCTATGATCCTTATGATGGCTATTGAGCAGGATTGGGATGACTTGAATATGGCAATCGCTTATTTCCAAAAATCAATGATGAGAGTACGTTACTCTTCAATTCCTGTAGTTGTAGCTCCTCACGGTATGACTTTAGGTGGAGGATGCGAAATGACCATGCATGCAGACCGAGTGGTTGCAGCCGCAGAAACATATATCGGACTTGTAGAAACCGGAGTGGGTGTAATCCCTGGTGGTGGTGGTACTAAAGAATTGACTTTAAGAACTTCCAGAGAATTCCACAGCGATGATGTTAAAAATAACAGACTTCGTGATGCTTTCATGAACATCGCCATGGGTAAAGTAGCTACTTCCGCTTATGAAGCTTATGACATGGGAATCCTTGAAAAAGGGAAAGACATTGTTTCTGTAAGCAAAAACAGACAGATTGCTGAAGCTAAAAAAGTAGCAAAACTACTAGCAGAACAAGGATATACTCAGCCAATCGAGCAAAAAGTAAAAGTTCTTGGTAAAGATGCATTAGGAATGTTCTACGTAGGAACGGACCAGATGCTAACCGGAAACTTCATTTCTGCACACGATAAGAAAATTGCTGACAAACTGGCCAACGTAATGGTAGGTGGAAACTTATCTGAACCAACAGTTGTAACAGAACAATATCTATTGAACCTTGAAAGAGAAACTTTCCTTCAGCTTTGTGGAGAAAGAAAAACTTTAGAGAGAATTCAGTATATGTTACAAAATGGAAAACCTTTGAGAAACTAATGGGAAGCTCCGTAGGAGCGAACTGTTAATAGCATGAATAATTTAAAAATTGGAGAGCCTCGTAGAGGCGACCTGTTAATGTATGGCAAACACCTACACTCAGATTTATATTCAAATTGTTTTCGCTGTAAAAGGAAGACAAAATCTGATTTCAAAAGAAAACAGAGAAGAATTACATCAGTTTATTACAGGTATTGTTTCCAATAGAAATCAAAAATTATTCGCAGTTTTTGCAATGCCTGACCATGTACATATTCTTGTAAGTATGAATCCGACACTTGCGGTTTCAGATTTAGTAAGAGATATTAAAGCGGGTTCTTCAAAATTCATCAATGAAAAAGGATGGGTAAATGGAAAATTCAATTGGCAGGAAGGATACGGAGCTTTTTCTTATTCTAAAAGCAGTGTTGATTCTGTTGTAAAATATATTTTAAATCAGGAAGAACATCATAAAAAGAAAACTTTTAGAGAAGAATATCTGGATTTTATGTCAAAATTTGAGATAGAATATGATCCAAAATATTTATTTGAATGGATTAATGATTAACAGATCGCTCCTACGGAGCTCCACAAAAAGCAAAAACAAAGATCTATGAACAGTTTACCTCTACGAGGCAAAAATTCTTAAAACAATTTAATTAAACAAAAAAAATGAAAACAGCATACATAGTAAAAGGTTTCAGAACTGCCGTTGGAAAAGCTCCAAAAGGAAGTTTAAGATTTACAAGACCTGATGTAATGGCGGCTACCGTTATTGAAAAATTAATGGCTGAGCTACCACAATTAGATAAAAACAGAATTGACGACCTTATCGTAGGAAATGCAATGCCAGAAGCTGAACAAGGGCTGAACGTTGCACGTCTGATCTCTTTGATGGGATTAAATACTGATAAAGTTCCGGGAGTAACTGTAAACAGATACTGTGCTTCAGGAAGTGAAGCTATTGCTATTGCTTCTGCAAAAATTCAGGCTGGCATGGCAGACTGTATCATCGCGGGTGGTACTGAATCTATGTCATACATTCCGATGGGAGGTTATAAGCCAGTTCCTGAAACGGATATCGCAAAAACAAACCCTGATTATTATTGGGGAATGGGATATACTGCGGAAGAAGTTGCAAAACAATATAATATTAACAGAGAAGAACAGGATCAGTTTGCTTTTGAATCTCATATGAAGGCTTTAAAAGCTAATCAGGAAGGAAAATTTGCCAACCAGATTGTTTCGATTCCTGTAGAATATAATTTCCTGGACGAAAATCAGAAACTGCAGACTAAAAAGTTTGATTTTTCAGTAGATGAAGGGCCTAGAGCAGATACTTCTTTAGCTGGTTTAGCAAAATTAAGACCTGTATTTGCCAACGGAGGAAGCGTAACTGCCGGAAACTCTTCTCAAATGAGTGATGGAGCAGCTTTCGTAATGGTAATGAGTGAGGAAATGGTGAAAGAATTAGGACTGGAGCCTGAAGCAAGATTAGTAGCTTATGCTGCTGCCGGATTAGAACCAAGAATCATGGGAATGGGTCCCATCTATGCTATTCCAAAAGCTTTGAAACAGGCAGGTTTAGAATTAAAGGATATTGACTTGATCGAGCTTAACGAAGCTTTCGCCTCTCAATCTGTTGCTATCAAAAAAGAATTAGGATTAAATCCTGATATTTTAAATGTAAACGGAGGAGCAATCGCCCTTGGACACCCGCTTGGATGTACAGGAACAAAACTTACCGTTCAGCTTCTTGACGAAATGAGAAGACGTGGCAACAAGTACGGAATGGTTTCTATGTGCGTGGGAACAGGTCAGGGAGCAGCTTCTATTTTTGAACTACTTTAAACAGAGACTATAATAAGAAAAAAGATAAAGAGAGAATAGACAGATAGAAAATAGACCACAGTAACAATCTATCATTTATTCGTCTATTATCTCAATATCTCAAAAAATTAAATAACAAAATAACATATGGCTACATTAAAAGGCGGGGAATTCCTGATCAAACAAATTCCTGCAAACGAAATTTTCAGTATTGAAGAACTGAACGAAGAACAAAAAATGCTTCGTGATTCTGCGAAAGAATTTATCGACAGAGAAGTAGTTCCTCAAAAAGAACGTTTTGAGAAGAAAGATTATGCATTTACTGAAGAGACAATGCGTAAATTGGGTGAAATGGGAATGCTTGGTATCGCTGTTCCTGAAGAATACGGAGGTCTTGGAATGGGCTTTGTAACAACAATGCTTGCTTGTGACTATATTTCCGGAACTACAGGTTCATTGGCTACGGCTTATGGAGCACACACAGGCATCGGCACTCTTCCTATCGTTCTTTATGGAACTGAGGAGCAAAAGAAAAAATACCTTCCGGATTTAGCAGCGGGAACAAAGTTTGGAGCTTATTGTTTAACAGAACCGGATGCTGGTTCTGATGCCAATTCTGGAAAGACAAAAGCAAAACTTTCCGAAGACGGAAAACATTATATCATCAACGGGCAGAAAATGTGGATCTCTAATGCAGGATTTGCAGATACATTTACATTATTCGCCAAAATTGATGATGATAAAAATATTACAGGTTTTGTGATCAACAGATCTGAGCTTGAAAATCCTGAAAGTTTAACTTTTGGAGAAGAAGAGCACAAATTAGGTATCCGTGCTTCTTCTACCCGTCAGGTTTTCTTCAATGATATGAAGATTCCTGTGGAAAATCTTTTAGGAGAAAGAAACAATGGTTTCAAGATCGCTTTAAATGCATTGAACGTTGGCCGTATCAAATTGGCAGCCGCTTGTCTTGATGCACAGAGAAGAATCTTAAACCACTCTATTCAGTATTCTAACGAAAGAAAACAGTTTGGTGTTTCTATTGCAACTTTCGGAGCGATCAGAAAGAAAATCGCAGAAATGGCAACCGGAGTTTTCGTAAGTGAAGCAGGTTCTTACAGAGCAGCTAAAGACGTTCAGGATAAAATAGATGAATTAGTAGCAGCTGGATTAAGCCACCAGGAAGCAGAATTGAAAGGTGTTGAAGAATTCGCAGTAGAATGTTCAATCCTAAAAGTATTTGTCTCTGACCTTGCTCAGCACACTGCGGACGAAGGAATCCAGGTGTATGGAGGTATGGGATTCTCTGAAGATACTCCGATGGAAGCTGCATGGAGAGATTCAAGAATTTCAAGAATCTATGAAGGTACCAACGAAATCAACAGATTATTAGCGGTAGGAATGCTTATTAAAAGAGCAATGAAAGGCGAATTAGATCTTTTATCTCCTGCAATGGCAATCAGCAAAGAATTGATGGGTATCCCTTCATTTGAAGTTCCTGATTATTCAGAATTCATGAGTGAAGAAAAAGCAATTATCGCTAATCTTAAGAAAGTATTCTTAATGGTTTCCGGTGCTGCTCTTCAGAAATACATGATGGATATTGAAAAACAACAGCATTTATTATTGAATGCATCTGAAATCCTTAACCAGATTTATATGGCAGAATCTGCAGTATTAAGAGCAGAGAAACACTTCTCTCCTGAGTCTGTCGAAGCAGCTATGGCTCAATTGAACCTTTACAAAGCTGTTGAGAAAATCATCACTGCCGCTAAAGAAGGAATCATTTCTTTTGCTGAAGGAGATGAGCAGAGAATGATGCTTTCTGGATTAAGAAGATTCACAAAGTATACCAACCACCCGAATGTAGTAGCACTTACTGAAAAAGTAGCCGCTCACTATATCGAGAAAGGAGCTTATTAGTCTTTAATAACATAAATTTGATTCAGCGTCTCAAAAATTGAGACGCTTTTTTATATGTGCCGATAATGACAGCCATTGAAATTACTGACATCCAGTGGTTTTATTCAAAAAAAATTATTATTTTTATTTAAAATTATCAAACACATGAAAATTATATTATTTCCCCTACTCCTTATATCGGCTGCTCTGACAGCACAAAAACGGGATAAACTAATACCTCTTCCTAAAGCAGATACCGCAAAAATTCAGAATAAAGATTTGTTTAAAAATTTTGGACTGACTTCTACTCAGCAGCAGAAAGGACTGTATAAAATGCTGGTAAAAAAGCCTGGTGATACAATCACATATCTTGCATTAAAAGAACCTTCAAAGGACTATTCACAATACAAAATTTTAAATGCCATCACCCCGGACAAAATCCAGGTGAATCCTCAAAAACTAATACCATCCAAATAATCACAAAACCAAACTCAAAACTATTACCATGGGAAAATTTATCATCTCTAAAAGGACAAACGGAGACTTTCAGTTTAACCTTAAAGCAGGAAACGGACAGGTTATTTTAACCAGTCAGGGATACAGTACAAAGCCATCCTGCGAAAACGGAATCGGATCTGTGAAAACCAACTCACAGGAAGATTCAAAATTTGAAAGAAACACCGCCAATGACGGCAGATCTTATTTTAATCTTAAAGCAGGAAACGGACAAATCATAGGAACCAGCCAGATGTATGAATCTGACAACGGTATGGAAAATGGCATAGAATCCGTAAAAAACAATGCTCCACACGCACCTGTAGAGGATGAAAGCAATTCATAAAATCATCTGAAATAATTTTAATAAAAATGCCTTAGTTTTTAAGGCATTTTTTATTTTTGTATTCTATTTTTCATTAGCAATGACAAAAGAAGAATTACTGAACAAAGCAATCAAAATAGCCGATAAGGCTCATAAAGGACAAACTGATAAATACCATGCTCCATACATTGGCCACGTAATGCGTGTAATGAATTATGGTAAAACACTGGACGAAAAAATTGTAGGGGTTCTACACGATGTTGTAGAAGATCATCCATTGGAATTCAGCCTTGATTATTTAAGATCTGAAGGATTTCCTGAATATATTATTTTCGCCATCAGCTGTCTTACCAAATTTGATCCTGAAGAAGATTATGATGAATTTATTAAAAGAACAGAAAGATCACTCCTTTCCGTTGCTGTAAAGCTGAATGACCTTCGTGACAATATGGACCTTAGAAGAGTAAACAGAGAACTTACTCCTAAAGACATCAAAAGATTCAATAAATACCTGAAAGCCTATCGTTACCTGATAGAGAAATATTAATAAAAAACACAATGACTAATAACCTACCCAAAATTTCATCGGCTTATCAATCTAAGCTGATTTCTGCTATTGTATCCATTTCAGTTTTTTCCTGATCTATCTGATACTGATACTCGCCTCCCTCCTGATGATATTTTTATTAGGATACGGAGCTGTAAAGATGCTAAGTGTTTCTATCAATTATTTTACAGTTTTAGGAGCAGCGGGGCTCTTGAGTGTAGGCGTTTTTGTGTTTATATTTCTTGTTAAATTTATTTTCAGAAAAAACCATTACAGTACACGTCATTTGCTGGAAGTGAACAGATCTCACCAGCCCGAACTGTTTGCTATTATTGATGAAATTGTAGCTGAAACAAAGGTAAAAGCTCCGCAAAAAGTTTTTATTTCTCCGGATGTGAATGCTAGTGTAAGCTATAATTCTATTTTCTGGAGCATGTTTCTGCCAGTAAAGAAAAATTTAACAATTGGTCTTGGGCTTATCAACACTACAAGTGTAGGAGAATTAAGAACAATTCTCGCTCACGAATTTGGACATTTCTCTCAAAGAAGTATGAAAGTGGGCGGTTATGTGAATCAGGCTGAAAAAATAATTTTCGAAACCGTTTACAACAATAAAGATTACGAAAATTTCATCATGGAATTTTCAGGAGGAAATGCTATTTTTAAAGTTTTTGGTTTGATTTCGGTCAGTTTCATTAATGCATTTCAGTCTGCTCTTAAAAGTATGTCTAATTTTCTTTTCAAAAATCATGCTTCTCTGCAAAGAGAGATGGAATACCATGCAGATGCTATTTCAACCTATATCACCAATCCTGAGGAGCAGACTTTATCTTTATTGAGGCTGGAATTAAGTGATGTAGCTTTTAATAATTCTTTTAATTTTTACGTTGAAAGCAATCAAAAATACCTTCCAAAAGATCTATACAAGAATCAGTTTTCTTTAATGAAAATTTTATCCAAAAGGAATAATCACCCCTACGTAAACGGACTTCCCAAAATAGATGCTGAAGACCTTACCCGTTATAATAAATCCAGAATAGAAATTGAAGATCAGTGGACCTCACATCCTGACATTTTAAAAAGAATTGAAAGGATAAAAACAAACGCAACCAGAAATGCAGCCACAGACCACAGATACGCTAAAGAGATCATCAGTGGATTTGATAAGATCTGCGAAATCATGACCTCAAAATATCTGACTTTACGCACAGTGAAAAACGTAGGTGAAGTGATTGAGGATGAAACTTTCATCAAATTGTATCTGGATAATAATATCTATAAGACCTTCACGGCAAATTTCAACGGATACTACGAAAGACACAATCCTATCATAGAAAATATTGAATCTTTAATTTCTGATACTTCCTCTCATCATAATGGAGATTTGTTCAGTGATAAAAAAGTATCTTTAGTTTACGAAAAATCAGGAATAGAAGGTGATATTCAAACACTGCAATATCTGGCTTCCTACCCGAAAGAAATAAAAACATTCAGATTTGATGGCACTTTATACAAAGCGAAAGACGCTTCAAGTCTTATTCCTAAACTGGAAAGTGAACTCAGAAGGGTAAAAGAAGAACTTCTGGAAAATGACAAAGCCATTTTTCAGCATTATTACCATATTTCCAATGAAGATATTAAGAAAAAACTTCTTAGCAAGTACCGGAATTTTGCAGTATTAGACAGAGAGTTCGATGTATTCCAGAAAAGTCTTAATGATTTTACAGTACACCTGCAGTTTATGGCTGTTACATTACCCTTTGAGGAAATCCGTCAACACAGAGCTAAACTGTTGAAAGCGGAAGAACCTTTTAAGCTAAAGACTAAAGAACTGATCGAAACCTCAGCCTACAAAGAAGCTTTAAAGATTGAAGACAAAATCCTCTTACAAGAATTTGTAAACTCTGAGTATATTTATTTCAATAAAGACAAGTACCTTGAGCATGAAGTAAACTCCATCTCATTAGTCATTGAAAAATACCGGGCATTACTGAATGATCATTATCTTAATTCTAAACTTGAATTGCTAAACTTTCAGGCAGATTTAAACAAAAATTAATCCGCACCCGGGAAATCGTAAGTCTTCGTGTGATGGTCTGTTCCGTCAATGTTGATGTTTAAAGCTAGATAAATAAAATGTAAATTTTTATTTCCTTTTGCTTCAAATTCGCGCTGCCAAAGATATCCGCTTACAATTCCGAAATAATCATCGATCTGATAGCCGAAACCGCCATAAACTCTGTTTCTGGCAAAAGTAGGCTTCATCGGAGAGACAAAGAAAACTTCGTCATAAGCATTCGCAAAAACAGTTCCTTTTTTGATGGTTTTCGAATTTAAAGGAACACTTACGTTCAGACGGTATCTGTAACGCATTCTCTGGGAAGTCAGGTCTGTTTTAGGCTCATAGAACCAGCTCTTTTCAACACGGAAACGGTTCTCAAACTTTACAATGCCTTTCTTGATATCGATAACATCCTGCAGCCAAACCCTGAACTCTTCTCTGCTTAAGCTGTGATCTTTATAATTTACATATCTTCCAAGTCCCACAAAAGGCTTATGGTTTTTGGTAAGATTATACCCTAATCCCCCTTTTATCTCATAATAATCAGGGTAGGTATAATCTTCGTTACCACGCATCTGTCCTTCAGCATAAAAGAAAAATTTCGGATGAAACTTATAGGTCAGAGTCACTGCATTGAAGCTGGAAATATGTTCCTGTGCTTTAAAAAAAGAAATTCCAAGTAGTAAACCTAAGCCTATAAGACGTTTCATAAAAAATTTTTGCAAATGTAGATTTTTTAACAATTTGTTAATATTAACTTTTATTCATTTCGAATTAACATTTACTTAATATTAATTGTGTAAGAAAACCCAATATGGAACCACCTTTGCGGCATTCCTACTCCAAATGCTTCCGTATATTTCGTATTGGTAATATTGTTAATCAGCACATACACAGAGTAGTCTTTTTTAGCAAAACTCAGCTTTTCGTCAAGCAGATTATAGCTTCCTAAATTTACTCTTTCATTATACCTGTAAACCAACTCATTCGTGAAGTTTTTCAGGAATTTTACTTCTAATTTAGAAACCAGCTGATGCTTCAGATTATCCAGTATATATCTTGAAACCAACCCATTTTTTTCTTCATATTTGCTGTTGATATACGTATATCCCACCGTATATTTCAACCAATCCATCGGTCTATGGCTCCACTCTGCTTCGATTCCTTTGGTTTTGATATCTCCTACATTCTGAGCATACCAGACTTTATCACTCAGGTCTTTTTTAACCCAGTCAATAGAGTTGCTTGAATTTCTTACAAACCCGCTAACTTTAGCCAAAATCTTATTATCCTGATATTGGTAGCCAATCTCTGATGACAAAGCATTTTCAGGTCGTAAATCAGGATTTCCCTGTTCTGTTTTACTTATATAATACAGATCCGTAAAGGTTGGAATACGGTGTACTTTTGCAATATTTCCATACACTTTATGATTAGGATTGAAGTTATACCCCACATCCAGCCCAGGATAGAAAAAGTTTCCTTCTTTCGAATAGTTTGCCCATGAAATTCCCGGGCTGATGTTCAGTTTTTTATCCAGTAATGAAAAATGATGTTCAAAGAAAACCTGTGATACAAAACGGTTTCTATCCCCCAGATTACTGCTTACTAAAAACTCTTTTCTCAATTCAACACCAATTCCGGTGGTTCCCAATCCCCATTGGTAGCTGGAATTCACTTCTCCCCCTACATTATTCCCGATGTGCATATTTCGGTAAAAATCCGGATTCCATCGATCATAAAGGTACATATCCTGTCCCCTTCTCCAGTATACATTAGAATTAAGTTTCAGTTTTCCAAAAGTCTGCTGATGCGCCACACTTACAATAGAAGCCTGTGTTTCCTCATACTGTTTTGTGGCAGCACTGGAAGCATAAAAGCCGTTCGCTCCGAATTTCTTTTCAGAAAAACCGGCCTGTACTCTCACATCTCCATTTTTGATATTCAGCTTTCCCTGATAAAATACGTTTCTGATCTCATAATCCGTATTGAACATATACCCTTCTGAAGAAGCAGAGTTTGCCTGAAGAGAGTTTGTAAAATTCTCATTTCCAATCTGCGCATTGAAACCAAGACCATAAGTACTATAATCTCCTCCATCTGCACTGATCTTTACTCTTTTCCCAGGTGTAGCTTTGGTAATGATATTGATAACCCCGGCATAAGCATTCTGCCCGAAACGTCTGGCAGCCGGCCCTTTTATGATTTCTATTTTTTCTACGTCATCCAGATCTACCGGAATATTCATATTATTATGTCCGGTCTGGGAGTCATTCATTCTGATTCCGTTCAAAAGCAGAAGAACCTGCTCAAAAGAACTTCCACGGAAACTGATATCACTCTGTACCCCATTAGCTCCTCTCCTTCTGATATCCATTCCTGGTACCTGCTGAAGAATTTCATCAATACTTTTAGCCGGAGAATTTACAATATCTTCTCGGGTAATGACACTGATGTTCTGGTTGGCGCTTTTATATGGTGTGGAAATAAATTTTCCCTGAAATTCAACGCTTTCAATATCCGTTGTCTTTTCCTGTGCGTTTACCCAAAGTAAAGATCCCAGAAAAAAAGCACTTCCTATCTTTTTGATCATAATCGTTTCCGTAGTTTTTTTAACAGGGTCAAAAGTAAGGGAGTTCATCAAGACAGACAAATGATAGTTGTCATAAAAAAAGATGCAACATAATGCTGCATCTGTGTGAGGGAGTAATTCTATCTTTTTCTCATTAAATGTGTAACTAGATCTCTGAATAATTTTCTCATTTCTATATTACATATTTACGAGTACAATTTTAAATAATTTTAAAACATAAAACAATACTTAAATAAAAAAACATAATGCATTTCGTAAATTCATGTAAAATACTGTAAAACAAGCAATAAAACTACAATAAGTCCACAAAACATACTCATTCCTATCGTTTTCCAATGGAAATATTTTCACTTTCCCCGTCTTATTTAACGTTTACAATAATCAATTTTAACAATAAGATAAACATAAAATTTTCACTAAAAATTCGTAATTTTGTGGGTCTTAATTTTACGATGAAAGTATTCTTTTTCAACGATAATTTTTGAGAAATATATTTAAAAGTTCAATTGATGACAGCCCCGGAATGTTCTGTGGCAAAACACCATTACTGACAGCCTGAATGCTGTACAGTCTTTTTATGAATAAACAAAATATGGCTAACACAACAGAAATAGATATAAAAAAACAGATTTTCGTTAAGAATGCACATCTTAACAATCTGAAACATATAGACGTCCTGATTCCAAAGAACAAACTGATTGTTATTACAGGAGTTTCAGGAAGTGGTAAATCGTCTTTGGCTTTTGATACTATTTATGCAGAAGGACAGAGAAGATATGTTGAAAGCTTAAGTTCTTATGCCCGTCAATTCTTAGGAAAATTAGAAAAACCAAAAGTAGATGACATCAAAGGACTTGCGCCTTCTATTGCTATTCAGCAGAAAGTAATCTCTTCCAATCCACGTTCTACTGTGGGAACTTCTACAGAGATCTACGATTATATGAAACTTTTATTTGCGAGGATCGGGAAAACCTTTTCACCGGTTTCCGGAGAAGAAGTGAAAAAAGATTCGGTTTCTGATGTGGTTGACTTTATCAAAGCTTCTAAAAAAGATACTTCTTTTCTATTGACAGCTCCTTTGGAATATGATGCGGACAATTTTAAAGAAACCTTAAATATTTTAAAACTGGCAGGTTTCACAAGATTGGAAATTAATGGAAATCTGGCAGGAATTGAAGATCTGGAAAGCTTTGGTTTCACTCCTGAAAAAGGAATGGCAATTAATCTTGTCATTGACCGTTTCTCGTATGAAGAAGACGAAAGCTTTTTACAAAGACTTGCGGATTCTATTCAAATGGCTTTCTATGAAGGACGCGGATATTGTTCATTAAAGAATACAGATACTGAAAAAGTAAAAGAATTTTCCAATAAATTTGAACTGGACGGAATGGAGTTCCTTGAACCCAACGTTCATTTTTTCAGCTTTAATAACCCATACGGAGCATGCCCGGCATGTGAAGGGTATGGAAAAGTAATCGGAATAGATGAAGATCTTGTTGTTCCTAACAAAACCCTATCTGTCTACGAAGATGCTATAGTTTGCTGGAGAGGAGAAACCATGAGCGAATGGAAAAAAGACTTCATCAAAAAAGCAGGTGACTTCCCTATTCACAAACCTTATCACCAATTAACAAAAGAACAGAAAAATTTCCTTTGGAAAGGTGACGGAAAAGGCAATTTCCCATGCATCAATAATTTCTTCAAAATGCTTGAAGAAAACTTGTATAAAATTCAATATAGAGTAATGCTTTCGCGCTACAGAGGAAAAACCCTCTGCCCTACGTGTGAAGGATTGAGACTTCGTGAAGAAACGAGCTGGGTAAAAGTAGACGGACATAATATTCAGTCTATGATTGAACTTCCTTTGGATGAACTGGCTCCGGTAATCAGTGGATTAAAGCTTTCAGATCACGACAAAGAAGTAGCCAAAAGACTGACCTACGAAATCACAACCCGTCTGGAATTCTTATTAAAAGTAGGATTAGGATATTTAACATTAAACAGAACGTCCAATACCCTTTCAGGAGGAGAAAGTCAGAGAATTAATCTGGCAACCAGCCTGGGAAGTTCTTTGGTAGGTTCCATTTATATATTAGATGAACCTTCTATCGGGTTGCACTCCAAAGACACGGAAAACCTGATCGAAGTATTGAAAAACCTTCGCGACCTTGGAAATACCGTAATTGTGGTAGAACATGATGAAGATGTGATGAGAGCTGCTGACTATATTATTGATATTGGTCCGGAAGCAGGTTATCTTGGTGGCGAGCTTGTATTTGCAGGAGATTATAAGGATTTGAAAAAAGCCAACACCCTTACTTCAGAATATCTTACCGGAAGACTTCAGATAGAAGTTCCGAAGAAAAGAAGAAAAGCAAAAGAATGGATTCACATAAAAGGAGCACGTCAGAATAATCTTAAAAATATAGATGTAGATGTTCCTTTAGAAAGTCTGGTAGTCATTTCAGGAGTTTCAGGAAGTGGAAAATCTACTCTGATGAAAGAAATTCTTACCAATGATATCCAGATTCAGCTTGGAATGGGCGGTAAAAAAGGAGACTATGATTCTGTAGAATTCCCGAAAAAACTGATCAAAAATATTGAATTGATTGATCAGAATCCAATTGGAAAATCATCTCGTTCAAACCCTGTAACGTATTTAAAAGCTTACGATGATATCCGTGATCTTTTTGCCAAGCAGAAAGTCGCCAAAATGATGGGTTATAAGCCTAAACATTTCTCTTTCAACGTAGATGGCGGAAGATGTGATGAATGTAAAGGAGAAGGAGTGATCAATGTGTCCATGCAGTTTATGGCAGACATTGAACTTGAATGTGAAGTGTGCAAAGGAACACGATTCAAAAATGAAATCCTTGAAGTAAGATTTGATGAGAAAAACATCTCTGATATTCTTCATATGACGGTAGATGAAGCATTGGAGTTCTTTAAAGATAATAATGAAGACAAAATTGTAACGAAACTGAGACCTTTGCAGGAAGTAGGTTTAGGTTATCTACAGCTGGGACAAAGCTCTTCTACCCTTTCCGGTGGTGAGGCACAGCGTGTGAAACTGGCTTCATTCCTTGTAAAAGGAGTAACAACGGATAAAACATTATTCATCTTTGACGAACCTTCCACAGGACTTCACTTCCATGATATTCAAAAATTATTGAAATCATTACAGGCGCTGATCGAACTAGGACATTCCGTGATTGTTATTGAGCATCAGCCTGATATCATCAAATGCGCTGATCATATTATTGATATAGGTCCGGAAGCCGGAAAACACGGTGGAGAAGTCGTATTTACAGGAACACCTGAAGATCTGACAAAAAATAAAAAGTCTCACACCGCAAAATATATCAAAGAAAAACTGGAACAATAAATACAATCGGCTGTTATAAAAACAGCCGATTTTTTATTGAGATTTTCTATCTTTATTAACCCATTATAAAAATTATTTTTATGCCCTGGAATCCTGAATTATACGATCAGTACAAAGATGTACGTTACAAACCCTTTTACGATTTAACAGCATTAATCAAGCCTGAAAACAACATAAAAGCCATTGATTTAGGCTGTGGAACCGGAGAACAAACCTCCATTCTGACAGAAAAACTGACAGGTTCCACATTCTTAGGAATAGATTCATCGGCGGAAATGCTTGAAAAATCTAAAAAGTTTGAAAATGATAATCTTCATTTTAAGCTTCAGACCATTGAAGAAACAGCACAGTATGATCAGAAATGGGATCTTGTCTTCAGCAATGCTGCTTTACAGTGGGCTGATGATCACGAAACACTATTTCCTAAAATCATTGGATTGCTATCTTCCGGAGGTCAGTTAGCTATTCAGATGCCCGTTCAGAAAGAAAATATCCTGAACCAGATTCTATCGGAAATGGCAGATGAAGAGCCTTATGCATCACAGTTAAATCACTTCAACCGTGATTCACCAGTACTTTCTATGGATGAGTATGCACAGATATTATTTGATAATGGAATTCAGGATATTGAAATATTTCAAAAAGTTTATCCTATCATTGCAGATGATCATGAAGCATTATATACTTTTATTTCAGGAACAGCATTATTGCCTTATCTGGAACGTCTGGAAGGAGAACAGAAAGAACATTTCATCTCTGAATTTAAATCACGTATTGCAAAAAGGTTTACAAAATATCCGGCCATCTATGCATTCAAGCGTATTCTGATGTATGGACGTAAAAAATAAAAGATGTTTATACTGAAGCTAAAAGGAGCTGCCACAAAAGCCAAATAATTTGGCTTTTGTGGCAGCTTATTCCTTACTCTTTCACATTATACAAAAACGGACTTTTCCTGATATACTCGGAATCCTCAATCTGAGAAGCTAAAAATTCCGCCAGATCTACAGCACTGATCCCTTCACCTTTGCAGTCTTGAAGATTGGTTTCTATTGGAAAATTTTCTTCTGTAAGATGAATCAGTGGTAATCTTACCAACGTCCAGTCGAGATTGCTTTCCAAAAGAAATCCATACTCTTTTTGCTTTTCAGCTGTTGTCTCAGGATAATTCTGGTACATCCAGTCTGTAGCCATTTTCACCCTTTCATTTTTATGATCGGATGCTGTATTTACACTTAAGCCGGTGGTTACAATATAACGCCTGATCCCATGATGATTCATTGCAGAGATGATATTTTTTGCAGCATCGCTGAATATAGACTTCTCTCCTTTGGGTTGTCCTAAAGTACTTATGACAAGATTAGTTCCTTCAATCAGTTTATCAATCGTTGTTTCGTCCCTTGCATCTCCTTTTACCACTTCAATTAATGGATGTTGAAGGGTAAAATTTTCAGGATGTCTTAGCAAAAGTTTAAGTTGATATCCCTTTTCAAGAAGGTTTTGCACCAAATATTGTCCGGATTTTCCGGTTCCGCCTATGATAGCTATTTTATAAGTTTTCATAATGATTTTTTTTAATATTAAATATCAATAATCAGCAGCAAATTGACTGCTAATGACCGTTGATACTGCAAATGACACATTGTCTTTGCTTTTAAATATGATATAATAGAATTGCTGGTTCAGAAAAATGAACCTAAGATGTCAGGGCTAAAAGTAACACCTGACTCATTGTAATATGTATTACGAGATTTTAATGAATTAAAGTTACCAATTTTCCATCATTAAAAAATCAAAAAATTTATGATTTTGACAACATGTATTAAAAGAGAAAGTTTTTAACTTTGATAACCATCTTACAATCAATATTTTCCACAAACAATACTTACACCAATAAAATATAATAATATGGAACCATTTACAGTAAACATTCCCGAATCGGTTATCACTGATCTGAAAAACCGCCTCCAAAATGCCCGCTGGCCGGGAGAACCTGACGGCTCTGGCTGGAACTACGGTACCAGCGAGGCTTATCTGAAAGAACTTGTCCACTACTGGATCAACAATTATGACTGGAGAATCCATGAACAGCAATTGAATCAACATCCTCAATATATCGCCCTGATAGACGGAATTTTGATTCATTTTCAATACATAAGGGGAAAAGGCTCCAATCCAAAACCATTGATCCTTACTCATGGCTGGCCGGACAGCTATTACCGCTTTCATAAAATTATTCCATTGCTTACGGAAGGTGAACAGAGTTTTGATCTGGTTATTCCTTCCATTCCGGGATTTGGCTTTTCTGATAAAACAGCAGTCAGCAGCGAAAAAGTCGCTGATATTTGGAAAAAACTGATGACTGAAGTTCTTGGCTATGAAAAATTCTGTGCTGCAGGCGGAGATATCGACATGGGCGTAGTAAAAGCACTGACTTCAAAATATCCTGAAGTACTGGAAGCCGTTCACCTTACCGATGTAGGGTATCCTACCGGTCAGGAAGATTTCACAACAATGAGTGAAGAGGAACAGTCTTTCGCACAATTTGTTCAGCAATGGTGGTACAGTGAAGGAGCTTACGCCATGGTACAGTCTACCAAACCGCAATCCTTGGCTTATGGTCTTAACGACTCTCCTATCGGACTTGCAGGCTGGATCATAAGCTTTACCAATGCAGGAGCTCCTCCGGAACTGATTGAAACTGCATTTGGCGGAAGAGATGAAATGCTTACCAATATTATGATCTACTGGGTCACTCAAACCATAGGTTCTTCAGCCAGAATGTACAAAGAAGACGCAGCTGCTTTATGGAGTGGCACGCAGGTTCATCAAAAAAGCAATGTCCCTGCCGGAGTACTTGTATTTCCCCGTGAAGCTCAGTTTCCAAAAGAATGGGCCGAACGTTTTGTGAATGTGACGAGTTTTAAAAAAATGAATGAGGGCGGTCACTTTGCCGCATTGGAATTACCTCATATATTTGCAGATGAACTAAGATCATTCTTTTATTCTGCACAATAAAATAATTCATGAAGTACAATCTATCCGCTCTTATTCCATTTTCTCTTTTGATGATGAACTGTTCTATACAAAAGAAAAATACTGAAAGTAATGATTATGAAGTAAAAATGGACACTTTAACCCTATTTGATTCAAGCAGAAACCGTAAGATTCCTGTTGCTTTTTATTATCCTAAAACAGATAAAAAGATTTCTAATCAGGAAGTCATTATCTTTAATCATGGGTATGGATTTAATAAAGGCGGAGATTATTTTGTATATTCTTATTTGACAGAAAAACTGGCTTCAAAAGGTTATTTTACAGTAAGCATTCAACATGAGCTTACAACAGACAGTCCTTTACCAACAGAAGGAAATTTACAGATCGTAAGAAGACCTTTCTGGCAAAATGGTTCAGATCATATTCTGTTTGTATTGAATGAGCTTAAAAAGACAAAACCAGAACTCGATTACAAACATCTGACACTTATAGGACACTCTAATGGAGGTGATATGGCAGCATTATTCGTCAACCAGCATCCTAATCTCGTCTATAAACTGATCACTATGGATAACCGGAGAATGTTTCTGCCGAGAACATCCGTTCCTAAAGTGTATACTTTACGCTCCAATGATTATCCGGCTGATGAAGGAGTATTACCCAATGAAGAAGAACAGAGAAAGTATCAGATGACGGTACAGCCTACTCTAATTAATCATGGACACATGGACAATAAGGGAACTGATGAAGAGAAAAAAACCTTGACTAATTTTGTTTTAAAATACCTTTCTGAACAGTAATCTCAGATAAGCCTTCAAGTTATCCACAATAAATTGTGGATAACTTGTGAATTTTAACATTAAATTCATATTTCGTATTAAATTTATTACTACATTTACTATGTAATAAACATCGAAGTGGAAACTTTATTTGCTTTTCTTACTACCATTGAAATTGCAATTAAATTTGAAATAAAAATTTAAGCACAGCATTGTCGGCTGTGCTTTTTATTGTTGTCTAATTAAAAAAATGAGATGTATTTATCTACTGAATCTGCCCCTAAAGGGCAGATTCTTTTATGTATACTGCGTTTAAAACAATTATTGTTACTGTTTTTTTAATTCCTATAAATTGATGAACGCATATTCATCATACACGGTATTGATGAGCTCATCAGCATTAATGTTTCGTGAGAAAATGGGGTAATGAAAACGGTCAAGTTTATTTAAAATACGGATCAGATCCATCTTTTCCTTATGATTAAGATTTCCTGCTACAATATTGGTAGCCTGGCGAATCTTCTCCATTTGCTTTTCCAGAATCATTAATCCTCTTTCAGAAATTCGGATTAGTTTGCTTCGTTTATCTAAATCAGAATCTGTCTGTTCTATAAGTCCCTGACGCAGCAATCTTGTAATGATAAGCATACCAACCGGCTTATCATGGATATTTTTTTTGATGAGTGCCATTTTGGTCATTTCACCAAAAGCCTTTAAATTGATTAAATAGATAAAGTCTTCCTGAGTAGAAAATTCAGAATCTGATATGGCAGATTTCGAGTAGGTTTTTGCATATCGGTTAAGATGTACCAATAATGTACTTATTGCACTTTCCGGTGTTCTTCCATTTTCTTTACCCTCCCAGTAGGGCTCTTCAACATTTATCACCTGTTGAATATTCTTTTCATCAGAAATCCAGGACCTAAAACCTTCAATGGTACTAGGATAAGAATCAGGATTGGCATTCGATTCAAATTGCTCAAGGAGCGTCATAAAGTCTTTAATAAGAGGAAAATTCATTTGCCGTTAAAATAGTATACAAATATACTTTATTTTATGATAATCTCCTTTATTTTTACTTTATACGGTATAACTTTTGTATTTTAAAGTGTAATTATCAACATTATGGACGAAACTAAAACAGAACCATTAGACCTGATTAATGATAAGCATTTAATAGATGAATATTTTAATTTCAAAGTAAAAACTGAATTTAATATTGACATTGATCTTAGTAACGAGTACACTACTGCACACAATATTGTTTCAAAAAAATTAATTCTGGTGCAGACATTTTCTGATACCACTATTGGAAATCCACAGTTATATCTTTTATTACGTTCTTTAATTCATAATGTCAACAGTTATCATCTGACAAAAAATCAAATGATTTCTACACTGAAAAATAAATAAAAAAAATCTCTCAACATTTGAGAGATTTTGGTTTTTGAAAAAATGGTGAGGTTTATACCTGTTCTTTTATGTGTTTTGCCACCATTTCTTCCAGGTCATCCAGATTGAAAGGTTTTGATACATAATCATCTGCCTGCGCCTCGGAAGCTAAAGCAGCGATATCGTTATTTGCCGTAACATAAATGACAGGAATATGATTAAATTCTTCACTGCTTTTAAGAAGTTTTGTAGCTTCCACTCCTCCTATTTTAGGAATCCAGTTGTCCATCAGGATAACATCAGGATGATATTCTGCTACTTTTTCCAAAATATCATGTGAAGTTTCTGAAATTTTTACATCGTAGCCATTTTCTTCAAATATGATGGTAATCACTTCTAAAATGGCAGCATCATCATCAAAAATTAAAATTTTCTTTTTGTTCATATTATTTAGGTTATTCTTATTACAATTGATTGATATAATCTGCTAAATTATCCGGTGTGATAATGAGATCATAATCAATTTCTTCTACGGCATGTTTGGGCATATATTCTACTTCTGCCGTGTCAGGATCCTGAATCCAAACTTGTCCGTTATTTTTTTTAATATAGCACAAGCCTTCTACTCCATCAGCATTAGCTCCGGATAAGAGAATTCCAACCATATGCTCTCCATAAATCTCTGCTGCCGATCTGAAGGTAACATCTATTGAAGGACGGGAATAATTCATTTTTTCTGAGCTGTCTAATGACATATTTTTCTTATTCTCAAACAGCAGATGATAATCAGCAGGAACAATATATAAGGTATTGTTATTTATTTCAGTTTTATCTTCTACTTCTATCACCGGTATTTTTGTAAACTGCTGCAATAAAGTCCGCAAAATATCTCCGGATTGGGCTTTACGGTGAAGCACAACAACTATTGGGATTTTCAGAGTATCATCAAGATTTTTGATCATTTCAATAATGACCTGCAGGCTTCCTGCCGATCCTCCTATAACAATGAGTTCAATGTTCATCTGTGATTTCATAGCAGTACTTATTAATGATGATCAAGCTTTTTCCAGATTTTCTGGTCTTCCACCTGATGATAATTCTTTTCAATGGTAGAAAACCGAAGTGTTTCTTTTGCTCCAAGAGCCAGAAAACCTAAATTTTCCAGACTGTTGTCAAAAAGCTTGAATACCCTTTCCTGCAGCTCCCTATCAAAATAAATCAGAACATTTCTGCAGATAATCAACTGAAAGCTATTGAAAGAACTGTCTGACACCAGATTATGAGTAGATAAAATAAGTTTTTCCTGTAAGCTTTTATCAAATTTTACACTGTCATAATTGGCTGTATAGTAATCTGAAAAATCGCGTTTCCCTCCTGAAAGCATATAGTTTTCAGAATACAATTTCATCTGGTATAACGGGAAAACACCGGCTCTGGCTGTTTCAAGAACAGCAGGATTCAAATCTGTACCATAAATCAGGGATTTATCATATAAACCTGCCTCTTTCAGTAAAATAGCAATGGAATATGCTTCTTCACCTGTGGAACATCCTGCAATCCAGATTCTGATCAGCGGATAAGTACCCAATTGAGGCAGAACTTTCTCTCTCAATGCTTTAAAAAAAGAAGGATCCCGAAACATTTCTGTAACGTTTACCGTAACTTCTTCTACAAAACGTTTTAAATATTCTGCATCATTCATAATGGTATACCTAAGTTCCGCGAAACTGGTAAATCTGTCTAAAAGGCATATACGATTTACCCTTCTTTTAAACGAAGCCCTGCTATAACCGGAAAAGTCGTAGCCATACATTTCATAGACATCATTAATCAGATGTTCTACTTCTTTATCTTTTACGATACTTGGTTCCAGCATCTATGAAAGTTTTTCTATTGCCATCATTAAAAGGTCTACGTCAATTGGTTTCGAAACATAATCATTAGCTCCTACCTCAATACATTTCTGACGGTCTTCAGGCATTGCCTGTGCAGTAACCGCAACAACTGGAACATCTTTAATTTCAGGAGTGTCTCTTATAATCCTTATTGCCTCATAACCATCTATTCCAGGCATCATCATATCCATAAGCACCACTGAAAACTGAGGATCAGCCTTTAGCATATCTAAAGCTTCCTGAGCCATGGTACAGGTTTCAACTGCATATCCACGAGCCTTAAGGGTTAGTTTCAATGCGAATATATTGCGTGGATCATCATCCACAATTAAAATTTTCTTACTCATCAGAATTTTATCTGTTTAACTTTCATATAACCAAACGCGAAGCAGCGACAACAGCTGATCAATATCTACAGGTTTTGAGATATAATCTGAAGCTCCTGCTGTAATACATTTCTCGCGCTCTCCAATCATCGATTTTGCGGTTACCGCTATAATAGGCAGTCTCTTAAATGCCGGCATTTTTCTGATCTGCTTGATGGTTTCGTAGCCGTCCATTTCGGGCATCATCATATCCATTAAGATTACATCTATATCAGGATTGTGGTGAATTTGCTCAAGGGCATGCTTTCCATCCATGGCTACAATAACTTCAACTTTATATTTTTCCAGTGCTTTGGTTAAAGAAAAAATATTGCGGACGTCATCATCAGTAATCAGTACTTTTTTGCCACTCAGCACTTCAGTGAGAGATCCAAGCATTCTTCCTGTTGTATTTTCTGAAGAATTATTTTTTTCTTCCACTAAATGCAGAAACAGTCCTACTTCATCTAAAATTCTTTGGTATGAATGTGCTGTTTTTACTACAATTGAATCTGCGTACTGTTTTATTTTAAGCTCTTCTTCTTTAGATAAATGGTGTTCTGTAAAAATGATAATGGGCAGATTTTCCAGTCCTTCATGACTTTTTATTGACTCAATTACATGATAATCATTTCCTTTTGAGCTTCCAATATCCAGAATAACGCAGTCTACAAGATCAGAAGTGAGGGTTTTCACACTATCTTCCACCGTATGTTCTACAGATAAAGAGATATTAAAATTGCTCAGGAAATAAGACAATGCACTGGCATGTTTGGCATTTTCTTCAACAATCAGAACTTTTTGAGATCCTTTTTTCAAAGCTTCTTCAATCTTTCTGAACACATCGGTCATTTTATCCAGCGCTACCGGCTTATTAATAAAATCTACAGCACCTTTCATAAGACTTTCCTTTTTAAAATGAAGGACAGACATCATATGAACCGGAATATGTTTGATATAAGGATCAGCTTTCAGTTCATCCATTACTTCCCAGCCATCTTTTACAGGAAGCTGAACATCCAGTAAAATGGCATGCGGATGATACTTCTGAGCCGCTGAAAGACCATGATCTCCTCTTACTACAACCACTCCTTTATAGCTCTGTAAATGGGCATATTTCAATAAAGCTTTTGCAAAATTAATATCATCTTCAATGATCAGGATAACTTTATCTCCTTCCTGAATATTTTCCCTGTCGTCCGGTACATCTTCCGGGATTTCAAGAGTATTTAAAGGAATTACTTTTGCTTCTCCTTCATCAAGAATATTTTGGATTTCCTCCACATCTTCACGGATCACCTCTACAAGATCCTGATCTGTTTCAGAATGAGCAATTTCAGTTACAGCATGTACAGGAATGATAAAACTGAACTCACTTCCTTTGTCTACCTCACTTTTCAGAACCAGCTCTCCTCCAAGAAGTCTGGCGATTTCACGGCTTATTGACAGACCTAAACCTGTTCCCCCAAACTTTCGTTTGGTAGATCCGTCTGCCTGCTGGAATGCTTCAAAGATGATCTTTTGCTTATCTTCTGCTATTCCAATACCTGTATCTTTAACTGAGAATATAATGAAATCAGGTTTTTCAGAATGTTTTTTGATGTGTAAACCGATGCTTCCTTTTGTGGTAAATTTTAAAGCATTAGACAACAGATTTCTCAATACCTGATCAATTTTAAGACGATCACTTTCGATCACTTTATGTACATTAGCTTCGATTTCGATATTAAAGGGAAGAGATTTCTCCTGAAATACCGGATTGAAAAGACTTTTTAGATCTTTTACCACTTCTTCGATCATTACTTCCTGATACTCAAGAGTCATTTTACCGGATTCTATTTTTGCAAGATCCAGAATTTCATCGATCAGGGTTAATAAACTTGTACCGGAACTATGAATTACTTTTGCAGATTCTACTTGATCTTCATTGAGGTTTTCATCCGGGTTTTCCGTCATCAAACGAGATAAAAGAAGGATTGAATTCAGCGGAGTTCGCAATTCATGAGACATATTGGCTAAAAACTCAGATTTGTATTTGGTGCTTAATGCCAGCTCCTCTACTTTTTTCTGAATTTCATTATTACGTTCTGCAATCAAATGATTTTTCTCTTCCAGCAGCCTTGAACGCTCTTCCAGTTCTGCATTGGCCTGCATCAGTTCTTCCTGCTGTACTTTGAGCTCTTCCTCCGAAGCCTGGAGCTTCTGTGTTTGTGCTTCCAGTTCTGTATTCAGATTTTCAAGTTCAGAGTGCTGAACCTGCAATTCTTCAGACTGTGCCTGGGTTTCTTCCAGTAATTGCTGTTCTTTTTCTCTGCCTTTGGCAGCGTTCAGGGCAATTCCTATATTGACGCAGCACTCTTCAAAATAACTTATCCTGTCTTCTTCAAAATTAGAAGTTGCACCAAGCTCCAATACTCCAATAATGTGGCCGTCTGCAAAAAGTGGAAGCAAAATAATTCCGTAAATTTTTATGGTACTGCTGGCAAAAGTTACCACAAAGTCATCTTCATGAAGATTATTATAAACCTGACTTTTAGCGTTAACAAAAGCCTGACCTACCATTCCTTCTCCGGGCTCAAAAGCTTTTTTCATATTGGATTCTAATCCAAATGCTTTATTGAGTTTTAAAATACCTTCATCATACAAATACAGTGAACCATTAATGCAGTTTCCATATTCAATCAATTGTATTAAAGCTTTATGGGAAACTTCCTGAACAGTCTTATTCCCTACCAGGGATTCATTCAGCAAAGCAAGACCTTTCTGACGCCAGTCACTTTTATTAATTTTCTCAAAAGAGATTTTAAGAGATTCTGTCATATTGTTCAGAGATCCTACAAGATCTCCAAGATCATCCTGAGCATTATCCACTACTTTTTCACTGTAATCACCGTTAGCGACTCTGTTGGCAATCTTTTGAATAGCACTTACACGGCGTGTCATTTCTTCATCTTTCTGCTTAAGCATCCTTTCCAATTTATCTCTTCGGATAAGATCTGCACGCATTTTTATATAGAAAAATGTAGTTACCACTATCGCAGCAATTGCGGAAAAAAGGATAAAAATAACCGTTGTACCGGATGAGCGATTGAGATCGTTATTTTTAACTTCAACCTGACTTTCTTCATATTGTACAAAGTCACTGACAATTTTCCGGCACTGATCCATATAGGTTTTCCCTTCAGTAATCTGTTGCTGAGTCATGATAATGCCTCTTCGTCTGTTCTCAACCAAATGCTTCAGATTCTGCATTACCTGATCAACAGCTACTTTTAAACCTGCGAGTCTTTGTAATTGATTCTGATCATTTAGCCCCAAAGATTCAGCACGTATCAAAGCTTTAGGGTATTCTCTTAATCCCCGTTTATAAGGTTCAAGAAAATCTTCTCTTCCAGTAAGCTGATAACCTCTGTTTCCTGTTTCTGCATCCAGTAAAGCAACCAGCACATCTTTCACAGCTGTTACAGACCGTCTGCTTTTGGAAAGGCTTTCACGGTGTTTCATTTGATTTTGGATACTCCAGTAAGAAGCCAGTGAACTGGCTATTAAAATCAAAAGTGAAAGACCTACTCCAAATTGAAGATTTCGTATTATTTTTTTCGGCATTAAAATTAATTTAGTGGTAATGTGAAATAAAAAGTAGAGCCTTCATCTACTATACTGGAAACCCCAACGCTTCCATGGTGCTGTTTGATGATCTCAGAGCAGATAAACAATCCGATTCCCATCCCCTGAAACTGCAGTGAAGATTCTTCTACACGATAAAATTTCTTAAATACAGCATCCTGTTTAAAATCCGGGATACCAATTCCAAAGTCGGTTACATTTACTCTTACTTCTTCTGCTTCCTTATCTACAAAAGTGGTGACAATAACCTGATTATTATCGGGTGAATATTTAATGGCATTTGTCAGAAAATTGATGAGTACCTGTTCTATGCGGATTTCGTCTAAAGGAATTAAAATATCCGGTTTTGTTCCGTGGCGCTCAATTTTCACTTCACGCTGATCATGAGTTTGTAATATTGTTTCAATCGCATTACTGATCAAATTTTCCAGATTAACCGGTTTTTTATTAATTTTCAACTTGCCGTTTTCTATTTTAGAAACATCCAGCAGGTCAGTGATCAATGTATTCAGCTTTTCAATCTGCCCCTGAACTTTCATTACAAATCCTGCTTCAGAGCTTTCTTTATCGAGTTTCAACTTTCTTTCTAATAACTGAACATAGGCTTTAATACTTGTTAAAGGAGTTTTCAGTTCATGGCTGGCGATGCTTAAAAATTCGTCTTTTTCTTTTTCAACTTTTTTCTGATCATCAATATCGGTAAAAGTTCCAACCCAGTTTTTAATGTGATCTTCATCATATACCGGAGTTACTCTAAGCAAATGATAGCGGTAATTGCCCGAAACAACATTCTTTATTCTTATTTCCAGCTCAAGAGCTTTTCCTTTTTTTCTGCATCTCTCCAACTCCTCCGTGATATCTGGGTCATCGGGATGTATTTCAGGAAAACTCTGTTCGGAGTCTGAATATTCATACCATTTACCATTCACAAAATCAACGGTTCCTGCTTCATTCAGTGTGAATGCAATTTGTGGAAGTGACTCCAGCATTAAGTGAAAATGATCTATCTGAGACTTCATCGTCACTTGTGATTCACGTCTACCCTTAACCTCCAGTTCAAGATTCTGCTGGGTCTTTTTCATGGCTATATTCTGCTCTTGAAGGTTATAAAAAGTTTTCACCTTAAGCAAAAGGATCTCTGGATCTACAGGTTTGGTTACATAATCTTTAGCACCCGAGGCATAGCCTTGTGTTATAAATTTTTTGTCTGTGTTGACAGCCGATAAAAATATAATGGGAACTTCTTTTGTTTTACTGTAATCTGCCAGTGTTTCCGCCACTTCAAAGCCGTCCATATCAGGCATTTGAACATCCAGAATAATGAGGGCATAGTCGTTTTTGAGGGCTTTACCCAGAGCCTCTTCACCAGAATTGGCTGTTTCCACCTGAAAATCCTTGGATTCGAGTAATTTTTGCAGTGAATAAAGATTACTTTGATTGTCATCAACAATTAAAATCATAGAAGTTAAAATCAATAATTAGTTACAGATATTTAAACTTCAAAAATACTCACAATATTTCAAAACATAGCAATTTTTAAAGTGTTATGAATAACTATTTCATACCACATTTTACTGTTGAAATATTAATGGAATAAGGACTGAAATGGTTGATAATATTTAAAAAAAATTATATTCTTGTGAGAAATAAAGCCTATGAAAAAATTGTTTTAGTTTACAAACGACTGAAGTTGTAAGAATTACTAAAACAATTCATGAAAATGCTTTAGAAACAAGCTGAACCTATGTTGGAAATAAGAGTGCGTTTGGTAAAAAATTTAAAAATGGGGACTTTTATCAGAGCTATGAAAACGTTTATAAAACTTTGCGGGGGATTTAATGGAAAATCAAACATCCTAAAATATAGAACATAAATAAACCATAACAAATAGTAAATAATAAAAAGCCAGAACTTTAACAGTTCTGGCTTTTTTTATGAAACTAACTTTAATTTGTCTTCTTTCTCCATTCCGCTTTTACGTCTTCTGCAGCATCTTTTGTATTTTCCCATGCTTCATCAGCCTTATCTTTAATATCATCCCACGCATCCGAAATATTAGATTTTACCCTTTCCAACCAGTCTTCCTGAGTTGCTTCTTCATCATTATTTCTTTTTTCATTGATATAATCTCTGGCTTTATCAGCTAAGTCATTAATCTTCCATTTCGCAGCATTAGCAGCATTCTTTAGAGTGTTTTCTGTTTCGTTAACTGCATTTTCCGCTTTGTTGTAATCTGAATTATTCATAATGTAATATTTAAGTATTTGGTATATAAATAAACAATATCCGTGCCTTAAAAATATTTCACTTGTTAAAATATTCTTAAAATAAATCAATAGTTATTTAAGTTTGCTTAATAATTTACTTTTTCAATGGGTTTTTCCGATCCTGCTTCACCCAGATCAGCTTAGAAGTATCGTAACCTATTTCTCTGGCTTTAGAAATGAAATTCTGTTTTACATTTTCAGGGATCTTTTTTTCACGGGAAAGGATCCACAGATAATCTAAATTTTTTCCCGCTACCAATGCATATTGATAATCTTCCAGGGCAATTACATTATATCCTGCATAAAAAGGGCCGAAAAAACTTACTTTTAAAGCAGCAACACTCTTATCTCCTCTGAATTTTGCAGTTCCATTTACCGAGACCCATTTCTTCTTTTTTATATTATATCCGCTATTGATAACATTTACACTGCTATCTTTATTAAGGCTATATTCAGCCATTGCATTGTCGAGATCCTTTTCAAAACGATAATCGAATCTTGCAATCTCATACCAGGTACCTAAATATCTATTCACATCAAACTGAGATACAGGCTGTGCTCTTTCAGGCATACTGGTACAGGATGCCAGGAAACACAATAATACACAAGCAGCAATCCGTTTAAAAATTGTTTTATTTTTCATTTTTAGTTATTTTTTTAAAGAAGTAAATATTCAGCAGAAACTGACTGTACCCATATACTGCATCTTCAACAGGAATAGTGGTCATTCTTATACCAAGAAATTCCTCAGGATTATAATTTACAACCGGAGATGGAATCAAAGATCCTGTGAGAATTCCATTCACTGCAAAAAACCCGGGCATCAAAACCAAGTATACAAAGCTGGCCTTTCCTATCCATTCTTTTTTAGCGATAAAATGGAGATAACAGAGTGTAAATAAAGTTACAATGACTGTAAGCAAAGTATATATTCTGTCATAATAAAGAAGTCCTACTACACTGAGAACAATAGCAGATGTAAATACGATAAGATTATTTAAAGCGTTAGCCCCGTTCATATTGAAAAATTTTTCCAGGCAGTAATAGGTAAAAACACAAGAAAAAGGAATACAGTAAAAAAACAGCCATTCTTCAACAGGAAGTCCTGCTATTTTAAATCCCAAAGTATAGTTAAGATCAAACCACCATACTCCTCTTGCAGTAAACCATATGTCCCAAATAATGAAAGGAATTGCAACAATGGTAGACGACAGAAGAAACTTTCCAAAAAGCTTATTAAACTGTATTCTTCTGTCAAATGAAGCTACAAAGCAAATAATGACAGTGAAAAAATTAATCAGTATGTAAGTATAAGGCATCATCTTTTGAAGTACATTTTAAAATATTTAACAGGAACCCATAGAAATCCAAAACATTCTCCTTTTTCTTTACCCAAATGTTTGTGATGCTGCTTATGAGCACGTCTTATAGCAAGAAAGTAGGGATTTTTCGTTTTTGTAAAAATTTTGGCTCTTTGATGAATAAAAATATCATGCACAAAGAAATAGGCCATTCCGTAGAGACTTATTCCAAGACCGATAAAAAACCAATAACTGAATTCCTGCTTTACTCCCAGATATAGCAAGGCAATCGCGGGGCTTGCAAAAATGAAAAAGAACAGATCATTTCTTTCAAGTTTTCCATCATGGCTGTGATCATGATGATCCCGATGCAGGCTCCATAGAAAACCGTGCATAATATATCTGTGGATAAGCCAGGTAGCACCTTCCATAGCAATAAAAACACCCAAAACAATCAGAAAATTCATAATAATGATGTTTTGCTGTTAAAAAGATCATCCAAAATATTGTATCTGAAATCGAAAATACTTTTGAGTTTTTCTTTTACAAACAGCTGATGGACAGCTCTTCCCAGAATACCAAACGGAAGCTCATAGTCTACTGTATCTTTCATCAATATTCCCTTTTCATTAGGAATGAATTCATGAAAATGATTCCAGTATTTATATGGGCCTTCTTTCTGAAAGTCGGTAAAACTTTTATACTCATCAACCTGGCTGATAATTGTTTTCCAGCCCATAGGAATTCCCAATACGGGAGAAACCTTGTAATCTATTTCCATTCCTTCAAAAACAGGCTCGCTCTTACCAGCTGAAAGAACCACAAACTTCATACTTTTCGGCGTAATTTTCGCCAAATTATGAGGGGGGTGAAAAGAACTTCCATGCCGTTTCTCTATTGCAATTCAACTGTTGTTCTCTGTATAATCTGTACATCTTTTCTTTTTTACTAATTCTTAAACTTTTCAAAAAAATTAAATTATGTTATTAGAAATAAGCAGATTTGTAGCGTATATAACTTTTGAATGCAACCAGAAGTTTCTGTGAATTTGCAATCCTGATTCTTTGCTGCAAAATATGCTGTGAGCTTGTTTTCTTTATTTTTTCAAACAGAGACAGATAATATCTGTATGCCAGATATACCCCAAAAATGGAAGAGCCCGGCAGTTTTTTAATTCCCTGTAATGCTTCTTTAAATTCTTTTTCAATTTCTTTTTCAATCTGGGCCTTTACTCTATTATCAAAAACCGACATATTCAGAGAAGGAAAATAGGTTCGACCTAAAATCTGATAGTCATCTTTCAGATCCCGCAAAAAATTTACTTTTTGAAAAGCAGATCCAAGTTTCATGGCAAACGGTTTAAGCTCTTCAAACTGCTGTTTATTTCCACCTGTAAATATCTGCAGGCACATAAGACCAACAACTTCTGCCGAACCGTAGATATACTCATTGTACAAATCAGAATTGTAATCTATTTTCTGAAGGTCCATTTCCATACTGTGTAAAAACTGACTGATAAGCTGAACATCAATATTGTACTGACGAACTGTCTGCTGAAATGAGTTCAGAATGGGATTAATTGAAATACCATCTTCCAGAGCATCATAGGTTTCAGTCTTTAACCTTTTCAAGAGTTTTTCTTTATCATAACCATGAAAACTGTCTACAATTTCATCTGCAAGCCGTACATAACCATAAATGGCATAAATAGCTGATCTTATTGATGGTTTCAATGCTAATATGCCTAATGAAAAACTGGTACTGTATTTCCGTGTAGTATACCTGCTTACTTCACAGGACAACTCATCAAACAATTTTTTCATATTAATTTAGTTTTAGTTTATTGACTTCAGACGCTACAATTTTTCCGGAAATAATTGACGGCGGTACTCCTGGCCCTGGAACAGTTAATTGCCCTGTATAAAAAAGGTTTCTGATTTTTTTATTTTTGATTTTAGGTTTTAATACTGCTGTTTGAGACAAAGTATTGGATAAACCGTAAGCATTTCCCTGAAACGCATTATAATCTGAAATAAAATCACTTACACAATAGCTTTTTTTATATTCGATTCTTGAAGAGAGGTCGTTTTCTCCTGTATACTTTTCAATTCTTTTAAGCATTTTCATCAGATATTTTTCGCGGACAGGCTCTTCATCATTAATTCCCGGTGCGAGAGGAAGCAGCAAAAAAAGATTTTCACCATCTTCTGGGGCAACATCCGGATCTGTTTTTGAAGGACAGCACGCATAAAAAAGTGGTTTTGATGGCCATTTTTTATTTTTATAAATGCAATCTATATGATTATCCAGTTCATTTTCAAAGAAAAGGGTATGGTGTTTCAAATGAGAAATTTCCCCCTTAATTCCCAGATAATAAATCAGACATGAAGGAGCAAACGTTTTCGACTCCCAATAGGTATTATTATAATTTCTGAGAGATTTAGGAATTAATGTTTCGGCATGATGATAATCTGATGAAGCAATGACTGCGTCAAACTCATACTCTTTACCATCTACCGTTATTGAAAAAACTTCTCCATTATCAGTATTGATTTTCTGGACCTCATGATTAAAATGAAAAATTACCCCCTGTTTTTCCCCTACTTCTTTCATAGCCAGAACAAGCTGATAAAATCCTCCCATCGGGTATTTGGTTCCTAAAACATAGCCTCCATAATTCATGAGACTATAGAGAGCAGGAATATTCTGTGGAGAAGCTCCCAGAAATATTACAGGGAACTCCATCAAAGACTTTAATTTTGAATCAGAAAAATATCCTGATACATATTTCCTGAAATTACTTAGGAGATCAAGCCTGAGAGCACTGCCTGCTATTTTTAAAGAAGCGAACTCCAGCCAGCTGTAACAGGGTTTGGTAACAAATTCCTTCATTCCTACTTCATATTTAAATTTTGCAGATTCCATAAATTTGTCATAATTCTTACCCGCTCCATTTTCTATTTTTTCAAAAAGTTCTCTTATTGCATCATTTTTCTCAGGAACAGAAACTTTTTCTCCTGAAAAAACCATTTCAAACTGTGGGTCTAAGGAAACAAGGGTAAAAAAGTCAGATACTTTACAATCAAAATCATTAAAAAACCCTTCGATGATATCTGGCATCCAATACCAGCTGGGACCCATGTCAAACACATACCCTTCTTTAGTTTTAAACTGTCTTGCCCGGCCTCCGGGTTGATTGTGTTTTTCAAATACATGTACTTCATTACCTGCTTTAGCAGCGTAAGCTGCTGCTGAAAGACCGGAAAATCCAGATCCTATAACCGCTATTCTTTTTTTTGAGCTTCCAGTATTCATTGTTATTTTAATTAAGAGTTTATACAACTCATTAGTCCAGTTTTTCATAAGCAGCATTCAAAATATCCACTGTTTCAAGATTCATTTGATAAACAGAATAATGGAATTCATCCAATTTAGAAAGTATTGAAATCAACAGCATTTTCTCAGATTGATTTAAATTTCCCGTTACTACCTGAGATGCTTTACGAATTTCGTCCATATGATTATTCAATACAGCAATTCCTTTATCTGTTATTTTAACATGCTTTGTTCTTTTATCTTTTTGAGAGACGGTCTGCTCTGCCCAGCCATTATGGATCAAGCGATTAATAACCAGTATACCCGATGATTTTTCCTGAACATTATGTTTTATCAATTCCATTTTTGTCATCGCTCCCAGTGTCTTTAGACTTATAAGATAAATGAAATCATCCTGACTTGAGAAAGCAGAATTACTCATAACCGAACGGGAATAAGATTTTGCATATCTGCTCATTCTAATCAATAAGGTATTGATTACACTATCGGAGCTTCTTCCTAATTCCTTGCCTATCCAATCTGGATTTTGTGACCCATGACAAGTTTTTTGCGAAACATTAAGCCATTCTATAAATCCATGAATATCATTACCATATGTAGTTTTCATATCATTTTGCTCCACAAATTGCTGAACAAGTTCTACAACTGATTTTATAAGATCAAAATTCATATTAAACAAATTAGTATACAAATATACTTATTACCATCAACAAAGTATATTAATATACTTTAAAAATTCAAACAAAAGATATAAAATACTAATTTACAGCATGTTATTTTTATAATTAAAGTAATAGGATCTAAAAAAAATGTATATAAATAAACATTTTATGAAAAAGCATATGAAGAATATGCAATGTAAAGTTTATTGTAAAGCACCATAAATACCGAAGAGTCTGCAATTGTAACTCCAAATTAAAATCATAAACCGATCATTAAACTATTTCAGCGAATAATTTGTAATTTTATTGAGCAGGGCCTCATAGTTCAATGGATAGAATAGAAGTTTCCTAAACTTTAGATCCAGGTTCGATCCCTGGTGAGGCCACAATTTATATCAAAATCAACCTATATCGGCAATAATTTAAAAATACGTGGCTGAGAAAAAAATCCCCGGAAATCTCCGAGGATAAAAACTAATAACCATGAAAACTCAAATTAATAATGAGAATCTAGTTCAAAATTAAAACATATTGAATTCTTCTGTAATCGATCACATCAATGAGTACTATTTTAAATAACTTTTTCTAAAATACCTTATTCTGCCTTCTCACTTATATACGACAAATTCATGCAATTAGTTTTTATGAATTACTTTTTAATACAGATACTTTATTACAATAAAAAACCTCCAATAAAGGAGGTTTAAATGTAATTTGAACTATAAAAAAGTGATGTGGTGTTAAATAATTTTTATCTCTAAAAACTTGTGTTAACATTTACAATGCGTATGCCAATAAACATCACTGTTTAATGAAATCATACTTTTGTGGTATCTTTTATCAAATAAAACCCCTCAAGGCCTGGTGAGGCTACACTAAACTGAATTTCCCGAAAAAAATGTAAGAATCTGAAACAATTAAATCTGATCACAAAAAAAAACCTCCCGAATCATCGGAAGGTTATACTGTAATTTGTCAGAAATATGAAATTTTCTATGAGCCAAATATAACTAAGTGTTTACACCGTCGAATATGATCTGAATCATATCGCTATGAAAAATATTCATGTATCAATGGAGAATAAAACATTAGTTTTAAAGTTATGGCTTTGCTTTTACTCAAAAATATCTGCTACTTTTTATCCATCACTCAATTTTTATCAAATTAAATTGTACATTTGTTTTCTATTATGCAAAAATTTCTCAGAGTCTTTTTTGTTTTTTCTTTACTTCTGATATTTGTTTCAAATGTCAGCGGGGTAACCACGTGTCTTGATCATGCTAAGCACACCAAAAGTAAAGTAACATATAAAAAAGGGTCAAAAGAAGAGAAAATTCCCACCTTTTCACAGGACGACGAATGTCAGTGTGTACTTCATATGCATATGAACAACATACTTCTTCCTGAACCTTTGAATTTGGATTTTGCCATCAATAGTACCAATGATAGCGAAATGCCGCAACCAAAAGCCATTTCGTATCGTTGTCTTCTGGATTTTTTCAGCTCCAGAGCTCCCCCATCCGCATTTTTCGCAGCAGCTTAATCTATGCTGCCCTAATTTTTCGTTTACAGATCTTTTAGTCTGTACTGTGATTCTGTGGATACCTGTGTCTTCACACCATTAAGGATATCCTTTTATTAATGGGCTTATTTACTGCCCGTACATTCCTATTCATGACTACCAGTAATTTTAATTATTCGGGAATAATTCATTCTATTTCCCAAAATCCGGTGAAACTTTTCAGCGTAAGTTTCATCACAGCATCATCATTTTTATATGCTCAGTCCCGCACTGAAGATTCCTTATCTACAGTAGTTCAAACTGTTGAAATCATCGGAAGAAAATCTAAAGGTTATACTTCCGACTACTCTTTTGCAGCCACCAAGATTGCTATGAAGAATAAAGATCTTCCTTTAACGCTTAATACAGTTACCAAAGAACTGATCACCGACCGCCAGGCTTTCCAGCTTGGAGAGGTTATGAAAAATGTGAACGGAGTTTCTCCTTCAAGCTATTACAACCAATACAACATCCGGGGAATCAGTCAAAATGAAGAAGGACAGATCATCAATGGAATGCGTACCAGGCAGTATTATTTTTTACAGCCAATGACTTCCAATATTGAACGTGTAGAAGTTTTCAAAGGTCCCGCAAGTATTACCATGTCCAGTGTAGATCCCGGAGGAACGATCAATATGGTCACCAAAAAACCATTGTCTAACCCTCGTCATGAGATCAGTTTATCAGGAGGTAGCTTTGATACCTACCGTATTATCACAGATCTTACAGGTCCTTTAAATAAAAGTAAAACTTTACTATATCGTTTTAACGGAGCCTATCAGAATGCCCATTCATTCAGAGATCATGTTAAAAACAGCGGTATTCTGATCTCCCCTTCCGTCACCTTTGTTCCTAATGAAAAAACATCTGTAAATGTGGAAATGATTTTCAATGATCTTTATGGAAATCTAGACCGTGGACAACCTATTTTCGGAGCGGTGGCAGGAAAAACAGATTTATACAGCACGCCAAGAACTCTGAATCTGGGAGCTCCGGACGATTTTTTTAAAACCAGAGAACTCATATTAATGGGAACGGTTGCTCATCATTTTAACTCGTCTATCAGTTTTAATGCTTCCTATATGAAGCAATACTGGAGAGAAAACCTTCAGGAGCACAGAACAACCAACTCTTTTGTCCCTGATATGGATAACAAACCGGTTTCCAGTCTTGCCATGATGCAATTTGTGCAGAGAAAACAAAACTGGGCTACAGATAATATTAATGCTTATTTTAATTTTAAATTCAAAACAGATTCTGTTCAGCATCAGGTTTTGATAGGCTATGACAATCAAACTTGGGAAAAACGCAAAGGCGGACAGCAGAATGCAGCAAGAGGTTTTCTGTTAAAGAACGGTACTGTAGCTTCTTCCTACAATCCCGCAAAAGCTTCAGATTATCAGACCATCAATTATAATGGGACAGTTATTCCTCTGCCTAATGTAACGCCATTTGACCTAAATCCGGGAGCTATAAATTATCAGGGTGCAGATTTTAATACATTGAATGTAATTACTCCTCTACCCTCTGCTCTTACTACGACCCATGCAGCTTATATACAGCATCTTTTCACCTGGAAAAAGTTTAAAATATTATCAGGACTCCGCCAAGAGTGGTTTCAGGATATTACCAACTTTAAAGATTCCAATGAGTCATCTTTTAAAAATAACAAACTTCTTTACAGGTTCGGTATTACCTACAGCCTGACAGATAACATCAATCTGTATGGAACTTATTTAACCGGATATCAGCCCCAATCCAATACGGTAACCTTAATGCCCAATACCTCCAGTCTTACAGGATCTGCAGCCAGATTTAAACCTTTGACTTCTGATCTCAAAGAATTAGGAATCAAAGCTCAGCTTTTTGGCAGAATCTCACTGAATCTTGCCGTATATGAGATTAACCAGAGAAATATTTTAATCAATGCCAATAATCCTTCAGAACCTGATGAGCTTGTACAGCGTGGTACTGACCGAAGCCGTGGATTTGAAGCTGAGTTTTCAGGACATATTCTTCCTCAATGGCATATTTACGGAGGCTACAGCTATATTGATGCTAAAATACTGGATGATACCAACCGTGATCTTATAGGAAAAAGGAAAGAAAACACTTCTAAAAATTCGGTTAATATCTGGACACGTTACAATTTTTCAACTATTGAACTGCTCAAAGACTTTGGAATCGGTGCAGGAATCCTTTATCAGAGCTCTAAAGCTCCCTGGTTTACGAGAAGTTTTGAACTTCCCGCCTATACAACAATAGATGCTGCCTTGTATTACACTCCGGCAAAATCTGTCCAGCTTTCGTTTAATCTGAATAATATCACCAACAAAGTCTACTGGATAGGGGCTCAGAACTATTTAAGGCTATTTCCGGGAACTCCAAGAAATTATTTACTAACTGCTACTTATAAATTTTAAATTATGGCTATTTCAAACTTACAACTGATGGTGAGAAAAACCTGGCAGGATTTGTTTAAAGGAAAACAAAATCTTCTCACCACTATTGCCGTACTCTTATTCTGTATGCTGAGTATTGGTATAGGATATACAAAATATACGGACTCTTTTTCGAAAATAAAAGAATACCGCAAAGAAGTCAGGGAAAGCTGGGAGCATCGACCAGATAAGCATCCGCACCGTATGGCTCATTATGGTTATTTGGTTTTCAGAATCGGGCATCCATTGAATATTTTTGACAATGGACTAGATGATTATCTTGGAAATGTCATATTCCTAGAGGCTCATAAACAGAATACCGCCAACCTTTCGGAAGCGGGAAGTTCAGGTACTTTGGTCAGATTCGGTGCGTTTAGCAGTGCGTTTATTCTGCAAAGTATTGTTCCATTGATTATTCTTTTTTTAGGATTTGGATTAATTGTGCAGGAACGTGAGAATGCCACTTTAAAGATTATCAGTGTACAGGGAACTTCAGGAAGGGATATTATCTGGGGTAAAATTCTGGGGCTCTGGCTTTTTTCTCTATGCTTTCTGGTTCCGGTAATTCCTATTGTTTTTATGGCAGCATTCATGTCAGAGACAACAAATCCGGCTGATATTGTTTTACGGTTATCATTTCTGCTGCCATCTTATATGATCTATTACTTTTTTATCTGTACATTAACTGTTGTGGTGTCTGCAAACAGTAAAAATACCTCATCAGCATTGATCAGCCTTATTGGTTTCTGGCTTCTTTTCATTATCGTTTTGCCCAAAGGAGTTCAGTTTGCAGCACAGAATTTATATCCTGCTCCTTCCCGAATTTCTTTTGAAACAACACTGGAAAAGGATATTTTAAAATCAGGAGACAGCCATAACCCTGATGATCAGCATTTCAAAAAAATCAAAGATTCTTTACTGGCAAAATATAAAGTGAAAACAACCAATGAACTTCCATTCAACTATGGCGGATTTGTCATGAAGGAAGGAGAGAAAATAAGTTCACAGATTTACATCAGACATCAAAAAGAATTGCAAAACATTTATAATAAGCAGCAAAGACTGACTGATTTTTCAGGATTGATCAATCCCGCTATTGCTATTAAAAACTTTTCGATGATTGCTACAGGCACAGATTTCTTCTCTTATAACCAATTTCAGAAACAGGCAGAAGAGTATCGCTATCAGATGGCTCAGCATTTAAATGATTTACAAATTGAGCAGATCAGCAATATTAAACCGGAAAACGGCGGTCCACCTGCTGTAATCGACAAACACAACTGGGAAAGGTTTCCGGATTTTAAATACCGATATATTTCTGTACTGGACAGTATGAAAGAACAGCCAATACCTGTCACAGCATTAGGTCTCTGGTTGATTATATCCATCGTGGCCATCGAAATAAGTGGAAGAAAATTAAAACTAATCTAAATGAATCGTTATTTATATACCCAATTTCACCGTAACAAGTCATACACTATTGCATTGTTGTTTTTATTCATGGCCGGACTGATGGCTATTTATACCGGGGAAAAATTTCTTGACAGAAACGAAGATATCATCTCCAAAAGCGGAGCCTTTCAAAAAGAAAGTATAGAAAAAAATGCAAAATTTCATAAGGATGATCTGGGACTGGTACTTTATTATATTAAATTTAATCTGGTTAATGAAACTCCCAGGCTTGCAGCTTTAAATATTGGAATGCGTGATTTGAATCCATCCATCCAAGGAGTAACCATCCGAAATCTGGAGGAACAGCGCTACAATGCTGATTTTTACAATCCAGCCAATGCTGCTGTTGGAAATTTTGATTTTAGTTTTGTTATTGTTTTCCTTTTTCCGCTGGTGATTGTAGCATTCTGTTATAATTTGATTTCCGAGGAAGAAGAAAGAGGAACCTGGAAACTGCTTTCGGTACAGAGCGACAATCTACAAAAGCTTCTGGATCAGAAGATGTTCATACGGCTTTTGGCAGTAACAGCTGTATATTTTACATTAATTATTATTGCTTCTGTCTGGATAAAAATACCTTTAGACTCCTATTATATTGCTTTTCTAATCAGCGGATGGTTTTATATTCTGTTCTGGTTTGCCCTGTGCAGATGGATTGTTTCTTTCCGAAAATCATCGGCTCAGAATGCTTTGATCCTTTTGATTGTTTGGGTGGGAATCAATTTTATTATCCCAATGAGCAGTAATATCCTGATACAAAAACTCTATCCGGTGCATGAATCCCTTAAAGCGGTGATAGAACAGAGGGAAGGTTATCACAACAAATGGGATGAGGCCAAGCGCCCTACGATGGAGAAATTTTACAAAGCCTATCCTCAGTACAGAAATTTTACCGTGGAAGAAAATGATGCCTTCACCTGGACTTGGTATTATGCCATGCAGCATATGGGGGATCTTGAATCTGCAAAATCATCAGAACAATACACAGAAAAAATGCAGAAACGGAATCAGGCCGCAGCTTATTTAGGATTTCTACTTCCGAATCTTCATACTCAGCTTGTAGAAAGTCACCTGGCAAAATCTGATATGCAGAATCATTTGCAGTATGCATCATCACTTAAGAAGTTTCATGAGAAAAAGCAGTTGTTCTTCTACCCTCTTATTTTCTCCGGAAAGAATGCCGAATCTATCAACTGGGCACAGCAAATCATACAGGTATTCAAATTTTCTTCATCTATTAAATGGGGACAGATACTTCTTCCATACCTCATCTTTATTGCTTTATTCATCATGCTTTCACAATACAAATACAGAAAACTATGTTAAAAACGGTCAACTTACATAAAAAATACAACGATTTTACAGCACTTCATTCTCTTAATCTGGAAGTAAAGAAAGGAGAAATATTTGCGCTGCTCGGGCAAAACGGAGCGGGGAAAAGTACAACGATCAACATTCTTCTGGGAGTCATTAAAGCCACTTCAGGAGATGCTTTCATTAATGATATTTCGGTGCAGGAAGAGCCTCAGAAAATTAAAAAACATCTCGCTTATATTCCTGAAACCGTTCTTTTATATCCTAATCTTACCGGAATAGAAAATCTTGATTTCTTCTCCAAAATTGCAGGATTTGATTATCAAAAAGATGAATTGTCTGCATTACTCAAACGCACAGGATTACAGGAAACCGCTCATGAAAAAGCACTGGGAGGATACTCAAAAGGTATGCGCCAGAAGGTAGGTATTGCCATAGCTCTGGCCAAAGATGCAAGAGTACTTCTACTGGACGAGCCTACCAGTGGATTGGATCCCATTGCTACAGCAGAATTTACGGAAATTATCCGCCAGCTGGGTAAAGAAGGCAGAACAGTTTTAATGGCTACTCATGACATCTTCAATGCCGTAAGTGTCGCCACTAATATTGGAATTATGAAACAGGGGGAACTTGTACAGAACTTAACTTCCAAAGCATTTACAGCGCAGGAATTACAGGAGCTGTATCTAAAAACGATTTAATATTCAGTTACTTTCATATTAAATATCAATTGGTTGATGCCCGGTGACATTTTTGTTACCGGGCATTTTGCTGATATTGTATTATTTATGCTAGTGCTTTTTTGTATTCGGATAAAGCTCTTTCGCGGGCAAAGGTATGTTCTACAATCGGAGAAGGATATGCTGGTGTATTCCATTCCGGAAGCCATTTTTTGATATACTGTAAGTCTTTATCAAATTTTTCCGTCTGAGCAGTAGGATTAAAAACCCTGAAATAAGGAGCCGCATCACACCCTGAACCTGCTGCCCACTGCCAGTTTCCATTGTTAGCAGACAAGTCATAATCGTTGAGCTTTGAGGCAAAATAAGCTTCACCCCAACGCCAATCAATCAGTAGATGTTTACATAAGAAACTAGCAACAATCATTCGCACCCGGTTATGCATAAAACCTGTCTGATTCAATTCTCTCATTCCGGCATCTACGATTGGGTAACCTGTGGTTCCTTCACACCAGTGTTTAAACTCTTCCTCATTATTCCGCCAATGGATATTGTCATACTGTCTTTTGAAAGATTGATGCACCACCTTTGGAAAATGATATAAAATCTGCATAAAAAATTCACGCCAGATCAGCTCTGAAAGCCACACAGCATTATGTTTCAATGCAAAAGCTACACACTTTCTGATGCTTATGGTTCCAAAGCGTAAAGCTATTCCGAGTTGTGTAGTATGCTGAAGTGCAGGATAATCACGAAATTGATCATATTTATCAATAATAGCAGCATCCAAAACCGGTTTTTTAAAATCAAATTCTGTTTTTTTGAAACCTATCTCCTTTAAAGTAAGAATGTCAGAATACTCCTGTGGAAAGAGATTTTTAAAGTCTGGTTCGACAGATTGATAATGTTCGGGAGTTAATGCTTCTCTCCATTTCTTTGCAAAAGGAGTGTAAACGGTGTAAGGTGAACCATCTTTTTTAATAATCTGATCCTTATCAAAAATTACCTGATCTTTATAAGCTTTAAAAGGAATATTCTTTTCCTTAAAAAAATAATACACTTCCTTGTCTCTCTCAATCGTATGAGGTTCATAATCCCGGTTACAGAAAACACCTTCAATAGTATATTCTTCTGATAGTTTCTTGAATATTTCTATAGGCTTTCCATAATAGGTATTAACTTTTGAGTGGTATTTTTTTAATGAAATATTGATATCCATCAAAGCCTGATGAATATAATCAACCCTCCGGTCTTCTTTATCTTCCAGCTTTCCCAGAATCTCAGTATCAAATATAAAAATGGGGATTACCGGAGCATTAGACTGGAGTGCATGATGAAGCCCGACATTGTCCTCCAATCTCAAATCTCGTCTGAACCAGAAAAGGGTGATTGTATTTTTCATAAAAGTTTGTTTCAATTTCATTGATCATTTCTGTTTTAGAAATGCTTTCTTAACTATGGATAAATATACAGATTTTAACCTATAAATAATTTTAGCAATTTGTATGATTTGGCTTTATCATTACAATTTGCATGATAATATGAATTAAAATTTTCCGACATTTGCCAAGAATTTTTAAATGAACAGAAACTCACCGCAATGGAAGAATTTGAAGTACCGGTAACTTATAAGGGTAAAGAACTGCTTTTCAACGGAAAACTGGCTACATTCTCTTATGGATATAAGCTTTACGTAGATGTAGATGGAACAGAAGTCGTTATTGAGCGCGATGATCATGGTGACTTAAGAGCTCTCCTTCCGGATGCTACTTCGGAAAAAAATATAGACAAAGGACTTATTGAAGCGATTATTGAGGTTTTTAAAGAACTTCAGGTTTTGTAATTCGTTCTCAATAAAAAAAAGAGACTTCGGAAAAGTCTCTTTTCATTCAAATATATTGAATTTCGTTTATTCAAAAACTACATAATTTACTTTATCTACCCCCGTATTTCCTGTTTTCTCGTGATAAGCATACAGCACGAGCTCATAGTTTCCCGGCGAATTGATCATGTGACTTCCTTCAAACAGATTGGTTGAAACTAAAGACATATCTATATTCTTTACCAATTTGCCATCTTTTTTCAAAATTCCTTTCACTTCAAGCTCATCGGAATTCCATACGCCTCCTTTATCAACGACACATCCGCACATCATCACAATATTAGCCTGAAACAGAAAAGGTTTATCTTTAATACTATTCAAAGCAATATATTGATGGGTTCTGGGTTTCAGAATATCAATAATATATCCCGGAATTTCAAGAATAATGCCTTCTCCAAGAATGTGCTTGCCTGGAATCAGCCACAGCTCTGTACTGACAACAGCCTGTGCCTGCTTGCTGTTCAAAGGAGAAATCACTTCTATATTCACAAATGTAGGCTCATCAATATCCACCGCTGCCATAAAACCACCTGTCTGTTCATCTACAATGGAGCTTCCTCTTACTTTAGGAGTTTTCATAATCAGATCTGTGTTTCCGGTACTTCCAACGGTATTTCCTTCCGCGAGAATTCTTTGATTAAGCTTATTTCTGATGATAATATGGGCACCTCCCAGTGAAGTTCCGATAAATTTGGCATCTCTTGCTTTTGCTCTGATCATGATTTTCGTTTCCATTGCCGAAACCAGATTCGTGGAAAAAAGAAATGCTGTAATGAGAAGTAATGCTTTCATGATTGAATTGATTTTAAATATTCCTGTTTAAATCTGTGATGAAAAGATTCATTTTTTAATTTCTGATCAATATCATCCAGATACGTAAAAATCGACAGATCTTCTGATAATACCTTCAGAATTGCTTTTTCACAACTGTCCCAGATCTGCTCCAGCTGAGGAAGCATATCAATGGCTTTGAGAGATAATGAAATGATCTGCTTTCGCTTATCTACACTATCTTTTTTGATGATGAGATAACCGCTTTCGCTCATTTTTTTGACGATAGCCACAACGGATGGATGTGAATAGCCCAAAGGCTCAGCGATATCGGTAATAGAAATTTCGCCTTTTTTTTGCAGCAACATAAAAACCAGATACCAATTGGGTTCCACATCAATTCCGAATTCTTTATAAAACTTCCGCACATCATGAGACATCCGGTCGCTGATTCTTTTTAGTCTGCTATCCAAAGCTTTATATCCTAATTCTTTAATGAAGTCAAAATCCATCTGAAATATATTTGCTGTAAATATATAAAATATAAAGTCAACTATATAGTTAACTTTATATTTTTTAAAATCAAATCTTAACCTAATAAAAAAAGCCTTCTTATAAAAAGATATTTACTTGAAACTTTTCCTGTATTCTCCGGGAGTTACTCCTCTGTATTTCTTGAACAGTTTGGAAAGGTGGCTTTCATCACTGAACTGGAGCTCGTAGGCAATCTCACTGAGTCTGACACTGCTGTATTTTAAATAGGTTTCCACCAGTTTTAATCTATAGTCCAGCAGATAATCCTGATAAGAAATTCCGGTTTGCTGTTTAAAATATTCTCCGAAATAATTCCCGGAAATACCAAAATGATCGGCAATAACCTGAATTCCAGTTTTCTCTCGATCTTTTATATGCTGCTGAATATAAGTAATGATCTTCATGATGGAAAAAGCTTTCCGGTTTTCCTGCAGGTCTGAAGTTTCGCTGTGAATGATATTTCGGGCAATCAGATTCAGAAGGATCGACATACTGTTTCGGATAATAAGGTAGTCTTCTGCTTTATTTTTGAACTCATTGACAATCTGCAGAATAAGGATTTCTGCAAAGTTCTCATCATTTTTATTCCTGAAGACACATCCAGCTCTTGCATGGTAATTATGACTGATATATTGTAACTTATACAAATTCTCACAGCTTTCAATACGGTCTGCCTCCAAACGGATTTTATCAATAAATTCCACCGGACATTGAATGCTGATAAGCTGAGCCTCCTCACTTTCAAACTGATAAACTTCCTGCTGCGGAATAATGAAAAGCTTACCCTGAGAAAAATTAATAGTACGATCATCATAGGTAAGCGTACCCTTTCCTTTGACAATATAAACGAATGATAGAAAGGTCTTTGTTTTAAACAGAATGTCTTCTTCTTTCAGTTGTATTTCCCTTACATCAATTTCTTCAAGAGGCACTCCTTTCATAATACACTGTATTTTCCTCCAAAAGTACAATTTTAACAGAATACAAAGCGGTTAATTTTGCATAAAAAAATATGAAAACCTATCCGAAAAGATGGCAGGCACTCAATTTTCTGATTGCAGGAGCTTTTCTTTCACCTCTGGATTATTTTATCGTCAATATGGCTCTGCCTTCCATCAAAAAAGCATTAAATGCCAGCGATCATCAGCTTCAGATGGTTATTGCCATTTATGGACTTACCTATGCAGCAATTGTAGTATGTGGTGGAAGGCTTGGTGATCTTTATGGCCGCAAAAAGATATTTATATCAGGATTATATACTTTTCTGTTTTCATCTCTTGCCTGTGCTTTTTCTCCGGATGTTACATGGTTGATCATTTTCAGATTGTTTCAGGGGATTGGTGCATCATTGCTTGCCCCACAAGTATTGGCTTCCATAAAAGACCTTTTCAACAGTCAGGAACAGCCCAAAGCTGTAAGTCTTTTCAGTTCAGTATTTGGCCTTGCCTCCGTGATCGGGCAGTTGTTTGGCGGGGTTCTTTTAAGCATGCATTGGGGACATTTCTCCTGGGAAATGGTATTTCTTGTGAATGTACCAATTACTATTATTTGTATTCTGGGCATTCATTTTACGATGGACAACAGTAATCGGAAAGAACAAACAGGTATTGATTTTACGGGAGCTTTATTATTAGTTCTTGCCTTACTGTTGCTCATCTGCCCTCTTATTTTCGGTCAGAAATTCGGATGGGCATGGTGGATTTTTGGAATTCTTTTTGCCGGAACCTTTTTATTAATTTTATTTATAAAGTACGAAAAGAAACAGCTTCAAAATAATCGCCCGATACTTATAGATCCGGCCTTACTGCAGCAGAAACCTTTTGCACTAAGCCTTCTGATTATTTTCTTTTACAATTTCACTGCAGGTTTATTCATTTGCTATCCTTATTATCTTCAGCAGTTTCTTCATCAAAACTCAATGCAGACAGGATTGTCCATAGTTCCTTACGGGCTTGCCTTTTTCATAGCACCTTTGGTTACTTCAAGGATTAAGCAGACAATTTCGAAAATGATCTATACAGGACTAGGATTATTAATGATAGGTTTTGTGATAAGTGCAGCTGCTTTTTATTTTCAGCAAAAACCTTCTTTTGTCACTCACATTCCTCTGTTTATTGCCGGATTTGGACATGGCACCATTATGCCTGTCATGATGCGGACAGCTATTTCTCTGGTTTCTAAGGATAAAGCCGGACAAGCCTCAGGATTGGTAAGCATAGGAATTCAAATTGGAAGTGTCACCGGAGGAGCTATTATTGGTACATTCTTTTTTAATCTGATACCCGTTCTGGGATTCACAGATGCATTTGCAGCAGCTGTAGGGATGATAGGTATTTTTCAACTGATTGGATTATGGGCAGGAAACAGATTAAGAAAAATAATTGATTGAAAGATAAATTTAAATCAAAAATAAATACATTTAACAATGAACAATACAGAAAAGATCGTTTGGGAAATTGAAGAATTCCACAGGAATATCGAAAAATGGTTTCAGGGGAAAGCGGAGAATCAGGAAAGTCTTTATAAGGAACTATTATCCGGATTTTCGCCAGATTTTAAGATGATTAATGGAAATGGTGACATTGTTACCCTATCAATGTTTACTGAATGGCTTCCAACCGTATTTGGAAAATTTCCGGAGCGAAGTATTCAGGTTGAAAATATTGAAGTCAATCATTCTGAGTATCATGGATTGGCGATTTATATTGAAACACAGGTCACGGGAGAAATCACCACCAAAAGAACCTCATCAGCTATTTTTCTTCTTAATGAAGAAAAAGCACTGTGGCTTCATCTTATAGAAAACTGGATATAAAACCTGTTTAAACTTTTATTTTTCTTAGGAACAAAATAGAAAAAGCCAGATAATGTAGGCTGATCCATGTAATATT
>NZ_PCOU01000029.1 GCF_002979455.1 Chryseobacterium sp. MYb7
TTAGCGACTCTAATTTCCTAATCCCTTTTTTTATTTCAAATAAAAAATATAATTTTTGAAAAAGTCAAGATGACTTCTTTATTATAAACAAAAAAGCCACAGATTTACTCTATGGCTTTTGAATATATGAATGTAATTGAAGTGATTGAAGTTGATGTTGGTTACGGAGTAAGGTAAGATATGTGAATATTTCCACTTGACAGTCTGAAATTCTGAGTATAACGGCAGCGTATTCTGAAGGTTTCTCCTGTATTGAAAAAGTTAATGGAAGAAAGGTTATGATTCAGTCCTGTAGTACGTTCTCCGTGACCTGTTGAAATACCGGTTAATGTTGTCTGTGTAGGAGAAACTTTCTGGATATAAGAATTGGCTGTTCCGGCGGTTTGTCCGGATGGATTCAGATTCAGGTCATAAGTAGCATAAGGAACAATATTATAAAATCCGGGTTTTACTACTGTGAATAGACCTGTCGTAGAGCTATATGTTAAATAAGCGGTATCAATCTTATTACTCACATTGAAAACATAGGTTTGTGAATAACTTTCATGAGTACTAACAGGAGTAGAGTGAGTACCCGTATAGCTTCCGCTCGCCGGGCTGATATTTGTTTTGTTTCCAACATAAACCACCTTTAAAAAATTTTCTGATTCAATCGTTTTCCAAACCGGAGTATTTCCCGCTCCATTTGACATTAAGACCTCACCTTTGTTTCCGGAATTCCCTTTTGTTTTGTCATCTCCACCTACATTCAGGTCTTTAACTACCTGCAGTGAGCCGTTAACATGTAAAGTACTTTGTGGTGTGGGAGTTTTAATCCCTATTTGCGCACATAGGTGTAAGGACATGATAGATAATACCATATATAGTAGCTTTTTTTTCATCTAATTGTTGATTTTTTGTTGGGACAAATATAAACTGTTTTAAAAATGTCTATTTTTTAAAGAATTAATAAACATATAAAACTATGTGTGGATTTGACCTATGTAGCTGAAAATATGACTTTTAAATAAAAGCCATATTTGTTTTATTTATGAAAAATGCTATTTGAAAATTAGAATTATTAAATTCGAATAAAATTCATTTTTTTTCGAATAATTGATTTTGTTTTAATGTAAATTGTTGATTTGCAATATTTTATGTATTTATTGCGTAGATTTGGGTTAATTTCTTTTTAAGAAGATCATTTAAAACTTCATTCCTATTCCTGCAGAAAGTCTTCCACCATCAGAACCATAGAAATAGTTTAATCTTGCAGACATCATTTCTACAATGCTTAGCCATACACCAGCCCCGGCAGATTGATGCCATTTTCTGGAATTTTCACTGTCGTTCCATACACGGCCGATATCATACCCGATAAGGATTCCCATATTGGCAGGAGCAATATTGTTTCTTACTCTTCCAAAATCCCATCTGATTTCCGAGTTATTGGTAAAATATGATCTTCCTGCAAATCTTTCATTTCTGAAAGCTCTCATTCCATTGTTTCCTCCAATAGCAGCAGCCTGATAGAATTCAAAATTGTTGTTATTGATCCACATGACGTTACTGGAATTGGCAAATACAAATTTCCCCTTTTTATCAATTCTGTGGTCAACGGCCAGTTTTCCTTTTACAGTTACAAAGTTTTTATTGAAGTCAGAAAGAGTGGCTTTCCAGTCTGCATTCAACATAAATTCAAGCCCAAGAGTAGGGAAGGCAGCATTATCGGCATTTTTATAATCAAATGTATAATTGGCTCCAACAAACTGCTGACTGTTAAATACCCCTGGTCTTACATCTGGAGACTGATTGATGAAACGATCAGCTTTTCTTTGTACCTTATTATCTTCAAAAGTCAGCTGAAATTGGTGGCTCAGGTTCATCCAGCTTTTCTTAGAGATAGAAGGAGCAAAGTTGAACTTAGAAATGCGGGCTCTGTTGTATTCTCTTTCGGTATTTTCTTTGTCATATTCACTGTCATTCGAAAGTCCAAAGAAGTTTTGAGAGAATCTTGGAGTGGTATAAAATGCATCAAGATTGAAATCCCAACCCGAGATGGCCTTTTTAAATACTCCTTTATACATAAGACTGAATCCTGCAGTAGCCGTATAAAAATTAGCTTTTAAGCTGTGTCTTTGGGTGAAAGGATCACGAATGAAATTATTTACAGTATAATTGGCCAAAACACCTACTATAACACCGTCATCAGGGTTGTAGTCTAAATTGGGATATCCAGCAAAAGAATTGTATTTCGGGTGCTTATAATTATAACTGTTTATGTCATAATCATCCGTAATATTCTTGGTTGCGTTTCCGGAATTGTAAGTGTTTTTTTGAGATGTAAAATCATAAATCTTTACTTTTCTTCCATCTACAACATTATAGGTGTCATGATTATATCCGCCGATTAGTCTGATCGTCATTTTAGGATTTCCGGTTCCTTTTACATCATAGATATCATCATCTTCCAGTCCGTAGATCCACAGTTCTTTCGTTTTTGAATCATGGTAAGTCTTTTCAAAAACTAGTTCATTCTTATCTTTATCCTTACCCAGTTTATATTGCTGTACTAATACAGAGTGCCCGTTTTTCGTAATAACGAATTTATCAGGATGCACGGTTCCTGCCAGTGGTACCTTTTTCTGTAATACATCATAATACTGGCTGGCGTAGCTCACAAGTTTTGTTTTTCTTGCTTTCAGTTTTCTCTGGATTTCAGCAATAGTATCGTCTTGTACTTCTTTTGGAAGATTGTTGAAGGCATCATCAATATCTGCATCAGTCAGATGTTCCTGGATATATTTTGCCTGTGCTTCCCATTCGCTCTGGTCTGCACCTTTTAAGAAAACGAGATCCATCGGATAAGGTTCCATCGCAAGCCACTTTACACTGCTGATATCTTCTGTAAAGGTTTTCATGTGACGGATTGCAGGAACATTCATAATCAATTTAAATGCTGCACCGTCATACTTGCTAAATGCCTGATCTCTATCTTTAGGAATAGGTTTGTAGACTACTTTGTCACCTACTTCATATTCTGCCCATTTCCACTGATCAGAATGTCTGTCCCAGTCACCGATCAGCATATCAAATAATCTTGCTCTGATGTAGGATTCTCTGTCAACAGAATATTTATCGCTTTTGTTGAGGTTTTTTAATACATCATCCGTAGAAACAATATCTTTTGCATGGTCGAGATAAGCTAATGTTTTCGGATCCGAAGAAAAACGTTCTTCAATCATATACATTTCATCCCCGTAATCTTCGTTGTATCTTCCCAAAGCATGCTGCTTAGGAATATAATACAGTTTTGGATTACTGTGGAAGATATTCAGCTTTTCAGACATATTTCCGATCGTAAAAGGAGTAAACGGATGATTGGTGGTATAAAAGTCCAATAGAAATTTCTCAGGGAATGTGTCCGCAAGTTCTTCTCCTAATGTACTTTTTGTGAAAGCCATATTATTTAGAAAACGGATGGCACTTTTTTTCACGCCACGCATCACAAATTCCTGTCCGTCCGTAGCTTTCAATCGTAAGCTGTTGGATTGGTTTCCACCACCTTCTCTGAAAGGGGTGTATCCGCCATTCAATTCTGAAAGATTGGCAGTTGGAGCTTCAATCGGAATTCCATAATATCTTCTGTAATGATCTCCCCAGAGCCATCTGTAAAATTTTCTCTTTTCAGTAAGCGCGACCGGATAAATGGTTGATGAAAATGTTGCCGGAAAAGAATTGGGAAAATTATTGATGAACACATCCGGTTTGGAAATCACGGAAATATGGGTTAGTTTTTTAAGCTGTGCATCTTTTGTAGAAAAATATTCAACATCTGTACTTTCATCTTTTCTGAAATTTAAAACAGCAAAACCGCTGTCTCCGTATGAAAAATCAGTTTTCTCTACAATGGTAGACGGATCTGTTTTGGAACCTGCACCACTGATGATCTGTCTTAGATTTCCATCTTCGTGATATTGCAGGTTATGATCATGTCCGGAAACGAAAATAATATTTTCCTTGTCCTGAACAATACTTTTTAATCTGTTAGCCAGATCTGCATAATGCTGGTTATTGATATCTTCCGGGCTTGCTCCGGAGGAACTTCTTAATATATTTACGACACTCGCCACTACAGGAACCGGAACTTTACTTTTGAAAGGATAAAGATGAGACTTTGCAGAATTAAAACCAGCATGGGTTCCACTGCTGATAATAGGATGGTGCAAAGCAACAATGATTTTTTTACCCTGATTTTTGATAATGAGATCTTTAAATTCATCAAAAAAAACTTCCCGGGTTTTAATATTGCAGTTCTTGTTAATTCCCGGATGATTGTCCCAGTTCGTAATTACCCATTCCGTATCAATGGCGATAAGCTTAATATCTTTAGAAATGTTGATGTCGTCAATAGGACATCCGTTTTTGGGCAGAAATGCTTTTTTATCGTCAAAATATTTTTTTACCAGACTTTCCTGGGTATTTAATCCTTCCAGCCCGTTGTACCAGTCGTGATTTCCGGGAATAACCAATGTTTTTCCCTTGAAATTTTTGGTTATGGCAAGCTGGTTTTCCAGTTTCTGTTTTGCCAGGCTATACTCTTTATCTGTTTCTTTGGGCATCCCGTTCGGATAAATATTGTCCCCAAGGAAAATCAGCATAGAGTTACTGTCGGCAGAATCCAGCTTACTTTTCAGTAAATTCAGTGTTTTTTGTGCCTGAGGTTCATCCGAGTTTCCTGCATCTCCAATCAGAAAGAGTTTAAAATCATTATCAGATTTTATTTCGGAATCTTTTACTTCATATAAGTTTTTGCCCTTTTGCACGTTATAGGTAGCACAGGAATAAAGGACTCCTGCGGACATTACTGTTCGAAGAACAATAGAAGTATTTTTTAGATGAGTTTTAAAGGATAAATTCATAAATTTACATTAACAAAATTTCAGGGATGAGCATTTTACAAAAAGCTAAAAATTATGTTGAAATCTTATTCAAAGATAAGTTATCTCCAGTATATTTTTATCATAATTTTATCCATACTGCCTATACTGTCAATAAGGCGGAGGAAATCATGAAAAACACCCCTGTTTCCGAAGAGGATCAGGAGAAAGTACTCGTAGCATTATGGTTTCATGATACGGGGTATATAGAATGTGCCTTGAATCATGAGGAAAGGAGTGTGGAGGTGATGAAGGCTTTTTTACACCAGGAAAATTATCCGGAAAATTATATTGCAGATGTTGAAAAACTGATTCTGGCGACCAAAATACAATATGAACCTCAGAATTTACTGGAGAAAATTGTAAAGGATGCCGATTTCAGCCATTTTGCAGGTCATGATTACAGCGATATTTCCGATGCTTTGAGAAAAGAATGGGAACTGACCAATGTAAGATGTTTTTCTAACGAAGAGTGGAATGCCGGAAATCTGGATATGCTGAAAAATAAGCATACTTTTTATACGGATTACGCCAAAGAAAACTGGGAACCCCTGAAAAAGAAAAACATTAAAAAGATCGAAAAGAAACTGGAAAAAGAAGAAGAGAAAAAAGAGAATAAAAAGGAGAGCTCAGAAGGTAAAAAAGACAAAGAGAAATCGGACAGAAGTGTAGATACCTTATTCAGAGTAACACTGAATAATCATACGAGGCTGAGTGATATCGCCGACAGCAAAGCGAATATTCTTTTATCTGTAAATGCGATCATCATTTCGGTTTGTCTTTCCGTTTTGGTTCCGAAGCTGGATGCTCCTAAGAATTCTCACCTGATTCTTCCGAGTTTTATATTATTGCTATCAAGTGTGCTGACCATCATATTTGCGATTTTGTCTACAAAACCAAATGTGACAAAGACTACATTTACTTCTCAGGATATTGCCAACAGAAAAGTAAACCTTCTTTTCTTCGGTAATTTTCAGCAGATGTTGTTTGATGACTACCATAATGCGATGAAAGATCTTATCAAAGACAGAGATTATATCTACGATTCTATGGTGAAGGACCTGTATTATCTTGGAAAAGTCCTTGACAGAAAATACAAGCTTTTATCTATTACCTATAAGATCTTTATGGCAGGGATTATTATTTCTGTTCTGTCTTTCGGGGTGGCATTTCTTAGTCTTTAATTAAAAATATACACAAATGATAGTCAGACAGCGAACGAATTGGCTGAAAATGTTATTTATATGGAGAGGTTCCGTATTAAAGAAAATTGTTGTTCAGCTCTCTATCATCACGCTGTTTTCCTTGGCTATCTATATTTTCAAAGGAAGAATTTTTGATTATAAAGTGCATCTTAATCCTACGATTTTTACATTGATAGGTCTGGCACTTGCCATATTTATGGGTTTCTGTAATTCTGCAAGTTACGACCGTTTCTGGGAAGGAAGAAAACTTTGGGGATTGCTTGTTATTGAAACCAGATCTTTAACGAGACAAATCTTATCATTAGTAAACGATTCTTCTCCTGAAGCCAAAGAAGAAAAACAGAACATCATTAAGCTGATCTCAGCATTTTCCTGGTCCCTGAACTTTCAGTTGAGAGATAAATCCGGAACAGAACATCTTCAGAGACTTCTTTCATCTGAACAACTAGAGCAGGTGAAGGATAAAAAATTTATTCCCAGTATTATTCTTGGGTTTATTGCCGACTGGCTTAATGAACAGAATAAAAAAGGAAATATTGATACGATTGTGATGACTTCTATGGATCACCAGCTGAATCAGTTTTCTAATATTTCCGGTGGCTGCGAGAGGATTTATAATACTCCATTGCCTTTTGCATACATTGTTCTTCTGCATCGTACGGTGTATTTATACTGTTTCTGGCTTCCTTTTGGGCTGGTAGATACCTTGGGTTGGATGATGCCCTTAATTGTTCTGCTGATCAGTTATACTTTTATTGCTCTTGATGCCATTATTCAGGAGATTGGAGAACCTTTTGGTGAAGAAGAAAATGATCTCGCCCTGAACAGCATCTGCCGTACTATTGAATTTTCTATTTTTGAGCAGGCCGGAATTCCACAAGGAGAATTGAAGAAGCCGGATACTTATTTTGTGGATTAAGATTTTTCTAAATCTTTCAAAAAATCACTTATTGAAATTTCAAGAGCATCTGTAATTCTCATAAGGCTGAGAACAGATGTATTGATAACCCCTCTTTCTATCCTTGTGATCTGTGAAATTTCTACATCTACAATAAAGGCAAGTTCTTTTGTGTAAGATTTTTTTGCAGACGAGCCTCTTGGAGACGCTTACCAATTTTCTTCAGTATTATTTGATCCGAATCTTTCACATAGCAAAGGTTGTGGTTTACTTTAAATTTTATTCTTACGTTTGTGAAAAATTTATATATTTGATCACCAAAAATTAAAAAACACATGAGAAAAAAATGAGTCTCCGGTTGTCTTTATTGATAGCCCTATTTGCTACTTTATGATCCTGCAGGAATGATTATTTCCCAGATCAGCAGGAGAATCCTAATGACAGGAATGTTCTCCGGTATACTTACAAAAAAATTTCACTGGATGAAAGTAAGCACAAGACTAATCTTATTCCTGAGCTAAAAAAAGTCAATGAGAAATTTAAAACATTAGAAACCTATGTTTCAGGGAAAGCTGTAAAGTACAGTAATGGGGTTTCTGTAAATACAGATGATGTGATTTACATAGAACGAGGGCCTAATGTTCACAGTTATACTTTTCATCTTACAAGGGATAATGCTGCTGAGGATGCACCTTTGGAAAACCTTGTGCTAAGTCTTCTTCCTGATGGGACTTACAAAGAACTTTTAATTACTTATCACTTTACTCTACAGGAAAAACAAATTCTGGCCAATGGAGGCTCTGTGGATACAAAAGGAAAACTGACCGTAGAAGAACTTCATCCGGGAACTTATAATGGTGGGTTAGTCGGAAAGTCAGATATCTCCTGTGAATGGATAGAAGAATCTTATTTTACTTCCTGCAGTGAAGGGCAGCATTTCAATGGAGAGCTTCCAAAAACGCAAGGAGGTCCCTGTAAAGCAGATCAACCTTCAACAACGGTAACAGTTGTCATCCATAGATGTAAAGCTCTTCCAGCTACAACTGGATTGGGTGATGATGGAACTGGTGGAGGTGGTGGACCTTTTGGAGGATCAGGAGGAAATAATAATGGTACACCTACAATCCCTAATCTCCCACTTCCAAATATCCCGTGTAAAAAAATAAAAAAGCTTTTGGCAAATCCAAAGACCATAGCTATTATTGATGATTTGAAGAAACATTTAGCCAAAGGAGCTAGTGCAGGAGAAAAAGGATGGAGAGATAATAAAATGGAAGAACCTACAGAAACAACACAAAATAGTGATCATAAAGTACATTTTGGTGATCCTTCAACAATGAATGGCGGCTACCACACCCACCAGGGGACAGGAGTAAATATATTTTCAGCTACAGATGTTGCTACTTTAATAGAAGTGGCCAGATATCAGGCGATAGGTGATGCTAGTAATGGGTACATGGGAGTAGTGGCTCCTGGTGGCATACATTATGTAATGTATTTTAATGGGAATCAAGATAATTTACCTGCATATGGAACTTATACAATAGATAAACTAGATAATTGGAATAATGAACAATGGAAACAATATTTAGATATTATAGGTGATAATACTATTTCGATAAATCAAAAGTTAGAACAAATCCTCTTTTCTACTTTGGAAAAAATGGGTTTAGAAAATAAAATTAATTTACAAAAGATAGAAGATAATAAAATTTTTATGGTAAATCAAAATCTTGAAGGGACAATTACAACTGTTCCATGTAATAATTAAAAAAAACAATATAAAATTATGAAGCAAATTTTTTATATACTTATTCTATTTATTTTTTCCTGTAAGGCACAACAGCAAGTACTTCCATTAAATAATTCTGCATTTAGCTCGCCAAATAATTCATACTTCAAAGATTCTAATAATGAGTTAGATTATTATGTAGGAATATGGACATCTAATTATGAAAATAAAGAAATAAAACTTGTAATTGTTAAAGAAATAAAAAAGCCATTTGAAATGTGGAAAAAGAATTTTTATACAGATGGACTAAGGGTTAGATATGAAATCAAAAAAAATGGTATTGTATCAGAAAGTACATTAAATAAAGATTTTACTAATGATATTAAACTTTCAATCGATGGTTCAAAAACTCAAGATAATGGAAATAGAATAACTTTGGTTTTTGCAGGTGGAAACTGTAGTGTAGGGATAGGTACAATAGTTCTGAAAAAAAATGATGTAAATCAATTGTCTTGGGGATATTATCCTGGTACCGCTACAATGAATGATATTTCATGTCCTCCCAATCTAGATTACACAGTCTATCTGCCGGAGACAGAAAACTTAGTATTTACAAAGCAATAGTGAGAAAAAGTTTTTTGATAGAAGTCATGAAAAAAAATATTTTAATCCTGTTATTGTTATTTCTTCTTTCCAGTTGTGCATCGAGGAAAGTCTCATTAGTTCAGCATATTTCAACATTAGAGAATATGAAGATATTTTCTCCCACTCCTGAAGAGAAGCAAATGATTGATTCATTAAAATCTGAAGTTTTAGCATCATTGGAAAAATGCCAAAGGGGAGGAGGGAACTGTATCGATGATATAGAGCTATTTGAACCTAATTATGCAGGTTTTAAGACAGGAATAGACAATTTCCGCAAAATCTTATTTGAAAAATTTAAGATTCAGGCGAATGCACAGAAAGGAGAAAACAGAGTTCGTGTAACAATAGGAAAACAAAATACTATTGAAAAAATTGATTTCATAAGGTATACAGATGAAGCTTCAAAGAAAGAAATAGAACGTTTATTTCAATCAAAAGAACTAGATAACTGGTATTCTGCTAAAGTTTATAAATATCCTGTAAAACAGGAATTTGAAATCAGTATTTTTATTGAAGAAAAACGATAAATAATCATCCGGGATGTATATTCCGGATTTTCTATTCCTGCGGAAGTGTAAAAGAAACCCTCAATGCCAGCAATCCTGTAATTCCCTGGAGATCCTCTACTCTTAAGAATTCTATATCATTTTGTAGAACTCCTTTTTTCTGAAGCTTTGAAATATAGTCAAGGTATTCTTTCTGATTTTCCATTCCGAAATAGACGATGGTGATTTTTCCGGGTGCAGTGATGCGCTCAGAAGAATCTTTGACATGTGCCTTATCCAGACGTTTTTTGATAATTTCGTAATAGGAATTATACGCTCCGTCTACATCAAAGCGTTTTTCATCCATTCTGAAGCGGATGTCTATTTTTTCATTATACACAAAAATCAGCGAAGCGATATCCAGCTGTACAGGAAGATATTTTTTGAACGACTGAAATTCAAGTTCCATTTTACAGATGGTTTTCAGCTGCCAGTATCTTAGTTTATGAACAACTTTTGAGGTATAATGAAGCTCAGGAGCGATGGAAGGTCCTATGTACAGATTATGCTCTACACCGTCAGACTTAAATCTTTCATAATAATGCGGGAAGATTTCCTGCGCTTTTATCTGGCTTTCATCCAGCATATCTGCCAGTTTTCGGTTGATCAGGGTGATAGAATCGTCCAGGTTTTTTCTGTGATGATAAAACAGGTCAGTAGGCGTAAAGATATGGGCAAAATAGTCTTTGATCTTCGCTTTTATTTCTCTTGAGGTTCTTATTTCCAGCTTTCCCTGTAAAAAAGGATGAATTTCTTCCCTTAATAATCTTTGAAAACGTTGTTCCGTATCAGCTTTGATCTCATTGTTCAGTTCATTTTCAAAAACATCCAGTGCCAGCAGAAATTTCTCAGAATCAGAATTTGTCAATACAAAAATCTCATTCAGCCATTCAATTTGCTGATTAAGATCCTGCAGCATCAGATTATAACGCTTTTCAGAAGAAGAACGGATATCTGAAACACCAAACAGTGGAGTAAGATTTTTAAAGGCAATCTGCTTTAATGTATATATTTTCTTACCAAGAGATGCTGTGAAATATTTTTCAGCTTCATTCCTGAATTTCCACACCACACTGTCGTGGATGGTTGTATATTCACGTTGAATAATAGCTTCTATCTGATAGTTTTTCTCAAAATAGAACCTGTTCAGAGAGAAAAGAACCATATCCGTGAAAAACTCCAGTTTTTTAAGCTTTAAACCATTGAAACTTCCGGCAATAGGAGAAGTAAATTCCATGATGGCAAGGAGCTCACCATCTTTCATGATAGGAATTACCATGAAACTATTGACATTATTATCCTTTAAAATGCTAAAAGAAGGAAGCTGCTTTACATTTTCATCCAGGTTGTTTACGTTGGAAACAACCACCGGTTTTGAATTGTGATTTAAATTATTAAACGTACTCTTACGCGTATCTTCGTCAAAAGCGTTGATCCAGAAATCCAGAATATGATTGGTCAAAAGGCTCTCATAAATAGGGAGTTTATCCAGTTTCTGTTCTTTCTTATTAAAAGTCATCAGTCCGAAACTCAATTCCGAAACGTCAAAATAAGATTTGAAAATTTCCGTCAGATTTTCATTAGGATTTAAATCTTCAGGATCAATTTCTATCATGCTGGATTTAAGATCGGAAAGTGCTACTTCAGAGGTGCAGTCTACCAATGAAATAATCGTAAAGCCTTTCAGTATCCAGGATTGTGAGGGGAAATATTTTTTCCACAATTTAAAATCATCCAGATTTTCCAGAAGCATATCTAAAATATCATCAGATGGAATTTTCGCCTCTTCTGTAGGGTTAATTTCAGTAAAATCTGAATTGACCGTAATTTTATAATGTTTCATGATTCCCTGTTTGTTGGGAATATCATAATAAAACGGAATGGTACTTCTAATATCTTTTTTAAAATAGCTCTGAAGAATAAGGCAGCAGCAGAACACATAAAACTCATTGTCTGTAATGTTCCTGAGTTCTATTTCGAAGTCTTTTCCGGCATCTTTAAGGATGTCTTGAAATCTTTCTGTATAATTGAACGTAATGTTGGAAAGAGGAATGCTCGCCGCTTTTATTTCGTTTTTTGTAAGCCCTGTCGGGAAAAGATCTGCAAGAAGAAGCCTGATGAGGTCTTCGTGCTGCTCCAGAAAAGCGGTGTCCTGAAAGCCATCTCTGAGCTCTTTAAAATTTCTGGTGCTCTCGATCAGAGACTCTGCATAGTTAGCTCTATATTCCAATCTGTCGTTATATCGGATATGTTCCAGAACATCCAAATATTTTTTGAATGATATATAAACCTGAAAAGGAGAGTCTTTTTTATAGAGATTAGACAAGAGCTGAGAAATTTAAAGTAAAGTTATGAAAAAAGCAGAATATTGTTAGTCTGTAAATTTTATTTTATTGTATATAATTTGCATATGCTTTGGGCTATTTTGCAACGTATTTTGTAATTCGTTGTTGTTTTTTAGTAAGACAGATAACCAGATTATTAATCATAAAAAAGCACAACTGAAAAGTTGTGCTTTTGATATTATAGGGTTCGGATTTTACAATCCGAACATTCTTGCAAATAAATCCGGGAAAACTCCAAGGATGATAATCAAAGCAATAACAACTACTGCAATGATATTGTAAGTAAGGGTTACTTTTTCTGATGATTTGAATGTTGATTCTTTAAAGAAGAACATCGCGATAATCAGTCTTAAATAGTAAGCGATGGATAGGGCGGAACCTAAAACAGCTACCAATACTAAGAAAGCAGCACCGTTCATAGCCTGGGAGAATAAAGCAAATTTCCCCATAAAACCAGCTGTTAGCGGAACTCCTGCCATTGAAAGCATGGAGATTGTTGCCGCTGTTGCTAATAAAGGTTCAGTTTTTGCCAATCCTTTGAATGCTCCGAAAGAAGTTTCTCTCTTTAATTTCTCTACCCAGATCAGACACATGAAAACACCTACTGTAGATAAAGAATAAGCAAATAAATAGAACGCCAGGTTATATGTAGAAAGGCTTGTCATTCCGAAGAATACCAATCCGATATATCCTGCGTGAGATACTGAAGAGTAGGCCAACATTCTTTTTGCATTTGTCTGAGCAAGACCCATAACGTTTGCTAAAAGTAATGTAATGATTAAGAATACTCCTAAAACGTTGATCCACTCATGAGTCACTCCAGTGAAACCAAGCGTCATCAATCTGAATAGGGCAAAGAATCCTGAGATTTTTACCACACTCGCCATGAAAGCTGTGATCAGTGAAGGAGAGCCTGCATATACATCAGGACTCCACATGTGGAAAGGTGCTAAAGCTACCTTGAATGCCAATGCACAAAGAATCAGTAATACTCCTAAGATGAACATTACATTCCCAGAATTGGCTACTCCGAAATCATGAATCTTATAAAGATCAAAACTTCCTGCACTTCCGTAGATGAACGCAATTCCGAACAGTAAGAAACCTGTTGCAAATGCACCCATAAGGAAATATTTAATAGAAGCTTCGTTGGATCTCAGATCAGTTTTGTTAGCTCCAGCCATTACATATAATGGAATAGAAAGGATTTCAACTCCTAAGAACATCGTCACTAAGTTCTGATATCCGAAAAGGATGATCCCTCCACATAATGCAAATAGCATCAATGCATATAATTCTGACTGGTGGCTTCTGTGATTGCTGAACGCAAAACCTCCCAGAAAGAATAATAATAAAGTTGTTACGATTGATATTTTAGTGAATAATGCGGTATTGTCACTGTACTCGTACATATGCTTGTAATGGTCGAAGAACGAACATTCCGGCATAAAACTTACATACAATGCAATGATTAATCCCAAAATCCCAATGTATCTTGCGAATTTTCCTTGTTCAAAAACTCCTGAAAATAACGCAATAACTGCCGTTAGGAAAACAATAATTAAAACACTCATTTCTTAAAATATCAAATTAACTTACCATTGATTGGTAGATAAACTTCACCGAACTACTCACCATGTCGATTACCGGTTGTGGGAAAATACCTAGTAAAATCACAAAAACCGCTAAACTTGCCAATACAGAAAATTCTACCGCTGATAAATCTTTTGCTGTACTTAAAACGGCTTCATCTCCTTCTCCAAACATTGCTTTTCCGTAGAATCTCAATAAATACACCGCACAAAGAATTACCGTAAGACCAGCAATTACTGCTGCTGTTCCGTTAAAATCATATACTGATTTCAACAAAATAAATTCTCCGATGAATCCATTGGTCAATGGAACTCCCATTGAACCTAATATAATGATCAGGAACAATACAGCAAACTTAGGAGCTACTTTAGCTAAACCACCCATTTGTCTGATGTCTCTTGATTTAAATCTCTTGTATAAAATATCACAACAGTAGAATAATCCTACTACGTTGATACCGTGGGCAAAAGTCTGTACCAATGCTCCTTCAGCTCCTTCCACATTGAAAGTTCCTCTAAGAGTAACTACCGCAGAAGCGAAGATCCCTGCTACCATCAATCCTACGTGAGAGAAAGATGAATACGCAATGATTCTCTTCATATCCGTTTGGATAATAGCGATCAAAGCACCGTGAACAATTCCTACGATGGCAAGAATAATCACAATTTGTCCGGAAATCCCTGCTATCGGAAGCGGAGTGATTGGAAGTAAATAACGCATTACACCATATATTGCCATCTTCAGCATGATCCCTGATAATAACATGGATCCCTGAGTAGGAGAGTAGGTATACGTGTCAGGCTGCCATGTATGGAAAGGGAATACTGGTAATTTCACTGCAAAAGCAAAGAAAATAAACCAGAATACCACAGTCTGCTGTACTTCATTCAGCTGAGCATTATACAAATCTGTTAAAGCGAATGATGCAGAGTGGTTGTACACATAGATCAATCCGGCTAACATAAATAATGATCCAACGAATGTATATACGAAGAATTTCGTAGTAAACTCGAACCTTTTATTCTCTTGTCCCCAAAGTCCGGCAATAAACCAAATTGGAATCAAAGTTACTTCCCAGAAAATGTAGAATAACAATCCGTCTAAAGAAGTGAATACTCCTACAAGACCAAACTGCATCAACAGAATCAGTCCGTAGAATGTATTTCTGTAGTTTACATTTTCGTTGAAAGATGATAAAATAATGATTGGAGCCAGAATATTGGTCAATAATAAAAGAAGCATGCTCATTCCGTCAACACCGAAGTGAAGAGAGCTCTTCATAAATTGTGACCATGGATAATTGATCTCATGCTGCAATACGCTGTCTACTGTCGGATTAAAATCAAAATCCGAAAGCATATAGAACGTAAGGAGCATTTGTACCAATGCGATTCCAAGCGCCAAATATTTGCTGGAACTATTTTTCCAGGCAAAAACTAATCCCGAACCTACTAGAGGTAAAAGTAATAATGTTAATAATAAACAAGACATTATTATTGTAATAAAAAGTTAACAATTAATATAATTCCCACAGCTAAAGACATGATAAGGATATATGTCTCTACATTTCCGTTCTGTACACGCTTCATAGCTTTTCCGCTGTCTTCAGCACCATCACCTACAAAGTTTACAAAACGGTCTAAGATACCCTTATCAAACATTTTTCCTCCGCGTCCTAATCCTTCAACAGTTTTTACAATCAATGCGTTGTAAAGTTCGTCAACGTATAATTTCTTAGCAGAAAGTTTCTCCCATCCGGTATAGCTTTCTTCTGCAACAGCCATCTTTTTCTTTTTCACGTAAGTGTTTCTAACGATGAACCAAACAGAGAAGAACATCAGGATTGTTGCTGCTAATAATATCATTTCAGTATTGAAAGGTACTCCTGAAAGAGTAGCTTCCATCTGGCTGTAGCTTTGTTCTGTAAGAACTGGCTTTAGCCATTCCATCAGCTTAGCATAATGCCCGTGACCGATGAAGTGTGGCAGGTTGATAAAACCTCCGATTACAGAAAGAATAGCTAATACGATCAATGGTAATGTCATATTTGACGGGCTTTCATGTAAGTGGTGTTTCTGTTCTTCAGTACCTCTGAATTCTCCGTGGAATGTCAGGTAGTAAAGTCTGAACATATACGTTGCAGTCATTGCCGCTAAAACAAATAAGATGACCCAATAGATAGGGTTTTTAGCGAAAGCTGCTACTAAAATTTCGTCTTTAGAGATCATCCCTGATAATAAAGGGAAACCTGAGATGGCTAATGTTCCGATAAGAAATGTAGCGTGGGTAAGAGGAATATATTTCTTAAGACCTCCCATGAAACGCATATCCTGTTCGTTGCTCATGGCGTGGATTACAGAACCTGCACCTAAGAATAATAAAGCTTTAAAGAAAGCGTGTGTCATTACGTGGAACATAGCTGTTGTATAAGCTCCAAGACCTAAAGCGATGAACATAAATCCAAGTTGTGAAACGGTAGAGTATGCCAATACTTTTTTGATGTCGTTCTGACGCAGTGCATAGAACCCTGCCAAAGCAGCCGTTAAGAATCCGATTAATAGAATTCCTCCCTGTACTGTTGGAGCTAAAGTAAATAAGAAGTTGGATCTTACTACCAAATAGATACCTGCAGTTACCATCGTTGCAGCGTGAATTAACGCAGAAACGGGAGTTGGTCCGGCCATTGCATCCGGTAACCATGTATATAATGGAACCTGAGCAGATTTACCGGTAGCACCGATGAATAAACTCGCTGTGATAAAGATAATCACTGTTCCGTCTAATTCAAATTTTGAAGCGTTTTCTGCTACAGAAAGATAATCTACAGCATTGGTCTGAGAAGCAATCATGAAGATACCGATCAATAACGCAAGGTCACCAATTCTGTTCATGATGAAAGCTTTTCTTGCCGCTTTACCGTATTCTTCGTTGGTATACCAGAATCCGATCAACAAGTAAGAACAAAGACCTACACCTTCCCATCCGATGAACAGGATAAGGTAGTTGCTTCCCATCACTAAAAGTAACATGGAGAAGATGAAAAGATTCAGATAAGTAAAAAACTTATAAAATCCTTTATCATGACTCATATATCCGATAGAGTATAAGTGGATCAGTGAACCGATACCCGTAATGATCATTACCATCATTAAAGAAAGCTGATCAATCTGGAATCCAAAATTGATTTGAACACCATTTACTCTAAACCATTCAAAAGCTTTTACAATTACAGGCTGGCTTTCAGAATTGAAATTCATGAAAAGACTTACCGCAATACAGAAAGATCCAAATACGGCTGCAGTAGCCAAAGATCCTACGAATATTTTTGGAAGATTTTTCCCGAATAGCCCGTTAATAAGAAACCCTAAAAGTGGTAAAAGTACTATTGCATATACTAGATTCTCCATTCTTATCCTCTTAATTTATTAAATATACTCACATCTACAGAACGGGTATTTCTATACAGCATAGCAATAATTGCCAGACCTACCGCTACTTCCGCAGCTGCTACCACCATAATGAAGAAAACTAAAAGTTGTCCGTCGCCGTTGCCTTTATACGCTGAAAAAGCTGCCAATAAAAGGTTTACAGAATTTAGCATAAGCTCTACACAGCCCAGAATCACAATAGCATTTTTTCTAAGCAATACTCCCATTACTCCCAAGCAGAACAATACTGAGGAAAGAATGATGAAGTATTCCAAAGGGACGCTTTGTATAAATGTATTTACTTCTCCCATAATTTTATAAATCTTTTTTACCGATTAATACCGCGCCTACAATACCTGCCAAAATTAGGATGGAAGCAAGCTCAAACGGTAAAACATATTCATTAAACAAAAGTCTACCCAGATTTTTCGTAAGACCCACTCCTCTGTCTACATTTTCAACAACAATGTGGTTATCTTTTATTCCTCTGAAAACCCCTAATACTCCTACTAAAAGAATACCTGCTGTAAAAACTCCAACAAATTTTAAAGTATTGTTCTTCTTACTTTCGTCTCCTTTATTAAGGTTAAGCATCATTAAGATGTAAAGGAAAAGTACCATGATGGCACCTGCGTACACTATGATCTGGATAATTGCAAGGAACTGTGCATTGAGAAGAATGTACATTCCGGCAATTGAAAACATCGTAACAATCAATGACAAAATAGCATATAAAGGATTTCTTGCAAATACAAAATATACAGCACTTGCCACTGCTAAAAACGCCACCAAGAAAAATAAAAACTGATCCATTATTTTACCGCATTTTTTTGTTTCTCGGATTGTCTTGTCGTGATATCAATCCTTTCATTTATTTTTTCAACTAATTTATCTTTTCCGTAAATGAAAGAACCTCTGTTGGTTTCTACATCTACCAATCTGTCTGTAAGATAGATTGCAGATTTAGGACAAGCTTCTTCACACATACCGCAGAAAATACATCTCAGCATATTGATTTCATATACTGAAGCATACTTTTCTTCTCTGTAAAGACCTTTTTCCTCTTTAGTTCTTTCAGCAGCAGTCATCGTAATGGCTTCTGCAGGACAAGCTACCGCACAAAGTCCACAAGCTGTACATCTTTCTCTGCCTTCTTCGTCTCTTTTCAAAACGTGCTGGCCTCTCCAGATGGTGGTTCTTGGTTTCTGTACTTCCGGATACGAATATACTGCGGGAGCACCCTTTATCACGGTTCTTACAGCATGCTTAAATGTAATCCCCATCCCTGTAAAGATGGCAGGAAGGTAGATTTTTTCAGCAAGGGTCATTTCTTTATTGGAAACAACTTTTGATCTGTTTGTAAGTTTCATTTAATTATAGATATTAGATGTTAGACATTAGATTTTAGACTAATCTTGTCTGTTATCTTAATTATTTAATATTGATGATTGAATATGATACGCTAAAGATAAAACTTTGATTTCATTATCAAATTTTCAAATCAGCTCATTTTCAAATTTCTTAGTTTGCAAATGCTAAAATTACAGCTCCTGTAATTAATAGGTTTACCAATGCCATTGGGATTAATGTTTTCCATCCTAAGTGCATTAACTGGTCATATCTGAATCTTGGAAGTGTCCATCTGATCCACATGAAGATCAGAATTCCGATTACTGTTTTTGTAAGGAATGCTACAACGCTCAGAATTCCTGCCGCATTTTCACCCCAGTTCTGAGTTACCCATTCAATACCAGGATAGTTATACCCTCCAAAGAAAAGGACAACCATAAAAGCATTGGAAATAAACATGTTCACATATTCTCCGAACATATATAATCCTAACTTCATAGAAGAGTATTCTGTAGAATATCCTGTTACCAATTCAGATTCACACTCAGGTAAATCGAACGGGTGTCTGTTAGTTTCTGCCAAAGCGGCTACAAAGAAAACAAGGAATGCAATCGGCTGGTAGAAAATATTCCAGTTTAATCCTGAAACCCAAGGAATAACTCCCCATAATTTTCCGGTAGTCTGACTTTCAGTGATTTCTTTTAAATCTAAACTTCCTGTCATCATAATGATAGAAAGAAGTGCTAATCCCATCGCCAATTCATAAGAAATCATCTGAGAAGAAGCACGGATAGCACCTAATAATGAATATTTGTTATTCGAAGCCCAACCTCCGATCATAATTCCGTAAACCCCGATGGAAGCCATTCCGATGATGAAAAGTACACCAACATCAATGTTTGCTACCTGAAGATCAAAAGAAGTACCTGCAATATTTAAACTTTTACCCCAAGGAATCACAGCTCCTGTAATCAATGAAATAAACATTACCAAAGCTGGTCCTAATACGAAAAGGAATCTTTCTGCATTGGCAGGCGTAAAGTCTTCTTTAAAGAAGAATTTTCCACCGTCAGCAAGAGGCTGCAGCAATCCGAAAGGTCCTGCTCTGTTGGGACCAATTCTATCCTGCATGATAGAGGCAACCTTTCTTTCTGCCCAGGTAGAGTAGGCTGCGATCGTCAGTGATAGCAGGAAAAGTGCTAGTACAAGTATAAGTTTAAATGTAAGTAAATCCATTTTTTTTATTGCAAAGATTTTTAGATGTGAGATGTCAGATACTAGATATGAGGTTAAGTCTGATGTCTTGTGTCTGAAATCTAATTGTCTTTATTAAAATTATTTTTCGTCTTTTTCACTGATTTCTTTAGCCATAGGATTGTCTAAAACTCTTAGTTCATCCTTTGGTTTTTCGTAGTGGTTCAATGAAATTACAGAATGTCTGTCGATATGTCTAGGACCTTCGATATTCCAGTCTGATAAGGCTTTTCTTTCGAAACGACATGTATCACAGATGAATTCTTCTACTTCACCCCACTGGTCTTTTCTTGCAGTTACTCTTACAATCTCATCACCCTTCATCCATACTAAAGCTTTTCCTGAACATTTATCACATTTACAAGAAGCATTCATAGGTTTTGTAAACCATACTCTGCTTGCAAAACGAGCTGTTCTGTCTGTCAATGCTCCTACAGGACAAACGTCGATAACGTTTCCAATGAAGTCATTGTCTAAAGCTTTATTTAAATACGTTGAAATTTCAGCGTGATCTCCTCTGAAAAGGATACCGTGTTCTCTTGTTTCTGTAAGCTGGTTAGCTGTCAGTACACATCTTGCACAAAGAATACAGCGGTTCATATTTAATTTGATGTTCGGTCCAAGATCATCAGCTTCGTAAGTATTTCTTTCGAATTCTGTTCTTGTACTGTCTACACCATGCTCATAACCAAGATCCTGAAGGTGGCATTCTCCTGCCTGATCACATACAGGACAGTCTAGCGGGTGATTTACCAATAAGAATTCGGTAACCGCTTTTCTTCCTTCCTGCGCTTTCTCAGAAGTAAGGTTTTTTACCTCCATACCGTCCATTACATTAGTTCTGCAGCTTGCTACTAATTTTGGCATAGGACGCGGATCTGCTTCAGATCCTTTAGAAACTTCTACCAGACAAGTTCTACATCTACCTCCACTGGTTTCTAGTTTGCTGTAGTAACACATTGCAGGAGGTACAGATTTTCCACCGATTTGTCTAGCAGCTTCCAAGATAGAAGTACCAGGCAGAACTTCGGTAGTCTGTCCGTCTATAGTTATTGTGAATTTTTTAACTTCTTCGCTCATATGATATGCTTTAAGCTTTATGCGTTAAGCAATAGGCTTTGTTATTTATATTTCTTTGTATTAAATGTATATCCAATTCCTCCCAGAACCTGTCCGAAAACAAAATCCTGACGTGCTTTGTCTGGTTTATTATTTAATGTAGTTTTAATATCCCACATATTAATATAACCGGCTTTTCCTTCTAATCTCAGCATCCAGTTTTTCCAGAATACCAAGTTAAGACTGGATCTGATATCAGTTCCCATACCTGCAACGTGAAAGCGGTCACTTCTTTCATTACCAAAAAGTTTCACATTACTTTTCGGAAACATAAATCCGATTCCGGCTCCATAAGACCATACTAAATCTATATTTTTTTTGTGAACAAGATTTTTGTACTTCTCAAGACCTAAGTTTTCATAATTAAGTCCATCTGTATGTTCAAAAGTAAGGAACTTCTCATCTGCCAGGTTTACCTGCCCGTTTTGAACCATTGCTGCATATTCAGGATCTGAAATATGACCTTTGAAACCTACTGTCTGGTTCTGATCCATTACATATTTCATGTGGTCTATTCCCAGTACCAGAGCTAAATTGTCTTTAATGAAATATCCTATTCTGAAATTATACTGTGTTACAGTAAACCAGCTTGGATCAAAATAAACGATTCCAAATTTTGTAGGTCTGTCTTGTGCGGTTACATTATTCAATTGAAAATCGTATCCGTTTCCTGTAAAATGAATGTCGGAATTGCTATAAGCAGCTCTGTTCCATCCATAAAATACGAAAACCTGACCTTTTTTGCTTAATGGTAAAGGTTTTTCCTTTTTTTCAGCTTTAATCTGCTGTTTCTCACTCACTAGATATGACAAATCCTCTTCAACGGATCTGTTATAAGTTGCAGTATCACTCTTCTTGTTCTGTGCAAATACAAGATTCGACATCATTAAGCCGACAACCAATAATTTTTTCATGTTACCTATGCATTCTTTTCAACAGCCGGGATAGGATCTGCATAATGTGCCAATCCATAATTTTGTGTCTGAGACAATTCTGGGTTTTTGATGTGCCACTCGAATTCATCTCTGAAGTGACGGATTGCTGCTGCAACCGGCCAAGCTGCTGCATCACCCAATGGACAGATTGTGTTTCCTTCGATTTTTCTCTGGATATCCCAAAGTAGATCGATATCTTCCATTTTTCCTTCTCCTTTCTCGATTTTCTTTAAAATCTTGTACATCCATCCCGTTCCTTCACGACAAGGCGTACATTGTCCACAGCTTTCGTGGTTGTAGAATCTTGCCAAAGTCATGGTGTGATCTACAATACACTGGTCTTCATCCAAAACGATGAAACCTCCTGAACCCATCATGGTTCCGGTAGCAAAACCACCATCGGCTAATGATTCATAGTTCATATATCTTGGCTCTCCGTTCACTGTTCTCAGTAATAAATTAGCCGGAACAATCGGAACAGAACTTCCTCCAGGAATACACGCCTTTAATTTTTTACCGTCTTTAATACCACCGCAATATTCATCAGAATAGATGAATTCTTCTACAGTGATCGTCATATCGATTTCGTATACACCAGGTTTGTTGATATTTCCACAAGCAGAAATCAATTTTGTACCTGTAGATCTTCCAACACCTATTTTAGCATATTCAGCACCTGTAATATCAATGATTGGAACAATTGCCGCGATAGACTCAACATTGTTTACCACCGTTGGTCTTTCCCAAAGACCTTTTACAGCCGGGAATGGCGGTTTTAATCTTGGGTTACCTCTTTTTCCTTCAAGGGATTCCAGCAATGCAGTTTCTTCACCACAGATGTATGCTCCACCACCTCTCTGTACATAGATTTCAAGATCGAAACCAGTTCCTAGAATATTTTTACCTAAAAATCCTGCTGCTTTAGCTTCTTCAATCGCTTCTTCAAGGATATCCGGAATCCATGAATATTCTCCACGGATGTAGATATAAGAAGTATTGGAACCTAAACAGTAAGAAGAAATTAGCATTCCCTCGATCAATAAATGAGGAAGGAACTCCATCAGGTATCTGTCCTTGAATGTTCCAGGTTCAGATTCATCTGCATTCACAACAAGGTGTCTTGGAACACCTTCAGGCTTTGCCAAAAAGCTCCATTTCATTCCTGTTGGGAATCCAGCTCCACCACGACCTCTCAGTCCTGAAGCTTTTACTTCTTCAAGAATTTCGTCAGGAGTCATCTTCAAGGCTTTTTCAGCTGCTGTGTAACCTCCCTGTTTACGGTATGTTTCAAAGTAGCGAATACCTTCTATATGTGCGTCTTTAAGTAAAAGTTTTTTACTCATTGTTTATTATGCTTTTAGCGGTCAGCTATTGGCTTTTGGCGTCTAACTTATGCTATTTTTAATTTGTTAAAATTTATTTAGTCTAAAGCAACTTGTCCCTGTCTGCAAAGATCAAGGATTTCATCTACTTTTTCTATCGTTAAATTTTCATGAAAGAATTTTCCAAGCTGCAGCATTGGTGCATATCCACATGCTCCAAGACATTCAGCTGGCTTTAATGTAAACATACCATCTTCAGTAGTTTCTCCGTCTTTAATATTCAGTTTGGTTCTGATATGATCCAGAATTTTTTCGCTTCCACAAACCATACAAGGTCCTGTTCTACAAACTTCCAACACATATTTACCTACCGGCTTCATATTAAACATGGTATAGAAAGTAGCCACTTCATATACTTCGATCGGCTGGATACTTAATAGTCCGGCAACATAATCCATCACAGGAACATCTAACCATCCTCCGAATTCTTTCTGTGCCAAGTGAAGTACAGGAAGAAGAGCAGATTTTTGTCTTCCTTCAGGATATCTTGCGATAATTTTGTGTACCTGTGCTAAACTTTCCGGTTTAAAAGCTATTGTTTCGCTCATTTTTGAAATTTTAGATTTTAGATTTTAAATTCTAACTGAATAACGGTCTAAAATCAATTTATAATTTATAATTCAAAATTTATAATTCCAGTTATGCGTCTAATTCTCCCGCAATAATATTCATACTACACATTGTTACAATGGCATCTGAAATTACAGAACCTGTAATCATTTCAGGGTATGCCTGATAGTAGATGAAGCATGGTCTTCTGAAGTGAAGTCTGTAAGGACTTCTTCCTCCGTCACTCACAAGATAGAACCCTAATTCTCCGTTTCCACCTTCTACAGCATGATAAACTTCTCCTTTCGGTACATCAGTTTCTCCCATTACAATTTTGAAATGGTAGATCAATGCTTCCATTTTCTGATAAACATCTGCCTTTTCAGGAAGATAAAAATCAGGAACATCCGCATGGAATGGGCCTTCCGGAAGATTTTCGTATGCTTGTTTGATAATTTTGATTGATTCCCAGATTTCTTGTTGACGAACCATGAAACGGTCGTAGGTATCTCCTGAAGTTCCTACAGGAATAATGAAGTCGAAATCTTCGTATGAGGAATAAGGCTGTGCAACTCTTACATCATAATCTACACCTGCTGCACGTAAGTTTGGACCTGTGAAACCATAGCTTAATGCTCTTTCGGCAGAAATAGCTCCCGTACCGATGGTTCTGTCCATGAAAATTCTGTTTCTTTCTAACAAGGTACAGAATTCTTTGAATCTTGGAGGGAAAGTTTTCAGGAAGTCTTTTAATAACTCATGAAACTTAGGAGTGAAATCTCTTTCAAATCCTCCGATTCTTCCCATATTGGTTGTCATTCTGGCTCCGCAGATCTGCTCATACATGTCATAAATACGTTCTCTTTCGATGAACATGTAAGTAAGACCTGTAATAGCTCCTGAGTCCATTCCGGTTACTCCGTTACAGATCAGGTGGTCACCGATTCTTGCAAGTTCCATCAAGATAACGCGCATATAGTCTACACGTTTTGGAACTTTTACGCCAATCAGCTTTTCTACTGTCATGTGCCAGCCTAAGTTATTGATGGGTGCAGAACAGTAATTCATACGGTCTGTAAGGGTAGTGATTTGAGAATAGTTTCTTCTTTCAGAAATTTTCTCAAATGCTCTGTGGATATATCCTACTGTTTGCTCTGCATGAAGGATTCTTTCTCCGTCCATCGTTAAGATATTCTGGAAAATCCCGTGAGTAGCAGGGTGGGTAGGTCCCAGATTCAGGGTATATAATTGTCCGTCAATCTGTTCCTTACTTTCGTACTGGTTTAGTATATTAGATAATGAGTTATCTTTCATAATTTAAATGCTTTAGGCGATAGGCTATAGGCTTTAAGCTAAATGCTTACTGCTTATTGCTTATTGCATTATATTTTTATCTTCCGAACATACTATCGTTCTTGTCGGTTCTTGTACCGTCTTCAAGTCGATATTCCTTCAACATTGGGTGGTATCCCAGATCTTCCATATTCAAAATAGGTCTAAGATCCGGATGTCCTTTAAATTTAATCCCATAGAAATCATACGTTTCTCTTTCCATCCAGTTTGCTCCTGCGTATAGCTCTACAAGAGAGTCTACCTCAATATTTTCTCTGGACATGAAGATTTTCAGACGTAATCTGAAATTGGCCATCATATTATGCAAATGGTAGACAACACCAATTTCCTTTTCAGGGAATTCAGGATAATGAATACCACAGATATCCGTAAGGAAGTTAAATTCCAGTGATGAATCTTTCAGATAGTGAATGATTTTCTTAATATCATCTTTCTTCACTTCAATCGTCAGCATTCCATAAGGTTCTGAGCTTGAAATGACAGATTCCGGAAATTCTCTTGTGATTGCTTCTAATACAAATTCGTTTGTCATTTCCGTTTAGTTGCTTATGTTGTAAGAATCTAATAATTTCTGATATTCAGGCATATCTCTTCTTCTGATGCTTTCGCTTTCTGCAAGAGCTTGTACCTGCATTACTCCTTCAATGATCTGTTCAGGTCTTGGAGGGCATCCGGGAACATATACGTCTACCGGAATAATTTTATCAATTCCCTGAAGTACAGAATATGTATCAAAAATACCACCGCTGGAAGCACAAGCTCCAACTGCTACCACCCATTTTGGCTCAGCCATCTGAGTGTACACTTCTTTCAGGACAGGTCCTAATTTCTTTGATATAGTTCCGCAAACCATCAGCATATCTGCTTGTCTTGGAGAGAAAGAGTTTCTTTCCATACCAAATCTTGAAGCATCATAAGTAGGGTTCAGGGTAGCCATAAACTCAATACCACAACAAGAGGTAGCAAATGGTAACGGCCAAAGTGAAAACTTTCTTGCCATCCCGATTACACTGCTCAGTTTTGTTGCGAAAAACCCTTCTCCTTCATATCCTTCGGGAGCAGGTGCATCTGTTCTTATTACTGGTTTTTTATCTGACATTTTCTTTTGTTAAATATTTAAAGACTAAAGCATTAAAATTCAATCATTGGTCATTTTAACGATTAAACTGTTCAATCTTTTAATGTTAAAATTTATTTATCCCAATCCAGCGCTCCGCGTTTCCAGACATAGAAAAACGCCACGAAGAATATCGCAACGAATGTAAGTACAGCAAGGAATCCTTCCATACCAAATTCTCTGAAGTTTACAGCGTAAGGATAAAAGAATACGATTTCAATATCGAATAGGACAAACAATACCGCAGTCAGGAAGTACTTGATAGAAAACGGTGTTCTGGCATTTCCTTCTACAGGAACTCCACATTCCCAGCTTTGGTTTTTTACAGAGTCTCCTTTTTTCTGTTGTGGACCCAAGAAATGTGCCCCAAGCAAAGAAACAGCTACAAATCCTACTGCTACACCAGCCTGGATAAGGATTGGAATATAACTTTCAGGTAAATTCATTTTTGCATTATTATCTCAATTTGCAAATTTAGCGAATAAACAAGAAAGCATGAAATTAATCAGCTTAAAAGTGGGATGAAAATGAGCTAAATCAGTAATTTAGAATCAATAAAAATTAGCATTTTGTCATTATTTTTTAAGCATATTTTTCCCCATTTTTTGTAGTAAGTACAGAGGAAAATGCTTAATGAAGTTCAATCGGGATACTTGTGATTTCTTTAATAAGGTAAGGTTTTGATTACTAGAAGGCTTGTAAACGGCTGTTTTCTTAGTTATTTCTTCATTTTTTTCAAAAGGATATAAGCCATAAATGAAATGTAACCAAAAAGAATACTGGCAAAGGTAATATTGATTACCGTATTTGTTCTGTCATCCGGTGATTGGAAAAAGAGGTTGTAACTGATAAATCCAACGATTAAAATGGCAAAAATGATGAGTTGTGGTTTCATAAAGTTCAAAAATTTAGAGTTGTAGGATTGCTTTTATATTGTATAAATGCAATATTACTTGTTCATCTCCATTGAGTATGTTCTTCTTCTCTTATGGTTCACAGGGTCGTAATCCTGCCAAAGAACCTGAACGCTTTTGTTTTCTTCCAGTTCAGGGTTGGTTTCCGCAAAATCAATTCCCATGCTGGTAAACCTTACAAAAATTTCTTTAAAAATAATAGCTGTCACTCCACGTCTTTGATATTCCGGATGAATACCGATAAGATAAAAATTGGCACGGTCATTCTTTTTTCCAGCCTGTAAAAAATGCCACCAGCCGAATGGAAATAACTTCCCTTTTGATTTCTGCAGAGCTTTAGAATAGGATGGCATTGTGATAGCAAATGAAACCAGCTGCTGATTTTCATCTACCACACAGATTACATAGTTCTTATTGATGAAAGGAAAATATTTTTCTCTGTATGTTTTGATCTGCTCATCTGAAATAGGAGTATACGTAGAAAGATGTTTATAAGTTTCATCTAAAAGCTTAAACATAGGTTCTACATAAGGAAGGATTTCTTCTTTTGATTTGAAGTTAAGAACACTCAGTTTGTATTTTTGAGCAATCAAACCGCTGAACTTTTCAACTTTTTCCGGAAGTACTTTTGGAAAATTCATTTCATATTCTACCCATTCCTTTTCTTTGGTTAAACCTAAATTTTCAAGATGTTTTGGATAATATTCATGATTGTAGATTCCAATCATCGTTGCCAGTTTATCAAATCCCATTGTCAGCATTCCTGCCTTATCAAGATTGGTGAAACCCATGGGGCCTTCAATTTTGTCAATGTTTTTTTCTTTGGCATAATCAATGGCTTTTTGAATAAGTGCCTTTGAAACTTCAGCATCATCAATAAAGTCGATCCATCCAAAACGGATTTTTTTAATTCCTAGTTCTCTTTCTTCTTTATGATTAATGATTACTGCAATTCTGCCAACCACCTTACTGTCTTTTGTTGCCAAAAACTGTCTGGATTCCGAATACTGTAAAGCCGGATTTTCTTTGGGATCCCAGATTTTCATTTCGTCTTTTATAAAGGATGGGACATAGTACGGATTATTTTTGTACAAATCCATCGGGAATTTTACGAATTGTTTGAGTTGATCGGCTGTTTTTACTTCAATAATTGAAACCTTAGACATAACTTTTGATGGTGATTTAGTGACAAATATAAATAATATTATCTTATACTTTGGCACAGTTTTTACATCATTATGGGTAAAAAGTAAACACAAAATTTATAAAAAATGATAGGTTATTATATCATTATTGGTATTTCGATGCTGGTGAGCTGGTGGGTTTCTTCCAGGTTGAAATCTAAATTTGAATATTATTCCAATGTACACCTTCGAAACGGACTTTCGGGGAAAGAAGTAGCAGAAAAAATGTTGAGAGACAACGGGATCAATGATGTTCAGGTAATATCTGTTCCCGGGCAGTTGACGGACCACTATAATCCGGCAGATAAAACAGTCAATCTTTCTGAAGGAGTTTATATGCAGAGAAATGCGGCGGCAGCGGCAGTTGCAGCTCATGAATGTGGGCACGCTGTACAACATGCGGTAGGATATTCTATGTTGAATTTACGTTCAAAACTGGTTCCTATTGTTAATATAAGTTCCAATCTGATGCAGTTTGTCCTTATTGCAGGTATTGCTGTAATGGCTGCATCAAGAACAATTGAGAATCCAAATGGAAATACTACGGTTCTTGCCATTGGGGTAGCCATGTTCGCAATGACTACGCTTTTTGCTTTTGTAACCCTTCCCGTGGAATATGATGCAAGTAACAGAGCTATGAAATGGCTTAAAGATACCGGAACTGTAACTGCGGAAGAGTTTGTAGGTGTACAGGATAGCTTAAAATGGGCAGCAAGAACGTATGTTGTTGCAGCTTTAGGTTCTCTTGCACAGCTTCTCTACTGGGGATCTTTACTTCTTGGTGGAAGAAGGGATTAATCATTAAATTCAAATGAAACATATTGCATCTCAGAAAGCTTTTCTGAGATGCTTTCTTTTTGCGCAAGTTTCAAAGAGGCTGTCAGAATGCAGTTTTCATTCGCATCGAAATTCAAAACCTTAGCGTCAAATTTTGAAAGCAGAGTGAAGATGGTGTTCTGCTGATTGAAGTTAAACTGAATCTCAACTTCAGCTTCCAGTTCTCTGGTAATGATATTAGCTTCTTCCAGTGTGATTTTTGCAGATTCCTTATAGGCCTTTACCAATCCTGAAACCCCCAGCTTGGTTCCGCCATAATAACGGACGACAATAACAAGAATATTTGTGATTTCATGAGCCAGCAGTTGGTTATAAATAGGTAATCCAGCACTTCCGGAGGGTTCACCATCATCATTGGCACGATAGTTTTCACCATTTAAACCCATTCTGAAGGCATAGCAGTGGTGTGTAGCCTTTGGATGTTCTTCTCTCACTTTCTCCAGTGCACTCTTTAATTCTTTTTCATTGGTAACCGGGTAAGCAAATCCGATAAACTTGCTTCCTTTTTCTTTTAAAAGAGTATTTTCTATGGGTTTTTCTATGGTTTTGTACTCAAACGTCATTGGAGTTCCTGCTTTGTTTATGCAAAAATATTAAATGCTTTACTATTCTGCATCATAATCATAAATTAAGCCGTCAAAATTTGACGGCTTATCTTTTTTAATGTAAAATTAATCTCTTACATTACTTCTCCGCACAGATCCATTGGGATCAGGCACATATAGCTTGTTGGACCACAGAAATCCTGAGGGCATCTGTCTCTACATCTTGTAGGCTCGCCATTAGGCAGCGTACAGGTTACAAAAATACCTCCTTTAATGGTTTTCATATTGGCTCTGGATACCTTTTTCAAATTTTTCATGATAACATTTTTTGTTTGATTGATAATATTAGCATGGGAATGTTCCTTCTACCCAAGGTGGTGGGCAGCTCATACTTGAAGGAGTTGCACAGCAGTTTTGTAATGAAGGTGGATAGTAAGAACAGCATTGAGGAGCGATACCACCCTGAACTGTTTTCAAGTCCTGTCTTGAAACTTTCTTTAGATTTTTCATAGTATTAATTTTTTTTGTAAAACTAAAGTAAAGAAATTATTTCATTTGACGGTGATAAAATGGTTTTATTTTGCTCTAAAGAATGAAATTGTATTATCTCTGAATGTTTCAGTTTTTACAGCTGTATGGTTGAATTCCGGAGCTTTTGTTCCGTTTTCAAGCTTTAGGTTTTCATTTTTAATGATCATCGCTTCATCCCAAAGTTCAGCATTGATAAACTGCTGAAGGGTAAACCGGCCGCCTTCAATAATGACAGACTGTATCTGTTCTTTATACAAAGCTTCCATAAGTTCGGGCAGGAACTTATTCTTATCGATTTTAATGAATTGAATATGTCCTTCGGTGCCTTCCTTCATAGAATTTAAAACCAAGGTTTTTGCTTCAGTATTGTAAATATTAAAATGAGAAGGAACTTTTAAATCAAAATCAATCAGAATTCTTACAGGGTTTACACCTTCAGCATTTCTTACCGTAAGACTTGGATTATCATGTAAAGCGGTTTGGGTTCCTACTAAAATAGCATGCTCGTCAGCTCTTAACTGATGAACAAACTGATTCACTAATGTATTGGAAACTGCGGTTGGTTTAAAATCTTTGTCCAGAAAACCATCACCGGATTCTGCCCATTTTAGAATGATATAAGGTCTTTTCTTTTCATGATAGGTGAAAAATCTTTTGTTCAGTTCAATACATTTTTTTTCAAGAATTCCTGAAATGGCTTCAATTCCTGCATCCTGAATAATCTTCTTTCCTTTACCATTCACTTTATCATGGGAATCCATAGCGCCAATCACTACTTTTTTAAAGCCTAATTCTTTAATCTTTAAAGCGCAAGGCGGTGTTTTTCCATAGTGGGCACATGGTTCCAAAGACACGTAGATTGTAGACTCCGGAATAAGGTCTTTATTTTTAACGGAACTGATGGCATTAATCTCTGCATGATTTTCTCCTGCTTTATGATGGTATCCTTCACCAATAATTTCTCCATTGTGTACGATCACACTTCCTACAAGAGGGTTGGGGTAAGTGTGGCCAAGGGCTTTTTGAGCCAGTTCGATACATCTTTTGATATAAAGTTCGTCGTTGTTCATATTGTATAAAAAGAAAAAGCGAAGACAAATTGCTTTGCTCCGCCTTTATTTATTTTGTTATGTATTAGTCTCCGCTGATGATCGTGTGGAGATTTTGTTTCAATGTTTCCAGATGAGCTTTTTTCTCATCAATCGTATTGTAGGTATCTCTTAAAAGAGGGTTTTCTCTTGATGGTTTGTTGAAGAAAGAAAGGTTGTTTTCCAGTTTTACGATTTCTGCTTCAAGATCTGAGATTTGATTTTTGATCTTTCTTGCTTTATCGGTAAGCTGGTTTTCAGACAGACCTTCTTCTTTCAATTCAAGTTCATTGATCTTGTTTATTTTCAATTTCTCTCTTAATGTCTTGTTGAATTCAGAGTTGATTGAAATTTTATCTCTCGGAACTTTACCGATATTATTCCAAGAAGTTTTGATCTGTTCAATTTTTTCGATGCTGCCTTCTTCATTGGAAACTTCTTTCAGTTCATCAAGAAGCGCTTTTTTGTTCTTGTAGTTTTCCTTCCAGTTGTCGGTAGAAGTATTACTTTTCTCTCTGTAGTTATTGAAAAACGCGTTACAAGCATCACGGAATTCATCCCAGATTTTATTAGTCATACTCTTTGGAACATGGCCTATTTTTTTCCAGTCTTCCTGTAGTTTTTTGAATAACGGAACGGCAATATCCCATTCTTCGTTGTTCATATTATCCTGTGCAGTCTGGATCAGTTTTAATTTTTCTTCAAGATTGGCCTGCTGAGATCCTTTCAACGATTTGTAATAGTTGTTTTTCGTTGTATTGAAACCTCTCAGGGTTGTTTTGAAATCATTCCAGTTTTGATTGGATAATTTTCTTGGTACACTTCCCGTTTTTAAGAATTCAGAACGTAGATCTTCAACTCTTTTGATGGCATTTTGCCAGTAGTTGTGATTAGGAGTTTCTGATGGCTCAGAAAGTTTCTTGATTTCAGCAATGATCTCGTTTTTCTTTTCAAGATTTACACCCTGTTCTTTTTCAATAGATGCGGAAAGTTCAGATTTTCTTTCGTGAATTTTGTTGGAAATCTCTTTGAATTCTTCCCATGTTTTCTCACGAAATTCTTCTGCTACAGGCTCAGCTTCTTCTTTCCAAAGTTTATGAAGGTACTGAAGCTCATTTAAAGCTTTCTGAATCACCGGTTCATTTTCCAGTTCTTTAGCGCGGGCAATAATATGCTCTCTTTTTTCAAGATTATGGCTGTACTCTTGCTCCAGGAATTCTTTGTTTAGATCCAGCATCTGATAAAATTGATTCAGGTGGTGAAAATAATTATTGTTAAGAATTTTGAATTCAGATTTGGCAACCTGTCCGGCTTTTGACCATTCTTCTTTAATTTCACGGATGGATTTGAAAAGGTTGATTCCCGGTTCGGAACTTGTGTATAGATTTTTAAGTCTTTCGATAATGCTTTGACGGTGCTCAAGATTTTTCTTCTGCTCTTCTTCCTGTCCTTTCTGGAAATCGTCATGCTTTTCTCTGAAAATATTAACCAAAGCAGAATATTTAGCTTGAGAAGGATGTTCATAGCTGAAGCTTTCAACAGGGTTTCCTCCTTCTATATATTCATGTTTTTTATCCTCCACTTCATCATGAATATAATGACTTGCTTTCTCTTTCAGCTGGCTGAATCTTTTGAAGTTTTCACCTGCGTTGGGAGTGTTGATGATTTTTTCCATTTCCTTTAAAGCATCAGCAAGGGAAATTTCTTCCTCTTCATGTTCTTCCACGTGCTCTGTATCCTCTTCATGTTGGTTTGCATCATGAGAAACTGCGTTTTCTGATGGGTCCTGAGATACTTCGTTAGGAATTTTCTTTTCTTCGTTTTCAGAAAGATTGTTTTCTGTAGTCATAGCAAATCTTTTATGTGAGTGGCGTTAATATCCTTTATATATAGCTTTAAGGCCAATTAAAGTACTAATTTATGTTATTTTTTTTGAAAATTCCAAATTTCCCAAGCTTTTTCTGCTTGTTGTTCAAGCATATAATATCCGTTGACTGTCTTTGCTCCTTTTTCAGAGGCATTGATGATGAATTGGGTGTAATTAGGATTGTAAATCAGATCAATAACCAGATGCTCAGAAGAAAGTCCGTCAAAAGGAAAATTAAGACAGTCTTTAACATTTGGAAAAGTACCTACTGGTGTACATTGAATGATTATTTTATGTTCTGCAACAGTTTCTTTATCCAGGTTTTCAAAGTTGATTTCAGTACTTCTGGAAATTGTTATAGAAGGAATGTTGTGTTTATCCAATGCATATTTGACAGCTTTGGCAGCCCCTCCATTTCCCAGAATAAGTGCCTTGTCCTGTGAAGGTGTTTTGTGCAAAAGCAAGGTCTTTTCAAATCCGAAAGCATCGGTATTATAACCTTTTTTTTTGCCATCCTGAATAAGAACACAATTCACAGCACCTATTTTTTCTGCTTCATCGCTTAACTCATCAAGATAATCAATTATTTTCTCTTTATAAGGAATGGTAACATTGAATCCTAGAAGTTCCGGAGAAGAAAAAAGGTTTTCCACTTCATTGATTTCTTTCAGATCAAAAATATCGTAAGAGAAGTTTTTCAGCATAAGCTTTTGAAACTTATTTTCGAAGAATTTTTTAGAAAAAGAATAAGAAATATTTCGTCCTATCAATCCTAATTTTTTATTGGAATCCATAGATCAAAAATAAAAAAAAGACCGGATAAATCCGGCCTTTGATTTGAAATATTTTTTAATAATTAATCTACAATAAATTTAGTAGAGAAATTATCTGTTTTCAGAATGTAAGTTCCTTTTACAAGACCTTTAAGGTTGATTTTATTTGAATGTCTGAAAGGATTTGAGATCGTTTCAATCAATTTTCCGGAAAGATCATAGATATCAGCTTTTGAAACTTTGCTCAGGTTTTCTCCTTTTACAAATAGCTCATTATTTCTTACCGGGTTAGGGTAGATGGTGAATTCTGATTTGTCTTTTTTAGTTTCCAAGGTTGCCAATGAAGTAGCGCACGTCCAGCTAAGGTCATCCATAGCAACTCTGTCATTGTTTGGATTTACAATTTTAATAGTAACATCACCACTTACATTTACATTTATCGGAGTTGTTGTTACGGTAGTGCTGTAAGGAATAGTTCCAACCACAACATCATTTACTAAGACATTTAGGCTGCCATTATTCCCGCTGTACTTTCTTTGGGTTGTCAATGTTAATGTCTGAACTCCTCCTGAAATAACGGAACTTGTTAAAATCCCTTTTTGAGTACAAACTGCTTTGCCATTGATGGTTTCGTCAGTTCTTGCTAATGTAGCGGTCCATGTTATATTGTTGTTTGTCCATGTTCTTGTTGCATATTGAGATGCTAATGATGATCCATCCAACATTGTGCTGAAGTCTTCAGTTCCACAGCTTCCGCCTCCTGCGGGTCCGTCAAGAGTAGTTTCAGTAGCAGTTGTGCTTTGTGGAGAAGAGTTTCCTGCAGCGTCTTTCGCAATTACATAGAATGTATATTGAGTCAATGGAGATAATCCTGATACAACAGTAGAAGTAGTTGTACCTGAAACGGTAGCTCTTAGAGTACCATTTCCATAAACCTGATAAGAAGTTACTCCTATATTGTCAGTAGCAGCTGTCCAGCTTACTGCGATAGAGTTTGAAGTAGGATTGTTGGCCACAATGTTTGTTGCAGCTGTTGGTGCCTGTGTATCTACAACCGGAGTCCCCCAGATTTGGGCAACATATTCTGGATGGTCAATAAATGGATTTCTGTTTCCCTGGTAGGTATAAGAAGCGTTGTTTCTTGCAATTTCTTCCGGAGATACAGGATCCATTGCATTCCAAGCTAAATATTGATTCAAAGCCCAAGCCTGTAGCCCTGGAAATGCTGTATTTCCAAGCATTCCCCCTGAAGTGAAACCTTGAAGTTTATCTTCATATCTTGTTACAAAATACAGGATCATTCTGGCAACGTCTCCTTTAAAAGCATCGATAGGTTCAAATACAGTACCTGAATAGCCTGGAGAAACTGAAGTACCTAGTTTAGATTGGTTCTGAGATAAATAGGAAACATTGCTTCCGACAACTCCAAATGGGTAGTCAGATCTGATTCCATTAACCTTTCCATCTACTGCACGGATAAAATGAATATCTGAAACCATTGGAGAGTCCTCATTAAATAAACTTTGAGGAATAATGTGTTCTCTATTGTAGCAACTTCCTTCACCTGAATAGTTTCCACATTGATTGGTGATGGGAGTGTAATTATAGGGATCAGGTCCATTTGGCTTTTCAGAATATATGTCTAGAATTGTACCATCATTTTCGTAAAAATAATCACGATCTGTAGTAAGATAGCCAGTCCATAAACCTCCATACCCATGATCTACATGTCCATTGGTAATAATAATTTTAAGAGCTGTTTTAAGAGCTGCTCCTGATAAACCTGCTGCTGGAGTGTAATAATCTGCTGGTGCCTGTGCAAAGCCACCAATAAATATTATACTTAACAGGAAAAAAGATAAAATTCGTTTCATTTCTTTAAAATTGGGGCGTAAAGGTACAAAAAAATGAAAACGAGATATATTAATTTAATGTAATATATAAACTTAAGATATTAGTTTTTAGTAATGTATTCTTTACTGATTTTTGAAAAGAACCATGAAATCGTGAATCCAAATAGGGAAGCAGTAAGCGCCACAATAAAGTAATTTTTCCCTACAATTTTTACCGGGAAAGGCAGAACTTCATTAGCTCTGAAGAATTCAGTATAAAGCTGGAAATAACAAAGTGCCGTTCCAAGAATCAATCCTGTGATTACTCCGGAAACAACAATTAATAATCCGGTGTAGAAGTAGGTCATTCTTAAATGGCTTAAAGGAAAGCCGAGAGATATCAAAGATTTTGCCTGTTCCTTTTTATCAAGTTGAAGAATAATGATGGCTCCGGCAAGATTAAAGGTGGTAATGAAGATTACCAACGCAAAAATCAGGTAGATGAATAGTTTTTCTGTATTGATCATTTTCCAGAAAGCAGCATTTTCTTCTTCCTTAGTTTTGATCTCTATGCTTTTTCCCAGAGAAGAAAGCAGGCTTTGCTTTACAGCATCTGCATTCTCAGGATTTTTTAATTTAATAACAATCTGGTAAGCTGATTTTTTTGGTAAGCTGAGCAATTCCTCTGTAAGTTCAATGGGAGAAATGATATAACTGTCCAATTGATCTTTTCCGGGGAAAATACCTGTTACTAAAATATCTTTTTTATTATAAATATCTTCCTCCTTATTGATGATTCCTGTTCCTGGCTTCGGCATGAATACCGTTGCATAATGATTGGAAGAATCCACAGGAATAGAAAGTCTGTTGTCCAGACTGTTTTCCATCAATACTTCATTAGAATATTTGAAACTTGGATAGGTTCCGTAAAATACTTCTTTATTGATTGGATTTACCTTGATGTAAGCAGAATCAACACCTCTTAAATAAGCAATATCACCTTTTCCGTTGAAGCTGATGTATACTTTTTCTTCAATAACACGGGAGAAGCTGCTGATTTCTTTATTACTGCCCAGCACTTTATTAACATTATCCAGATTTTTAATAGTTTTTCCGGAAACACTTTTTAAAGTAAGGTCTGCATGAAGATTTGAAATAAGGTCTTTGTTCAGGTCTTCAAGCCCTGAAAAAACGGAAATAATGACGAACATTGCAGCCACAGCAACCGTCATGGCACCTACAGACAGCCACGTAATGAACGTGACAGCAGTACTGCCTTTTTTAGCCAAAAGGTATCTGGATGCTATGTAAAATGCAATATTCTTCAAGATCTATAAAACAGGATTGTCGCCTTCGCCTCTTAATTCTCTTTCCAGTTTTTCAACATCATCAAGAGCGGTATCCAGATAAAAGTTAAGTTGTGGAATGATACGTACCTGTTTTGCCATTTTCTGGCCAATGAAGTTTCTGTACTGAGGTTTGTTTTCTTCAATCTCCTTCATCACAGCGGTGCGGAATTCCTGCGGGAAAATGCTTAAATAAATTTTAGCAATTCCTAGGTCAGCAGTTACTTTTACATCTGAAACAGATACTAATATGCTCTGTTTGCTTTCTGAAGCCTGTTTGCGGAAAAGCTCTGCGAAGTCTTCCTGAATAATCTGTGCTACTTTTCTTTGTCTGTTACTTTCCATAATTTCTGCAAATTTAGTACTTTTGTTTGAATTGATACTTTGAAATTCAACTGGAGTATCAAATTTACGATTTAATTATATCTATATAGTATTTATGAAGCTAGAACATATTGGTATTGCTGTAAAGTCTTTAGGTTTTTCTGATGAACTTTTTGCCAAATTATTAGGAAAAGAATCCTATAAAAAAGAAACTGTGGAAAGAGAAGGGGTTGTAACCTCTTTTTATGAAACAGGGGAGAGTAAAATTGAGCTTTTAGAAGCTAGTAATCCCGAAAGTCCAATCTCAAAATTCATTGATAAAAAGGGAGAAGGCATCCATCATCTGGCATTTGGAGTTGAAAATATCCTGAAAGAAGTAGAAAGATTAAAAAAAGAGGGATTTCAATTTATCTCTGAAGAACCGAAAGAAGGTGCTGATAACAAATTAGTTGTATTCCTTCATCCAAAGTCGACAAACGGTGTGCTGGTAGAACTTTGCCAAGAAAAGCAATAAAAAATTTTGTAGTGAAAGAAATTTTACTATTTTTGCAAACACAAAATTTAACCAAGTTTTGAGGTCCTATAGCTCAGTTGGTTAGAGCACCTGACTCATAATCAGGTGGTCCCTGGTTCGAGCCCAGGTGGGACCACAGAAAATCAACCGCTTACAGAAAAGGAAGCGGTTTTTTATTTTTAAACATGCCTACTTTATAATTAGGATTGGTAGATTGTAACTGTCAAACCGACTTATAATATTTAAAAGTTGATGATTATCCAAGAGAGTCACCCAACCAGTTGATCTATTTTGAAGTCCCAAACTATTTTTATCTAACGAAATTTCGCTTTCAAAGACTAATGCATCGTTGGAATATACATACATTTTACTTTGTATTGTTGAAACATCTACGTTGTTATATTTGAAATCACAATTAAGCAGATCCTGTACTAAAGCTGTATTATCAGACTTTAAAACTTTCCATTTTGGGATTGTGGGGCTTAAATTTTTTCGGTCTTCCTGGGCTAAAACAATATATACAACACTATTTTGGGAACTTTTCAGTTCCGGAAGATCTTTTAATTTAAATGTCTGGCCAGATTTTAAATTAATGGATTCAGGATCTTTTACTGATGTTAAAGATATTATCATTGGATTATATAAGAAATATCCGGTTATCAGCATGAATAGCGAAAGAATAATTTTTTTAGTCATATAGCTTGATCATCATTATTAGTGTTGTGAATGTAATAAAAAGCAGAATAACTTTTTAAAAACATTTATACAGTTTTTCATTCTTATTTTCTTAAAAAGAGACATTTTACAAAGTCTGAATTTCCTATGTATAACATTAAACATTTGTTTAAAAAACCATAAAATACATTTAAAATTTAGTTAACAGCCTTCTTCCTCGGATATCGTTGCTTTGCAAAAAAAGTAATGATGGAAAACAACAACCAATTCAACAGAAGAAGATTTCTTAAAAATTCACTATTAGCAGCCGGGGGAATTTTCATTGCTCCTCTAATTGAAAGCTGCAGCGATGATTTTACTGAAAATGGAAATGCTCCCGACGATCTTAAAAACGGAGGTTTTGAATCCGGAGTGGCAAGTTTTGATCCCAGTGCAGCAGGAATCATTATCTGGACCCGATATTCAAAAGGAACTGATGCGGAAATTACATGGGAAATCAGTAAAAACAGTAACTTTTCAGATGTGGTAAGAAGAGGTCAGGCGAATGCCACGGTAGTCAATGACTTTACAGTAGCAGTAGATGTTCAGAATATTTCTTCCAATACAAAATATTACTACAGATTTTATAACAGTAAAACAAAAGAAGTCAGCGTAACAGGAGAAACCCTTACTTTACCCTCAAAATCAGATGCAGTAAGTGAGGTGAAAATAGCAGTGGTTTCCTGTTCTAATTTTCCTGCTGGTCTTTTTAACGTGTATGGAGCCATTGCAAAATCTGAAGCTGATGTTGTAGTACATCTTGGAGACTATATTTATGAATATGCTCCGGGGCAATATGGAACAAACCCTTATACGAATCAGTTGGGAAGAACCCATCTCCCTGCAAAGGAAATTCTTAATCTCAGCGATTACAGAGAGCGATACAGGCAGTACAGAGGAGATAAAAATCTGCAGCTTCTTCACCAGAAAAAGCCGTTCATTTGTGTTTGGGATGATCATGAATTTGCCAATGATACCTATAAATCTGGAGCAGAAAACCATCAGCCTAATGAAGGAGACTTTCAGGCAAGAAAAATGGCAGCTTTTCAGGCGTACAGTGAATATATTCCCCTTAAAACAGGAAAGGATATGAGAATTTATAGAAGTTTCAACTTCGGAAATATCGTTTCTCTTTATATGATGGACACAAGAGTAATTGCCAGAGATAAGCAAATGGAGTATTCCGATTATCTGGATAACGCAGGGAATTTTAACCAGGTAAAGTTTAAGACAGACTTTTTAAGTACAAACAGAAAACTAATAGGAAGCGAGCAGATGTCATGGTTGGGTTCTCAGATCAATGGGGATACCGCAAAATGGAAAGTACTTGGACAGCAGATTTTAATGACTAAAATGATGGTTCCAGCCGAATTATTAATGCTTTTGAATCAGATTCTGGCAGAAATAAAGCAGCAGGGAAGCGCACAACCTGCCACTATGCAGGCTCTTCAGAATACCATTACACAGTTGATTATCCTAAAAACAAGATACAAACAGCAGGATCCTACTTTAACACCTCAGGAAATTGCCAGAATTACAACTACTTTACCTTACAATTTAGATGCATGGGACGGATATTTCATGGAAAGAGAGCAGCTTTACTCCATTCTTGCCGGGAAAAATGTCGTAGTATTGGCAGGGGATACCCATAATGCCTGGTTAGGAAAACTAACTGATGCTCAGGGCAAATTTATCGGAACAGAACTGGCTTGCAGTTCCGTTTCTTCTCCAGGTCTTGAAGGTTATCTGGGAATAAGCGCAGATCCTACAAAAGCAATAGAACTGGCGCAGGCATTTTCATTGCTGATTGATGATCTGGATTATGCCAATCTTTATAAAAGAGGATATCTGCATGTGAAATTTACTTCCGGAAGCTCAGTGGCAGAATGGAGATTTGTAGACAATATCATTTCTGATACCTATAATGTAAGTACAGAAAAAACCTATACAATTTCATAGTTTCAATTATCATATCTTATTTTCAATGTAGTGAAAAGAGCCATGGTGTGCCACTGTGGCTCTTTTGTATTATTTAGTTTTTTCGTATCTTGAACAGATGGGAGAGGATGTAAGAAAAGAATTTTTACCGCTGGTTTCTAAAACATGGTGGTTCATGACATGGCTGACGAGAACTTTTGGGATACTTTTATTGTTGGTGGCATTTCTGCTGGTATTGGGATTACCCATTGTATTGAGTAATAAAGTTGTATTATTTATTATTGTAGCAATACTTTATTATCCGGCTCTTGCTTTTGGCCTGTATCGCTTTATTCTTTATCAGAAGAAAATCCGAAAAAGAGTGGTCAGAAAGATCGTGGTTGATGATCTGGGTATTCATTATGAAAGAGCAGACGGAACCATAGATGAAATTCTTTACAGTAACCTTGAAAAATATTACTTTTCAGATGAATATGATGTAAGTGTGACTCCCAGAAGAAAAACTTACGTACTGCAGGTATATGAAAATGGCTCTGTAAAAGAGGTAGATTTTGACGGAATGGAGGCAGGATACAGTTCCTATATTGGAAACTTGAAAACCTTACGCAGAAGGTACATCCAGGGAATTGTGTACTTTAGACCAGACGTGCGTATCAATCCATGGGTTTATGATGTTTACTATATTAACCCTGTTGATTTTACATTCGATCATAAAAAATTTTGGATAGCATTAGGACAGACTTTTGCTATAATGATTGTATGCTGCTTAATATTAGGAGCTATTATGCTTGGATTGGTTAAATGGCTTTTTTAAGAACACTTCATTTTAAGTTTATTTTTACATCTCAAAATCTTATGCTTATATTTATTTTAAATTAAGGTTTACCAGTCCATAAAAAAGAGATTATTTCTTTATAGCTAAGGCTGGATTTAAAATTAAATGGATGAAAAATTTAAAAAAACAGCTTGGGCAGTTTCCCGATGAAAAAAGAAAAGAGTACTTCAATACACTTCCCAATTATCTCAACGGAAGATTTCAGAATATATTAGAAACACCGGCTTTATTAGAAGGCGAAAGTATGACCAAATTACTTCTTCAAAGCCTTTGTAAAGTAGAAAATACATCACCCAAAACAGCGCTTCCGTTTGTGGTGACCGATCTTAAGAATCTTCAGCCGGAAGAAAATGTTTTGGTGTGGTTTGGGCACAGCTCTTACTTCATACAGGTAGATGGGAAAAAATTTCTGATAGACCCTGTCTTCAGTGGCAATGCATCTCCAATGCCCGGTTCTATAAAAGCTTTTCAGGGAGCGGATTATTACAAACCGGAACATATGCCGGATATAGACTTTCTGCTTATCTCCCATGACCATTGGGATCATCTGGATTATAAAACCGTTCAGGAATTAAAAGATAAAACAGGCAAAGTGATCTGTGGTTTAGGAACTGGACAACACTTTGAATACTGGGGCTGGGATCTTGACAAAATCATCGAAAAAAACTGGTGGGACAGTATAGACATTGCAGAAGGTTTCAGAGTCACGCTTACTCCGGCAAGACACTTTTCCGGGAGATTATTGAACCGTAATATCTCACTCTGGACTTCCTTTGTTTTAAAAACACCTACGAAAAATCTGTTTTTAGGAGGTGACAGCGGTTATGGAAATCATTTTACAGAAATTGGAGAAAAATATGGCCCATTTGATCTAGCTATAATGGAAAACGGACAGTATAACGAAAAATGGCCTTACATTCATACTTTACCGGATCAGTTGATGACAGAAATCAAAGAATTAAAAGCCAAAAACTTTATCCCGGTACATAATTCCAAATTTAAGCTGGCTCAGCATACCTGGTATGAACCTTTAGAGTTAGCCGCGAAACATGCAGAAGAAAACAATATTTCTATAAGTCTTCCTATGATCGGAGAAAAATTAAATCTGGATCAGCTGGGAACAGTAAGCTGGAAAAAATGGTGGGAGGAATATAAGTAATAGATTCCTTTTAATTGTAAAATATAAAAAACCTGCCCATCAACTGAGCAGGTTTCTTCCTTCTTATCAAAAAAATAATCACTACAAAGGTTCCTTATGGCTAACCTTGGTATGAATAATATCGTAAAATACAGCTGGGTTAGCAGCATCAGGGGTAATTCTGTAAGTAAACGTTGTTTCATTCAAAACCAAAATATCCACAACACGGGTGAACGTAGGGGTAGTCAATGTTCTCTTTTTCCCATCCGGAGAAATAGACCACGTTCCTTCGGATCTCAATACATCATTTAAACCGAAAATTTTAAAAGTTCCGTTGGCTTTGAAGTAAGAAAATCCAACAAATCCGGCTACACTGGCATCATTTAATGCAACATTATTTCCGCTTTTATCCTTTGCGCCAGTTGTTTCCCATGGAGTAGAAGCAAGAGCAAGCTGCCCGTTCGTTGGTTCAGCATGAGAAGTTCTCGTATGGATAATATCATAATAAACAGACGGATCACTGGAGTTGGGACGGATTCTGTACGTGAATTCATTTCTGTTTAAAACAAGAATCTCCACATCACGGGTGAAAATAGTTGTTCCATCCGGATTCAATGCCGCAATAGTTCTGGTTTTTCCCTGTGCATCTACAGACCATGTTCCCATAGATCTCAGAACATCTGTAAGGTTATAAATAGCAAACTTTCCATCTGCCTTGAAATAAGCAAAACCTACATATCCGGAAACGCTGGCATCAGTAAGAGCTACATTATTTCCATTTTTATCTTTGGCTCCGGTAGTTTCCCATGGAGTAGAAGACAGTACCTGTGAGGGAGTCTGCTGTTCAAAAACAATTTCATTATCATCATTTGAACATGAAATGAAAGAAGCTGATAACAGCATTGCTGCAGACAGATAACATAATTTTTTCAGTGTATTCATAAGGGTATTTTTTAAGTCTTTACAAACTTATTCCTAATAAATATCAATGCGTTGTACGAAATATCTCTTTTGTTGTAGAAAACATAACAGATTTCTGATTAAAATGATAAAAATAATATGATTGACAAATTTAACAATCAAAGGTGTGAAATTCCCCTCCATTGGAGGGATGTCAAAAATTTTTTGAATTTTTGACGGGGGGGTCTAACATCCACAATTAAAATCAATTTCCTGCCACAGGAATCCACCAAAAATTCTATTTTTGAGTATGAATAACAGAAACCGTGGAAAAAATACCGGCGATGATACCCTGTTCGGCTCAGAGAAACAGATCAGCAAGCTAAAGTTGGCTGTTGAAGACATGTATTATCTGTTGAGTAGAGAGTACCCGGAAAAAGCGGCTTCTGATCTTGTAGGAAACAGATACAGGTTGAAAACCCGTCAAATACAAGCTTTGAGGGGAGCATCTGCATCTGCTGTACAGCTTCAAAACAGACAGATGAAACGGTTGGAAGCCACAGATTTAAAGGGGAAAACTATTTATCTTGATGGTTTTAATGTTTTGATTCTGCTGGAAAGTCTGCTTTCCGAAGCTTATATTTTTGAAGGATTGGATGGCTGTATTCGTGACCTTTCAGGTGTACATGGAACTTATAAAAGAGTTAATCAAACCTTAAGAGCAGTGGAACTCGTTGCTTCTTTTTATCAGAAAAATCAAATTAATCAATTGGTATGGATCTTTGATAAACCGGTTTCCAACAGCGGAAGAATTAAACAGATTATTCTTGAATTTGCCGAACAGCACCAACTCAATTGGCAAGCAGATCTCCAGTACAATCCGGATAAATTTCTGGCAGAAAGCTCAGCACTTATTGTCTCTTCTGATGCATGGATTTTGGATCACTGTAAAGAATGGTTTAATCTGATCGGATATTTGATCACAGAAGAAAATCTTCCCGTTAATCTGATCAAAACGAAATAAATATGAATCTGTTTGAACCCTATATTCCCATGTTTTCTGAAAAATGGAAAGGCCAATACAAGGCTATTCTCGTACAAGAACATCTGGCCAATCTGGAGAAAAATATTCATAGGTTTAAGGAGGAAGCCTTAGAATGGAATTTCCCCTATTTTAATGAAGAAATAAAGATCAACAGACAGGAAAGTTTTGAAAAATTTATTACGATTTTTGAAAGTAGCGATTCAGATGAGGTAAAATCCAGACTTTTAGAAGCCATTTCAATTGATCATTGGCTGAATATTTTAGGACAACGGCTGACCTCAGCAAGTATCCGTGATGAAAAAGCAATTCCACCTTTGAAAGCAACGTTGATCAATGCGTGTCAGGAACCCTTCAACAATGAAATTACCATTGCACAGAGAGCCTGGGAAAAGCATATTGGAAGAATAGATGATGATTTCTGGGGAGAAATAAAAGGAAATAACCAGCAGAAACAGGAAAAAGTAATGGCAAAAATCAATAATATTCTTGAAAATAAAACATGGTGGAATGTTTTCTTCCATTACAAACACGAACTGGTGTTTGAAGTCCGCGAAAAAGAAGGCCATGGAATCCGTTGGAGCCATGGAGGAACAAAACTGATTGGTTTTCTGGAAAAATTCATCAATGAATAAGTAATCCACAAACATCTGCCTCATTTGTAAAATCTGAGGGAAAATAAAAACTTTCGCAATTTCACCCATTTGTCTTTTCAGCTTTTTTCTCCTACGTAAAAACATTGCGTACCAAACTTCTACTTTTGCAGCGATAAATAGAAGCTATAAATCAATCAGAACAGAATATTATCAGCTTCCATTTTATATTTAGAAATAACATTTAATAAAAAAGTAAAAAAACAAATGAACACTTACATTGATATTGGCATTAATCTGACCAATAAACAGTTCTATAATGAACACGAAGAAATTATCAACCGAGCCTTAGATCATGGTGTTGAACATATGATTCTCACAGGAACCAGCATCAGAGGAAGCAAAGAATCAGCGGAAATTGCAGAAGAATATCCAGAAATTTTATTTTCAACAGCGGGAATTCATCCCCATGATGCCAAATCTTTTAATGAACAAAGCATCAGCGAACTCAGGAAGCTATTGAAACAGGATCACGTAATCTCAGTAGGAGAGTGCGGCCTTGACTTTGATCGGGATTTTTCTCCAAGACCTATTCAGGAAAAATGTTATCAGGCACAGCTGGAGCTTGCCATAGAAGTGAATAAACCCCTTTTTCTTCATGAAAGATCAGCATTTAAAAGGTTTAATGAAATCACAGATGACTTTCTTTCAAAGTTACCTGAAGCCGTAGTACATTGTTTTACTGGAACATTGAACGAAGCAAAAATTTATCTGGATAAAGGATTTTATTTAGGATTTACAGGATCCATCAGTGATGAAAAAAGATTTAAACATCTCGAAGACGTTATAAAATACGTACCTCTCGACAGAATGATGATTGAAACTGACGCCCCTTTTATGCTTCCGAAAAATATGCCCAGAACGCAGAACAGGCGAAATGAACCATCCTTTTTACCTTATGTAGCACAAACCATTGCGCATCTGAAGAAGATCAGCATCTCTGAAGTGGCAGACGAAACTACAGAAACGGCCAGAAATTTTTTCAGACTATAAAAAAGAGCTCTACTGATAAAGTAAAGCTCTTTTTTTATAATGAATATGTTTCTTACAAACTCTTTATTGCCGATTCCAAAGCCAGTTCCATCATTGGATTCAAAGCTGTTTCTCTTTCATCAGCAGAGATTTTTTCGTGTGTAGGGATAATATCCGTTACCGTAAGAATAGTTGCTGCATTTTTTCCTAAATACTGAGCATTGGCAAATAAACCAAAAGCTTCCATTTCTACTGCAGGACAGTTGTATTTTGTAGCAATTTCCGGAGTATTAGGATCTTTTCTGTAGAAAATATCACTACTGTGGATGTTGATTGCTTTAGCATTTAAAGATAAATCTTTAGCGGTTTCATTAATAGTGTTAAAGATATTCCCCTGGTGAGAAAGGATTTCATCTTCAATTCCCCATGCATATTTGGCATAAGTACTTTCGCTGGCCGCTTTATCGATATTTAAGATATCAAAAAGTTGAAGATCCGTATTGTAAGCACCACAAGTCCCGATTCTGATGATTGTATCTACTTCATATTCCGTAAACAACTCAAAAGAATAGATTCCGATACTTGGGAAACCCATTCCACTCGCTCCTACAGTAATTTCTTTCCCTTTATAAAGACCTGTATAATAAAAAATACCTCTGGTTTTGCTTACCAGTTTTGCATTTTCTAAATAATTTTCAGCAATATACTGTGCACGAAGCGGATCCCCCGGCTGCAATACTACTTTAGCAATTTCTCCTTTTTTTGCACTGATGTGAATACTCATAATGTTTTTTTGAATGGAGCAAAGATAATAACTTTTAGTTTGTTCCGGTTATTGCGATAATAGAAACAATGAAGCTATCTCTTGTTAATAGAATGTATAAAATATTATTAATAAATATTTTAAATGAAATTTTAGATAAAGTATTTTGTATGAATCAAAAAAATAAGTTGGTAAATACAGAACAACAAAAGAATAATGTGGAGCAGGTATTGTGAAAGCAGCCCGGCTACTTTTGCAGAAGTAAATATTTAAAATTTTAAAAATGAAAATTGAACATATTGCCATTTGGGTGAAAGATCTTGAAAAATCCAAAGAATTTTATCAGAAATACTTCGGAGCGGTTTCCAATGAAAAATACCATAATCCTGTTAAAAACTTTCAATCCTATTTTTTAAGTTTTGAGAATGGCTGCCGGCTTGAGATCATGACCAGACCGGATATCAAAGAAAGTGAAAACTCTTACGAATCCCAGCAGTACGGGATTATTCATCTTGCATTTTCCGTAGAGAATAAACAAAAAGTGGATGAACTTACGGAAGTATTGAGAAAAGACGGATATACAGTGGCTGGAGAACCTCGTACAACAGGAGACGGATATTATGAAAGCATAATCCTTGATCCCGAAAATAATATCATTGAAATCGTATCGCAGTAAGTTATTGCGAGGAGCTTTAGCGACGAAGCAATCTATTATTTTCTTGCGCCTTAAAAACAGGATAATACATTTCGAATTTGCGTCCTTGCATTTTCCAACACTTTAACTCCATATTTAACACGAATCTTCTTCACAAAAATTTTATTCTCAACGAAATAATTTTATTTTTGTTAGATCATGGAAACCAAGTCACCGTTTTTAGACACGATCTTTTTGCTTCGTAAGGAAGAATGCATTACTCTTTTTTCAAGCTTACAGCAAATTTCCCCTCAGGAAGAGGCGGAAGCAGGAGATTATTTTGAAACAGAATTCGAAAAAGAACGACTTGAGTTTTTGTCAGACCAATTATCCTGCAACAAAGAGACTGCTGTTTGGGCAGCAAAAGTTTTTTACCACAGCGCACAGCTTTACCTAATCAGAGAAAATACAGTAAAAAATATTGAAAATCTTATTCCCGGATTCAAAGGAACTCGGGATATTTCTTCTATCTTATCCGCAGATTTGTCACTGAGATTTTTACCACAGGTCATCGTTGCTTTAAATACGGTTGATCCTGAAGATCCATTGATTGCCATGCTGGAAAATATTCTGATGCAGTTTCACTATTCGGGAATAGGGTATGATCTTGATCTGAAGAACGTGAACTGGAAGGAAGAATTAAAAGACAGTACTTACAGAAAACTATATCTGGAAAGAATTGTCGAAAAAAGAGATTATAAACTGGCGGAAATTCCGTTGATTAATAAACTACTGACAGCCGAATTTGGAATGCACAAAAACGTATTCTGGAGAGAACTAAAAACTATAACCGAAGATAACAATGAAAATGTATGAGAAAGTATTTGAATTTTTAACCGACCCTACAAAAGAAACATTCCTGAAATGCCGTGAACTGGTGATCAATGATCCAGAATATGATCCTTATTCTGAAGATATTGAAAACATACAGGATTTACTCAATGAAGGAAAATTTGAAGAGGTTATACGGTATACCAATGTCAATATTCTACTGAGTCCAAGAGCCCATATCTATAAATATTTTGCTTACAAAGAATTGGGTGATGAAAAAGGAAGGAGTATTGAAATGACAATAGCACAGCTTATTTTTGAATGCCTTGAAAAAACAGGAAGCGGAACAAAAGATTCTCCTTATATTATCACCAGGATTTCTGATGAAAGAGATTTAGTAAGACATCATCTCAATAAACAGGATGTTTCACAAAACCTGATCAAGGACGGAGATAAAATCATGGATGCACTTACACTGGAGGACGGAACGCAATTGTATTTCGATATCAAAGTGCCTTATCAGAGACTTGCTTTTTCATTCAGCAAAAGAAACGAACAGGCAGAAAATAAAGAAGAAGAGAAGCCTCAGAAGAAAAAGTGGTGGAAATTTTAATTTTTTAAATCAATGAACCAGAATATAAATCAGCTTAATACAGTTCTTAACTACGTAAAAGACACTTTTGTAGGTAAAAATGATGTCGTAGATCTGTTGGGAATATGCCTTTTGGCGAGAGAAAATGCCTTTTTATACGGACCTCCGGGTACTGCAAAATCGGCGATTGTTAGAACGCTGGCAAAAACAGTGAAAGATGGCAAAAATTTTGAATATCTGCTCACCCGTTTTACAGAACCCAACGAGATTTTCGGACCTTTTGATATCAGAAAACTGAAAGAAGGCGAACTTTTGACCAATACAGAGGGAATGATGCCCGAAGCTTCCATGGTTTTTCTTGATGAGATTTTCAATGCCAATTCAGCTATTCTGAATTCCCTTTTAATGGCACTCAATGAGAAGATTTTTAAAAGAGGAAAAGAAACAAAACACTTACCTGCGCTGATGTTTGTAGGTGCAAGTAACGTTCTTCCGGAAGATGAAGCACTGAACGCGTTATTTGACCGTTTTTTGGTGAGAATTAATGTAGACTACGTCAATCCCGAACTCTTGCAACAGGTACTTTTAGCTGGAAGAAAACTGGAAAACGAAGAAGAAACAGAAATTCCGGAAATTCATGCTGATGAAATCAGACAATTACAGAATCTCTGTAAAACAGTAGATCTTAAACCGATTTATGAAGTCTATCTGAATACCATTATGAGCCTTCGAAATACAGGAATTGCCATTTCAGACCGTAGAGCGGTAAAACTTCAAAACCTGATTGCGGCAAGCGCACTGATTTGCGGAAGAAAAGAAGCTGTACTTTCTGATCTGTGGGTTTTGAAACATATCTGGGATACAGAAGAACAAATTGAAATTCTGGAAGGAATTATCAACAGAACAATTGAGAAAGATGATCACCCGGATTCCCATCCTCAAGCTATGCAGAACAAAACTCCTAATCCCGAAGAGGTCATGAAAGACGTAAAAATTCTTGTGGAAAAATGGAATGGTGGGACATTGAGTTTCGAAGAACAAAATGTAATAAAAGATAAACTGAGATATCTGCAGACCCGTTGCGACTGGATCAGAAATCCGGAGCAAAAGCAATATATCCAGCAAGAAATTGAAAGCTTATGGCAGAAGATTCTTCAAAGCGTTTAAAAGAATTCTGGGCGGAAATTCCCCGTGCTGATGAAGATTTTCTGGGCTCAGTCAGAGACTGGAAAAATGTTCAGATTGCCCTAGATGATGACACGATCTGGCTGAAAGGTTTTACCGAAGAACAAGCAGCCGCTTCAGAAATACAGCAACTGCCGGATTTTATTTTATACGAACTTCGTGATGGCCTTTTATTCAGGAAAGAAGCTTTGGTTCCGAGCAAAAAAATGAGAACAGCATTGCTTTGGATACCTATAGACAAAGCGCTGCAGCTTAGTCTTCCGCCTTCGAACCAAAACTATTTTGGAATTCACGAACAGGTTCAGATACAACTGAAAGAAAGTAATGAAGAACAGCCGGTAATCGCTTTACTCAGCAATATTGCTGATATTAAGGAAACTATCGTAGCATTGCCCAAATTTAAACTTGAAAAAATAAAATGGACTTTACTGGGAGATAAAGCACTGTTTATAGGAGTTCCGCTTCTAAGCTTTCCCGGGAAAACCTATTGGACGAAAGACAGACATCTATTGCCTGCCGGTCTGGATTTTGAATTTAAAAATGTAAGTACGCTGTTGCAGCAGAAATATAATAAAGAACCGGAAGACTTACTGTTATGGGACGAAAAAGGAAACAGCCTTTTAATTAAAGAGACCGATTTCCGCCCGTTGTCCGTAAGCTCATTCCGTCTTACCGAAAAATCAAGAGAATGGAATTAAAGGCTTATTTCCAGTCCTACGAAAATTACTTTTGGGAATGGAAAACAGATGAAGATGTTCCCGGAGATTGCGGGTATCATGACAACAATCTTCTCTCCGTTCCGGAGGTGGGAGCCATTGCTTACAGGCCTTATGTAATGGAAATTCTGAACCAGCTTCAACCCGTGGGATGGCCTCCTTTCGGGGCATTGCTTATGGTTTTATATGCCATGCAGGACGGCTATACAGATTTTGCCGGCCCGTTGAGACGTACAGCTGAGTTTTACAGTGGAGAAGATTTTGAATTCCGTGTGGAAAAGCAAATTGAATTCCTTGAAAAAATAAAATCACTTCCCAAAGTTTATAAACAGAAACAGACCAGAATTGTTCTGTTGCAAACTCTTTTTGGAGACGGTCATAACAGATTATCTCCCAGTCTTTCTGATGGTTTCTTAAGATTCTACTATAAAAGACCACAGGAACTTGCAGTCAGCGCAGAAAAATACGACGATGGTTCAACAGCTTTAAACAAAGATTTGAGCGCTTTGAATCTTAATGAAAAGTTTCCCACTGTACAATCCATCATTGATGCGATGAAGGGTTTGATTCATGAACCTGAATTGGAAGATGAGGTAGTAGAAGAAGAAACTACAGCAGAGACCAGTAAAGATTTTATCAAAGAATTAATTGAAGAACCAAAGACTTTTCAGATAGGAAGCCTGATCAAGAGAATCTGGAGCGGACTGAAAATCCCTATGCGTCATCTTTCTCCCGGTGAACAACCCATTGGAGGAATTTCCGATATGACCAACAAAGGCGATTTCCACAGAATGCTTCTCTCCGAATTTGCCAATGAAGATGACATCTTTATGAATCGTGTAGCCAATAATGAGGCACTTTACATCCAAAGAGAAATTCCACCTGAAGAAAATATTTTTGAAAGAATTATCCTGATTGATACTTCCCTTAGAAACTGGGGAACTCCAAAAGTATTAGCCTATGCCTCGGCAATTGCCGTTATCAAACATCCGAAAGCTCATTCCGAATGTAAAGTCGTTGCACTAGGACAGGCAGCAATTCCGATTGAGCTTAACAAAGTGGAAGAAGTAGTGGAAAACCTTAATCAGGTTAGTCCTGTTCTGGAAGTTTCGGAAGCGCTGGAGAAGTTTTTTAATGAACATCATTCAGAAAAAGATATTGAAGTGTTCTTCATTACCCATCAGGATAATATGGAGGATGAAAAAATTCAGCGGGTTGTACATCAGAACAGAGATCAATTGAAATTTTTGGTGACAACGTCTTCGGATGGAGAAATCAATTTTTATAAACATAACAAAGGAGCAAGGAAACATATTCAGAAAATAAAACTTCCGTTGCAGGAGTTGTGGGCTAACCCACCGCAGCAAAAACAATCTACTCATAATTTCAATGGAAAGAAAACAGATCTCCCACAAAACTATCCGATTTTATTTCCAACACCTGTTAATAAGATTGCTAAGTTTTTATATGAAGGAGAATTTTTCATTCTGAGTTCAAAAAAACAATTGCTGAAGACTTATCTTTCTGATAATTATTACGACAGACATTCCTACGATTATTATAAAACCCATCATGGCTGTGAAGTTTTGTTTGATAAAATTTCCATAAAACCGAAAGGAAAATTTGCTCTTACAAAAAACAGACAGCAGCATTTTATTCTGTGTCAGTATCAGCCTGATCAGAAATTAATTTCAAAGCTTAATCTTAATACCGGAGAATATTCTGAGCAGAATCTTACAGGGATGTATATTCCGGAATCTTATAGACTGATTTATTTCGGGCGAAATTTTTATCTGCATCATCCGGACAATGAAACGCATTACAAAATCAATATGGATGGGAATATTTCTGTAGAGCCAATTACCGGAAAAGATAAAGAATTTGAAAAAAATAATATAAAAGCTGAAGCCGAAGTTGCCAAGCTGAAAGGAAGCGGATTAAAAGTGATCAATAATTTCAATAAAATCGGAATCAATCAATATGAAAATCTGGTAGTTTCCGGAAACGAATTATTCAGTGCTTCTGAAAATACGCTGAATTTTTCCAAGAACAAATATGATATCAGACTTTTCGCAGAGCAGAATAAAAATAAATTTACATTCCCCGATGGAAGTGAAATTATAACCGATTCGCGAGGAATGCTGACTTTCCGAAGCAGTAACAAGAGCATTGAAGAATTCTTTATTCCCTCCACATTGGGCGGTTTTCTCTCGTTGGCTACCTACACGGAATTTGGTGGGTCAGAATATTATCTTCCGGAACATGCATTGTTGAAAGTAAGAACAATGGATGATATGTGTGATAGGTTTTTAAAACCATTTATAGAACAGATTTTGGAGTATGGAGCTTAGAATAAAACCTTTCCCGAAAAATAACTATCCCAAAAAAGGACTTTTAATCAAAGGTTCCTCACCTGTGATATGGCTTCAGGAAATGGAAATGCTTGGGATTAATTTAAGTCAGGTGAGATCTTACGCTATTCCGGCAAATAGTCCTAATGTGCTGTATGGATGTTTTCTTATTTTTAATGATCATGCCCCACTGGAAATAGGCAGAAACGCTTATTTTCAAAGTGTGGATGACAGGTTTTTTATCCCTGAGAATACAACTTTTTATCCCAAAATAAATCAGGAAGACTGGGCACAGCTTGATTCCCGTTTTCTGATTATGCATCCAGAATTCGGATTGGTAAAACTGTCTGAAGAAATTGACTGGATTTCATTAATTCAACATCCTGGAAAGATAAATGAAAGTATCAGAAAACCTCTGAATGGCGTTTCAATTCCTCAGAAAATAGAAAGCTATACGGTGGAAATGGATGATGAAAAAGTAATGGAAGCATTACAGCCAAAACAAACCGAAGAAGAATGGATGAACAACCTGCCGTTTGACCTTAAAAAAGTAATGGCCGGGAATAAAAAAGAAATAGAAAAATATTTAAAATACATTGAAAAATACCCTGAACGAGCCGTAGAATTAGGCGTTTCTTTGGATGTTATGGGAACTTCCAGAGGAGATGGTTTTGGAAAGTTTATCTGGCTGGAAGGATTGTTTGGCGGAGGTTCTGCAGGTAAAACAGAAAGTGCAGGAACAAAGAATTTCCGCAGAGTATTCTGGGCGCTCATTATTGCAGCTATTGTACTAAGGATTGCATTGCCTTCAGATAAAAATAATTTGGAACAGGAAAAAATAGGCTCTTCTTCAGGAAAAATTGAAAGTAATGCAGTAAAGGCACCTTCGGACATGATTGCTTTCCAGTCCGGAACTTCGGAAATTGATCTTAAGATAGATTCAATGTATCACCAGCAGAGAAAAGGATTATCCAAAGAACTTATTAACGCAGGAATCATAGAATCTAAAACAGACAAAGACAAAGAAAATTATAAAAAAGCAGGTGGAAGAGATGTCAGCGAAATAGGGCGTGATATCGGGAAGCTTGTTGATAAAGAAAAACAAAGCAGAGATTCTCTTAAAACTATTTATACCCAAAAAATTACAAAACATGTAGAAGAAAAAACCGAAAAGCTGCAACGTAAAATTTCAGATTCTCTAAAACAATATACCAGAGGAAAGCCTGTGAATGGGGATGTCGTAAAATATCTTCTGAAAAAAAGAAAAGCTTTAATGGCAGATTCTTTAGGGAAACTTTATGGGACACTGGATATTGTAGATCCTTCTTCTGCATCCATTGATAAAGCAAAAATAAAAGCGATAGCTCCGGAAGGAAGCCCATTAGAGAAAAAGGCTCCGGTTTCAGATATTATGTACATGGTGATCCTGATGATTGCCGGAGTAGGACTGTACTTATTCCTGTTTAAAAATAAATCGTTAAACCTTGGCGGAGACAATGTTCCGGTCTGGATAAAGTTGATTTTAATTGCGATCCTTGTGGCTATGCTGGTGTACTTATTTTATCCGCTGGTCAAAATGTTTGGGTACAACTGGTTTGTATGGGTGCTTGTCATTTGTGTGATGTTACTCCTTTATCGTCTGTTTAGAGAAGATAAAACCATTTTAAACTCTGATGATGATGAATAGACAGAAATTTATAGACAAATTTATAGCAGCATTTGTGCTGTTGGCCATGTTTAAGGTTGTTGGAATTGTAGCCCAGCTGTTCCATGAAAGTTTCTGGAGTGTGATCGGGACTTTAATCATTTTCCTGATTGTAGCTTTTATCATTCTTTTGGTGATCACTTCTTTGAAAGATAAAGAACAAAACAACAGAAACTCAACAGGAAGAAAAGGCAGCGGAAGCAGTAGTTTTTATCTGGAAAATTCACTTTTTGACAGAATCAGAAGCAAATACGAAGAACTTGCCGAAAAATATATTTCCGAAAATGACTATAAAAAAGCAGCCAGAGTATACATGAATCTTTTGCAGGACAATTACAGAGGAGCAAAAACGCTGGAAAATGGTGGATTCTATAATGAAGCAGCCGTAGTATATCTTAAAAAACTGAATAATAAATCCGATGCCGCCGTCTGCTACGAAAAAGCAAAACAGTTCAAAAAAGCCATTGACCTTTATAAAGAAATGGAGCAGAAAGAAAAAGTAGGAGATCTCTATAAAGAAATCAACGATCTTAGAAACGCCCATTCCTATTATCAGATGGTTGCAGATGATTATGTAGGCAACAGCCAGATGGTAAAAGCTTCCTTGGTTTATCGTAAGAAGATGGAAAAAACAGAAGATGCTCAAAAAATACTGTTGAAAGGATGGGAAGAAGATAAAGACGCCTTCAACTGTTTGAATAGCTATTTTGCCAATATTTTTGATGTTAAAAAATTAGAATCTGAAATTCTTAATTTATATGAAAACACGCCGGCCTACAAAAAGATCACCTATCTGGAAGCCATGAAACATGAATTCAAGAAAGATCCGAAGTTACAGGCTGCAACCAGAAATATAGCCTACGAAATCATTGCGGAAAAAGTAAATACCCGTTCAGAGATTGTCAATGAACTGAAATTTTTTAATCCCCATGATGATGTGATTCTGAAAGATATTTCAAGATTCAAAACAGGAAGAAACAAAATGTTTAGAAATTAAAACAGGAAAGTGATGAGCTTGTATTAGGAAATATATAACATCATCTTCATCTAATCAATGTTAATTGATTCCTCTTAGCTCCCTAAAAATAAGATACTCCTGAAATTAAAACTTTGCGTTTAAAAAAGCATTATACATAAGTATCAGAAACATCCTTTTTATTACCCTTCCTTGTGGAAATAATAAAATAAAACCAAAAAAGATTTATCTTTGCACCAGAAAATTATGACAATACAAAGAGCACATATCAATGCGGAACTATTCGAAAGTCCTTCTAATAAAGGGTTATTCGGGCGTGATGAGGTGATATGGAATGAGGCGAAATGTGCTGACTTTGGAAATTATTTACTATAAACTTGTAAAAAATTAATCAAAATACAACAGAAACGCCTCGGAAAACCGAGGCGTTTTTTGTTTTTTAGGTCAGAAATTATTTAGAATGAAAAAAAATAACCATAAACATGAAAATTTTTTAATCAACAATGAAACTTTAATACGATAAAATAGAGTGATAAGCAACCCGGTGAGAGACAGTCATTTAGGTAATTAAGATATCTGCAAAATATTGCGGACAGAAATTCTCTATTCTAAATTTAAATTGTAATTAATTGATTATCAATGTTTTAATTTGAAAATTTATTTGCAGGTTAAAAAAAATCATATTTACTTTGCAACCGAAAATTGAAAGCAACAGGTTTTCAGGATTCAATTAAAAATAATTTAGAAACAAACAAAAATAAAATGAAACAGTTACACAACATATTCAATCGATATTCAAGACTATTCGGACAGGAACCGACAGGTGTTGCGTGTATTCTTGAAAGTGGAATTGTGGATAAAAGGTGCTTATATACGTGGGTCAGCTAATGATCTCTTACGTTTAAATATATGAAGCGCCTCCCAAAAAGAGGCGCTTTTTTTATGGTTTCTTTAGCTTATTTGGTAAAGCGCCGGTCTGTGGAGCCGGAGAACAGGGTTCGATCCCCGGAGATACCCAAAATATAAAATCTCATGGCTCAACTGGATGGAGCGTCGGTTTACGACACCGGAGGTTGAAGGTTCGAGTCCTTCTGAGATTACAAAGAATGTGAATTGTGAAATTTAAAATTGACAGGTAAAACGAATTGATTATTCACGATTCACAAAACCAAAACAATCTCATAGCTCAAATGGTTAGAGCACCGGTCTTTTAAACCGGGGGTTGAAAGTTCAAATCTTTCTGGGGTTACAAAAACGGTTCCGTAACTCAACTGGATAGAGTATGGGTTTTCTAAACCCAAAGTTAGAGGTTCGAATCCTCTCGGAATCACAAAAAGGTTCATGGAAAATTTCCCATCCGGCTGTCTCCCGGAAAAGAAACAGAAGTGAACCCTAAAGCTGGAAAGATAACGGTGGTTGTTTACCCGTCTTGGACGCGGGAGGTCGCAAGTTCGAATCTTGCTTTCCAGACAATTTATTCCATTAGCATAGTGGTGAGTGCATTCGGCTTTCTACCGAACGACAAGGGTTCGATCCCCTTATGGAATACCAATGATTTCGTAGCTCAAGTGGTTAGAGTGTCGGTCTGATACACCGAAGGTTGAAGGTTCGAGTCCTTCCGGAATTACAATGATTTTGTAGCTCAATGGCAGAGCACCGGTTTGTTAAACCGGAAGTTGAAAGTTCGAGTCTTTCCAAAATCGCAGGTAACTAATTGTTAATTGTTTCAGGAGAAAAAGTAAAAGTTTGTCGAGAGCAGAAGATCTTTACGCCAAACACGAGGAATACAGACAGGCTTTTCTTCTCTCCGGATTCATTAGAAATTAATTGTGATCATTTATAAATTTTTAGGTAAAAATAAAGTTTGTCAAGCGCAGAAGTTCTTCAAACAAATGGAGACAGACTTTATTTTTTTAATCTGATGGTTCGCCGAAGTGGAAGAGTCGGGGCGGTCTGCAAAACCGTTGTGTCAACTGAGTGGGTTTGAATCCCATAGCCATCTCAATGTAAAAACTATAGGAGATATAAGAACCTTTTATCAATGATCTTTTATCATCTATAACAAAGAATATCCTTTATTAATAAAAGAAAAAGGCTGTCGAGCGCAGAAGATCTTTAGTTAAACATTCAATATAAAGACAAACCTTTTCTTTTTTTGAAAGGAAAAAATGAGGAATTACTAATTGCTCATAAAAATCCGGAAGTACGCCGAAGTTGGAGAGTCGGGGCAGACTGTAAATCTGTTGCTTCATTGCTGAGTAGGTTCGAATCCTACTACTTCCACCAACCACTGATAATGTAACGGCAGCATGCAGGAAATGTACTCTTGTTGTTTAGGTTCGATTCCTGGTCAGTGGCTCAATGCTCTATTCGTCTAACGGTGAGGACGCCTGCCTTTCGAGCAGAAAACAAGGGTTCGATTCCCTTATAGAGTACTGGATGTGAATAGCTGGTCAATCTTAAATTGATATTAATACCATGAAAGTTCAGATTTTTTTTAAAAATTGGCCAGTTACCATTCACACAAAAAAAGAAGAAAAGAGAAAAAAGGACTGTCGAGAGCAGAAGATCTTTAATCAATAAAAACAGACAGCCTTTTACTTTTTTAATACAATACAATTAGGAAATGAGAAAGGTTTGTCAAGCGCAGAAGATCTTTACAAACACTAACAGGCATAGTTTATCAACAGACGAAGCTTTCTCAAACCTATAAACAATATGATGAGTAATAAGCAATGAGCAATAAGTAATAACCATAAATTTTCATATTACTTATTACCGATTACTCATTACTCATAAAAAAACCTGCGGAAATGGTGGAATGGTAGACACTCTTGATTTAGGATCAAGCTTTTGGGGGTTCGAATCCCTCTTTCCGTACCAAAAATATAAGTAATAAATAATGAGCAATGAGTAATAATGCTAGTCATAGATTTTTATATTACTTATTACCAATTACTCATTACTTATAAAATCCGGAAGAGTGGTGTAGAAGGTCTGCGTGTTAGTCTGAAAAACTGAAGGTACAGGTTCAATTCCTGTCTGTTCCACAAAAGTATGAATGATAAGTAATGAGCAATGAGCAATCATTGATACCTGACTAATTTTTAACATTACTCATTACCAATTACTTATTGCTCATGAATTAATCTGATTCATAGTGTAATTGGCAGCACACAAGATTTTGATTCTTGGAGTTTAGGTTCGAGTCCTAATGAGTCAACAGCATTTACTCTGATAGTGTAATGGCAGCATCTCAGTCTCCAAAACTGATGGTATCGGTTCGAGTCCGGTTTGGAGTGCAAAAAATAGAAATTATAAACTAGAAGTAGAAATGATAACTGCTAGTGATCATTTATCAATTATCAACAATCATTTATGAATTAAAACATGTAGAAAATGGAAACGCAACAACAAACATGGCAGAATATGAATGGGAAAATTTTCCAACACTCTATCACACAGCTGGTAGAAGAAGCCATCATTCGCGAACAGGCCAACGGACACCGTCTGAAAGTATGTGTGGGATCAGACTCCCATGTATACGGAGATGCCATCAGCTATGCTACGGCAGTAGTATTTATTCGTGAGGGAAAAGGGGCGTTTACCTTTATCAGAAAAGAAAGAGAAATACAGAGTATCAGTATCAAGGAGCGAATGCTGAATGAAGTCAACAAATCTGTTGAAATTGCATACGCAATCTGCTCTGTGTTGGACACTTATGGGGTGGAAATGGAGGTACACGCAGACATTAATACCGACCCGGATTTTAAATCTAACGTAGCATTAAAAGATGCCATGGGATATATTCTGGGAATGGGATATGTATTCAAAGCTAAACCTTATGCTTTCGCAAGTTCCAACTGTGCTGATATGATGGTGTAATAAAGCTGGAAGAGGGATGTAAGAAGGATTGAAGTTTAAAAAATAAATCATGGAAAAAACAAAAAGATTATTATTTCTGGATGATATAAGATATCCGATAGACGCCTATCATTATACCAAACAGGATATTTTCCTCAGAGATGATTGGCATATCGTTCGTAATTACGAGAAGTTTGTCAACAGGATTTTGGAAAAAGGACTTCCGGAAATGATTTCTTTTGACCATGATCTTGCAGACGAGCATTATTTGGATCAGAATTCTCAGGAATTTGTTGAAAAAACAGGATACGACTGTGCGAAATGGCTGATAGAATATTGCATGGACAACTATCTGGATCTTCCGAAATTCTATAGCCACTCTATGAATCCGGTAGGAAAGGAAAATATCTTAAGCTTGCTTCAAAATTTTAAAAAATTGTAATGGACATTTTTAGATTTATCCAAGATATAAAAACACATCTGAAACTCACATTTGACGAAGTGGACAGATGGTTTGAAACAGATAGTAAAATGTTGAATCATCAGCCTTCAAACGGAGGCTGGACGATTAAGCAGATCTTAGAGCATATTTATCTTACGAATTTTTACTTGTTGATCCTTATTGAAAAAGGTACTAAAAAATCAATGAAAAATTCTTTGAATCTTGACCTTGAATCTGAAATGGAAAATTACAGTTTCAACAAGGAAAACTTTGATAGGGTAGGTGAACATGGCGCTTTTGAATGGATAAGACCGGAGCATATGGAGCCGAAAGGAGAATTAAATCTGGATGAAATCAGAAGCTTCATTACTCAGCAATATCTTCAGTGTTTACAATATCTGGAACTCATGAAGAATGGTGAAGGACTCTTGTATAAAACGACAATGACGGTGAATGCACTGGGGAAAATCAATGTATACGAATATATTTATTTTCTTTCACTTCATGCCCAAAGGCATATTACCCAGATGGAAAAAAATGAATCAGAAACGATTAAAAACTAAAACAAAATGATTTTCAAAACATATAACGCTATAGAAAATGCTTACCAGGCCCGCGTGATCGAACAGATCAGAATGCAGGGTTTTGGGGATGAGGTTTTCATTGTACAGGAAAAAGTTCACGGAGCTAATTTCTCTTTCTTTACCGACGGAAAGGAAATTAAAATAGCGAAGAGAACTGCTTTCATCGAAAAAGATGAGAAATTTTTCAATGCCCATCATATTTTGGAACGTTACAGAAAAAATGTAATAGAAGTGTTTCAAAAAGTGAAAACCATCCATCCCGATGTGGAAACTGTAGTCATCTACGGTGAATTGTTCGGAGGTGGTTTCAAACATAAAGATGTAGAACCCGTAAAAGATGCAGTGAAGGTACAGAAAGGTATTGAATATGCACCTTACAACGAATTTTACGCTTTCGATATTAAACTGAATGGAATTACCTATTTGGATACAGAAGTAGTCAATCAGATTTTTGAAGAGACCGGATTTTTCTATGCTAAAATCTTGTTTCAAGGAACTCTGGAAGATGCTTTGAAATTTCCCAATGTTTTCAATTCAAAAATTCCGGCTTGGCTTGGATTACCTGAATTAGAGAACAATATGTGTGAAGGTACCATCGTAAAGACCTTGAAAACAAAATATTTTGGTAACGGTGCCAGAATCATTCTGAAAAATAAGAATGAGAAATGGGTAGAAAAGTCCAAAATGGTTAAAAAGGAAGTTAAAATTGTTCATAAACAGGTGCATTTCAGTGAAAAAGCTCAGGAAATCTGGGAGGAAATCCAAAAATATGTTACAGCCAACAGATTGAATAATGTGGTCAGCAAAATCGGCGAATTCGAACCTAAAATGATAGGTAAGGTAATTGGTCTTTTTTCACAGGATATTTTAGAGGACTTCCAAAAAGACTTCCCGACAATTTTCACAGCTATTGAAAAAGAAGAGCAGAAAAGGATCAATAAAAAGTTGAATTCTTTAGTAATTGATTTTATAAAAGAAGAGTTGATGACTCTTAAAGTATAGTTTCGGTAAATTTTCACCGAAACTTTTTTATGTATAATAAGTAACCATAAAAGTCAGAAAATCGAAAAACACTCCATTTTATTAAAGAGAAATAGAACTAATGAAAGTGTGAAAATTCCCATCCTTTGGAAGGGTGGCGAAAATTCAAAGAATTTTTGACGGGGTGGTTTAATAAAGAAAAAACAATTAAAAAAATGAAACCCAATATATTTTTTACAGCAGACCATCATTTTGGTCATGAGAATATTATAAAGTTTTCAGAGAGACCCTTTGAATCACTGGATCATATGAATGAAGAACTCATTAAAAGATGGAACGAGAAAGTTGAACCCGGTGATACAGTCTACCATTTAGGAGATATGAGTTTAGGAAAACCGGATTTTACAAAAGAGATTTTAGATCGGTTACATGGCAATATCCATCTGATCAAAGGCAATCATGAAGGAGCTGCTTTAACGTATCCCAAACGATTTGCCTCCATCAGAGATTATCACGAACTGAGAATTGATGAACCGGATCAAAACAACGGTAAACAGAAAATCATCCTTTTCCATTACGCCATGCGTACCTGGAATGGTTCACACCGCGGAGTCTGGCAATTATACGGCCATTCACACGGGACGTTGCCGGATGATGAGATGGCACTTAGTTTTGACGTTGGGGTAGACTGCCACAATTTTTATCCGGTTTCCTACGAGGAAGTCAAAGAAATAATGAAAAGGAAAAAATGGACTCCTCCATTTGTTCCCAGAAATTAACCATTAACAATGAAAAAGAAGCTGAAGGGTAGGAGAAGTAGAAACCTAACTAATTTCTAACCTCTGGCTTCTCATTTCTAAAAAAATCATGAAAACAACCAATGAGATCATCATCATCGATCTGGAAGCTACATGTTGGGAAAACGACAGAGTTCCCATCGGGCAGCAGGTCGATATTATAGAAATAGGAATTTGCAAATTAAACATAAAATCAAAAGCAATTTCCCAGAAACAAAGCATTTATGTAATTCCGGAACGATCAGAAATCAACAGATTCTGCACAGAACTGACAGGAATTACTCCACAGCTGATAGAAGAAAAAGGAATCTATTTCGAAGAAGCCTGTGAAATAATCAGAGATCAATACCAATCCGCACCGCTTACCTGGGCAGGATATGGAAACTTTGATGGAGAGCAGATCATAGAACAATGTGACTGGCTCGGTATAACCAATCCTTTTTCAGAAAACTATATGAATGTGATGCATGAATTTAAAAGACATTTCAATTTGCACAAACAAATAGGACTTAAAAGAGCCCTGAGCTACCTGAATATGGATTTTGAAGGCACCCATCACAGCGGAGCAGACGATGCTTATAACACAGCCAGAATTTTAAATGAAATTCTGTAAATAGTAAATAGGCTGAAGACTGATGTCGGAGGGTGGAAGTACATGAGATGCTATCAAAGCTTCCCCATCCCAGATCATCCATGCTTTAACAATTAAATTTTAAACAAGTGAAAACAACAGACAATATATTAATAGTAGACCTCGAAGCAACGTGTTGGGATAACCGGCCGCCAAGAGGTCAGGAAAGTGAGATCATCGAAATCGGGTTGTGCATTATGAATGCAAAAACCGGTAAGATCTCCAAAAATGAAGGTATTTTAGTAAAACCCCAATATTCAAAGGTAAGTCCATTCTGTACGGAGCTTACCACTCTTACCCAAAATATGCTGGATCATGAAGGTATCATGTTGGATGACGCTTTCGATATCCTGAGAGCAGAATATGATTCCGAAGAACTGACATGGGCAAGCTATGGAAATTATGACCTGAACATGCTTCAGGATCAGGCAAGAAGATTCTACACAGATTATCCTATGAGTGATGACCATATCAATGTAAAGACATTATTTGGTGAAATTCATCCTACGATTAGGAAAAGTGTTGGGATGAACAGGGCTTTGGGTGAATTAGGCTTTACCTTGGAAGGCACCCACCACAGAGGAGTGGATGATGCAAAAAACATTGCAAAAATTCTGCATTGGTGCCTGAAAAATTATTAAATAATCTGAAATAATAGCAGATGCATTTAAAACAGAGACTGTCTCAAATAATGAGGCAGTCTTTTTATTTTGCCAAATCTGTAATCTTATTGGAGATAAAATCATAAAGTTCCGCAGGAATAGAATGTCCCATACCTTTAATAATGATCAATTCAGCGCCCGGAATAGCATCAGCAATATCTTTTCCACATTCTAAATGAAAGATCGGATCATCTGTTCCGTGAATAATCAATGCAGGAGCAATTATTTTTTTCAATAGTTCAGGATCGTATTGAAAAGAGGCCATAGCCAAAAGCTGCCGGATGATTCCGTTTTTTGTCTTGGAGCGTATAAGTTCTTGTTCCAGCAATACTGTTTCCAGATTTGGATCAAAAACATATCCCGAACCTGATATTCTTTCCGCAAAACGTATCTTCTCCCTTAAGTATTCTTCTTTATGGAGAACAGGATCTGCAGGCACCCGTGTCATCATCGCCATCACTTCAGGATCTGGTTTGGGAAGAGAAGGATTCAATGAAGTTGACATAATGATTGTCAATGATAAAACCCTTTCAGGATAATAAGAACCTAAAAGCTGAGCAATAATTCCTCCCATGGAGCGCCCTGCAATATGAGCTTGTTTGATATTTAAATGATCAAGAAGTCTAATGACATCATTCGTCATATCCATCAAAGAATAAGGAACTCCTTCTTTACTAAGTGTGGCAAAAATCTCTTCAATACCTTTATCAGAAGGGATTTCTTTTTTTGCATTAAAAACAGAGCTCCCGGAATCTCTGTTATCAAAACGAATCACTCTGAACCCTTTTTCAACCAGAAGCTCACAGAATGCAGCATCCCAACGGATCATCTGACTTCCTAATCCAGGAATTAATACAATATTCTGCTGATGATCTTCTCCGAAAATTTCGTAGCATAGATGAACCTCTTTTGTATGGATAATTTTCGTCATGATGAATAGAATTCCATGTTGCTTTCTGATATGAATGCCTGTTCAGCCTTTCGTATTTCCTGACGATAATTGGTATATTCATTATTCTGATCCGGAACAATTACGGCAAATTCAAAAGTAAAAGTATCACTGCCCAATTCTGTCCATTCCTTTTGTAATTGTGAATGTTCAAATATTCCGCCGTTTAAAAGAAATTTCATCTTATTTACCAGTGCTTCCAGATTTAGAGAAGCCTGAATATATTGTTTCCCGGTTAAAGTATTGGTAAGAGCAAGAACTCCCATCGTTGTTTTGTGGTCTTTTGCTTTTTCCCTGAGCTGTTTCTTTAATTCATTTTTCATTATTGTATATTTCCTCCTAAATCAAATAAAAGTTCGTTGATTATTTTTAAAGACTTACCTTTTTTAGAAGAGAGAATTTCTTTCGTAATATGCTCAGCACTTAGCTTAGCTTCTTCAAATATCTTTTTGCCGCTAGGTGTGATGACCACATAGCTTACACGGGCATCTCTTTCATTGGTTTCTCTTGCCACCAGTCCGATTTTTTCCAATGGGTTTAATAATCGGGTTACTCCCGAAGCTGTAAGACCTATTTTTTCAGCAAGGTCTATTCTTCGCATCCTGTTTTCCGATGAAGAATTGAGGACGTAAAGAATAACAAAGTCATTGAATCCCAGGCCATGAACACTCAGAGAGTCAAACTTTCTGGCGATTACAGATTGCAGCTTATTGATGTTTATTAAAAATAATAATTCAGTACTTATCATTGAAAAGTGTTTGAGTTGTCAATTATTTATGTTTTGCAAATATATAAAATTTAGAGAATTACAATCCTATTTTATTATTTTAAATAAAATTAACGTATCTGTATACTAATCCAATAGTCTTGGGTAGCATTACAATTTCTTAAATTAAGACACCGAATTGTGTGTAAATATTAGAATACAGGGCTTTTATTCACTTTTTTATCAATATATCTTTAAACAGGGAATTGTTTTTATGGTACTAAAGGTATTGATAATGGTTGTTTCATTAACTGAACTCATCTTGACTTTCTTTTTATGAATTTTTTACAAGCAATAACAATAAAAGCTAAATAATTGAATCCGATCCAG
>NZ_PCOU01000003.1 GCF_002979455.1 Chryseobacterium sp. MYb7
GATTTTAGTTCTTTTTTTTGCAACTCTAAATTGCTAATTTTCTGGAAACTCTTTCTCTAAAAAGTTTAAACAGGTTCAATATTAAAAATGATCAAGTAATAAAATAAAAAACAGGTAATCTAAACGATTACCTGTTTTATTTTGTTTACATCAGCGCCCCCATGCTGGCGCGAGCGTCTCGCTCGTGTCCACAAACAAAACAAAACCACTGCTCCAGCAGTGGTTTTTATCTTTTATCTCTTACTTTTCAAGCAACTTTTCCAGTCTGCCCATCATTTCATCCTTTTCTTTCAACATTCGCTCGTAAAGAGCAATTTTTTCTTCGTGAAGTTTTTTGATTTCTTCAATAGGATTGATATTGAATGTAGGTTTAGAATTACCTATGTAAGCATCTTTCTCAATATTAAACGTATTAGAAATAATATTCACAGCCTGTTCCTCATCAAAATTTTGAAAAGCTTCTACAGGAATTTTCAGTACTTCGGATATTTTTTCCAGCAGTTGGTTTTCGATGGTTTCTTTTTGTTCAAGTAAAGAAATCTTCTTTTGGTTCCAGTCATCGCCTAAATCAAGAGCCAATGCCTCCTGCTTTATTCCCAGCATTTCTCTAAAACGTTTTACATTTCTTCCCTGATATATTTTGTAGTCCATTCTTAATCAATTTGTGAAGATTCAAAGATAATACATTCTGTAAAGTAAAGGTTAAAAAATGTCCGGTAAAATATCCCCGCTCCCGCACGATTGTATCGTGTGGTACTATACAGATTATCTTGTGGCTGGCTAAATACACAAAGAGTTATTATTAGAAATGTAAAATAAAAGTTTTTAAGAATCCAATTAAATATATTAGTTTATAGTTTTTTCATCACACGAAAGGATTTGTGCGGTAGCAGTGTTCTTTTTTTGTAATCATTCCCAGCATTCATTAACTTGCATCTCAGAATAATACTACATCAAGAACATCATTATGAAAACATTGATCTGGCGGGGAATTCACTACCAATCCCTTGAATATTTTAATCTAAATAAAAAAGAGGAAAAATATATTGCAGAATCAAGAATTATTGGCTGCTATAAAGACAACATGTATGCTGTGGACTACAGTATACATGTTGATAAAGAGTGGATCGTTCAGGAGTTTTTGATTGAATCAGAGATCAATAAAGTCAAAAGAACATTTACTGGAAAAAGAATCCGGGATCAATGGAAAATTAATAATGTTATAAATCCTGAATTTAATAATTTTAAATTCATAGATATTTCTCTGACACCATTTACCAACACTTTACCGATCAACAATTTAAAACTTTCAGAAAACAGTTCTCAGAAAATTGATGTTATCTATATTGATGTCTTAAACCATCATACCAGACCTGTCCAACAGCAATATACGCGGACAGCTGTTAATCAATATCTCTATGAAAATATAGAAAATGATTTTAAAGCTGAGATTTCAATTGATGAAACAGGATTAGTAACAACTTATCCTAAGCTGTTTGAAAAGATTGCAGAACTTTGAAAAGCTGAAATGAGCCCAACTCATATTCCTAAATAAAAATAAAAAATCACTGTAAAAGCAGTGATTTTTTTGTTGATATAAAAAAGTCCTTTTCGAAGTAAAACCTAATACTTTATAACAATTTTTCCTATTGCACCCTTTTCCAGATGAGAGAAAGCAGATTTTGCATCTTCAAATGGATATACATGATCAATGATCGGATGTATCTGATGTGCTGCCAAAGCTTCATTCATATGGGTAAACATTTCTTTAGACCCCACTTCTATTCCCTGCAGTCTGATTTGTCTGGACATAATTTTCACGGTATCCAGTTCAGCGCTTAATCCACCCATCAGACCAATAACGGCGATGGTACCATCGATAGCAATTGTATTCATGGATCTGTTGATATGACTACCTCCTACCACTTCCACAATATGATCCACTCCTCTTCCACTGGTGATATTCATAACATCTTTTTCCCACTGAGGAATTTGACGATAATTAATAAGGTGATTAATTCCCATCTTTTTACCCAAAGCCAGTTTCTCATCACTGCTTGATAATAAGATCACTTCAGCACCAGCCATCAAAGCAAATTGAGCAGAAAACAGAGAAACACCGCCTGTTCCCTGGATAAGAACCATACTCCCCGGTTGAATATCTCCTTTTTCAATCACGCCGTGCCAGGCTGTCAGTCCCGCACAGGGTAACGTTGCAGCTTCTTCGTCACTTAAAAAATCAGGAACTTTAATAACTTCATTATGATCAAATACAGCATACTCCTGCAGCAGTCCGTTTGTTTTGGCACCACCAAGAGAGCCTCCCAGCTTTTCATCAGTCAGCTTTCCATCTATCCATTTGGGTAAGAATAATCCGGCAACACGGTCATTTACTGACAAGCTTGTGACTGCACTCCCCTTCTCAACAATGATGCCCACTCCATCAGAAACCGGTACCCTTCCTACCGGAGGTTTCCACGAAGAATAACCTGTTACCACCATCAGATCTCTGTAGTTAAGAGAATTGGCTGTCATTTTCACTAATACTTCATTCGGTAAAAGCTTTGGATAGGGTTTTTCCACCAGCTCAAGAGAAGATATGCTGTACTCTTTGCTTACCTGATATGCTTTCATCTTACTTATTTTAAAATTGTTAAACCAAAAACCGTAATTTTATGAGACAAATGTATGTTGAAAAAATCACGGAGAGTAACCTACTGCCCATTGTGAGCTACTAATGAATAAGTGAGTATGAGTAAAAAGAAGCTGAGTTCTACCAATACCATCAATGAACATTATCTGGATGACAGATGTACCCTGAATAAAGTACTGAAGATTATTGGTAAACGATGGGTAGCAGAAGTTTTATTATTGATTACCCATGATGTCTCCCGATTTTCCCAATTGAAGGAAACATTGACAGGAATTTCAGACAATGTATTATCTTCTGTGCTTAATGAATTGGTTAAATCAAACCTGATCACCAAGAAAATCTTCAATGAGATTCCTTTAAAAGTTGAATATCATATTACCCCCAGCGGATCGGAATTAACAAAAGTAATGCACGAGCTCTGCAGTTGGGGAAAACAGAATATTCCGTATGAAGTTAGAATTCTTCCGGGATCTATGAAATAAAATATACACATGTTAACTATTGAAGAAGCTTTTAATTTAATTAAAAAAGAAAGAAAATTTCTTAATGATATCACAGAATATAAAATTAAGATAAGCAACAGTAATAATTTTGAGAGAGAAAATATGATTGGCGTATACACCATCAGAAAATATAGTGCTCATAAAAATGGAAACTTTGAATTATCACAACAGATGGAAACTTTGGTTTCCAATCTGAAAAATTATTCTGGGAATAAGCTAAGATTTATAACTGTACTTGGACAAGAATATTACGGAATGTTTTTCTTAAGCCAAGATTGGAATAAAATTATCGGATATATTGAAACTGAAGCTAATGAGAATATGTTCTCAAAAAAAGAATAAGTTTTAATAGGGCAATAATTTGTTATTCTAGTAATAAACAACCTTTTACAATTGTTATAATAATATGAAAACAATTGCTCTCCTACTCTTTTTTTTCGTTTCCCTGACTGTCGTTTCAGCTCAGAATCACACATCTGAAAGTTTTTATGAAACCTCAGATCATGTAAAGATCAAATATAAAGTCTCCGGAAAAGGAGAAGCCTGCCTTTATATTCCCGGAGGTCCTGGGCAGGGATATCCATCTTTTGAATTGATGGGTGGAAACAATCTGGAAAAAAATATGCAGATGATTTATATGGATCAGCGGGGCTCAGGCAAATCCGGCACTTCTGAAAATTATCACCTTGACAAAATGATTCAGGATATTGAAGAACTGAGACAGCATCTTAAATTGAAAAAGATCTTCCTACTGGCCCATTCTTTTGGCGGAATTATAGCTGTTAGTTATGCAAAAAAATATCCCCAGTATACTAAAGGACTCATTCTTGCCAATGTCACGCTCCATTTTCTGAATGATGAATCTGTAAAAGAACAGATTGAATATGGAAACAGTCTCTTACAAGCAAAAAACAGAGCTGTTCCTAAAGACAGTCTTTCTTCAGAACTCTCAAAAATCAGCAGTGCATTAAGAAAAAAAAGAATCGGATATAAATTCCTGACCGAAGATATTGAAACCATAAAAGAATCCGATAAAATTGATTCTCTCCATCCCCGCATTATCGACTTCGGAATGGCTGTTATTTCAAAACCTAAAGATTTCCCGGAATATTACACCGATTATGCTCCTATTACAAAAGATATCAAAGTTCCTGTACTTGTTATAACAGGAAAAAAAGATAAAGCAGTCGGAACTCAACATTATAAGACTTTCCGGTTTCCCAATCAGAAAGTAGTTGTTATTGATGGCGGACATCTTTTGTATTATGAGAAAAATAAAGAATTTGTGAATGCTGTAAATAGTTTTGTGAATACAACGAAGTGATTTGGTATTGAAAACTTTACCCAAAACTTAAAAAATCATTTGATTTTTCTTAATGGTTTAATTTAAAGTTAAAGATTCTCCAAAAAACAACCCCGGCTGTTTCAAATTGAAACAGCCGGGGTTTTATCTATTTTAATTCCTGCTTAAAGCGGGTAATTATTAAAATTTCAGATCTCCATTCACCTCTCTTACTGCATTGGCAGCTTCAGCGAATTTCAATTGCTCTTCAGCAGTCAATGTTACATTTACGATTGATTCTACTCCGTTTGCCCCAATGATAGCAGGAACTCCTAAGCAGATATCGTTTTGTCCGTACTCTCCTTCAAGCATTAAAGAACAAGGGATCATTTTCTTCTGGTCACATGCAATTGCCTGAACCATTACAGAAACTGCTGCACCTGGAGCATACCAAGCAGAAGTTCCTAATAATTTGGTAAGAGTAGCTCCTCCTACTTTAGTTTCTTCGATTACATATTTTTGCTGGTCATCACTTAAGAACTCAGTTACAGGAACACCGTTTCTTGTCGCTTTGCTTAATAATGGAAGCATACCCGTATCACTGTGAGCAGCGATTACCATTCCGTCTACATCAGAAATTGGAGCTTCTAAAGCTTCAGCCAATCTGTATTTGAATCTTGCAGAGTCTAATGCACCACCCATTCCGATGATTTTGTGCTTAGGAAGACCTGAAGTTTTGTGAACAAGATAAGCCATTGTATCCATTGGGTTAGAAACCACGATAATGATTACTTCCGGAGAATGTTTTACTAAGTTTTCAGTAACTTCTTTCACGATACCAGCATTGATACCGATCAATTCTTCTCTTGTCATTCCAGGTTTTCTTGGAATCCCTGAAGTGATTACTGCTACATGAGAACCTGCAGTTTTGCTGTAATCTCCTGTTGTACCCGTAATTTTTGTATCAAATCCGTTAAGAGATGCTGTCTGCATCAAATCCATTGCTTTCCCTTCAGCAAACCCTTCTTTAATGTCTACCAAAACTACTTCTGAACAGAAGTTCTTCATTGCGATGTATTCTGCACAGCTTGCTCCTACAGCGCCTGCACCTACTACAGTTACTTTCATATTGTTACTTTTTAAAAATTATTTTTTGTTAGTTAAGTTTAAATTTGAAACTCCCCAAATTTAACAATTCCTGAAAAATTGAGCAATTTTTCAGGAATTTAATTAGAATTAAAATAAATTAGTTGACATTCAGTAAAAACGTATATAATTTTTTAGCGCCGGAAAGCACTTCATTATAGTTTTCTTCAGCAACTTCTGTATCCAGAACTTCCTTGAAATTCTTCCACATAGGTCCTGTATTTTCCTGGTAACATCCGAAAAAGTTGAAGGTAACCTCATCAAAACCTTCCGTTTTAGATAGCTGCTTGGCAATAACATTTCCTCCAAGCGTAGAACCTTCAATCACATACATCGCTCCAAGCGCTTCATGTTCATTATTGAATTCAAGAGGATGAGAAGCTTCCTGATTATTCAGAGAAAGGCTTTTCAGATCTTTTTCGATAAGGGAAAGCTTTTTTCTCGCATCCAGCTGAAGTTTTTCTGCATACTTATCAGAAAGACTGCTGAAGATTTTATCTTCACTGTGCAGAAGCATCAGATAATTGGTATGGATAATTTTTTTATAATCCTCCAGGGTGAAGGTTTTATTAAAAATCTTTTCAGAATTAAAAAGTTTCTCTGCCGCATCGTGATAATCTGCTGTATTCTGTTTAAGATATTCTGATACCATAAATAACGTTATAAAAGTTTCTCAAATATAGGGCTTTTTGAACGTTAAAATAAAAGAAGTACCCTCTCCATTGCTTTCAAAATCCACATTTCCACCAATTCTTTTCATAATACGGTGCACAATAGACAATCCGATCCCGTTTCCTTTAAATTTCTTGGCATTATCCATTCTGTTGAAGATCTTAAACATCTTATGCTTTTCCTCTTCTGGAATACCAATACCATTATCGGAAATTCTGTAAATAATAACCTCCCCATCTTCCGTTCCTTCTATTTCCACTTTTGGATTCTCTTTGTGAGAAGAATATTTTACGGCATTATTGATAATATTCAGAAATACCTGGTGAAGCATCGTTTTATCTCCTAAAACATCAGGACATTCTTTAATAATAACCTCACTGGTCGGGCTTCCGTACGTCATCTTGGCATTTTCTGAAATTTTATAGATCGTAGAAGCTGTTTTCAGACTTTCAAGCTGAACTTCACTGTGCTTGGCACGGCTGAGCTGTAATACATCCTGCATCATTTCAGCCATACTATCAATCTCCTCGATAATCGTATTAATCTTTGTTTTGCTTTTTTCAGTATCTCCGGCAAGATTTCCCAGAAGCATCTGGGCATTCAGTTTCATTACTGTCAGTGGAGTTCCTAAATCATGAGAAATAGTATAAGAAAAACTGTCAAGCTCTTCATTCACTTTTTTAAGCTCATCATTCAGGCTTTTGATAGCATTATAGTTTTTGTGGGATGTTTCTAAAATTAAATCCCGTACAGCATGCACTGCACTTATATTTCGGGAGTTCCATCTTGTGGAATACCCTTTAATGTTTTCTGTAAAAATCTGGAAAGAAGTTCTGGGTGATATGATCTGCTTTTCTTCTCCGTTTTGAGAAAAAACAACTACTCTTTTTTCAGGATTTCCCGCCCAGTCGATATGCTCATCAAACTCCTTTCGGAACCAGATCAGCATCTCGTTTTTATCTCTTTCGATAAAATAGATAATCACTCCTGCAGCATTTGTAGACAGCTTCAGTTCTTCACCGTAGTCTTTAAGGAAGCTTCTGCTTGCATAAATACGGTCATTGGTATGTCCCAATCCCCATTGTATAATTTTTGCAATGCTTTCAATGTCCGGCGTACTACCGGATGTGATAATGCTGTCATCCGAAATAATGGCCAATCCATCTGCCTCCGGTAAGTTTTGTATCTCTGTTTTACTTTCAATAAGAGAATCAAGCAGATGGTTATGTTTTAAAAATTTCGTTTTTAGTTCAGCAATTTTTTCATTAAGTTCCAGGCGGTAATTCAGCTCCCGTTTGGATTTAAAAGAAGAATAGGCATTAGCTGCCAATGTTGTGAAAATTCCAGCCTGCACCCTGTCCTCAAGGTCAATATGCTTTGGCTCTATATTCTGGCAGGTAACCAGTCCCCAAAGATGATTATCTATAATAATGGAAACACTGAAGCTGGAAGCGGCTCCTGAATTTTTAAGATACTGCCCATGAATAGGCGACATTCCTCTTGATGCTGAAAAAGTAAGGTCAATACTTTCAGGGCTTTTGCTTAAAATGGGAACAGTATCGGCAAACACATTGCTGAAAATTCTTTTTCTCTTCTTCAGATAAAGATCGCGTGCCTGTTTCGGAATATCAGATTCCGGATAATGAAGACCAAGAAAGCTTTCCATGTTTTCATTTTTCCTTTCCGCAATTACTTTCCCGGAACCGTCCATCATGAATTTATAAACCATCATGCGGTCATAGTTCACTACCTTCGTCAAGGTTTCCAGAAGATGATTCCAGAGTTCTTTTTCATTGTCAATGATATAAAAATTATCGTATTTATTGGAAATCCGTTTGTCAGGATTGATCAGTACTTCTTCAAATTCCAGGAAGATATGGACTTCACTTCTGAAAACAGAAAAGTGATATTCTTTTTCGCCGATGAAAATCTTGTCAAAATAGGTTTCGTTTTTACGTCTGGTAAATCTTTCCAGTGATGTATATATTTCCGAATTGATAATACTCTGAAAACTTTCCGGAAAGTCTGTAAGCTTCCTGTCGAAAAGTTTTTCCGGACTTTCGATTGTAAATATATCCGAGATATTCCTGCTAAAAAAAGTGATGGTACGGGAATCCGCATCAATGCCAATCAAGTAACCAAAACTTTGTATAGAACCCGGAATATGGATAGGTTCTTCATGACATTCTACAAAATTCATATATCTCTTCAGTCTATTAATCAAATATAATGATTTTTTAAACAATTTTCACTTTTGTGGTATCTGATTTTAAAGTTCACACTTTCAAGCATTCATCGGAGATTTTCAAGGAAAAAAAGTATTAAAAGCACATTAAAATATTCTTCATTTTTCACCTTTTTTAATGCCATATCTCTAAAATATACAAAAAAAAATCTAATAATCAAACCGTTCAATCTTTAACCATGATTCATAGCATGGATTGCATATTATTAACCTTAATAATTGTTTTATTTAAACAAATTTTGTTAAATTTATATCACCAAATAATGAATATGATCAAAATACATTGAATTATTCACAATAAATTCAATATAAAATTTAAATTCAAATAATACTATTATGAAAAAGTTCCCATTAATTTTATTTTCTCTGGTCCTCTCTATAGGATTATGGAATCCATCAGAAGCCTGCACAAGGGTCGTCTACAAAGGTCCCCAGAATACCGTTATCACAGCACGATCTATGGATTGGCGTGATGAAATTCCCGCCAACTTATGGGTTCTACCAAAAGGAATAGACCGCAACGGACAGGTAGGCTCTAAATCTGTAAAGTGGACCGCCAAATACGGGAGTCTTATCAGCTCTTCATGGGACATAGCTTCTGCAGATGGGATGAATGAGAAGGGATTGGTTGCCAACTTACTTTGGTTAGGAGAATCCCAATACCCGAAATTTGATGGAAAAGGAAGTAAAAAAGGAATTGCCATTTCATTATGGGCACAATATTATCTTGATAATTTTGCTACGGTAAAAGAAGCGGTAGAATTTTCACGAAAAGAACCGTTTGTTATTGTAAGTGATTATATTCCGGGAACAGAAAGATTTACAACCGTGCATCTTTCCATTTCTGATGCTTCAGGAGACAACGCAGTATTTGAATATATTGACGGAAAACTGGTTATTCATCATGATCCTTCTTATACGGTAATGACCAACTCTCCGGTTTTTGAAGAACAGCTGGCCCTTAACAATTACTGGAAAGGGATTCCGGGAACTGTCATGCTTCCGGGAACCAACCGTGCTGCAGACCGTTTCGTAAGAGCTTCTTATTACATCAATGCAATTCCACAGACTGCAGATACCCGCACAGCAATAGCCAGTGTTTTCAGCGTGATCAGAAACTGCTCTGTTCCTTACGGAATCACTTCTGCAACGGAACCGAATATTTCATCAACAAGATGGCGCTCTGTTTCGGATCAGAAAAACCTGGTGTATTATTTTGAAACGGTTTTTACTCCAAACACCTTTTGGGTAGACCTTAAAGATTTTGATTTGAGCCCTAAAGGAAAGGTGATGAAACTGGATTTGAGTAACAATAATACCTACAACGGTAAATCCAATGCGAATTTTAAAGAATCTGCCCCATTCACATTCTTAGGATTAAAATAGATATTTCACCACAAAAATCCTTACACTAAGTAAAACATTCTGTCTTCAGCAGAGGAAAGGATCTAAGTATGCCAAATGATGATTTCAAACAACTGTCATCAGGTTCATTTACAGTAAGAAATATGGGGTAAATAAAGTTCCACAATAAAAAAACAAAAAAGATATGGCCTTTTTTTCGACTAAAAAGAAAAGCCTGATCGTATGCATGCTGGCCTGCGGGTTATCTGCTTATGCGCAAAATCAGGATTCTCTGAAGACCACACCTCCTCCACAGGAAGAAGACAATGTAAAATATCCGCAGCTGCAGATCAAAGGCCTCTTTCAGGCGCGTTATCTGGTAGGGATGAGTAAAGATGTTGATGTAAACGGACTTCATCATACCGATGGTTCCGGAACTGATAACAATTTCATGCTCAAATACATGAGGGTTCAGGTTCGGGCACAGATCAGCAAACGTACGGAAGTAGTTGTTTTGGCCAACCTTGCTGATTTTAAAAATGATCCCAAAAGCAGAGTTCTTGAAAATGCTTATCTGAAGTACACCTTCAATCCTAAATTAGCGATTACCGTAGGACAATTCAGACCTTGGTTTGGTATTGAAGAGACTTATCCAATTGACATTATTAAATCTTTAGACTGGTCCAATCAATACACAGAATTCGGAAAACTGGGCTGGACAAGCTTCCAGATCGGGATGTCTGCCACAGGACAGCTTCAGTTGGGAGAAATACCTTTTCAATATGCAGTTTCTATAGTTAATGGGAACGGAAAGAATCAAATCAATGACAACGATAACGGAAAACAATATTCTACCCGTCTTGTTTTTGGATTATCAAAAAAATATCACTTTAATGTAGGTCTGAATGGAGGTACAGGAGAGGTTTTCAGCAAAAAAGTATACGCTTTGGGAGTAGATTTGAGTTCACTGATCGAATTTAATCCGAAATGGAGTCTTGACATGCAGCTGGAAGCTAAACAGGCAACCAACCACGTTCTCTACAATTCTATTGCTCCTGAATTAAGACCTGATAATCCTGATCAATACCTGATCCGCGGTGCTTATTTCCTTCCGAATTTAAGATATGAGATCAATCATAAAAATCTAAGTGCCTTCGAATTGTCTTGCCGTTACGAATATCTTGACACTAATTTCAGAATGGCTTCCAACCCAAGACAAACGATTACCCCCATGTTCGGATTGGAATTCCTGAAAAATTATGGAGCTAGAATTCAGCTGGGTGTACAGTTTGACCGCTACAAATATCAGGTAGAAAACACATCACAATACAATAATAATCTATTCATTGTACAGGTACAAAGTAGATTCTAAACGCTTAAATAGTTAGTATCATGAAAGAAATTAATATCAAAAACGTAGTAATCACATTTGTTGTTGCGTTGATCATATGGTTCATTCCTGCCCCTAAAGGTGTTGCAGAGAATGCCTGGCATCTGTTTGCCATCTTTGCAGCCACCATTTTAGGAATCATTCTTAAAGCGGCTCCCATGGGTACCATGTGTATGATGGCCATTGGTTTTACAGCTCTTACACAGGTCGTTGCTCCGGGAGACGCAGGAAAATCTATCACTAAAGCCCTTTCCGGTTTTGGAGACAAAGTAATCTGGTTAATCGGGATTTCATTCTTTATTGCCAGAGGATTTATCAAAACAGGATTGGGAAACCGTATTGCCTTTTTATTCATCAGAGTTTTTGGAAAAAGCTCATTAGGATTGGCTTATGGATTAGGATTGGCCGATGTTTGTCTGGCACCTGCTATTCCAAGTAATACCGCAAGAGGAGGTGGAATTATTTACCCGATCATGAAATCTATGGCCATAAGTTTTGATTCCGTTCCGGAAAAACCGGAAACTCATAGAAAACTAGGATCATTCTTAACCTTGAACAGCTACTACATGAACCTCATCGCTTCTTCAATGTTCCTTACCGGAACTGCAAGTAACCCGATGTGTCAGAAATTTGCAGCTAACCTTGGTATTGATATTACATGGATGTCATGGGCTGCAGCAGGTTTTGTTCCCGGTGCGGTAGCCTTCTTTGTCGTTCCTTTGGTATTGTACAAATTATATCCGCCTGAATTGAAAAAAACAGGTGATGCTCCAAAAATGGCCGCTCAGAAATTAAAAGAAATGGGCCCTATTTCCAGAAACGAATGGCTGATGCTGCTGGCATTTTTTATTCTTCTAGCCCTTTGGATATTTGGTGGAGCACTTTCCATTGATGCCACTACGACAGCATTTATCGGATTAACCTTATTGCTGTTAACTTCAGTATTAACCTGGGAAGATGTAAAAGGTGAAAAAGGAGCATGGGATACTATCGTTTGGTTCGCCGTATTGGTAATGATGGCAAGTTCTTTAAATGAATTGGGATTCATTGGCTGGTTCAGTGACCTTATTAAGGTGCAAATTGGAGGCTTGAGCTGGCAGGTAGCCTTCCCTGTTATTATTCTGGTTTATTTCTTCAGTCACTATATTTTTGCCAGTGCTACGGCTCACGTTGCTGCCATGTATGCAGCATTGCTGGGTGTAGGGGTTTCTTTAGGAATTCCACCTATGTTATTGGCGATGATGCTTGGCTTCATGGGTTCCATTTATGGAGTACTTACGCATTACGGACACGGCCCGGCTCCTGTATTCTTCGGAAGTGGATATGTAGATCTGAAAGCCTGGTGGGTAAGAGGTCTTGAAATAGGAATCGTTCTGTTAATCATTTACATGGTTGTAGGAGGATTGTGGATGAAAGTCTTAGGATATTATTAATCATAAAATCAAAAATATGTTATCAACATTGTCAAGAAAAATGCTGATGTGCCTTACCGGACTCTTTTTGGGATTCTTCCTGTTGATTCATTTCCTTGGAAATCTTCAGCTTTTCCTTCCGCAGGAACAGGCACACTTACAATTTAATGCGTATTCGCATTTTTTATCAGGAAATATCATTATCAAAATAGTTTCCTACGTTTTGTATGCCAGCATTATTCTGCATGCAGTAGACGGATTAATTATCACGTTAAAAAACAGAAAGTCTGGCGGAGATTATAAGACCGACAGACGTGGAAGAGCCAGTAAATGGGCTTCCCGAAATATGGGAATCCTCGGAACATTAATCCTTATTTTCCTGGTGATCCATTTCCAGAACTTCTGGTATATCTACAAATTCGGAACTCCTCCTTTGGATGAAAACGGAAATAAAGATCTCTACATTCTGGTCGTCAATGTCTTTAAAGAATGGTGGTATGTTATCATTTACGTGTTATCAATGATCGCTCTGTGTTATCACCTTATTCATGGGATACACAGTGCCGTAAGAACCCTGGGATTGTATCATCCTAAGTTTGTAAAATGGTTTAAGACTGTTGGGATTGCTTATTCAATCATTATCTGTGTAGGTTTTGCATTGATGCCCATCTATGTATTTTTTACTTATCAATAAACAGAACGATCATGATTTTAGATTCAAAAATACCACAGGGCCCATTGGAACATAAATGGGAAAATTATAAAAAGAAAGCAAGACTCGTAAACCCTGCTAACCGTAAAAAGCTGGATGTAATTGTTGTAGGAACAGGATTAGCGGGAAGTTCAATTGCAGCTTCTCTGGGAGAAATGGGATATAATGTGAAATCATTCTGTTTTCAGGACAGCCCGAGAAGAGCCCACTCTGTGGCAGCGCAGGGAGGTGTGAATGCTGCAAAAAACTATAAAAATGATGGCGACAGTGTCTACAGAATGTTTGTAGATACCTTGAAAGGAGGAGACTTCAGAGCCCGTGAAGCCAATGTATATCGAATGGCAGAATGTTCTCTGAACCTTATCGATCAGGCTGTAGCGCAAGGTGTCCCTTTTGGACGTGAATATGGTGGCTATCTGAACAACCGATCCTTCGGAGGAGTTCAGGTAAGCCGTACGTTCTATGCAAGAGGACAAACGGGACAGCAGCTTCTTCTGGGCGCTTATCAGGCTTTGATGAGACAGGCTGGAAAAGGCTCTGTACAATTGTTTTCAAGACACGAAATGCTGGATCTCGTAACCGTTGAAGGAAAAGCCAGAGGAATTATCGTAAGGAATTTAGACACAGGAGACATTGAAAGACATGCAGCACACGCTGTAATATTGGCAACGGGAGGTTACGGAAAAATCTATTACCTGTCCACCCTTGCCATGGGATGTAATGGTTCTGCAATCTGGAGGGCTCATAAAAAAGGAGCTTTAATGGCTTCCCCAAGCTGGATTCAGGTGCACCCTACTTCCCTTCCGCAATCCGGAGATTATCAGTCGAAACTGACTTTAATGTCTGAATCATTACGTAATGACGGCCGAATCTGGGTTCCGTTAAAAGAAGGAGAAAAAAGACCTCCTAATGATATTCCTGAAAATGAAAGGGACTATTATCTGGAAAGAAGATATCCTGCATTCGGAAATCTTGCTCCAAGGGATATTTCTTCACGTGCCGCCAAAGAAAGAATTGATGCCGGTTTCGGGATCGGACCGTTGAAAAATGCAGTTTATCTTGATTTTTCAAAAGCGATACAGGAACAGGGAAAAGGTAAGATTCAGGAAAAATATGGGAATTTATTTGACATGTATCTTAAAATAACAGGATACGATGCGTATAAAGAGCCTATGATGATCTCCCCTTCTGCACACTTCTCAATGGGGGGGCTTTGGGTAGATTATGAGCTGATGACTACTGTTCCGGGATTATTTGCTTTAGGTGAAGCTAATTTTGCAGATCACGGAGCGAACAGACTAGGAGCTAACTCGCTTCTACAGGCCTCAGTAGACGGATATTTCATTGCTCCTTACACGATCGCCAATTATCTGGCGGATGAAATCCATACCGGAAAAATTTCACCGGATACTCCTGAATTTGAACAGGCTGAAAATGCAGTTAAAAAACAGATCAACGATTTTATCAATATCAAAGGAACTAAAACCGTTGATTATTTCCACAAAACATTAGGAAAACTCCTGTATGATTATTGCGGACTGGCCAGAAATGAAGAAGGACTGAAATACGCTATTCAGGAAATCCGAAAACTGAAACAGGAATTCTACAAAGACTTAAGAGTTTCCGGACAGGGAGATAAAATGAATACGGAACTGGAAAAAGCAGGTCGTGTAGCCGATTATTTTGAAATCGGAGAACTAATGTGCTATGATGCCTTAACCCGTAACGAATCCTGTGGAGCTCATTTCAGAGAAGAATTTCAGACTCCGGACGGAGAAGCCATGAGAAATGATGCTGAATACCAATTTATATCGGCATGGGCATGGGCAGGTGAAAATGCCGAACCTGAGCTGATCAGGGAACCTTTGATCTTTGAAGAGATTCAGCCAACGGTAAGAAGTTACAAATAAAAAACAAAAATTATGGATTTACATCTTAAGATATGGAGACAGAAAGACAGAAAAAGTGAAGGAAAACTGGTCGGTTATGACCTAAAAGGATTGAATTCCCATATGTCTTTCTTAGAAATGCTGGATACCTTAAACGAAAAACTGATCATTGAAGGGGATGAACCTGTAGAATTTGATCACGACTGCCGTGAAGGGATCTGCGGACAATGTGGGATGATGATTAACGGTATTGCCCATGGTCCTTTGAAAAATACAACTACCTGCCAACTTCATTTACGGTCTTTTAAGGATGGAGAAACCATTTTGATAGAACCATTCCGTTCCGAAGCTTTTCCGGTGAAAAAAGATTTAAAAGTAGACCGTTCTGCTTTTGACAGAATTATATCTTCAGGAGGTTTTGTGTCTGTCAATACAGGTCAGGCACCTGATGCGACTTCTATTCCGGTGACTCACCAAACCGCTGAGGAAGCTTTTGATTCTGCCGCATGTATTGGATGTGGAGCTTGTGTTGCCACCTGTAAAAACGGAAGTGCAGCCTTGTTTACCTCTGCAAAGATTACCCATATGGCACTTCTTCCTCAGGGGAAAGAAGAACGAAGCAAAAGGGTGCTGGATATGATTGCCCAAATGGATACGGAATTATTCGGGCACTGCTCCAATACGGAAGCCTGTGAAGTGGAATGTCCTCAGGGAATTTCCGTCCTGAATATAGCAAGAATGAATTTTGAGTATAACAGAGCTTTGTTTTTCAGGAAGAAAAATTAGTCTGAAAAAACAAAGATAATAATAGGTAAAAGGACGAATTTGAATATTCAAATTCGTCCTTTTTATTTTTTGCCAAAGGTGATTTTTTTCTTTTTATGCATCCATCATCGCCACCACTCTCGCCGGAGCAGCAGAACCACCCACAATTTTAAGGGGAAATACACAGATTTTAAATCCGGATGGAGGCAGCGCTCCAAGATTGGTAAGCTGTTCGATGTGTAAATATTCTTTTTCGATTCCTACACGGTGGCCTTCCCAGAAGAACTCGGGGTCATTGAGTTCTTTGGCTTTCTGAGCCATATATTTCAGAGGAAGATCCCAGCCCCATTGGTCGATTCCCATTACTTTTACGCCTTGGTCAATCAACCATTCTGTAGCTTCTTTGCTCATTCCTGTTCCTTTTTCTACAAAATCCGGGGTTCCCATCATTTTATCACGATCGGTTCTGATCAGTACAATATTTCCTTCCTTTATCGTGATTCCGTTTTTATCCAAATCTTTTTTCAGATCATCTACGGTAATCGCAACAAAATCTTCTTTATGAGTACAGTCGATTACAATTCCGTCTCCATAGCACCACTCCAGCGGAATCTGATCTATCGTTTTAGCGGGTTTCCCTTCTACAACAGGCCCATAATGCCATGGAGCATCAATATGAGTAGTGGCATGAAGTCCCATATTTTTAATGGTATCATCTGCCCAGCCTGTCCAGTTTTTAGGGAAAAGTCTTGATGGAAGTCTCAATGCCAACCTAATCAACCAGTGTGATTTCCTATGGGCTTTATGTTTGATTTTTACCCGCATGAACCATGGGTCTCCTGCATTATACTGAATCGGTTTTGTTAAATCGACAATTGTTGTTTTCATATGATTTAGGCTAAGGAAGCAAAGATAATGAATAAGGCAAAAGTAATTTAGCATTTTTTTCCTTTCTCATTTTAGTTTTTCTACTCTAAATACCTTTAGGAATAATAATTTTCTTCGGATCATTTTCATCATATATAATTTCAACGGTTCCTTGTTTCGGTACAGAAGAGAGATTCAAAAGGCTGACAATTTTCTTGTAAACAGTGATATGTTCCGTTCCTCTGAAATCTTTGAAACTTACCTGAAACATGATTTGGGGTTGATCATTTACCGTAAGTCCAGTCTGGCTTACACTGATGATATTGGCTTTAGCATTTCGTCCCATAAACATTAGGCGTTCTTCTTTTTCATTCTTGAAAAACTTTCCAAAAATAAACTGGAAAATCAATACGAAAATAAGAATCATCACACCGCTGAAAATAATCGGGTGCATAAAGGTGAGAAACCTCCACCCAAAATCATAAGATTCTTTGGTATAGAAATAATAATACAGCCCCATCACATAAGCGATCATCAACACTATGAATATAAATCTCAGAATCATTCCCGAAGAGTTAAACTGGGTCTGCTGACCGGCCAGAATAAAATAAGGATTTTTTGAAGGATTGGGATTGAGTAAAACTGTAACGGTATTTCCTGTATCAAATCTTTTTTCCAGAGGCTTTATATCATGAAACATCATCTTGTGTTCGATCTGGACATTCCTCAGATTAGCAAAAGAAAGAACAATCTCAATGATGTTGATATTAGACTTTGTATCATATTTCAGAAGCTTGTAGTCAATAATTTTGGCCTCTCTTGGAACACCATTTTGCAAAATTGATTGAATGGTGCTTCTTTCTTTAAATGTTTTAATAAAAAGATTATGAACAAAGTAAACAAGAATGTAGCCCCATACTACAAAAGAAAAACCGAGATATCCATAGCTCACGGCTAATGAATTTCTCGGTTCTGCTGTTTCTTCCGAAGTCATCATATAAATGAATATCGGAAAAGGTATACAGAAAAAAAGGATGTAGACGGCCCAGAAAATGATCATGAATTTCATAACTGTTATTTTGTGTGGTCTGATAAAGTTATGATATTATTATGGAATGGCCGACTTCTTTTTACACCTCTTTCTCGAAATACAGTCTGTAGTATTTTCCTTTATCATCCTCACCCATTTCCAGTTTTTGTCTGTCTCCGTGGATGTAGATGTGGAAGTTTTTATCTAATTTAATAATACTTTTAAAGTGTCTCTGTGTCTTTTTTACCGCTGCTTCACTGATGGGAAATTCTTCAGCGATATTTACCTGCATGTCCTGTTCGTAGTCTGTTTTAAAGTTTACAAAACTTTCAATTACATGTTCGTCTCCCAGTACTTCATTGGCAAATTCGTCCAGTTTAAATTCTTCTTTTTCTTTGAAGAAATTGATAGATTTATTCAGGAAGTCTGCCTGATCTGCCTTGGAAACTTCAAATTCCTGAGGAAGTTGCTTTGTGATATAATCTTTATAGACCATCAAAGCTTCCTGCGTGTGGAAATATTCATCATCACGCTGTTTTACTTTCAGAAAATCTTCGAACCAGTAATACATATCTCCATTTTTGTTGTTGTCAACTACAGAAAGTACATATCCGGTTTCTTTATTGTTGTTGTAAATCAAAGCAGCTTTATCAATTTTAGATAAGCCAATTCCCTGATCTTTTTCAATATCAAAAGTTTCTTCGGAAGGATTAATTTTCAGGAAAGATTCTCTCTTCTCTGTTTTAAAGATCCCGATTTTGTCTACTTTATCCGGGCGGTCACTTTCATCTTCAAAAAGAACAATGAAAAGTTCTCCACTCTGAACTCTTGGGTTTTCAGCCGCTTCAAAAAGGTGTTTTGCAATGTTCTCAGATTCCCAGATAAATTTAGCTTTATCATCAAAAATTTCTGATACTGCACTGTAAACCGGATTATTTACCAGGTAAGTGTCACTGTAAAAATGGAACGTTTCTTCCGACTTAAAGGAACCTAAAAAGTAATCTTCAAGCATTTCTGCCATTCCTTCTTCCAGTTTCAATTCCTCCTGTGAAATCGTCAGGGAATCCCCGTTGATCTTATTTCCGACTCTGTGTACTATTATTTTTGAAAACATTTTTCTGAATATTTGGACTGCAAAGATATTCATTCTTATTCTTTCTGCGAAACTTAAAAAATGTCATTTTGTACTACATTATTTTTGACCATCCTCTGTCATTCTGAATGAAATGAAATGTAGTGAAGAATCTCATAGAATTGAATTTCAATAAGATTCTTCCTTCATCAGAAATCGAAGATTCGACATAGTCAATGACAAAAACCAAATTATTTGATCTTTGAAGGAGGGGAATTCTCCGCCGCTCTTTTGTAATAGAGGGACAGCAATAATTTTCTCTTTTATTTTCAATTTGATAAAAACCTTATCATTTTGACATGTTTTTTTGTTTAAAAAACAAGATATTAAAATCACAATTAATTGTATTTCAGTTTATTAAATAAATTTCATTTTCAACGGAATATCATTGGCATCATCATTTGAAAACATAGAAAAATGGACTTAAAAACATTAAACAGAATAGACAAGCTCAGAAGGTTAAAAAGCAAAGGACCAGAAACTCCAAAGTGGCTGAAACCTTACCATCTGCTCTTTTTCGCTTTTTTAACCATTTTCATCTTTGGTGCCATCATCAAATTGCTGGAACTCAATCACAATTAAAATATAATATTATGAATTATCTGCAAGCCGTAAAGGAAATCACAGACGTGGTTCCCGACTTTGAAAAGGAAGTAAAAGAAATTAAAATCCAAAACTCATACAGCATCATCCGGACTTTTACGGAACGTATAAAAAATATGATTCGCCAGAATGACAGAAATCTGCTGTTCAGAAGTTTACAGAAAATGGACAAAATATACACTGACGGAGATACGGTATTAAAGAATGCTATTGAGACTACTTTTATCTATTCTCTGGACAATTGTACCGCTTTCTGCAGTGAGGAATACAGAAAAGTGATTTTCAGCCATATTTCTACCAACCTGCAAAAAGTATATTCGAGACAAATTTACAGCCACGGTATATAAAGGTTTTGTTACATTATTAAGCCGTTTTATTACAAAGTGTTTAAATTAAACAAAAATCAAAATAACTCACAATCAATAGATTATGAAAAATAAAATAAGAAGAATTTCAGACTGGAAAACCTGGAAAACCACGACTAACAGACACAATGCAGAGATACTACTCACTCACATCGCTGTGATTGTAGGTGTATTTATTTTTGCGGCATGTTTATAAATTTTGGTATACATTTCGCTGCATTAATAAGTGTTTGAAAAATTATTAATTATGATGAAAGAACAAATGCAAACTATTAATCAAAAATTAGCTGTTGAGTACTTAAAATTTTTCTATCCGCCACTTCGTAATGAAATCATACAGTTGTCTGTTCAGGACAATTTTGCAGGAATTATGCAGGCAACCGTAAATTATTTAAAGAACCTGTTACAGGAGTCTAAAATCAGTATTATAGCCCATCATATTAAGCTGATGGACTGGCTTTACAGAAATGGGAATTCTTATGTAAGAGACATGATTGAAAACATGTTCGTAAGATCTTTCGAAAGCTTCAAAAAGCACGCAAAAATCCAACATTGGAAACTCCTTTATCAATATATGCCTGTCAGCTTCCAGATCATTTATAATGAGCAGCAGAAGCAGGATCAGATCTATTTTGGGAAATAAATTAAAGCATAAAGGCGAAATGGTAAATTTAATTTTTTACCCTTTCGCCTTATTTTTTTTCACTTTTCACTCCATTAAATACAACTTCCGTTCTATTTTATTTCACCAATATCTGTGAAACCCTTACTTTTGTAAAAATGTACCCATGAAATACACTTTTTATGCCTTGATGATGGCGTTGTCATTAATCTCCTGTGAAAATAATGACAATCCCCATGATGATCCGAGACCGATTGATAAAGAAATGTATCAATTTGAATTTAAAAGCTATACTGTAAATGAAACTATTCTTTACAGAGGAGCATTTGGCGAGAAGTCCAATCCTCAGGAATCCATCTTAAGCAATTACTGGAGCCTGTATAAAGATCCGGCATGGAAGAAAATAATTCTTAATCTGAAAGACAACTCTATACAACTTATAGCCGGAAATTCAGCTGATGCAACGTACAGTGTTAAAATCATCAATGACTCTGTATTAATCAATGATAATAACACGAATAAACCAACTTACATTGGTGATTTCAATAAAGAAAAATCCACTTTTACTTTGAAAAGAACATTACAGTATATGAAACGTGAATCAAGAGGTAACGGTAATGGATTAACAGTTGTTCAGAGTGTATCTTTCGGTACTACCCAATATAGCAATATGTTTGGAATTCTTTTTATCACTCCATCTGATATGACAAAATCTGAAGATCAGGTTTTATGGAGTAATATTGAATATTATTATAAAAAGTTGTAGTTGACTGATCAACATATAAAAAATCCCTCAAATAGATTCATTTGAGGGATTTTCATTTTTTGTATTATCCTATTTCGTCACAAATATCTTTTGTATAGTCTGTGATTCTTCATTACTGAGTTTTGAAGCTTTTTCCAGCTTGGCAATGAAAGAGGTAACCTCTTCCGGTGTTGCCGGAGATCCCAGGTTTTCTCCTTTAGCATCAAAAGAATCTGCCAATACTTCTCCTTTCGGGCTTAGGATCAGCCAGAACGGAAGTCCGGCATTTTCGCCTTTATATTTATTCATCAGCTCTTGTCCGCCGGGATTTTCAAGGCTTTTCTTATCTCCTCTTTCCTGAACGTCCAGATAAGCTGTTACAAATCTTTTATCAAAAATGGGTTTGGTTTCAGGAAGATCCATATTCTTTTCCATCATCTTGCACCATTTGCACCATGAAGCATGGAATACCAACAAAACATTTTTCTTACCTGCTTTAGCTTCCGTGAAAGCTTTATTTAATACAACATCTGCTTTTTCCTGCGCTGCTCCCAACTGAAACAACAAAAGGGTAACAATAACAATAATTTTAGAGTATTTCATTCTGAATTTTTATTTTAAATCTACACGAATTTAGGTATTTTCTCTAACAATATAACTTCATGGATTAATCAATTTAGTTAAACATTTTGTAATTTAGTTTATCATAAAGTACTCCTTTTATATTGTAAAAAAAATATATAAACCTCTAACAGCTCCACACCATGATCGAAATAAAAAAATACTCTAATCAGTCAGGGCATCCTGAGCCAAGAAGAGTCATCAGATATACTTTATTCTGGTGTCATCATGGAAGTGCTGAAATTCTGATTGACGAAAATATTTTCATTCTGAAAACCAGTCAGGTTGTTACCATTACTTCAGGACAGTTTCATCAATTAAAATCGGTGGAAGGAGAACTTACTGCATTGGAATTCACATTGGATTTTTTCTGTAAAAGCGACAGTGATATTGAGCTTATCTTTCACAATGGGCTTTTTTGTCATTTTGGAATGAATGAAATGATTAAGATACAAAATCCTGTATTTTTCTCCGAAACATTGAACACCATAGAAAAAGAAATTCAGGAACAGCCTTACCAGTACCTGATTTCTACACATTCTCTGGTTGAACTGCTGTTGGTGGAAATCAACCGCAGTAAAATTGCCAATGGTGATGAAATCTGGAAACCGGACGCTTTATTCCTAAGATTCCTTGAAAGTGTAAGGGATCATTTTAAAAACAATTATCAGGTCTCTCATTTTGCTGATATCCTTGGAACCACTGAAGCAAAACTGAATGAGGTCTCAAAGCTCCATACCAACAAAACCGCTCAGAATGTGATCTACAGCCTTACTATTTCTGAAGCCAAGAGACTTTTACTTTATGAAAAGCTTACCGTAAAGGAAATCGCTTATCAGCTTGGGTTTAATGATCCTTTCTATTTTTCAAATTTCTTTAAAAAACATACGTCACGTTCTCCTAAAGATTATCAAAAGGCTGTAAAGGAAATCTGAAAGAAGAAATCAGCAGCCTCTTATTAACTCCCATCCTCCAGCTCCCCTCTTCCCTCTTAAATATTATATGCTTTTTCCGAAATTGTCTATTCTTTAGACGGTGGCTTTCGCTGAACTTTGTACTGTAATTAAGACCTAAAAATTATACGTATGAAAACTCAACAGGATGCCGCCATTTTTTTATTAAGAATTGCTTTAGCCTTCGGATTTTTATCTGCTGTGGCAAGCAGACTGAATCTTTGGGGAACACGATCTTCCGGCTGGAAAAATTTTGTCCGCTATACTGTTGAAACCAATTCATTTTTACCACAATCGTGGGCATCTTCTATTGCAGTCTTATCTACTGCTGCTGAATTGTCTATAGGAGTAATGCTTCTTTTGGGTTTTCAGGTAAAAAGGACTGCATGGTGCGCCTCTGTTCTCACCTTATTTTTTGCAACCGCTATGAGTTTTTCTTTCGGAATTAAAGAGTCTCTGGATTATTCGGTCTTTGTATTCAGTGCGGGAGCTTTTCTTCTGAGTACTTTTCCCCGCTACACATGGAGTTTAGACCAGCTCCTACATTAATAACAATTAAATTTTATATATCATGAACACCAACATCCACGATTACATCGTAAAAACAGAACAAAAAGAATGGCAGCCTTTAATTGAAAAAGGAATTCATTATGCAGGAATTTTTGTAAAATCTCTGAAATTTGATCCTGAAAAAAATCGTTCTACCAGCATTCTTTTAAAGTTTGAACCGGGAGCCAGCTATCCTTATCACAATCATCCTGCGGGAGAGGAATTGTTTATCATGGAAGGTGATGCTACTATTGCAGGAGCCCAGCTTGAAAAAGGAGATTATTTGTATACTCCACCAAATTTCAAGCATTCTGTGAAATCTGAACAAGGTTGTACCATTCTTTTTATAGTGCCTGAGGAAGTGGAAATTCTTTAAACCCATTACAAAAAAACCACAGTAAAAACTTACTGTGGTTTATCATAATTTAAAAAAAATAGGATTGGAGTTATTTTAAAGCCGTTTTATCCGCAGATATAGGACTGAAATCAATTAAAGTTTTTTTCTTTCTTATAAGATCCACCAGAGTCTGCACTGAAAATGTGAGAATAATATAAAGGACAATAAGTACAGCTACGTAGCCAATTTCGTGTTGTCTGTATCCGAAAATACCTTTTCCCCATGAGATCAGAATCCATTGGATCATGTACATTGAGGTTAAATTTTTACTGCAGTATTTCAGAACACGCATAAAGCCATTTTCTTTGACGTTGGCCGTAATAGTATTAATCAGCCATAAAAAGAACAACGTCCAGCCTGCAAAATAAATAACCCCGCCAGGCCCCATATGGTAAAAACCGTTATAATTATAGTCACCATACAGAAAAACCAATGGTGCCCCTATCGCAATGAACAAAAGTCCCACATACAGCATCTTTCTAAATATCTGTTTTGTATCGTAATTCAATTCCTGAAACCATTTCCCGAAAAACATTCCGATGATAATAAAAGCCACCCATGGGAAAACAGGGAAATAAACATAGGCCGGATAATCTGTATTGAAAAGAAGATCCAGAACATAATTGATCGCAGGATAATCCAGATTAATTCCGCTTACTTCTCTGGAGATCAATGCAACGAATAAGCCTATTGCTAACATGACATATTTATTTTTCACATATTCTCTGATAAACCCTACGAACAATAAAGACATCCCTGCCAGCTGTAAAATATCTCCCAGCTGTACCAGATATACATACTGCTGCTCAATTGGAGCATGCCAGCCGTATTTTTGCATAAAATTATCGGGAGCAAAATTAAAAATCACAGGGATCATAAACTTCATGAAGTTCATAAATAGTCCTGCAAATACCAATAAAATGCCTCGCTTTAGGGCACTTTTAAGACTTTGATGATTGGAGGTCATGAAGGTGATTCCCATACAGATCAGGAAAATGGAAGTTCCCCTTCCGAGAAAAACAATAAAACTACCGATGGCTGTTTCATATTGCGATTTTACATTGGCATACACCAATAAGGTATGGATAATGATCATTCCGATGACGCTTATACCTTTTATTAAATCCAGAGTAAGGACTCTTTTGTTTTGTTGTTCCATAGTTTTTTAGTGAAAATGTGGATTAGATGGATAAAATTGTAATCATTAATTATTTTTAAAACTATATTTTTATTTATTCTAAATAAAAATCAAATATACAAATTAAAACCACTCCTCATAATTCATAAATCAATTTTCATAAAATATTAATACTTAAATATTTGTTTCAATATTAATAAATGATTCTCGTAAAATATTTACACTTATTAAAGTCAATAAATAGCTATGGAATCTGACAAAAATGAAATGATTACTTTTTACATAAAAAACTCTTCCGATTGGAAGAGTTCTACTATGACGATTATGATTTCGGTAATTCTGGTGGACGCATTTTGTATTTGTAGCTGCCCAGTGTTTTCAAAAATGCTACGATATCAAAAACTTCATCATCTGTAAGGTTTAGTTTTTCTATCATTCCTGATTTGCGGGGAAATTTAGGATCATTCATCTGTTCTGCTTTTGGTATTTCCTTGCCCATTCCGGCATTGTACATCATCACAGTGTTGGCCAGTTCAGGGAAAAGGCCGTTATGCATGTAAGGTTTGTTCTCCGAAACTTCTCTCAGTGTAGGAGTTTTGAATTTTCCCACATCTTCATTTTTTTTGGTAACCACATATCTTCCCAGATCTTCATATTTTTTCCCATAGTAAGTGAGTCCCAAATTATGAAACTTCTGATCGGAAAAATAAGGAGTATTGTGACAGTTGATGCAATTCGCTTTAGTTCGGAATAAATGAAGACCATTGATTTCAGAATCATTCAGAGCATCTTTTTCACCGGAAACAAATTTATCAAACTTTGATGGCGGGCTGATCAGAGAACGTTCAAATGTTGCAATAGCTTTTGTAATTTTATCTTCCGTTACTTCTCCATTTCCGAAAGCTTTTACAAAGAAAGGTTTGTAGTCTTTAATTTTTCTGATATTTCTCGTCGCCATTGACATATGAAGATTCATTTCTACCGGATTTTCTATAGGTGCTTTTACCTGCTCTTCTAAAGTGGCTGAACGGCCGTCCCAGAAGAATGTTTTGGCATATCCAATGTTTACCAGAGTAGGTGCATTTCTGGTTCCCGTCTTTTTGTTATGGCCAAAGGAAACTCTGCTTCCGTCTGACCATCCTATTTCGGGATTATGGCAATTGGCACAGGAGATCTGTCCGTTTTTGGAAAGTCTCGGATCAAAAAATAACATTTTTCCCAGTTCCATTTTACCTTCGGAATAGGGATTGTCTTCAGGAAAATTCATTGCGGATAAAGGACCGATATCCTGAAACCCTTCTTTAGCTTCATCAAATAAGTGAGGAGCCGGCCATTTGCTCTGGTCTCCGCTGCTGTATAGCGTACGAAGCTCATCCACGGTATATCCCGTAGGGTCATTAGAGGTATAACTTAGTAAAGATATTATTCCGGCCATTGCCAGAAAAGAAATATATCTGTCTTTCATTTAATGATAAATACTAAACCCTGCAAATATAGCTTTATTAACCAGCTCATTGCAAAACGTTTATAAAATAAAAACATCAGATAAAGAACATTACTGCATTGTAAAAGTAAAGATCATCTAAAATTTCATTTCCATTACTTAACTGAAGATCTCCATACGGTATAATTACGGCTTTTGAAAAACCGACTGAAAAGTAAATACATAGGAAGATATTCATTTTGCTGCAAATATTCTAACCATTTCATTGCCTCGTCCGCAGTTGGATATTCGTTATTTTTAATCCACCACAAAGCCTTTTAATCTCCAGATAAATCCATCGTTTTCCTCTGCCAATTAGTATACTGAATCCAAATGGTTTACAAATTCATTGATTACCGGATCTTTTATGTTGGATCCTATCTTTCGGACCCCATTAATTTGTGCTAGCTGGAACATTTTTTATTTCTTTTATTCTGATTAATATTGTCCAAACCATTTTACTGTCTCATTTTTAAGATTTATAATAAATGGTTCTTGGTGGTTGGTTATAAAAATTGGTAATTATACGCCAGTTTACACTAGCTTGTTAAAAATAAAAGAGGGATTAATTAAACTCCCTCTTTTTTGTTATATTTGTGGTCTAGGTCTAGGAACATTGGAAGGACGTTCGCAAAACTCTCCCTCCCAATAATTGCTAAACATTTTAAAAAATAAAGTGTATGGGAAAGTCAGGAACCGTGTAATGCCAAAAAACCGTCCTGATAAGTACCATACATTCTTTTTAATACTTAATTTTTCTATCATAATTTCACAGTTTGTTTATTGTGGTTTGTAAATAAAAAAGAGAACTAAATTAGTTCTCCTTATCTTTCTTCTTAGGTTTGAAATTTAAAACCTTTCTCATATTTAAATCAAATTCCGTTAATTTAACTACATATTTGCCATCAATTAAAGGAATATTATTTATGTAAATTATTTCTCCACCATTAAACATAAAGTATTCATAATTTTTCTCTATATCTTCAACATAAAAATAATCTACACCATCTTTTGTAATGTATCTCACATTTTTTTCTTTAAGCACTTCACCTAATGACATAATTCTTTATACTTAGTTCTGACATTTGAATTTAACAACAAATATCTGAATTTTTCTTGGTCTGAGACCTTTCTCAAGTTAAATCTATACACAAATTCATCAACATATTTTTGAAGATGCTTTTTTGAAACGTGATTGTACATTCCTGAAATCGAATTTTTCAAGATTTTCCAACTGCCTTCAATATTGTTTGTGTGTATGTTATTATCTTGCAAACTTACATACTCTTTTTTGGAATGGTCAATGAATTTATGATTATAATCTTTGTCCAATCCTTTATAAGCCCACCATTCATCAGTCATTAGATTTGTATCTGCCTTTACAAAACTGTATATAAATGGTTGAATACTTTTTCTTTTGGTATCATTCATTACAAAAGCATTCATTTTACTTGTTTTGTGAATTACTTTTTCTCTGACAGTTTTGTTTGGAATGACTTTATGTGGTCTTTCAATTATTTCACTCTCTCCACGTTGAAGCATCCCCATTATAGGAACTTTATCTTTATAACTTCTACCTTGTGAGTGTGGAACCTTCTTATCTTTGTGACGGTTCTTATTTTTACCACCAATAAAAGTTTCATCACATTCTACAATACCTTCAAGCTCATTATTATTCTCAATACCAAAACACGCTCTAATTCTTTGGAGCATGAACCATGCTGTTGCCTGTCTCACTCCAATATCTTTTCCTAGTTGTATAGAACTAATCCCTTTCTTATGAGAAGTAACAAACCAAATAGCCATAAACCATTTACGAAGGCTTATTTTTGAGTTCTCAAACATTGTTCCCGTCTTAACATTAAAATACTTGCCCGTATTCTTGCATCTATATTGATTATTCTTACACTTATATACTTTTGAAGTTTCATCAAAAGGACTTACTGGAAGTTTGTTCCATTTCAACATCTCCAAATAATCAATGCAATCCTGTTCTGTTGAAAAGGTTTGAGTTAATTCAAATACTGATTTTATATTGGTGTTAAACATAATCTATTCAGTTGTATTTTTTATAATAATATTAGATACATCATAAAGCCAATTAATCTCACCATTAGAAATTCTTCGTATATTCATATTAACAGTCTCATTAAAAGCATTTAATATCTTAGATTTTCTGGAATCTGATATATTCATGGATTTTATTTGATAGACAATATCATCTATTACAGTTTGAGCTTTTCTTCGATTATCGTTATATCTATTCTGTAAAGTTGTTGCAGCATTACCTAAATTAGAAATATCTAATTGTTCAGGATCTTTATACTGATAAGGTTGCCTTGATTGTTGGGGGCTTTTTAAACTATAATACTCCCATCGTCCAGAGTAACTGTTGTATTTTTCATAACCTATAAGGTTTGATGAAGAATCGAAATAATCATATCTGTTAGAATATGAATTATACTTCTTTGTTACTGTTTGAGAAAAACAAAAAGTTCCAATCAACATACATAGTGAAAAGATAATTTTTTTCATAAGTGAATTTGCTAATCCACTCAAAACCCAAAGTAGAAATATTTTGATGTTTAAAATAGAAAGTGTGGGCTTTGTAGACTACTCAATCCTGTTCTGAGGTTCTGACAAAACCTGCCCCAATGATTAAATAGCAACATATAACCCACACCATATGGAGTGAGCATCAGTTACCTTAATCTTTAGGGGCAAAGTGTAGAAACTGTCAGATTTCAGAACCCAGATTAAAATAGCTTAACGCTTTCTTGTTCGATAAATATTCCTACAAAAATACAAAAATTATACCTTTTTCACTATATTTGGACAAAAATTTCAACTATGAGAGATATTAAAATCGTTGCTGTAGCATGCCTAAACAATGACATTATTGAACAAAATCTTGAACATCAACATTATGGTTTTTTACTAAACCCAATTGAGAGAGAAGGAAATTTAATTCTTGAAATTAGATTTGAATTATTACTTCCTATAGACCAACAACAACATTTATTTTGTAAAACGATAACCACATTTGCATTAGAACAAGCTGATAAAAATACTTTAAGAGCAGAAGTAGAAACATTAACTGGATTAGTACAAACATGTATGGCAAATACAAGAATGTTTATAATGATGAATAATCCAAATCTTAATCACTTACAATTAAAGTATTTTGATAATCAATACTTCATGGATGAAATACAAACTCAATTTGCTGAGTTAGGTATTTAAGGAAAAACATAATGTCTTATTGATTTTGATTCAAATAAGTCATTTTTAAAATTCCAGTTTTTCATTTTTATAATTTTCATAATTGTTAAATTTAAAATTGTTAATAAAAAAAGACCTACTAATTTAATAGTTGGTCTTTGTTGTTTTGTTTTAAATTTACATCTTTGATGTAAAGATGCGTATAATTACCTAAAAATTAAACTGTGTGATATTTTTTCATCCAAATCATGTCAACAAAAAAACGACTCTATTACCAGAGTCGTTTCTTTTTTATTCTTCAGAAAAATTATTTTTTTAAATCTGCTTTTACATCTTTATAACCATCTGAAACTGCATCTGTTCCTTTTACAGCAACATTCTTCACACTTTTTGCACCTTTGGCAGCCGTTTTTCCAACCCATTTTGTGCTGTTTTTAACACCTTTTTTTGTAGCATTTGCCCCTTTTCGAGTTTTATCTCCAACCCATTCTGCACCATCTTTCACTCCTTTTCCTGTTGCTTTCGCTCCTCTTTGAATGGCATTACCTACATTTTTTGCTTCCTGTTTTACAGTTTCCTGAGCATTAATAGCTATTGCAAATAATCCAAAAGCTAATAAGGTGAATAACTTCTTTTTCATATTGTCATTTTTTTTTAATTAACTTGGTGAATATAGCATAAAACAAGCCAAATCTTTATCATCAAAAAAAATAATAAAAACAGCTTATTCTTATCTTTCCAATATCAAATAAATTTTTTCAATCTGGCAAAGACATAGCTTAAAATCATCAATACAAACACAACTTAAATGTTGATTTTTTTAATTGTAAAAAAATTAAAAATAAAAAACCATAGTAAAATTTGTCTATTTATAATTACTGGAATGTAATTATTTTGATTTGCCATTTAAAAGCTTTGAATTTGTTGACTTATTGATGAATATCAAATAATCAAAAGAGTTAGCAACCTTGGTTTTTGTAAATTCACTTTTATCTGTACCAGACCCTGTTTTGCGAAATAGAATATCATCCAATATCCAATGGCCAAGTTTGTTGCCATCTTTTTTGATGGCTTTCAGATCCAGAATAAAAATTGGAATGTTGAGTGAGTTGAGCTTATATTCTAATGTTTTTGGACCAGCTTTTTCTGAATTATAGGTACCAAGCTTCCCATCAATGCTTGCAGAATAAGTACCTTCATAAAAGGCAAATCCAAAATTCACAAAATCCTGACCATACATTTCATTGATCCAATAGCCCATTCTGTCTGAATTTAATTTTGCAATGTGATAATTATGAGCAGAGACCATTACTTTAGAATTCAAATGGTTTTCCTTTAACCATTTAACATTCTCAGCCATGAATTTGTCTCTCCTGATAAAATTTTGCAGGATATATTGTCTAATAATATCTACATTTTGCAGGAAGCGCAATTTTTCATCTGGATTTTTTATTGATGTACTTTTTTCTTTTATTAAAACCAGATGCTCTGATAAAATTTTCTGACTTTTTTTAGAATACGTTCTGAAGCCTCTGTTATTTTCCTTTAAAGCGGTTTCCATATCATCAATCTCTTGCTCGGGCAACTGATTTTCCTGAGATGTTTTTCTTATTTGATCTATCGCTCCTTTAGCATATTGCATATCGAAACCATCAAAAAAAACTTTTGAATTATGATTTTCATTGTATTTTTTTAACCATTCAACAAAAGCTAAAGTTTCTTCTGTTTGCCACAGCCAAAAATACATTCCTTTTAGAATATTCTTTGGATCTCCTTTTCCTTCCTGAATATAGGGATTCATTAAAAAACTTTCAGGCATATTGGCTTCGAGCGAAAAAACATTGAAATTTTTGTGAGCGATCAAATATTCACTTATTCTGTATTTCATTTGATACACTTCACTCGAACCGTGAGTAGATTCTCCCAATCCTACTATTTTAGAATTTCCAATGAGTTTGTTTAAGATGAGCAAATCACTATTATCCTCTTCTTCCGGATTAAAAGTTTTTATAGGATATATAAACTTTGAAATATATTCTTTCTCTTCAGAATTTAAATCATTTTTTGATTGTGCACTGATGGTTACAAAAAAAAGAACCAAAATAAAGGATAATTTCAAATTCATTTACTTCTTATAATTAGATTACAATTTTACAAAAAATATTACTTAAAAAATTTAGTATAAGTTTAAATAATGTTCGAAACCAGCGTCTATTTTTTTAGTCGCAGATCATTTGTTATAACTGATAGCCTAACAGTTTTCTAATCTGGTAAAAAAAGCGTTCAATCAATCTAAGATCTTCTGGACAGCTCTATTATGAGAACAAAAATGAAAGAGTAATTGTGACAGGAAAGACGAGAACTTATTCTGTGGGGTATTTTTGGATAGAATAAAAAATGTTATAAGGATACTATTTATAAAGTGATAATAATAAAAAGCCTCAAAATAACAATGATTGGCTTTACCTTGTTGATATTGTGGTAGAACCAATCATTAAATTATCAGAACAGTTGTGGCTAATTCAAGTTATTTACCAAACTTAAATTCACTAAACTTATTACCCAATGATACTGTAATCTTATTACATATTCATCCTAGAATTATTTTATTTTCTTGTAAATTTTATATACAAAATAACCCAGCAATATTATGAAAATTAATGCCAAAATTTGTATTGCAAATAAACTAAAGCTAAATTCACTAATCGTTTGTTCCATAATGTTATAAATTTATCAATAATTTGCACTTGTTAATAAAGCAGATCATTTTTTGATAGTGGGTAAATGTGGACGTATTTTGTACTACACAGAGCTGGTTTCCTGTTCTGGAATCTATGGCTCAGGAACTGTTCTTGAGCTATTCTCAGGGGTATTTCGCCAAGCTTTAAGTCTGAATTATTGTGTCAGTATAAGTGCCTGAAAGTGTCTTGAAATCAAAATGATTGGCTTTACCAGTATATGGTAGAACCAATCATTTTTTATTTAGGTTAAAGACTTTTATATTATCTTAAAAGAAATTTGTAATTAAGTCTTATGGAATAGTTTCTATAGAAGATATTTTTAAATTTCCATTTTCTTTTTTTAATGTAACTATAGCAGATGCTCCTTCAAATTCTGTTTTTTTATTAGGGTTGACTGTTGAATATGATAAAACAAAATTAGTTCCTTGTTTAGTAAAAGTTGAATAAGAATTTTTCAATAATTTATAATCTAGTAACTTGATTACTTCTTGAAGATTATTTTGGACAAATTTTTTGTTTTCTATTATGTATTGATTATCATATCCATTTTCAATCTCACAAATACTGCACTGAATATTATTTGCAAATAAAGAATTTAGTGTTTCATCCTTTTTTAAATATAAAGAATCTAATTTTTTAATCAGTTGAATTGCTTCTTTCTTTTCCTCTAAATAATTTTCTTGAGATTGCACTCCACAAGAAGTCAGGATGATAAGAATAAAAAATATCTTTTTCATTTTTTTTTATTTTTAAATTAACTTTAAGGTTTAAATTCCCAAATTCTGATTGATTTAATTCCACCAGGAACATTAGTAGCATTTGCACCCCCAGGTATATGTCCATTTTGGATTAAATCAACATGTCCTGTATATCCAGCAGTAGTTGAATTATTATTAACAATAACATATATTCCAGTTTTACCTTCCAAAAACTTTGCCACTTTATCAGGATTATTAGCATCTGTACCCTCTAATATATGAGTTGGATTTCCAAATGTTTTTGACATAAAATCTCCTGCCGTTTTTGCTTGTAAATAATAATATCTTGGTTGTCCATTTTCACGTGCACCCTGCCTGCTAAGTGAATTATTAGGTATATAAAATCCTAATCTGTTCATAGCTAATGAAAATCTTACTGTACATGCGTTTCTATATGGACCAGTATCCTGACCTGAACTATTATATAAATATTCAAGATTACCACCCACCATAGGGTAAATTTGAGAAGCTGGCATTTGCTTGAAGTAACCTGCATAGCCTGGATAATCCAATTTTGGAAAAGCTCCAACAAACTGAGAATATGTTGGCATTTGCTTATTTTGGTAGTGTATAGTATTAAGAACATCATCAAGGTTATCAATAGGTTCTCCGTCAGCTCCTTCGGACTTGGTTAAAAACCAGTTCTCAAATTGACGCCAAGAAATGGTTGGATTATTTTGTTTGAATTGCAATGCCCATGTAATAAATTCTTCAGCTTCCGCACTTCCATAGTTAGCATCATAGTAAGTTTTAAAACCGTCATAAAAATCAGCATTTGCAGTATCATTAATAATAGCCTTCAAATCTACTGGAAGTTTTTTAACGTAAAAAAAGAATCTACTAAGAGTTGGAATCGTAGGAGTTCCTGTATTATTTCCGCCTCCTACACCACCTCCAGTATTAACGCCACCTCCAGTATTGCCACCGTCTCCTGAAGTGATACCACCGCCTCCAGTACCATCATCTCCCAAGGCTGTAGTTGCTGTACAGACTAGTGCAACTGTAGTAATGTGTAGAGCTGGATATCCTCCTTTATCTTTCCAGTTGCAATTTCCCCATTCACTTTCATTATCTGCAGTATGTTCTCCTGCATAACAAGAGAAATACATATCTACCGTTTGATAAGAACAAGATTCTACAGTTCCCATACTATTAAAAACTCCCCCTCCATAGGTTCCTTTTGCAAGTTCCATCGCTGTACCTTTACCTTTAGTTTTCACAGCTTTTCCTGCAAGTAAATCCTTTTTTTCCTGTAGTGTAAAATTGTAAGTTACTAAAAGTTCTTTATAGGTTCCATCAGGTAGTGAAGATAATACTAAATTTTCAACGGGAGCATTTTCAGGAGCATTTTCTCTAACTAGATTAAATGTATAGGTATGAGAATTTGAACCATATTCAATGTAAGTTACGTTGTCTGTGTCAATGGAGACTCCGTTTGCATAATCGACAGACTTGCCAAATGCATTAGTTTTGATTTCTGTTAGATTCTCTTGTGCTTTTTTTAATTCAGTTTTAAGAACTAATTTATGTTTACTTTGTTCTAAACTAATTGTTTTAGATGTTGGTCTGAATTGACTACTGTTGTTATGAGTTTCTTGCTCTGTTAAGAGTTCGTTCCTACAAGAACATAACAAGACCATAATGGTTACTAAGGAAAGTAACCTCGAAATAAATTTGTTTTTCATTTTATGTATAAAATTAAAAATTTGTATTTTTTCCAAGCGTAAATATATAAAATCATTAAATCTCTATCATGTTGGATATATTTTTTTGTTTTTATTCTTTACTGTATTGCAAATGTATATCTGCAAAGCGACAAAATAACGCTGTCTATCCTGAATCAATCCTTGTTTTCATAATTGTATATTTTTTGTTAAACAAAGTTTACCATTGATTATCAGAAGAAAGCTTAAACTATCATCGCTATTATTTTTTTTCTGTAAATTATATCATACAGAGAGTGCTGATCATAATATCGTTTCTCATAATTTTTTAAAACATCTGAAAAGATCTTCTTGATATCAACATTTATTATTTTAACCTCTTCAATATCTTTATATAATGGTTTTAATTTTATAATTGAATTATAATTGCCCAATTTTTCCGTTTGATAACCTGAGGCTGAAACTTCCAAATTGTTTGAATTTTCAGGTAACAAAATGAAACCGTCATCATTGCTATATAACACCGTGTTTGATAAAATAATTCTTGCGTGTGGAACCGGATTACCGCTTTCTGAATCTACAATTTTTAACTTCAAAGATTGTGCATGAAAAAATCCTAAAATTAAAAAGAGAAGAAGAATAGTGTAGAATTTTGCTTGTGTCATGTTTACTCGTTTCGATTGCAAACATACACCGTTATAATCAGGAACAAAAAAACTTAAATATAGATTTATAAATTTATAGATTTGATATATAAATCTATACCTTATAATGGCTATAATTCATTAAAACCAGCTAACAAAATATCAGCCATTACATTGATTTTCAATTAAATAAAAATAAAAACACATGATATCAATAAATGAATGTCATTTACAAGAAAAAAGAAACTTTTAAAAGATAAAAATGATGAGTTATTCCTGAGATTGATCAATTTCTTTGATATAAGTACTCAAAATGGTTCCTGTTTTTTTTCGGAAAGCTGAAGCAAAAGCCTGCTTATTATTGTAACCTAATTCTTCGGCAACAACAATTAACTTATAAGAACGGAATTTTTTATCCTGTACTAATCTTTTCAAAGCATAGTCTATTCGAAGATCATTGAGATAAGAAGCAAAGTTCTTTTCTTTATAAGTATTCACCACATCGGATAAGTATGCAGAATTTGTTTTAAAATCTTTTGCAAGGCTGCTTAAAGTAATTCCTTTTTGTAAAAACAATTCGTTGTTCTCAAATCGTTCTAATTCCTTCAGAATTTTTTGTACAGTATTCTCTGAAATATTTCTAATGACAGATTTCTCAATTTTAGAAGGAATAAAATCTTTTCTTTCTTCTTTTTCCTCTATTTCTGATTTCTTTTCATGAATAGATTTTATTAAGTCCTGCGCTATTTTCCGATATTTCTTTTCTGATTTTTTAGATTTATAAAAGAAAAAACCTACAGCAATGAGCGCCAGCAGTAAAATACCTAAACCGGAAAACAAAAAATATTTCTTTTTTTCTAAATCGTTAATAATATTTTCTTTTTCTTTTAAGAGTTTTGGGGCATCATATTTTCTTGGCAATTCTCGCGAGATGTATTTAAACTGAGCATAAAGAATCTTATCAACAGCCAGGAATCTTTCAATATAATAAAGCTGTTTTTCCTTGTCTTTTTTCTCTTTGAAATAATCTACAAGATAAGTGTAAACATCCCGAAGTTCAGGAAAAGTATTATTCGTTTTTTGAATAATAGAATCAATTTTAATAAAATTCTCTGCAGCTTTATCTTTTTCATTTGATTTTAAATATGATTCTCCTAAGTATAACATAGTATAATTAGCGTCAAAATCAAGATTGTTCTTTAAAAAATATTTCTTACAGGTTTCTAAATCTGCTATAGCATTGGGGTAATTTTTAGTTTCAAAATTATATCTGCCCAACAAGATTAAATACTTGTTATATCTTATTTTTGCCTTATTTTTTGTAGCATCATTTAATCCATCTTTTATTAATTTTAATGCTTTATCATACTCATAAATGTCAATATATGCATCTGCCAAACTTATTTGGATGTGTTCAATATCCTGGGGAGTTAAAAATTCAGGATGTCCGTAATAGTATTCCAGAACCTTTACGGTCTCTTTATGTTTTCCTATATATCCATTGAGATAAGCAATTTGAAGATCAGCGATAGCAATCTGTCGTTTGTTGTTCTTTTCCTTCGCATGGCTTAAAGCGATTACAAAATTATCCAACGCTAACTTTTCGTTATCATAATCAAAATACAGTTTGCCTCTTAGCAGATAGATACGGGCAGGATATCTATCATCATGCAGTCTATGACTAATGGATTCTAAACTATCTATGTATTTTAGGGAGGCAGCTAAGTTCTGATTATACTGCATGAATACATACCCTTCAGCAATATTATTGATGATCATTTCTTTCTTTGCCTTTTTCAAGTAGTATCCAGCAATGATTTTAGACTCTTTAATTTTATTATTGTCCTTGTAATTGTAGAATTTTTCTTCTAATTCTAAATAGTTATATTGAGACAAAGTATCAATTAAAACTTTATTTTGAGAATAATATTGATTGTATGCTAATAAAAGAAAGAAAAAATATTTTAGGCTTTTCATAAACTAAAGTATGCGGTACAAAAATATCCATTTTATTGATCACAAGTAATATAATAAAAACTAATTTTACTATTCTTAGGTGCACAAAAAACAAATTTAACTCTTTCTGTGCCTGCTATTGATCATTATTTTGGCACCCAAATTACTGATGATTACAGAAATCTAGAAAATTTAAAGGACTCTGCAACTGCTCGATGGATGAAATCGCAGACAGATTACGCCAGTTTTTTGATTAATAAAATCCCTAATAGAGATTATTACCTTAAAAAACGTTTAGAATTTGACAAAAGGCAGGGGTATTCAGTATCTGATTTAGAAATAACTGATAATGATAAATATTTCTATTTGAAAAAAGGTTCTGAAGAGAGAACTGCAAAAGTTTACTATCGAAATGGTTTTAATGGGACGGAACAGTTACTGTATGATCCTGATAGTTTCATATCCTCTTTTAAAGATTCCTCAAATAAATCTAAACATCAATTTTTAGTCAATCTATTAAGTCCCAGCTGGGATGGAAGCAGATTGGCTGTTTCATTAACTGAAGATGGCAAAGAAATCTCTCAGGTTATTGTAATAGATGTAGAAAATAAATATGTTCATCCGGAAGTTGTGACTAACACCAATCCGTCCAGCATTGGGGGTATTAAATGGTTACAGGATAATTCAGGATTTTTTTATGTTTATTATCCTGTCATTGACAGTAACTCTAAAGATTATGTAAAAAATGTTCAAACAATTTTATATAAAATCGGTGAAAATCCAAAAAAGTTAAATAATGTATTTTCCAGATCTAATAATCCTAATCTAAATATAGAGGAAAATACATACCCGGCTATTATGGCATTTAATGCCGATGACAAGTATTATGTAGGAAATCTGGTAGATTCAGAAGACTTTAGGAGAACGTTTATTATCAGGAAAGAAGACTTATTAAACGGTAAAAAGACCTGGAAACCTTTGTATACTAAAGAAGATAAAATACCATCTATGCGGTTAGCTGGAGATGATATCTATTTTTTATCCGGCTATAATAATACTTTGAATTACAAACTCTGTAAGACCAGCGCTAAGAATCCAAATTTCAAAAATCCGCAAATATTGGTGCCTGAAATGGCAGATGAAGTGATTACAGGATATGCTGTAACGAAAGATGGAATATATTATACAAGAACAAAAAACGGGGTAGAAGCAAAATTATATTTGTATAAAGATGGAAAAGAACACAATATAAAAACCCCATTTGTATCCGGAAATATATATCTGGAAGCGAAAGGAAAAGATTTTTCGGATATATGGATGAGTTGTTCAGGCTGGGCCAATGATGAGCAAAGATTTAAATATGACCTTCAAAAGAGTGAATTTACCCCAGAAAATATTGCGCCGATCATTGATTATCCAGAATTCAAAGATATTGTAGTTGAGGAAATTACGGTAAAGTCTTACGATGACGTAGAGGTTCCATTATCTTTAATTTACAATAAAAACATTAAAAGGAATGGAGAGATTCCAATTCTTATGAATGGGTATGGTGCTTATGCTGAATCCTATTTTCCATACTTTTCTATCAGTTACCTATTGTGGGCAAACCAAGGGGGAATTGTTGCTGTTCCGCATGTAAGAGGTGGTGGAGAAAAAGGAGAACAATGGCATATTGATGGACAAAAATCTAAAAAATCAAATTCATGGAAAGACTTGATTGCCTGTACCGAATACTTAATTAATAAAAATTATACATCACCAAAGAAAGTAGCCATCCTAGGAGGAAGCGCAGGCGGAATATTAATGGGAAGAGCAATGACCGAAAGGCCAGACCTTTTTGGTGCGGTAATTATAGAATCAGGAGTTCTAAATACTTTGAGAAATGAGCTTGGAGGCGTAGGGAAATCTGCGGCTCAAGAATATGGTAATCTAAATAATTCTACTGATTTTAAAGGGCTATTGGAAATGGATGCATACCATCACATTAAAAAAGGAATAAAATATCCTGCAACTCTTATCACATCAGGGATTAATGATCCCAGGGTAGCACCTTGGATCCCTGCAAAATTTGTTGCCAAATTGTTAGCGAATAATTCTTCCAATAATCCTATTTTGTTGAAAATAGATTATGCTGGAGGCCACGGAGGGGATATACCAACAATACAGCGATATGCTAATATTGGAGATATTTTTGCGTTTGCGTTATGGCAGTTAGGAGTACCAGATTACCAGCCAACCGGAGATATTACTAAATAAAATTAACACCTTAATTTATTTTCCGCGTTTTCTTCTATGCAAAAAATGTAATCAGTACACTTTTTTTGTGTCCTTCATATACAATTTAATTTTGTAATTCTCTTGTTCTATTGAAAGTTGACCATTATGTCGGTACCAATAGCTCATTACAAACACCAAAATAAAATAAGAGAGAATATCAAAAATGAAAAACCCCATAAACATTTGTTTATGGGGTTTTCTATATTTTATTAATTATTATTAATCAAATAATTATTTTACTTCTTCGAAGTCTGCATCCTGTACATCTTCAGCTCCGGCGTTTCCACCAGCGTTCTGAGCTCCAGCACCTGCATCAGCACCCGGCTGTTGACCAGCTGCATATAATTCTTCAGAAGCTGCCATCCATGCTGCATCTAACGCTTCAGTTTTAGCTTTTACGTCATCAACATTTTTAGCTTCGAAAGCTGTTTTTAATTCTGCGTGAGCTGCTTCGATTGCTGCTTTTTTGTCAGCAGAAAGTTTTTCACCGAATTCTTTCAATTGTTTTTCAGTCTGGAAGATCAATCCGTCAGCTTTGTTGAAGATTTCAACTTCTTCTTTTCTCTTAGCATCCGCTGCAGAGTTTTCCTGAGCTTCTTTCTTCATTCTTTCGATTTCTTCGTCAGAAAGACCTGAAGAAGCCTGAATTTTGATAGACTGCTCTTTACCAGTTCCCTTATCTTTAGCAGATACACTTAGGATACCGTTAGCATCAATATCGAATGTTACTTCAATTTGAGGAACTCCTCTTGGTGCTGGTGGAATATCCTGAAGATCGAATCTACCGATTTCCTTGTTATCGTTGAACATTGATCTTTCACCTTGTCCTACTCTAATGCTTACAGCTGGCTGGTTGTCAGAAGCTGTAGAGAATACTTCAGATTTTTTAGTTGGGATCGTAGTGTTCGCTTCAATTAATTTAGTGAATACAGAACCCATTGTTTCGATACCTAAAGAAAGTGGAGTAACGTCAAGTAGTAATACATCTTTTACATCACCTGTCAATACACCTCCTTGAATAGCTGCACCAATAGCTACAACCTCATCCGGGTTAACTCCTTTAGATGGTTTTTTGCCGAAGAATTTTTCTACTTCTTCCTGAATGATTGGGATTCTTGTAGAACCACCTACCAAGATTACTTCGTCAATATCAGAAGTTGATAAACCAGCATCTTTTAATGCTTTAGCAACAGGCTCCATAGATCTTCTTACAAGATCAGCAGATAATTGCTCGAATTTAGCTTTCGTTAAACTCTTCACTAAGTGTTTAGGACCAGTAGCAGTAGCTGTGATATATGGTAAGTTGATCTCAGTCTGAGGAGAAGAAGATAATTCAATCTTAGCTTTTTCAGCAGCTTCTTTCAATCTTTGAAGAGCAATTGCGTCAGATTTTAAATCTACCCCTTCTTCAGCTTTGAACTCATCAGCCATCCAGTTGATGATCACATCATCAAAGTCATCACCTCCCAAGTGAGTATCACCGTTTGTAGACAATACCTCGAATACACCATCTCCTAAATCAAGGATAGAGATATCGAAAGTACCACCTCCAAGGTCATATACTGCGATTTTCTGATCTTTATGGTTTTTATCAAGACCGTAAGCTAATGCTGCAGCAGTAGGTTCGTTGATAATTCTTTCTACTTTAAGACCTGCAATTTCTCCGGCTTCTTTAGTAGCTTGTCTCTGTGCATCGTTGAAGTATGCAGGAACAGTGATTACCGCTCTTGTTACTTCCTGTCCAAGATAATCTTCAGCAGTTTTCTTCATTTTCTGAAGCGTCATTGCAGAAATTTCCTGTGGTGTATATTCTCTATCGTCGATTTTTACTTTTACAGTATCGTTTGGTCCGGCAACCACTTTATAAGGTACTCTTGTGATTTCAGAAGCATCATCTTTAAAGTGAGTTCCAATAAATCTTTTGATAGAGTAAACAGTTTTTGTTGGATTCGTTACAGCCTGTCTTTTTGCAGGATCACCTACTTTTCTCTCTCCGTCTTCCGTAAAAGCTACGATAGAAGGAGTAGTTCTCTTACCTTCTGCGTTAGGAATAACAACAGGGTCTTTACCCTCCATTACAGCAACACAAGAGTTGGTTGTTCCTAAGTCAATTCCAATTATTTTACTCATAATATTTTATATTTTTTCTATTTTTAATTTAATTTACACTCTCAATTTCTCAATATCTGTACCATTCAAAGAATTATGACAAAATGACACAATAAAAATAAAAACCCTGATAAAATCGAGGTTTTGTATGATTTAAAATGGCAATTTTTTCATATTAACTTTAGCAGAATGCCACATATCAGGACTCCTGGAATTATCAACAGATACTTAAACACATTCATTGATCCTTCTCTGTCATGAAATATTTTACAGTATAACCTTTTCCTATACATTCAATATCATTTGCTCCATAAAATCAGGATTCTCTCAATATTAAAATTTGCAAAACAGACTGATTATCAATATATTTATTATCAACACAACAAATTAATTCACCAATCTTTAAAAATTAATCAAAGTTTAACCTAAGAAATAGAGTAAGAATCTTGGCGAATTATTATTTTTGATAAAATATACACATTTAGAATGTCAATACACTTTAATCCACGAGATATCACATGGCTGGCCTTTAATGAAAGAGTTTTGCAGGAAGCCATGGATGAAAAAGTTCCCTTACATTTAAGAATACGTTTCCTCGGAATTTTCTCCAACAATTTAGATGAATTTTTCAGAGTGCGTGTTGCCGGATTAAAGCGTGCCATGGATTTTAAGGAAAAAGTGATTGCCGAATCTTTCTACCAGCCGCCGTCCAAAATTCTTCAGCGCATCAATGAAATTGTGATGAGACAACAGCTGAATTTTGATAAAACCTGGAAAAAAATCCAGACTGAAATGGCTGATCATAAAGTTTCTATTAAAAACTCCAAAAACCTGACTGTAAAACAAAAGGAGTTTGTCCGCCAATATTTCGATGAAGTGGTAGAATCTAATGTGATTCCGATTCTTCTTCACGAAAATACGCCAATGCCTTATCTTAGAGACAAGAGTCTGTATCTGGGTGTTGCAATGAGAAAAAAAGACTGGCAGTATTCCAGCAATTATGCGATTATTGAAATTCCGTCCCGTTTTGTAGGAAGATTTGTATTACTGCCAACGGAAGATCCGGAAGAGAAAAATGTGATGTTACTTGAGGATGTGATTACCTTTAATCTTCCGCATATATTTTCTTATTTCGGATATGATGAATTCTCTGCCAATGCTTTTAAAGTAACAAAAGATGCTGAGCTTGATCTTGACAATGACATCAAAACCAACTTCGCAGAAAAGATAGAAAAAGGACTCAAAAACAGAAGAAAAGGAAAACCCACCCGTTTCGTTTTTGATAAAGATATGGATAAAGCACTGCTGGAACTCCTTATCAGAAAACTGAATCTGACCAAGAAAGACAGCATCATCCCCGGAGGAAAAATTCATAATTTCAAACATTTCATGGATTTTCCCGATGTGTTTGAAAAGTATGAAAGACCTGTGGAAAGAACTTCTTTTACCCATCAGGCATTTGAACATGGAGAAAGGGTGACGGATGTTATTTTAAAAGAAGACGTTCTTCTGACCTTCCCTTACCACAAGTATAATCCGGTGATTGACCTTCTGCGTGAAGCTGCTATGGATCCCGATGTAAAATCTATACAAATTACTGCTTATCGTCTGGCAAGCAGTTCAAAAATTATCAATGCCCTGATCTATGCTGCAAGAAATGGTAAGGAAGTGACTGTAATGCTGGAGCTTCAGGCAAGGTTTGATGAAGAATCCAACCTGGAATGGAAAGATATGCTGGAACCGGAAGGAATCAATGTTCTTGTTGGGATTCCTAACAAAAAAGTACATGCCAAGCTGTGTATCATCAAAAAAAGAGCACACAATAAAACCATCCAGTATGGATTTGTAAGTACCGGGAATTTCAATGAAAAAACGGCAAGAATATATGGTGACCACTTGTTGCTGACTGCAGACCGTGGAATCATGGCAGACATCAATAAAGTATTCAATGTACTGAAAAAACCGAAAGATGATTTCATTCCGATTTTGAAAACTTGTAAAAATTTATTAGTTTGCCCTCAATTTATGCGTGAAAAGATTGTTCACCATATTGATAAAGAAATTGAAGAAGCCAAAGCCGGACGAAGGGCAGAAATCATCGTAAAAGTAAACTCTATGAGCGACAGACTGTTAATAGAAAAACTTTATGATGCTGCCAAAGCCGGAGTGGTTATCAAATTAATCGTAAGAGGAATCTATTGTGCCGTAAACCAGAAGGATTTTAAAGAAAAAATAAAAGCCATAAGTATTGTAGATGAATATCTGGAACATGCCAGAGTAATGTATTTCTACAATAAAGGATCAGAAGACATGTATATTTCTTCCGCCGATTGGATGACCAGAAACCTGGATTACAGGATTGAAGCAGCCGCTAAAATCACTGACAAAAACCTTAAGAAAGAATTAAAAGATATTCTTGATATTCAGCTTAGGGATAATGTAAAAGCCAGAATTCTGGATAAAAGACTGGGTAATGAATATATAAGAAATGATAAAAAAGAATGTCGTTCACAAATAGAAACCTATAAATATTTAAAAGCTAAAACAACTAAAAAATGAAGATAGCAGCGATAGACATAGGGAGTAATGCAGCCCGCCTTCTTATCAATGAAGTAAAGATCAATAACAGAAAACCCGAATTCATCAAGCTGAACCTTCTCAGAATTCCTCTGAGACTGGGAATGGATGTTTTCACTATTGGGAAAATAGGTCCGGAAAGAGAAAAAATGGTTATTGATTCTATGAAAATCTTCAGTGACCTCATGAAAATATACAAAGTGGATCATTACAGAGCCTGTGCCACAAGTGCCATGCGTGATGCAGCTAATGGTAATGAAATCATCAATCTGGTAAAAGATGCATCAGGAATTGATATTGAAATCATTTCCGGTGATGAAGAAGCTACTCTTATTTATGAAAACCATGTCGCAGAAGGTCTTGACAAAGAATTTGCCTATTTATACATTGACGTAGGTGGAGGTTCTACAGAACTTACCTTCTACGAAAACGGTAAAATGGTTTACGAAAAATCTTTCAATATCGGAACCATCCGTCTTCTTAATAATCTGGTTACCATGGAAAACTGGAAAGAAATGAAGGATGAAATCAAAGACAATATTGTCAGCAAAAAACCGATTGTTGCCATCGGATCAGGAGGAAACATCAACAAAGTGTTCTCTATGAGCAAAACCAAAGACGGGAAACCAATGTCTTTATCTCATTTGAAAAAGGTTTACAAAGAATTCAATGAACTTTCCGTGGAAGAAAGAATGACGAATTACAACTTGAGAGAAGACCGTGCAGACGTGTTAGTACATGCCCTGAGTATCTTCAACAATGTAATGTCATGGTCTGATATCAGCAGAATCTTTGTTCCAAAAATTTCAGTAGCAGACGGATTAATTCATAATATTTACAGTCAGCTGCAACATAAAAAATAACAGCAAACAATAGTATTGAAAGCCAGCCATTTTTGAGCTGGCTTTTATTTTGTCATTGCGAGGAGCAACGCGACGAAGCAATCTATATGCTCTCAGATGGTTTTTTACAATTTTTATTAGATTTTAGCTAAAGCCAATGGAAGGTGGCTCATTTTTTAAGGCGGGCTAAAGACCACCCCCTATTGAATTATTGGATCCAGATATTTAAGACAACACCTTTTACCTTTTACCTTTTATCTTTTACTTTTTATTAAAAAAATTTAAAGTAAAACCTCATCCTCATCCGTCATACCCATATCAATAGCAAAGCAATGAACCCAATCAAAATAATCATTACAGGAGCAACAGGAATGGTAGGCGAAGGTGTTTTAATGGAATGTCTTGAAAATCCGAATGTTTCCGAGATCCTGAGCATAAGCAGAAAACCCTCCGGAAAAACACATCCCAAGCTAAAAGAATATCTTATCTCCGATTTTTTATCCATAAACCTTCATGATGAAAAACTGAAAGGTTATGATGCCTGTTTTTTCTGCGCAGGAATCAGTAGTGTGGGGATGAATGAAGAAGACTATACCAAAATCACTTACGATACAACCATTCACTTTGCGAAAGCTGTTTTGAACCAAAATCCGGACATGGTATTCAGCTATGTTTCCGGAGCAAGCACAGACAGCACAGAGAGTGGAAAACTGATGTGGGCACGCGTAAAAGGCAAAACAGAAAATGATCTGAAAAAAATGAATTTCAAAGGAGCTTATAATTTCCGTCCCGGATTCATGAAACCTGTTGAAGGTCAATTGAATGTAAAATGGTTTTTTAAACCTATTATTTGGATTTTTCCTGTTTTTTTTCAATCAAAATCATTAACTTTACACGAAGTGGGTAGAGCAATGATGAAGGTAACACAAAATGGATACCCTACATCTACTTTAGAAATTAGAGACATTAAAAATTTAGCGATATGAGAGACATGTTAAAAAGAATTGTTCTGGTAATTTTTGTACTCTTGCTTGTGACTGCTGTTTCAGGATATTTTTATATGCAGAAGCATCCTTTAGAAGGAAATAAATCAGGAACAATTTTAAACTTTTCCGGAAAATCCGGGAAATAATTTCATTCTAAAGTTTCTCACTCAAGCATAATTTTATCTTTTATCGGAAATAAACCTATTTTTTAAACATTTCTTAAAATTCCATTAAAATAGTTGCGAAACATAAAGTTCATTTTTGCATTTATCTAATTGAAGTAAAAAATGATCAACAACTACCTATTAAAAGGGTCTGTGATAGCTGCATTCTTTTTCCAGAGCGGTCTTTTCGGGCAGACACTGATTCATTACTGGAATTTTAACGATAACTCTTCTGCGGCTACAATCACTGCATCTTCATCTACATTGGTGAACGGCTCTCTGGCAGCTGTAGCAGGAGGAACAAGTATAATCGACTTTGCAGGCGGTACCGGACAGAATTTTAGTTCTCAAAATTTAAATGCCAGAAATGGTGATGCATCCGGAACCCATTTAAGATTCAATAATCCGATTGGTGGGGCTTTACAGTTTAACCTTCCCACAACGGGATATAACAATGTTATTGCTAAGTTCACTACAAGAAGGTCTGCACAGGGAGCAGGAACTCAAACCTGGTCTTATTCTACCAACGGAACTACTTTTGTACCATTCCAGATTGTGAGTCCTCAGGATGCCGATCCACAGCTGGTGACCCTGGATTTTTCGGCAATACAGGCAGCCAATAACAATCCTAACTTTAAATTAAAGGTAGAATTTTCTGCAACGGGAGGCGGAACAGGAGGAAACAATCGTTTTGATAACTTTACAGTAGACGCAGCCCCGATAGGAAGCGTTGATACTACCCCACCTTCAGTCACTTATCTTCCCGCTAATAATACGAATAACATTCCCACTACTGTAAATCCTACTTTATCTTTTAATGAAAATGTAAGATTAACCGATAATTCCGCGATCAACGATTCTAATGTACAAAACCTCATCGATTTCCGTCTTGGAAATGCTGCAGGTACCCAAGTTCCCTTCACTACAACTTTCAGCAACAATACCATCACTGTAATCCCAACTTCCGGCCTCGCGCTGGGACAGACTTATTATGTAGCGCTTAAACCTAATACGGTAGAAGACTTCAGTGATAATGGAGTTACTACTGTTGCTTCCAGCACTTTTACAACTGTCGGAACAACCATCTCTTTAGAAAAGAATTTCATCAAAGTGAATGAAAATGCAGGAAATCTTGCATTTAAAATCAATATTACCAATCCATCAAACTCTACGGTAAATCTTGTTGTAAAACCAGCGCCATTCAGTACAGCTGATAGTAATGATTTTACTTTAACCAATCAAACAATCAATATTACTCCGTCTACAACGAGTTATACGGTTAATATTCCAATTATTGATGACACCTTGGCAGAACAACAGTCAGAATATTTTGTTGTAAGCCTTGAAAATCCGGTTGGAGCTACTATTTCAGGAGACAATTCTGCAACTGTTTATATTGTAGATAATGATAAACCGGCTCCGGTTCCTTCCAATCAGATTCAGCTGAATTATCTCCTAAGTTTTGATCCTTCAGGAAGCAATAACAGTTCTACAGAAATTGTAGTTCATGATCCATCCACACAACGTTTATTCACCATCAGCTCCATTACGGATGTTTTTGATATTATTGATTTCAGTACTCCTGCAACACCATCAGTAATAAAAACAGTGAATATGGCTCTTTATGGAGGAATCACAAGTATTGCTGTAAAAAACGGAATCATTGCAGCCGCATCTCCTAACACCGATCCTCAGCAAAACGGTTCTGTAGTATTCTTTGATATCAATGGAAACTTCCTGAAGCAGGTAACTGTAGGAGCTCTACCTGACATGGTAACGTTTTCACCGGATGGAACAAAAGTGATTACTGCCAATGAAGGAGAACCTAATGATGCTTATACGGTAGATCCTGAAGGAACCATCAGTATCATTGATATTTCCGGAGGTATCGGAAACCTTACCCAAACTAATGTAACCACTCTTAATTTCAATAGCTTTGATTCTCAGGTAGCAGCATTAACCGCTACTGGCTTAAGAAAAGTAAGAACAAATAATACCCTTTCTCAGGATCTGGAACCTGAATATGTAACCATCAGTACTGACAGTCAGAAAGCATGGGTAACGCTTCAAGAAAACAATGCCATTGCTGAGATTAATCTGGCTACCAAAACCGTTACAGGAGTCTGGGGATTAGGCAAAAAAGACATGAGCCTTCCTGGTAACGGATTTGACGCTTCAGACAATAATGGTGAGGTTTTAATTGCCAACTGGCCAGTGAAAGCCTATTACGTTCCGGATGCGGTACAAAATTATAAGGTAGGAAACACCAACTATATTGTAACAGCCAATGAAGGTGACGAAAAAGATCTTTCAGGATTCAGCGAAAGAACTACCGTTGGAGCGAACAATTATATTTTAGATCCTGTATTGTTCCCGAATTCCAATATTTTAAAGGCTTCCTATAACCTTGGAAGATTCAGGGTTTCTTCTGCTACAGGAAATACAGACGGAGATGCAGAGTTTGAAGAAATGGCCGCTTTAGGAGCCCGTTCTTTCTCCATTTTCAATGCAGATACTAAACAGATTGTCTACGACAGTGGAGATCAGTTTGAACGGTATATTGCCGCTAATCATCCATCAATTTTCAATGCAGATAATGAATCCAATGGTGCTAAAAACAGAAGCCGTGCCAAAGGTCCTGAACCGGAAGGTGTAGCACTAGGAAAGATAAACGGGCAGACTTATGCTTTCATCACACTAGAAAGAACCGGAGGAGTTATGGTTTATAATATCACAGATCCTAATAATCCTACTTTCACAGATTATAAACATTCACGTTCTACCTCAGCATACGGAGGTGATAATGGTCCTGAAGGAATCATCTACATCGCTCCTGAAAATACAACTACGAATAAAGGTTATGTGATTGTAGCCAATGAAATCAGCGGAACTCTGTCCATGTATGAAGTAGCAATGCCAGCAACACTTGGAACAGGTGAAATAAAAACTGAGCAAGCAACCTTCAATGTATTCCCAAATCCTGTCAACAAAGGAAATACCCTTTACTTTAACAGAAAACAGGATTACGAATTATATGATATGTCCGGAAAGTTAATCGGAAAAGAAAAGAATGCTTTAACAATAAACACTTCTACCCTTTCTACAGGAGTTTATCTTGTAAAAACCTCGGAAGGACAGATCAAAAGAGTTATTGTAAAGTAAAATATACTATTTAGTTGATTGAAAAGGCTTCGGATCTTCCGGGGCTTTTTTGTTATGGAGAAATTTAAGATGATTTAACTTTTAAAATTCTTGAAAAAATCATTTTATATCTATATTTACCTTCAACAAAAACCCAATTCACAATGAAAAATATGAAAACAGGAGGAATTTTGATTCTCCTTTTACTAGGAACAGGAACCGCATTCTCACAATCCAGAAAAGTAGAATCCCAAAAAGGTGTAGAAAAAACAGAGGGTAATAAGATGGTACATGTAGAAGGTGTGGGCCATACACTCAACTATGCTCTCAATGGAGGGACAGTTGAGGTAGAAGGTGGTGATAACACATTAACGGTCAAAGGAAGTGCAAAAAAGATTGAGGTCTCCGGAACAGGTAATAAAGTTTATGTTGACAAAGTGGACAAAATCTCCATGGAAGGTGGCGACAATGTAGTCTACTACCGAACTTCCGGAACAAAGTCAGGAAAACCTGATGTTTCCATTACGGGAGTAGGAAATAAAGTGGTAAAACAATAAAAATATTTAAAAAAGACTAATTGCATGTTTGGATTTGCATTAGATACAGGAAATGATCCTGAAATTATCACTTTCATAGACCAGGTAAAGAATATTGAAGGAGCTAATCCTATTGCTTATAAAAAAATAAGGCTGGTGAATGTTCATAACGTACCCAGTCTTATTTCTGCTATAGAAAACGCCTCTAAAATTTATGAAAACAATGGTTTCATTTATAACCTTGATCAGGAAAATAACATCATATCGGGTACTTTTATCAGTAGTATAAAAATAAGCAAATCCAAAAATAATATCATTCTAACTGGTTTTGCATGGACCAGTCCTAAAGGGTATCAAAAAGCCATGGATATGAAACTCAATAATGAAATGATTGAAAAAAATATCTGGAAAAATTTTAGAAAAGACGAACTTCAAGGATGGCTTGTGTATGCTTTACATTCTTGTAAACCTGAAATAATCAGAGAAAATATTAACATTCAAATTGATGGAAATGAATTTCACAGCTTAGATGGTTTTTTCTGTACACTGGGAGAGGAAATACATGGGATCTCAGGATACTTCGGACGCAATATATATTCTTTGTATGATTGTCTGCGTAGAGATTTTGGAGTAAAATCCATCTCAGAAATCAATTGGCTCAATCATAAAAGGAGTAAAGCAATACTTAAAACAAAGTTTATAGAAATTGTAGAGATCTTTGAAGATTACAATATAAAGGTTCTATTGAATTAAATTTATCATTAGAAATCTCACAGGTTTTGAAAACCTGTGAGGTTTAATATAAAAAAGACAGGCCTTAAAAAAGCCTGTCTTTTTAAAAATATCTCAGATATAATTTTACTCTACGTTGATTACCTTTTCGATTTCCGGTGCATGTTGTTTGATGGTATTTTCAACCCCTAATTTTAAGGTTGAAAAATTCAGTGAACAACCGGAACAGTTACCCAAAAGTTTCACAAACACCTGATTATCTTTCACATCAATAAGCTCAATATCACCTCCATCTTTATTCAAAAATGGTCTGATGCTTTCGAGAGCTTCCATTACCCTTGTTACTGTATCTTCGTGTGTTATGTTTGTTTCCATATTTTTCAGTTCGATTCGGTTTTTTTCAAATTTTATTGAAAGTTATTATTATTTTGCTTTTGGAGAGCATCCTGCCATTGTTGAAATCTTCACTGCTTCAGTAGGAGGAAGACTTTTGTTTCTTTCCACTAAGCTTTCTACCATTTTTCTGGCAGTTTCTGTGTAGATCTCTGCAATTTTAGATCCTTCCTGAAGCGCAGCCGGTCTTCCTACATCTCCTGCTTCTCTAATGCTTTGGATCAACGGAATTTCTCCTAATACAGGAATTCCAAGATCTTCAGCTAAATATTGTGCTCCCTGGTTTCCAAAGATATAATATTTATTGTCAGGAAGTTCTTCCGGTGTAAAATACGCCATATTTTCGATTAATCCAAGAACCGGAATATTGATACTTTCCATCTGGAACATTGCAATCCCTTTTCTTACGTCTGCCAATGCAACATGCTGAGGTGTACTTACAATCACTGCTCCTGTTACCGGCACTTCCTGAATAATAGACAAGTGAATGTCTCCCGTTCCCGGAGGAAGATCTATTAATAAGAAATCCAATTCTCCCCATGCAGCATCTCTGATCATCTGGTTTAATGCTTTTGAAGCCATAGGACCTCTCCATACTACCGCCTGATTAGCTCCTGAGAAATATCCTATTGAAAGCATTTTTACTCCATAATTTTCAACGGGTTTCATCAAGCTTTTCCCATTCACTTCTACAGAAATTGGTTTTTCACCTTCTGTATCAAACATGGTAGGAACAGATGGTCCATAGATATCAGCATCTAAAAGTCCAACTTTAAAGCCCATTTTAGCCAATGTTACTGCCATATTTGCAGCCACTGTAGATTTTCCTACTCCTCCTTTACCGGAAGCAATAGCGATAATATTTTGAATTCCCGGAATTTGTTTTCCTTTGATCTGACTTTGCTGAATTTCACTAGGCTCCGGAGAAACGATCTTAAGTTTTAAATGAACGTCTTCTCCAAACTCACTGGCAAAAGCCTGTTTCATGGCAGCCTCCAGTTTTTTCTTTTCGTGCATTGCAGGTGAATGAGCAGTCATGTCAATATAAACATCATTACCCATAATTTGAAAATTACTCACCAAGTCGTCTACTTCTATTTCTTTAAGGAAATCCTGAACCTTTTCTTTCGTCAACATATAAATATAAATTGTTTACAAATTTACGCATTTTTCACCTATTTAGAATAAGTAAACACAATCATAGATAAATTCTTTTGTAAACACAGACCTTCAGCTCTTTATATACCGACAGATTATCATCTGAAATAGGTTACCAACGGGATATTTTTGTTCCAGAATTCACTGGATTTTAACAGCCACGAGGTAGAAAAGAAAAACAGGGATGTGGTTTCAAAAATAAGGGTAGAATAGATGAGGAACTGATTATCAGAATCCGAATCGGCTCCTAAAAGAGCAATAAGCCCAATACAGGCAAGACTGATCAGTATTCCCCATCCACAGATTTTATAATACAGATTTCTACGACCTTTCTTGAGTGCTTCTTCTTCGGAAATAGTTTCCCCATCCTGTTTTTTATCACTTTTTTGAAAGAAATAAAGACAAAACACAGCAAAAGAAAGGAAAAGCAATCCCGCACTGATATAGTGTACCCAAGTGAACCAGTTCTGATAGTTTGCTTGATCGATATTGATGTAAATATTTCCTCCATACCCTTTAAATCTTGTGGGAAATACAGCTACCAAAACGGCCATTACTCCGGCAAAATTGGAAAGCATGTTTTCATATTTGTCTTTCCCTCTGTAGGTAGCAAATAATCCACCCAGAATACATAAAGTACCAACAAATATTACATGTCCGAAACTGTAGTAATAATGGCTGATACTTACTTTGAACGGATGTTCATCCTTCAGAAAATAAGTGGTCAAAATAAGAAGAAATGAAAGGAGAAATCCTAGCAGTCCGATAAACATTCGCAATTGATAATAGGAGATCAGAACTCCGCTATGATCATCTTGAGCTGTTTTTTTTAAATGAGTTTCCATGAGTTTGATTTTTGAGGTTATTGTTGTTTTGAAACTGAAATTATAATGGAATTGTTATTTTATCAATAATTTTTACATTCTTGTCCGGATCCAGTTTAAAATTATCTTTGATAAATTTCTTCGGATCTTCCTTAAGCATCTCTCGCTGTAAATGGAAAGCCTGTTTCTTTTTTAACAGACTCATCCATTGGTATGTTTTCCGGATAGCCACTACATAGATGACAATTTCTTTATCGGTTATTTTAAACTTCAGAAAGTTTTTATTGCCTGTATTTATTTTTCCTGAAGAGATTTCAGTGATATAAAATTTGAAAAGGTAGTACCCTAAAAGAATATACCATCCGAAAAGTATAGATTGTAAAAGTGCAGAAATAATAACCTGCGCAATCATGTAATCATTTCTGGCCGGAACTTTAAAAAAGTTTTTTAAGTTCTCAACAAAAAACAAATGGCTATCCTGCAAAAAAGTAATTTCATCATATTCAGGTAATATTGCAAATACCCATAATTGAATACCAAACGACAACAAGAACAAAGCTATCCGCATCATTTTACTCTTCCATTGTTCTTCGTCTGAACATTCTGTACTGGTGACTTTGGTGATGATAAAACAAAATACGATAGGAATCAGTAATAATACCAGCCATTTCAAGAGAGAATCTGAGTAACAAAAGATACAGGCCACGATTGATGAAAGGAAAAGCAGCAATACTGTGAATTCGTAATTAATGATAAAGAAAATAAGATTCCAGAATGTTTTCTTGCCGGATTTTTCTTTAGACGGGTATTTGCCGTCCAGTTCATATTTCAATTCTGTAGTGGTTGTATTTTGTAAGATGGGAAGCTTAATTTCATCTTTCAAAAAATGGGTAATATGACCGAAAGCTCCTCCCCCGCCTGAAGTAATATAATGCTTGATTTCTTTATCATAACCTTTCACTTTTTCATCCAATTTATAATGGGAATAGTGATGAATATCTCCAGTAAGCACTACATCAAAAATAATTTCTGATTTTATATTGCTGTCCTCCAGTTTTCTGACAGCTTCTTTCATTGTTCTGATGATGTATTCCAGGCTGTCCATGCGCTGTCTTCTCTTATGTCTGTCTTTTATGTCATAATTGTACCAGTAGGGTTCTGCAATGAGCAGTATCATGTGGTTGACATCATTTCCTTTCGATATTTTTTCTACATATTCCGTAAAAAAAGTCATTTGAGGAATATCAATATCACCCAGCAGCTGATTGTCAATCCCCATTAAGTGTACATTTTTCCTCAATGAATAGGCAAAATAGCTTCTGTTCTGCACCGTTCTGTAATCACTGATTTTACTTCTCTGGCACATAAGCCTGAAAAAAGCACTTAACCCGTCATACCAGTCATGGTTTCCCGGTGTTGCAATGAGGATAGGTCCCAATTCTCTTGTATCCGGAGCTACGAGTCTTAAAGGTCCTTTGAAACGGTCTCTGTAATTGATTTCAGAACCTACAGGATATACAAGATCTCCTCCTACAACCAGAACAGATCCTCTTTTCAGTTTAATTTCAGACTCGTTCTCCACATCCCTGTCAAATTCATTTCTAAAAGAATAGGTATAGCTGTCTCTTGTTAAATGATAAAAAACAGAGGTAGTAGCATCAAAACCATCTCCTGTATCTGCAATGAAGTCAAACCAGAATTCTTCTTCTGATTCATCACAATTATTCTCTATCAGCTCCCTTCCTGTATCTTTTCCCAAAGCGGTCTGCATTTCTCTTTTATCAATAATGGAAAGAATATCCGCCGAAAGAGAAACCATTCTGAAACTATTCATCAACCCGGTAAAATCAAACCATTTCACAGGTTTTTGAGGAATAAAGTAATAGGGATATTTCTCATAAATATCTTTGAATATTTTCACTTTTTTAGCAGAATACAGACTGTCTTTAAAGTAAAATATCAAAAATGCAGCTGCAACGAGCAGCAGAAGGTAAAAAAACAGTATTTCCATCGTGTTATTGATTGAGTTTGTCTTCGTTTTCCCTGCTTTTTATATTAAAAAGTTTCTTTAATATGCAGAACAGGAAATTATTAGTTTATTATCAAATTTACGAAATTTGAAATTCGGTTCAAATAACACTTTTGTGGTATTTTATTGATGAATAAAAATATTTATGATCATATATTTAAAATAAAATAATTAGATTTATTAACACTTTTATCATCACAAACAACGATTATGACAACCAATACCTACCCTTCAAAATATGCATTACCTAAAGGATTTTTCACCGTTGGAAAAACAAAATTCAAATGGTATGATTTAGCTTCAGATCCTGCAGAAATCTCTTCACAGGATATTCTTAAGGCTCAAATATGTATTGAAAATGCAGAGGAAAACTTCCAGAATATTGATGACCTCGGATTTGTCATTATGCATCGATGTGGGGAAAACTACCTTCTATTAGTCTGCACCTGGCGAAGTGACAATGAGTTGTGGGAAAGTGTCTATTATGATGGTTCTGGCAAGTTTGAAATATGGGACAGAAACAAAACCCACCTCCCGACTTATTGTGTATGGGAAATGGGCATTGTATATCATGAATCCCAATCCTGGAAAAAATATCTGGGCTCCGGACGGGAAGAAAAAGACAAAGAGAAATATCTCAATGATTTCTTTGAGGGAGAGGTTTAATTTTAATTAGCTCTGTTTTTTTCCTCAAACTTTACATTACGATCCATTCCTTTTACTTTTTTGTTTCCGAAAGTATAGGTTGCAGATACGGTAAGTCTTCGGGCATCGTAATAATTATTATAAGAATGCGTTCCTGTGGTATAATAGATTTCACCCTGACTTTTACCCTGCTTCAAAATATCGGAAACAAATAGGTTTAGCTGAAGGCTCTTTTCCATAAGATTCAGCTTCAGACCTGAGGTAAGATTTCCGGCAAACTTCATATAGGAATTTCCGGAATTGGAAGGCAGACGGAACCAGTAGTTCAAAATCAACTGTACTGTTTTACTCTGGTTGAGTGATATATTATTCTGAAAATCGAAATCATAGCTGTTTCCTTTTCTGGAAAGAGCATCGGTAGCAAAAACATTGGTATTCATATAAGAATAATTAGCTGAGTAATTGGCTTCCCATTTTTTGAAAAAAGTATCCGAATAATTAAGAGAAACTCCCATACTATTCTGGTTGTAATAATTTTCAAAAGTGCTCACCCTGTTTTCTCCTTTTAGATTAGCCAGCTGACCAAATGCATCTACTGTTCTCTGAAAATACGCTGAGGCCGACAATTTTCCTTTATAAACATAAGAAAGCTCAAAATTATGATTGATAGACGGCTTCAGGAAAGGATTTCCGGTAAAATAAGAATTGATGTTGATGTACCAGCGATACGGATTGATAGCACGGAATCCTGGTCTGTTGATTCTTTTGGAATAATTCAGATTGAAAGTATGATTTTCGTTAATTTTATAAGTAACGTAGGCTGTAGGAAAAAACTTCCCGTATGAATTCTCGGTCTGCTGTCCGGAAGTCAAAGAATTTCCGTTCACCACAGAATATTCATAACGTAAACCTGCCTTTGCCGACCATTTCTCATTAAATGATTTTTCAAAACTGATATAAGCCGCGTAATTTTTTTCGTTATACTCAAATTCATTGCTTTTCACAGGATCTGTAATATATTCTCCGTTCGTTAAGTTCTGATAAAATATGCTGGAGTTATTATCAAAATTGGTGAACTTTACTCCTGTTTCTGTCTTTGCAAACTGATAAGGCAACATAAGATCCGCCTGTCCGGAATAAATTTTATAATCTACCATAGAAGGTGATTTTACAACAAACCTATCACCGGAATTTTCTGTGGTAGTAAAATCAATAGTAGTGTCCGGAGTATTGGAAAAATAATTCCCTGTAATGCTTAATTTGTTGTCCTGCTTCCCGAATTTCAGGTCATAATAAGCACTCGCAGTATGTTGTCTGCTTGTAGCTCTATGTTCTGCATCAGTAAGAAGTGTATTCGTGTAATTTCCATTCTGGAAATAGTTTGAAGTATTCGTGATATCCATATTGGAGTGACCAAATCCGACATCATAAATAAACCCGACATTAGATTTCTTACCCAACTGATAATCCAGACTCAGATTGGCACCCAGCCCGTCTCCAAAATCCCTTCTGTTATCATTACTTTTAAGACCGTCGGCTCCTTCTATCCAATAGTTTTCGTAAGAATGTTTTTCATTTTTATTCTGTCTTAGTTTTAGTGAAGTACGTAGCTTTTCATTCTGATAATTGACCGTTACACTGTTGGAATTTCCGGTATACGTCTGCTGCTGAAGACTGGAAGTTAAGCTTCCGCTCCACGCAAGATTCTGATTTTTCTTTAAAACAATATTGATCAATCCGCTGTTTCCCTGTGCTTCGTACTTGGCAGGAGGAGAAGTAATAACTTCAATTTTTTCAATATTTTCAGATCTGAGACTTTTCAGGTAAGTAACCAGCTCTGCATCTGATAAATTCAGAATTCTATCGTTAATCATTACTGCTACTCCACTTTTCCCTACAATAGAAACTCCGGTGTTATCATCTACTTTTACCAAAGGAGTTGTTGCAAGCGCATCTGCTCCATCCATTCCCTGAGAAGCCACAGAATTGGAAACATTGAAGACCAGCCTGTCTGCTTTTCTTTCAATCAGCTTTTTTCTGGCAGTTAACGTAACACCTTCGATCTGTTTTTCTTTTCTTTTTTCAACAGAAAAATCCTGCTTCACCTCTCCGTTGATGATAATATCTTTACTGGATATTTCTAAGCCATCCTGTATAAGCTTAATGGTATAGTTTCCATTTTCTGAAAGTTTCAGGGAATAATTTCCTTTTTCATCTGAAATGGCGGTCTGCTTTTTCTGATCTTTTACGGCAACCACCTCAACATAAGGAACAGCATTTCCGGTTTGGGTGATCTTCCCTGTTATACTTTGGGCAAATGCAACTACCGGCAACAGCATGATCACAGCAATTAATATCTTCTTCATGAATTATATCGTTTTTAATAAGACAAACTGCAATCGTCTTTTATTACATCTGTCTTACTGTTTTTCAATATCTTCGCTTTTATAAAATCAGAACATGAAAAAAAGGCTTATTGCATTTTCTATATTTATTACTCAGATTATTTCCGCACAGAATTATTCCCAATATGTTAATCCATTTATAGGGACCGGAGGCCATGGACACACTTTTCCCGGGGCTATCGTTCCTTTCGGAATGGTACAGCTTTCCCCCGACACAAGAATTGACGGAAGCTGGGACGGATGCAGCGGATATCATTATTCGGATTCTGTGATCTATGGTTTTTCACATACCCACCTGAACGGTACAGGAGTTTCGGATTATGGAGATATCATGCTGATGCCTACCATGGGAAATCCAAGTTTGAACAGTAAGGATTATTCGTCAAAATTTTCTCATAAAAATGAAAAAGCAACAGCCGGATTTTATGCAGTCAAATTAGATAAGAATAATATTGACGTACGTCTGACAACCACCAAAAGAGTTGGTTATCATGAATACACCTTCAACAATGCAGGGAATGCCAATATCATCTTAGACCTCAACCATAGGGATAAGCTTCTGGAAGGTGAATTGAAGATTATTGATGATAAAACCATTGAGGTATTCAGACGAAGTGAAGCGTGGGCCACCAACCAATATATCTACTCAAGAATTGAGTTTTCAAAACCTATGAAAATTTCAAAAAAAGAGGTTAACGGAAAACAGGAAACCCATCTTTTAACCGGAACGAAACTTGCGCTGGCATTTTCAGCCAATGTTAAAAAAGGAGAAAAGATCAATATAAAAGTCTCTATTTCTCCTACCGGATATGAAGGAGCTGGAAAAAATATGCTGGCAGAAGGGCAAGCAAAAGATTTTGAAACCGTAAGAAAACAGGCACAAACCGATTGGGATAAAGAGCTTTCAAAAATTGAAGTAAAATCTGATGATAAAAATAAATTAGCCGTTTTTTATACCGCTCTTTACCATGTTTTCACCCAGCCGAACATCAATATGGATGTGGATGGAAAATACAGAGGCAGAGATAACAAACTGTATAATGCCAATGGTTTTGATTATTATACGGTTTTCTCACTTTGGGATACTTTCAGAGGTGCACATCCGCTAATGACTTTAATCGACAGAAAAAGAACCGGAGATTTTATCAATACTTTCATCAAACAATATGAACAGGGAGGGAAACTTCCGGTATGGGAACTGGCTTCCAATGAAACAGAATGTATGATTGGCTACCACTCCGTTTCAGTAATTGCGGATGCTATGGCTAAAGGCATTCAGGGATTTGATTATGAAAAGGCATTTCAGGCTGCTAAGGGTTCGGCAATGCAGTATATTTTCGGATTGAATGCTTATAAACAGAATAATTACATCAGTATCGATGACGAACATGAAAGTGTTTCCAAAACAGTAGAATATGCCTATGACGACTGGTGTATTGCTCAAATGGCAAAAATTTTAGGCAAAAAAGAAGATTATCAGTATTTCATGAAACGTTCTCAGAACTGGAAAAATCTTTACAATCCTAAAACAGGTTTTATGCAGCCAAGAAAAAACGGAAACTGGTATGAACCTTTTGACCCAAGAGAAGTTAACAACAATTATACAGAAGGAAATTCATGGCATTATTCTTATTCTGTACAACAGGATATTCCGGGGCTTATTGCAGCGCATGGCGGAAAAGAAAAATTTGAACAGTTCATTGATGCTATTTTTACCGCTCCTGATAAAACAACAGGAAGGGAACAAGTGGATATCACAGGATTGATGGGACAGTATGCACAAGGAAATGAGCCAAGTCATCACATTGCTTACCTGTACAATTTTGTAGATAAGCCAGAAAAAACAGATGCCAAAATCAAATACATCCTTGATAACTTCTATAAAAATACGCCTGACGGGCTAATCGGAAATGAAGACTGTGGCCAGATGAGCGCATGGTATGTTTTAAGCTCCATGGGAATTTATTCTGTAACTCCGGGATTACCGGAATGGGAAACAACAACGCCTTATTTTGATGAAATTAAAATTCATCTTGAAAACGGAACTACAAGAACCATTACCAAAAATACCGGTAGAGCAGAACTTAAAAAACTAGGCTTCGAAAATGTAAAACCTGTTAAAGATTTTAAATATGCAGAACAAACGGCTTCCCCTGTAATTTCAGCAGACAGAATCTTTGATTTTTCTACCAAAGTTGAGATCACTCCACTGAATCCAAATGATAAAGTATATTACATGACAATGGATGACAGCGACAGCAATAAAAGAAAGACTTTCTCTACTTATAAAGCTCCGTTCTCTATCATCAAAACGACTCAGATAATGGCTTACGCTGAAAGAAACGGAGAAAAAAGTTCTGTAACCACCGCTAATTTCAACAGAAGACCTAATTATTGGGACATCAATATTCTGTCAAAAGTGACTCCGCAATACAGTGCTACCGGAAAACTGGCTCTTATTGACGGAATCAGAGGGGATGTAAACTGGAGAAAAGGCGAATGGCAGGGTTATCAAGGACAAAATTTTGAAGCCATTATTGATTTCAAATCACCTCAACATATTAAGTCATTATCTTCTACCTATCTTCAGGACAGCAGAGCATGGATTCTCATGCCTAAAAAAGTAGAATATTACGCTTCTATGAACGGAAAAGATTTTATCCTTCTGAAAACCGTTGACAATGATATTGATCCTAAAGATGAGAAAGTACAGATCAAAGATTTTTCTACAGAGATTCTTCCCACCGAAGCCCGATACATCAAAGTAAAGGCTTACTTCTTCGGAAAACTACCAGAATGGCACCAGGGAGCAGGCGGTGACGCTTATATCTTTATTGATGAGATTGCTGTGAAATAAGGAAGATGGGAGAAGGAAGATGGAGGTTCTTTTTTGCCGGATTAGTTCTTGAAGTTGACTTGAAGAAAAGCTAATAAAATAAACATAGATTAATCTTTAGACTTTTCAAAACTTCCTTCCTCCAGCATCCAGCTTCCAACAATAAAAAACGCATCTTCGAAAATTCGAAGGGCCCGTTTTTTATCAGTTCATTCTTTCGGACCATTGAAGGACTTCCGGAAGTTCTATATCAGAAAATTCTATGTGGATTACTCTTCTTTTCTTTCCGTTGGTGGTTCGGTTGGAACCATGAAGCGTTAAAGGTTTCATGATCATAATTCCGCCTTTTTCTACGTTGCAAATTTCTTCTGTTTCTATAGTCCAGTCTATTGTTTCTGGTCTGTAAATGCCTTTTGCATGGGATTTGGGAACTACTTTCAGCGCTCCGTTATTTTCATCAGTATCATCCAGATGGATTCTGATGGTATAGATATTTTCCAAAATATTCAGTGGAGGCTGTACTGCAAACTGATTTTGTTTGGTGGTCCATGGACCAAAATTAGCAAGCTCCAGTTTTTTATCCACAGAAATAGTCAGATCCTGGTGATAAGCTACATACCAATTGGAAGTTTCAGGCTTATCAAAATAAATGCTTTTCACCACAAAATATTTCTCTCCGAAGATCTCCTTTATCACTTTTCTAATATTGTCATTAAACACCAGATCTTTGATTTCCGGAACTTCTTTTAAAAATTGTCTTATGGCAAAAAGATCTTCAGACTTTCTGAAATTCTCTTTTGAGGTATCTATATTTTGCAGAGCAAGGTTGATATCTTCAAGTTCTTCCTGCGAAAAAACCTTATTGATAACAGCAAAGCCATATTCTTCAATATGGCTTTTATGATTTTCTAAGTTATGTAAACTCATTGATATTTAAATTTTGTCTATGGGTTCAGTCAGCTGCCCCTCCCATTTTGATACGGCTGTAGTTGCCAGTGTGTTTCCAAGTACGTTAGTCATACTTCTACCCATATCGCAGAAATGGTCAATTGGTAAAATTAAAGCAATTCCTTCCGGAGGAATACCGAACATTGAACACGTTGCTACGATAATTACAAGCGAAGCTCTCGGAACCCCTGCAATTCCTTTTGAAGTAAGCATTAATACCAAAAGCATGGTAATCTGCTGGCCGATAGTCATTTCAATACCGTAGATCTGTGCAATAAAGATTGAGGCAAATGTCATATACATCATACTTCCATCCAGGTTAAACGAGTATCCTAAAGGTAAAATAAAAGATACTACTCTGCTGTTACAACCGAATTTTTCAAGCTCTTCCACCAGTTTCGGGAATACAGCTTCTGAACTCGTTGTAGAGAAAGCAATCAGTAAGGGCTCTTTAATTCTTTTTAATAAATCAAAAAGACGGTTTCCTAAAATGAAATACCCTACTAATAAAAGAACCAGCCAAAGAACACCTATGGCAAAGAAGAAGTCTCTTAAGTAAATAGCATATACTTTAAAGATTTCAAAACCATTGGTTGCCACTACTGCTGCAATAGCACCCAGTACCCCAAGTGGTGCAAACCACATGATATACCCTACCATTTTAAGAATGGCATGAGCAATAATATCAAATAACTTGACTACTGGTTTTGCATATTCCTCGCCCAAATTAGCAAGTGCAACTCCAAACATTACGGCAAATACAACAATCTGCAATACTTCATTCGTCGCAAAGGCTTCAAATAAACTTTTAGGAATCATATGCTTTACGAAATCTTCCATAGAAAAGCTTTTACTGTTCTTAAGAAGCTCATCAGCAGAGGAAACATCCTGAATCGGTAATTTGGTAACATGTCCCGGCTCAAGCCAGTTCACAAGGATTAACCCGATAAAAAGAGAAACCAGAGAAGCAGAAATAAACCAAAGCATTGCTTTTGTTCCTACCCTTCCAATCATCTTAATATCACTCATTTTGGCAATCCCTACTACCAAAGTTGTAAAAACCAAAGGCGCAATAATCATCTGTACCAATCTGATAAAGACTGTCCCTAACAGTTTTATGTTTTTGGAAAAAGGTTCTGCACTTTCCGGATAACTCACATGCACAACACCTCCAATCCCTACACCCACAACCAGGGCAATGATAATTGCTATAAAAAGTTTATTCTGTCCTTTCATATATAAGTTTCAATTTGCGCAAATATAATAGTTTTAGAATTGGTAGTATATTTTAAAAATGTTGATAAATTTCACATTATGGGTATTAAGTTTTTAATATTTAAAAATTAAAACCTTGATTTAGAAAATCTTGTAAAAAAAAATAAAAACATTTATTGAATTTTTATTCTTTTGGTACAAATTTTATTATTACATTTGAGTGTATAACAACATTAAAATAAATATACAAAATGAAAAAAACTATTGCAATGGCTGCATTAGCTGTAGCTGTATCTTTCGGTGCTATTTCTTGTAAAAAGAAAGTTTCTGACGCCGATCTTCAGACTCAGGCTACAACCGTAGTAACCTCTAATCCCAATGCTTCCGTAGAAGTAAAAGAAGGTGTAGCTCACTTAAGCGGAACTTTTGCAGATCAGCAGTCGAAAGATGCGATGATTGCAAAATTAAAAGCGATCAGCGGAGTAAAAGACGTAATGGATATGTCTACAATAGCGGCTGCTCCAACTGCAGCACCTGTTGAAACGGCTTCTGCTGTAGATCCTGCTGTTCAGAAAAAAGTTCAGGATGCGGTGAAGGATTTCCCTTCTGTAAAAGTAGAAGTTGTAAACGGACAGCTTACTCTTACAGGTAATGTTTCTGGTTTACAGGCTAGAAAAATCAAAGAATCTGTAGATGCTTTGAAAATCGGAAAGTATAACAACAACCTAATCGTAAAATAATTTAAGATGAGCGAATTACAAGATAAATATTCAAGCGTAGTTTCAGCGGCTCAGTCTGCAGGAATCTCTAATCTTCAGGTTCAGGAGCAGGACGGTATTCTTTATGTTACCGGAAGTGCTTCCAATACTGCGGCTAAAGATGCTGTATGGAATGCTTTAGGAGCTATTGATTCTACTTATTCTGCTTCAGATATCAATATCGATGTACAGGTTGCAGGTCTTACTTCAGGTGCTTCTTTAACGGTTGCTACTGAAGATTCTAACCTGAATATCAGACAGGAGCCTTCTACTGAAGCTGCTGTTGTAGGTAAAGCTGCAAAAGGTTCTTCTGTAACTTTAATTGAACAAACTTCTGATGACTGGTGGAAAGTGAAAACTGATGACGGTCAGGAAGGATATGCTTACTCAAGATATTTAAGAGCATAATTTTTATTAAATAATAATAAATTTTCACAAAAAAAGCATAGAAACATCCCAACCTTGGGATGTTTTTATATTTTTACGGCTCTGAAAAAAAAACTAATGAAGAAAACTATGTTGCTATTGGCTTTGATATTCTCTGCCATTATACTGCATGCACAAAAATTACACATCGACGGAAAAATATCGGGTCCTGAAAAGAAAGCAATAGAAAATGCTACCGTTTATCTTTTGAAACAAAAAGATTCATCCATTATCAATTATACAGCAACCAATAAGGAAGGGAAATTCTCACTGAAGATTGATGATATGAAAGAACCTTCCATCCTGAAAATTGATGCTGATAAATTATCTTCCTATTCTAAAAAATTTGAGAAAATTGATCAATCTTTATCGTTAGGAGATATTCAGCTTGAGAAACAGAATATCGTCAACAATATTGATGAGGTAAAAATCAAAGCATCTCCAGTAAAAATTAAAAAAGATACTATTGAATTCAACGCAGCTTCAATAAAAGTACGTCCCGACAGTAAAATTGAGGAACTTCTGAAGCAGATCCCTGGGGTAGAGATCAATAATGATGGAAAAATTACGGTCAACGGAAAAGAAGTGGATCAGATTATGATCAACGGAAAACCTTTCTTTGACAAAGACGGAAAAATAGCCCTTCAGAATTTACCAGCGGATATCATCAAGAATATTCAGTTCACCACCACCAAAACAAAGGAGGAAGAGCTCAGTGGAAAAGCAGCGAAATCCCAAAATACGACCATCAACTTTAATATTGATGAAAAGAAAAATAAAGGATTACTGACAAGGCTTACGGTAGGCTACGGTTCAGACAAACGATATGAAACAAGCGGATTAGCCAGTTATTTTAAAAGGGATACAAAAATTAGTCTTTTGGCTTCTTCCAATAATATCAATTCACAGGGGTTCTCACGGGATGAGGTTTTTGACAGCATGGGGAACGGCCGAAATGCCTGGATGATGCAGGGAGGATCTGTCTCAACGGTTGGGAATGTGACGTACTACAGCCAGGGAGGCGGAACAAAGGGAATCCAAAGGTCTACAACAATTGGTTTAAACTATAGTGATAAGCTGGGAAAAGATGCTGACCTGGACTCTTTCAGTCTGATGCATACCGATTCTAATACAGAATCCAGATCCAAAGTTTCAAGATCTACCCTTCTACCGGATTATACGCTTCAGACCAATTCTGAAAGCAATGGAGAAAATGAATCCAAACAATACAATGTTGATACTTCGGTCAAAATAAAGCTGGATTCTATGACAAGCATTTATCTTTCTCCAAGATTCTCTAAAAGCAGCAGCTTTAGCTTTAATAACTCTAAATCTTCTTCTTTAAGAAATGGCAGCCTTCTGAATGAAAGTAATTCTTACTCAAGCAATGATTCGGAAAGCAATTCATTTAATCCCTACCTATATTTTTCAAGAAAATTTAAGAAAAAAGGACGTTCAGTTTCAGCTAATATAACAAGCTCAATTTCAGAATCTAAAAGAGATAATCTGAACCAGTCCCAGAACACCTTCTATCAGGAAAGCGGTACTACTTTTGACAACAGGGATCAGCTAGCTAAAAATAAAAATCAAAATAATACGTTTAATTTCAATGCCGGATATACGGAACCTATTTCCGATTCATCCAGCGTCAGTTTTGAAGTAAAATATGAAACAAGATCTGCCAGAGATCTAAGGAATGTAAATGATTTTGATAATACGACAGGTGATTATACCAAATACAACCAGCTTTTATCCAACAATATGAGGCAGAGAATCAATCAGATTTCGCCTGAACTTACCTATCAGATCAACAAAAATAAGTTGAATTTCTGGGCTTCTGTAAAGCTTGATATTTCGGATATGAAAGTAAATTCTATCTTTAATGGGCAGCAGTATGATCTGCAGAAAAACTTTGCCCTGCCAGAATATAATGTAAATCTTTACTATCAGCTTAGTGAAGGAAAAAACCTGAGTATTTACAACTACGCCAACTTCACTATCCCTACTGCTGAACAACTTACACCGTATAAGGATGAATCTAATCCTTTGGCCACGTATCAGGGAAATCCTGATTTGAAAAATACATGGTCAAACAACCTTTCTGTGTATTTCAGCAATTATAATAAAGTAAAAGATCTCAGCTATTACATCAATGTTGGCTTTACTTACAGAAACAATGATATCATCAATTTTACAAAATATGATAATGCAGGAAAGCAAATCGTCACTTACGATAACGTAAGTGGAAATAAAAGCATCAACACCGGAGCAGGATTAAGCAAAGTTCTGAAATGGAAAAACAATAAACTGACCATCAGCCCGAGATTCAACATGAATTATGCTTACAACAATGGTTTTATTGATGGGCAGGCATTTACCAGCAATTCATATACTCTTAATCCGGGTATTAACCTGACGTATGAAATCAAGGATAAAATGACTATCAGGCCTTCTTACAGACTTGGATACAGCTTCTCCAATTACACCAATTATAGTGTAACCAATGTTAATACAGCCAATCAGTCATTAAAACTTGAACTCACCAATTATCTGTTTAAAGGCAGGTTTGTATTTGGAAATGATTTTGAGTATAATACCAACTCCAATATTGCTCCGGGCTTTAAAAAGGATTTTTATTTCTGGAATACCAGCCTTGGATATTCATTCTATAAAAAACAGTTTACGGCAAAAGTGAAAATCTATGATGTATTAAACCAAAATCAAAGCGTAAGAAGAACCATCACAGATTCTTATTTTGAAGACCGTGAAGATCTGATCCTGAAAAGATACATCATGTTTTCCATCAGCATGAAACTGAATAAATTTGCAGGCAAAAAAGCGCAATAAAGCAACACCACACTTTTATATATATATTTTTGATAATGGCCGGATCTTTCCGGCTATTTTTATGAATAAACTGTGTTTCAATCCTGAACGCCATTACAACTGAAGACGAAAAATTCCCCTCCTTCGGAGGGGTGGCGAAAATTCGAAGAATTTTTGACGGGTTGGTTCCCCATAAAATATTATCATGCTCATCCAATAAATACTAATAACACTAACCTTTTAAACAAGATTTATCCATAAACCTGTTTTTATTTTTAAATTAGCGGTAAATTTTTTTTTATGAAAATCCATATTTCAATATTATGTGTCCTTTTTTTCATTCTTGGAAAGGCTCAGAAGACGGAACAGAAAGATACTTTCGTTAAAGACAATTTCACCAAGAAAGAATTTTATATTCCCATGCGTGATGGAGTGAAGCTTTTTACAGCAGTGTATATCCCGAAAGATATATCCAACAAAAACAAATATCCGTTCCTGATGCAGAGAACCTGTTACAGCATCGCCCCTTACGGAGAGAATGAATATAAAACAAAGGTAGGTCCCAACATCTATCTTATGAAAGACAAGTATATTTTCGTGTATCAGGATGTGCGCGGAAGATATATGAGTGAAGGTACATTTACCAATATGACTCCGCAGGTAGAGCGTAAAACCAAAAAAGATGTTGATGAAAGTACAGATACCTATGATACCATCGAATGGCTTTTGAAAAATATCAAGGACAATAATGGTAAAGCAGGTCAGTTCGGTACATCTTACCCTGGATTCTATACTGCAGTAGGAACGTTGTCACAGCACCCTGCTTTGGTAGCATCTTCACCTCAGGCACCGATTTCTGATTTCTGGAATGATGATTTCCTTCACAACGGAAGATTCATGCTGGGTTATTTCAGAACATTTCCTGTTTTCGGGGTTCAGAAAACACAGCCTGAAAAACAGGCGTGGTATATGGATTCTTTCATTAAGCAGACTTCTGAAGACGGTTTGAAATTCTACAGAGATATGGGCACTCTGAAAGATGGATATGAAAAATATTACAAGAATAATTTCTTCATGACGGAAATTATGAATCATCCAAACTATGATGAATTCTGGCATAAAAGAGGTCTTCTTCCATATTTGAAGAATATCAATCATGCAGTAATGACTGTTGGCGGATGGTTTGATGCAGAAGATCTTTCAGGACCTTTAAATATTTATAAAACCATTGAAAAAACAAGTCCTAAGGCTAAAAACACCATTGTAATGGGACCATTCTCTCATGGCGGCTGGTCTCAGGAACAAGGAAAGCATTTCCACAGTGAAACCTATTTTGGTGACAGCATTGCAACGTATTATCAGAAAAATATTGAAACAAGATTCTTCAACCATTATCTGAAAGGCAACACGAAAGAAGATGCAGGGCTTCCTGAAGCTTTGATGTATGACACCGGGGCTAAAGAGTGGAAAGAATTTGCATCTTATCCGCCTAAAAATGCTCAGAAAGTGAATTTCTATCTGGCTGATAAAACCTTAAAAAAATCATCAGGACAAGGCTATTCTGAATATTACAGTGATCCTAACAATCCTGTTTTAAGCTCAGATCATTTAAAAGATTTCAACGGTTTTACTCCCAAAAACTATATGTCGGAAGACCAGAGATTTGCAGTAGGAAGACCTGATGTGTTAACCTTCACTACAGATGTACTGACTGATGACATCACGTTTGCCGGAGAGATCATGGCCAAACTGAATATTGCTTCCACTTCTACAGATGCCGATTTTGCCGTAAAATTAATTGACGTTTACCCTGAAGATTTCAAACCTGCAGAAAAGAAAGATGGTGTTATCTATGGAAATTACCACCAGATGGTAAGAAGTGAGATCATGCCTGCAAGATTCAGAAATACGAGAGAAAAAGGAGAAGCTTTGATTCCTAACCAGAAAACAGCTGTTAATTTCAGACTTCAGGATGTGGTTCATACTTTCAAAAAAGGACATAAAATCCAGATTCAGATCAGCAGTACGTGGTTCCCGCTTTTCGCGATCAACCCACAGAAGTTTATGGATAATCCGAATTTTGCCAACAAAGAGGATTACACCAAAGCATTTATTAAAGTATATGATGACAGCTCAATCGAAGCTGAAGTTTTAAAATAAATTGAAAAAGCTGTTCGTTTGAACAGCTTTTTGTTTTTGAGAGCTTGAAGTTTATTTTATTTAAGTTTTGGCTAAAGCCAGATGATTTTGTTCTTTTGTTCAAGTGGGCTAAAGCCCACTTCTATTGATGGAGATGATTAGGTTAAAGAAAATTCATCTCACACTGATCCCACAGATTTTCACAGATGATTGGAATAAAGACTATATAAATGGCCTAATATTCTAGATTTCTTTATTCCTCAATGGTTCTGAAGGTAAGGTTTACTCTGGGAGTTTTCACTTTTGTAGTGGGAGGAAGTCTATGGAGCCAGTTGTCCTGGGTGGTTCCTTTCATAATCAATAAGCTCCCGTTTTCCAGGAATACTTCTGCCTTTTCTTTGGTTGTTTTATGTTTGAATAAAAACTTTCTTTCCGCTCCAAAGGTTAGAGAAGCAATAGCTCCGTGTTTCTTCAGATCTGTTTCACCATCACTGTGGTAAGCCATTCCTTCGCTTCCATCGTGATATAGATTCAATAGACAAGAATTATAGGTTTCCCCTGAGACTTCTTCACATTTCTTCTTCAGTTCCAATAATTCAGGCGTCCAGAATTTGGCATACTTTGTTCTTTTCGAATAGGTATATTCAAAAGCTTTTTCTCCAAACCAGGCTACTTTTCTTTTGGTTAAAATCAGTTTCCCAAAGATTATTGCTTCATCATTCTCCCAAGGAATCTGGTTGAGCAGATAATCATAATAAAAATCAGATTTTTCTTTGGAGAAAACTTTTCCGTAGTAATGAACGGTTCCGTCATGTGGAAGGATATTGAGAGGATAATCGGATATTTCTTCGAAGAGACTCATCATAGTTTTTTAATTAAATGCTTTTATATTTAAACACAAATTACACCAATATTTTTCACAAATAACACGAATTTTTACATCAATAGAAACGGATAATTATCCTGAGCTTAGACGAAGGAAGCCTGTTTAATAAAGTGCTTCAATAATCCATTGGCTTAAGCCAAAACTTAATTTTAGCAGATAATTTTTAAAATCATCTGTTATAAAATCTTTTGTGCCTTTTGCGGTAAAAATAGATTACGAGTAAATATGTGACCCTTCCCAGCCCACAATGAGCTGTTTTCTTTCACTTCCCCATCTGTAGCCACCCAAATGTCCGGTAGACTGAATCACACGGTGACATGGAATAAGAAATGCCACAGGATTACTTCCAATAGCTGTTCCGACTGCTCTGGATGCTTTAGGATTTCCAATTTTTTCGGCCAGGCTGCCATAGGTAGACAGTTTTCCCATCGGAATAGTCAATAGGCTTTCCCATACTTTCAATTGAAAATCGGTTCCTTTTAAATGTAATTTTATGGTATTGAGTTTTGTCCAGTCTTTATCGAATATGGACAAGGCGTTCTTTTGCAGCGTGTCTTGCTGCTCAATAAAAGAAGCATTAGGGAACTTTTGTTTCAGTTCCCCGAATGCTTTTTCTTTATCGTCTTCAAAAGCCATATAGCAGATTCCTTTTTCTGTAGAAGCTACTAACAGATTCCCGAAAGGACTTTCGGAAAAACTGTAATGAATATTGAGGCTTTTTCCGCCGTTTTTATATTCTGCCGGAGACATTCCTTCAATCTTTACAAAAAGGTCATGAAGCCTGCTAGTGCTTGAAAATCCTGTCTCGTATGCAGTATCAAACAAACTTGCTTTTTCTTCCTTTAATAAATTTTTAGCATGTTCAAGGCTGATGAACTGTAAAAACTTTTTCGGACTTGTTCCTGCCCAATCTGTAAAGATTTTCTGAAAATGGGCTGGACTCAAGTGAATATTCTCTGCCACTTCCTCCAAACTTGGCTGAAGCCTGAAATTGCTCTGGATATACTCTATCGCCTTAGCAATTCTGTTATAATCTATCTGACTTTGTGTGGACATTGTACTATTATTTTACCTCACAAATTTCCAAAGAATATACGGCAGAAAAAATCCGATTCTTGCGGAATATTAGTTGTTGTTATAAATATCGTAATAAGCTAGCATTTTGTAATATAGCTTAGCAGATAAGAAAGCTGTTGGCTTCGCCATTGGAGAATCCATTAATTCTACAATATCAAATGCTACTACGTTACATTTTTCAAATACTTTTCTTAATAATTCCAACGTTGGATACCATTGTAATCCACCTGGCTCAGGCGTTCCTGTAGAAGGAGCAATAGAAGGATCAAAAGCATCTAAATCAATCGTGATATACACATTTCCTGATACTTTCTCCAATACATCATTGATCCAGTTTTCATTGTTTGCGATTTCATGAGCAAAGAATACTCTTCCTTCAGGTAAGTATTCAACTTCTTCAACATCCATAGAACGGATTCCCACCTGTACTAAGTTATGCTTCTGATTAGCTTCAAAAACTGCACACGCATGGTTGGAAGTAGAACCGTGGAAATCAGGACGTAAATCTGTGTGAGCATCAAACTGAAGAACGGTAAGGTTTTCAAATTTCTCTCCTACTGCACGGATAGAACCGATAGAAACAGAATGTTCTCCACCAAAAAGAGTGAATAATTTACCATCATTGTTCAAAAGTTCTTTTGTTTTCTGATAAACGGCTTCTGTCATTGCTTCAGGAGTAGAATTTTCAGAAACTTCGCCAGCTAAGTAAACTCCCTGTAGATAAGGTTCTGTTTGAGTTTCAATATCATAAAGCTCCATGTTTTCAGAAGCGTTTAAGAATAATTCCGGGCCTTTATCAGCTCCTTTACCCCATGTTGAAGTTCCATCGTAAGGAACGGTTACCAACATTACTTTCGAATTCTCTAACGTTGCGTTTTCCTCGGGAATTCCTGCGTATGTTCTCATGCTTTATTTAAAAATTTTAATGTTTTAAAATTGAAATATTGACCACAAAGATACGAAGAGTTTACGAGTTGGAGCGTAAGAGTGTTGGAGAGTTTATGAGTACTAAGCTTTACCACTTGTCGTGTATTATCTGCTACCTAAAACCTATCATCTGTTACCTCTTCTCTTTCCACTCTCAACTCAAATAGCTATTTTTGTACAAAACTCATTATATGCCTTTAAAAGCTGTTCTTTTCGATATGGATGGTGTGATTGTAGATACAGAGCCACTGCATAGAAAAGCTTATTTCAAAACGTTTGATGAACTGGAAATTGCTGTTTCCGAAGACCTGTACACCTCATTTACCGGAGCTTCCACCAAAAGAGTTTCTGAGACGTTAATTAAAGAATTTAATTTGAATCAGACTTATGAAGCCATCGCAGGAATCAAAAGGTCTCATTTCAAAGACTATTTTTATAATGATGCTGAATTTGATTTGATTCCGGGAGTAAGACAACTGATTGAGCATTATCACGAAAACGGAATAAAGCTTATCCTCGCTTCTTCTGCTACGATGGTAACGATTAATATGGTTTTTGAAAAGTTTGGACTGGATAAATATTTCAGTGGAAAGATCAGCGGTGCAGATTTAAAAGAATCAAAACCTCATCCTGAAGTTTTTTTACTGGCTGCAGAGATGGCAGGAGAACCTGTTGAAAATTGCATGGTTATTGAAGATTCTACCAACGGAATTCTGGCAGCCCACAGAGCAAAAATCTTTTGTGCAGCGTACAGAAGCCCACATTCCAAGAATCAGGATTATACATTGGCAGATACAGTAGTTTCTGATTATGAGGAATTGGAACTGGATAAAATTTCAACATATTTTTAAATAAAAAAGCTCTCAGAAATCTGAGAGCTTTTGTTTTGTATTTGTTTTTATCATCTGAATGAAGTGAAGATTCTTAACTTGACTTAACTCTTAATCAAAAACTTAATGGTTAAATTTTAAAACATTAAGATTCATTGAGTGATTAAGATTATTAAGGTTAGATTGCTTCGTCACATTCGTTCCTCGCAATGACTTTTATTTATAACCAAGAATTTTAAGGATATCTTCTGGTTCCTGTTTTTCACGGAAGATTTCATATTGCAATTCACCGTTTTCATCTTTCTGGATCAGGACGTGTCTTGGTTGAGGCATCAGGCAGTGGTGTACTCCACCGTAACCTCCGATTGTTTCCTGATACGCTCCAGTGTGGAAAAACCCGATATACAAAGGTTTGGTATCACTGAAAACAGGCAAATAAATTGCGTTGGTATGTTGTTCCGAGTTATAATAATCATCTGAATCGCAAGTTAATCCTCCAAGGAAAACTCTTTCATAAGTATCTTCCCAACGGTTAAGCGGAAGCATGATAAAGTGTCTTGAAATAGCCCACGTATCAGGAAGAGTGGTCATGAAAGAAGAATCAATCATATTCCATTTTTCTCTGTCGTTCTGACGTTTCTGAGAAATGATTTTGTAAAGATTCGCTCCACTTTCTCCTACGGTAAAGCTTCCGAACTCAGTGTAAATATTAGGTTCTTCCACTCCTTCTTCTTCACAGAATTTTTTGATCTGAGAAACAATCTCTTCCACCATATACTGATAGTCATAATCAAAGTTCAAAGAAGTTTTGATTGGGAAACCACCTCCGATGTTCAGTGAATCTACTTCAGGAGCAATTTTCTTCAAACGTGCATATACACGAAGACATTTGTACAATTCATTCCAGTAGTAAGAAGTATCTTTAATCCCGGTATTAATGAAGAAGTGAAGCATTTTCAATCTTGCATTCGGGTGTTCAGCGATCTTCTGGCTGTAGTAAGGAATAATATCTTTATATCCGATTCCTAATCTTGAGGTATAGAATTCGAACTTCGGTTCTTCCTCTGATGCAATTCTGATTCCGATATTAAATGTAGAATCTATGCTTTCTGTAAGTTTATCCAATTCTCTGTAGTTATCCAGAATCGGAGTAATATTTTCAAAACCACTGTTGATCATATCTGAAATCTTTGTCAGATAATCATCAGTTTTGAATCCATTACAGATTACCTCAATGCTTTTATCTACCTTCTCTTTTTCATAAAGAGATTTTACGATATCCATATCATAAGCTGACGATGTCTCTATCGAAATATCATTCTTCAAAGCTTCTTCCAATACGAAATTGAAATGACTGGATTTTGTACAGTAGCAGTAGGTATAATTCTTTTTATATTCAATTTTTTCAAAAGCTTCTTTAAACCAGCTTTTGGCTTTCTGAATATTTTGAGAAATTCTCGGCAGATAGCTAATCTTTAGCGGAGTGCCAAATTGCTCTACAACGTCCATCAATGGAACATCGTGAAACAACAAATTGTTCTCAGAAACATTAAATTCCTCTGTAGGGAAATACAATGTCTGATCAATAAGTTCCGAGTACTTTATTTTCATTTCTAAACAAGTGAATTAAGAAATGCAAAATTGCTAAAAAAGTTTGATTTTTAGGTGTTAAAATTATTATAATTTTAATTTAAAACTCAATATTAAATCTCACAAAAATTTACCTCTGATAATCAATAGGTAAACTTTTGAATATACTCGCTTCTTTTGGTGTCTGAAATCCCTAATACCTGCTGAATGTAAGCATCTGCAGACCCATACTTTTTGTTGATCTCCTCAAAAGCAGCATCCAGGTATCTTTTTTCTACCCAGCTCAGCTTTTCCAGCACCTTCAAATCCATCTTTGGATAAAGGAAATGCAGGTTATTGGCCAAACGGAGTCTCTTCTGAACAAGGTCTTTTCTGTAGTTATTGGATAGAAGATATTCGTTGTAAATAGTTTCTTTATCAAATTTAAGAATTGTAAGAATTAATGCTGTTGTAATTCCTGTTCTGTCTTTTCCGGCTGTACAGTGATAGAGAATCGGATCTTTGGATTCCAGAATTTCTGTAACAATCCTTTTTATCATTTCCGGATTTTCTGTAACATATTCACGGTAGAAATCGATCATTCTTTTATCGGCATCGGAAGCATTTACTTTGCCTTTAAGAACCAGTTTTCTGGCTTGAGCCAACTGATCACCTTCATCTTCAAACGCTGAATATTTTTTATAAACCATTTCTGAAGGCAGCTGATCAGGTTTCTCAGCAATTTCTTTTGAATTTCTAAGATCAATAATTTCTTTGATCCCCTGTTTTTCAAATTCGTCAAAAGATTTCTTTTTAAACTTATGAAGATGAGCACTTCGGTACAACTTCCCTTCTTTTAAGGTTCTCCCATCTACATTTTTGATATTTCCGACAGTGCGGAAATTCGTTACTTTCTTTATTTGAATCACTTTTTCAGTTTCATTTTTTCCATATTCGGGTATTTCAAAATACTGTGTTTTGCATGAGAAAAAACAGCATAATGAAATAGTGAAAACTGATATTTTGATTAGTTTATTCAATTGTTTTTAATAAGTTTTGGCTAAAGCCAATGGATTCGTGTATTTTTATTAAACGGGCTGAAGCCCGTTTCTATTGATAATAATCATTCTAATAAATTGCAGGGTACTCTATTGCTCTGATGCCTACAAATAATAAAAGATCTCCTGATTCGTATTCTATGGAAATTTCATCTTTAACAGCAAAATTCCGGGTTCCAATTCTGGAGGTAATGCTTAGAATTTCGTTAGTCAAAGGCCAGTTGAGTCCTTTGGTTGTAATATTATTCACTGATGGAAACGGATACAGAGAAATCATTTTATTTTTCATTCCTTTCAAGGTAAAATGATTGGGAATAAAATAATATTCTGAAAACTCATCATAAAATTTTATTTTCATCTGATCTTTGAATGCATACGCAACGGTAAGATTTCCAAGAAAATGATCCTGTTCACCTCCGCTTCCTCCGAAAACATCAATGTCTGAAAAACCTCTTTCCTGAATAATTTCCAACGCTTTATGAAAATCTGTTTTTTCCTGATCTAACGTAAGGATAAATTTTCCCTCATACATATTTTCATCTGATCCGGAGTGTGAATCAAAATCACCAGAAATAAAATCCAGCTTATCCAGTGGAAAACCCATTCTTTTTAAATAATGGAAAGCACCGTCTGTACAGGCAATTAAACCATAATTTTTCGGATTAGGTAATGATTTTGGAGCATCTCCGTTGATGAAAAGTAATGCTTTATCTCTCATTAGGGTTCCAGTATTCTTCCGGTTCGTTGTTCAGTTTTGAAATATATCTGGCCAATACAAAAAGATAATCTGAAAGCCTGTTTAAATATTTAATCAATTCAGGACGTACTTCCTCTGATTCATTCAAAAACACCAATGAACGTTCTGCTCTTCTACAGATGGTTCTTGCCGCGTGTAAAAAAGTCGCAGATTTTCCACCACCAGGCAGAATAAAATACTGAAGCGGTTCCAGTTTCTCCTCAAAAGCATCCATCCATTGTTCCAGCTCTTCAATTTCTGTTTCTGAAATAATGATCGGAAGACGTGATTTTCCGTTAGCCAGCATCAGCTTATCCACAGGTGTAGCCGCTTCTGAACCTACCGTAAATAAATCAAACTGTATTTTTTTCAGCTGTCTCAATACTTCTTCATCTTCGATATGACTTTTTGCAATCCCGATGAATGAATTCAGCTCGTCTATATTTCCATAACTGTCTACTCTTGCACTGGCTTTGGAAACTCTTGTTCCCCCATATAATGCAGTCTGACCTTTATCTCCTGTTTTCGTATAAATTTTCATACTACTAAAATACCTTTTTTTGTACAATGTAAAAAGTAAAATGCAGTAATAGCTTATTATTCTATTTGAAAAAACATTCCCTGACATTAAGAATAATGTCAGGGAATGTTTGCATAAGTTGGTTTTATATCTTTTGAAATTGCTTTCACTTTGTTAAGCATGACAAAGCAAATTCCAAATCCTTTATTTATAGATTAAAAAGTATAATTAACATTCAGCTGAAAAGTTGTTCCGTTAAATCCAAACTGATTGACTTCCCAAGGATATTTGAACCTTCCTCCAAGATCTGTTACAACATCTCCTTTGCTGTCTATTACATCCGGATAAATATTAAATAAATTATTTACAACTCCGGAAACTTTAAGGTCTTTTGTGATTTTATAGGTTAAAACTAAATCTGTAATTACCTTACCAGAGAATGTCTGATCTTTGGCAGGATCAGTGGCGTGCTGCCATGTAACAGAACCAAAATAAGTATTATTAAAGTTAAAATTAAACTTTGAAATATCATACGAAAGGCTAAGAATAGTTTTTGTTTTTGGTCTTGCAGTCATAATTCTGGACTGTTCTTTTCTGTCAAAAAAGTTTTCTGAGTAACCATTTTGAGCCAAAATAGGAGGAACCGCAATATTATCTACTATTTTTGTTTCGTTATAATTGAAAGCAGCAATAATTCCCAATCTTCCTTTGCCAATAGCAGAAGTATTATAATTAGCTACAAAATCTACCCCTTGAGTAACTGTATTTACAGCATTGGTGAAAAACTTCAAGGAGGTTATTTTGTTATTGTCTAATATTACTTCCACAGGGTTTGTTAGATCCGGACTCCCCGGAGCTCCGGTTTTGTACCCAATATCTCCTGAGAAAAGTACTCTGTCTTTAATTTTTATTCTATAATAATCTGCTGTGATCGTCAGGTTTTTAAAAGGTTTTATCGCAAATCCTCCGGTAATATTAAAAGCTTTCTCAGCATTTAATTTTGGTACGCCCAGATCTGATCTTACAATTTGAGAGTCATTATTAAAAGTACCCTGATTAGCTACCGTATTCCCTGTAATTTTGGTTTGAACATTGGAATAATAAATCTGGTGTAATGAAGGTGCACGGAATCCTGTAGAAACAGATCCACGGAAAACCAATTTATCATCTAACAATTTATATCTTGCATTTCCTTTCCATGAAACATTATTTCCAAAATCACTGAAGTTTTCATATCTCACCGTTCCTCCAATTAGCAGGTTTTTCGTAACATCCCATTCAGCATTCAAATAAGCTCCGATATTCTGACGGTTTTTATTGACTTCATTTTGAGGCTGCAGCCCTGGAAATGATTCTGCACCAGTTCCTATATAAGAGGCTTCCTCTCCTGCTCTTGCTTTATAGTTTTCATTACGAACTTCAACACCAGCTCCTAACACAAACGTACCAAAACTTCGGTTGATGTCTATGTTTCCTATAATATTACTAAACTGATGACCTCCTGCTCTAAAACGGGTTGGTGAATTGACTCCCAAAGATGTATTAATGGTATTTGCTACAGCATAATCTACGGCATTAGAGCCAAAGGTTGCACTCCCATCAAAATTCCATTTTCCAAACATACCTTTCCACCCGGAGGTTAAATTATAATCGTAAACATCTGTTTTAAATTGCGGTTGAAATCCATTGTAAGGTTGGCCTTGTGGAGTTAATAAACCAAAATCTGAAGTTACCCAATAGGGAGTTCTATACAAAGCAAAACTGGTCCCACTTCTGTAAGTTGTACCCCCAAAAGCATAAAATTTGCCTGTTTCACTTGTTGGCAACTCAAAATTGACAAACATATTGCCCACTTTAGTCTCCGGCTGTCCTATGATCATCCCTAGACCAGGGTTAGCCTGCGTCCAGGCATTATCTACACCAAAAAGTTCATCTTTTGTAACTGTACCCGCGCGGTTTGTTTTATTTTGGGAAGAATATCCCAATGTAAGATTCAGACTTCCGTTTTTAGCAACCCGGATTCCTGTATTAAAATCTGCTCCGATATTAAAGCCGTCTCCTTTCGAAGTAATTCCTGAAAAAAGATTGACTGTACTTTTTCCAACGCTGTTTTTAAGAATAATATTGATCACTCCTGCAATAGCATCAGAACCGTATTGTGCAGATGCACCATCTCTCAACACCTCTACATTCTGTAAGGCAGCAGATGGAATACTTTTCAGATCCGTACCTACCTCACCTTTTCCCGGTGTATCATTTACATAAATTAAAGCACTTTGATTTTTTCTTTTACCATTAACCAAAACTAATGTTCTGGATGGCCCTAATCCTCTTAAATCTGCAGGATCAAAATGAGCCGTTGCATCAGAAACAGTTTGCTGTGATGAATTAAAAGAGGGAACGGCATAGGTTAGAGCTTTATCAAAAGTTACCTGGCCTGTGGATTTTAATTGTACTGCCGAAATATTATCAATAGGAATTGCTGAGGTAATGATGGTTCTGGGCTTCGTTCTACCCGTGGTAACCACCACTTCATCTATTTTATTTTGTTTTATGCTGTCCTGAGCATATCCCATTGCACCAGCTCCGCTTAATACTAATGCATAGATTTTTCCATTAAATAAATTATTCTTCATTTCAATTGTTAATTATTCAATAAATCTAGTGAAAAAATTAATATTAAATACAAAAACAAAATATACAATAATAATTCAATTTCATATTTGCCAAAATTGTACCATTTCGTAAAAACAAAAATTAATCCACAAAACATAAGGTAATTTATTAATAACATGAAAAAAAATAAATCAACAACATCACATTTGTGTAAAAAAATCAATTAGCTAACATCAGAAATAAACATGACTTTATTCGTTTTGATAAGTAGTTTTCAATGGGTTGAGATTGCTTCGCTTATAACTTGCAATGAATAGGAATAAAAAATGGCCGGGAGAAACCGGCCATATCCAAATTATTTATTTACCTCTACGTATTGTATGATGGTCTGATTTTTTGGGTTGTAGATAATTGTACTACTGTTGGGAAATCTTTTCAGTTTATAATACTGAATGTTTTTATCGGATTTAATATCTTCCAGAATACTGGCATCAAAGGTATTATCAGGAAGGAATTTTGATAGAAAACTTATTTTATCTATGATATTCTGCCCATCAATCTTACGGGCAGTTTTATCAGATTTATTTTCATCGGAAGTTGGCTGGCCTTCCAGAAACGGGAGTAATACCGCAATATCTGCTTTGTATTTAAAAATATACCCTTCAGATCTTCCGGGAATTTTAATTTTCTTCCCTTTTTCTTCAGAAACAATAGAAGCTCCTGCACCAGGGAAAACGGTATTCAATTTAACATCCTCAGAATTGGTTAGAGAATTTATAGATTCATTGACTGTTTTCTTTACCGTTTCTTCTACAGCCTGCTGTGCTTTCTGCTGCACAGTTTCTGTTGTTTTCTGAACAGTCTGGTCAATTTTTTCCTCTATCTTATTGCATGATACTACTAAAAAAGCAGTGACAACAGGCAAGATATACTTCTTCATAATTCTATTAATTGCGATTTTTTTTAGTAATACACTACTCTTCTAACGCAAAAGTGGAGCCAATATTTGAAGATAAAAAAAATATTTTTTCAAAATCAAAAATCCTACTGACAAACTGTTGTCATAATCCTCTCTTACCTTTGTATCAACAACAAACAAAATAAATAACATTATGACAACTACAGCAACAGCCACTAAACAATTCATGACTTCTGAACAGCTATTAAATGACTGGCAGGGACACAGAAATCTTACAAGAAGAGTGATTGAATCTTTTCCTGAAAAAGAATTATTCGAATTTTCAGTAGGCGGAATGAGACCGTTTGCTAAACTTGCAGTAGAACTGATCGGTATTGGTGGACCCGCTTTAAAGGGAATTGTGGAAGGAACTATGGAAGCTTATAACGAAGAAGCATTCAATCCAAAAACAAAAGAAGAACTTTTAAAAAAGTGGGATGAAGAAACAAGTGTGATTAACCATTATTTTAACCTGATTTCTGAGGAGCGTTTCCAGGAAACTTTCAATCTGTTTGGAGAGTATGAATTCCCGGTATATCAGAACATTCTTTATTTTGTAGACAACGAAGTTCACCACCGTGGACAAGGATATGTTTATCTGAGAGCTTTAGGAATTGAACCTCCTTTCTTCTGGGAAAGATTTTAATAAAAAACGAAAAGGTAAAATTGCAAAAAGACGGAAACTATAAGAAGAATTATAATTACGATGTCATTTATAAATAATAACTTTTCTTTAAACTCAACAACTCATATCATTTTTGCGACAAAACAAATTTAGCTTTTTTGCAATTTTGCCCTTAGCTTATTAACCATTTCATTTATTTGCCTCAATGAAGTCTTTAAACCTCAACAGCTGTCTTGTTGGGGTTTATTATTGATGTCTTCCAATCATTTTCGCCAGCAGTTCATTCAATCGTGTACGAAGACTTTCCGGTTCCAGAACAGTGGCATAGTCTGCAAAAGTGATAAGCCAGCGGGGAAATCCGTCATTGATCCATTCTGTTTCGAAAGTAAGCTCTACTCCATTTTCGGTTTCCACTTCTTCTGTCAGTCCATAGTATTTTTTAGAATTTACCAGGTGATTCATTATCTTTTTGTCAACCAGAAGTTTGGCTTTAACTTTATTTCCGTTTGATTTTTTACGGTAATCATTTACCTGTCCGTATTCCTGTAAGAAAGGATTCTGTGTTTTTGAAATTTCTAAAATCCTATCGATTCGAAACTGTCTGAAATCTTTTCTCAATGTACAGTATGCCATGATGTACCAAATATTAAATTCAAAAAACATCCCAACCGTTTCGATAGTTCTGTTATCTACCCTTCCGTCTACGGTTTTATATCTTATATTGAGCTGGGTTTTCTCTGCGATACTTTCAAGAATAATAGGAATTACATTTTTAAGGGAGTCTCCGGAATCTGTATGAAAACTGAAAACATCAATCTGCTTTTCAATATTCTGAATCAGATTTTTATCAGAATTCCGCAATACCGAGCGTACCTTTTCCATGGCCTCCTGATAATGACTACCCAAACTTTGGTGAGAAAATTTTTGCATCAGTTTTTCAGCAGTAATAAAACTTAAAACCTCTTCTTTCGTAAACATAATGGGAGGAAGTTTGTAACCGTCCATTAAAGAATAGCCGTTACCTGCTTCCCCTACAATAGGAATTCCCGCATTTTCCAGGGTTTTCACATCACGATAAATGGTTCTGATACTTACATCGAACTTTTCAGCCAGATCCTGTGCCCGCACAATAGGCTTAGACTGTAACTGGGTAAGAATGGCAGTTACCCGATCGAGTTTTTTTAGATAGTGATCGTTCATTATGTAACAAAGCTAAAACTCTTTTTTGAGAAATGGAACGGCTTTTTTATTAATTTTATTTTTCATCAAACAGTCTCTTCTTTATGCTTCATACTCATTTTGTTCAGTTTATTGAAAAAATTTTAAAACCAGAACAGGCAGTGATAGACGGGCTTGTTTCCAGCCTGGAATCCAAAACTTACAGAAAGGGAGATTTTCTGTTAAAAGCTGATGAAACCTGCAAATATTTTTATTTTATAGAAAAAGGATTGGTAAAACTATTCTTTGATAATGGCGATAAAGATTTTATCATGACCTTTTTTGCTGAAAATGCTTTTTTTGCAGAACTAAGTGGTTTTCTTACCGGACAACCTTCAAAATATATGATCGTTGCTCTGGAACCTACCGAAGTTCTCCGTATAAACAGGGACGTCATTGAAAGATTATGCAAAAAATACCATACTGCAGAAACACTTTTCAGTAAGCTTTATTCCAAAGCTCCGGTGAATATGATGGGGAGAATCAGTGAGATGCTGGAAGACGATGGAAAAAAACGCTATCATAATTTCCTGAAACAGAGACCAGATCTTATTCAGCGTATCAGCCTTGGAGATATGGCAGATTATATTGGTATTACTCAGGTTTCGTTAAGCAGAATCAGAGCACAGAAGCTTTAGGGGAATGTTTGCTGGAGGCTGAAAGAGGGAAGTTATTGAAGGTTGAATATATATCATTTACCTAATAGTAACTTCCATCATCCAGCTCCCATCATCCAGCATTTAAAATCTTTCCTTATAAAATTTATCATTTGTAAAAAAAATCAGGGAAATTACCTTCTACATTTGTCACATAATTAATCACAAAAACAAATATTATGTCACAAAGAATCAACGCATTTGCAATCGGGAACAAGGCTGTAAATGCACTTCATACTATGGGATTTCAGGTACAAAATTCCTCACTGGACAATTCATTTCTGGAACTGATGTACTTCCGGGTTTCACAGATGAACGGATGTGCTTTCTGCCTCGATATGCATTCTAAAGAATTAATGGCAAAAGGAGAAACAGAACAGAGAATTTTTCTGGTAAGCGCCTGGCGAGAATGCTCATTTTATACGGATAAGGAAAAAGCTGGATTGCTTTGGGCTGAAACTTTAACGACTCTGAATGGTAAAGAAGTGAGTAATGAAATCTATACGAAAGTAAGTCATTACTTCTCTGAAACTGAAATGGTAGATTTAACAATGGCTGTAATTGCCATCAACAGTTACAACAGAATTAATATCGCTTTCGGAGCAGATGTAGGAACTTATCAGGTTCCGGAAAAAGTACATTAAATTTTATCACAACAATGTAAAAACTCAGCATGGTTGCTGAGTTTTTTATTTAGTTTTCTTTATATGTATTCACCAGTTTATCGAGGTTTAAACTTCGGGCTGAAGCATCAAAAATCTCACGATAGGTTCCTTCTTTATTGTACAATTCATCATGGGTTCCATTTTCAACTACTCTTCCTTTTTTCATGACATAAATGATATCAGAATCAAGAATCTGTGACAGCGAGTGAGAAATGATGATCACTGTTCTTCCTTCTTTTATAGCATCCAGAGAGTTTTTAATCTGTTCGGTAGCAATAGCATCTAAGCTGGCTGTTGGTTCATCCAAAAAGATGATTGGAGGGTTTTTAAGAAACAATCTTGCAATCGCAATTCTCTGCTGCTGTCCCCCGGAAAGCTGGGTTGCATCATGCTGGTATTTGTCAGGGAGATCCATAATCTGTTCATGCAGATACGCTTTTTTTGCAGCTTCTTCAATTTCTTCAAAACTGGCATTCATATCTCCGTATCGGATATTATCTTCTATACTTCCCTGAAAGATATGATTTCTCTGAAGTACCAGCCCCAGATCACTTCTCAGAAAAGTATTGTCAAATTCATTAAGATTGACTCCATCCAAAAGAATTTCCCCGGAATCCGGAAGATAGAATTTACATAAAAGATTAATGACCGTTGACTTTCCTGCTCCGCTTAATCCTACCAAAGCGGTCGTTTTTCCGTTTTCAATTTTCATGGAAACATCATGCAATGCTTTTGTACCATTGGGATAGGTAAAATCAACATTTTTGAGTTCAAAAGTTCCTTTGATTTCTTTTTCTACAAAATTACCGTTGGATTCTGTTTCATTATCTGCATTCAGAATATCAAAATAACCTTCAGCATAGATCATGGCATCGTTCATGTCATCATAAATCCTGTGAAGCTGGCGAATGGGAGCAGAAACGTTGTTAAAAAGCATAATATGAAGCATGATTGCCCCGATAGTCATCTGCTGATCCAACACCAAATAAACGGTTAAAAGGATAATCAGAACTACTCCGAACTGCTCTATAAAAGTTTTTAATCCATCATAAATAAAGTTGGTTTTCCTTGTGATCATCTGACTTTCCATTAACTCCATCTGAAGATCGTATTGTTTTTTTCCTTCAAATTTTTCCCGGACAAAACTTTTAATCACCATAATGGAATTGATCAGGTTCAACAATCCGGATGTCTTTTTTTCTCTTTGATTTCTAAGCTGGCGGCGAACTCCGTTCAGTTTCTTTGCCTGTAGCGAACTGATATAAAAATAAATCGGAACAATAATCGTAGAAACAAGTCCTACATACACATTCTGCATATACATAATGATCAGCGCAATGATGGCATTGGAAAAAAGAGGCAGAATATCAATAAAGAAATTCTGAACCAGCTTTGTCAAACTTTCTATTCCGCGGTCTATCCTGATCTGTAATTTCCCGGACTCATGGTTTTCATCGTTGAAATAAGCAACTCTATAGGTCAGAATTTTATCAATCGCCGATTGTGCCAATACGGAACTTACATTAATCCTGATTTTTTCTCCATAAAATTTCTGCCCGAAGTTGATAAAAATATTTAGAAGTTCTTTTCCCAATAAAATAATAGAAATAATGATGAGAATATGAATTCCTTCTGACATCGGATGCGGAAGATGAGTAAGCTTGGTCACCTCATCCACCGTATATTTCAAAACAATCGGGTTGACCTGTGCTGCCAGAGCTCCCAGAAAAGTAAGAAATAAGGTACCATAAATCATGGGACGATAGGGTCTGATAAAAGGAACAAGCTGCTTATAGATGCCGAATAGGGTAACAGTTCTGTTAAAGGGTTTTGCCATAGATAGAAATCATTTTAAAATGAAAAACGTACCGCTTTCAAAAGAAAAAGGTACGAATTATTATTAAACTGTTCATGTAGGATTTATTTAAAAGTCTTTCAATGTACCATCGTCATTGATGTATTTGAATCGATAGTTTGGATCAATTATATGTCCTCCTATTTGTACAAAAGACCCCCACATTCCTGACCAATCTTCAAAATCATTTTCAAGAGATGTATCCCAACGGACTACAGTTGAATTTTCATGAAACTTTACATTCACTATAATACCGTATTCATGATCCAAAAAAACTTTGGTTCCTACTTGAAAATCTTCATATCTATAAAGATCATCCATCTATCCTTCAAATAGATAAGTTGTAAGGTAGTGCAGCTCTTTTCTGCTAGCTTCTTTAGACTCAGCTTCTGCCTGTTCCAGAGAGTATTGAGAATTAATTTCCTTTTTCTGGAAAACAAATGAGTTGTTGGCATTCTTATCTACGACATCATTAAAGATATGTTCAATTTCAGAATTAGCTAATGTGGCAAAGCCAATATCCTCAAAACCGTACATCAGTCTCAGATCATCAAACTGTTTGAAATTTTCATCCACAAATCCCTGCAATTGTACTTTTGAATCAAAATTACCTGCCCAGATGTTATAAGCGTATTTCTTCTTTTTAGGTTTATCCAAAATACTCTGATAAACGAAGTTTTCACCCAGATAGGCTTCTCTTACCTGCGGATCATTTGCTAAATCTTCGGGAAGTCCTTCTTTCAGGATCTTTCCTTCGAACATGATATAGGTTTTATTGGTAATGGCAAGAGTTTGCTGTACGTTGTGGTCGGTAATCAGAATTCCAATGTTCTTATCAACAAGACTTCTTACAATTTTCTGGATATCTTCTACTGCAATCGGGTCTACCCCGGCAAAAGGCTCATCCAGAAGGATAAAGTTTGGGCTTGTAGCAAGACAACGGGCAATTTCGGTTCTACGTCTTTCTCCTCCGGAAAGAAGATCTCCTCTGTTTTTACGGACATGCTGTAAAGAAAACTCTTCAATCAGTTCATCACATTTGATCTGCTGTTCACGCTTTGAAAGTTTCGTCAACTGTAATACTCCCATGATGTTTTCCTCCACAGACAGCTTTCTGAAAACCGAAGCTTCCTGCGCAAGATACCCGATTCCCTTTTGGGCTCTGCGGTACATAGCATCTGTAGTAATCTCCTGTTTGTCCAGAAAAATTTTTCCTGAAGTAGGCTTAACCAACCCTACAATCATATAAAACGATGTAGTTTTTCCTGCTCCGTTTGGACCCAGCAAACCAACAATTTCTCCCTGTTGAACTTGTACAGAAACGCCTTTTACAACTTTTTTAGGACCGTATTCCTTGATTAAGTTTTCTCCTCGTAAAATCATAGGGCAAATATATCAAAAATATAAACTCGCAGAGAGCCGAAAAAGTAAAAAAGAGAAAAGGTAAAATCATAAAATTGTCATAAAAAAATTAATCTTTTCCTCTTTTCATCATTTGCTTCTTGTAACTTTTCATCATTTTAAGCTACTTATCATAAAACATATCAATCACAAATACTAAGAAATGGAAAATTACGGTTATACAAAAACAGAAAATGCGCAAAACCAGCAAAGCAATATACCTTACCGTTCGGAGAAGAAAATCCCTGCTGCTATATTGGGAATTCTTGTAGGATGGCTGGCTTTAAATAAATTTTATCTTGGCTATACGAAAGAAGGAATCATTCAGTTGGTTCTGAATGTTGTTACCTTAGGAGCGGCTTCTATTATTCCTTTTATTGAAGGTATTTTATATCTCTTTATGAGTGACAAGCAATTTGATGACACTTATGTATACGGGAAAAAAGGGTGGCTATAAAATCATCAGCTATCAATCCGTTTAAAATAAAAAATAGGCTGTTCTTATCGGAACAGCCTATCTATTTTTCTTTATTGAATGCGTTTAATCCGGACAAGCTAAATGCTCCATAACACATGGATACCAGATATCTTTGCACCATGTTCCACAATTTGGATTATCAATAATCACTTCTCCTCCTTTGATTTCTTTCAATTGATTTCTCTCAATTTTTTTAAGATTTCTCATAAATAATTTTTTTGATGTTTTAATTATTTCGTTTCTCGAAATTAGTTTAACTCAAAAATAGCAGTTTTATCTACGTGAAAGTTCCTGATGGAGACTATTAACTTAACATTAACGTTTATATCCTGTTCAACGATTCTATAAGTCTTATTTATTCAACAAGATAGCCGCTTCCTTTGCAAAATAAGTAAAGATCATATCTGCTCCTGCTCTTTTGAAACATGTTAAGCTCTCGATGATCGTTTTGTCATTATCAAGCCATCCGTTTTGGGCAGCCGCTTTTACCATGGCATATTCTCCACTTACGTTATAAACTGCAATCGGAAGATCAATAGCTTCACGTACTTTGGAAACGATATCCAGGTAAGGAAGACCTGGTTTGATCATGATCACATCTGCTCCTTCATGAATATCTTTGAAAACTTCATTTAATGCTTCACGGGTATTATGGAAGTCCATCTGATAAGTCTTTTTATCTTTTGGAATTTCCATATCATCTTTCGGAGCACTGTCTAGAGCGCTTCTGAAAGGTCCATAGAAAGAACTTGCATATTTGGCAGCATAGCTTACAATTCCTACATCTGTAAAACCGCTTTCTTCCAATGCTTCACGAATGATCTGCACTCTTCCGTCCATCATATCACTTGGAGCTACAAGATCTGCTCCTGCTTCTGCATGAGATACTGACATTCTTGCCAGTGCGTCATTGGTAGCATCATTTAAAACTTTTCCGTTTTCAATGATTCCATCGTGCCCGTAAATTGAATAAGGATCCAACGCTACATCCGGCATTACGATCATGCCCGGAACGGCATCTTTGATGGCTTTGATGGTGTTCTGCATTAATCCGTCTTTGTTCCATGCTTCTTTTCCTGTATTGTCTTTCAGATGTTCTGACACCTTCATGTACAAATTGACAGCTTTTACACCCAAAGAAAATAATTCCTTACATTCCTTCACTGTTAAATCTATACTCCGCCTAAAAATTCCCGGCATAGACGGGATTGCCTCCTGCTTGTTTTCGCCCTCCATTACGAAGATCGGCATTACAAAATCATCAGTTGTAAGCACATTTTCTCTTACCAAACTTCTGATAGATTCATTAACTCTAAGTCTTCTATTTCTTGAATGTATCATTTTGGAATACTTTTTGAATAAGTTTCTACAAATTTAATATAAGTTCTACAAAAAACTATTGTATGAAATTGTAGAATTTATTATATTTGTTATATATATTCGAGAAATTATAAATTTGATGAAAAAACTTTTACTTTTATTTCTATTTGTAGGCACTTTTGTTGGATTTTCCAACAATTTAAAAGCTCAGCTTAGAGAGCCGGGTTCCATCACTCAAAAGGCAGATGATGGGGTGTTGCTTGCCTATCCAAATCCTGCAAAGGATTTCCTTATCGTTAAGGCAAAAGATCCTTCTTTAAAGATCAAGAGTGTAACTTTTTATTCAATTTTGGGTATGCAGGTTGCCAGTTATACAGTAAACATGAATTCCGGTGAGATTAATATTGAAAAATTAAAGCCCGGAAAATATATGATACGCTATATTTTAAGTGACAACACGCAGAAAGTTACTCAAATCGTAAAACAATAAATTAAAATCCTGATAATCATCAGGATTTTTTCTTTTTACATTAATTCTGTTTTAATATTTCCGTAACTTTCGGGACTTTTTAATACTAATAGTAAAAAGAACAATTTTAATGTTAAAAGCTGAACATATTAAAAAGACCTATAATGCCGGTAAAAAGGTCGCACTGGATGATTTCAGCATCCATGTCCCGAAAGGCAGTATTTATGGTCTTTTAGGTCCCAACGGAGCCGGAAAAACTTCTTTTATCCGTATCATCAACCAAATTACTCAGGCCGACTCAGGAGATATCTTCATCAATGGAGAAAAACTGAATCCCACTCACATCAAAGACATTGGTTATATGCCCGAAGAAAGAGGATTGTACAAAAACATGAGTGTTGGTGACCAGATTCTATATTTTGGAGAACTGAAAGGGATGAGTAAAAGTGATGCTCAGAATGAAGCTAAAAAATGGTTTGAAAAGCTGCACATTGATCAATGGTGGAAGAAAAAGCTTTCCGAACTGTCTAAAGGAATGGCACAGAAGATTCAGTTTGTAGTTACCGTTCTTCACAGACCTCATCTTTTAATTCTTGATGAACCTTTTTCAGGTTTTGACCCTGTAAATGCTAATTTAATCAAAGATCAGATCATTGATCTTAAAAATAACGGAACAACTATTATTCTTTCTACCCATAGAATGGAAAGTGTGGAAGAAATGTGTGATTATGTTGCTTTGATCAACAATTCTAAAAAGATTATTGACGGAAGGGTTTTTGACGTAAGAGAAAAATTCAAAAAAAATATTTTTGGAGTTACCCTTTCTGAAGTAAGCAACGATCAGTTTGACAGTTTCAAAAGCAAGTATGATATTTTTAATTTATCCAATGAAAATAACCTTGTTTCTTTTGACCTGAAAAATGAAGAAAGCCAGAATAATGTTCTTCTTGATCTTGTGCAGGTAGGTAAAGTGAGGTCATTCGACGAAAGAATTCCTAGTATGAATGAGGTGTTTATTAACGCTGTAAGTAACCATTCTTAATTTTATGAATAATATTTTTTTAATTACCAAAAGAGAGTTTCTTACACAGGTTAAGAAAAAATCTTTCATTATATTGACGCTGCTTGCACCAGTAATGATTATTGCTTTTGGAGCGGTGATCGGATTGATGTTTAAAGCGAATGAGTCTCATAGCATCATAGAAGTAGTTGATAAAAGCGGATTGTTTACCAATCAGCTGAAGTCTAATGATAAATTAAATTACGTTTTTGTTTCTGCTGCAGATGAAAAATCTAAGATCAACAACTTAAAAGGAAATGAATCTCTGGATGGTATTTTGATTCTTCCTGAGCTTAAAAATCAAAATTTTGATGCCCTTGAAAAGGACACAAGATTAGTGATCAACAGTAAAATAGGATTTGATACAAAGCAGAAAATCGTTTCTGACATCAGCGATATTCTTAAAAAAGAAAAAATCAAGCAACTGGGTATCCAGGAGACCCAGCTGAATGATCTTGACAAAGGCTTCACATTAAAAACCATCAATGTTACCGATAATAATAAAGAAGATTCTGATCTTGCTTTTGGTGTGAAATCCGGGCTGAGCATGGTATTGATGTATGTTACTTTTATGTTTATCATTATTTATGGGGTAAGGGTAATGCGAAGTGTGCTTGAAGAAAAAAACAACCGTGTTGTAGAGATCATCATTTCTTCTGTAAAGCCTTTTGAACTGATGATGGGTAAGATTCTGGGAGTAACAATGGTTGCCCTGACACAGTTTCTGATCTGGATCACGATGTCTGTAATAGGAGCATTGGTTTTAAATACAGGCTTCTCTCCTCTTCAGAAGAATATTCCGGGAGGAAGCGAGGAACTTGCGGGTAAACTGGATATGGGACAGCTTGCTACCCAGATTTCTCATAGTTTACTGGAACTGAATTTCCCACTGATTATCTTTGTATTCATCGTTTACTTCCTTTTAGGATATATTTTTTACAGTTCTATTTATGCCGCAATTGGTTCTGCTGTGGATAATGAAACAGAAACACAGCAATTCACTTTATTTGCAATTTTACCATTAACATTAGGGATGTATGGAAGTTTCACATTAATGAACAATCCGGACGGACCATTAGGTTTCTGGCTGTCGATCATTCCGTTTACATCACCCGTTGCAATGATTGCCAGAATTCCGTTTGGAGTTCCTATATGGCAGATTGTATTATCTATTGTATTGTTACTGGCAACTACTATTTTTATGATCTTCCTGGCGGGAAAGATCTATCGTGTAGGTATTCTGATGTATGGAAATAAAGCTACCATGAAAGAGCTTTGGAAGTGGATAAAAGGATAATTTAATATAAAAACATATAAACAAAAAAATCCCGGAAACTAACGTTTCCGGGATTTTTTATTTTGAAATAATATTCTATTGGAATATGTAGCTTAAGGTAAGAGCCAATACCTGTTCTGATTTTTTCTTATCAGTACCTTTTGTTTCTTTCTTAAGACCTGGGTAAGTATCACCAAGACCTAAGTCATATTTTATAGCAACTTCAAGTTGTCTTTTGTAGCTATATCCTATTCCTAAACCTAATCCCCAGTTAAAGCTTTTTGCTTTTCCGTTTACACCTGCCGGCTGGTTAGGATCAGTAACGTTCGGATCATAGTAAGGTCTGCTTACAGGAACATCTTTAACATTTTGGTTTAGTAAAAAGTTAAATCTAGGTCCTAATAATCCAAAGAATTCTGATTCAGCTTCTGAAAAATATCCTTTGAAATACAGAGGTACACTTAGGTAGTTATTTGCATATACAGCATCGTAACCGCTTACCCCTTTAGCATCTTTATCTTTCCCTGTTTCTCCTGCACCATAATACAGAACTTCCGGTTGAATAAAGAATTGGTTTGTCTTCCCTACGGGGATCAATGCCAAAGCTCCAGCTTGAAAAGTATATCTTGGGCCCGAAGGGTTATGGGCATTTGATACTCTGGAGTAGTTTAGGCCGCCTGTAACACCAAATCTTGTACTTCCCCATTGCACTTGTGCAAAAGATAAAGCAGAAAGAGTAAGTGCTGAGGCTAATAAAAGTTTTTTCATATGTTTTGGTTTTATATTTTATCCTAGGATTTTTGCTACAGTAGCACCGATATCAGCAGGAGAGTCAACAACGTTGATACCGTTTTCTCTCATGATTTCCATTTTTGCCTGAGCTGTATCTTCAGCACCACCTACGATAGCACCTGCGTGCCCCATAGTTCTTCCTTTTGGAGCAGTTTGTCCAGCGATGAATCCTACAACCGGCTTATTAGATCCGCTTGCTTTATACCATCTTGCAGCTTCAGCTTCAAGACCTCCACCAATTTCACCGATCATTACAACCGCTTCAGTTTCAGGATCGTTGATAAATAGCTCTAATGCTTCTCTTGTAGTAGTTCCGATAATTGGGTCACCACCAATACCAATAGCAGTAGAGATACCGTAACCTGCTCTTACTACCTGATCAGCAGCTTCGTAAGTAAGAGTACCTGATTTTGAAACGATACCTACTTTACCTTTTTTGAAAACGAAACCTGGCATAATACCAATTTTAGCTTCTTCAGAAGTAATAATTCCAGGGCAGTTTGGTCCGATTAATCTGCAGTCTCTGTCTGCGATGTAAGATTTTACTTTTACCATATCAGCTACAGGAATACCTTCAGTAATACATACAATCACTTTGATTCCTGCTTCAGCAGCTTCCATGATAGCGTCTGCTGCGAATGCCGGTGGTACGAAAATGATACTTACATTTGCTCCTGCTTTTTCAACAGCGTCAGCAACTGTATTAAATACCGGTTTTCCTAAGTGCTCGCTGCCTCCTTTTCCTGGAGTAACACCACCTACTACGTTTGTTCCGTATTCAATCATCTGACCAGCGTGGAAAGTTCCTTCGTTCCCTGTAAATCCTTGTACAATTACTTTAGAATCTTTGTTTACTAAAATTGACATTTTATTGTTGTTTTAATTTATTTATTATTTTATTAATGCTCACAAATTTACTTAAATTTCTTTGATTTTGGATAAAACCTTTGGAATTGTTTATTTGAGATTTCTCAGCTTTACTTCTTTTTTAAGATAAGTTTTAAAATCTTCTGCAAACATTCCGATATAGGTTCCTTTTTCAAGGTCTCTGTTCACTCCGGTTTTCCCTAAAAGCACAGATCCTGACTCAATTTTGTTCCCGGAAGCAATTCCTACCTGCCCCCATAATGTCACCTCATCTCCTATGATACAACATCCTGCAATTCCTACCTGAGAGGCAATCAGACACTTTTTTCCGATAACGGTATCGTGTCCGATTTGAATCTGGTTATCCAAAACAGAGCCCTCTCCAATAATGGTAGAGTCTGTAACACCTCTGTCAATGGTACAGCCATTTCCTATCTCTACATTGTTTTCGATGATCACATTTCCTACCGAAATCAGACGGTCAAAATTTCCGTTTAATTTTCTGTAATAAAACGCATCACCTCCTAAAACTGTATTGGACTGGATAATGACATTATCTCCGATTTCTGTACGGTCACCAATGACAACATTAGGGAAGATAAGGGTATTTTTTCCGATTTTCACATTGTTTCCAATCACTGCTGAAGAGTGAATCTTTGTACCTTCTCCTATTTCAACATCGTGAAGTTCTTCTGTGAAATTATATATTCTGGTAAAATGAGTATTGATTTTATTAAAGTCTCTGAAAGGGTCATCGGAAACTAAAAGTGCCTTGCCTTCCGGGCAATCAACTTCTTTATCAATCAAAATAATAGTCGCTGCAGAGTTTAAGGCTTTGTCATAATATTTAGGATGGTTCACAAAAACGATATCCCCAGGTTTTACCATGTGAATTTCATTAGTTCCCAATACTTCAAAGTCTTCAGGCCCAACAAATGCTGAACCTATTAAATCTGCAATCGTTTTAAGCTTTTGCGGAGAATGGAATCTCATAACAATAGATTTTCTTATAAAACAAAATTCGGACTGCTGATGCAAACCGAATTTATGTAAATTTTATTTATTCTTTTACTCTTTCTAAGTAGCTACCGTCTTCAGTGCTTACTTTAATTCTGTCTCCCGGTTCGATGAACAAAGGAACCATAACTCTTGCTCCTGTTTCAACGATTGCGTTTTTAAGAGCGTTTGTTGCAGTGTTTCCTTTTACACCCGGATCAGCTTCGATCACATCCAGATATACTGACTGTGGAAGTTCAGCAGAAAGTGGAGTTTCATCAGCTTCTTTCAAAATGATTGTTACTTCTTCACCAGCTTTCATAAACTGAGCGTTTTCGATCATTTCTTTGTTGATGTATAATTGAGAGAAGTCATCATTGTTCATGAAGTGGAATCCGTTCTCATCATCATAAAGATACTGGAACTTTCTTGTGATTACTTTTACTTCATCAATTTTGTGTCCTGCAGAGAAAGTGTTATCAATTACTTTTCCGTTGGTCACTGATTTTAATTTTGTTCTTACGAAAGCAGGTCCTTTTCCTGGTTTTACGTGAAGAAATTCGATTACTTTAAAAATATCATTGCTATATTCGATGCAAAGACCTTTTCTGATATCGTTACTTGTTGCCATTAATTTTGTAGATATTTATTTTCTTTTATTAAACTGTATTCCCTGCCCTTGCGGCATCATTCTGTTAAATGTATTATTATTGAACGTATTCACATTATTATTCAATCTGTTTACATTCATCTGAAGATCAGATTTATACTGATCGGTTGTTCCTAAAATTGAACTTCCGGTATTTTTCTGTTTCAGAATACTATTTAAGTTATTCTTTGCAATACTATCATTAGGTACTTCAGAAATTTTTCTTTCTATGGTAAAAGGTTTTTCCTTTTTCCCGGTTTCAGACTTTTCTGTTTGCTGTCCAAACAAAAAAGATGTTGCAGAAAGTGCCGTAAGTACAATTAAACTTTTCATAGTCTGATAGTATTTGTTATTAAAATTATTCCCTATCCTTTCCGGTTCCGTATCCTTTTACAATACCTCTTGGTGAGTTTTGAATAAACTGTAAGATTTCATCTCTTTCAGCCGTTGGAAGCATTTCTTTTTCAATATGAGAAATAGCCTGAGAAACGTTCATCTTCATTTGAAAGATCGCTCTGTAGATTTTCTGAATTTCAAAGATTTTCTCATTGGTAAATCCTCTTCTTCTTAAACCAACAGAATTGATCCCTGCATAAGACATGGGCTCTCTCGCTACTTTTACGTAAGGCGGAATATCTTTTCTTACCAAGGTTCCTCCTGAAATCATCACATGTTTCCCGATTTTACCAAATTGATGTACAGCTGATAAACCTCCCATTACGGTATAATCTCCAATTTCCACGTGTCCTGCAATACCACAACCGTTTACAATGATAACGTGATCTCCGATAACGCAGTCATGGGCAATGTGCGAAGTGGCCATAATAAGGCAGTGAGCACCTATTTTAGTAAATCCCAGGGCTTTTGTCCCTCTGTTTACCGTAACACACTCTCTGATTGTGGTTTCGTCACCTATAATTACCTGAGTATCTTCACCATCAAACTTCAGATCCTGGGGAATTGCAGAGATTACAGTCCCGGGAAATATCCTGCAGTTCTTCCCTATTCTTGCACCATCCATGATGGTTACATTAGGACCAATCCAGGTTCCTTCTCCAATTTCTACATCCCCTGCAATTGTAGTAAAAGGTTCTACGATTACATTTTTGCTGATTTTCGCACGTTTATCTACGGCTGCTAATTGATGAATCATTTAATCAACTTTATTTTTTGCAACTTGAGCCATAAGCTCTGCTTCTACTGCTACTGCATCTCCTACATATCCATACCCCTGCATATGAACAATTCCTCTTCTGATAGGCTCTATCAATTCAATTTTGAATATTAGTGTGTCTCCCGGAATTACTTTTCTCTTGAATTTCACTTTATCAATTTTGATGAAATAAGTAGAGTAGTTTTCAGGATCCGGAACGCTTGCCAGTACAAGAATACCTCCTGTCTGAGCCAATGCTTCTACCTGAAGTACTCCAGGCATTACAGGTTCTTTCGGGAAGTGTCCCACAAAGAATGGTTCGTTCATGGTAACATTTTTCAAACCTACTACGTGAGAGTCTGAAAGTTCAAGAACTTTATCAATCAATAAGAACGGAGGTCTGTGAGGCATAAGCTTCATAATTCCGTTGATATCGAATACTGGTTCTTTTGTCAGGTCAAAATCCGGAACGTTTTTCTTTTTTTGCAATTTCCACTGGCGGTTAAGTTTTTTCGCAAACTGAGTATTCACATAGTGTCCCGGTTTGTTGGCTATAACTTTACCTTTTATTTTTACTCCTGCCAAAGCAAGGTCACCGATTACATCCAGTAATTTGTGTCTTGCTGCTTCGTTAGGATAATTTAAATTAAGATTATCTAGAATACCGTTTGGTCTGATGGATACATTATCTTTTCCAAAGGCTTTCTTTAATTTTTCTGTAGTTTCAGGAGTAAGATCTTTATCTACATATACAATAGCATTGGAAATATCTCCACCTTTGATCAAACCATGATCTAAAAGCATTTCCAATTCATGCAGGAAGCTAAATGTTCTAGCTGATGAGATTTCGTCTTTAAATTCTGAAATATTTTTAAGAGTAGCATTCTGAGTTCCTAAAACTTTAGTCCCAAAATCTACCATTGTTGTTACTTCGTAAGTATCTGAAGGAATGATTGTGATTTCTGAACCAGTAGCCGGATCACTGTAAGTAAGAACTTCTTTTACGACAAGATATTCTCTTGCTACGCTCTGTTCTGCTACTCCAACACTTTCGATAGCTTCCACAAAGTACTTTGAAGATCCGTCCAGAATAGGAGGTTCTGAGGCGTCCATTTCTAAAACTGCGTTATCAATATCACAACCAACAAGAGCTGCTAAAAGGTGTTCGCAAGTAGTAATTTTTACCCCTAATTTTTCTAATGTAGTTCCTCTTTCTGTTGCTACAACATAATTTACATCTGCTTCTACCTGAGGATGTCCCTCCAAGTCTGTTCTTACAAATACAAAACCTGTATTTTCTTTAGCAGGTTTAATGGTAAGTTTTACTTCTTTACCAGTGTGAAGACCAATTCCAGAAAGAGTAACCTCTTGCTGAAGTGTTTTTTGCATATCACTCATTAGTATTATCTTTTGAGTTATTCTCAAGATTATTTATTCTGTTTACGATTCCAGGCAAGTTCCTGAAATGAACATAGCTTCTCAAATAGTCATTGTAGCTGATTGCTGGTGAACCATACAATGTTTCTCTATCATTAACGCTGGAATTCACGCCACTCTGGGCCTGAATTTTCACCTGATTTCCTATTTTGATATGTCCTACAACTCCTACCTGACCACCAATCTGGTTCCAGTCACCAATAGTGGTAGAACCAGCAATCCCCGCTTGTGCAGCAATTACATTATTCTGACCAATTTTCACATTGTGGGCAATCTGAATCAGGTTATCAATTTTAGTACCTTTTCCTATAATGGTAGAACCAATTGTAGCTCTGTCGATACTACAGTTTGAACCAATTTCTACATCGTCTTCAATGATTACATTTCCAAGCTGTGGTATTTTTTTGAAGCCTTCGGCTGTTGGCTGGAAACCAAAACCGTCACCTCCAATTACCGTATTGGAATGAATCACACAATTATCCCCAATAATACAGTAGTCATAAATTCTGGCACCACTGTCTATTTTACAGTTTTTACCAATTTTTACTCCTTTGCCTATATATACATGTGGATAGATCTGTGACCCTTCCCCGATTTTGGCTTTCTCAGAAACATACGTAAATGCTCCGATATAGGCTTTATCTCCTATGACAGCTGTATCGTGGATGGATGAACCATCCTCAACACCTTCTTTTCTTCCCTGCATTTCCTGATATAAATTCATCAGAATCTGAAAAGAAAGATAGGCATCTTTTACAACGATTAAGGTAGGGTTATAACTATTTTTATCCAGAAGTTGTTCCGAAACTATAATAACAGAGCAGTTTGAGGTATCCAAAAAATGAGAAAATCTATCTTGTGCTATAAAAGAAAGATGTCCTGATTCACCATTTTCAATTGGTGAAACCCCTGTAATAAGTGCATTCTCGTCACCTATTATTTTTCCGTCAATAAAACTTGCAATTTGCGAAGCTGTAAATTCCATATTCTGCAAAGATAAGAAATTCTAGAATTTGCAAACATTTTTTGGTTTCAGATCGTAAATTTTAATATTATTTAAGAGTCTAGTCCGGAGATATCTCTTGGAAACATAAGGATATAGCGGGTTGTTTTATTTACAATTAACCCTGATAAAAGCTGATCTTCTGACTCATGAAGCCTTGTTCTCTTACCATTTTTATGCAATAAATAAATTGGTTGTTTCTCCGCATGATACGGCAAAAGTTTTCGCTTTATTTCGTGAACCAGTTCTTTTCCATTATTGATTCCGAAAAATTCATTACTAATTTTTACTTTTTCATCAATTATTTCCTTTCCAAAAGGATGTGATGAAATAATTGTTTTAGGTAAATTTCTCTGAATTACGCATTTACACCAATATGAAAGAACAAAGTCATCCGAATTCTGCCATTCTTTCATCGCCTGGATCACATCATTATCATCAAGCTTGGTGAATCTTTCTACATCTTCGTCTGTAGCACCGCTCTTTTCACGGTATAAAAAATATTTCAGATTATCGGTTGCAGGAAGCGCTGTGCCTTGGGAAATCAGATATTTTGCTCTTTCAAGGATTTTGACTAAAAGAAATTCTGCCAAAGCTGAAGTTTTATGATAATACACCTGCCAGTACATAAACATCCTGGCGGTCAGAAAATTTTCAATAGAATAAATTCCTTTTGCATCAATCACCAGCTCCCCTTCTTCACATACATTCATCATGGAAATAATTCTCTGTGTATTAATATTTCCTTCAGATACTCCTGTAAAAAAGCTGTCTCTTTTCAAATAATCCAGACGATCAACATCCAACTGTGAAGAGATCAGCTGATTGAAAAATTTTCTATGATATTTTCCCTGAAACATTTCAATAGCCATTGAAAGCTGGCCTTCAAATTCTTCATTCAGTTTATTCATCAATAATAAAGAAAGATTTTCATGGTGCCAGTCATCCATCAGCATACTTTCCAATGCATGAGAAAACGGACCATGACCAATATCATGCATCAGAATAGCCAGCATCGCTCCTTTTTCTTCTTCCTCAGAAATTTTCACTCCTTTCTGCTTCAATGTTTCCAACGCAGTAAACATCAGGTGCATAGCCCCCAATGCATGATGAAATCTTGTATGAGTAGCTCCCGGAAAGATCAGGTTCAAAAGTCCTGTCTGCCCTATTCTCCTCAATCTCTGAAAGTAAGGGTGCTCAATGATATCAAATAAAATTTCGTGTGGAATTTTGATAAATCCGTGAACAGGATCGTTGATAATTTTTAGCTTATTCTGCATTGAAACGTCAATATTAGGAACAAAGTTAGGCATTTTAAAATTGAGAACTGGTTAATTTCATGTTAAAAGAAAACCTGTCTCTGTTCTTGGTTTATTCCTTAAAAAGCGTTTGCCACTATTGTATTTTAAGACTATCTTTGAGAGAGAAAACACAGTAATTTTTAATGAGAAAGTACTCTCTTTTCCTTTTATTATTTTTAAGTTTACATTTTTCTGCACAAATTATAACCGAGACCCAGAAACTGGAATCTCTCTGCAGAGTATGGGGATTTTTAAAATATTATCATCCTCATGTAGCCAAAGGAAATCTGAACTGGGACAAGCAGCTTTTTCACAAAATAGATGAACTTGAAAATATTAATGATAAACAATCACTGAATAATTTCTATTCTGAATGGATTGGCAGCCTTGGTGAAGTTCCACCCTGCAAAGAATGTTCAGTAAAGGATAATAAAATGTATTTTCTTAAAAATTTTGATTTGAGCTGGATTGACAATGCTCAAATTTTCTCTAATGAAGTATCTCAGAAACTCCATTACATTGAAAATAACCGAAATCTTGAGGATAATCATTATTTGGGAAAAGGCGGAAGAAAAATATATTTCAGAAATGAAAAATCATACGGTTCAAAATTCACATCCAAAACAATCAGCTTACTGGAGTTATTCAGATATTGGAATTATGTAGAGTATTTTTTTCCTTATAAATATGAAACTGATCAAAACTGGAATTACGTTCTTACCGAAATGATCTCCAAGTTTCTTTTGATTGATAATGATGAAAATTATCACTTGGCACTGGCTGAGCTGGTCACCAAAACAGATGACTCACATGCATATCTTTCGTCAAAAGAAATTCAGCTTAGCCAATATGGCAAACGTAAAGTCCCTGTAGAATATTCCTACACTGAAGGAAAATTAGTGATTACAAAAATAAAAGACACCCGCCCCAAAAACAACAGTCCTTTACATACAGGAGATGTCATTTATGATATTGAAGGAAAAACGATTCCTCAAATGATTAATATCTTAGGAAAATATGTACCTGCATCCAACTCATGGGGTAAAGTCAGCAAAATAAAGGATAAGCTTCTCTTTAGCAACAATGATTCTATTTCTTTAAAGGTTGAAAGAGATGGACAAAATCTGGAAATAAAAACCAGAACTTATCTTATCAGAGATATTATTCATGAAAAAATTCAGGCTCCCCGAAAGTGGAAATTTATAGATGAGGAAAAGAAAATCGGTTATGTCAATATGGGAATCATAGAAAAGGAAGATTTGGACGAAATGTATGGAGATTTGAATTCTGCAAAATCTATTATTTTCGATCTTAGGAATTATCCGAAACAAACCATTATTCCTTTAAGCTATCTCCTGCTTCCTGAGCCTTCGATCTATTATCTGTTTACTTTTCCTGACACCAGCTACCCGGGCAAATTTTACAGCAGAAAAAATGTTACCGGCAGAAAGAATCCCGAATACTATAAAGGAAATGTAATCGTTCTAGTAGATGAGAATACCCAAAGCCAGGCAGAAACAACAACAATGATGTTCAAGCAGCATCCGAAAGCAAAAATTATCGGAAGCAATACTTCAGGAGCCAACGGAGATGTTATTATGTTTAAAATTGCTGATCTTGATACGCGGTTCACAGGTCTTGGAGCTTATTACCCGGACGGAAGAGAAACGCAGAGAATAGGCATCATTCCGGATATCCTTGTAAAACCCAGCATAGAAGGGTTTAAAAACGGAAAAGATGAAGTCCTGGAAAAAGCTTTGGAATATATAAAAACCACTGATTAAGGAAATAAAAATGCGAAATATCAAACGGTATTTTCATTTAACTAATATTTAACTTTTAATTTCTCTAATTTGTGAGATTTTAAAAAGAATTGGTCAACATTTTGATACAATAACCATGTAAAAAATAAATTATGTCAGAAAAGATATTATGGATAGATGATGAAATAGATTTACTTAAACCTCATATCGTATTCTTAGAAAAGAAGGGTTACCAGGTAACTCCTGTTAACAATGTGAATGAGGCTTTGGAACTTATGGATTCAGAGAAATTTGCTTTAACGTTAATTGACGAAAATATGCCCGGTATTTCCGGTTTGGAAGCCATTCCCATGATTAAGGAAAAAGATAACTCCTTAAAAATTGTAATGGTAACTAAAAGTGAAGAGGAGCATATTATGGAAGAGGCCATCGGGTCTCAAATTGCCGATTATATCTTAAAGCCTGTAAATCCTAATCAGATATTACTTTCCCTCAAAAAAAATCTTCAGGAAGATAACTTGGTAGAACAAAAAACAATTTTACAATACCAACAGGAGTTCAGAAACCTTTCTATGGAACTTTCCTACCTGAGAACGTATCAGGAATGGGCAGAATATTATAAAAAAATCCTTAGCTGGGAAATCAAATTTGATAAAGTGGCAGATAATGAATTTGCTGATCTTTTGCAATCTCAGAAAGAAGAAGCCAATATTCAGTTTGCTAAGTTCATTGAGAAAAATTATGCAGACTGGCTTATTGACTCAGACAAACCTTTAATGAGCCACACGCTTTTCAAAGAAAAAGTAAAGCCTGAAGTGGAAAAAGAGAAAGTTCTTTTATTAATGGTAGACAATCTTCGTTACGACCAGTGGAAAGTGATTGAACCTTTGTTTACAAAATATTATAATAAAGTCTCGGAAGATTACTACTACAGTATCCTTCCTACTGCTACACAATATGCAAGAAACTCTTTCTTTGCAGGATTAATGCCGTCTGAGATTGAGAAACGTTTCCCGGATAAATGGTTTAATGATAATGAAGAAGGAAACAAAAATGAATTTGAGCGTGATTTCCTGGAAGATCAGATGAAAAGGATTGGTCTCGGATCAAAGTCTATGAAATACCTTAAAGTATTGAACGCAGATTTTGAAAGAAAGATCTACGATGATTTTAACCAGCATAAAAACAATGATCTACTGGTAATCGTATACAACTTTATTGATATCCTTTCCCATGCGAAGACAGATAACCATATCGTAGATCAGTTGATCCGTGATGATAAAACTTTCCGTTCTCTTACCTACAACTGGTTTGAAAACTCTTCTTTACTGAAGATCATCAAAACAGCTGCAGAAAACGGTTATAAATTGGTTATTACTACAGACCACGGAACGGTGTATGTTAAAAAGCCGAGTAAAGTGGTTGGAGATAGAGAAACATCCACCAATATCAGATACAAAACAGGTAAAAGTTTAACGTATGATGACAGTGATGTATGGGCGATTACGAATCCGGAGAAACTTTTCCTTCCCAAAGGAAACTTAAGTTCGAAATATATTTTTGCTAAAAATAATATATTCCTGGCTTATCCTAAGAATTACAATCATTTTGTTAATTACTATAAAGAAACATACCAGCATGGAGGAATTTCACTTGAAGAGTGTATTATTCCTATCAGCGTTCTAGAACCCAAGTAGTTTTTTTCATAGTTTATTTAATTTTGGGTTAAAAGCGGAAAAAATCGAATGATTTTTTCCGCTTTTTTCTTTAAGGCATTCATTTTGCATACAAAAAGACACACACATTAATAATATACATTTATGAAAAAACACATTTTTATTGCAGCAGCATCTGCCGCATTATTTTTAACTTCATGTAATAAAGAAAAGAAAACAACAGATTCAACTTCTGCTACTGCAGATAGTATTGCATCAAAACCATCTGATTCAGCAGCCGTTGCTGGAACTCAGGATGAAATTGTAAAAAGTACTTCGAAAGACAAAAGCGGAAAAACTTTAGACATGACTTTCAACAATACTAAAAATACAGCTACAGTAGTATTCAACAAAGAAACCATTGAATTACAGGGACAAAAACCTGCATCAGGGATCTGGTATAAGAATGATCATTATGAATTGAGAGGAAAAGGTGAGGAAATAGAACTAACAAAAGACGGTAAAACGGTTTTTAAAAAATAAAATCTCTTTCTAAAAATATAAAAAGTCGGCTTTGAAATTCAAAACCGGCTTTTTTATTTCCCTACATTTGAAAAAAATTATTCTTGTTTATGAAATTAATCACTTATAATGTCAACGGAATCAGAGCTGCTTTCACAAAAGATTTCCTCGGCTGGCTGAAGGCTGCTGACCCGGATATCATCTGTATTCAGGAGAGTAAAGCCGGAAACGATCAGATAGACATCGAAAGTCTTGAAAAATTAGGTTATCACAGTTATTGGCACTCAGCCGTTAAAAAAGGCTATAGCGGAGTCGGAATTGCCTCCAAAATCAAACCTAATCATGTAGAGTATGGCTGTGGTATCGAAAGCTATGATAATGAAGGAAGAATCATTCGTGCGGATTTTGACGGATTTTCAGCTATTTCTGTATATGTTCCTTCCGCTTCCAATATTGAAAGACTGGATTTCAAAATGCAGTTCTGTCATGACTTTCTGGAGTATATCAAAAATTTAAAGAAAGAAATTCCCAATCTTATTATATCCGGCGACTTTAATATTTGCCATGAAGCAATCGATATCCACAATCCGGAGGGCTTAAAGAATGTTTCAGGATTTCTTCCTATGGAAAGAGAATGGATGACCAATTTTATGAATGAATGTGAACTGATAGACAGCTTCAGGTTTTTCAATGGTGATCCTGATAATTATACCTGGTGGAGCTACAGACAAAATTCCAGAGCGAGAAACAAGGGATGGAGGCTGGATTATAACTTCACTTCTTACAGCTTAAAGGATAAGCTCTCAAGGGCTGCTATTTTAAAGGAAGCTGTGCATTCTGACCATTGCCCTGCTTTATTGGAATTGAATGTATAATCACCAAGATATTGATGCATACAAAAAGCCAGCTGAATCAGCTGGCTTTTTTTAATTTAAATCATAAAATTAATCGACAATTTCATATTCGACCGGAATTGTACCATGATTGATATCTCCGATCTCATCGAACGCAGCTTTAGACATGTCTAAAGATCTTGATGAATGGAAAGGCCCTCTATCATTAATCCTCACTATTACCTCTTTACCATTCTTAAGGTTCGTAACCTTAACGTTTGTTCCAAATGGAAGCGTTCTGTTTGCTGCTGTAAACTTTGAGTTATCAAAGATTTCTCCGCTAGCAGTTTTTCTACCGTTAAATTTATCGTGGTAGTACGATGCATAACTTGTTTTTTTCGCATCTAAGGCATTACTCGTAAAAGAATAAATACCCAGGGTTGAAATCATCATTATGATTACGAGAATGAATCTTTTCATCATGTTGAACTTTTATTGGTTTTGACGGAGCAAATGTATCAGGAATCTTTATAAAACCCTATTCAATATGTTAAAAACAGTTAATAAAACATTAATAAAATGTTAACTAAGTCTGCAACCCCCTATGAATAGGGCTTTTAAATAACACTGTTAAAAAGCGTTAAAAAAACCATCAAAAAGTTAATATAATTAACTAACCCGTGCATAATTTAAATTTACAAAATATAAAAACAATTGAAAATCAACAATTTACAAAATTCATAAAGTTAAAATAAAAACCACAAAATTTATTTTCAATATTTAAAGTCTTAAAAACCGGATACTGGATAAACTTTCTTACAGAAGAAGTTTCACCACATAAAATAAGATTTACAGACTGATTTTTAACACCTTTTATTTTGTTAAAATTTAAATGCTGATTTATCTATTGACCTAATATTAGATTTTAATAGCTCAAAAAATAAATTTATGATGATGTACTACCCAAAAAATTAAATGAACACAAGTCTTTTTAAAAAGTAAAAACCAATGATTTCTCATTGGTTTTATTATCTGTACTTAAATAGAGTATTATTTAGTATATTCTACAACATAGTCATAGTTACCATTCGGATATACTACAGACATACTTGGAGAACCTGTAATGAAGTTTCCATTAGTTTTATCATAAGAATAAACACTGTTTGCATAAACATTATTTGTTCCTGCCTGATAAATAGTAATTCTATATAAGCTTCCAGTAGAAGGAATAATTACTGGATTAGTATAAGTATTAGGAGCTGTTGATCCATTTACTGTAAAAGATGATTTAATAGCATAGATCTGAGCGTTATTTATTAATCTGTTCGTTACAGTTTCTGTAGTAAGAATGTTTTCTTTTACACCAGCATTAGCACCTGCTATTGGAACCCATTTTCCATTAGTAATATTACCTGGATTACCCGGATTTGAGAAGTAATAAAAACCTGGAGTAACTGCAGTTATAACTCCCTGACCAGTAAGAGTATTACCTGCTGTAGTATTATATACAACCATTCCATCAAAATTAGATAAAGTTACATCATTATCCATAGGTGCTGTATCAAATTGGAATGTTGTCAGGTTTGTTCTAGGAAACCCAAGTCCTCGTCCGTAATTCTGATTAGCCAAACCTTCAAAGTTACTTGCATCTAAAAAATAGTTTGAACCGGTCAAGGCTGTAACAACATTTGAATTTGTCAAAATCTGTGCATTGGTAGAAATTCCAGCAAATAGTAAAATCCCTCCAAAAATATTTAAAAATTTATTTTTCATTGTATTTATGTTTTTATTAGTTTCTACCTGCAATTATATACCATGTAGTTCCATTACTGTAAATTTCAACTGCAGAAATAGGTGTAAGAGTTGACATACCTTTAGGAGTAGCTATACCATCAGTTCCACTAAAAGTAAGGTTACCCCCAGTTTGGTTTCTGATACGAATTGTTCTTCCATTATAAGCTGCAGGTGTTGGTAAAGTTAAGAGGGTTCCTGTAGTAAATTCCCAATAATCAAAATTAGAATTAGACCAGTCATAAGCTGTAGAGGCTGCCTGAGCCAAGTTTAATCTGAATGGAGTTGCAACAGCACCTCCGCCTAAAGTTTTCCAAGTAGAAGATGCTGAATCATAATAGTAAAATCCTACAGCTGTTACATTAGTAGTTTTAGCTGTAGCAGTACCATCAATAGCGGTAACAAAAGCTAAAGCACCATTTTGAGCAGCAACATAAGCCGCATCTTTTGCATACAACTGAGATCTTGTCATACGAGGGACTAACAAGGCATCAGGCTTAGTGTTGTCAGTAGTATTTGCTACTACATCTAGAGTTGCTGCAGGTGTGGTTGTGTTTATCCCAACTCCCGCATTAGTCTGAGCCTTAGAAAAAGCCGAAAGGCCAACAAGCATAATTGCTGTTAATAAAATTTTTTTCATAAGTTTTTAAAGATTTTTAATTACATTTTTTTTCATCAATATTTCCAAAAAAGGAAAATGCATCCCAACTTGTGAATATTATATTGAAACTAAAACTATAAAATAACTATTTCAATTAAGTTTTAGTTTCATTTTAATGATTAACTCATTGAAAGCATATTATTTAAAAATATTGCTTATTGCGCAAATTTAAGACATAATTTTTGAATTTATATAAATAAAAAAAGAAAATTAAAAAATCTTAATTTTACAAAACACTAACAATTTGATTATCAAATAAATAAGAATAAGAAGCAGAGAAAATTCTATGTTAAAATTTATCAATACATTAATTTTATAAACCTTATTTTTAACTGATTAATAAGGGATTAGCTATACCAATTCTCCATATAAGTCAAATTCTTCTGCTGAAGTAATTTTAACCTCTGCAAATTCACCTATAGAAATATAAGTATCTTCAGAAACCAACACGGTATTGTCTACATCAGGTGAGTCATATTCTGTCCTTCCGATAAAATAATTCCCTTCTTTACGATCAAAAACACATTTGAATATTTTCCCTACTTTTTCCTGGTTCTTTTCCCATGAAATTTGAGACTGCAGTTCCATAATTTCTTCTACTCTAGCCTCTTTTACTTCCTGTGGAATATCATCTTCCAATACATATGCTGTAGTATTCTCTTCGTGAGAATAGGTAAAGCAGCCTAGTCTGTCAAATTTCTGTTCTCTTACCCAGTCTTTAAGCTCCTGGAATCTTTCTTCTGTTTCACCAGGATATCCAACAATAAGTGTTGTTCTGATTGCCATATCAGGAACTTTTTCTCTGAATTTTCCTAAAAGAGCATCTGTTTTTTCGTGGGTAGTACCTCTCTTCATTGATTTCAACAAATCGGAATTGATATGCTGAAGCGGGATATCTATATAATTACAAACTTTAGGTTCTTCACGGATAATATCAAGAACATCTTCCGGGAAACCACTTGGAAAAGCATAATGAAGACGGATCCATTCTACACCTTCTACTTTCACCAACTCTTTTAAGAGGTCACCTAATGCTCTTTTTTTATAAAGATCAAGACCATAATAAGTAAGATCCTGTGCAATAAGAATTAATTCTTTTGTTCCTTTTTTCGCCAGTTTCTGAGCTTCAGAAACTAATTTTTCGATAGGGGTTGAAATGTGCCCTCCTCTCATCAATGGGATCGCACAGAAAGAACACGGTCTGTCACAGCCTTCTGAAATTTTAAGGTATGCATAATGCTTTGGAGTAGTTGTCAGTCTTTCACCTACCAATTCATGTTTATAATCTGCTCCAAGATGTTTTAGCAGCATCGGAAGATCTCTTGTTCCGAAATACTGGTCAACATCCGGAATTTCTTTTATCAAATCCGGCTTGTATCTTTCTGATAAACATCCTGTAACGAATACTTTTTCAACCTCACCTCTATTTTTCGCCTCTACATAATCCAGAATAGTGTTGATGGATTCTTCTTTAGCATTATCAATAAATCCGCAGGTATTGATTACTACAATGTCACCACGGTCTTCGTGAACCACTTCTTTGCCATTGGCTTTCAGCTGGCTCATTAATACTTCAGAATCGTATACATTCTTGGAACATCCAAGAGTGACTACATTGATTTTCTTCTTCCCTACAGATTTTGTACGCATCTTTTTGATTTTGAGTCTGCAAAGATACGAAATATTGAAGAGTTAGGAATTAAAAAATAAAAACCACTTTAGAAAAGTGGTTTTCAGGGATATACTTTAAAAGTTTTTTTCTTTAAACAAAGGTGCATTCTCGTCTTTTTCAGAAAGAATGGCATCTTTCTCATCAACTTTCCAGTCTATACCAAGATCCGGATCATTGAATTTTACACTGCCTTCTGATTCTTTATTATAAAAGTTGTCACATTTATAGGAAAACACAGCGTTAGTACTCAGTACAGAAAATCCATGTCCAAAACCTCTTGGTACATATAGCTGAAGTTTATTTTCTGCAGTAAGCTCAATTCCGAACCACTTTCCGAATGTAGGAGAATCTTCTCTAAGATCTACCGCTACATCCCATACGCTGCCTTCAAGACAAGATACCAGTTTTGCCTGTGCATGTTCGCCTTTCTGAAGGTGCAGCCCTCTAAGTACTCCATAAGAAGATTTGGAAATATTATCCTGTACAAAGTGCCCGTTCATTCCTGTAAGTTCTTCGAATCTTTTTTCGTTGTATTTTTCAAAGAAGTAGCCTCTGTCATCTTCAAATACGGTAGGCTCTATGATATAACAATCTTTAAGCGGGGTTTCTTTAATTTTCATAATAGTAATAAATTCTATTTCAATATGGTTTTCACTGTTTTAAACAGAATCATGATATCATTTTTGAAAGACATTGTTTCAAAATAATCAAGATTCATTTTTACTTTATTTGGGAAAAGTATTTCATCATTATATGCTAAGGGATCCTTCTGGTTTTTCAGAAGTTCTTCTTCATTTCTGTATTTTATGCTTGCTTCACAAGTTAATCCTGGTTTCAACTCCAGTACTTTTCTATCTTCTCCTGTAAGTTTATCATAATATCCTTCAATATCAGGCCTGGGACCCACAAAACTCATTTCTCCTTTCAAGACATTAAACAATTGTGGAAGTTCATCAAATTTAAGCTTCCTAAGAGTCTGCCCTGTTCTGGAGCATGTTCTCTTTCTTTCATGAATTGTTTTAAACTTAAAAATGGTAAAAGGTTTTCCGTACTGCCCAATCCGTGTTTGGAGAAAAATACCATTAGAAGATGTATCCAGGCTTGCAATTATAAACAAAATGATCAGTATTGGCAAAAGCAGCAATATAACTATTACTGCTAAAATAAAATCAAAAATTATTTTCCAATTTTTATACTGATTCATTCAATGTAATGCTATTAAACTTTAAAGTAAGTATGAATTACTTTTGTTATTCTTTCTCTGTCATCATCGGACAAATTAGAGCCTGATGGAAGACATAATCCGTTATCAAAAAGTTTTTCTGAGATATTTCCTCCATAGTAAGGAGCAGACTCAAAAACTGGCTGCAGATGCATTGGCTTCCATAGTGGTCTTGATTCGATATTATCTTCTAAAAATGCATGTCTTAAATCTTCCCTGTTCTTTCCTGTAGTTTCAGGATCAATAATTATTGCAGACAGCCAATGATTTGAATAAAAATCACTATTTGGTTCTGTAAATACTGTTACACCTTCAATATTTTTGAAAAGATCAACATAAAAATCGTGCATTGCTCTGCGGGCAGCAACTCTGTCTTTAAGTACTTCCATTTGTCCTCTTCCTATTCCCGCCACAATATTACTCATTCTGTAGTTGAATCCAATATGTGAATGCTGATAATGAGGAGCATTGTCCCTTGCTTGAGTGGATAAGAAAACGATTTTATCTTTATCTTCTTTGGTATGGCATACTAATGCACCACCACCTGAAGTCGTGATAATTTTATTTCCATTAAAGCTTAGCACTCCGAAACGTCCGAATGTTCCACATGCCTGTCCTTTATAAGTGGATCCCAAAGCTTCTGCAGCATCTTCAATTAAATCTATTTCAAATTCTTTTGCAACAGCCATAATTTCGTCCATTTTTGCCGGCATTCCGTATAAATGAACAACAATGATAGCTTTTGGCTTTTTCCCTTTTTGAATTCTGTCTTCAACAGCTTCTCTTAAGGCTTTAGGACACATGTTCCATGTATCATTTTCGCTGTCTACAAAAACAGGATCGGCACCGCAATACGCTATTGGGTTGGCAGAGGCTGAAAATGTCATAGACTGACAAATTACTTCATCTCCGTGCTGAACACCAGCTTCAATTAAAGCAAGATGAAGAGCTGCTGTTCCTGCTGATAAAGCAGCAACCTTTACGTCTTTATTTAAGAATTTTTCTAAGTCTTCTTCAAAACCGTTAACGTTCGGGCCTAATGGAGCGATCCAATTTTCATCAAAAGCTTCATTGATATATTTTTGTTCGTTACCTCCCATATGCGGTGAGGATAACCAGATTTTATTTGACATATTATTATGATCTTATGATAGTTACTTTTTCTTTAAACCGGTAAAAAACAGTTTCATTATCAGAAACATTTTTATCAATAACCATTCCTGCCTGAATGGTATTCTCAGAACCAATTGTTATTGAAGGAATAACTGTACTTCTAATTCCAAAAAAATTTTTGTTCCCTATTTTTACATTGCCTGCTAAGCCTGCAGTAGATAAAAAATTATAGTCACCTATTTCGCAATCATGACTAATAAAGCTATATGAAGTAACTAAATTAAAATCACCTATTTTACAATTGGGACCAATAACCGAATTTGGATATATTATATTTCCTTTTCCAAGTTTAGCCGATTTTGAAATAACAACTGACGGGTGGATAATTGTTGGGAAATCTAATTTTCCCAAATCTAATTTTTCTACAATACTTTCTTTACCTGAAGGATTCGCAAATCCAAAAATATAAGAATATTGCTCTGAAAATTCATGCTTCGCAATTGGACCTAAAAAGCGGCCTTCAAAACCATACTTTTCAGATTTTATCTTAAAATCATCTTCATTATCATTTAGAAAACCATAGATTTCAAATGCATTAGAAGGATTTTGATTTTGGATATCTTCCAAATAAGAAATTACTTCTGAAGCTACAGCTCCACTTCCTATAAAAATTATTGGTTTCATATTGTCTTATTATCTTCAAAAATATACTTTTCACCATGTCCTGGAAAAATAGTAACCCCTTGAAGCATGTTTTTATGTTTTTCTATACTTTGCTGATATGTCTTTTTGGAACCTGTAGGTAAATTGGTAACAATTCTTGTCCCTTGTAAAAGAAAATCTCCAGAAAAAAAGAAATCTCCAATTTTCAGACTTATTGAGGAGTCTGTATGCCCAGGTGTATTATATATTTCAAACTCATAATCAATCATTTTAAAGTAACCTTCCTCAACAATAATCTCAGATTTATCTACTACTAACTTGTTTTGATTATGAAATATCGCCAGATTTTTTTTAGGATTTGGCAATCTTTCTGATGTTTTATGAGATGAAATTACCTTAACATTTGGAAAATTTTCTCTTAAAAAGTTCACTCCTAAAATATGGTCAAAATGTTCATGAGTGAGGAAAATAAACTTTAAATCCAAATTATTATCATATAAATAATCTGTAATTCTCTTGTCATTTTCAGTACCAGGATCAATAATTAAAGCCTCTTGATTTTGAGGATTAGCTAAAATATAGGATATTGAATCAATAGGTGAATTTTCAAATAATTGAATAGTCAGCATTATCCTGTAATATTAATACTTCTTCCTCCATCAACAGTTAATTGCTGCCCCGTAATCCATCTTGATTGTTCTGAAAGTAAAAAGCTAACAGCTTCTGCAATATCATTTGGTAAGCCAATCCCTAAAGGGTATTGTGCAGACATACGCTGACTTACTTCTTCATTTTCAAAAATTGACTTTGTCATTTCTGTAATTACAGCACCTGGTAAAACAGAATTTATTCTAACTTTAGGAGCTAACTCAACAGCTAAGCTTCTCATTAATCCATCCAACGCTGCTTTAGAAGAGCCGTAAGTACTCATTGCTTTTGCACCACGATTACTAATATTGCTAGAAATTAAAACTACATTATTCAATGCTGAATTATTTGCTTTCTTATTTGTCAGCAGCTTTATAATGATATTGGCTGAAAATACATTGGTTTTGAAAGTTTCCAACATCAAATCCTGACTAACCAACTTTAGTGGAACCATTTTCATAAAACCTGCACAATGTACAAATTTCTGAACTGCCAATTGATTCTCAGAAAGGAAATGCAAAATATTTTTCTCTAAATTATCAATATCAGAAAGATCCAAAGGCAAAATATATACTGAATTTTCCGTTGAACATTTTGATTTTAAAGCTTCTAATTTCTCTGTATTTCTTCCGCTGAGAATAATGTCATATTGCTGGGACAATGTTATTGCTAACGCCTCCCCAATTCCTGCTGTAGCTCCTGTTAAAAAAAGTGTTTCTTTCATATAAAATTATTGTGCTGTAAAACCACCATCTACCGATAAAATACTTCCGGTTACCCATTTGCTCATATCTGATAATAAATAGGTAATTCCATAAGCAATATCTTCTGCCTCGCCCAATCCCAAAGGATGAAGTTGGTTTAATCTATCATTATACTCATTATCAAAAGACCCGGAAACATTATCTAACATCTCGGTTTTGATAAACCCGGGAGCTACACAATTCACACGAATATGTTTTGGTGCCAGTTCTATTGCCAATGACTTGGTAATACCGTGCAAAGCTGATTTGGACATTGCATAGGCTACATTTGCAGCAGAGCCTACTAATCCATAAACTGATGAAATAAAGACTACAGATGGATTTTCCAATTTATAGTTTTTATGCTTTGTAAATACTTTCGATAATTCTAGAGCAGCAACTGTATTTATTTTCAACACTTTCTCAACAGTATCTGTATTTAAAGTCTTTAATGGTGAAACATAAGGAATTCCGGCAATGTGTACCATCCCGTCCAAAGCACCAAAAGATTTTATCTTATCACCTACAGTATTTTTAATTCCATGAATGTCTGATAAATCTATAGCAAGATAATCACATTTCTCATTACAGTCTTTCAAAGTTTCTTTCAACGAAGCTTCATTGATATCCAATAAAAGAAGCTTTGCATTTAATGAAGATAAATACAAAGCTGTTGCTTTTCCAATTCCGGAACCTGCTCCTGTGATAAGGATTGATTTTTCAGAAAAGTCTAAAAAATTTTTATGCATTTTGTCTGCTTAGAATTAATTGATGTAAGCCTTCAATTGTTTTAGCATCTGCAATCTCTGCATTGGTTAATGAAACTTGATACTCATCATCTGCCAAAGCAATAATTGATAGTGTAGTTAAAGAATCCCAAGCTTCAAAAGAAGTAAGTTCATCAGAAGGATTTACACTATCCACCTCCATTATTTCTGTCATTTGTTCTAAGAAATCTTCCATAATTATATATTTTATTTTTTATTTATAAATAAGTTTGCAAAAGTCTAAATTTCCCAATTTCATAATAATAGTTCCCCATGTAAGTCCTACTCCGAAACCAGAAAAACATACTTTTAATTCTGAGTTTTCTAATTGTTCTCCTAAATTATAAGTAGTAACCACCGGAATAGTTACACCACTGGAGTTTCCAAAATTTTCTACTACATTGGATGGTAACTTTTCTCTGCTTACTCCAATTTTATCGGCTAATTTTTGTAGCATAAACCTGTTAGGCTGATGAAATAAGAAATAATCAATAGCTTCTACACTATCATTAGAGTTTTCCACAATATTTTTTATTTGTTCCGGAACCCTTGTCTGAACAAAATTAAATACATTATCTCCCTGCATTACCAAATGATTCTTACTTCTTTTATTCCCAAAAGTATCTTCATAAAGTTCGGCAGTTTCTTCAGTAATTGGCATTCTTGCACCGCCAGCAGGAATATTAAGTGCCATTGCCCCACTTCCATCCATTCTTATTTCGCCAACTATAGACGTATTTTCATCCGTATTTTCAATAATTGTGATTGCTGCAGCATCTCCAATTAATGGATTGCTATTCCTGTCGAATTTTGAAACTTTCGGACTTAAAACATCTGCATTACACAAAACAACTTTGTTAACGCCTTCATTATTAAGCAACATAAAAGCTTGCTGTAATCCTACAACAAAACCAGCACACCCCTGATTGATATCCAGACAGAATACACGTTCATCCAGCTCATATTTACCATGCAGTAAATTACTTGTTGGCGGCATAATAAATTCTGGACTTTGGCTTACAAAAAGTAAAGCATCAATAGAATTTTTATCTAATAAATGATTATCGAATAAATAATCTAAGCCTGCCGCTACCAAATCAAAACTTGTAGTAGATTCTTCAGCTACAACTCTTTTGGATTTAAAGCCCATTGCAGCTTTTAGTTTTAAAGATTTGGCTTCAGAAAAGCTATAATTCTGCATCTCATCTTCAAACATAACTTCGTTTGAAGGCAAGATACTCAGTATACCTGTAATTTTTTTATTTGAAAAATTAATTTTCATTATTGTGCACCGTTCTTTTTAAGCAATGTCTCTATAGCATCTACAGACTCGAAATTCTCTGGTAAAATATCTGTACCATCTATTGAAATTGCAAAAGCCTCATCAAGTTCCGTTACCAATGTAATTAAATCAAAGGAGTCTAACATACCTTGAGAAATAAAGTTTGTTTCTGTTCCGAAATCGAACTCAGGACGAATTCCGTTTAATATTTCAATAATTTGGTTCTTCATATTTTTTATCTTTATTTATTAAAATCAAATTGTGCATGTCTTCTTCAACAAACCCAAAATGCTTATATCTTTTTATAGCGTTTTCATTACTTTCAATTACCCAAAACAGCTCTCTCTTTACATTTTCACCGATATTGAAAAATAATTGAATAAGTTTTGATCCAATTTTTTTGTCGCGATAATTTGGATGTACAAACCAGTAGCGTAAGTGGCTGGTGATTCCGTGAGACTCAAAAACAATAAAACCCTGAATTTCATCATTATCCGAGAAATAATAGGTATTTTTATTATTAATAAACCCGTCTATCTCTTCCATTGTAGGAATTCGCTCAACAAATTTATCAAAATATTTTTTGTAAAGTTTCTGAAATTCCTTTTTCTTATCTACAGTGAGCAAATGAATATTCTCAAAATCTACTTCTTCTATCTCGTTTCTTATTTTACTCATTCTTACCATAGAAGAATATTTATAAAACCCATTTTGAAGGAAAGTTTCTTTAATATTTTGTAAATACTTAGAGCTTCCTGCGATTTCTACTGAAATATCTGCTGTCAGTTTTCGAATTTCGTTATTTAAAAAGAACTTTATTTCTGTAATGTCCGAAGCAATAAAATATAATCTCGTAAACCCATCATCACCTGTCAGCAAAAAACATGCTTTTTCTGTTTTAAATACCTGAATTTTATTTTCAGATAACAACTGATTAAATTGCAATTCAGTCATAAAGAAATTGGTTTTCATTTCTTTAGATTTTAACCTAAACAGTTCAGATTTTATATCGGAATAAGTAAAATGCTCAACGTGCTCCATTTTCTTATGCGTTAGCTTGTTGATTTAAAAATGCTCTGTCAATTTTACCATTGGGATTTCTAGGCATTTCATCATAACGTATATAGACTGTTGGAATCATATATTTTGGCAGATTTGCTAACAATTCTTTTCTGAACACAGCAGGTTCTATATCTGTTGGGTTTTCGTAATATAAAACAATTTCCTTGTTGTCACGATTATAAACACAACATGCATTTTTAGCAATTTTCAGGGTATTTACAACAATATGCTCTATTTCACCCATCTCGATTCTATACCCTTGATGTTTGATTAATGTATCTTTTCGACCTTTGAAAATAATTTCGTTTCTTTCGTTAAGAGCAACTATATCTCCTGTTCTGTAAATAACTTCCGGATAATGTGTATTCAAAGGGTTTTGAACAAAAGCAGCGGCTGTTTTCTCAGGATTATTATAATAGCCTAAAGCTAATGAGCTTCCTCTTACACATAACTCGCCTTCTTCACCCTTTTCTGCCAATTTATCTTCATCAGTTATGATTAAGACATCCGTATTTCTATAAGGAATACCAATTGGAAGTGGCTCGTTATCTTCAAAATCTCTATCAACAATGAAGTATGTACAATCTAGAGTAATCTCAATAGGTCCGTAAAGATTTGCAAACTTTGTATGGGTAAGTGTTTTTTTCCAATAATTAAATTGTTTTGTAGGAAAAACCTCTCCTGCAAACCAAACCAACTTCAAGGTATCAAGATTTACTTTTGTAAGTAAATCCATATTGGCGATGTTTACCATTATAGTAGGAACCCAGAAGATAAAACTTACTTTGGTTCTTTGCATTTCCTCTAATATTTTTATAGGAAATGCTGCCATATTTTCTGGTAAAACCACAATACAGCTTCCTTTAGAAATCAACATGCAAAGTTCATAGCTAAAAATATCAAAAATTACAGGTGACAAAGACCCAATAACTTCGTTTTCTGAAAACTGAAAAATTTCATCAGAAACCTCAATAAAATCTACAAAACTTCTATGATTAAGTGCAACGGATTTTGGTGTTCCCGTAGAGCCTGAAGTATTGATTACACAAGACATATCAGTATCAATACTTCTCAGTTGTAATCTTTCTAATAATTGCTTATCCTTTGATTGGTTATCAAAATCTAATTCGTCAATAAGAATGATTTTATCTGCAGCATAAATTCCCTCCAGTCCTTTTAGCAAATTTTTAGTTGTAATGATAAACTCCGGCTGAACCAAATCCAAAATATTCTCAACACGCTGTGAAGGACTTTTTATATCTAAATTAAGATAAGCATTTCCTGTAATCATTACGCCTAAATCTACTATAACACAGTTAATAGATTTTGGAAGATATACAGCAATAGGTTTATTAATTACATCAGATTTTTCAAGAATCAAATTCCCTAAAATACAAATGTTTTTATATAATTGATTAAATGTAATTTCTTTATCATTTTCGATAACAGCAGTTATATTTCCTTTTTGTTTTACTGTTTCGATCAAGTATTCGATTAAGTTTCTTTTCATACTATTTTTTTAATTATTCCCATTAAACCCTTCCATTGTAACCTGGCCTTCTTGAGAAATTCCTTCTCTGATAATTACTTTTTTAATGGTTAAGAAATATATTTTGATGTCCAAAATTAAGGATATATTATCCACATACCAAACATCTAATTCAAATTTGTGCATCCATGAAATAGCATTTCTACCATTAATTTGTGCCCAACCAGTAATTCCTGGACGAACTTCGTGACGACGCATTTGAACTTCATTATAAAGAGGCAAATATTGTGGTAATAAAGGCCTTGGTCCAATTAAAGCCATATCTCCTTTTAACACATTTATCAATTGTGGTATTTCATCCAAAGAAGTTTTTCTGACAAATGCTCCAATGGGTGTTAGGCGTTCTGCATCAGATAATAAATTGCCCTTCACATCTTTCTTATCATTCATTGTTTTGAACTTGATAATTTTAAAAATCTTTCCGTTCAAACCTGGTCTTGCCTGAAAAAAAAATGGTTTTCCTTCATTTACAAAATACAATCCTATACTTACGAATATAAATACGGGTGAAAGTAGAACCAATCCAATGAGTGCTGCTAAGAAATCAAAGACGCGTTTGAAAAAATTTTTATACATACACGGAACAAATTAAAATTTTAATAAATTCAATACTGCAAAAATGAGAAACTTTTTTTTATCCCTCATCAATTCTGTGTTATATTTTAAGATAACTTTATTTCTTGCAATATATCCTTTCAAAAATTGCTGATAGATTGAATAAGCCTCTGAGTTTTTATTTAAATATTTAATATAGTTTTTTGCATGATTCTGATAGTACCCATTAAATACTTCTGAAGATTTTTCTTTAATCGTATTCCATGATAATTTATTAAGATGCCCATGTACATTTTCCTGATGCAAACGATAATGGATATATGAATTCTTATCTATAATTACTTTGTAATTTCTTGACCTGGCAAAAAAATAGACTAACCAATCATGCGAAAATCCTTTCCAATCTGAAGAATCAATAGTCTTTAAAAAGTCTTGCAAGTCTTTGGCAAACTTTTTTGTAAAAAGATAAGTACACCCTGCACTTCCCCCTTCAAATAAAAAATCAAATTCTTTTTGTGGAAAGTCTTTTTTAAGCTCACTAAAGATATCTGTTCCCATATCCCATTTTGTGAGGTTGGAACAATACAAATCTCTTTTTTCCTGTTGTAATAATTGAACTGCTTTATTCATCTTTTCGGGCAGCCATATATCATCCTGATCCGAAAATGCAACATATTCAAAATTTTCTTCAAAACGAAGATTAGCAACCATTTTCAAAAAATTCTTCGCCGCAGATCCCGTGCCTGGTGTATTTTTAGTGATAGATATCTCCGGATATTTGTTTTTAACAATATCTAGCGTACCATCTCTACTTCCATCATCTCCTACCACAATGTCTACTATAACATTTGTTTGGTTAAGAATAGAGTCTACTTGCTCCTGAATATATTTTTCGCCATTATAAGTAGCCAATAAAATTTTTATTCTCTCCATGAAATCTTTTTTTAAAAACTATCGCAAATCCGGATGATTCCCTATAAAATTATAAACAAAATAAAGTACAGTCAAAATTACACACCTATTCAAAAAGCGATCCAATTTTGTTATTGTATATGTGGGACTGATACTTAAAAAAGATATTGCGTAGATGGAAAATCGAAAAAACATCACTGGATTTATAATAAAAAAGGCCACACATAGCAGATATAGAATAACAAATATTTTGGTGTATACAATTTTTTTATTAAAATAAAATATAAAAAATACTACCAAATTAAATATTGTAAAAAAAATATAATGTGAAGCTGAAATTGCCCTATCCGATGTTGAATAGGAATCATATTTTAATAATAATGAAGAAAATATTGGAAGATTAGCAAACATGGCTATTATCCCAACACCACCAAAGGCAAAAATGAAAAACCTTAAGTCTACTTTGTCATTTTTAAAAAAGGATGTAGCCAATGCCATTACACTACTTATGTGCATTAAAAGGGCTGCATATCCCCAATACCAGACTTTCCCTCTCTGAATATAATAGAAAAAAACAGTAACCAACATATATGCGGGACCATTTCTTATTAAGGTAAAAGCGATTAGAAAATAATACGTTGCATAAAAAAAAATTTTTTTCCATAGAGCAACATCTTTTAATGATGCCAACCATATAAAAAACAATGTACTAATAGCAAAATTAAAATAATAAAGAATAGGAATTACCTCTTCCCAGCGAAAAAAGAACTCTAATAATCTTTTAATATAAAATAAATAAGGTTCTTTAAATATTTTGACATAAAACGGTATATTATCTTCCATATAATTACCATAATTGTAATAATATGCACCGTAGTCTGCATTAGCCTCTAATGGAACCAAATATCTTGCAACAATTGCTGCAATACTATACAGAATAGCAAAAAATGCAAATGCAGGCTTAATCTTAAATTGATTTGCTAAAAGGATATATAACAATAATTGTAATACTATGAAAAAATACATTTACTTTCTTTTAATAAAATTTGAAGTAAGTTACCAATTTTGTATGATCTAAATAATAGATTCTTTGATTCTATTTTAGTTACCAATTACTTAAGTACTTTATCTTCATTGTATGATTCAGGTTTAATCAATTATTTCTGATAAAGTTTTGTATTAACAATTACCTAAGTTTGTTTTGCAACATATTTATATTGCGTGGGAAATTTTTTATGTAATAATAAAAGAGTGCCATAATTACATTTGTACTCCAATATAATTTGGTAATAGGCTTAATTATTTTATAATAATAATAGTAATATTTTGGCATTCTTTCGAAGACAACGGGTTCGATAAAAGCAGCATAGTTTGCAAAACATATAATCTTACTTTTTAGCTGTTCTTCTGTGTTATTAGTAGTGCCTCTATTGTACCATCCTAAGTGTCTGGCTTCAATTTCAGATCTATCAGTGCGACAAACATAGTAATATGGCCTAACAAGAGAAGCATGTCCTATAGAAAACCTAAATTTATTGTATACAAAGAGATCCGTTCTATATATGGCTAATGTAGTATCTACCGGAGCTATCCTGTTTTTACTTCCAATTGTTGGCTGAGCATCATGAATAAGTTCTTGTTTTACAACTTTATCATATATTTCACCTTTATCAATATCAGAATATTTAAGAGATATTCCTAATTTTCCGATACATACATTATTATCCATCTCATCCACCATTCTTTCAAGCCAACATTTTTCTTGTAGAGCAGGTACTTCTATATCGCAATCGGAGAATATATAATATTGATAATCTTTTTTCCAATTAGGGTGTTTGAAAACTGCATTAAATCCAAATAACCAGTTATTTTTTTTAGAAAAAATTAAATAAAAATTATATTTCTTCTGTAATTCTTCCAATTTTGCTTTCAGATTAGGAGCTGAAGCATTATCTATTAAAAAAATTTCAAATGGATATCTGGTATTTTTATAGATAGAGTCCAACATTATTTCTAAATTAATAATGTCATCTTTATGTAATATAACAATAGGTATGGTCATAAACTATAATTTAGATCTAATTGGTAATAAGTTAACTTTTTTACAATAAATGAAAAGTAATATAGCGACTAACGTTTCACTTAAAAGGGTAGATAAGGCAGCACCTATATCTTTTAAATAATATATCAATACTGTAGCAACACAAAGGTTCACTAAACCTACGATCAATACGGCCTTAGTATAATATTTACTATAATTAAAGACCAGCAATGTAAAAGTTGCCAGCACCGTATCAATGATCAATAAAAATGGTATTGGCAGCATTATTCTTAATGAAACTAATGACATGGAACTATCTTTACCAAAGAAATACAGAAGAATATATGGGGATCCAATGAAAACTAAAAGACAAATCAGTAAAAATACCCCACCCATAACCACAAGGAATTTAAAATTAAATGCTAATAGTTTTTCTTTCGATTCCTTTGCTTTAATACTTAAGAAAGGATATAATGATTGTGATATAGGATTAATAACACTTTTCATGGCTGCAATAATTCTCTCTGCCAGCGTATAATATCCAACAATTGTATTATTGTAGAAAAAACCTAATAAAATAACCGTTGAAAAAGTATAGAGGGTTACAGACAGATTTGAAACAAATAATGGCATAGCATCTTTAAGGTAATAAGTGATGGTTTCCTTTGTTACTCTTACCAGAACAACATTGTATTTTATTCTTATAATTAAAATGGATATAACCGCTGATACAAAATTCCCAATACAGTAGAAAATAGGAACCAATAAAAAATCATTAGTTTTCTTTACAAACAAAAAAATAAAAATTGTAGAAAGTACTTTTGTAACAATATTAATTATAGTTATATTTTTCATTTTTTCCACACCCTGAAAAAACCAGTTGGAAAAAAATGTTTGTCCAATTATTACTAAATATGAAATATAATACAAATTGGCATTATGGCTTAGTTTGGGTATACACACCACAGAAACAAACAATATAACAAAGCCTATAATTATCAATAAAATCTTACTATATGTTATAGCTGAATATATTGTATTTAATGATTCTTTATTATCTCTATTTAAGGCTACATGCCTGGCTCCTGATAAATTAAATCCAAAATCTATAAAGATCTGAAAATAAAATAAGAGGGCTGTAGAGAATGATATCAAACCAAAATTATCTACCCCCAGTGTTCTAAATAAATAGGGAAAAGTAATAAGGGGTAAAATAAAGTTTAGCCCTTGAAGTATAAATAGCGAAATAAAATTATTAATCTGAACTCTATATTCTAATAATCTTTTATAGATTTTCATTGGATATGTATGGTTAACTGTGGCCGTTTTGGTTTAAAATATTTCAAAAAAACTCATTCTATTCCAAATAAAGAGAAAAGCATTTTCATTTATTTATTTTGCGTATGTTATTTTTGATTTGATAAGATACAAAGCTGTATCTTTTTTCGGAAAAATCCAATCAATAAATTATCTTCCTATTTTAATTCATATTAATTACAACTTAAATCTAAATAACTTCGTTAGAAAAATTTAGGAAACCATGTCTAAAGCTTACTATTCTTAAGTCATCTTTGATTAATTTTTATATATGAATCTGAACACAATAAAAATTTTATTTTCTTAATGCGTAAATTCTTTCAATAATGTCCACAACTTTTAGTCCTTCCAAAGCATTGGTAGTTATTGTATTTCTTTCTCTTAATACATCTACAACATTTTCAATAACATAGTCATGATTAGCTACCGACCCCTTATAGGCTCCGTAATCATTAACCAGATTTATAGGCGATAATTCCGGCATTATATAGTTTTTTACATTACAGACTTCAACCTTATCCATATATTGTCCTCCAATCTTTACCGCTCCGTTTTCGGCAATAATTGTCATTGAACTTTCCAGATTCTGATTCCAAACTGAAGTAGAATAGTTTAGGGCTCCCATTCCACCATTCACGAAATCAAAACTCACAAATCCCGAATCTTCAAAATCAGTAAGATTTTTGTGATTAAAATCTGCAAATTTTCCATTAATATTGGTAATATCTCCAAATAACCAATACATGATATCTATAAAATGAGAAAACTGTGTAAATAGGGTACCTCCATCCAAATCCAGCTTACCGTGCCAAGATTCTGGTTTATAGTATCGGTTATCACGATTCCAATAGCAATTAAGCTGAACCATATATATTTCTCCCAGCATTTTGCTTTCAATCATTTCTTTGATCCAAACTGAAGGAGGAGAATAACGATTCTGCATAACAACAAAAATATATTTGTGTTTCTGCAATGCCTGATAAACAAGTTTTTCAGCATCTTGCTTATTAAGCGCAAGGGGTTTTTCAACCACAACATGTTTTCCTGCAGATAATGCCTTATAGGCCTGTTCAAAGTGAAAACCGTTGGGTGAGGCAATATTAATTACATCTACATCAATTCCTGAACTAAGAAGTTCATCTAATGATGTAAAAAAAGGGATATTCAAGCTTTCCATTTCTAAAGCAGATTTATCTTTAACATCTACTAAAGCTACAAGCTCGCATTCAATATTCCTTGATATTATTTCAGCATGTCTTTTTCCGATATGTCCACAGCCTACTACTGCGAATTTTATTTTTTCAGACATTATTATACTTTAATTTTTTGAAAATTATAATCTGGCATCTACCGAATTTCTGTCTAAACAGGCTTTGGTATCAAAAACAATTGAATTTTCTTTTTTCAATGCACTTAAATCCATTTGAAGAAATTCATTATGAGAAACAGCTAAAATCAGAGCGTCATATTTTTTTCCTTCAATAAGAACATCCAAAATATCAATCCCATATTCATGTTTTACTTCTTCTTTACTGGCCCAAGGATCATAAATATCTACATTAACACCATAATCAGAAAGTTCGGTATAAATATCTAATACTTTTGTATTCCTTACATCCGGGCAGTTTTCTTTGAATGTAACACCTAGAATCAATGCTTGAGAATCTTTAATAACTTCACCTTTTGCAATCATCAATTTTACTACTTTAGAAGCAATAAATTTTGCAATTGAGTCATTTACACGACGTCCGGATAAAATCACATCAGGATGGTAGCCTAATTGTTCCGCTTTATGTGCAAGATAATAAGGATCAACAGAAATACAATGTCCTCCTACTAAACCAGGTTTATATTTTAAAAAATTATATTTCGTTCCGGCAGCTTCCAAAACATCATTTGTATCAATTCCTATTCTGTCAAAAATTAGTGCCAGTTCATTTACAAAAGAAATATTTACATCACGTTGTGCATTTTCAATAGCTTTTGATGCTTCAGCAACCTTCAGACTGGATGCTTTATGTGTTCCTGCTGTAATAATTTTTTTATAGAGTTGATCTACTTCTTCGGCAATTACCTCTGTAGAACCGGATGTTACTTTTTTTACACTGGTAAGTGTATTTATTTTATCTCCTGGATTAATTCTTTCCGGGGAATATCCTACAAAGAAATCTTCATTATATTTTAGTCCTGAATATTTTTCTAAAACAGGTACACATTCTTCTTCTGTACAACCAGGGAACACGGTTGATTCATAAATTACAATGTCTCCATTTTTGATAATGCCTCCCAACATTTTTGAAGCAGAGATCAAGGGTTTAAGATCCGGAGCATTATATCTGTCAATAGGTGTAGGAACTGTTACAATATAAATATTAGCATCTGCAATATCAGATAATTCACTTGTTGCCTGATAGCCTATTGTTGCATTAGATTCTGTATATTTTTTTAAAGCTGTAGTAAGTTTTTCAATATCAGCTTCAAGAGTAATATCCTCACCTTTATTAAGTTCACCAACACGTTGTGTATTGATATCAAATCCTAATACAGGATAATGAACTGCAAATTCTAAAGACAATGGAAGTCCTACATACCCTTGCCCTATAACAGCTATCTTATAATTTATCATCATTTGTTAAATTTGTTTCTAACTTTTTGAAACCATGATTTTTCAACATGGTTATTATATCCATAGCCGTATTTGTTACTGTATCCTAAATTTTCTCTATTAACATCATTAAGAACAAAACCAACATTGCTTATTTTCTTCTGATCAATATTAATATTAGCAAATTCCATTAATGATTTTTCAGTATATCTGGATCTAGATACATAGATGGTAACATCGGCCAGATCAGAAATAAGGAATGTATCAGTAACAAGAAGCAATGGAGCTGTATCAAGAATGATATAATCATATTTTCCTCTCAATTCTTCAAGAAGTGATTCATAACGACCATTAGATAATAATTCTGTTGGGTTAGGAGGAATCATTCCTGAATAAATAACATCCAAATGAGGGTTAAAGGATGAAATGTGAATAATATCTTCAAGTTTGGTATTATCAGAATAAAGGAATTCAGTAAGCCCTGTAAGTCCTTTTCTGGCAGGATTATATCTTTGAAGTTGAGGGTTTCTGATATCTGAACCTATTATGATAGCTTTTTTCTTAGGGTTAGCAAGTGTAAGAGCTAGGTTAACAGAAGTAAAAGTTTTACCTTCTCCCTTAACTGTAGATGTAACAAATACAATTTTACCTTTTTTATCCTTAGGGAGCATGAAGTTCATATTAGTAATAAGAATTCTGAACGCCTCTGCCATTGGTGTAATATCATTCACCTTAACGATTTCAGAATCTCCTTTTTCAAGACTTGGTAATTCTGCAATTACAGGAGCATGAACAATTTTCTCTAAATCATGTTTAGTTTTAATCTTATTATTAAATAGATTTTTCAAATATATAATGGCAACAGGAATCAATAATCCAATAATAAATGCCGCTAAAAGGATTATCATTTTTTTAGGTGCAACAGGCCCTTGTGATGAATATGCAGTATCTATCACTTTAGCTTTTGGTGCTGTAATAGATTGTGCAATAGCCGTTTCCTCTCTTTTTTGTAATAATAACAAATATAGATTTTCTTTTATCTGCTGCTGTCTTTCAATACCTCTAAACATTTTTTCAATGGATGGAAGTTTAGAAATCTTTTCAGAGACTTTATTTTGTTCTCCCAAATATTCACCTCTTGCAAGCTCCAATCCGGTTTGATTTTTTTGTAAGCTTTGAACAATAGAAGTACGCAAAGAATTAACTTGTTTGGTAATGTCAACAACTGCAGGGTTTTCTGGTGTAGCAGATTCTAACAATCTGTTTCTTTGTAATACCAACTGATTATAGTTTACAATTCCTGCTACAGCTTCAGAATTATTAAGACCTACATTTGCAGGTAATACCTGATACTGCCCTTGTTTAGAAACGAAATTAAGCAAGGAATTGGTAAGTTCTAGTTGAGCATTTACATCCAATTGTTTAGCTCTTGCAGATGCAGAACTCTCCAGACTAATTTTTGCTTCTGTTTCTAAGTCCGTTAAATTATTTTTAGCTTTAAAGTTCTCTTTTTCATTTTCTACCTGGCCAAGCTCTACAGAAAGCTTCTTTACTCTATCTTCAATAAAGTCCAGTGTTTTTTTAGATTCCTGATTTTTATCTGTAATCGCATCATTATTATACATTACAACTAATGTATTCAAAATGTCTGCGGCTTTAATTGTTTCTGGATAGTTTACTTCAAGTCCTACAACAGTAGTTTCTTTGTTTACCACTCCAATACCCACTTGTTGTTGCAAACTATTAACTTTTGCTTCAATTGGCGAGATAAAAAGTTCTAAATCATTAGTGTTTACATCTTTTATTTCGTTTGGATTAAACTGTTCGTTTTTAACGATAATAATATTTGCAAAAGGCAGATTTATTGTTTTTCCGAAACCGGAAACAATATTTTTTTCTAACTCATCTGAAGTAATGCTAATTTCATTTCCTTTTAGAGAAACATTTAAAGGCTTACCCGGAAATTTTGCGAGAGGTTTCTCGTTAATTACTTTTACAATAATAGGAGATGTAGTTTTATATAACTCTTTTTTAATTACTTTTCCTTTTGCAAAAATATCAACCTGCAGGTTTTTAGTAATCACTACATCTCTCATTAGTCTTTTAGACTTGAGAATCTCAATTTCATTTTCAATACTATTGGTTTTCATCCCTCCAAATCCTGATAAATCCTGCAGCACGCCGGTATCAGTATTTGCACTAGGAGTATTTTTGGTATCTTTAATTAAAATTGTAGTTTTTATATTGTATACAGGAGTTATAAATTTAAATGCAATATAAGCCATCAATACAAATAAAAGAGCCGAAACCACAAACCATGGCCATCGTTGTAAATATGGCTTTACAATCTCATTAATATTATATTGATTTTCTGTATGAGAAAACTGAGTAGAATCCTGATTGTTCATTAATTTATTTCTTGAATAGACTTATTACTACCGCGATTGCTGTAATACCAATTGAAATTGCCGTAAGGTAAATACCTGTATTTGGATTTTGCTTGGCTGCAATATTTCTTGCTTTATTAGATGATACAACAATTGCATCCCCTTGTTTCAAATTATAATAAGGTGAATTGATAAGATTCGCATCTTGCAAGTTTATTTTTCCATGAGTCACCTTACCATTTTCTGATCTTATAATTAATATATCATCTCTTTTTCCATACATTGTAAGATCACCTGCTAATCCAAGAGCGTTTAAAATAGTGGCCTGCCCGTTGGATATAGTATAATCTCCTTGTCTGTTTACTTCTCCAAGTACTGTAACCTTAAAGTTAGCAAGCCTTACATTTACCGTTGGATTTATAATATATCTCGTTAGTTTTTCACGAATCTCGTTTTTAAAATCAGCCAGTGACTTATTGGTTGTATTTATCTGACCTAAAACAGGAAAATCAATATTTCCGTTGGCATCTACAATATAGGTAGGCCCAGAAATACTTGTAGCACCCTGTGACGGATTATTGCCTCCAGCAGTACCATTAGGCTGTATCACTTCTGATGAGGAATAATTTTGATTGAACGGCTTTACCACATCCATATCTTTTGCGGTAATCAGAATAATAAGCTGATCACCTGTCTGTATTGTATTTCCAGAATTTTTCATAGAAGCCTCTATAGCCACCTGCTCTATATTCTGCATATAATTTAAATCATTTTGTGCATTCTTATTCGTCTTACAAGAAACTAATAAAATACCTAATGATATCGCTAATATTTTCCCTTTCATATTTTAAAATTGTACAAATATACACTTATATTCCTCTTATTTATCTAAAGCTTCAAATATAGAATTATTGCTTTTAAATTCAGGAACTATAGTTTTAAGGATTCTTACTACCTCTACTTTATCCCTTCTTAAGGATGCCTTTGTAATTTGTTTTGTAAGAGTATCTATCTCTTCAAATCCCATAGAAGGATCTCTAGATATCATAATTTTCTCATTGTGAGTAGGTAGTGTTTTCGCATCATCACTTAGCAACTCTTCATATAGTTTTTCTCCCGGTCTTAATCCTGTATAAATGATCTTAATATCCAGATTGGGTTCAAATCCTGATAACTTTATCATTCTTCTTGCCAGGTCGAGAATTTTAACAGGTTCTCCCATATCAAAAACAAAAATTTCCCCACCTTCTCCCATCGTTCCTGCTTGTAGAACCAATTCACAAGCTTCAGGAATTGTCATGAAATATCTCACAATATCCGGATGTGTAATGGTTACCGGACCTCCTGCTGCAATCTGTTTTTTAAAATGAGGAATTACTGACCCGTTAGATCCCAATACGTTTCCAAATCTTGTTGTAATAAATTTTGTCACATTGCCATCCACATTCTGCAGCGACTGTACAAAAAGCTCAGCGGCACGCTTTGAAGCTCCCATTACGTTGGTAGGATTTACAGCTTTATCTGTAGATACCATAACGAATCTGTTTACTTTATATTTACTGGATAACTTTGCAACAATCTTAGAACCTAATATATTAACAAAAATAGCTTCGTGAGGATTTTCTTCTACCAATGGTACATGCTTATAAGCAGCAGCATGATAAACCATTGAGAAGTTATACATCTGGAATAGAGATTCCATCCTGTGTTGGTTAGAAACATCTCCTAAAACAAACTTGAAAGCAATGTGAGGATATTTTTCTCTCATTTCAAGTTCAATTTCGTACAATGGCGTTTCTGCCTGATCCAATATCACGATCAAAGAAGGATTAAAGTTAGCAACCTGTCTTACAATTTCACTTCCTATAGACCCTGCTCCACCAGTTACCAGTACTGTTTTCTCAAAATGTCTACTTTTTACTTTTTCGTTTTGAATTTTAATAGGCTTTCTATTCAATAAATCCTCAATCTGAAGATTTCTAATAGATCCCCCTAAATCACTATCTCTCAATTTTTGTACAGATGGAGCTTTGAAAACATTAAGATCTTTTTCCAAAAATAGATTAACCCAGGCATTCATCTCCTCTCTGGCCATCATTTCTTTAACAATAAGGACTCCATCAATAATAAGATCTTCTTTTGAGTTTTCTTCTATTTTCTGTTTTTCGTAAATGGGTTTTCCTAATAGTGATGCTCTTTTAGAATCTGTCCTTTGTGTCAGAAACCCTACTACCTGATAAGGCAGGCTTGGATTATCCAGAATGGCGCGGGCAATGGCAATAGATTGCTCATCAATTCCCAATACTAAAATTCTTTTTTTCAGAGCGCTTCTTCTGTATTCTCTTACGATATGGAAAAATTCTTTCACATATAATCTAAAGAGAAACAGCCCCATAAAGGAAATCACAAAATACAGGATCAGATAAGGTGTAAGTATAAATTTACCCCCGGTACTCCAGAAATAAAATATATTTATAGTTCCGATAGCCAGCATGGTGCAAAAGCACGATATCAAAAGCTTAAATAGGTCTATGAATGTTGAATGGCGGATAATCCCTGCATAGGTCTTAAAAACATACATAAAAGCGGTATTTATCAAAATGATAAAAACGAAAATCACGCTTTTATCTTCATGATAGATAAATTCCTGCTTGGTAATTTTTTCGATAATGTAAGTAGAAAGAAATAAAGATATAACCAGAATAATAATGTCTATTACAAGAATTATCCATCTAGGAAGATATCTTACGTCTGAGAGATTGACAACATTATCCCCTCCAAATATTGTTTTCCTAAGAGAATTGTACATTGTCTTTATTGGTGTTCATATTTAATTATAGTCTAATATCTAATCATCCAATCAAAGATAATTCCGATACAATCATGCAAAAATAAATAAATTTATTTCAATATGTTGAAATCGAAAATAAATTTGATGTTACATTTATGAAATCTATTGATTCCATTAAAATACAGCTAAACTCACAGACAAAAACCATACCATAAAAACTCTTATAAAAGTGATATTTATCTGTAAAATTATCTTACTCTAGCTGCTTTATATTTAAAATAATTATTAAATATCTATATATCAATCTTTTTCAATGAACTTTTTGTTTTATCTGAATAAATCACGGTCTAGTTTTTTTTAATTCGTTAAAATTTTAGTCAAAAATATCAATTATTTTCTCATATTCAAAACCTTTGCTCATTAAATATTTTATTGTCTTGGTTTTTTTTTGATATTCTTTCAAGCCGGTTTGCTTGGAATAATAATCTTCAAAAATCTTTCTGATAGTTTTTTCATAATCAGACTCATATATCTCATCGAAACAAGAATTGATCAGTCTCTCAGAAATCTGTTTTTGCTTCAGATTCATTTTTATTTTAGTTCTGCCCCAATGTTTGATATAGAATTTACCTCTGATATAGCTTCTTGTAAACCTCTCTTCATTCAGATAATTTTCTTTCAGCAGATATAAAATGATTTCTTCCTTTGCTTCATCAATAAGCAAAAACTCTCTCATCTTCTGTTCTACTTCTGCATGACAGCGATCCTGGTAAACACAGTAATTGACCAGCTTTTGTTTGATTTCCTCGAAAGTATATGATTTTTTGTCCATTTGAATAAAAAAAGAATGAGCAGTCTGCCCATTCTTTATATGATATTGGAATGCCTGTTAGTAATTGAACAAAGCTTTTCCTTCCATTAATTCGTTCACTTTCTTTCTTACTGATGAAAGAACTTCTTCATTTTTGATATTATCCACTACTTCAGAAATCAATCCTGCGATAGTATCCATATCATTTTCTTTCAATCCTCTTGTTGTAATAGCAGCAGTTCCTAATCTGATACCAGATGTAGTAAATGGAGATTTATCATCGAAAGGAACCATGTTTTTGTTACAAGTAATATCAGCAAGCACTAATGCTTTTTCTGTTTCCTTACCATTTACACCTTTGTTTCTAAGGTCAACCAGCATTAAATGATTGTCTGTACCACCACTTACGATATCAAATCCTCTGTCGATCATCGCTTTTGATAATGCCTGAGCATTCGCTTTAACCTGTTTTGCATAGGTTTCGAACTGAACATCTAAAGCTTCACCGAAAGCTACCGCTTTACCAGCAATCACATGCTCAAGCGGTCCTCCCTGAATACCAGGGAATACAGCTCCGTCTAATACCTGGCTCATCATTTTGATTTCTCCTTTTGGAGTTTTGTGGCCATATGTATTTTCGAAATCTTTACCCATCATGATCATTCCTCCTCTTGGCCCTCTAAGGGTTTTGTGAGTAGTGGTAGTTACTACATGGCAGTGTTCGAATGGTGAGTTTAATAATCCTTTTGCTACTAAACCAGCCGGGTGAGCAATATCTGCCCAAAGCGTTGCACCAACTTCGTCTGCAACCTCTCTGAATTTAGCATAATCTAAATCTCTTGAATAGGCTGAGAAACCTGCAATAAGCATTTTTGGTTTTTCTCTCAATGCTACTTCTCTCATTTGATCGTAATCAATAAGACCTGTTTCCTGCTGAACTCCGTAAGAAACTACGTTATACTGAATACCAGAAAAATTAACTGCAGAACCGTGAGTAAGGTGTCCTCCCATGGAAAGATCCATACCCATGATTTTGTCACCTGGTTTCAAAACTGCAAGATAAATGGCAGCGTTCGCCTGAGAACCGGAATGTGGCTGAACATTCACGTAATCTACTCCGAAAAGTTCTTTTGCTCTGTTGATAGCTAATGTTTCAACCTCGTCTACTACTTCACATCCTCCGTAATATCTTTTTCCGGGATATCCTTCAGCATATTTGTTTGTCAGTACACTTCCCATTGCTTTCATCACGTTTTCAGAAACGAAATTTTCTGATGCGATAAGCTCTAATCCATGGGTTTGTCTTTGTCTTTCCTTTTCAATCAGGTCGAAAATAATATCCATTTTACTTTTAGTTTTTGAAATTTTCACCCCAAATGTACGGAATTTTCGTCGAGATTTCTCTATTGAAAAAATGATTTTTAAACACTAAAAAATGAAAATACACCTGTTTTATTTCTCCGGAAAGTCTTTAAAATTCTTCATCCGTAAGTTCTTTATTCACCACGGCACCTGCAAAATTACCCTGTGCTATTGCATTGGCTACGGAACGCATCATGGTTACATTGTCTCCACAGGCAAAAAGTCCGGGAATATTTGTTTTCTGCATCATGTCTACTTTAATAAATCCCTGTTCCGTCAGTTCACATCCCAAATCTTCCGATACGTTTACATTCTGTTCAAAAGGAATTTTAGCATACAAAGCCTGCAAAGAAATTTCCTGTCCGTTTTTGAAAACCAGTTTTTGAATAGTGCCGTTTTCATGTTTTATTGCTTCAATTTCATCTTCGTTAAGCATGATTTTATTCTGATTCAGTTTTTCAATCTGTTCTTTTGAAAGTGCAGCCTTTCCATTGGTAAACAAAGTAAGGTTTTTGGTCAGATTAAAGATCAGTTTTGAAAACTCGTAAGCCATATCTCCATTGGAAAGAATTCCGGTAATTTCATTTTTCACTTCATAGCCATGGCAGTACGGACAATGTATCACAGAAATCCCCCAGCACTCTGCAAATCCAGGAATATCTGGCATGAGGTCTTTTACTCCCGAGGCAAGAATCAGTTTTTTAGTATTGAATTTTTCATTGGATGAAGTTTCAACCTCAAAACCTTCGGTGGTCTTTTTTGTTTTCACAATTGTTCCGTTGTAAAAATGGACTGTCTTATATTTTTCAACATCTCTTTTTGCAAGTTGTGCAATTTCTGCTGGTGTTTTCCCATCGTGGGTAACGAAATTATGGGAATGAGGAGTCTGCCTGTTACTGGGTTTTCCGTTGTCAATAATCAGGATACTTCTTAAAGATCTTCCTAAAGACATTCCTGCTGATAAACCTGAATAGCTTCCTCCTATTATGATGGCATCAAAGTTTTTGTTTTCCATAGTTCAATTGATAGTTGATAGTTGATAGTTGATAGTTGATAGTTGATAGTTGATAGTTGATAGTTGATAGTTGATAGTGCAAAGTTACCATAAAATCAATTAACGCAATAAAGTTGCAATAATATTTATCTATTAACTTTATCTTGTCAACAAATCATCATTTTCATCTTTATTGAACACTACTACACTCATTTTTAACTTCGATAATTTCGTCATGAATTCTTTTATTGACATCTATTTTCGCTCCCTGTAAGCTGAAAATTGCAGTTCCTCTTTCTCTTGCGTAGAGATTGGTAATAGAATCATATAATTTTGCAACCTCAAAAAAAGAACCGGATTCTTCAAGTTCTTTTCCTGCTTCAGGGGCATCTTTGACCCTGATTACATTTTTATATTTTTTACTTAAATCGATCCAATTAATATAGTCTGCATGAAATGACATTGCTGTAACCCCTGCCTTTGAATAGTAATTTATAGCGCCAGTCTGCCCGTAGTTGTCACACAATACCATAGTATTTCCAGACTTTGACAATCGGGAATATTCTTTATCTACTTTTTGAGCCAATTCTTTCCAACCCTGCATATCGGCAAAGTCCTGTGGCAAGGGATGATCTTCCCCATCTTCCCAGCGAAGCAGTCCGAATTTTTTGTATTCGTCCTGATGGGATTCTATATATTGAGGACTTTTATTCGGAAAGGCTACATTATACAAAGGAAGAAATAAAAGCATAGGAATGAGTATACTGACCGGTTTCAAAAACCTTTTCCATCCTTTTTCAAATACGTGACTGAGAAAAACAGAACCAAAAGCAATATAAACCGGATACAAACCTATCGCATAATAGTCTTTTGCTTTAAAAAACAAAAACAGGGTAATTGTTATGATATAACTCCAGAAGAAAAACCGGAATTTCTCAAAAGGATTATAGAGTAATAAAGCTCCCCATCCTGCAATAATTACGAAGATAACGCCTATGAAAAACAGAATCTGAGATTTCATAAAATCAATGCGGTCTACATGTACAAGCTGTTTTTCGGAAAGCTCTTTCATATGATGAATTACCGGAAACTGATTCTCATACTGCCAGAGAAGATTAGGGGAAATAATGATTAATGCTAAAAGTGCTGCCCAATACACATGAGACTGCATAAAAATCTTCCTTTGTTCTGTTAATAATAATGCTGGGATAAGTCCTAATAACGAAAAAACAATATTGTATTTATTTAATACTCCTATTCCGAAAATGATGGCTCCTATATAGATCCATTTCACTTGTTGGGAATTAAAATATTTAATCAGGCTATAATAAAGGAACAGCCACAGCAAAATTTCTAAAGATGTTGGCTGAAACAGCATATTTACCCGAAGAAGTACTGAAAATAATATTCCTAATGAAGCCAGGATTTTAGCAACCAGACTTCCTTTGAGTTCTTCAACCACCTTCCATGTCAATGCTATGGTTAAAGCTCCGAACAGGGCTGGAAAAAATTTAACCCAAAATATAGAATTTCCCAACATTTTGATTATCCAGGCCAGCCAGGAATTAAAGGGAGGAACAGAGAGATATCCCCACGCCAGATGATTGGCCTGATCAAGATGTAAATATTCATCTCTGTGCAATTCATACTCAGGACTTATCAATGAGTATTGGAGTACAAACTTTGTAATAATAAAAAGAAACAGAATCCAATAGTCTTTTTTCATGGAGGTATAGTTTGGAATTTAAAATTAAGACATTTTAAATTTACTTTTTGTTACACCTTTTCAAAGTTATTATCAGAAATTTCGGATTTTATCTTTTGAATTTTCTCTGACCAATAATTAATTTTCTCATTTTTATCAAGAAACTCTTCAATCGGCTTATTTTGACAGGAAATCAACGATTCCTGGTAAGACTGCAATATGTTTTTTAAATACATTTCGTAGTCTTTAGGATTTTTAGGAATATATCCTATTCCATCACAGCCACAGCTATGAAAACATTTTCCTGTTTTAAAAAGACCTTCTATAATTTTCCATTCTTTGACCGCTGTTTTTTTAGGGGCCTTGAAATCCAGCCATCATACTGGCGCACTCAGGACATTTTATCGCTCTGTTTTCAATCTCTGAAACAATTTTCTGTAACTCTTTTGTCTCTGTTTTTGTAAAAACGTATCCTATTTTACAAATTGACTTTCCATCCGGTTCATGATATATTTTCTCTTTTTCGATCCGACGTAAAATATCAGCACTATCAGGTTGTTTAAATGATTTTCGGCATTTAAAACAAACATAATGTGATTTATAAGTTTTCACAGCGTACCTGCACATTTTTCATGGATTTATATGATTCAAATATAGGAATTTAGTCTTTCAAAAGGTTTTAATACAAAAAAAGAATCCCGGAGAAAAAAATTCCTCCAGGATTCACAGTTTAAAAGTGTATAGTGTAGTTTATTATTTTTGCTTAGATTTCTCTTTCAGCTCTTCTTTATCTTTATCGGATGGATTCCATACTTTAATTTCAGTATCTTTAGTAATATTTGATCCTGGAAGAATCTGAACGTTGATACCGTCACTTGCTCCCAGTTTCACGTATACTTTTTTGAATTTACCGTCTTTTTGTTTTACTTCTACGAAAGGTACGTCTTTTCCTTGTTTCTTTTCATATTGAACTAAAGATTCATCCAATAATAATGCATTTTTCTGAGAACTCAAAACAATTTCACCATTGGCAGAAAAACCTGCTCTAATATACTCATTATTAGGATTGGTTACATTCCCTTCTACCGGAAATTTAATAGTTCCTGCATTATCCTTTCCTTTAGGGGCAATCATGGTTAGTTTTCCAGGGAACGTTTTATTTTGTAATGCACCGATTACGATATTCATATCCATACCTTCACTTAGCTTTCCGGCTTGAGCTTCATCAATTTCACCTTTAAAGATCAGAACATTTAAATCTGCTACTGAACAAATTGTTGTTCCCGCGTTAAAGTTATTGGCTTCAATCACCTGGCTTCCTGCTTTTACAGGAACTTCCAGTACGGTACCTGAAGCTTTGGAACGGATTTCTGTGGTAGCTAAGCCCTGTCCTTTAAGTTCAGGAGTTGCCCCTGTTTTAGCGATCTGAAGTCTTTTTTGAGCGGTATTTAATTGCTGCTGAGCATTTTTCAAAGTCTGTTGCTGAGAAAACAATTGCTGCTGAGAGTTCAGGTACTCTTGTTTAGAAGCAACTCCCTGTTTGTAGAGTCTCTCCTGCATTTCAAATTGCTTCTGCATATTTCCTACATTCATCTGAGCATTGCTGATCTGGATCTGCGCATTCTGAACTTCCTGCTGAGAAGCATTTACTTCAGAAATACTTGGAACAATCTTTACGGTAGCAATCAGCTGCCCCACCTCTACTTTATCTCCTTCTTTTACTAAGATTTTTTCTATAATCCCCGCAATATTGGGTTTGATTTCAATTTCTTCTTTTGGAACAATTTTCCCCGTAGCCATTACTTTATCATCCATATTCTGAATAGTAGGCTTACGGGTAAGAAAAGCCTCGCTTTCTTTGGAATTAGATTTGATAAAATAGCCAAGCCCTGAGAACAATGCCACTGCAAATAAAAGCCCCAACACAATATAAATGGCTTTTTTCCAGGTGAATTTCTTTTTCATATGTATAGTTTATTTTTTATTAAATAGATTGAATGATGTGAAAATTAATTATTCTGTTCTTAATGCTTCAATAGGTCTGATCTTTACGGCTCTCTGCGCAGGGATCATCCCGATTACCAACCCTAAAATTACCATTACAGCCATCGCTGCAAATACGTTTCCATAGTTGACTGTCGGGTTATAAAAAGGAAATGAATCCTGTCCCTGGGTGGCTGCATTCAGAATCATCAATACAAAAATTCCAAACATAAAACCTAATAATCCCGAGGAGAGTGTGATCACAACACTTTCCAGTAAAATCTGATTTCTTACTTCTGCCGGTTTTGCTCCTAACGCTCTTCTAATCCCGATTTCTTTGGTTCTTTCTTTTACTGTAATCAGGAGAATATTCGAAATAGCAATAACTCCCGCAAGAATCGTCAGTGTACCCACGATAATGGTTAGCAACTGCATTCCCGTAAGGAAACCTGTCAGTTTTTTAAACTCTTTTCCAAGATTGAAACTTCCAAACGCATTGGTATCTTCAGGTGAAACTTTATTTTTTGTTTTCAAAACCTGTTTTACGTCTTCTTCTACAGAGTTTACATTGGCATTTGGTTTACTTACGATAGCAAACATGTCAATCTGTTCTCCTGCATTATACATTTTCGTATACGTAGAAAGTGGGATGAAAGCTGTTTGATCATTTTCGAATCCACCTCCTTTTTTCATACGGAAAACTCCAATTACATTAAAGAATAGTCCTTTAATATTGATCGATTTTCCTATTGGATTTTCTTTTTTCTTGCCATCAAAGAAGTTTTTATAAATCTCTTCTCCGATAACTACTACATTTTTATTTCCTGAAACATCGGCATCATTGATATAGCGTCCGAAGATCAGCTTCTTTTCTGAAATTTTATTTCCTACAGAGTAATCTCCGGTAAGCGAATAGGTTCCGTTCTTCCCGTTTCTTGACATGGCTTCTCCCGGTGTTCCCGTAAAGCTTCCTCTTGCATTTTGTGGCGATATATAATCTATGGCTGTCACTTTTCTTTTCAGCATTTCCATATCGTTCAGCTTCAGGTGAACTTCCCTTCCTTTAGGAAATCCTTCATAAGGAATTGACGTTTTCTGTGCCCACAGAAAGATTGAATTGGTGGCAAAACCGGAAAATAATTTATCAAAACCATTTTCCATTCCTTTTGCAGCTCCAAGAAGGCTTACATACAAAAACATCCCCCATCCTACTCCAATCATGGTAAGAAACGTTCGGAGTTTATTATTCCTCAATGAATAATAAATTTCCTGCCAAGTGTCTTTTTTAAATATGATATTCACCTTGTTGAATTATAAGTTATAAATTATGAATTCCATTAATTCGTTTGTCTTTTTTCACAAATTACTCTGTTCTCAATGCTTCGATCGGTTTAATTCTTGAAGCTCTGTATGCAGGTACAAAACCTGCAATTAGTCCTGAAAAAATCAAAGCAATGAACGCCATAATAATAGAACCCCATCCTACGCTTGGGCTTTTAATAAAAAACTCTTCAAGACTGTTCCCAATAAGGCTTAATGTCAAAACGCCTATTCCTACTCCAATAAGTCCGGATACTACTGTAATGACAACACTTTCCTGAACAATCAGCCCTACAATTCCGCTTGGCTTTGCTCCAATAGCTTTTCGTACTCCAATCTCTTTGGTTCTTTCTTTTACAATATACACCATTATGTTACTAATCCCGATAATTCCCGCAAGCAATGTACCCATACCAATAAACCCGACAATCGCTGTAAGCACTGCCATAAACTCAAATGTGTCATTCATGTTTTGGGCATTATTCCAGACACGAACCCCATTTTCATCATCAGGAGAAACACTTTTTCTCGCTTTGAATTTATCTTTAAGCTCATCACCATACTTAATGGCCTGATCCGGAGTCAGTTTATCATTGTATGTAATATAGGCTATATTTACTGTATCCGAGCCTTTTTTCATTTGTTGCAAGGTCGTAATAGGCACAGTAATATGTCTTTCGTCCCAGTCTCCACCATCATCAGAAAATACTCCTACCACTTTAAACATGGTTCCATTAATGTCCAGTTCTTTTCCTACAGGACTTCCATTTTTAATCAAATCTCTCTGTACCATTCTTCCGATCACTGCCACATTTTGTTTTCCTTCCAGATCTCGGGGCGTAATATACCTGCCGTCAATCATTTTTCTGTTTTCAATGACCTGCTCTCCCGGCTCCGCTCCATGTACCTGATATATTCCGCTCTCTTTTCCATACTTCACCATTAAACTGGCATTATATCTGGGACTTGAAGCACCTACATTCTTCTTTTCAGCATTAATAAGGAAATCATAGTCATTGTTATTCATAGTAACCGTTCGGTCTGACTGTAATCCTTTATAAGCCAATGTTGTTTTTCCTGTACTGATGGTGATCAGGTTTTTGGCATCTCCTGAAAATCCTTCGGAAAATGCATTCTGAAGTCCTTTCCCAATTCCGAAAAGTACAATGAAAATAAACAGTCCCAAAGCTACCGTAAACCCTGAAAGTACTGTCCGAAGTACATTACTACGGATAGAACTGAATATTTCCTGCCAACGATCTAGGTCAAACATAGTTTTTATTTTTTTACATTGTAAAAAAGTCAATTAGCTTCGCTTTCAATTTTCTTCGAAGTCAATTAACTTTATTGTCAATTTATTCTTCATCAGTCTTTAATTACGAAGCAAAATTCATTTTCACATTTCTAATCTTTTTTCAACATTTTACTTAACAAGATAAATGCTGTTTTTATTAAATTTCCAATTTTTGTTAATTCCTCTATTTTAATATAATTACATTCGATAACGATATCAAAACAAGAATCCAACTCAATAACCGAACCTCTGGCAATTTCAAAATACCTTTTCCTTTCCAGTTCAGATTTTCTTGAACACCCTTCGGTAATATTTAATAACACTGAAGTAGAAGCTCTCCGTATCTGGTCGATTATATTAAATTTTTCATGATCAGGAATTTTAGATAAAATCTTATAACATTCTATTCTTAATTCTCTGACTGACTGATAAACATCAAGTTTATAATGGTTCAGATTTAAAAACATTTTTATTTTTTTTCATATTCATTTGTGTGTGTTATTAATTATTTTCCCTCTTCATTATCAATTCACTTGCGAAGCAAAATTGACTGTTCACCATTCACCTATAATACAATCTGCTTAATAAACTCATCACTTTCAATAATCCCGTCCTTCAGTATTACATTTCTTTTGGTTTGTGCAGCAACATCAGGTTCGTGGGTTACAACAATGATTGTTTTTCCCTCATTATTAATATCCTGAAGCAGTTTCATAATATCATGAGTGGTTTTGGAGTCCAATGCTCCGGTAGGCTCATCTGCCAGTACCACTTTTGGATTGGTAATCAAAGCTCTTGCAATAGCTACTCTCTGCTTCTGTCCTCCGGAAAGCTCACTAGGAAGGTGATTGGCCCATTGTACAAGTCCTACTTTCTCCAGATATTCCATAGCTTTCAGATTTCGTTCTTTTCTCGGTACATTCTGATAGTACAGAGGAAGAGCTACATTTTCCAAAGCTGTTTTATAATTGATAAGGTTAAAAGACTGAAAAATAAATCCTAAAAATCTACTTCTGTATTCTGCAGCTTTTATTTCAGATAAATGTTCAATAGGAACACCATCCAATTCATAGGTTCCTGAATCTTTTTCATCCAGAATCCCAATAATATTAAGAAGCGTAGATTTTCCGGAACCGGAACTTCCCATAATAGAAACAAACTCCCCTTCAGAAATATTCAGATTAATTCCTTTGAGAACATGAAGCTTGCTTTTCCCTGTATCGTATGACTTATTTAAATCCTGAATTACTAACATTAAGTGATGTATGTTTTATACCCAATAAGTAGATGATATTTTCAAATTGTTACAAGAATAAAAATTTATTCAAATATTTTTTTGTTTAACGGTTTAAACCTTTATTAATAGTACTTTATAAAATTCTGTTTAACTGTAACTACGGTTTTCCATCTATTTACCCCTTAGATAGCGGTCTAGCCTATTATTCGAGCCAGTTTCATGTAAATGTGGAAAACTTTTCAGGCTAAAAGTCAACCGATTAGTATTTACCTCTTTCAAAATCAGTTCTTTTTTTCGAACTTTGCTATTAGTTCTTTACAAGAAATATGAATTTACGGAAGTGAATAACTTTATTTAGCAACTCACAGATAAACAAAAAGTTAAGTATTTCAGGAACGTTATCCACAGGGATCTAAATTATTTAATTATAAAGATATTTAATATGGGAATTTTTGATAAAAGAGTAAGTTATAAGCCATTTGAATACCCGGAGGTTCTTCAATTTGTAGAGGCAATCAACAAATCGTTCTGGGTACATTCCGAAGTGGACTTTACTGCAGATGTTCAGGATTTTCATTCGCAGTTGGAACCACATGAAAAGCATGCTGTGAAAAATGCGCTGTTAGCCATTGCACAGATCGAGGTGTCTGTAAAGACATTCTGGGGGAATTTATACAACCACCTACCAAAGCCGGAATTCAATGGATTAGGATCTACTTTTGCAGAATGCGAGTTTCGTCATTCTGAAGCATATTCCCGTTTATTAGAGGTATTAGGATATAACGACGAATTCCTTAACGTGATCGAAATTCCTGCGGTAAAAGGGAGAATTGAGTTCTTAGGAAATGCTTTAAAACATGCTAATTCTGCAACCCCTAAAGAGTATGTTTCTGCTTTACTGTTATTCAGTATTTTAGTAGAAAATGTTTCTCTTTTCTCGCAGTTTGCCATCATCCTTTCTTTCACAAGATTCAAAGGGTTTATGAAAAATGTTTCCAATATCATCGCATGGACTTCCGTAGATGAACAAATTCACGCCAATGCAGGAATCTACCTGATCAACAAAATCCGTGAAGAACAGCCTGACTTATTAACAGACAGCGATATTGAAGATATCTACACGTTAGTGGATGAATCTATCGCAAGAGAAGGTGATATCCTTAGCTGGATCTTTGAACTAGGAGAAATCGACAATGTTTCTAAAGAAGATTTATTAAACTTCATGAAATACCGTGTAGATGACAGCTTGAAGAAAATCAACATGAAAACAAGATACAACATCACTCCGGAACAATATAAACCAATGGTATGGTTCGAAGAGGAAGTTTTCGCCAATTCATTAGATGATTTCTTTGCAAAAAGACCTGTAGATTACACGAAGCACGATAAAAGTATTACAGCAAACGATTTGTTCTAATACGGAGGCGCGAGCGAAGCGAGCGTCAAAGCAGTCAGTATCGGGATTAATCCTTTTCTGATTCATAAGTGGAATTGCTGTTCATTAATAAAGCACAAATACAAAAGAAATGATCAATGTAATAGTAAGCTATACGGTAAACCCCGAATTTGTTCCAAACAATAAAACCAATATCCAAAAGTTTCTGGAAGATTTTAAAAATTTAGATGCTTCCTCTTTTGAATACAAAGTTTTTGTAAAGGAAGACGGCGTTACTTTTGTACATTATTCAAACTACGCTAATGAAGAAGTTCAGCATGAAGTTTTGAATATTCCGTCTTTTAAAGAATTTCAGAGATTAAGAGACGAAAGCGGGTTGAACGGTTCCCACAAAGTAGAAATTTTACAATCAATAATATAAAAAAACAAAATTCCGGAGTGATTCTCTCATTCCGGAATTCGAAAATATAACATCTATGGAAGAGCAAAATTCAAATATATGGTGGCTCAATGAAGAGTCTGAGCAAATGCTGAACAGAGGATATCTGTTGAAAGGTGAAACGGTAGACGGAGCTATCGACAGAATTACCACTGCCGCTGCAAAAAGGTTGTACAAACCTGAACTTCAACCGGCATTCAAAGAAATGATCACAAAAGGATGGATCAGTTTCTCTTCTCCTGTATGGGCTAACATGGGAACAGAAAGAGGTCTTCCTATCTCGTGTTTCAACGCTCACATTCCGGACAGTATTGAAGGGATTACTCACAAAATGGGAGAAGTCATCATGCAGACTAAAATCGGAGGGGGTACTTCAGGATATTTTGGAGAATTAAGAAACAGAGGAACCGCTGTAACGGATAACGGAAAATCTTCAGGAGCAGTTTCATTCATGAAGCTTTTTGATACGGCTATGGATGTTGTTTCACAAGGAGGCGTAAGAAGAGGAGCTTTTGCTGCTTACTTAGATATTGACCACGGAGATATTGAAGAATTTTTATCCATTAAAGATATCGGTAGCCCGATTCAAAACCTGTTTACCGGAGTGTGTGTACCAGATTACTGGATGCAGGACATGATTGACGGTGATATGGAAAAACGTAAGGTTTGGGCAAGAGTATTGGAAAGCCGCCAGCAAAAAGGTCTTCCGTATATTTTCTTTACAGATAACGTGAACAGAAACAAACCTCAGGTTTATAAAGATTTAGGAATGACGGTAAATGCGAGTAACCTTTGTTCTGAAATCATGCTTCCTTCTACAATGGAAGAGTCTTTCATCTGCTGTCTGTCTTCTATGAACCTTGAATTATACGATGAGTGGAAAGATACAGATGCTGTAAAATTAGCAGTATACTTCCTTGATGCTGTATTATCAGAGTTTATTGACAAAACTGATGGTAACTATTACCTACAGGGAGCAAGAAACTTCGCGATGCGTCACAGAGCTCTTGGATTAGGAGTTTTAGGTTACCATTCTTATTTACAGAAAAATATGATTCCGTTTGAAAGCTTTGAGGCAACTCAGTTCAACGCAAGAGCATTCAGACATATCAAAGAACAGGCTGAGCAGGCTTCAAGAGAGCTTGCCAACATCTATGGAGAACCGGAAGTATTGAAAGGATACGGGTTAAGAAATACCACTACAATGGCTATTGCTCCTACGACTTCAAGTTCAGCAATTTTAGGACAGACTTCTCCTGGAATTGAGCCTTTCTCTTCTAACTATTATAAAGCAGGTCTTGCGAAAGGAAACTTTATGCGTAAGAATAAATACCTTGCAAAACTATTGAAAGAAAAAGGACTGGATAACGAAGAAACATGGAGAACAATCATGCTCAACCATGGATCCGTACAGCACCTGAATGAGCTTACTCCTGAAGAAAAAGCAGTATTCAAAACGTTCAAAGAAATCTCTCCAATGGAGATTATCTCTCAGGCTGCACAAAGACAGCAATACATTGATCAGGCACAATCTCTGAATCTTCAGATTCCTTCTACAATGCCTGTAAAAGATGTCAACTACCTTTATATTGAAGCTTGGAAAAAAGGAGTAAAAACACTTTACTACCAAAGAAGTTCATCGGTTTCAAAAGAAATGATGGTTAACTTCGTATCGTGTTCAAGCTGCGAGGCATAGGATCAAGTAATAAACACGCTATATTTTGCAAAAGCATACCGAGAGGTGTGCTTTTGTCGTTTTCAATGCTGATTCTGTCTAATTATTTTCCGTAGGAATCATAGAATGCTCTGATATTTTTGGTTTATATTTGTGTTTATTGTTTAATACCAAAACTACAGATATGAAATTCGGACAAGTAGAAGACCCTTCAAAAATAGATTTCACATTACCTAAAGACCATCCTAAAACCAAAGAAATGCTGGCTCTTAATAAAAAAGGACTGGAAAATATTTCTATCGGATGTGCCAAATGGAATAAGACCGACCTTAAAGGATTTTATCCTAAAGGAACTAAGGATGAACTGACGTACTATGCCACTCAGTTTAATTCTATCGAACTGAATGCTACTTTCTACGGAATGCCTACTCCTGATCAGGTAACCACCTGGAAAGAAAAGACTCCGGCAGATTTTAAATTCTTTCCAAAGATCACCAATACTGTTTCCCATTTCAGAAGACTGATTGATGTGACAGATCCTGTGACCCAATTTGCATCTTCCGTTATCAATTTTGATGAGAAACTAGGAATGGCTTTCCTTCAGCTTCATGATAATTTTAAGCCTAAGGATTATGACAGACTGGAAAAATTTGTAAAAGAATGGCCAAAAGAAGTACCATTAGCTATAGAACTCAGAAATACAGAATGGTTTACCAATGAGGAAATTCTGAATACAACCTGTGACCTTTTTGAAGCTCATAACATCACCAATATTATTGTAGATACTGCAGGAAGAAGAGATATGCTCCATATGCGTCTTACCACTCCCAATGCATTTATCCGGTATGTGGGTGCCAATGCAGAAAGTGATTATGAAAGACTGGATGACTGGTTGAAGCATCTTACTCAATGGAAGAAAAATGGTCTTCAGAATCTTTACTTTTTCGTACATCAGAATATTGAAAAGGCCTCTCCATTATTATCAGCTTATTTCATCAAGAAAGTAAATGAGGAATGGAAAACTGATATTCATATTCCTCAAATGGCTACAGAGAGTACAGGAACACTTTTTTAATAAGATCAATTCAAATAGAATAATTTCGATATACTTTTAACCAGCAATTCAATCCTTTTCATCACAAAAACTCGTATATTAGAGTATAATGTTTTTCGGAAATCATTATACTTTAAAAAACATAAATCATGGAAAAGGAAATTTGTACAATCAGTGTTGCCAATAACTGGCTTGGTGATGAATATATTTTTTATGACAACAACACCATAAAAAGAGTATATGACAGCCACAGTCTGAATTCCGATAAAACGGAATGGATTACCCCTCAAAGTATTAATAAACATACTAAGGATAAACTCATACGAGCATGTCCTGAAGAATGTAAAGAACAGGTCATGCAGATTCTGGATTATCCTTAAAAACAAAAAATGGGGAATGAGCAGTAAAGTCTCATTCCTTTTTTTATTTATTTTTTCGAAGAAGCAGTACCAGATTGAGAAACAGAAGAAGAAAATCCAGTGTAATCCAGATGCCCAGCTTTGTATTCTCATAATTATAGGCATCTACCTGTTTTTTGGCAGTCTCAGAAAGTTTCATACTTTGGTTAATGTAGTTTTGAACTTCTACAATCTGATCAATATTTTTATTGGGCACAGAATGTTGAGAAAAGTATACAAGATTTTTCTTTCCCAGATACCCTGCAATCCAATATTCATCAGACTTATCCATTTTCAGATATTCTATTCTGTAATATTCCGGACGTATTTTCCCAATATGTTTTGGTTCAAGGGTAGTATTTTTATCTGTTTTATTGACATTAATAAGGTAAAAGTCTAATGCCTGAGGTAGTTTATTGACAACCTGCAGTCCAACAGAATTATCTACAAATGCCACCGCACTTTTCTTGATAAACCAGTATGTAAAAACAGAAATTGAAAAGACCAGTGTTACAATACGAAACAGTTTTGCCCACTTCGCCATACTTCCTGATGTAACCTTAAACAGGACCAAACAAAGAACAGAAGCAAGGAATATTATAAAAATAATGAGTGTCATATTTTACAAAGATACTTCTTCTCTCTATTTTATCTATATTTGCGCCCAAATTTTTAATCCTAATTAACCATGAAAAAAACATTCTCGGTACTACTTTCCTTCTGTATAGTGCTTATTTGCGCTCAGGTAAAATTCGAAAAAGGGTACATCATCAATGGCAATGATGTAAAAAAAGAGGTACTCATCAAAAATCAGGGATGGGTAAGTACTCCTGAAAATTTCATTTACAAAACAGATGAAACTTCAGCAGAAAACACCGGTACTCCCATTTCAATTAAAGAATTTGGAATTTATAATGAGGTAAAGTTTATCAGCTACAATGGTGATATTGATTATTCATCTGATCATCTTGATGACCTTTCCAACAATAAAGACCCTGAATTTAAAAAAGGAATCGTTTTCTTAAAAGAAGTTGTGAAAGGAAATAAAAACCTGTATTTCTATCAGAAACAAAATTTTGAAAGATATTTTTATTCGGATTCAGATTCGTCTATCCAGCCATTGATCTACAAAAAATATTATTTCAACGGCAGCAGTTCACAGATTGCAACCAATGATGATTATATCAATCAACTGAAAACAATTTTTTCAGGCGATACCAATGCACAGGCTCTGGCAGCAAAAACAAAATATACAACCAGCGATTTAAAAAAGATCTTCAGCGTATACAACAGTAAATTTTCCGGAGCAGTCTCAGATGGTGAGCAATCATTCACAGAAACGAAAAAGAAAGCAAAATTTAACCTAAGCGTAAGACCGGGAGCTAATTTCTACTCTCCGTTAAAAATAGAGCAAACATACCGCAATGAAGGGTTCTCTTCTAAAACAGGGGTAAGAATAGGTGTAGAGGCGGAAATTGTATTACCATTCAACAAAAACAAATGGTCATTAGTACTGGAACCTACCTACTCTCTTTACAACAATAAATCAACGATTAAAACAAGCGATAATTTATATAGTATGCATCTGGAGAATTATGCATTCTTCAGTCTTCCGCTTAGCTTAAGACATTATATGTATATCAATGATGATTCAAAAATATTTATCAATGCCGGAATTAATATCCTTTCGTTTAAAACCAGCTCATCTGAGAGCATTGATTTAGATTATGATGGGACGGTTTTTGACAAACTGCAATTATCTCCGTCCCAAAATTTTAAAAGTGTTGTATTGGGTGTAGGCTTCAACTACAAGAATAAATACAGCATCGAAGCAAGATATAATACAAATACTAATTTACTGGATGAAAAAAGAAATTCTGCGACTGCAGATCTTAAATATGTATCCTTAATTCTTGGATATAATATTTTCTAATCTACATTCCATTCTTTATAAAACTGGTCGAGGAAATTCAGCATATAATGGTGTCTTTCTTCGGCCATTTTTTTTCCTTTTGGAGTATTCATCATATCTTTCAGAAGCAATAGTTTTTCGTAGAAATGATTAATGGTAGTTCCATCAGATTTTTTATACTCTTCTTTAGACATTCCCAGTTTGGGTTTTATATCAGGGTGATACATCAGGTTATTCTTAAAACCTCCAAAGTTGAATGTTCTGGCAATTCCAATAGCTCCAATGGCATCAATACGGTCGGCATCCTGCACAATTTGCAGTTCAATAGGCGGATTTACTGGCGCCTGATCTCTGTTTTTGAACGAAATATTTTCGATCACAAATAAAACCTTCTGAATGATTTCTTCAGAAACATTCTGTTCTTCAAGAAATGTTCTGGATATTTTGGGAGCAATGGTTTCATCACCATTATGAAATTTGGGATCTGCAATATCATGAAGAAGAGCAGACAGCTCTACTACTTCTTTGTCACAATCTTCTGTTTCTGCTATCTGGGCAGCAAGTTTCCAGACTCTTTCAATATGAAACCAGTCATGTCCTGCTTCTGCTCCTTCTAATTTTTCTTTTACAAATGCTACTGTGTTGTCAATCGTACTTTTCATTTATCTATCAGTTCATTTAAAATAATATCCCAAAGTTTGCTGTTGTAACTCCTGAAAAAATTAATATGCCCGATTTCTTTTTTATCGGACTCTGAAACTGTCACTAGTCTGTAAGTTGGTTTTAGATTAGGATAGGTATTATTTAATAAGCTTAATACTCCTCTTTCTGTCAGCCAGATATCATCTTCAGCCCGAATTACAAATACTTTCTGCGTCAAATTTTCAGAGAAATTCTCAATTTTTTCCAACAGCCTGTTGGTTGATTTCTTGTTTAAAATTAAGGTTCTCCAGTCATATGCGCAATTTTTTGGAAGACTTTCTCCCAGTCCAAACCAATGTGCAGGAAAATATCCTAACAATGAAGTTGTTAATGGCTGGGCAATTCCAAAGCCTAAATAAGCTTCCACTTTTGTCATTCCTTTAAGGTTTCCAACGAAGGCATTTTGTGTTCCTACAAAGACAAATTCTTCAAACATTTCAGAATCCTGATTCATTCCCAGGATTAATGCTCCTACAGAATGACCCAGGCAGTACTTTTTGTGTTCTTTAAAATCTTTTTTGATATATTGAGTTAAAGCTTTATAGTCTTTTGAGCCCCATACCCTCATTGAGCCATGGAATCCTCTCATATTTTTTGGCTTGGAAAGTCCTATTCCTCTGTAGTCATAAGTAATTACGGTGAAACCCTGTTCAGCGAAATAGCTGGCAAAGGAAAAATACACCTGTTGTTTTACTCCTGTTGCAGAGTTGATCAGCAGTAGTTTCCCATTATCTTTTTCCGGTTTAAAGAGATGGACAGCCAGCGGAGTATGATCTTCTGTGGTTAATATTAGTTTTTCCATAGTATAAAAAGAAAAAATCCACTATAAAAGTGGACATTTTACTTATATTTTTATGTTAAGTTTCAGACTTTTGATATGTCGTAAATAGTTTTAGGAAAAGAAATCTGAGATTCTTGGCAGTCCGGTCTGAGAGCCTTTACCTCCGGACACTCTTGATGAAACTTCATTTCCGAATTTAACACATTCTTCTATAGAATTCCCATGGCAAAGCGCAATGGCAAATCCTGATGTAAATGCATCTCCCATTCCCATTTTATGAACTTTTTCATCTTTATCATTTCTGTAATATTTCATCTCTGTACCATCAAAATAAATAGTTGAATTGGTGTCATCTCTTACGAAAACTTTATTGAAATATTTCTTAAGAACTTCTTCTCTTTTTTCTTCTCCGAAAATAATGTAAAGTTCATTACTCTTGGCTACAATAAAGTCAACCATTTCTAAGATATCTTCTCTGACTCTCATGGCAGGAGAAGCATATAAACCGACCTTCTTTCCGTACTGCTTAGCTTTTCTAACGGTATGTTCTACTACATCCATAGAAATCTCAAGTTGTATCAGTACAAGATCTGCAGTATGAAAATATTTTTCAGCCTCATCTATATGAGGTTTGCTAAGGTATTTATTGGCTGCCGGAACTACCACAATAGCTGCATTTCCGTGAGAGGTCGTTACATAGGCTGTCCCTGTAGCGTCCTTATCTGTTTCATGAACAAAGCCTACATTTACATTTTCACTTACCAGATTCCTCATGATCTGCTGCCCAAGAGGATCCATCCCCACACATCCTATAAAATATACACTTGCTCCCAACCTGGCAGTACCTACCGCCTGATTAGCCCCTTTTCCTCCAAAATAGCTATCTGATTTAATGGCTAAAACGGTCTCATTGGGCATAGGAATTTTTTCGGTTTCAAGAACCAAATCTATAGAGGAGCTCCCTACAACAATAATTCGGGGTTGTTCTGATGAGAAATTCATTGTGTTTTTGTATTAGCTTTAAAATTTATACCTGACAAAAATTGCGCTTCAAAAATAACTAATTTAAAATTAACTTATTTCAATAAATTCAGTAATTATTTTCACTGGTTGTTGATCTTTGCTGTAAGCTATATAACTTGCATAAAATCCTTCTCCATATCCGGTTTCAAAAGCAAATATAGTTCCGGGATGTTCTTTTGCTGGTTTCAGGAAGGCATACTGATCTATAGCTCCATTTTCATCAAAGAAATAATCATGGAAAAATTCTTCGTAGATTCCCATGAAATCTCCTCCTTTATTTTGATACAACCTCTGCTCCAGATCGTTGAGACTATTTTGGGTATCAACATCCATGAAGCATCCCATACCACTTTCTACAGGATATCCAAAAACTTCTTCTTTCGCCAGATCTTTTATATTCTGCCCCGCTGTAGTGGCCATTTTCCATTCTTTAATTTCAGAATTATTGAAAATAATTTCAGTATAGGCCACACAGTTGCTTTCTCTTTCTTTATGCAACATGACAGAAAAATCTCCTTTCGGAAATTCTGTGGTGAAAGGAAGCATATCATTGGTGATCAATGGATCGCAGGCAACCAGCTTACCACTGGAAAGGTAAATCTTTCCTACTTCAAAACTTTCCAGTAACGGACTTTCTACAAAGTCTTTCGAGAATAGTTTTTTTATGTTTTCTATGTGTGTCATTGTATTTATTCTTTTAAACCATCAGGCTGGATACAATTGTTCATGTGTATCCAGCCTGAGATTTTGACAAAATTTATTGTCTATATTTTATAAACTTTTCAGTTTTTCTTCAAGGATCGCAATCTTATCCAAAGCATCTTTTTGTTTCTGACGCTCAACCTCTACAACTTCTGGTTTTGCATTCGCTACAAATTTCTCATTGGAAAGCTTCTTTTCTACTGAAACTAAAAATCCTTTTAAATATTTTACTTCTTCTTCAGTTTTAGCTTTTTCTTCTCCTAAATCTAAGTTTTCACTTAAAGGGATAGAAACTTCTGTAGCTCCTACCAGGAAAGTAAAGCTTGGCTTATCCGTTTTCTGTCCGAAATGGATTTCAGAAATATTAGCCAGTTTTCTTATCACAGCTTCATTGGCAAATTCAGCAGCATTAGTATAAACCTCAGCGGCTTCCCTTGGTGAGATGCCTTTTGTCTGACGGTAGTTTCTAACTCCAGAAATTAATTCTGCCGCTGTTTCGAAGTTTTTGATAATTGTCTCATCAAATGCTTCTGCTTCTTTCTGCTGAGCAATTACCAAAGCCTCATCAATACTTCTTTCTGAAATAGTCTGCCATAATTCTTCTGTTAAGAAAGGCATGAACGGATGAAGAAGCTTTATTAGTTCTTCAAAGAAATAGATGGTTTTGTTATATACTTCTTTAGAAATTCCTTCTCCATAATTTGGCTTGATGGCTTCAAGGTACCAACCACAAAAATCATCCCAAATTAATTTATAGATCAAATGAAGGGCATCAGAAATTCTGAATTTCTCAAACTGATCATTAATTTCAGCAATTGTTTTGTTCAATTTATTTTCAAACCATTCAATAGCCTGATTATCTGTAGCAATAGCAGGTTTATCTTCATGATTCCACATATTGATTAAACGGAATGCATTCCAAATCTTCGTCATGAAGTTTCTTCCCTGAAGCATTAAATCTTCATCAAAAAGAAGGTCGTTTCCAGCTGCAGAGCTCAATAGAATACCTACACGTACTCCATCTGCTCCGTATTTATCCATTAATTCAAGAGGATCCGGAGAGTTTCCAAGAGATTTAGACATCTTTCTTCTCTGCTTATCTCTTACAATTCCTGTAAAATAAACATTCTTAAACGGAACTTCTTTTCTATATTCCAATCCGGCCATAATCATTCTGGCTACCCAGAAGAAAATAATATCCGGACCTGTAACCAAATCAGATGTTGGATAATAATAGTTGATATCTTTATTTTCAGGATCAAGTAATCCGTCAAATACAGACATTGGCCATAACCATGATGAGAACCATGTATCCAATGCATCGTCATCCTGTCTAAGGTTTTCTATAGTCAGACCTGAGTTTCCTGTTTTCTGTTTTGCCAGTTCTAAAGCTTCTTCTTTAGTTTCAGCAACTACAAAATCTTCATCTCCTTCTCCAAAGTAATAGGCAGGAATCTGCTGTCCCCACCAAAGCTGACGGGAGATATTCCAGTCACGGATGTTTTCCATCCAGTGCTTGTAGGTATTTTTGAACTTTTCAGGATAGAACTTAACCTCATCATCCATTACTACATCCAATGCAGGTTTAGCAATTTCAGACATTTTAAGGAACCACTGTACTGAAACTTTAGGTTCAATAACAGCGCCTGTTCTCTCGGAAGTTCCCACTTTATTTACATAATCTTCAGCTTTAAGCAAAAGATCTTTTTCTTCAAGTTCTTTAGCAATCTGCTTTCTTACGTCGAATCTGTTTTTTCCTGCATAATGTAAACCATGCTCATTAAGATTTCCGTCATCATCCAGCGCATCAATCATTTTCAACTGATGTTTCTGTCCGATTTCGTAGTCATTGATATCATGTGCAGGAGTAATTTTCAACGCTCCGGTTCCGAATTCAATATCAACATATTCGTCTTTAATGATTGGAACTACTCTGCCAACAATCGGTACAATTACATTTTTACCTTTCAGGTGAGCATATCTTTCATCATTAGGATTGATACATACAGCGGTATCCCCAAAAATAGTTTCAGGACGCGTAGTAGCAACTGAAAGAAATTCTTCAGATCCTTCGATTTTATATTTAAGGAAATATAATTTCCCGTTTTGTTCTTTAAATATTACTTCTTCGTCAGAGATATTGGTTTTCGCTTCCGGATCCCAGTTGACCATTCTATAACCTCTGTAGATTAATCTTTTATGGTATAGATCTACAAAACTTTTAATAACCTGCTGCGAAAGTTTATCTTCCAATGTGAAGCGGGTTCTGTCCCAATCACATGAACATCCCAGCTTTTTCAACTGCTCAAGGATGGTTCCTCCATATTTATTGGTCCAGTCCCATGCATGAGTTAAAAACTCTTCACGGGTAATATCTGACTTATTGACTCCTTCAGACTTCAGTTTAGCAACAACTTTAGCTTCAGTAGCAATTGAAGCGTGATCTGTTCCCGGAATCCAACAAGCATTAAATCCGCGCATTCTTGCACGACGGACCAGAACATCTTGAAGGGTATTGTTCAACATATGTCCCATGTGTAGTATCCCCGTCACGTTTGGCGGAGGAATGACTATGGTATATGGTGGTTTGTCATTAGGTTCTGAATGGAAAAATTTGTTTTCCAACCAGTAACTGTACCATTTTTGTTCTGTTTCCTGTGGATTGTACTTTTCTGAAATCTGCATAAATTCTATTTCTTTGGCTTGCAATTTGCAAAAATAGTCTAAAGAAAAAAATTTTTAAGCATGAATTAAAATAATTTTTAACTTTGTTTCACAAAATTTATCTAACAAACATATTAACATTCAAGAATATGAAAAAACTAATTGCAGGAATTGCATTATTCGGGACATTTGCTCTTGCATCTGCACAAACTATTACATTTGATAAAACGACTTTCGATTACGGAACTCTTAAGCCTAACGCTGATGGTACAAGATTCTTTACTGTAACGAATTCTGGTGATAAGCCATTGATCCTTTCCAATGTAAAGCCTTCTTGTGGATGTACAACTCCTGAGTTCAGCCAAGATCCGATTATGCCTGGGAAATCAGCTAAGATCAAAGTTGGATACAACACTGCTATTCCTGGTCCTTTCAACAAAATGATTGAGGTTTTCTCTAACGACCCTGCAAACAACAGAAGTGTAATCTACATCAAAGGTAACGTAGATGCTAACGCACCTGAGCCAAAAGTATTGACTCCTGCTGAGCAGAAAGAAGCTGCTAAAGCTGAGAAAAAAGCTGCAAAACTAGCTAAAAAGGCTGCCGCGAAGTAATCTCTACTCAAAAAAATAAAAGAACCGTCTCCACCGAGGCGGTTTTTTTATTACATTTATATTAGAATAGGTTGCAGATGATAGGTGATAGGCAGCAGGAAATAGTGTTGAAATTATTATATGTATTTAGGTTTTGGCTGAAGCCTTTGGACTTATTTCTCTTTAAAAACGGCTGGGCTAAAGCCCACCCTATTGAATTTTAATAACATAATCTTTTAATATTAATATATGGACACCGATTTCTCAGATGACTTTAAAATAAATGGAAAATTTTCAATAAAAAAAACGTCAACCTCATATAAAGGAAAACTTACTAAAGAAGAAGGAGCAGCAATGCTGATTCAGGAGAAAGAAAAGCTTCGTGAACTGCAGGAAAAATTATATGCTGATGGAAGCAAGTCTCTTCTTGTTGTGCTTCAGGCAATGGATGCTGCAGGGAAAGACAGTATGATAGAGCATGTTTTCGGAGGGGTAAATCCTCAGGGCTGTAATGTAACCAGCTTTAAAACGCCAAGCTCTAAAGAATATTCTCATGATTTTTTATGGAGACACTACCTTGCACTGCCACAGAAAGGAATGATTGGAATTTTCAACCGTTCTCACTATGAGAGTGTCCTGGTTTGCAAAGTACACCCTGAGTATAATTTAAGTGAAAAAACATGGTCTTCAGTAAAAGATTTCGATGGTAAATTCTGGGAAAACAGATATGAAAGTATCCGAAATTTCGAAAAACATCTTGCCCAGAACGGAACCACCATTGTAAAGATCTTTTTGCATGTCTCTAAGGACGAACAGAAAAAAAGGCTTTTAGACAGAATTGATGAACAGGAAAAAAACTGGAAATTCTCGGCAGGAGATCTTCCGGAAAGAGCCTTATTTGATCAATATATGGAAGCTTATGAAACGGCTATCAATGAAACATCAAAAGATCATGCTCCATGGTATGTACTTCCTGCTGACAACAAGTGGTTTGCAAGAGTAGCTGCTATCCAGATTATTATTGATACTTTGGAGAAAATGGATCTTAAATATCCAACGCTTTCTGATGAAGACAGACAGGAATTACAGGAATCTAAAAAACAATTGGAAGGCGAATAAATTGGAATGAAAGGAGGAAGCTTGAAGAATGGAGGTTTAAAATCATTACGTTTAAATAACTTCACTCTTCAAGCTTCTAACTTCCAGCTTTTTAAAAAAAATCACGAGAAAATCTATAAGCCGGATTCTGTACTTCCGAAGAAGTGCCTGTTATTTATCTACGTGGTACATTGCTGTAACACTTGAGCTGATTACCCCTCGGTTTTCAGGACGAGCCGCCCCTATTTCCATTGCTGAAAAGAACCGATATACTTACCATTGCACCGCAAAGAGTTTACCTGGTTTCACTACAGCCGAACTGTACCTGCTTTCTGTTGCACTTGTCCTACCCTCACGGGTGACGGATGTTATCCGCTTTGCTGCTCTATGGTGTCCGGACTTTCCTACCTCCCGAAAACGGGAAATCAACAAGCCGATTTTCTCGCGGTGGCAAAGATACATAAATTCTGTGGTAAAAAGGTGAAGAGGCAAAGGAAGCTAAGAACAGAGAGAACAGAATTTCACTTATTCTTCTTTTTTTTAATTTTATCTTTTCACGATTTTGAATTATAATTTTCACCAATTACCACTTTATCATTATCTTCGTGCCATTATATATCTATGGATTCCAGAGAAAAAGAATTTGCGCAACTTATCAAGGATAATCAGGGACTGATTATTAAAGTTTCGCGTCTGTACACCAATTCTCTGGAGGATGAGGAGGATCTTTTTCAGGAAATCGTGTTACAGCTCTGGAGAAGTTATGATTCCTTTAAAGGAAATTCCAAGATTTCCACTTGGATGTATCGTGTAGCGCTCAATACCGCCATTACCCTCTTTAGAAAAAAAAGCAAAAGCCTTCCTACGAATGAGCTGGACATCAACCACAGAGATTTTGTGGAAGATGATGATGAAAAACAACAACAGGTATCACTTTTGTATACTGTAATCAAGACTCTTCCTAATGTGGAAAGAGCTATTGTCATGATGTATCTTGACGATCTGCCTTACAAGGATATTGCAGAAAACCTCGGAATCACTGAAGTTAATGCACGTGTGAAAATGAACAGATTAAAGAAAACCCTTAAAGAACAGATGGAAAAATATGCCTGAATTTGATTTAGATAGTTTAAAAAAAACATGGCAGGAACAGCCTGTTCAGCCTAAATATGACAACAAGGAGATTCTTCAGATGTTGAATAGAAAATCACGTAATTACGTGAAATATATTTTCTGGATCAGTGTTGTAGAATTTCTGTTCTTTTCTGTATTGGGACTATTTTATCTTTTTCCAGAGGAAGAATCGGACAGTTTCCGTAAGATGTTAGAAAGGCTTGGTGCCCAGGAAGCTCCTGAAGTAGAGAACAACTTCGGTCATGTTTATTTAGCTATAAAGATCTTGAGTCTATTGATCACAGCCTATTTTGTCTTTAAATTTTATCAGAATTACCGAAAAATCAAGATTGAGGAAAATCTGAAGGGACTTATCACCAGAATTATTAAGTTCAAAACAACGGTCAATGCATTTATTCTAATCAGTATTGTATTATTAGTAGTCTTTACTTTTGTACTGACAGCATTTATATTTTATACTTTAAATTCTCAGAATATACAACCTAGCGGCTCCAACCTTACTATCATTATTGTAGGAATAGTTGTGAGCACTTTACTGGCTATATCCATGATCTGGTTTTATTACAGATTGGTTTATGGTACTATTATCAGAAAACTTGATAAAAACTTAAACCAACTTAAAGAAATAGATTCGCAGGAAAGTTAATATTCATAGGCATAGTTCGGGATATAATCATTAATTTTAGCCCACCAAATCTTAAACTATGCCCTTATCTTATGTATATGGAACTTCTGATGTTCCATTATTAGGACAGACCATCGGAGCCAATCTTAAAAGGACTGTCGAAAAATACCCCCATCAGGAAGCGTTAGTCTGTGTTCATCAGAACTACAGAGCTACTTACCAGGAATTTTATAATCAGACCACTGCTGTTGCGAAAGCTTTACTTCTTTTAGGCGCAAAAGCCGGCGACAGAATAGGGATCTGGTCTTCCAACCGCTATGAATGGGTACTTTTACAGTTTGCTACGGCGAGAATAGGAACTATTTTAGTTAATATCAATCCTGCTTACAGAACTCATGAGTTGACATACGTCCTTAATCAATCTGAAATTCGTTTTATTTTTTCTTCTTTAAGCTTTAAATCCAGCAACTACAAAGAAATGGTGGAATATGCCAAGGAGGTATGCCCTATTCTTGAGCATGAAATTTTCTTTGATGAAAACTGGGAAGAATTTGTGAATAACGGTCAGGATATTTCAGATGAATTTCTTCACAGTTTTGAGGAGCATGTACAGTTTGATGACCCTGTTAATATTCAATATACGTCCGGAACTACAGGTTTCCCGAAAGGGGTTACTCTTTCCCATCACAATATTCTCAACAATGGTTATTTTATTGGTATCAGATTAAAATATACGGAAAAAGATCGTGTATGTATACCGGTTCCTTTCTACCACTGCTTTGGTATGGTCATCGGAAATATGTGCTGCGTGGCTCATGGTGCCTGTATGGTCATTCCCAATGATAGCTTTGATCCGGATATTACCTTAAAAGCCGTTTCGGACGAAAAATGTACTTCTTTGTATGGTGTCCCAACGATGTTTATTGCTGAACTGGCAGTAAAAGATTTTGATACTTATGATTTTTCAAGCTTAAGAACAGGTGTTATGGCAGGTTCAGTATGTCCTCCGGAGATTATGAAAAAGGTGGAAAGCCTTATGAATATAAAAGAAATGAGCATTTGCTATGGAATGACAGAGACATCACCCGTATCTACTCAGACTTTAATAGGAACGCCATTGGAAAAACAGGTGAGTACAGTAGGAACTGTTCAGGATCATCTTGAAATAAAAATTGTGGATGAAAATGGCAGAACTCTTCAGCGCGGGGAACATGGTGAGCTTTGTACAAGAGGCTACTCTGTCATGCTGAAATACTGGAATGATCCCGAAAATACAAAAAAAGTACTGGATGATGCCCGCTGGATGCACACCGGAGATATGGCGGTAATGGATAAAGACGGCTATATAACGATTTCAGGAAGGATAAAAGACCTCATCATCCGTGGTGGAGAAAACATCTCACCAAAAGAAATTGAAGACTTTTTATACACCTATACCAACATTCTGGATGTTCAGATCATTGGAGTTCCTAGTGAAAGATTCGGGGAAGAAGTAATGGCCTGGGTAAAAGTGAGAAAAGGATTTGTCCTCACTGCTGAAGAACTTGAGGAATACTGTAAAGGAAGAATTGCCCACTATAAAGTTCCAAAATACTGGAAGTTTGTAGATGAATTCCCAATGACTATTTCCGGAAAAATAAGAAAAGTGGAGATGCGTGAAATTTCCATGAAGGAGTTGGGATTAGGCCATGTGAAAAGCAGTCAATAAGATTGTGCAGTATAATAAAAAGCTCCAATCAATAATTTTAGCTTCCTCTTCTTATCATTGAGCTTCATTTTTGCTTAAAAGAAATCAATAACTCTATTTTTTTTCAAAAAATAGAGTTATTTAATACACTAATACGTGAAAAACACAGAACACAAGCACTTTTCAAAAAATTATTTTTAATAAAAATTTGACATGCTTTTTTTGAAATAAACTAAAAACAATCATTAAATATGATTAAAAACAGAATATATGATAAATATTTTTTTACATTTTTTTTCCTCAAGATGTGATTAATATGAAATAAAATAATATATTTACAAAAAGCTAACTCATGAAAATTATATCGGTACTAGGTGCCCTTTTGCTTAGTATAACTATTTACTCTCAAAAAATCTCAGGGAAAGTTACCGATGAAAGCAACCAAGCTATTTCTTACTGCTCCATAAGTTTGGAGAATATAAATACCAGCACGATTACCGATATTAATGGTAACTATTCAATAGATATTCCTGAAAATGCAAAAAAAAGTGACTATATCATATTTGAATCTAATGGGTATGATGATAAAAAAGTTACTGTACAGCAGATAACAACAGATGCCCATATCAAATTAGGCAAAAAGGTTAATATTATTCCAGAAGTTAGTATAACTGGGAAAAAAACAAAAAATGAAGCATTGGGAAATACAAAAAGACCTATGCTTACCTTCTCTAAAATGTTTGATAAAAATGTTCCAACCATAGAGCAGGGACAAATATTCGATATTTATAAGTGGACGAAACTTAACAGCTATAATTTTTTCATTATTCCGAGTTCTAAATTCAAGGAAATTACTTTAAAGCTCAACATCTATTCTGTAAAGGATAATTTACCACAGCAATCTCTGCTTTATGAAAATATAATATTCAAAACGAATACCACAGGATGGCAAACCATTGATCTTCAAAAGTATAAATTAATTTATACGGATCTTGATCAGCTGGCGATTACTTTACAGCTTGTTGAAAGTGTTCCTCAGGATAATGCAGACTTCGTATTTGGAATTTCTGCAAAAAAAACATTGTCTAATGATCTGCTGTTCCGCTATCAAAGTCAGGGTAAATGGGAAGCCAGTAAAGGAAGTTTTATCTCCAATATTAATATCAATTATATGAAAGATAAAAATGAAAATACTCCGAAAAATATAAGCCAAACAGATAATAATACTGAAGATCAATCACTTATTGATTATTACAAAAATAAAGAGAAGGCAGGAAAAACGGTTTATGGAAAAAATAAATCCGGAAAGTATATAGATCTTAAGAATGCTAAAATATATTATGAAGAATATGGAAGTGGAGAACCACTTGTACTTCTTCATGGGAACAATGGCAGTATATCGGATTTCTACAATCAGATTCCTGATTTGGCCAAACAATTCAAAGTAATTGTATTAGATACGAGAGGACAAGGAAGAAGTACAGATCTTTCCACAGAAGATTATACTTATGAAAAGTTTTCTGATGACTTACTGGCAGTAACAAAAGAACTTAACATCAACAAATTCAATATTGTCGGATGGAGTGATGGCGGAATTACTGGTTTATTATTTACCATTAATCATCCTGATTTAGTTAATAAGCTGATTGTTGTTGGAGCTAATCTTAATCCGGAAGGCATAGAAACTAAAACGCTGGATATCTTTAAAAAGCAACTTGAAATAAAAGATGTTCCTAACCAAAGATTAATAAAACTGATGGTTCAGCAGCCACATATCGAGACAAATCAGCTGAAAACCATTAAAAATCCTGTTTTGGTAATCGCGGGAAGCAATGATGTGATCAAAGAAGAACATACCAAATTGATCAATAGCAGTATCCCAAATTCACAGCTCCTGATCGTTCCTGATTCGTCTCATTATGTTCCATTTGAGAAACCAGATCTGCTTAATAAGTCGATCATCAAATTTTTAAAAATATAATTTAATTGATAATAAAGCGGAAACCGAAAAGCTAACGAGTAGGTACAAATTAAAATTTTTAAACCATGAGCAAAAAGCTTACAAAAAAGTTAACTCTTAAAAAAGAGAAGTTATCTCAATTAAACTCTGAAGAAATGAAATCAGTAAAAGCTGGAAAAGAGCTAGTAACATCTGTTTTTGATTGTTCACACTGGACATGTACTGCTGGAAGCAGCAGATCTACTAACCTTTGCGTTTGTCCTGCTTAATTCATCAGAAACATTTTACAAAAAAACTGTAGCTACTCCGTAAGGGGTAGCTGCTTTTAATAGCTCTATTATGGCAAATAAATTAAAAATAGGCCTTTTAGAATTTGGCATAAGAGAAAATTCGCTCAACAATTCTAAGAAATCATTATACGATATCATTGACTATGCTACAAGAGCGGACGAACTGGGTTTCTCCAGATTCTGGGTTACTGAAAACTACTTTTCAAAAGCACATGACATGGCCTGGTCTACTCCTGAGATGCTGATTCCCATCTTATTAGGATTAACAGAAAAAATAAAAATAGGAATTGCAGGAGTTATTTTACCCTTACAAAGCCCTTTTAGAGTGGCTCACAATTATAAGCTGCTATCCAGTTTATATCCCAAAAGATTAGACCTCGGGTTCGTTAAAGGCCTCGTTGGTGAATATGATCTTAAATATTTCAACGTGGATGTAGATAAAGAAAATTATTTTTCATCCTTTCTTCCTAAACTGGAATCTACATTAAGCTTTTTAAGAGATGAAAGTGAATTTCTCAAAAAAGATTTAATTATCCCTCCTTACAAAGGAAATATTCCGGATGTATGGTATATGGGTTCTTCACACTCCGGTTTAAAAGTCGCTTTAGAGCATGACCTTAATTTTGCACGATCCATATTTCATGGAGAATCAAACAAAGAGTATCTGAAAGAAGAATTACAAAATTTCAGAACAGAATACAAAGCAAAACATGGAAAAGAACCTTCAATGGTCCTTACTTTTTCAGGTTGCTGTCATAAAACAAAACAAAAGGCGATCAACGTTGCTAAAAAAAGTACCAACAACGATATAAGCAACATAAGCCTTGTAGGAGACGGAAGTTTCTTTCAGGAAAAACTGCTGGAATTTAAAGAACTCTACGGATATAATGAATTTATGTTCAATAATATCTCGAGATCACACAAAGATTCCTTAACAGCTATTGAAATATTAAGCCAGTATGTATAAAGATAAAATCGACTTCTTTTTAACCCAAATTTCAGAAAAGTGTAATGAAGACAAAGGTGAAAACATCACATTCAGTCTGGGAAACGGGTACTATTCATTATTTTACAACAATGATGTGGAGATTGAAAAAATTGAGGATCTTATTGACATGGCCTCAGAAGCTTCTTATTCATCATTTGCTACCGGAAGCTTAGCCATCATTTACTTCATGAGGCTTCTGCATAATTCCAATATTATTACGGATGAAGACATTGAAAGCATAGAAGAAGATTCTATTGAATTTTTCCTGGAACTGCTTTCTACCGCTGCAGACAAAAAAGAGTACGATTTATTCACAGGTCTGATTGGATTAGGAATCTATTTTCTTGAAATTCAAAAAATGGATGCCGTTGCAAAAATAATATCCCACATAGACCATTTAAAACATGAAAGAAACCAATCCTTTTTCTGGATTGATCATATAGTAAAAGAAGACAATATCATTGACCTTGGTCTCGCCCATGGCCAGCCTTCTATTATATCCTTTTTAGCCGAATGCTATCATCAAGGCTGCGAGAAGGAAACATGTGCAAAACTGATCAGGGGAAGTGTCAACTTTCTAAAGGAACTTTACGAAGAAAACAAAGATGCCCAATTCATATTTCCTTCAAAACTCAATATCGCCACAGGAGAAAAACAGTTATCAGAAAGACTTGCATGGTGCTATGGTGATTTAGGAGTGGCAATAAGCATCTGGAAAGCTTACACCGTTTTACAGGATGAGGAGCTGAAAACGATGTGTCATTCGATGATTTTGAATGTATCAAAAGTAAAAGCTGACAGATCCGGAGTTTTCTATAGTCAAAAAAATGAGTGTATAGACACCGGAATATGCCACGGAACATCCGGCATCTCCCACATATTCAATAAATTCTACAGGATATTTCAAAATAAAGAGCTGAAAGAGGCTCATGATTACTGGATGTCTCTAACCTTACAACAACTGGATAAAGGAGCAAAATTTCCTTTCGACCTCAAGAATGACGAGTGGGTAGAACATACAGGACTTCTTGAAGGTATTTCCGGAGTAGGAATGGTATTGCTAGACTATCAGTATCCCGATAAAGCCAAAGATTGGGACAAAATTTATTTAATGAACATAGGATGAAATACAACGATATAGAAAAACTTAACTTTTACCTGCTGAGAACACCCCTTCTTCCACAGAAAAACATAGATAAGTGGGAAGAGGATATCCATACAGAAAGTTTCCGTAATACCATTTATTTATCATCACCGGATTTATATGAGCAGCTCATTCATTGGGACGAAAAAAAACTGTCCAAAGAAAAAGCTGATAAAATAAAAAAATCTCTGTTGAAATATTGGCTGAGAACTCATTTCAGAACCATTCCTTTTGGGACCAATGCCGGTGTAAGTATGGGCGAATGGAGTGACAGCACTCAGATTACCCTGAATAAAGATCAGGATAAAATATTTGCAAGACTGGATATGCAGCTTTTGCATGACATTACCGTAAAGCTGGAAGAGAATATGCAGGTGAGAAAAGTTTGTAAATTCTATACCAACAATACCATTTACAGCACTAAAAATAAATACCGTTATATTGAGCCTACTATCAAGGATTCAGGGTTGAAATATGAGATTATTTCTACCGAAAAAAACAAATATCTGAATTCTATCATAAAAGCCTGTCAGGATGGTTTAAAGCTTTCAGCAATCATAGAAATATTAGTTAATCAGGATATTTCTTATGAAGACAGTTTCGACTATATCAACGAATTGATAGATTCAAAAATTCTTGTCAGTGAACTTTCACCAAAGGTTACTGACAAGAATTTTCAGAATTTTATCTATCAGTTTTTAAAAGATTTGAAAATTCCAGCGGATAAAGAAAATAAAGAAAATGCAGAACTGATCCAAAGCCTGATTACCATCTTTGAAATTGTACAGAAAGCTAACGAAACCAATAGTACATTTCTTGCTGTTGATCAGATTTCTGAGATATTAACCTCAATCGGGATTAAAAATCACAAAAAGAATATCCTTCAGACAGACTTACTGAAAGGGAAAACATCCAATACACTGGATAAAAATATTTTTAAAGACTTTAAAAAAGTACTTTCCACAGTCTTTCAGATTGGAGCAGCAGATACTATTGACGCTCTGGATAATTTTAAAAAGGAATTCATCGCAAGATATGATCAGCAGGAAATTCCAATACTATTAGCACTTGATCCTTTGTCAGGGATCAACTACCCTTTGCATTCTGATAATGAAAATTCTAATTTGACAGACGGAATTCAGTTTAAATCTGAAAATACTACCAACATTATCCAGGGATCTTTGAAGTGGAATCAGTTTTTAGGAGAAAAGCTCATTAATGCCTTAAAAGACAATCAGGATTTAATACAAATCACACAGGAAGAAATTACTCCATTTTTAGAGGAGAATAAAAATATTCCTTTTTCAATGTCTTCACTGGTCCATATCTATGAAGACCAGGAAGGAAAACCTGTCATTTTCCATAAGTACAGTGACGGACCTTCATCTTCTACCTATCTGGGACGTTTTTGCCATATGGATGATCAATTGGAGGAATCAGTAAAAAATGCACTGTTGGAAGAAGAATCTTTCTTTGACGGGCAGATCATTGCTGAAGTGGTACACAATCCGCAGCCAAGGGTTGGAAATATTACGATCAGACCTCATCTGAGAAAGTATGAAATTCCTATCATCAACCGTCATAACACGGATGGTGAGCCCATTTATCTGAATGACATTATGATTTCTGTGAAAAACGACAGAATTGTTCTTCGTTCTAAAAAGTATAATAAAGAAGTTATTCCAAGTCTTTCATCCGCGCATAATTATAACCTGCATAAAGTACCGATGTATCATTTTCTATGTGATCTTCAGTATCAGCATACAACTCCTTCCTATAGCTGGAACTGGGGCATGTTTGTGAATTATGAATATCTGCCCAGAATAATGATCAACAATGTGATTCTTTCCAGAGCATCATGGTTATTGGATTATTCTAAAATTTTCAATGGAAAGAAGGCTTCTATTCAGGTTTTCAAAGAGTATTTAAAGGAAAAAAACATTCCTGAAATCTGTGTTTTCACAGAAAAAGACATGGAACTTCCTGTATTTACAAACAATCCTCTTTCTCTGGAAATTCTCTTTGACCATTTACTGAAAGAAAAACAGATAAGAGTTCTGGAAAACCTTTCCAGCCATTACAAAACTGTTACTAAGGATCAACAAGGAAATCATCACAGCAATGAATTTCTTGTTCCATGGAATAATTTCAACAGCAAAAAGAAAGATAAATTGACCCTTTTCCCTGTAAAAAATACAGTGACCCGAAATTTTGTTCCGGGAAGTGAGTGGCTTTTCTACAAAATTTATTGCAGTACAAAGGTTTCGGACCAGATTATTAAAGATACCCTCTATAAATTTGCCAATGGACTTGTTAAAAAAGGAGTTATCAAAAAATGGTTCTTCATCCGTTACAGCGATCCGGATATGCACATCAGAATAAGATTTCTGACAGCATCTCAAGATCACACCCTTTCTAACCAGATTTATCAGTTACTTGACAAATATCTGACCCGGGAAATGATTATCCATAAAATTGTTCTGGACACCTACAACAGGGAGATTGAGCGATATGGTGAAACCACAATAGACCAGATGGAAAGTATTTTTTACTTCGACAGTGAATGCGTCTGCCAATTACTGAGAGAAGTCGAATACACCGAAACTCCTATCTGGAAAGCTGCCGTTGCCGGAATCAACAGGATTCTGGATGATTTCGGCTATAACATGACGGAAAAAAGAGATATTCTGCAGCAGCTTTCCAATGGATATGGAAGCATGCTGGATGATCATTCTAAACAGACATTAAAAGATAAATATAGAGATCACAGACATCAGACCCTGGAACTTCTGGCAGGCACGGATGAGTTCTCTAAAATTCTGGATATAAGGTCTAAAAAAACAGCCCGTTACATTGCTGAAGTTAAGGAACTGCAGTCTCAGCAAATGGTAAAATCATTGGTGGTAAGCTATATTCATATGTTTATCAACAGAACATTTGCTTCAAAACCCAATATCCATGAGTCTGTTTTATACTACTTCTTGCATAAAAGCTATGACTCGTTACTGAATATTAAAAAACTGACATAAGATGACCAGAATCGCATTAATAAACTGTTATTTTGGCAAAAGCTGGCCTGAGTATTTCAACCATTTTTTATACAGCTGCAAATACAATCCGGATGTTGATTTTTTATTATTTACCAACCTGGAAGCGCCTTTTCATCTACCGAATGTTCATTTTATAAAGATCAGTAGTCTTGCTGAATTCAGTGCAATAGCAAGCGAAAAACTGAATTTATCCATCAACATTTTGGATGGTTACAAACTGTGTGATTTTAAGCCCACTTATGGATTAATTTTTCAGGATTATTTAAAGGAATACGACTTTTGGGGATATTGTGACATTGATATTATTTTCGGGAATATCCGGTATTTTATCACAGAGAAATTATTGAAAAAATATGATGTTATTTCGCCCCACAAAAACTATCCTGCGGGATTCTTCACCCTATTGAAAAACAATGAACAGTGCATTAACCTTTTCAAACAGAGTAAAGATTATGCGCATATTCTACAAAATACACGTCATTTCTGTTTTGATGAATGTAACTTTGAGTTTAATCTTGTTCATACCAAAGATATTACTGAGATCCAAACTGAAATTGAAAGTTTCACTCTTGTGGTAAGGAAGCTGGAACTTCAAAAGAAAATTAAATATTATCACAAAAATATTGTTCAGGAGTTTGTTTATTCCAATGTAACCCACCATTGGGTGGAAGGTAATATTTTCAATACTGTAACAGAAAAACAATACCTGCTGATTCATCTTATCAATCTGAAGGACAATCCACATTTCTTTATAGATCGTTTTGAACCTAAGGGCAATTTTTCAATTTCACCAAAAGGGATTCATTATAAATCTAACAAGGTTTCCTATCCTTTAAAAAAGATCAGGAGAAATATAGAGAGAAGAGTAACCAATACCCGTTACAGATTTCTATTATGGAAATCCAGGCTTCTTGCTTACAATCAAAAACAACATGTCAATTTTCTGGAAGAACAGTCTTATAAGATCGGAAAAACCCATATTACTTTTTACCCGCAGGACAAAAATAAACTGATCATTATTAACGAAGGCGAGAATGCGCTCCATTATAATCAGTTTTCTCTTTATAAGCTTAAGGGCAATCAATGGATAGGAATAAGTAAAAAGAATATCAGTGCGATTGATTTTCATTATAAAAATGAAGAAAATATTCCCTATAAAATAAGCATCAAGAACATAAAGAATCGTATAACAGAGAATGCATACTATATTTATTAAAAAATTTCAGCATTTATGATTGCAAAATATGAGTATCTCCTGTCCTTTAATTTTTTGTTGAAGAAATTTGTACAGCAGCATAAAAAAGCAGGAAAAATAAAAGACTATACCCTACCGCTGGAAGATTATAACTTCTACAGTTTTTACAATATACTACAAGATGATTTTGACATTGAGGCAATGGTGATAAGGCTGGACGAGTGGGAAGATATTGAAGAACTTAGCTTTCCCGCTATTGCTTTCTTAAAGATCAATGGAGGAATATTTGTTCTGATGAATGATTATAAAGATGGAAAAATACATTGGGAAAGCAAAGAATATGGAAAACAGGTGAATACATTCAGTCTGTTCAAAAGGATAAGTGACAATATATTTCTGATTTCTTAAGGGGATCAGGTGGATTTAAAATAAAAAAGGTGAATAAACATATTCACCTTTTTTATTTTTATCAACTTAAAGTTCTTTTCTTAATCTTGCAACAGGAATATTGAGTTGTTCACGATATTTTGCAATCGTTCTTCTGGCAATATTATAACCCTGTTCTTTCAGAATTACCACTAATGCGTCGTCTGTAAGCGGCTTTCTTTTATTTTCTTTACTGATCACTTCCTGAAGATGGTTTTTGATTTCTTTGGTAGAAACTTCCTCTCCATCGTCATTTGTTAAGCTGTCTGAGAACAAATCTTTAAGGTATACGATTCCGTTAGGAGTATCTGCATACTTACTTTTTACCACCCTTGAAATCGTGGAGATATCAAATCCTGTAATATCAGCAATATCCTTCAGAATCATTGGTTTCAGCGACTTTTCGTCTCCGGTGATGAAATAATCCTTCTGGAACTTTACAATGGCTGTAATCGTCTGTAATAAGGTGTTCTGACGCTGATTAATGGCATCAATATACCATTTTGCAGCATCCAGCTTTTGTTTTATAAATAAAGCAGCCTGTTTATGTTCTGATGAATTTTTATCATGAGAATAAGTAGTCAGAATATCTTTATATTCTTCAGAAACTCTTAAAGTAGGTGCATTTTTGCTGTTCAGCATAGGAATTACCAGCCCGTCTTTTACCTGAATCACAAAATCCGGAATAATTTCCTGATTAATTGTAATCGTCTGGGTATCAAAGTTCCCTCCTACTTTCGGAGAAAGTTTTGAGATTTCATCCAGAGCATCTTTCAGATCGTCTTCTTCAATATCATATTTCTGAATGATCTTATTATAGTGCTTATTCGTTAAGGCTTCAAACTGATGTCTTAAGATATTGGCAGCCAAAGAAACCGCTTTGTCTGAGCTTACTTTCTTTTCAATCTGTAATAGTAAACATTCCTGCAGACCTCTTGCTCCCACACCAGACGGATCCAGTTTCTGAACATAGTTCTCAAGGATATCCTCTACTCTTTCTTTCGTTGTATAAATCCCTTGGGAGAAAGCCAGATCATCAACAATAGATTTGATCTCTCTTCTCAGATAACCATCTGTATCTAAGTTTCCGATAAGATATTCTGCAATCTTCAGATCTTCTTCACTGATATTAATCAGATGAATCTGTTCTGTAAGATAGTCATATAAAGACTGTCCTTCTGTCAGAAGGCTTTCGTTATCAAATTCCTCATCATCCGGAGAGTAGTTGCTGGATGCAGTTTTATAGCTTGGTTCATCGTCATAAATATATTCATTGACGTCGAAATCTGTTTCAATGCTTTCTGTACCCTCATCCTGATAAGCGTCTTCCAGAGAAGAATACTCATCCTCTTTAGAATCCTCTTTTGCAATTTCCAAAGCCGGGTTTTCTTCTAACTCTCTCTCCAATTCCTCTTCAAATTCAAGAGTATGAAGTTGAATAAGCTTCATCAACTGGATCTGCTGAGGGGCCAGCTTCTGTCCTAATTTGAGTTGTAAGTGTTGTTTAAGCATATTCTAATTTGCGTTTTAACATAACATATTCTACGAATTTAATAAATTTATTTGATAAAAAACACATTTAGCATGATTTTTGCATGACTTACCTTAATATAATAAACTATTAAATAATAAAAAAAGCCTTAACTTGTGATTAAGGCTTTTTTTATTGTTCTAGAATTCAGCGCTTTTCGGTGTTCTAGGGAAAGGAATTACGTCTCTGATATTTGTCATTCCTGTTACGAAAAGAACTAGCCTTTCCAGTCCTAAACCAAAGCCTGCATGCGGCACAGAACCGAATTTTCTGGTATCAAGGTACCACCAAAGCTCGTGTTCATCTACATGCATATCTGTCATTTTCTGTTTTAATACATCTAATCTTGCTTCTCTTTCTGATCCACCGATGATTTCACCAATACCCGGGAAAAGAACATCCATAGCAGCAACGGTTTTGTTGTCATCGTTCAGTTTCATATAGAAAGCTTTGATTTCTTTCGGATAGTCAAATAATACTACCGGACTTTCGAAATGCTTTTCTACAAGGTATCTTTCATGCTCAGACTGAAGGTCTGTTCCCCATTTTTCAACCGGGTAAGCAAATTTTCCTTTTTTGTTTTCTTTAGAGTTCAATAAGATTTCGATAGCTTCTGTATAGCTTACACGCTTGAAACGTTTAGCCACTACATTCTGAAGTTTTTCGATAAGACCTTCTTTTGCTCTTTCTTTTTCCGGTTTTGTTTTCTGCTCTTCTGCAAAACGGTTGTCTAAGAACTCAAGATCATCTTTACAGTTATCCAATACATACTGGATCACATATTTTAAGAAATCTTCCGCAAGGTCGATGTTATCTTCAAGGTTGTTGAATGCCACTTCCGGCTCAATCATCCAGAACTCAGCAAGGTGTCTTGTTGTGTTAGAATTTTCAGCACGGAAAGTAGGTCCAAAAGTATAGATTCTTCCCAATCCCATTGCAGCAGTTTCTCCTTCAAGCTGTCCGGAAACGGTAAGGTTGGTTTTCTTACCAAAGAAATCCTGAGAAAAATCAATTTCCCCTTCTTCAGTTTTCGGCATATTGTTCAGGTCAAAGTTTGTTACTCCAAACATTTCACCTGCTCCTTCTGCATCTGCTCCCGTAATAACCGGAGTATTGATATAGAAAAACTGGTTCTGGTTGAAGAACGAGTGAACAGCAAAGCTCACTGCGTGACGCACTCTGAACACTGCTCCGAAAAGGTTGGTTCTGAATCTTAAGTGTGCCTGCTCACGAAGTTTTTCCAGACTGTGTTTCTTAGGCTGAAGAATCGTACTCTGAAGCTCTTCTGTAAAATTATCTCCTAAAACAATGATCTTTTTAGCAATAATTTCCACAGATTGTCCTGCTCCCTGGCTTTCTACCACTTCACCTACTACTTTAAGGGAAGAAGCAGTACTGATATTCTTAAGGATCGCTTCATCAAAATTTTCGAAATCAACAACTATCTGCAAATTATTAATCGTAGAACCATCATTAAGCGCAATAAAGCGATTAGCACGGAAGGATCTTACCCATCCGTAAACTGTAATGTCATGATGTAATACTTTCTTGTAATCCTTTAGGACTTCTTTGATCGTTTGCTTTTTCATTTGTTGATGATAAATTTTTTATATAAAAATTAATGTCCGCAAAGTTACAAAAAAACAGCGCAACTTGATGATTGCGCTGTCTTTAAAAATCATTTAACAAGCATTTAAACTTTCTGTTCAGGAATTTCACCTTTTTTCTTCTGCTTACTCTTCTGCATTTTCAGGTTACATTTATACTCAATATTGTCCTGAACTTCAATAAAATCCGTATTGATCCGGAATGAACACTTTACACTATCACTTTTAAAAAGAATAAAATTTTATTTTACTCTGAGCTTTCATGGAATTAGTTTTACTGAAATGGTTATTAGTTTTTAAGTGATAACTCTGTGGTACATTACCGGCCATACATCCATTTTTAGACTATACTATACTTTTAAACTTTGTGGCGGATTCACCGGATTTTGTTTTTAACTGCTTATGATTTTTAAATAATCACTACACTTTATATTTTTAAATTTCTGAACAATTATCTCATTATTTACATTCTATTTTCTTGGTTATTCTTTCAGGTTTTTATCCTCTTTATTTATTAATTTTTATGCTCCAATTCCCGACTTGATATTTTAATTAATCAACAGTTTGGAATTGATATCCTGTATTGTGCACATACAAAATAAATGGTTGTGTTTTTACCTGAAGCAAAGATGCAGGAAGTGGAATAACGACACAAGTGTATGGTATATAGATTCATAAATTTATATACCTAAAATCATGAATTTATAAATACAAATAAAATGAAAATCAATAAGTTAAACTTATTTTCCGGTCATATTTTCAATTTCTTTCAGATAGATAGAAAGAGGTGTTCCGGTTCGTTTTTTGAAGGCTAAAGTGAAAGCTTGCTCATTATTATACCCTAATTCTTCGGCAATAAAAGGAATTTTATAGGATCTGAATTTTCTGTCATTGGCCAGTCGGCTGATGGCGTAATCAATACGGAGATCATTAAGATATGTGGCAAAGTTTTTTCCTTTGTGGGTATTGATAATTTCCGACAGATATTTCGAGTTGGTTTTTATTTTTTTGGCAAGACTTCCCAACGTAATTCCTCTGCTTAAAAACTGATCTTTGTTTTCAAATATTTCAAGGTCTTTTAAAATGTTTTGAGCAATATCTTCAGAAATTGTTCTGGTAGTCCTGTCTTCTGAGCTTCCTGTATTTTCTATCGGAAGAGTTTCAGAGAAGGTTTCTTTTTCTGGTTCAGATTTATAATCTCTATCAAACCTTCTTTCATTAGCCGATAGAATCAGATCCTGAGCAATCTTTTTATAGTTCTTTTCAGACTTTTTATATTTAAAATAAACATTAATGAATAGCAGGTGTGATATCAGCAAAAGACTTAGAACAATATAAAAAAGGCTTTTTCTCTTTGTAAGCTCATTGGTAATGCTTTCTTTTTCCTGCTGAAGTTCCGGTGTATCATATCTTCTCGGAAGTTCTCTGGAAATATATCTGAACTGGGTATACAGTACATTGTCCACTTTTAAAAACCGTTCTACATAATAAAGCTGCTTCTCAGTATCGCTGTTTTCTTTATAATAATCAATTAGATAGGTGTATACATCTCTCAGTTCAGGATAAATATAGTTTGTTTTAAGAACCATAGAATCTATCTTTCGGAAAAAATCTACGGCTTTATCTTTTTGTTGAAGTCCGGCATAAGATTTTCCCAAATATAAAAGAGTATAATTCTGGCTTCTTATATCACTAATATTGTTCGTAAAGAAATATTTCTCACATTCTAATAGACCTTCAATAGCTTTCTGATATTTTTTTGAATGCAGATTATAATACCCCAAAAGCCCAAGGTTCTCATAATAACGGTAAAGATCTTTATTTTTCCTGGATTCTTGTAAACCATCCTGTATCAGGATATAAGCAGAATCCATCTTATTGATTTCAATGTAAGCATCAGCCAAATTCATTTTGAGCGTCTTTTTCTCATCCTCATTCATATAATCTGCATCATAAGCGTAGTGTCTCAGCACTTTAGCTGTCTCTGCATGTTTTCCGATATAATTATTCAGATAGGCAATACTGATATGTGCCATGGCAATCTGCCTTTTATTTCCTTTTTCTTTGGCATATTTCAGTCCAAGGATATAATTATTCAATGCAGACTGGAGATTATTATTTTTAAAATAAAGATTTCCTCTTAACAGATAAATTCTGGCCGGATAAGTATTTTCTTTGGAGCTTTGGGTGATATGTTGTAAGCTGTCTAGATCCTTTAATGCATCAGATAAATTTTCTTCGAAATGACGCATGACATATCCTTCAGCAGTATGCATCGCATCTTTTTCAGATTTTGCCTTTTTAAGATAATAATCTGCAATACTCTTACTGTTTCCCTCTCCCATACGATTACTATAGAATTCTTTTTCCAATTCCTCATAAGTTCGTTTTTCCGGAGTATTTTTTTCTTCATTATTGGTCTGTGCATGACAAAACACAGCGCCAATAATCAAAAACAGTAATAAAAACTTAATTTTCATCATTCATCCTAGCTATATTACAAAAATATTATTTTTCTTCAGTAGACACACCACTCCTTTTACTTTTTTCCAAGTATTAATCAATATTTTCATTAAAATTAATGATAATAATTCTACAAAGAGAGAGTACTGCGTTAAAAATTGTACGCTCTCCAAAAATTATTTCCATTCTACCCTGCCTTCCAAATAATATACCCTTCCCTTGTCTTCGTAAAGAAGATCATACCCTTGCGATGTCAGGTAGAAATGACAGACTTTCATCTCACCGTTTCTGTCTTTAAACTGAAGAACAGCAGGACACATTTTTGCCCAATCTATTTTCTTCACTATCAGATTAAAATTCTTCTGAATATTCTTTTTGCTGTATAGAGACAGCATTCTGTCATCAATAAAACGGACATATTTCAAAGAGGAAAGAGGATAATTGATCAATTTAAAAGGTTGCCCCGCCAGTTTAGCGGCATTTTCGTTGAAAAAATTCGTGATTGAAAGGCTGTCATTTGTAATTTTCTTCACCACACTTGATTCATATCTTTTTCCATCTGCAAATTCCATACTGTAAATGGCTTCCATTTTAATAGCAAAACCTTTTCTGGATTTTATTAAATCTTTAAAGTCTGTAAATTCTTTCCCTTTTTTGAGGACGATCAAAACATTTCCTTCTCCAAAATCACAGTCATAATATTTTTTATAGTCAAAGGTTTCTTCTGTTGAAGTATTCACTGTATCGTTGATTGTATTTTGTGAAAAAATACGTACTGAAAACAGTAATAAAAATAATATCAGTTTATAATTTTTCATGATTGAATTATTTAAGGGTTTAAAATCATTTAAAAAACAAGGTTAATTCCTAAACCAAAGCGGAATCCTTTAATTGGAAAAGGTTTATACGTATTATATTCGAAGTTGTACCCGAATTCTGCACAAAAGAAATGGTAAAAGTTGATTCCTACTTTGGGTGAAACCGTATAGGGCGAAACTCCTGCTCCGACATATAGAGATGATACCTCTGCGCCATCCCGAAACGAAACCACTTTTCTGAAATAATCAAACTCCGGAATGACCAACAGCCTTCTTTCGTCCCACCAGTTAAAATGGCCTCTTAAGCTGTAATAATTCTTATCACCATCAGTCAGTTTTGTTCCTATGGACCAGAATGCCTTACTGTCCATTGAAGTTCCTTCAATTCTGGTACTGAGAAGAAGAACCAGCCACTTTTTCTCTTTAATTTCTTCAAACTGAGCTTTCAGAAAGCCACAAAGAAATAGCGTAATAATTACAACAAGTTTTTTCATCACTTCTTATTTTCTTTTTTGTTTCTTAAAATTCCAGTTGATTAAAGGCAGTTTTCTCTTTCCGTTCTCATTCCACCCACCAATCTGTATTCCTCTGAAATCATCACATTTATTGTATAAACCGATCTGTATTCCCCTGCATCTATGCCCAATATTGGCCAATGGAGCTACAGAAACCCCTTTTATTTCATGATGCAGATTAAAAAATGGAGAGACAGCCATTCCGTTGGTCACAGCATAAGTATTGACATTACTAGAAACATTGATCTCCAAACCATTAGTGACTGTGGGTTCCATATTGATAAGCGACAATTGAAGTCCGTTGATCATATTCATCTTTTCGCGGGGAACAATAACATAATCATCGTTGCTGGGTAAACTTAAATTGAACAGCATTAACGGCGGCAGGAAAACACCCAGAAAATTGAATCCCATTCCCAAACCGTTTACTTTTTTAGGTTTAAAATGCTCTTCTTCATCAAAATATTTAAATAAAAGGCCATTAACATTTCTTACGTTCTTTGAAGGTGAAGCGGCAATCAATCTCGGTTTCAAAGAATCTACTTTTATACTGTCTGATGCATACACCAGACTATTGAATAAAAGAACTGCTATTAATAAAATTCGTGTTTTCATAACTCTTATTTTAAAATTATAGTTCAAAATTATCTACTGAAGACACAGTTCCGAATGTGAAAAAAAATTAAAAAAAACATCCTGTTTGCGAAAATCACAAAATGAGGGGTTGGAAGCGGGAAGAAGGAAGCTGGAAGTTACTTTGAGTGATCAATAGTAATAGTGATTATAAATTCAGTTACTTTTAAATTGTTATTGTTTCTTTCGCCCTGCAAGACTTCCCTTCCCCCAGCTTCAGGCTTCCCGCCTTCTAAACAGAAAATCAAAAACTCTTTCCACAAAAAATACTACATTTGTGAAAATCACAAAACTATGCACCAGGAAGCTCTGCTCAAGGAAATCCGAAGAAAAATAGGTGAGAAATCTTTAAATGATGAGATCGCCAATATTCTTAATATCAGCTATGATGCCGCTCACAGAAGGACTTCTATGAAAGCCAAGTTCAGTTTCGAAGAAGCACTGGAGCTCGCCAAATACTATCAGATCTCGCTGGATCAGTTTCTGGGAACGGAAAATCAGTTGGTTGTAAAGAGAACACAACCTGTAAAAACCACCGAAGATCTTTTAAACTATTTCGAAAACTCTTTGAAGATTTTGAATGTTTTTCAGAATATTACCAATTCCAAAGTATTTTATTCCGCAAAAGACATCCCATTTTTTTATACCATTTCAGATTCCATTCTGTCCCGTTTCAAGTTTTATGTCTGGATGAATTTACTGAATCAGGATAAGTTCCTGAGTCCGTTTCATGAATTTAATATGGAATACCATTCTGTAAAGAATGATCTGCTGAAAGATCTTTACGATAAACAAAACGTAACGGAAATATGGAATGACACTACGATTATGAGTGCTTTGAGACAAATCTCATTCTATTATGAAATGGGATTATTAAAGAAAAATGATGTGGATCTCATTCTGGAAGACCTGAGAAAACTACTGGAAGGACTTGAAATCAAAACGCTGGAAAAAACTAATTTTCAGATTTATGTGAATGATTTAGTAATTTTAAACAACAGTATTTTATTCAAAAATGAAGAACAGTGTTCCTTTTTTGTGCCTTTCAGCATGTTCGGATATATGATGACCAATGATAAAATAACGTGTGAAGATTCCCTGAGCTATTTTGAGCATCAGATCAAGAACTCCAGATCACTGAATGAATCCGGAAACCGCGAAAGGAAAATGTTTTTCAATAAAATGTATGAACAGATTGACCGGTTAAAACAAAATTTATCATGAATACTCTTCGTAACGGCGAATATTTTGGAGACACCAATCAGATCGTCAATCTGGAAGGATTGACCATCACCGATACGGAGTATACGCATCCTTACGTAGACTGGCATTATCATGAAAATGCTTATTTCACTTTTCTTCTGCAAGGCAATATGACGGAAGGAAACAGAAAAGAAGTCCATGGCTGTTCTGCAGGAACATTATTATATCATCATTGGGAAGATCCGCATTACAATATTAAACCTGATGTTTTTACACGAGGCTTTCATATCGAGCTTTCACAAAATTGGTTTGACCGGTTCGATATTCAGAAAAGTAAAGTGGAAGGCAGCTTTAATATAAAAGATCCGGCACTGAAACTTCTGGTTTATCAGATGTTCAAGGAAACAAAAACCCATGATATTTCGTTTGAACTCGCTGTCAATCAGCTGTTAATCCATCTTTTCAGTCAGTTAACCCATCAAAAGGAAAATACTGAAAGAAAACCTTTATGGGTAGGTCAGATCAATGAGATTCTGCATGAAAGCTTTACGGAAAATCTTAATCTTACGGAACTTTCCAAAACACTGAACATCCATCCTATTCATCTCAGCAGGGATTTTCACAAGTATTTTCATTGCAATCTGGGTGAATATCTCAGAAAATTAAAGCTCAACAAATCTCTTGAACTTCTCACTTTGCCTAATTCTTTGACAGATATTGCCATGGAATGTGGTTTTTCAGATCAAAGTCATTTTATCAGATGTTTTAAAGAAAATATGGGAATTACTCCTTTGAAATACAGAAATCTTCTGAAAAATTATTAAAATCTATCTGAATACAATCACCATTCACGATTTGGATACATCATTCCCCGATTTGGATACATTTCCCTTTTCGTAAGTTTCCATCTTTGTACCATCATTTAAACAAAAAAATATTTAAAAATGGAAACAAAGAAAGTATGGTTCGTGACAGGAGCTTCAAAAGGCTTAGGATTCGAGTTGGTAAAAAAATTACTATCCGAAGGATTTCAGGTTGCTGCTACAAGCCGTACCGTTGAATCCCTGATCTCTACTATCGGAGAAACTTCAGAAAACTTCCTTCCGCTCAGCGTCAACATTACAGACAATAACGACATTAAATCTGCCATTGAAAAAACAGTTAATCATTTCGGACGAATTGATGTGGTGGTCAACAATGCAGGCTATGGACAAATCGGAACTCTGGAAGAACTTACCGATGAGGAAGCAAGAGAAAATTATGCGGTGAATGTTTTCGGAACCTTAAATGTGATCAGAAATGCAATGCCTTATCTTCGTGAACAAAGATCAGGAAACATCTTCAATATTTCTTCTGTGGGCGGATACTCTGCTAATTTTCCGGGCTGGGGAATCTATTGTTCAACAAAATTTGCCGTTGCCGGATTTACAGAAGCGCTGGCTGAAGAAGTAAAAGATTTTGGAGTTCACGCTACCGTTGTTTATCCAGGATATTTCCGTACAGATTTCTTAACCAAAGATTCTGTGAAAACACCTTCTAATCCTATTCAGGCTTATGAAGCAGCAAGAAATTCGGAACAGGCTCACCTTAATGAAATCAATGGAAACCAGCCTAATGATCCTGAAAAAGCAGCTGATGTTCTGATCCAAATCAGTAAAGAGAAAAATCCTCCGGTACATTTATTATTAGGGGTAGGAACGATGGAATTTCTGAATAACAAAATTGATATTTTAAAGAAAGACGCTGAGAAATGGGAAACTCTTACCGTTTCTACTGCGATTTAATCTGGTAATATTCTTCGACTCCGCTCAAGATGACATTCCTAATACTTACTATTTTAATTTAATCGAATAAATTAAATATAAAACTTTAGAAAAATCAGCTGGCCGGAGTAGAAGACTTTTTGAATCAGTCCATTATCCTTTTTACAAAAACAACTAACTTCGCTCTATGAAACAGCCTATTCGTTTTAATTCCATTTCAGATTTTCATGCTTTCTGTGGCCTTCCCAATCCTGAACATCCTCTGATCAGTTTGATAGATTACAGTAAAGTCAATTATATTGTGGAAAATGATGAATTGAAATGGATTCAGAATTTTTACTCTATTGGCCTTAAAAAAAATGTCAGCCCAAAGTTCAATTATGGGCAGCAGCAATATGATTTCAATTCAGGAGTACTTTGCTTTGTTTCGCCTCAGCAATATTTAAGTCTTGAAGTCAATCCCGATGTTCAGGTAAATCCCACCGGATTTTTATTGCTTATTCATCCTGATTTTCTGTGGAATACTTCTTTAACAAAGAAAATAAAATCTTATGATTTCTTCAGCTATCAGGTGAAAGAAGCTCTTTTTCTTTCCGATAAAGAAGAGAAAACCCTTGTTGATATTTTTAAAAATATTGAACGGGAATATCAGGCAAACACCGATAGATTTACGCAGGAACTAATTATTTCACAGATTGAATTATTACTGGTTTACTCAGATCGTTTTTATGAACGTCAATTTTTCACCAGAAAAAAATCAAGTCACGAATTATTGTACAAGTTCGAAGAGATCCTTTCCCAGTGTTTCGAAAACGGAAATCTCCTTGAAAACGGAATTCCATCCGTTAAAACTATTGCTGAGCAAATGAATATTTCGCCCAATTATCTGGGAACACTACTCCGTTTACATACTCAGCAAAATACACAGCAGCATATTCAAAATAGATTAATTGATTCTGCTAAAGAGCGGTTGAGTACCACCAGTTTATCTGTAAGCGAAATTGCTTATGAACTAGGATTCGAACATCCACAATCTTTCAGTAAGCTCTTTAAACAGAAAACCAGTCATTCTCCGGGAGAATTCAGAAAGCTATTTAATTAAACTCTGTAGAGATTAATAATACATTAGAAATGTTAATTTCATTCTATTTTAGCATAAGGAAGTTCATTATTTTTGTTTAAATACTTTTTTAAGATGAAACCTATCCTATTATTGATCTTTATCTTTACATTTTATTCTTATCAGGGACAAAGTAGAAATATTGTCAATCCTGAGAAAATCGAGAATCCGATTCAGAAAAAATACTCCGGAAAAATTGTTTTTCTTACCCAAAACATTGCGCTGGAAAATCTGAAAGATTCAGATTTCCTCACTTCTTCTGTATTTCAGGAAAATGGAGATCTGGGGATTCATGCTTTCTTTGACAATTCTCTTGTCAACTATCTTCATCAGCTTGAACCCAGCTGGACTATTGATGAATTGCTTAAAAAAGGAAATTATCAATTCTCATTTTATGTAGATGGAAAGCTTATCTATAAAGAAAATCTCAATACAGGTGCGGGGACTCCGGACAGTAAAAAAATCAAAACTTCATTGCGAATTCCTCTTGTCAGCAGTAAAAATGAAGATTCATGGGGAAGGTATTTATGGATGCGTTTTTATATGGCTCATAACGGAATTGATGCACTGACAGCTGGAAATCACATTTTGAAAATTGAAATCCGGCCTTATCTCAATACTGGCACCATTAAAACAGGCCCTGTCATTGCGGAAGGGCAGATCAATCTTACCGTTCCTTCTCAAAACATTCCGGAGCAGCAAATTGCACTTCAACCCATTCACTCTAATAGCGGATGGAAGGTTTCTCAGGAAAAAATCAATAAGGAAACCATCAGAAACCTGAATAAGAAAATTGCAGAAAACAGGTTTAAAAATATAACCGGAGTTGTCGTTATAAAAGAAGGGAAATTGCTTCTTGAAGAATATTTCAACGGATCCGGAAGAGACTCCTTGCAAGACACCCGTTCAGTAGGAAAGTCTTTTTCTTCAGCTTTAACGGGAATCGCGATCAAAGATGGATATTTAAAGAGTGAGAATCAAAATCTGAAGGAATTTTATGACCTGAAGCCCTTTAAAAATTATGCTTCACAAAAAGACAATGTCACGATAAAAAGCTTATTGACAATGAGCTCAGGATTCGACGGAAACGATGAAAATTATGAATCTCCCGGAAATGAAGAAAATATGTATCCCACTGAAAACTGGATTAAGTTTATATTAGATCTGCCCATGACAGAGAATACAATAGGGAAAAATTGGAGTTATTTCACAGCTGGGGTTGTATTAACAGGAGATATTTTAGATAAAAAAGTTCCACAAGGTTTGGAAAAATATGCTGATAAGAAGTTATTTCAACCTCTTGGAATCACCAACTATAAATGGCAGTTTACACCACAGCAAAAGCCTTCACTGGCGGGAGGACTACGTATGAAAACACTTGATTTTGCAAAATTCGGACAGTTGTATAAAAATAACGGAGTGTGGAATGGAAAAACAATATTGAGTAAGGACTGGATTAAAAAATCTTTCACCAATTATTTTACTGATAATCCTGATTTTGAAGGATATGGATATTTATTCTGGAGAAAGGTTTACACGGTGGGAAACAAAAGTTATGAAGCTTTCCAATCCAGTGGAAATGGGGGAAATAAAATCATTATTTTCATTCAAATACCAGTTGTCATAGTAATTACTGCACAAGCTTACAACAAACCGTATGCACACCAGCAATCTGAGAAAATAGTACAGGATTATCTTTTACCCTCCTTAAAAATGAGTAATGAAAATCAGTAATGTAGTAGTAAGTAAAGTAATGTGGAAAAGTGAGAAAGAATTGCTTATTGCTTATTGCTTATTGCTTATTGCTTATTAAAGCTATTCGTCTTTCTTGGATGGAACAAGGAATACATCAATAAGACCTTCAGGAAGTTCCATTTTGATTGTTCTTTCTTCTCTGTCAACTTCAAGAATCCAGTCTTTGATCATAGGAATAACCACTTCTTTTCCATCCAGATTGGTAACGAAATACACCTGTGCCGTCTGATCGTTTACAGATCTGATCACTCCACAGTTGTTATCATTTTGATCAAAAATTTCGAATCCAATGATTTCGTGGTAATAGAATTGTTTTCCTGAAAGTTTAGGCAATGAAGTAAGCGGAAGGTAAACACTTTTACCCAACACCTGATCTACTAGAGCCTCAGAAGAGTTTTTGAATGCAAGATTCAGAGCATCAAGTTTGCTCCATGATGATTTTTCAATAAAAAATGGAACCAATAATCCGTTGATTTCAACGAATATTGATTCCAATTTATTGTAAAGCTCGGGTTGATCGGTATCCAATTTAAGGATTACGTTACCCGCAAGTCCATGTCTGCGTGTGATTTTTCCTAAAAAATAGCAATCTTCTTTACGCATAACAGGGTTTGTTCTTAAGCTTCAGTGTTTTCTTCAGTTTCAGCAGCAGGAGCTTCTCCTTCTGTAGCTTCAGCAACAACTTCTTCAGCAGGTGCGTTTGCAGCTTCTTCAGCAGCTTTAGCATCAGCTTCAGCTTGTGCTGCAGCAGCAACTCTAGCTTCGTTTACTTTTACTTCAGCTTCTAAAGCAGCTTTCTTAGCATCAGCTTTAGCAGTTGCTAAACCTTCTACTTTACCTTGTACTTTAGAATCTTTAGCTTCTACCCAAGCATTGAATCTTTTTTCAGCTTCAGCTTCGTCAAAAGCACCTTTAGCTACACCACCTTGTAAGTGTTTTTTGTAAAGAGCACCTTTGTAAGATAGAATAGCTCTAGCAGTATCAGTAGGCTGAGCACCGTTGTTTAACCACTGTACAGCAGAATCAACGTTCAATTCGATAGTTGCTGGGTTAGTAATTGGGTTGTAAGTTCCTAGTTTTTCGATGAATTTACCATCTCTTCTAGCTCTAGAATCTGCAACCACGATGTGGAAAAAAGGTTTTCCTTTTTTACCGTGTCTTTGTAATCTGATTTTTACTGACATAATGTTTGAATTTTATGGGAACTCGTCCCAGTTAAATATTTAAGAGTGCAAAGATAGTAAAAAAGTTTGAAGTAAAAAGCTCAAAGTAAAAAGTTTTATAAATTCAAATTATTTTTTTCTAACCAAGCATAGCAAGAGAGAATATTGTTGAAATAATTACGGAAATAAGAACAGCCATAAAAACAACAAAATTATCCCGCGTCTTTCCCGTAATTCCATAGATCACGAAATAGTTGATGATATAAACAGGTACCAGCAGAAAAAATGAAAATTCTCCTGTAGATGTCATCACAGCCTTAAAAAAAAGAAGTCCGGTAACAGAAGCTGCTACAAGTCCTAAAAGGCTTTTAAAAATTATTTTCGAATCTATTTTATCATTTTCTTTTACTTTTGAAAACTGATCAAATTTATCCAGAATAAAAACTTTCAAATCACTGCTTCCGATCATTTTCGAAGAGATCGTTTCAAGAATAGTATCTATCTTTTCTCCCTTTTGTACCATTTTGTGTACTTCAAATGAGATTCTCCCTTTTTCTTTAACTAAAACCTTCCTGAATTCTGCTGCTTTTACAAATTCATCATAATTGAATTGCTGACTGATGGCTTCACGCAGTTCATCATTGATTGTACCGGTATGATCAGTCATATGAAGATAAGCAGCATGCAGATCTTCTTCATTATAATTTCTGTAAATATTCTTCATCTATACCATTCCCATATAGAAAAGTCCCAGACATTGCTGGTTTTCTTCAATAATCAAGGAATCTTTCAACTCCTCTACAATTTTAGGAGAGCTCCAGTAACACCCGATATTATTTGCTGTACAGGTAAGATACATATTCTGAACGGCCATTGAAGTTGCTGCTATTTCTTCCCATTCAGGAACCATTCCGCTGAAATTGACTACGATGGAAACTACAACATTGGCTTTATTGATTTTAAAACCGATATCTGCGTATTTTTTTTCTAAGAAAAGCTGTTCGGGTGTAATTGCTTTATAGATTGCCTGCATTTCTGATGCCAGCTGTGCTTTTTCTTCTCCTTTGAATATCTTGAAACGCCAAGGTTTAGTACGTTTATGATTGGGAGCAAATGTGGCAGAGTTTACAATTTCCTCTACAACTTCCTGAGATATCTCTGTGTCTGTATAATCTTTTGGGAAAATACTTCTTCTTTGCTCTATAATTTCTTTTAAAATGGATGCATTATTCATACAACAAAATTACGAAAAAGATGGATGCAGGAAGCGGAATGAAGGAAGTTTAATGTTTAGTGGGATAATAGAAATATTAAAAGCTTATCAAAATTACTTTTTACTTTTTACTTTTTACTTTTTACTTTTTACTTTTTACTTTTACAAAACCTCTATAATCTTCTGATGGATTTGGTTCAGGGTAAATTCATCGCCAGGCTTCATCCCCATCATTTTTTTGGCCATAGGACTTTCGGGAGAGATGGCGTAGAACCTGTCTCCCTCAAAAAAAAACTCCCCTAATGACACAGATATATAAAATCTGGCTTTGTTCGTGATAACCAGAGAACCAAGCTGCACTTTTTCTGTAGCTGTATTCAGTACTTTTGCCATATTTCTTTTAAGATCATTCAAAGCCCCCAGTTGTCGCTGCATCTGATAGATCTCCTCCTGTATTTCTTCTCTCATGCTGTCATACTTCGGAGTTTTTTTGATGTCGCGACTGGCTTCCAGGGTAAATTCAATAAAGTTTTTAAGCTTTTCAATTTTCTCTGCGATGGTGGTCTTCACAAAGTCTCTGATATCACTTTTTTCAAATACGATCTTCTCCATACAATCTATTCTTTATATAAAGATAATATTTTTAGAATAATATTTCCCGGGCTTAACATAAAATAATGCTCACAAAATAACCATTATCTTTTAAAAAATTATCTTTAGATTTGCCTTTTTTAAAACTAAAACCATGTTTAAAGCACCATTTTCATTTGATGGAAGAATCAGAAGGACAGAATACGGATTGTCCTATCTTCTATATCTGGTATTTTCTGTACCTTTTAATATCTACTTTCAGAGTAACGAACCATCAGGCAGTGTTACTTTTGTATTCTTTCTTTTACTGATTCCATTTCTTTGGTTTCTTCTTGCACAAGGGGCAAAAAGATGTCACGACAGAGGAAATTCCGGTTGGTATCAATTAATTCCTTTCTATAGTTTATGGATGTTATTCGCAGACAGCGATCACGGTCCTAATGAGTATGGTCCTAATCCTAAAGGTGAAGGCAACTATAACTCCATCAACGAGATTGGTAAGAAAGAATTGTAATAAAAAAGCCTTGTAAAATTTACAAGGCTTTCATTTTATTTTTCAGCTAGTTTCTTCAGATCACCTAGCCCCTGGCTAAACATTTTATCCATGTTTCCGTTCATCAAAGGTTTCATAATCTTCATCATAGGAGTAAGCTCATTATCTATCATCCAGGTCACTTTGGTACCGCTTCCTTCAGGAGCCATAATGAAATTCGCTTTCATATCTCCTTCAAAAGGTTCTACAAAGTGAAGTTTTGTACCCATTTTTTGGTTTGGAATCAGCTCAGTAATCGACTGTTCTCCCTCTCCTACATTTTTATCTCCTTTCCAATGATAGGAATCTCCTACTTTATCTCCATTTCCGGAATAGGTAATGACAATATTTTTATCAGCTTTGGAAAAAGGATCCCATTGATTATATCCTTTTAAATTACCTGTATAGGTCCATACTTTTTCCTGTGGTGCATTGATAACAATAGATTTTTCATAGTGGTAATCTTTACTGAAAGCCAGCATGGCAATTACAGCATAGATGAGAATCAGTACGATAATGGTACCAATAATTTTTAAGAGTGTTTTCATAGTCTACATATTTAAGGTTATTTATTTTAATAATGATGTTCAAATCTGTTTTCAAAATTAAATATTCCCACATCACTCCCTCTTTCCATATGACAAGATTAATTAAAGATAAGGTATTTTTGTCACAACTTGCCACTGAGGCATTATTTTTGACCGTTTCAGCTGTGGTTCCCAATGAATCATTAAATTTACCTTATATAAAAAGATCAAAAATGAATATTTTAACAGAAAAATTTAACACACCATATCATTCAGCTCCATTCAATAGCATTAAAAATGAAGATTATCTTCCTGCATTTAAGGATTTGATTCAAAAATCTGAAGCAGAAGTTGATGCTATTGTCAACAATCCTGATGCGCCCAATTTTGAAAATGTAATTGAAGCATTGGCCTATTCCGGGGAACAGCTGGACGTGGTTTCTAATATTTTTTTCAATTTAAATTCTGCAGAGACCAGCGACGAAATCCAGCAGATTGCTCAGGAAGTTTCTCCGATCTTAACAGAATATTCTTCAAAAATTTCTCAGAACGAAGCTCTTTTCAGCAAAATCAAAAAAGTATATGATGAAAAGGAAAAATATAATCTTAATGAAGAGCAGGAAATGCTTTTGAATGAGACCTACAAAGGTTTTGTAAGAAGCGGCGCTTTATTGAATGAGAAAGACAAAGAAAAATTAAAGAAAATCAGCATGGATCTTTCTTTAAAATCTTTACAGTTCGGACAAAATGTACTGGCTTCTACGAATGCTTATTTTAAACATATCACGAATAAAAAAGATCTTGCAGGAATTCCTGAAGCCATCATCGATCAATATGCTGAGGAAGCTAAAGAAAGAAACCTTGAAGGCTGGGTTGTGACTTTACAATATCCAAGCTATATTCCGTTTATGACGTATGCTGAAAACCGTGAACTGAGAAAGGAACTGGCTTTGGCCAATGGTAAAAAATCTTTTGACGGTGGAGAATTTGACAACCAAAACCTTATTAAAGAGCTTCTGAATTTAAAGCAGCAAAAAGCTGAGCTTATCGGATATAAAAACTATGCAGATTTTGTACTGGAAGAGAGAATGGCTAAATCTCCGGTAAAAGTTTTAGATTTTTTGAATGAACTTTTAACGAAAGCAAAACCTTATGCTGATAAAGAAATTGAAGAATTAAAAGCTTTAGCAAAAGCCGATGGAATTGATGAAATGCAAGGTTACGACCACGCATTCTATGCTGAAAAACTTCGTAAGGCTAAATTCGATCTTAATGATGAAGAACTAAAGCCTTATTTCCCATTAAATCAGGTTCAGGATGCAGTATTCGGGCTGACTGGAAAACTTTTCGGACTGAGTTTTGAGGAGAGAAATGACATTCCGAAATACCATGAAGATGTAAAAGTATACGAAGTAAAGGAGGCCTTCGACTCCGCTCAGACTGGCAGCTACAAGGCATTATTATACGTTGATTATTTTCCAAGAAAAGGGAAAAGGGCCGGAGCATGGATGACCAGCTACAAAAACCAATACAAGCAAAACGGTGAAAATTCCCGTCCGCACATTTCAATTGTCTGCAACTTCAGCAAACCGACAAAAGATAGTCCTAGCTTACTGACGTTCCAGGAGGTGACTACTCTATTCCACGAATTCGGACACGCTCTTCACGGAATGATGGCGGATACTCAATATCCTACCCTTTCCGGAACTTCCGTAAAATGGGATTTTGTGGAACTTCCATCACAGTTCCTGGAAAACTTCTGTTATGAACCGGAGTTTCTAAAAACATTTGCAAAGCATTATAAAACCGGAGAAGTACTTCCCGACGAAAAAATTGAGAAAATCGAACAGTCTAAAAACTTCATGGAAGGGTATCAGACTTTAAGACAACTAGGTTTTGGACTTTTGGACATGAACTATCATACAAAAGTGGCAGAACTGGAGAACGAGAGTGTAAAAGAATTTGAGGATAAATATACCAAAGCAACCACTCTTTATCCTTCCAACTCAGAGACAGCAATGAGCCCAAGTTTCTCACACATTTTTCAGGGAGGATATTCTGCAGGATATTATTCTTACAAATGGGCAGAAGTTTTGGATGCCGATGCTTTCCAATATTTTAAAGAAAATGGCATCTTCAATCCTGAGATTGCAGCCAAATATAAAATACTGCTTTCTTCAGGCGGAACAAAAGACCCAATGGAACTTTACAAAAATTTCAGAGGTAGCGAACCGAAAGTGGAAAGCTTACTGAAAAGAGCATTTGGATAATCAATACGAAAATACAATATAAAAAGAACAGTGATTGCTGTTCTTTTTTGTTTTAAATTAGTCATCCGATAACCTCAATCAATTTCTGATACATGACCATTCAAGAACAAATCCAAGACTATATCAACAGCCAGCCAGAGCTAAAACATAATGACATGCAGCAACTTCACCACATCATTCTGGAGCTGATGCCGGAATGCCAGCTGTGGTTTCTGGATGGTAAAAACAGTGAGAATAAAACCGTTTCCAATCCTAATATTGGATATGGATTGTATACTATGCAATATGCTGGCGGAAAAACCAGAGACTTTTACCAGATTGGAATGAGTGCCAATACAACGGGCATTTCCCTTTATATTATGAATATCAGTGATAAAACCTATTTAGCTAAAACCTATGGAGAAAAAATAGGGAAAGCCAGTGTAACGGGATATTGTATTAAATTCAAAGCTTTGAAAGATATCAACATTGAAATACTGAAAGCTGCAATACTGGATGGAATTAAAGAGTAAAAAGCTAAATTTGCACATTATAAGCAATCATCCATTCTGTAATTTTAAATAATGAGTAGTATAACATTAAGATTAGAAAACGTAAAAAAACTTCAGGCTAAAAGATGGGAAAATGAAGACCATTGGGACACTTTGAACGATCTTTTAGTGAAAGAATTAGAGGAAATTTTACTTATTGAGCCTGAAAACACTTCGGCTTTAATCAATATTGGTGCTATTTATTCTGATATGGGAGAAAATGAAATGGCTCTGGAGTATTTAAAAAAGGCATTGAATTTAGGCTCCAAAGACAAAAATCTCTTTGTAAATCTTGCCATTGTGCTTGTTTATATGGAAAAACATCAGGAAGAGTATTTGGAGTATCTTGAAGAAGCTGAGGATAAAACGGAAGATCCTCTTACTTTCAAAGCCTATTTCGATCCTCAATCCCGTTAAAAAATCAATTCAATTAAAACTCATAATCATGTTATTAGCCATATTACTTCCCTTCTTATCTTTCATGGTCCGTGGAAAAGTTCTCACAGGAATTATCTGTCTGATTTTGCAGATTACCCTGATCGGATGGCTTCCTGCTGCCATTTGGGCTGTACTTTCTTTAAATAATGCAAGAGCAGATCAACGAAATGACAGATTGATCAAAGCCATGCGGGAAAACAAAAGATAAAGTTTATCCAAATCAACCACAAACAACTGATTGAAAACCAATCAATAAACACTATCTATTATTTCTCAAATTTTTGATTTATAAATTTTATTAAAAAAATTTGCGAAACCAAAAAGTTGCACATACATTTGCAACCATATGGTTTCATTTAAAAATCATCATCTATGAGAAGAGATATTTTTCAGGCTATAGCAGATCCCACGCGCAGAGCTATTATTGCATTGATAGCAGTACAGGCAATGACACCGAATGCCATAGCTGAGCATTTTGACACCACCAGACAGGCCGTTTCAAAACATCTGAAAATCCTGACTGAATGCGAATTGGTAACCCCAAATCATCAGGGAAGGGAAATTTATTACTTTTTAGAAATTGATAAAATGAAAGAAATAGATCATTGGCTGGAACAGTTCAGAAAGATCTGGGAAAGCCGTTTTGAGCAGCTTGACACTTTACTGGCAACATTAAAAAGCCAGCAGAAATAAAGGTAGACTTTATAAAACCACCGTGTTTTAATCATTTTAACCAAAACAAACTATAAAATATTATGAAACATCTTCTTCAGTTCGATTTTTTGGCAGACAAGGAAAAGAACACCCTTACAATCAGACGTGAATTTATGGCAGACCGACAAATGGTTTGGGATTGTTACACAAAAAGTAACCTACTCGACCGTTGGTTTGCCCCAAAACCACTGACTACAAAAACAAAATCAATGGAATTCCGTGAAGGCGGTCACTGGCATTATGCAATGGTAGAGCCAAGTGGAACGGAATACTGGGGCTGGGTAAGTTATCACAAGATCAGCCCTATTGATTCTTATACTTCCAGCGATGCCTTCTGTAATGAACAGGGAGAAATCAATGCAAGTCTGCCTCAGGCAGAATGGGTAGTCTCTTTCACAGATAAAAATGAAAATACCCTTGTAGAAACTATTGTCTCCTATCAATCCTTAGCTGATCTGGAAACTATTATTGAGATGGGTATGGAACAGGGCATGATGGCTACTCTTGAAAAACTTGACGAATTATTATTAACATTAAAATCATAAAAAATGAGCCACAAAATCACAGTTTCTGCTACCATCAGTGCAGATGCAAAAAAAGTATGGAATTATTACACCAACCCTGACCATATCACTCAATGGAACTTTGCTGATCCTTCATGGCAATGTCCTTCAGCTTCCAATGATATGAAAGTAGGAGGAAAATACGCAGCAAGAATGGAAGCTAAAGACGGAAGTTTCGGTTTCGACTTTGAAGCAGTTTATGATGAAATAAAAGATGGGGAAAACTTTATGTATACCATGCCAGACGGAAGACAAGTACGTGTTGACTTTAAAGAAAAGGAGGGTCAAACTCATGTAGACGTAGCTTTCGATCCGGAAAATCAAAACCCTGAAGAAATGCAGAAAGGAGGCTGGCAGGCTATTCTTGATAATTTCAAAAAGTATACGGAATCAAATTAAAAAGATTTCAATTAAAAAACTATAATATAAAGCTGGATGTTGAACATTCAGCTTTTTTTCAGTGATCAGCAGCCTCTGAGTTTTGATATAATTGTTGTAAATTTACATAAGAGCCGTTTTCACGAATGAAATTGCAGAAATGATCAATCCCTTAATAGACTGAAAAATTCTCAAAGCCTGAAAGTTTAAGATCTAGAAAAACCTTGACATGGATAGATGATACGCAACATAAAAAAGTCAAAATGACTTTAATTAAAGAACCGTAATTTTTTAAAGCTATGAAAGAAAATAAATACGATAATCCTTCATTTTTTGACCAGTACGAAAAAATGCTTCGTTCTCAGATTGGATTGGAAGGAGCCGGAGAATGGCACACATTGAAGAATATGCTGCCTGATTTTGAAGCTAAAAAGGTTCTTGATTTAGGTTGTGGTTTCGGATGGCATTGCCGTTATGCTATGGAAAATGGCGCAAAATCTGTGATCGGAATTGATCTTTCAGAGAAAATGCTGACAAAAGCTAAAGAGATCAACAATATGGAAGGCATTCAATATGAAAGAAAAGCTTTGGAAGAGGTGAATTATCCTGCAGAAAAATTTGATCTGATACTGAGTTCACTCACATTGCATTATGTAGAATCATTCGATACTCTAGTTCATAATATTTATCAATGGCTTACGCCTGGCGGATCATTTGTTTTCTCGGTAGAACATCCTATTTTTACTGCAGAAGGCGGTCAGGATTGGGTATATGATAAAAATGGGGGAAAAACCTGCTGGCCGGTAGACCGATATTTTATAGAAGGAAAAAGAAACACTACTTTTCTGGGAGAAAATGTAATCAAATATCACCGTACTTTAACTTCTTATTTAAATACTTTATTAAAACACGGCTTCAAAATCAAAGAAGTCATTGAGCCGGAACCTAGTCAGGAAATGTTGAAAGAAATTCCTGAGATGAAAGAGGAACTCCGCAGACCTATGATGTTGCTCATCTCTGTTTCCAAATAATTGTATAGAATAACAACATCTTGAATTAAAAAAAAAAATCAACAACTATATTGTATAACATAGTAATAAAAATAAATCATATCTTTGCATAACAAATTACATAGATATGATTATTAAAAAATTAATACCCGCTTTTGTTCTGATTCCATTTTTAATGAATACAGTGGATGCTCAGCTACAATCAAAAGGATATAAAAAGAAAATTGACAGTATTATTCAGACTGAATTCGGGAATAAAAATGAACCCGGAGGTGTTTTTCTGATCACTCAAAACGGAAAAAATCTGTACCGGAAAGCATTTGGGAAAGCCAATCTTGAACTCAACGTGAATATGACTCCGGATAACGTTTTCCAAATCGGATCAATGACCAAACAGTTTACTGCCATAGCCATTCTGATGCTGGAGCAGGGCGGAAAACTCAATACCAATGATCCCGTTTCAAAATACATCAAAGATTATCCCAATGGAGATAAAATCACGATTCATCATCTTCTGACCCATACTTCAGGAATAAAAGATTTCACGAAAATAAAATCACTTTCTACTATTGCTCAAAAGGAGATGAAGCCAGAAGAGATGGTTAATTTCTTTAAAAATGAACCTGTGGATTTCGCTCCCGGAGAGAAATTTGATTACAACAATTCCGGATATATTGTTTTGGGATATATCATAGAACTGGTTTCCGGAAGTACTTATGAAAACTTTATTAAGAAAAATATTTTTGACAAAGCTGGAATGAGTCATTCTTATTACGCTTCCGACAGAAAAGTTATCCCTCAAAGAGCTTACGGATATCACAAAAAAGAACAGGAATTTGTGAATAAAACCGTCATCAGTTTCAGCATTCCATTTTCTTCCGGCTCACTAATGTCTACTGCAGGTGATATGCTGAAATGGCAGCAGGCTTTGAATCAAAATCTATTGTTAAATTCAAAGGAAACACAAAAAGCTTTTCAAAAATATAAACTGAATAATGGTGAAGAATTTACCTACGGTTACGGATGGCATTTGAAAGATATTAATGGAGTTCCTGATCTCGAACATGGAGGAAGTGTATTCGGATTTAAAAGCATGGGTGTTTACATTCCAAGTGAAGATATTTATGTGATTGGACTCAGCAACTGTGACTGCCATTCTCCTACTGAAGTGACTAAAATGCTTGCGAAAGCAACTTTAAACAAGATAAAAACCTCAACAAAGAAACCTTAAAAACTGTCTTCTATTTTCTATGCCTCATTTCGGGAAGAACATGATCCGGAACTTTAAAAATACTGATCATTACAAATATCAGACAGAAAATATTGATCAGTAATCCCACAGAAAAAGCATTGTGATAATTGTGTATAGCAGATTTTTCTCCCAGAAAATAATAGAAAACACTTCCTACAGCAACAATTCCGATAATGGCAGCAATCTGCTGTAAAGTAGTATAAACACCAGAGGCATTACCAATCAATTTTTCAGGCATTCCTGACAACGCGATATTAGCCAGTGAAGGAATAATAGAACCTATTCCCAGCCCATGCAAGAACAAAAGCAGACAAAAAACCGGAAATTCCATCTGCATTCTGAATAAAAACAACTGAAAAATTAAAACCAAAATAATAAAACTAAGTCCTGCTATCAGGGCCTTTTTCCCATATCGTAAAATAAATTTTACGGAAATAAAAGATGCTAATATAAAACCCAGTCCCTGAAAAACAATAATTTCTCCTGCTTCTAGGGGACTCATCTTTAAACCATTTTGAAAAAAGAGAGATAGGATATAAAAATAGGAATCCAGCATGATAAAAAAGAAAGAAACCGCGATGATTCCGAGATTAAAATTTTTATAACGGAACAGATCAAAATCAATAAGATAAGCTCGTTTATTTTGGATTCTTTTCTTTTGATTTTTTATAAATGTGAATAAAATCCCACCCGAAATGATCATTAATGAAACATTTTTAAAATGGAGACCATCATGATCAGACATCGTCAATGCATAAGTAGCGCAGAACAGTCCTGCAGAAAGGATCAAAACTCCAACTGCATCAAAAGATTGTTTCACAGAAATTTTAGATTCATCCAATAGTTTCAGCGTAAGAAAAACTGCCGGTAAACAAATGGGGATGTTCATCAGAAAAATTAGTCTCCATGGCTCATTCATCATCGTCAGAGATGAAAAATAGCCGCCTAGAAACTGCCCCAAAACCGTTCCTATTCCGATCGTAATTCCGTACCAGCCCATTGCTTTGGTTCGTTCCTGATGATCAGAAAACAGAATCTGTATCATAGACAATACCTGAGGGGCCATCATCGCAGCGCTTATCCCCTGCACAAACCTTGAAATAACCAGCTGTCCTGCTCCTACAGAAAATCCACAGGCAATCGAGCTTATCATAAAAGCAATCAATCCAATCATATAGATCTTTTTTCTCCCGTACAGATCACCCAATCGCCCTCCTGTAATCAGTAAAGAGGCAAATCCAATGAGGTAAGCTGCAATCATAAACTGCATTTTTCCGTTTGAAGCATGAAGATCACGCTGTATGGAAGGGATGGACACATTGATGATAAAAATATCCATGATCGTCAACAACTGACCCAACAATATCACCAATAATTTCAAATACTTATGTTTCATTTTTATATAGATATATCTATTTTTTATGTATCAAAAAAAAGTTAAGGCAATAAACCCTGAACAATTTTTTTCACCTGGTCAAAAGCATCATTTTGTCTATTGATCGTGGATGTAACAACTGCTCCTTCTATTAACAGAAAAATATTTTCTGCTATTAAATCAGAATCTGTCTTCTGCACTTGAACTGCATATTCATTAACGAGTGTTCTAATCATCTCTTTTTGCTTTTCTTTATGCTGTTTAGCAAAAGCTGAGACAGAAGGATTACCCTCTCCTATTTCGGAGACAATTTTAATGAAGTGGCATCCTGCAAACTTTGAAGTCTGCTGCAGTTTTTTTCTGTAATCAATAAGCCCCAGAAGTTTTTCTCTCGGGTTTGAAATTTTAGAAGTACTTTTTTCAAACCCATCAAACCAATCCAGTTCTTCTTTGACAAGATAGGCCTGAAGAAGATCATTTTTAGATGAAAAGTGATTGTACAAAGAACCAATAGCAATATCAGCTTCAGCAATAATCTGATTGATTCCCGTAGAATTATATCCTTGTTTGTAAAACAGATCTGAAGCAACCCTGATAATTCTTTCGCGTACTTTTTCTTTTTTCATCATAAAAAATTTTTACAAATGTAAATAAAAAATAGATAAGTCTATCTATTTTTTAAATTGAGATAAAAACTTTATTTTAGATTCAGGAAATAATATCCACTGTTTAAACTTTGATATCATGAAACTGCTGCCTTACTTTTTGATCTTTTTGTTGCTAATCAATGTATCTTGTAGTCAGCCACAGAAAACTAATCCTGCAAAAAATATGAAATCTACTAATCCTGTTGTCTACTTTGAAATTCCAGTAAATGATATGAAGCGTGCTGAAAAGTTTTATTCTGCTGTTTTCAACTTTAGTTTTGATAAAGAAATCATAGACGGCTATGAGATGGCTTTGTTTCCTTTTGAAGAAAAAAACAGAGGAATCACAGGAGCATTAGCCAAAGGAGAGGTCTACAAACCTTCAAAAGAGGGTGTCATTATTTATTTTAAAACTGAAGATATTGACCAAACATTGGAAAAAGCTGTTCAATATGGAGGTTCGGTTCTTTATCCGAAAAGAACAGACGAAAAATACGGTTTTGTTGTAGCAGAATTTGAAGACTCAGAAGGAAACAGAATTGCACTTCATGAAACGGCAAAATAGCCATACCATTCAATGCATATTAATTTTTTTAATGCGGTTGACGCATATTTTGTATATTTAAATAACCATTTGAAATCTGATTTGGTAAATAACTATGGCGGAAGAACTTTATTTCATCAAGACCAATCCAACTGTTGCCAAAATTAATTTGTACAATAAGCTCAGCCGTGAAGAAGAAAATATTCTGAAATTTCTTCAGCCTGAAGCGCAAAAAACACTTGAAACCATTAAAGAAAAAGTAAAGGATTCCGTTGAAGAACTCACGCAGGAAGAGCTTTTGCTTATTTTCCAATGGTTCCATCAGGTGTATTCTGCAGATCACGAAGAAACCAAAACACAACTTTTTATCAATGGTATTGACCTTTTTTATGAAATTCCGACTACCCTTCATGCCGACAATTTTCTTCAGATTCTTTCAGATTATGAAAAACTCCTGAAGCAGGAAATGAATTATATTGTTGATTCCAAAAATTTCAATCAATTTCTGATCTACGGAATATTCTTTACAGAAATTCTCAACAGGAAACAGCATCCGGATAATATACTTTGTGAATATCTGAAACCGGATAACCAGAATTTATATCTTCTGGCAGAAAACCAATATAATCTGAAGGATTTTAATACTGCAGTCGTTCCGGATCTTCAGCACTATTTTACTGATCTGTATGATCTCACCAAGTTTTATAAAGGTTCTATCATCAAGCTTGAGCAGGAATAACTTTTTTTGCATCCATATAACATCTTGCATTCAATAACTGTCTTTTATACAAAACTGCTGCTCAAAATACAGTAAGAATAATTATTGAACCAGGATAAAAACTATAACACAGCCGACGGTCTTCTTTTACGATGTGGAACTGCCGGCTTTTTTATGAATCTGCCTGCCTGCAAAAAAATAGTATCCCATTCCTCCTACAAAATAAGCCAGCACATCAAGAAAATCTCCGGTAAAGTAAGCAGATAGTTTCGGGCAGAGTACTTCAAACAAAAAAGAAAGATACAGTACTGAGGTCAGTACGAATTTCAAATCAGGTTTCCATTGATAGCCCAGAACCACATTCATGATATATTCTATCAGATAGCAATACATAGGAACAGTAATACAATCCGTAAAATAATCATTGATAATGGGAATAAAAATTCCGTTTCGCCTCAGCAGAATAATTACACCCCAGACTATCAGCCCCAGCAGAAACCAATATGAAATTCTTTTTTTCATCACATGTGCAATACGGCCATTATTATCCCGAGAATTACCTGTAATATTTTTGATATTACTTCCTGAGGCTCTGTTTTATTTTCTTTATCAGTACTTTCTGCTGAATCATAATTGAATTTCTGTTTACCTTCCATCGTCATAAGATTTGATATTGCAAATATATTAAATTAGAACAAGTGTTCCAATTTTAAAAATATGATTTATATCCACTCTGATATTCTTATCTTTGGGTTATGAAGACAAAGGATAAAATTCTTTCTAAAGCACTGGAATTATTTAATGATAAAGGGTATAACAATATTACCACAAGGCATATTGCGGCTGAACTTCATATGAGTGCGGGAAATCTGCATTATCACTTCAAACATTCAGAAGACATCGTTAAGATTCTTTTCTCAGAGCTTACCTTAAAAATGGATGAGCTGCTCAACCAGATGAAAAAAAGGAAAAATAAAACGCTGGAAGACCTTTACAAGTTTACTTATTCTACGTGCGAAATTTTTTATTCTTTCCGTTTTATATTCATCAATTTTATAGATATCCTGAATCAGAATCCCGACATAGAATCTACATATGAAGGGATTAATTTTAGCAGAAAAGAAGAATTCCAGCAGATTTTTTCGGATCTTCAGAAGAGCAATATATTGCAGAAAGATATTCCTCATTTTATAATTGACGGTCTTGTTGAACAGATTTTTATCATTGCTGATAACTGGCTTACGCATAACAGGCTGATTTTGAAACTCAATCCGAAAGAAGCCATTCAGCACTATACGCTACTGCAGATGAATCTCTTTTATCCACATCTCAATAAAGAACAGCAAAAGCTTTATGAAGAACATTACATCCAATAATCACAGCATTACCATCAGAAAGGGGGCCAGTGCTGATCTTCCGGAAATGTTACAGCTTTTTACAGCAACAATAGATGAAGTGTGTAAAAAAGACTATAATCTTCAACAGCTTGAAGCCTGGAAATCCGGTGCTGAGAATAAGGAGAGATGGATGAACGTGATCAGAGATCAATATGTTTTAATTGCTGTCCTCGAAAATAAAATAGTGGGTTTCTGTACGCTCGATCAGTGGAATTACATTGATCTGCTTTTTGTACACAAAGATCATCAGCATAAAGGAATCGCATCCCTGCTTTATCATCAGATTGAAAAAGAAGCTCTTCAGCAGCAACAGAAAGAAATTACTTCTGATGTAAGCAAAACAGCCAGATCATTTTTTGAAAAAGCAGGTTTTCAGGTTATCCAGGAACAGACAGTCAATGTGAAAGGAGCTTCTATGATCAATTATAAAATGGTCAAATACCTCATCTTCTAATTTCAAGCCTATGGAATTACATCCGGAATATAATGAATATAGAATTTCAGTTCCACAGGAATTTGAAAATGTATTTACTCACTTTTATTTTGCTGAAAATACATCTGAAACATCAGTTACCAAAACACTTTTACCTACTTATCAGATGATTCTGTTATTTTGTTTTGGGAAAAGTGCTACCATGTCTACAAGGGAAAAGACTATGATAGGGGTAGATAAATGTATGGTATTCGGACCAGTGAGACAAGCCCTTGAATATACGCTTCCAGCAGGATGTTCTATTTTGGTTGCCAATTTCAAAGATGATGCATTTTTCAGATTTTTTGGAAAAATATCTATTGAACAATCGGTAAAACATCCGGATGAGCTGCTGGAAGAAAATTGTTTTACAGAGCTTTGGCATCAGCTTACCCAATTAGATTCAACCACAAAACAGGTAGATCATATTCTTGAATTCTGCAGACCTTATCTGCAGGATCGGGATATTACCGGCCAGCTTTTGAGCCATTTTGAGAACGATCTTTTAAATCCAATAAAAGTAATTGCCGAGCAGACTCAACAGACTGAAAGAAACATACAGCGAAAGCAGAAAGAACAGTTTGGATATTCTTTAAAGGAGCTTACCCGCTACAACCGTTTTTTAAAAGCTATCCAACTCATTGAAAAAGAAACTGAAAATCAAAATCAAAATCAGGTCAAATGGTTTACTATCATTGATGAATGCGGATACTATGACCAAAGCCAGCTCATTCATGATTTCAAGCATTTTATCAATATTTCTCCGGCTCAGTATTTAAAATTCCAGCAGGAAATCTGTAATCCAAAGTCCAAATAGACCGGTTCGTTTTCTTACAATTTTTGAAGAGTGCACCGCAGTACTTTTGTCTCATTAATCTTAACAATCAAAACAATGAGACATTTAATCATTTACGCGCATCCTAATGAAAACAGTTTAAATCACACTCTTTTAAACACTGTTATTGAAACACTCCAATCCCATAACGAGGAAATTATTGTGAGAGATCTTTATAAAATCGGTTTTGATCCAGTATTTTCTTTGGATGATATGCAGGGGCAGCGTTTGGGAAAAGTTTCAGACGATATAAAAACTGAACAGGAGCATATTTCATGGGCCGAACAGATTACTTTTATCTACCCTATCTGGTGGACAGGGCTTCCGGCTATGATGAAAGGATATATAGACCGTGTATTCAGTTATGGGTTTGCTTACCGTTATGATCAGGGCATACAGAAAGGGCTTCTGAAAGGTAAAAAAACCGTAATTATCAATACCCATGGAAAATCTCATGAAGAATATGAAAAGATCGGCATGGATAAAGCACTTACTTTAACTTCTGACAATGGTATTTTCATTTATTCCGGGCTGGAAATCATCAGACATTTATTTTTTGATAAAGCCGATAAAGCTTCTCCTGAAAATATGGAAATCTGGAAAGATCAGATTATAAATTTATACTCGGAACATGCACTCAACTATTAATTTTTTTCTTTGAAAATATCTATTAAAAAATGGAGAACAACCCATGTTTACTCATTTCTTACCAGATGACTAAGCAAATAATAAAATGCTGTTTTTGCATCTTTCTGCTGTATTTTGCTTTTAAGGGATTTGTGGCATGAAATTAGCTTCAAAAATCGCAAGTAAAATTGTTTTGAACCATTATTTTAAGCCATTAAGATTGATGGATGGTTAAGTTTTTTCTTAAAAACAAATCTTGTTATAACCCTGCAATGCGTCTTAATGGTTTAGATATTGGCTCCTCAGGAAATTCCTGTCTATTGATCACAATGAAACATCTGAACAGCATATTACGTCTTCCATTCTTCAGTGAATATTATGCACCGGCTATCGTTCGGGAAGACTTTCTATATCTGTAATCCAATAAAATAATCTAACGTATATATAGAGCCCGGACAGTACCTGTCCGGGCTTTTTTCATTTTAAAACTATTCAACATGATTGATTCATTACAAGAAAATGTAGCTATTATTCTGCCTCAAAACGGCTTGGAAGAAAAACTGGCACAAGCCGAAAAAGAAAACAGAAAACTTTCCATCAAACTGGGATTTGACCCAACAGCATCGGATCTGCATCTGGGACATGCTGTGGTCTTAAAAAAACTGAAACAGTTTCAGGATCTGGGGCATCAGATTGTTATTGTCGTAGGAAGTTTTACGGCAAGAATTGGTGATCCCACTGGAAAAAATAAAGCAAGAAAACCCTTGAGTGCTGAAGATGTGCAGCATAATGCCCAGACTTATATCAATCAGCTTTCCAAGGTAATTGATGTACAGAAGACAAAGATTGTGTTCAATTCTGACTGGCTGGATGCGCTGGACTTTTCTGAGGTAATCCAATTGCTTTCAAAAGTTACTATTGCCCAATTGATGCACCGCAATGATTTTAATAACAGGTTTACAGAAAATACGCCTATTGCGATGCATGAACTGGTATACCCGATTCTTCAGGGTTTTGATTCTGTAAAAATAGCATGTGATATTGAAATGGGGGGCACCGATCAGCTTTTCAACTGCACGATGGGAAGACAGCTTCAGGAAGTGTACCAAATGCCAGCTCAGATTGTGATGTGCATGCCCTTATTGAGAGGTCTGGACGGAAAGGAAAAAATGAGCAAATCCCTGAACAATATTATCGGACTGACAGATGAACCCAATGAAATGTTTGGAAAAACGATGTCGATTCCGGATGCACTGATTGAAGAATTTATCAGCCTGACCACAGATTTTTCTATGGAAGAAAAAAGCGCGCTTCTTTTCCGTATGCAAGAAGGTGAAAACCCTATGAATATTAAAAAACTGATTGCCAAGAATATCATCAGCCAATACCACGATTCTGCTTCGGCTGAAAATGCAGAACAGTTTTTTATCAATCAGTTTCAGAATAAAAATTTTGAAGAGAAAGTGTATGAACCGGTAGCCATTGGTTCATTGAAAAGCATTGAAAATAAAATTTCTCTGGTTGAACTGTGTCATCAGCTTAAAAGTGACCTCAGCAAATCAGCCATACGAAGATTAATTGAGAGTGGAGGTATTCAGATCAATACGATTAAAATAACGGACTCTGATCAAGAAATGGAACTGATCCCTCAAACTAAAATAAAAATCGGAAAAAGGGGCTTTTTTGAGATAGTATAAGGCAGGAAGATGGAGACTGGGAGATGGAGGTTTTTGTAAGACGATAAACTTATGAAGATTTTTGATTGAAATATCTTTCTTAACATTGATTTAAATTTTAAAATTAAAGATGGAAGATGGGTGCCGGGGATGGAAGTTTTGTAAGACGATGAACTGATGAAGTTTTTTGATTGAGATATTTTTCTAACTATTCATTGATTAAAATACACAGAAGTTCTTTATAAAACAAAAAGTAACTTCCAGCTTCCTTCTTCCCGCTTCCCTCCTTCAACTTATTTCAATATCTTCGTCCTGCTAAAACTATTTCCAATGAGCTACATTATGGTTGACATAGAGTCGGACGGCCCGATTCCCGGAGATTTTTCAATGGTCTGTTTCGGAGCAGTACTCGTGAATGATGAACTGGACACTACTTTTTATGGAAAATTAAAGCCTGTTTCCGAGAAATTCAATCCTGATGCTTTAGCGGTTTCCGGCTTCAGCAGGGAAGAAACAATTAGTTTTGATGATCCTGAGAAAGTAATGCTCGCTTTTGAAGACTGGATTACAACCCATTCCAAAGGCAGGCCTATTTTCATCAGTGATAACAACGGGTTCGACTGGATGTTTATCTGCTGGTATTTTCATCATTTTATCGGAAGAAATCCTTTTGGTTTTTCTTCCCGAAGACTTTCTGATCTTTACTGCGGATTGGAAAAAGATACTTTTGCCCAATGGAAACATCTCCGCAAGACGGAACATACACACAATCCGGTAGACGATGCCAGAGGAAATGCCGAAGTTTTATTGTACATGAAAGAAGAAATGGGACTAAAAATTGCATTAAAGTAAGAACTCTAATTTTTTTGAAAATGAATCTTGACCTGCGTTATAAACAAGCTGATGAAAATGATATTGATTTTCTTCTCAATCTCAGAATGAAAACCATGAATCCTCATTATGAAACTTCAGGGCTTTCCACGGATAGAGAAACGACCATGCAAAGAGTGCTGTATAAGTTTGAAAAAGCCAATATTATTCTTTTAGATAATCAACCCATCGGACTGTTAAAACTAGACCGAACATTTACCAATATTGAGGTCCTTCAACTTCAGATTGATCCCAGCCAACAAGGTAAAGGACTTGGAAAAAAGATTTTAGAGGATATTTTGGAGGAAGCTTCAATAGCGGGAAAAACAGTGTCATTAAGTGTCTTAAAAACCAATAAGGCTCAGCATCTTTATAAAAGTCTTGGTTTCAGAATTGTGGATGAGGATCAGTATTCTTATTTTATGGAAACGGAAAGGCAATAGATGTTTTTTTAAGTTTTGGCTAAAACCGTTACTTAAACACAAATCTCACAAATAAACGAGCACAAATAGTCACCATTATCTGTGAGATCTGAAAATATGATATTGCTTCACTAAGTTCGCAATAACAGGTTACTGGTTTGCCAAGGTTACATAGATCAATCTTCCGCCTTCTTCTGAAGACAAAAGTATCTTTTTACCATCGGTGAGTTCTACCATAGAACCTGGCGGGATTTCTTTTTGTTCTGTGACATCCTTCATACCGGATAATCCCTGATTCACCAATACCCATTTTCCCTGATGGAATGTAAAATATCCTACGGGCATTTTATCCTGCATGGTCAGGTTTTCGTTGCGTATTACTTTTCTGGAAACATGCCATTTGAACAGATACTGGTTATGATAGACCATCAGCCTGTGATTTTCCGGCTTCCATACTTCATCATCAAATTTAAAATATAAGTCTAAAACTGGTAATGTTCCCTGATGGGGTGTTCCGCAGAACGGGCATTTTGGATTGCTGGTATTATCAAAAACATACCATTTTTCAGTACAATTGGAATTTTGACAAGGTTGTATCAGATCTACTGTTTTAAGCAAAGCAGTTTCCCATTCGTTGGCCGTGGGACGTCTGATAGGATCATGTAATCCGTCTATGAATGTTTTCCGGAATAATTCTGAAATATAAGGCCCCGTAACAGTGTACGGAATCTTTTGAGGATCTCCCCAGAATGCATCCCATTTTCTTAAATGATCTGCTTTTACCTGATTGGAATTATTCTCCGGATGTTCTACAAACATCGCTTTTTCTCCCATGGATAAAATTTCATCCTGTTCGGAATCCAGATCCCAGATTTTTCCTCCACGCAATGGATGTCTTCTCAGAAGGTACATGTAGATCAGAACGGCAAGAGCATGCAGATCTGTTTTTTGATTGGGTAAATGTCTGTCCGGATCCTGAAGATTCAAATGTTTTGTTTTCAATACTTCGGGGGCAATAAAATCTGCAGTTCCTATCACTTCCGGCGGAAAGAGTTTGGGAACAACAAGACCGTCAATATCGATAATACAGGCAGATTTTGTCACTGGATCTACCAGAATATTATTGTAGGATAAATCGGAGTGTGCCAGCCCCATCTGATGCAGTTTTTTGACACCTCTGCTGATATTGACTGCAATCTGGAAATAGCTCAGCCAATCTCCCAATTCTGACTGATCCAGTCTTAGCGGATATTGTTGGTTTCGGAACATGGGGGCGGTAAACCATTTCCCCACCTTATCCTGTCCCTGGATATTATCTGAACCGATATATCCCTTGCCAAAATAAAATTTATGGTGATAAACCGGAACTACAATTCCCGTGAGTTTATTTTTTTCAACAATATCGTAAGGCCATCTGAATATTTCGTTCAGAAAGTATTCCGAAGAATTTCCACCTTTTATATTCTGAAGATAAGTGGAAACAATTCTCATGATTCTTTCCTTTTGTCCTTCATCCAACGGATTTCGGTAGAAAGCGACTACATATTCTTTATCAGGCGAAAAATAAACATCTTTCACCCCACCACGGATAGGGTTTTCATCTACATATTCATAGGATTTGGCTGTGTCCAGAACAGAAACAACCTTAACGGTTTTTTTCATGGTATTAATAGATTATAGCCAGTGTACGGTCATCGTGATTTCCTCTGCTCCAGAAATCGCTCCAGATTAAAAGTTCTTCACCAATTTTTTCATCGTTGTTGAAATCCACTTTCGTCCGGTCATCATTATTTCCGGCAAGGTCTTCAAAAAGTGATTTCCAGCTTTCTGTGTCTTCCAGTTTATTTTCTGTGGTAAATTTAGGATCATAAATACCATCCGTCATCAGTACCAGATAAGAAAAATCTTCCACACACGTAATTCTAAAACGGGAAGCTATTTTCTCATTAAAAATCTCTTTCATGGTGATAAAACGAGTGCCACCACCAAACTCTCCCACATCCATTTGGTTTAAAAGTTTTACTTCAGAAAAGTCAGTGTTAATCAGATTGATGGGGCAATCTCCTACTCCAAAGCTCAGAATAACATATCCGAAACTGAACTTTTTAACCAAAGTAAAAATAAGGGTTGCATGCAGATCATTCACAGAAAGTTCATTTTCTGCGGCTATTTTTTCTAATGCGTGATAAACATGTACAACACTTTCCGATAAAACATTGATGATATTCTTCTTAGCTTCCGATTGTTCTTCACTGGAAGATTGGACGGTATACAGAATGTTGATGTTATTGTCAATCTGGTTTAAAATCTCTTGTGAGCTAAAAAACTGATTGATCGTTGTTGTTGCCACTCTTGAACCTTCTCTTGCTGCTATTGCCGAACCGGCTCCATCTGAAACAGAAATAATATTCCAATCTTCGGGAAGGTTATTCACAGCAAAATCATCTTCACGAAATTTACCTTCATGAGCATGGGAACGGCCTCTTTTGGAGGCTACAACTATCTTTTTATCTGAAAAAGAACCTTTGAATGAGTCTTCTTCCAATTTATAAAAAGCAGCATTTTTATCACTTGGAATATTTTTCCATAAGTCTTTTGGATCTGCGTTGACAAAGAGCTGTATTTTCTTTGTCTCAAGCTGATTCTGATCATGAGCGTGATAAAACTGAACATCCAGATGATACATATTATTCGTCAAGGGAGTTCCTGAAATTGTATTATTTTCAAAAGCGAGCCCTGTTTCTTCCAGGTTTTCGATATTCTTAATCTTAATATTGGGAAAGTCTTCCATATCGAAGCTGAACTCATAGAACTGTTTGGCACTGGCATTTTTCAATACCCAATGAACGTCTTTGAATTCTTCTTTTTCTTTATAAATAACAGCCTGTTCCATCGTCTTTAGTTTGGATTCAGCAGCTGATTTCCTGAAAAATTTACCCATCATTAGCCCAAGGTTCTGTTAATATCAAATCCTCCACCAGAAAATCCATAATAATCGGAAGTTCCACACCATGGACATTTGCTGTATCCTTCTCCTCTCAGGCAGTGAATTCCTCCACATGAGCAGGTAGCTAATGCAATAGGATTCGCACAATGTGGGCATGAAGTCCCTCCATCCAGTTCTTCAATATTAATTTTAAGATGGGTTTTCTGATTGGAGGAAAGTCTGTAGTAGGCTTTTTCATCAATTTTATATGCTCCGTCTAGTCTGTAATATCTTGTAGCCATTCCCGGTATGCTGGATTCTGCAAATGCTTTTTTAAATTTCATCAAATAAAGCCTTTCCGTTTCCTGACACTTCCCGTTTAACACAACAAAGTTATTATCCGGGAATCTCTGTTCCATTTCAGGATCTACTTTTTCAAGAATCATGGAATCGATTTTAGACAAATTAATTCCTTCTTTTTTAGCTTCTGTTACACTCTGGCTGGTAGTTTTAATAGAATCTGTTACCCACTTGAAAAACTCTTTGTAAGAATTTTCATCGGAATTATTGAATAGCAAAACATTATCTGCCAGAGAACCAAGCAGTTTATAATTGGTATTTTCCCCAATAGATACGGCAATCGTATTGGATTTCCCGTTGTATTTATGAGTCCATCTTTCAATGGCTTTGGTAGCATCATCAGTGGGAACACCGTCTGTGAAAAGAAAGACAATGGGTTTCCAGTCGCCTTTTCTTTCATACGTTGTTTTCACAATATCCCTGTCGATACAATCCATCACTTTGATTAAGCCCTGAGAAAGGGATGTCCCACTTCCAATCGGAATTTTAGGCGGATAAAAACTGATAATATCTTGCATCGGAGTAATCACTTCCGCTTCTCCCGCAAAACCTATTACAGAAATATAAACCGTTTCGAGTGAATACGGATCTTTTTTTAAATCCCTGATGATATTGGCGATACCTTCCTGTACCTGCTCAATAGGTTCTCCTACCATAGATTCGGAGATATCTACTAAAAAATAAATAGGCAGTCTTCTCATTGTGTAAAGACAATTTTTTAAATAATAATATTTAGCTCCGATGGTGGCGGAGGCAATGTGATATGTTCTCCCGTATTCTGCGATTGTCCTCCTTGTGTAATGGAAGAACTCACCCATTTGAAAAAGGAAGAAAGGGTAATAGCATCTGTAGTATCAAGCTTTACGACATGATCCGTCAATTCTTTCAGAAACTGTTCATCAGCTTTCGGACCTGCAGCACACCCTACGATAGCGCCAAATTCCAGTCCTCTGATCACAGGGATCATCTGTCTGTATTTCTGAATATCCGAAGGTTTCCCATCTGTAAAAATAAACAGTAACGGCTGCCAGTCTCCTTTTGCATCGGCAGATTCTTTTACAATCTCCCTCTGAACCAGTTCAGAAACCATTTCCAAAGCCGCTCCTGTATGGGTTGGGCCACTATCCGGACAAGTAATCTCCATAGGATAAAAACTGGCCAGATCTGTTAAGGGTATAATATTCTTAACCTCTCTATCAAAGGTAATGACGCTTAAGTGCAGGCTGTCCATCGCCTGCGGATCTGCCCGAAGCATACTGATAAGGCCATTAAAACCATTATTCAATGCCTGAATAGGTTCTCCGTTCATAGACCCCGAAGTATCTAATAAAAAATAAGCTAATAATCTCCTGCTCATTATAGACAAGTATTAATTCTGAAGCCGGCGGAGGGAGTCGGAGACTTCCAAGCCGGCTTTTATGTGAGTTGAAAAAATTTAAAAATCTAGTTGGAATAAGCGTACTGCTGTCTCAGAATATCGATAAAGTTATCTGTATTGTGCGGCTCTCCCACAGCACGGAATTTCCAGTCTCCGTTATGACGGTATGCTTCTGCAAAAACCATTGCACATTTACCATTCATACTTGAATCGCCAGAGAGGCTGTATTTTGTAATTTCTTTTCCTGAAGCATCTACCGCACGGATAAATGCATTTTCGATCATTCCGAAGTGCTGGTTATTGGTTCTTCCCTGATAAATGGTAACAATGAACACAATTTTCTGATAGCTCTGATCCAGCTGATCCAGTTTCACAATAATCTGCTCATCATCACCATCACCTGCTCCGGTTCTGTTGTCTCCCGTAAGCCATACATTCCCGCTTGGGTGCTGCATAGAATTGAAGAACACCACATCTCCCTGGTAAAGTCCCATCTGTCTTCCGTCATTGGTCTGCACTGTTCTTCCCAAGTTGGCTACTTTTCCGTTGCCGTCTAAAAGAAATGCTACTGCATCAAGATCGTATTCAGCTTCTTTGCTGAAGAGCTTTCCAAAGAATCCACTGCCTTGTTTTCTTACATCCCAGCCTAAGCCGATGGTCACTTTTGAAAGATCATAAACGCTTTCTCCGCGGTCATTCTTCCTTAAATCTATCGTTTGTCCTTTTTGTAAATTAATTGCCATAGTTATCGTTTTTGTGTATTTGATGATTTTATTTGATGATTTGCCCTTTGTAATATTTCTCGAGAAAGAAACCAAGATCTGCTCTGTATCCTATTCCCGAAGCTTCAAACTTCCAGCTTCCGTTTCTTTTGTAAAGCCTTCCGAACTCTACTCCTGTTTCAATAGAGAAATCTTCGTCCAGTTCATATTTTGCTATTTCCTGGTTAGAATGGTTATCCACAACTCTGATATAAGAGTTTCTTACCTGTCCGAAATTCTGTCTTCTTCTTTCAAAATCTTCAATGGTGACTACAAAAAGAATCTCTTCCACTCTTGAATCTACTTTATCAAGATCTATAACGATAGCTTCATCATCGTCGCCATCACTGTTTTTACCGCTCGGATCATCGCCGGTATGGGTAAGTGCTCCATCCGGAGAATTCAGGTTATTGTAAAAAACAAAGTATTCTTCGCTTACTAATTTTCTGTCAGAATCAATCATGATTGCAGAAGCATCCAGATCAAAATCGTAGCCGGTTCCTTCATTGGGATCCCAGCCTAATCCAATCGTCATTTTCGTTAATCCTATCTCGATCTTTTGCCCTTTCTGTAGATTAATTGCCATAGTGTTTTATATTATGAATTATTTTTCGCATTAAGATAGAAGTGATTTACGAATTGACCAAATTTATTTATTAAAAAATATTTTATAAAGCTCAATTAAAACGATTTAAGTCAGAAAATGATCATAAAAAAGGTTCAATTAAAAAATTGAACCTTGTATTTATTAAAATGTATTGAATTAATTTTCAAATTCTCTATCAGATATTGCCTTATTTCTTGCTTTTGCCAGCATAGGAATCGAAATCAATCCCATTACCAGCATAATCACAATCTGCAGCGGTAAAGAAATAAAAGAATAAGTAAGCCCCATTTCACCTCCAAAATCTGCACTTTTTCCTACTGAGATAAAGAGTGCCATAAAACCGTACTTCATTGCAAGATTATACGCTCCAATACCTCCGCTGGCAGGAATAATCATTCCCAATGTTCCCACTACAATAATGAAGAACCCATCTGCAAAAGTAAACCCTGAGGTTTCAGGAAGGGCAAAACATACAAGATAAGCTGCCAGATAATAGCAAATCCAGATTCCTAATGTATAAAGGATGAATTTTCCTTTTTCTTTTAATTTAAAGATGGAGGTTAACCCTTGAAGAATTCCTTTTCCAAAATTGATAAGTTTCTCTTTTTTATATTTATAAAGAAGGCCTAAACCAATTAAAACCAGTATTACAAGTCCAATTTTAACGCATAAATAAAAAGAATCAAAATCACTTATTCCCAATTTCATCATTTGCCTTTCAAAAAAGTTAGGCACAAACTCTTCTTTCTCATCCTTCTTATCCATTACAAAATGATAGAAAGCCAGAATTGCATTAAATTTAAAAATTCCTGTTAGAAGTAAAAATCCCATCATACACATAAGATCTACTACTCTTTCCAAAATAATAGTCCCAATAGATTTATCAACAGGTACTTTTTCTACTCCATATAAAGCTGTCGCTCTTGCTACTTCTCCACTTCTTGGAATGGTAAGATTCATCAGATATCCAAATGATATGGACCATAGGGCATTGGAATTTGAAATTCTGTGTCCCATTGGCTCCAGCATCAGATTCCAGCGGATCGCTCTAAGCCAATAGGCAAGAAGACCAAATACGGATGCAAACAAGACCCAAAGATAATTTGCTTTTGCCAGAGACTTCTGAATCACTTTAAAATCCAGTCCTCTTAAGGCAAGCCATAAAAAAAAGCCTGCAAAAGCAAGCGATATTACAATTGTAAGTATTGATTTTACGGGGCTTTTTGATGTTTTCTCCATGGACTACGTAAGAAGGTTTGTTTTTTCATCCGGGAAAACGATCTTCGGCTGGAAGTCTTTTGCTTCTTCCGGGGTCATCTGAGCATAAGCAATAATAATGATAATATCATCTCTCTGTACTTTTCTTGCAGCAGGCCCGTTCAGACATACTTCTCCAGATTTTCTTTTCCCTTTGATCACGTAGGTATCAAAACGTTCTCCGTTGTTCACATTTACAATATAGACCCTTTCTCCCACTACCAGACCGGCAGCTTCTATAAGATCTTCATCTATTGTTATACTCCCTATATAATTAAGGTCAGAGGCTGTTACTCTCACCCTATGAATCTTAGACTTAAAAACTTCTATTAACATGATGCAAATTTATTAATAAAAATTAATAAAACAGACCTTTCGTATGATTTTAAAACTCCCACAAACACAGGGGTTTAATTTTATAAAACACAAGGATTCTGAAAATTACTTATAGATTTAATAATCATATGGTCAAAAAAATTAATTGTTTATACAGGATTTAGGATTTAATAAATACGAAAAATAATATTAACTTTTTGCTAAAGTCAATACACATAAGCATTTGGCATGATTTTAGTAACCTGTAACGTAGATTTTCCGTGAAAAGTGGAATTATCATATTTTAACTGTTTTCACCGAAAAGCAAAAAAATTTTACAAGTTTTAATAAAAAAATTGCACAATTAGAAAATAGTATTATATTTGCTATAATTACGAACTAACTTTAATATTAAAAATTATGAACAAGTCTGAATTAATCGACGCAATCGCAAAAGATGCAGGTATCACTAAAGTTGCAGCAAAGGCTGCTTTAGAATCTTTCATTGGTAACGTAACTACTACTTTAAAGAAAAAAGATGGAAAAGTTTCTTTAGTAGGTTTCGGTACTTTCTCAGTAGCTGAGAGAGCGGCTAGACAAGGTATTAACCCTGCAACTAAAAAACCGATCAAAATTGCTGCTAAAAAAGTTGCTAAATTCAAAGCTGGAGCTGATTTATCAAATGCAGTTTCAGGTGCTAAGAAAAAATAATCATTCAGATTACAAAAATTCAAGGCTGTTTCTAAGAAACAGCCTTTTTTTATTGCCAATAGTGATAGAAAATTAAACCATTAAGACGTTTTAAGGGGTTAAGAATTATTAAGTTTTGGCTAAAGCCTCTATAAAATAAGCGGGCTAAAGCCCGCTCATATTGATATTACAAAATTTAATATTTTCAGGATGCCGGTATCATATTTTAAAAACATCATCACTACCATCTAACTTCTAGCTTTTAACCTCTAATTATCCCATTACGGTGCCAGTCTTGATATTTTCCAATCCAGATCTTCAAGCTGATAAATAATCCTGTCATGAAGACGGTTTGGTCTTCCCTGCCAGAATTCAATTTCATAAGGTCTTGCGAGATAACCGCCCCAATTGGCTGGTCTTGGAACTTCTGTATTTTCATATTCTTTCTCCAACTCTCTTAGCTTCTCTTCCAAGAATTCTTTATTGGGAATCACCTGACTCTGTGGAGAAACTACAGCTCCCAACTGGCTTCCTTTTGGTCTGGAATGAAAATAACCGTCACTCAGGTTTTCTGCCACTTTTTCAAGATCTGCCTTGATAATGATCTGCCTTTCAAGATTAGGCCAGAAAAAATGCAGACATGCTTTATGATTATTTTCTATTGCTTTCCCTTTTCTGCTGTTATAATTGGTGTAAAAAATAAACCCTTCATGGGTATATGCTTTAAGGAGTACCATTCTTGTTCGAGGACACCCATCTTCCTCTACTGTAGAAACAGCCATAGCATTAGCTTCTGAGATCACTGGGCTTTCACTTGCCTCCAAAAACCAGTCTCTAAACTGCTCAATTGGATTTTGTTTTATCTCACTTTCAATAAGTTGGGATTTATCGTACACTTTTCTTTTGTCGTGCAGGTTTTCCATAAATATTTTTTATTAAATTTGAGTATGAATCACTCATACAAAGGTAAAATATTAATCTCGACACCTGACATTTCCGGCGATCTTTTTTCCAGATCGGTTGTATTGGTTATTGAACATAATGAAAGTGGTGCATTTGGCTTGATATTAAATAAAAAGAACAGCCAGATGAGTAGCAAGTTCAAAGATTTTTTTGACTTTAAAATTGAGGTATATGATGGCGGTCCTGTAGAGAACGACAAAGTATTCTTCATCGTAAAAGGTAAAAGGGTTACAGAAGTATATACGGACATCACTGATGAATATTACCTTACTGAAGATATTGAGCGTATCATTAATGCTGTTTTGAGCAGTGAGCTGGATATTGAGCATATTAAAATATTTTCAGGATACTCAGGATGGTCTCCTAATCAACTGGATACTGAAGTTCAAAGAAAAATGTGGACGGTAGTGGATGTTTATAATCTCGATTACACCCTTCCTAATGATCAGACGCTTTGGAAATCCATCATGCAGAATCTTGGGGGAGAATTTCTTCTTTGGGCTAACTCTCCGGAGGACATTTCGCTGAACTAAAAAGTGTATTTTCCGCACCATTGATACAATTAACAAACTTTAAGATTCCTTTAACCAATTTTAAAGAAAGTTTTTCCGTTCTTTGACAAACTAAAATCACTGATATGAAAGGTATTACATTACTTGCTTTATCAATATTTTCCACAGCTTTTTTATCATTTACTCCTATCAATAAAAAATACATTGTCATAGATGCCAGCCATGGCGGAAATGATTTTGGGGCTACTTATGGTGAAATTCTGGAAAAAAATATTTCTTTAAGTATTGCTAAGGAAATCCAGAAAATCAATGAAGGTCAGGATAAATATGAAGTTATTTTAACGAGAGATTCTGATAAATTCCCAACTCTTTTTGAGAGAACAGATCAGATCAACAAGCTGAATCCTGAAATGGTGATTTCCCTTCACGTTAACAAAGATCTCAAAAAAGAAACTCCTGATCATGGTTTTGAAATCTATGTTCAGAATTCTGAAGGTTCAAAACAATTGGCTGAAAAAATTTCTAAAAAATTTGATACCCGCAAAATAGAAGGACGCAATCTTCATATTCTAAGAGAAACCAAAGCACCAGCTGTATTGGTAGAGCTAGGATTTATTAATAATACACAAGACCGAGAGTACCTCACCAGCACGAAGGGACAAAAAGAAATTGCACAGAAATTCGTTGAAGTCATCAACGAATATTAAATAAAATACAAATTCTGATTTAATCAGAATAAAACCCGGTAAAGGACTTCTGGAACTTTGTTGTTTACCGGGTTTGTCAATTTTTATTGATTAAAACTTTTCTTCCAGCTTTCTACCAATTCTGAGAAACGGGAGTTTTCAAAAGTCTTATTTCTAATCTTACCTACAGAAAATATACCTTTCTCATCAGAAATCATTAAAATTTCTTCAGCTTTTTGAGATTCGAATGCAATAATTTCGTGCTCCTGAATATCTGCCAGGTTATTTTTATGTAAAAAAGTAACAAAATTTTCCATCAATGGAGAAATGTAGGCTCCTTCAGTCTGTTTTGGTACTTTAATAACGTTACCTTCCAAAAAAAGAAGATTTCCCACAGTGGTACGTGCAATTCTCTTATTAGGGTTCAACAGAATCACGTCATCAAGGTCGTTTTCCTGTGCGTAAATAGTTCCGTAGATATTTTCCGGACAGTGAACCCTGATATTGCTCAGAAGGTTATTATTAACGTTAATTTCTTTCGTCAAATCTAATTCTAAAGTTCTTTGATGAACTGCAAGCACATCAGCCATTTCTGAAACTTCGTAAAAATAGGAAACAGAAGATTTTGCTAATGTTACTCCATCATTATTTCTGAATACCTGGAAATTGATAATTCCGTTCTTTACTCCTTTACCTTCAATAATTTCTTTTTGAAAAAGGGTCTGGAAAAACTCCAGTGTGTAGGTTAAAGGAATATTCAGTCTCATCTTTCTCATGGAAGCCATCAGGAAAAAATAGCATTCTTCGTCCATGATCAATCCACCATTTCTTACAAAGAAAGAAACCTTCACTGAGTCTCCCCAAAGAAAGGCTCTGTTCTTTACATTTAACTCGTCTGATGTAAAATATTGATTTTCCAATTTTTGATGTGATTTATTTACAAAAAAATAATGAACGATAAATCGTTCATCAGTTTTATCATTTAATATAGCCCGGTATTATGCCGCACCTAGTTTTATTCTCAGGTTCTCAATAAGATTTTCCCAATACATTGCATTTTCCTCTTCATCACCTTCTTCACAGAAATCTGTAATATTTAAAGCCAGATCTTCTGTAATATCATCAATTGTGATTGTCATTTCAAAGAAATTTTTTGTTCCTTCATCTTCTTCCCATCTGAAACGTACGAAACCTTCAGGCTTATATCTGATCAAAGTGGCCTTCTCAGCAGGTCCTCCGCCCCAGCTAAAAAAGAAATCATCGCCTTTCTCTGTTACCTCATCCGCAAACCATTCAGACAATCCCTCTGCAGTCGCCAGATATTCGTATAAAATCTCTGATAAACAGTGCATTGGAAATTCGTAATGGACTTTATGTTTCGCCATATAATCTTTGTTTTATCGTCCCGCAATATATAAATTAATTTTTTTATTATGCAAAAAAACAATTACTTTTTTATAGAATCTGTATGATATTTATCACAGGATTTAAATCTTTATTACATTAAGTTTTAAGGCTTATTTATACCATGTAAAGCATAAAAAAATCTCTCCGGAAAGGAGAGATTTTATCTTTAATTTTCGTTCAGTATATCAAGAATAATCTGACATCCTTCTCTGATTTCATCTTTAGATAATGTAAGGGGTGGAGAGATTCTCAGGTATTCATTTCTGTATAGCTGCCAGAAAACCACCAATCCTTTTTCCATACATTTTTTGGCTACTTCCAGCGTGTATTCCGGTGTTCCCAGATTCACGGCAAGCATTAAACCTTTACCGTTGATATTTTTGATTTTAGGATGTACCAAGAGCTCTCTAAACAGCTGTTCTTTTTCTTCTACTTCGTTCATTAAGCCGCTTTCCAGCACTTCTTTTAATGTGGCATAACTTGCTGCTGCAATCAGTGGATTTCCTCCAAAAGTGGTAATATGGCCCAGCTTTGGTGAATGTGACAGGGCTTCCATAATTTCTCTGGAACTCATAAAAGCTCCTACAGGAACACCTCCTCCCATTCCTTTACCCATTACAAGGATATCCGGAACGATTCCAAAGTGTTCGAAAGAGAATAATTTTCCTGTTCTTCCGAATCCGGGCTGAATTTCGTCCAAAATCAAAAGAGCACCTACTTCTTCACATCTTTTCTTCAGCTTGATCAGATAGTCATTATTTGGAACTAAAAACCCTGCTGCTCCCTGAATGGTTTCAAGGATCACACAAGCAGTTTTTTCTGTGATTTTATCGAAGTCTGCTTCATTATTAAATTCAATAAAAGAAACCATCGGCAGTAAAGGGCGGAACTCTCTTTTATGGGCTTCGTTTCCTGAAACACTTAAAGCACCATGAGTGTTCCCATGGTAGGAGTTTTTAAAAGAAACAATTTCTTCTCTTCCTGTATATCTTTTGGCCAGCTTCAAGCTTCCGTCAATGGCTTCAGCACCGCTATTCACAAGGTAAGTAACCTCTAGAGGATCCGGAGTAGCTTCTGCAAGCAGTCTGCATAATGCGATGGGCTTTTCCTGTGCATATTCCCCATAAACCATCACGTGAAGATATTTATCGGCCTGCTCTTTGATTGCCTCCACAATCTTAGGATGTGAATGCCCCAGTGTATTAGCAGAAACCCCCGCTACAAAGTCAAGGTATTTTTTTCCGTCTGTTCCAAAAATATAACTTCCTACCGCTTTCTCCACTTCAAAGCCTGCAGCGAATTTTGTGGTTTGAGCCTGATATATAAAAAAATCTTTATGCATTTCCATTGTCTCCAAAAATTTCAGCAAAGCTATAAAAGATTCGTTAAACGCTGAAATTAATCCACAAAAAAGACCAGTGAGTACTGGTCTTTTGTATTATTTTCTTGTTCGTTTAGGCTTTTTAGCTTCTTCTTTTGCTTTTTCATCGTCTATCGCTTTCTGCGCTTTATCGAAGAGCTCACTATCAGCTGTGTATTTTATTTCCTCGTTGTTTGGGGTATCTACTAGAATGTCCTGCCATTTTCGGATCCTGTCTTTTGTATTCCAGTTAAAATCAGCAAATTTTCTTTTTGAAGGTTCAATTTTACTCATGGGATACGTATCTGAAACAGCACCAATACTGCACGAGATAATCTGCAGTGCTCTTTCTTCAAATAATGCTCCAATAATCCCGCAGTTAGAAAGGGTAATTCCTATTCTTTCCGGTTTTTTGGTTTCCTGATCGGTATCATCCACATAAACGATAGACTGGGCATTCCCAACTACTCTTGCTTCTTTAATGGCATTTTTCTCATAGTAAACAGTCATAAATTTTCCTTTCACCTGATTGAATTCATCTTTCAGAGTCAGAGAATCTACTTTACTGATCGCAAATGCATTTCCGATTACTTTTAATGAGTCTATATCTTCCGTTTTGGTATTAAAGTAAGCTTCTACTTTATCTCCGGTTACCTGTTTTTCACCGCTCCAAAGAATAGGGTTAGTATACATATGCATTACTCCGTCTGTCTCATTGAAAGCGATGGAATCTGCTCTTCCTTGTGCATTGGACTTATAAATACGCGCTTTTTTAAAGGCTCGTAAATAGCTTTTCTTAACTTTGATATCCAGTGAATCCGGTCTTTGATAAGAGATAATTTTTTCTGATGCAAAATAAATGGAATCTTTTTCCATCACTTTCACCGCATACGGGTTTTTCGTCATCATGGCGGAGTCTTTTTTCTCAAAGATTTCTCCGTAACCGCCTTTTATATATCTTCTTTCTTTGGGATCATCAAGGGTTACATTTCCTGTTGCTTTACCGAATCCTGTAATCTGATTGTAGTACATATCATCACCGGTAAGGATTTTCTCATTATAAAATATCCTGGAGTTCTTGGTTAGAAAAGCCTCCTTGGAATCCATTTTATAAGTCCCTTTTTCCGTATAGATTCTGTTTCTTGGATTGGTTTTACTGGTAATAGTTGTAGGTCCTAAGAAATCAGCAATCTTCGTATTTTGATTCTGTTTGATATTCGGACCTTCTATGGTATATTGAGGGGTTTCAATTTTAACGTTACCGGTAAGATCTACTACTCTGGTATTCAGGAAATAGGTTCCTACTTTGGCGTAGGTTACATTCTGACCGTCAGAGATTGTTCCCCCTGTATTAAAATAAGCCTGATTAGCCAGCCTGTCATAATACAGAATATCTGTTTTTATGGTTTGTTTTGGGTCAGTTAAGACAACGTCTTTTCTGGCAACACCTTTTTGGGTATTGGCATCATATTCCATTTCTCCTGCTGTGATGACAGAGCCATCTGTATTTTGAAGCCTTGTATTACCAATGGCTTTTACAAAGTTTTCTTCATTATACAAAACCACTTCATCCGCTGTAAGAATAGAGCCTTGGTGCTCAATCTGAACATGCCCGGTAAAATATTGATTCCCGTCGTATTTTTCAGGGTTTTTCTTGATTTCATCTGCGTGGATGATCTTTACTTTATCTTCAGGTCTTACCTGCACCTGCTTAGGCTGGGCGGGAGTCTGTAAATAAGGATCTCTCTTGACAGGGGTTTTATCCTGCGCAAAATTCAGCGTAGAAATAAAGAGTAACAGAAAAAGGATTATTCTCATTAATTAGTCATTCTTAGTGCCATAAAAATATAGCGAATGAGAATCAATTCTTACGCCAAACGCTTCTTCGATGGCTTCTTTGATTCCTTGGATTCTTGGGTCGCAGAATTCAATAATTTCTTCAATCTCCTTGTCAGAGTCTTTTTTGTAGATCACCAGGTGGTCATGCTGTTTGTCAAAATAAGACTTCTCATAAGATGAAGAGGTCAATGTCTTTTCTCCGAACTGATGCTTACGGATCAGGCCTGCATCAAGGAAAATTTCAATCGTGTTGTAAATGGTAGCTTTGGAAACATGATATTTTTTCTGCATCATCAGAAGATACAGATCATCAACGTTAAAGTGATGATCCATATTATAAATCTCTTCCAATATCGTATATCTTTCAGGTGTGTTTCGGAACCCTTTTTCTAATAAGTAGTTTCTCAAAACATCCTTGATCAAAGCTATATTTTTTTCTTTTTGTATTGTATCCATTAAAAAAATTATCTACAAATTTATTGAATTTTATTTAAATAGATAGTATGGTTACTGCTAGTGGGTTAAGAGTTGTGACGGAAATACCCGGACTGCTCAATCTTATTATCGTAAACTGTTAATTCTGTAATCGGGGCAGATTCCACTTCAACGTTGTGGGAAGATACTCCCCAAGCCTTAAAGTCATCACTTCCGATATACTTCACAAAGTTGTAAATGTTAAGAATAATCTTTTGCTTAACAGTTAAAAGTATATCGTTGATATAAGTATTATCTATGATCACATATTTAAGATCCGGCGGTATTTCGTGAGCTCTTAAAGATGGGTGGCTGCTTCTTGAAGGAATAGTTCCGTCTGCCATTAAATCTTTAAGGACCATATTGAAATAATCGTTGATTCTTCGGTCTACCTTGAATCCTAAAAGGAAATTGATTTTGTACACTGTACCCGGAAGAATTTCGTCTACTGTATATCTGAAAGTATATGGATCTTCCTGGTTTACAATACTCAGGATAAAGTAATGGTCTGCTCTTTTCGGCTGCTTTTTGATGATGGAATAGATAATTTTAGATTCTACCTCATCGTTTCTTTTTGCACGGCTCAGATATGCCAGGTTGGTAGCATATTTCGGGATGGTTTCATCCAGCTTCATGTCTTTAAGGATAGACACGTATTTTTCAATTTTCACAAACTGGATAAATCTTGTTTTGATCAATCGTCCGTTATACCATGCATACATAGAAAGTCCGATAGAACCAGCTAATACTACAGTAATCCATCCTCCTTCCATGAATTTGATGATATTGGCACTAAAGAAACCTAGTTCGATAGCCATATACACTAATGCAAAAACCAAAATCAGCACTTTGCTTACTCTATGCTTCAATAGCCAGAACACCAGCAAGATGGTTGTCATCAACATGGTTACTGTAATGGACAGTCCGTATGCGGCTTCCATTTTCCCGGATTCTCTGAAGTGAAGAACTACAATGATACACAGAATAAGAAGCCCCCAGTTGATTCTTGGGATATACATCTGTCCTTTAACTCCGGAAGGGTAATCAATTTTTTGATTTGGCCAAAGGTTAAGAGACATTGCTTCTGAGAATATGGTAAAAGAACCTGTAATCAATGCCTGGCTGGCAATAATTGCAGCGGCTGTTGCTAAAATTACTCCCGGAATGATCATCCATTCTTCCATAATTCCAAAGAAAGGGTTTACTACGGAGAATCCAGGTTTGTTGTAATTGGTCAAAAGCCATGCACCTTGTCCAAGGTAATTAAGAATAAGCATAATCTTAACGAATGCCCAGCTTATTCTGATATTTTTAGCACCACAGTGCCCTAAATCTGAATACAGTGCTTCTGCCCCAGTTGTACAAAGGAAAACAGCTCCTAAGATCACAATTGCACTTGGTGAGTTGGCAATAAGCTTATAAGCATAGTAAGGATTAAAAGATCTTAAAATCTCAAAATTCTCGCTCAAATGCATTACTCCCAAACCTCCTAATATGAGGAACCAAACAACCATTACCGGACCAAAAAACTTTCCGATAAAGCTGGTTCCGAACTGCTGCACCACAAAAATGACAATCAGAATTCCGATGGTAATGGGAACAACAGGTGTGTGGGGGTTATAAATTTCAAGACCTTCAATGGCTGACATTACCGTCAGTGAGGGCGTAATTACTCCATCTGCAATAAGGGCTGCTGCACCCACAATTGCAATGAGATACAACCATCCTTTCTTGAGGTTTCTTACTAATGAAAACAAAGCCAGAATTCCTCCTTCACCTTTATTATCTGCTCTAAGGGCAATGATCACATATTTGATTGTGGTCTGAAGAGTAAGGGTCCAAATAATACAGGAGAGCGCACCCTCTATGTATTCATTGAAAGGCATATTGCTCCCTTGAGATCTTGCATTCACAATTGCTTTCATTACGTAAAGCGGAGAGGTACCAATATCTCCAAAAACAATTCCTAGAGACACTAAAACTCCCATAAAAGAAAGTTTCTTTATGTCGAAGTGGTAGCCATCTTCTGTAACTTCTGCCATATCAGCTTAATTATTTTAAAGGCGCAAATTTATACTAAATTTATGACGTCAAGAATTTTTCTTCATGAATATAATAAATGAAAAAACTTCCTTTCGGAAGTTTTTTTCTATTACTATTTTACGTACATCGCTTTTTTGATTTCCTCTTTTACTTTTTCAAGCTTAGGGAACCATTCTGCAAACAATGCTGCAGAGTAAGGTGCAGGTGCATCAGGAGTGGTAATTCTCTTGATAGGAGCATCTAAATAGTCAAATGCTTTTTGCTGTACCATATAAGTAATTTCAGAAGATATAGAAGCAAATGGCCAAGCTTCTTCTAAAATAACCAATCTGTTTGTTTTCTTAACGGAAGCTAAAACAGTATCAAAATCCAAAGGACGAACCGTTCTAAGATCGATAACCTCTACAGAGATTCCTTCTTTCGCCATATCTTCAGCAGCCTGTAAAGCCAGCTTCATGATCTTACCGAAAGAAACTAAAGTAACGTCTGTACCTTCTCTCTTAATATCTGCCTTCCCTAATGGTAAGTAGTATTCTTCTTCAGGAATTTCCATTTTATCTCCATACATCTGCTCAGATTCCATGAAAATAACAGGATCATTATCCTGAATTGCAGTTTTCAATAACCCTTTCGCATCGTAAGGATTTGAAGGAACCACTACTTTAAGACCAGGAATGTTTGCAAACCAATTTTCAAAAGCCTGAGAATGGGTAGCTCCTAATTGACCTGCAGAAGCTGTAGGACCACGGAAAACGATTGGACAATTCCACTGTCCTCCACTCATCTGACGGATTTTTGCCGCATTATTGATAATCTGATCAATTCCTACCAATGAGAAATTGAATGTCATATACTCTACAATTGGTCTGTTACCATTCATCGCAGCGCCCACCGCAATTCCTGTAAAACCAAGTTCTGCAATTGGGGTATCGATTACTCTTTTAGGACCAAACTCATCCAGCATTCCTTTTGAAGCTTTATATGCACCATTGTATTCTGCAACTTCCTCCCCCATTAAAAAAATGGATTCGTCTTTACGCATTTCCTCGCTCATTGCCTGTGCAATTACCTCACGAAAAGTATATTCTGCCATATTTATTCGAAAAATTTAGACTACAAAAATAGTGTTTTTTTATTATACACATCATAAAAAGCCTCTTCATTTCCAAGAGAAGTCAGAATATTAACTGGATTTAAAATCAATTTTCCTGCTTTCTGCTTGCTTCCTGTGGCTTTTCCAGGTCCTGAAGAATTTACAGAGAATTTTTATCCACAAAAAATGACATCCCGTTTCTGAGATGTCATCTAAAATTCTATTTAAACTTAAATTAATTAGCTTTCTCCCAAACCTGGGTTCTTCCTAATAAAGATAATCCTAAGTAACCTCTTACGTTCAGCTTATCACCGCTTCTTGTAATGGTACACTTGTATGTTTTTCCTGTTTTAGGGTCAGTAATGGTTCCTCCGGTGAACTCATCACCGTCTTTTTTCAATCCTCTGATGATTTCCAATCCTAAAATTGGTTTCCCTTTTCTGTCATCCTTACAAACTGTACAGTTCGGATCAGCAGGTTTGATTAATAGCTGAGAAACTTTTCCATAGTATTTACCATCTGACTTTTTGTACACTTCAACAATAGATTTCGCCTGTTTTGTCTCATCATCTATCGTTTTCCACTTACCTTCTATCTGTGCAAATGTAAGCACACCGCAAAAAGAAAGCGCGAACGTTAACAATAATTTTTTCATATTTCTTATAGTTTTAATTTTTATACAATATTCTTATCTACGTATTGATAAAAATATAAATTAATTTTCAACGAACAAAAATTTTTGTTATACAAAGCATAAAGAGGTAAAGAAAGACAATAAAGCGAATTCAAAGTTTACCTTCCAAGCCTTAATAAAGCTTCCTGTTAATCACCCTATCCATATAATCCTGATACCATGCTTTCGCCGTTTTCTTTCCGGCTTCCACTTCAGGATTTTTAATTTCATTCATGATGTTTTTTTCAAGACTCAAATCTGATTTGTCATATACTCCAATGATTTCCTTGCCATCAAATCGGTAAATATAATTTCCTATCATGAACTGATCTGTACTTCCATCTGAATTGACTACGAGAAAAGGATATTTTTTATCACTTACCAAGCTTCTCCCCCAGCTTCTTATTGGTTTGTTATACCCGATAAGGTCTGCCAATGTAGGATAGATATCGGCCTGCTGGGCTATTTCCTGGCTTACTCCTTTTAGCTGATAAGCAGGATTCGGAGAGTAGAAAACTAATGGAACAGCATAATGATTCATCGCTCTTTCATATTCAGGATAATATACCTGGTTGGTATGATCTCCTGTGAAAACAAAAATGGTGTTATTGTACCAAGGCTGCTTTTTAGCAGTTTCAAAATATTTTTTAATCGCGTAATCGGTATACTGTATCGGCTCATGCATCTGTATTTTTCCTTTTTTAAATTTCCCGTTGTATTTTTCAGGAATTTTAAAAGGGTGATGTGATGAAGCGGTAAATACAGTCGTCATAAAAGGTTGTTTCTTTCCTACATTTTTAGCAAAATACTGTAAGAAGGGTTCGTCCCAGATGGCCCACATACCATCAAAATCTTCATCGTGGTTATATTCTGTTTTTCCGAAATAATGTTTAAATCCTAAAATATTTCCAAATCCAAGGAATCCCATTGAACCGTTAGGTGCACCATGATAAAAAGAAGTATCATAACCCAGATCATTACACACAGAAACAATGGACTGAATTTTTTGGTTGGAATACGGAGAGCCTGTAAAAGCGTCAGTAAGACTCGGAATTCCCGCCAATACACTGCTCATCCCATGAATAGACTGCCTTCCGTTCGCAAAAGTATTAGGAAATATAAGACTTTGACCAGCCAGACTATCCATAAACGGTGTGTAAGAGACGTAATCTTTGATATTTTTATCTTTATTAAAAGCTCCGGAATATTCTCTCCCGAAAGATTCTACAATGAAAATAACAATATTGGGGCGGTTTTCCACCTTTCTATCGTATACTTTATAAGGGTGTACATTGTCTTCAATATATTTTTCATCTACGAAATGAACTTCCTTAAAGTTATTGGTATTTAAAGTTCTGAAAAAGGAGAATGTACTGTTGAGCACTATATTTCCCTGAAGCGGATTGGCTACAAAACGGGTAGCATCTACCATATTAATGGGTCTTGTGCTGTGTTTGAAATCTCCTCTGATCCCTCCCACAACCAGCACTGCTGTAATACATAGAGTAATAATGGAAGTCAGAAAATAAGGAACCAGCTTCGAAGGCTTCACATCCTCTACTTTTACTCTTTTGTAAAGGAAAACCCAAAGAATCATCAAAACTATATACCAGATCAGTACAAAAGGGTGCTCCCCAACAGAGATCATCAATGTTTTGGAAACATTAGATTCATGTTCTGCTACCTGAAATACGGCAGAAGTAAGCCTAGCCTGTGCAAACTTGTAGTAAATAAAATCGCCGAAATTCATCGCATAAGCAATCCCGTTGGTAATGAAATAAAGCCAGAAAAGAATTTGTTGAAAAACTTTCTTTGTATTGATTACTAACGGCAATAAACTAAGAAGTATAAATAAGGCATTCACATACAAAATAGCTGTGGTATCGAAAGCCGTACCGTGGAAAGCCAGCTTTATGTATTCTGAAACAGAGTCAACTTTAATCAGATCTTTGTTAAAAAACCAGAATAAAAGTCTGGCAATCTGATAAAAAACATAGGCCAGAAAAATCCTGTAAACGAGTGCCAGAACTTCCTGTTTTCTCAATCCTTTTAAAAATTTCATGAGACAAATTTACATCAAAATCACTTTAATGCATTTTTTAGTTCAGATTATTTTGAGTTAGAATTTCTAAAAACTGTAATTTTGTGTCTATGAATTTTATAAAGAATAATCTTGCCAATGCCTTAACCCTGGCTAATTTATTTGCAGGCTGTGTAGGGGCAATACATTTAATTTTAGGAGATTATCAGACTACAGCAATCTGCCTTATTCTCTCTTCAATTTTCGATTTCTTTGACGGCTTTGTAGCCAGAGCAGTAAAATCAAACTCCAATCTGGGGCTTCAGCTGGACTCTCTTGCGGATATGGTGAGCTTTGGGGTAATTCCGGGACTTACGATGTATAAAGCGTTGGAACCGTTTGGTGCTGAGCTGCTTGGGATTCACTTTCCGTTTGAGATCAAGTATCTTGGACTAATTGTGACTATATTTTCCTGCCTGAGACTGGCGATCTTCAACCTTGATGAAGAACAGCGTTATTATTTTAAAGGATTGAATACGCCTACAAATACTGTTTTGTTGTTTGGACTTTATTACGCGTTTAAAGAAACAGGAACTTTTGATTTTTTATTCAATAATGAGCTGCTATTGGTTCTGTTGACTCTTCTTACTTCATGGCTTCTGATCAGCCCGATTAAGATGATGGCCATGAAATTCAAATCCAAACAATTAAAAGACAACTATCCTAAAGTAGTATTACTGGTAGGAGGAATTGCCATTCTTGCAATATTCCAGATTGTAGGAATCCCAATGCTTGTTATTTATTATATATTGGTGTCTCTTATTTTTCAGGGACAGTTAAAATAACGTATTTAATATAAAACACACTTCAAATTATTAATCATCAACATGAATTTAAAACTCCATAAACCACTTTGTATTTTTGACCTGGAAACTACAGGAACTAATATCGGAAAAGACAGAATCGTTGAGATCTGTATCTTAAAAGTAAACCCGGACGCCTCAAGAGAAAGCAAAACATGGCGTGTAAACCCGGAAATGCTTATTCCTAAAGAAAGCAGTGAGATCCACGGGATCTATGATGAAGATGTAAAAGATGCTCCTACCTTCAGGGATATTGCTTCTAAAGTGATGGAGATGATTACCGGAAGTGATTTGGGAGGATTTAATTCCAACCGATTTGATGTTCCGCTTTTGGCAGAAGAACTTTTAAGAGTAGGAATGGATTTTGATCTGAGTAAATTCCGACTGGTAGATGCACAGACTATTTTCCATAAAAAGGAACCTAGAAATTTAGGGGCAGCTTATCAGTTTTACTGTGGAAAAACATTAGAAAATGCACACTCTGCAGAGGCTGATGTAATGGCGACTTTTGAAGTTCTGGATGCCCAGGTAGGAAAATACGATGATATCCCGAACGAAATAGCACCGCTAAGTGAGTTTACATTCCATAACAAGAATGCAGATCTTGCCGGATTTATCGGATATAATGAAAAAATGGAAGAAGTTTTCAACTTTGGAAAATATAAAGGCCAGGTTGTAAAAGCAGTATTTCAAAAGGATTTAGGATATTTCGGATGGCTTCAGAATGCTGATTTTCCGTTGTATACTAAAAAAGTTTTTACAAAGATTCAACTATCAAGCAGATTTTAAAAATGTCAGAACTTGTTCGTTTTAAATTTTATGAGACAGCCCTTGAAGCTAACAGGGATAAGCAGATACTTGCTGAAAACGGCATCAACAGCTTCATTGCGAATGAGCAGCTGATTCAATCGGATTGGCTTCTTTCACAGGCTGTAGGCGGTATACAGCTTCAGGTTTTTGAAGAAGATGTGGAAAAAGCTCAGCAGATTCTTCAGGATTACAAAGATAATGAGCAATATTCGCTGGAAGTAGAACACACGATTTCTGATCCTGAGTTTGATTTTGTCTGTCCGAAGTGTGGTTCCAATCATATTTACAGAGATGACAGTGCCACCAGCTTCTTTGGGATTTCTTTTCTGACGAGCCACAAATTCAAATGCTATTATTGCGGGAATGAATTCACTCATAATCAATAGGAATTAATCATCTTCATCATTAAATATTTAATAAAGATTGCTTCGTTCCTCGCAATGACGAAGACAACAAAATAAAATTAAAACAGTTATGAAAATCATCTGCATAGGAAGAAACTACAGCGAGCATGCCAAAGAATTAGGAAATGAAATTCCTGAGAATCCTGTTATCTTTATGAAACCGGATACAGCAGTTTTGAAGGGAAATGATTTCTACATCCCTGAATTTTCAAATGATATTCACTACGAACTGGAAGTGGTATTAAAAATTTCCAAAGGAGGAAAATATATCCAGAAAGAATCTGCCAATAAACATTATGAAGAAATAGGTCTGGGAATAGATTTCACAGCCAGAGATCTACAGAGTGAGCTAAAATCAAAGGGGCTGCCATGGGAACTTGCCAAAGGTTTTGACGGCTCTGCTGTGGTAAGCAGTTTTTTCAAAAAAGAGAATTTCAGTCTTGATAGTCTTCAGTTTTCATTGTTAAAAAATAAAGACAAAGTTCAGGATGGCAATACCCAAGATATGATGTTCAATTTTGATGATATTATTGCTTTTGCTTCTCAGTATTTTACCTTAAGAGTGGGTGATCTTATCTTCACAGGAACTCCAAAAGGGGTTGGAAAGGTAGAAGAAAATGATATTCTGGAAGCTTACCTTGAAGAGGAAAAAATCCTTGATATTCGAATATTATAAGTATTTAGCATCAAAGTCTGACAAATTTTTCCTATCTTTAGGTAACAAAATTAGAGGTTATGATAAATATTGTATTACCCGTAGATTTTGGGGACAAGACAGACCAACTGGTAGACGGTGCCATAAAATTTGCAAAACAGCTTAACGGCAGAATTTACCTGATCCATGTAGCGCCATCAGATATCGGCTTTGCTATTGGAGATATGGGATTTCAATATTTTCCGGAAGTGGAAGCCAACGAAATAAGAGAAGAGCTGGTACAGCTTAATAAGATTGAGCAAAGAATCATTGCTCATGATATTGATTGTGAACATCTTCTAAAACAGGGGCTTGCCAAAGATATTATTCTGGAATATGCAAAAGCGAAAAATGCAGATTATATTGTGATGGGATCACACGGCAGAAGCGGAATTTATGATGTGTTTGTAGGAAGCTTAACAAAAGGAATTACAAAAAGTTCAAGTATTCCTGTTCTGGTACTTCCAATTCACGACTAAGAAACAGAAAATTTTAATCGTTAGTAATAAAAAAACCGATCAAATCATAATGTTTGATCGGTTTTTTACTATATAACCAATTAATTAACCTTCTTTTTTGTAGATATTCGGATCGTAGTAAGGATTCTTACCTTCCGTTGGAGAATAATAGTCTTTGTCTTTGTCACCACCTAGTGTAACTACCAGTACATAGCACCAATAAGTAAATAGTACACAGCAAACTGCAAATAAAATCCAGTTTAAAACATTACCGAAAGTATCAAAGAAACCGAAAGTCCATTTGAAAACTTTACTTAAGAATAGAAAGAAAGACGTCATTATTTTCCTTTTTTAAATTAACTTTGTACAAATTTATAAAAAATGTTTAAATTACTTTCAAAAGAAAGCAATATTTTTTCAATTCCTGTTTATATTGGTTTTCTTCTTTTAGTAGTCGTAATATTTAACATACTGAATTTCAATACTTACGAAGCTATAGTTGCCGGAATAACTTTTCTGGGAATTGCTTTAGGATATTTTTGTTTTCACAGTATTGCCCTTAATTATCAGACCCATCTGCCTTTATTCTTATATACTTTTTTCATTTTCGGGCTGTATCCCGGAAATCTGGATATAGGAATTGCAGTTTCGCTGCTTACCAATTCCTTTCTTATCCTACTTCTGACGAGTGCCGATGAAGATACCAGAAAAAAATCATATGTTCTTGTAGGAGCTATTGTGGCACTGAACTTTATTTTCCTCCCCACAACCTGGCCAATGGCAGTGTTTGTAATTATTCACGTGATTGCTACTTCTGCCAGAATTACATTGAACCTTTTCAGATTTCTACTGGGAATTGTTTTGATTACATTCAGCTATTTTTCAATCATGTATTTCGTTCAGTTTACTTCCTGGAATATAGACTATTTTCCTTTTGGAAAGATGAAACCGGTAACGGATTATACGGAGCTTCTGCCACTGATCCCTGTGGTTCTGATGCTTATTTATGCAGTATATGACCATTTTAAAAATTATAATAAGAAAAGCCCGATAAGCAGATACAAGTATACTTTTCTGTTAGTCTTTTCGGTAGCACAGCTCATTTCCATCATTTTATATATGAATAAAAGCTATGAATATCTGCTGCTTCTGGCATTTCCTTCAAGTATTATTCTGAGCAGAATGATGAGATTTTTACCCAAATACTGGATGCGTGAAGCCGGTGTATGGCTTATTATTATTAGTTTACTGACCTTCAAAGCAGGTACAGTTTTTGATTTATTTTAAAAAATTATGATTCAGATAGACGATAAATTGATTTCTGAGGAAATTTTTTCCGAAGAATTTGTTTGCAACCTTACGAAATGTAAAGGTGCATGTTGTGTGGAGGGCGATGTAGGAGCTCCGTTGGATAAAAACGAGCTTGAGATATTGGACAGTATTTTTGATCAAATAAAACCTTACCTTACTCAGGAAGGAATCAAAGCCCTTGAAGAGCAGGGAACATGGACTACTGATCCGCACGACGGAATGTATGTTACTCCTATGGTGGAGGACCGCGAATGTGCTTATGTAACATTCGATGAAAAAGGAATTACCAAATGTGGTATTGAAAAAGCATACGAGGATGGTGCCGTAGACTGGCAAAAACCTATCTCCTGCCACCTTTATCCGATCCGTATTACGGAATACTCTGCTTTTACCGCATTGAATTATCACGAATGGAATGTATGCAGTGATGCGTGCACGCTTGGGAAAGAACTTCAGGTTCCTGTTTATAAATTTTTAAAAACTCCATTAATCAGAAAATACGGCGAAGAATTCTACAATGTTCTAAGCGGGGCAGCTGACGAATGGAAAAAAGAATATGGTTCTTAACCGGTCAGGATTTGAATTCAATAACAAAAACCGCAGATTTCTCTGCGGTTTTCTTATTTCTCAAAGTTTAAAAAAAACGGATTAATTAGATGTTCCTACTTTTTTTGTTTCTTCTTTTTTAGCCTTTTCCCAACCATCTTCCGGCATCAGAGTCGCTATATTCTTTTCTTTTGTAAGGTATTTTTTAGCAACATCCTGAAGATCTTTTACGGTAAGTGCTTTTACTTTATCCGGATAATTCAGGATATCATATTTATCACTGCCGTCTAATTGGTTTTGGGCGATCCCCTGTAACCAGAATCCATTGTTTTTAAGGCTCGTGTTATATTCGTTGTATTCTCCTTCTTTGTATTTATCAAGGTCTTTTTGCTCAGGACCTTTATCTATTAATTTTTGTAATTCCGCCACTGCACTTTTTGTCAGCTTATCTGCATTTTCAGGACCACAAGGAAAATTAATGGTAAAATCATAAGCGCTGTATGGAATTTTCATGAAGCTTCCACTTGCCCCGCCTCCATAAATACCACTTTCGTCTTCTCTTAGTTTTTCAAGAATTTTAATCGTAGCTACTTCTCCAAGTGCCGAAAGAGCTATAGCTTCCTTCTCATTATAAGGGGCTTCTCCACTATAGGAAATTGTAACAAGGCTTTTCGGCTCTTTTCCTTTTTTATAAACCTTGGTATATCCTCCTTGCACAGGTCTGTACCCAGTATCTTTAAATGTAGATGATTTTCCTGTTGCAGGAAGTGATGCAATATACTGCAGAACCTCATTTTTAAGCTCTCCTTCGTCTATGTTTCCTACAAAATAGAAATGAAAATTACCGGCATTGGCAAATTTCTGTTTGTAAATATCATAAGCCATTTTATAATCTGTACTCACCCAATCTTTTTCTGTAGGTTCGAGACTGGTAAATCTTGGATTTTTCTGATTGATAAATTTTGAATATTCATTAGAAAAATAGTATTGCGGATCTGAGTCTGCATTAGCCAGCATTGCCGATTTCTTTGTTTTATAGGCATTAAACGCATCAGGGTTGTAATTTAAGTCTGTGAAGCAAGCATAAATCAATTCCATAGCTGTTTTTAGATCTTTTTTCGAACTCGTTCCTGAAACTCCTTCTGTAGCCCCACCGATGTAAGGAGTTGCACTCACCTGCTTTCCTGCAAGATAATGGATAAGATCTGTTTTGGAAAGTCCAGCTAAGCCAGCTTCCAGCAAAGCATCGAAGGCAAATTTTGTTTTATTGTAATCAGCATCCGGAATAACAGATACTCCTCCCAGACTTATTGCCGAAAAGATAATTTCATCGTCTTTATAATCTGTTTTTTTGAAAGTAACTTTAGCTCCGTTGCTTAATGTCCAGGTGGTTGTTCCTAATTTGGAATCCGCTTCTGTTTTAATAATTTTCCCTTCAGATTTGAAAGGTTTTATTAAACTCTCAGCTTTAGCTTTTTCTTCATAGGGCTTAAGATCAGCCATTTTCACTGTATCAAATGTCTTCAGAACCATTGCCTCTGTTGGCATTTTAATATTATCTTTTTTAGGACCTGTCATGATGATCACCCTGCTATCATCTTTTACCAGCTTTTTGATAATTTCATTTGTTTGCGCTAGTTCTACAGTTGGAAGGACTTTTTTAATATGTTCATATCCCCAGGTTATCCCAGGCATTGGATCCTGTCTCAGAAAATTGCCAACATATCCATCAATCAGTTCGCTGCTTTCGTACTTATCTTTGTTGTTGTAGGCCCATTCGTAAGAAGAAAGCATCTGATCTTTTGCTCTATTCAATTCAGATTGTGTAAATCCGAATCTTTTGGCTCTTTCCACTTCTTCCAGTAAAACTTTCAGTGCATTCAGCTGATCACCATCTTTTGTAGAGGCTGATCCTTGAAATGCTTCTTTACTTCTTGCATACGTTCCTCCATGGTATACCGAACCATAAGTAAAAGGTGGGTTTGTGGAGTTCACCAACTCTGCCAATCTGCTGTTCAACATCATATTCACAAGCCCTTCTACAAGGCTTTGATCATACTGCTGAACAGTTACATCGGGTTGATAAGCTTTAGAATCTTTGATGATAAACTGTACTCCGGAACCTGTAGCATCAGGATCTGTCTCAATAGCCACCAGTGCTTCTTTATGATTCGGGAGGTCAAAAGACTTTCTTTCTTTAGGTTGGGAAGGATTTTTATATTTGCTGAAATTATCCTTAATTTTTTTCTCAATTTCATCTACGTTGATATCTCCTACTACGACAATCGCCATCAGATCCGGTCTGTACCAGTCCTGGTGGAATTTTCTGATCACATCGGGTTTGAAGTTTTCAATTACTTCTTTTTTCCCGATCGGAAGTCTTTCGGCATATTGAGATTTGTATAAAAGTTTTGGAAGATATTTATCCATCATTCTCTTATCTGGTCCAAGGCCTAATCTCAGTTCTTCCAATACCACACCTCTCTCTTTATTGATCTGTTTTTCTGAAAGTGTTGCATTAAATGCCCAGTCTTCCATTACTTTAAGTCCGGCATCCAAATTTCCGGGTTTATCCAATGGGACAGGAAGCATGTAAACCGTTTCGTCAAAGCCGGTGTAAGCATTAAGGTGCTGACCGAATTTCACTCCGATAGATTGTAGAAAATCTACTAATTTATTATCCGGAAAATTTTTGGTTCCGTTGAAATTCATGTGTTCCATAAAGTGAGCCAATCCTCTTTGATTTTCGTCTTCAAGAATAGATCCGGCATTGATCGCCAGACGGAATTCTACTTTTTTCTCAGGTAGAGCATTTTTTTTGATGTAGTACTTCATTCCATTGGAAAGAGTACCGATTTTTACAGAAGGATCCACAGGGATGTTCTGTCCATAGACATTTACTGACATCAGAAAGATGACTGAAAACGAAGATAATATTTTTTTCATCTGCATTATTTTTTGACACTCAAAAATATCATTTCTCCCTGCAATTAGCCTTTTACAACAGGGTTAAATTCAAGTTAAAAAATTTAAATATTACAAAATGAAAATAAATTATTGCTTTTATATTGATAAAAATGATTTTTAATTTAAAATATTCGTCAATAATATTAAATAGACTAATTAAAAATAATTTCATTTTCATCATTAAGCTCAAAACTGCCATTAATCATCATTATATTATTCTTACTCAACAAAAAAAACCGCTGTAAAATACAACGGTTTTGTTATTTTAAGAAAAAAATTTAATTAGAAGCACCTGCTTTTACAGCTGTGACTTCTGCTTTTTTAGGTTCTTCTTTTTTAGCCTTTTCCCAACCATCTTCCGGCATTAAGGTTGCCACGATTCTTCCTTTTGTAAGGTATTTTTTGGCAACATCCTGAAGGTCTTTTACGGTAAGCGCTTTTACTTTATCCTGGTAATTCAGGATATCATACTTATCACTTCCGTCTAATTGGTTTTTAGCGATAGCATTCATCCAGAACATATTGTCTTTAAGTTCTGTTTTATTATCATTGTATTCTCCTTCTTTGTACTTATCAAGATCTTTCTGCTCAGGACCATTGTCGATAAGCTTCTGAAGCTCAGCAATGGCGCTCTTAGTCAATTTATCTGCATTTTCCGGACCACAAGGGAAGTTGATCCCGAAACTGTAAGTACCGTAAGGGATTCTGTTCATACCTCCTCTTGCTCCTCCACCATAGATACCACTTTCATCTTCTCTTAATTTTTCGATCACCTTGATGGTAGCCACTTCTCCAAGAGCAGATAATGCTAAGGCTTCTTTCTCGTTGTAAGGCGCTTCTCCACTGTATGAGATAGATACCATACTCTTCGGATCTTTTCCTTTTTTGTACACTTTTGTATAGTCTCCGGTAATCGTTCTGTATCCCGTATCTTTAAACATGGTAGTTTTTCCTGATGATGGCAGACTGGCAATATACTGCAGTACTTCATCTTTAAACTTCGCTTCATCAATATTTCCTACGAAATAGAACTGGAAGTTTCCGGCATTAGCAAATTTCTCTTTGTAGATATCGTATGCTTTTTTATAATCTGTATTCGCCCAGTCTTTTTCCATTGGAAACAACCCGATGAATCTCGGATTCTTCTGATTCGTGAATTTTGCGTGTTCGTTAGAGAAATAAGCCTGAGGATTTGACAACAGGTTATTCAGCATTGCCGACTGCTTTTCTTTGTAAGCATTAAAGGAAGCAGGGTTGTAATTTAAGCTTGTAAAATAAGCATACATCAATTCCATAGCTGTTCCTAAATCCTTTTGGGTAGTTCTTCCCGAAATTCCTTCAAAAAGATTGGTCACCATAGGATTTACCCCTACTTGTTTACCTGCAAGGTAGTTGGTAAGATCTGCTTTAGAGAATCCACCTACACCAGCTTCTGTGAGCGCAGAGAAGGCAAACTGTGTTTTATTGTAATCAGCATCCGGAATAAGGGAACTTCCTCCTAAACTTCTTGCTGTAAATACAATTTCATCGTCTTTGAAATCAGTTTTCTTGAAAGTTACTTTTGCTCCGTTGCTTAATGTCCAGGTTGTTGTTCCTAACTTAGCATCCGTTTCTGTTTTAGCAATTTTCCCTTCTGATTTAAATGGTTTTATCAGGTTTTTGATGGCAGCCTTTTCTTCATAAGGTTTAAGATCCGCCATTTTTACGGCATCAAATGTATTCAGCACCATTGCTTCTGTAGGCATGGTTACATTATCTTTTTTAGGACCTGTAATTACGATCACTCTGCTGTCATCCTTCACCATTTTCTTGATGATATCATTGGTTTGTGCGAGAGTAACAGATGGTAAGAAAGATTTGGTATCTTCATATTCCCAAGCAATTCCGGGGATTGGTTCCTGCTCCAGGAAGTTTCTTACATATTCCCCTATGAGTCTGTCACTTTCAGTCTTATCTCTGTTGTTATAAGATCTTTCAAGATCGGAAAGTACCTGAGATTTTGCTCTGTCCAGTTCAGACTGTGTAAATCCGAATCTTTTTGCTCTTTCTACTTCCTCCAATAAAACTTTTAATGCATTCAGCTGGTTTCCTTCTTTTACCATAGCAAATCCCTGGAAAGCTTCTTTACTTCTTGCATACGTTCCACCGTGGTATACTGATCCAAAAGTAAAAGGAGGGTTTGTAGAGTTGATCAGTTCTCTCAATCTGTTATTCAACATAGTGGTTGAAAGATTTTCTATAAGACTCTGATTATATTGCTGAACGGTTACATCCGGCGTATAGGCATCAGCATCTTTCATGATAAACTGTACCATAGAATTGGTTGCATCAGGATCTGTTTCAATTGCTACCAACGTTTCTTTATGATTCGGAAGGTCAAAAGATTTTCTTTCCCTAGGTTTTGAAGGGTTTTTATATTTGCTGAAGTTATCCTTGATCTTTTTCTCGATTTCATCTACATTGATATCTCCTACCACGATAATCGCCATCAGATCCGGTCTGTACCATTCCTGGTGGAATTTTCTGATCACATCGGGTTTAAAGTTTTCCAATACTTCTTTTTTACCAATCGGAAGTCTGTCTGCATATTGAGATTTGTACAAAAGCTTTGGAAGATATTTATCCATCATTCTCTTATCTGGTCCAAGACCTAATCTCAGTTCTTCCAGTACAACTCCTCTCTCTTTATTGATCTGATTGTCTGACAAGGTTGCATTAAATGCCCAGTCTTCCATTACTTTCAGTCCGGCATCCAGATTTCCAGGTTTATCCAAAGGAACAGGAAGCATGTAAACCGTTTCGTCAAAACTGGTGTAAGCATTAAGGTGCTGACCGAATTTCACTCCGATAGATTGTAGAAAGTCTACTAATTTATTATCCGGAAAATTTTTGGTTCCGTTAAAGTTCATGTGCTCCATAAAGTGAGCTAATCCTCTTTGATTTTCATCTTCAAGAATAGATCCGGCATTGATTGCCAGACGGAAATCTACTTTTTTCTCAGGTAAAGTGTTTTTTTTGATGTAGTACTTCATTCCGTTGGAAAGGGTACCGATTCTTACGGACGGATCCACAGGGATATTCTGTCCAAAGGCATTCGCAGACATCAGGAAAATGACTGCAAATGAAGATAATACTTTTTTCATGGTATTTGATTTTATTTGCATGCTAAAAGTATCAATTCTTCACAAGCTGAAGAAATACTATGTCAAAAATTTATAGTTAAATTTGAGTTAAAAGTATTAAAACACAAAAAAACCGGGAATTTCCCGGTTTTTATCTCTTAAAAAGTGATTTTTTATTTAAAATCAGCATCCGTAACTCCGGAGTTGATTACCACTTTTGTAGTTTTGATTGTCATTTTCTGACCACCACCTTCAGCTTCTACTTCAGCAGGAAACTGTAGTCCGTCTACCGCTATATAACTTTTGATTGTTGCTTTACCTTCTCCAGCATCCGTCTTATACAAAAGTCCGGTTCCGGCATCGAAATAAAACTTTCCTTTGTCTGAAGACAATACATTATAATCTTTTCCGTCCAGTTTTTCTATAGATACAGTCTGAAAATTAGAAGCATCAAAAGCTAAAGCATCAATTGGTTTTCCTTTTTTCAGCTCAGCAATTTTGTCAGCAGGGATGTCTGTTTTAGTTCCCATCTGATCAAAATATCCTTTCTCACCGTCAAAAAGCTGAATCATTTCTTTTCCCATCAGCGATTGTACGGATTTGAATTTATGGTATTGTTAAATAATTATAGATAATTGCTTGTTAAGTTTCAAAAATAAGAGCTTTAATGATATTTCCATCATATGC
>NZ_PCOU01000030.1 GCF_002979455.1 Chryseobacterium sp. MYb7
ATTACCCGTAGATTTATAGCCTGATATGGCGCACGAAAGTGCAGCAAGGTTAGCTCTTTGTGAAAGTTTTTATCGATTAAAATGCAATAAGCTTAAGGCATGATGCCTAATGCTTAAAGCTATATACCTTCTTTAGGGTGGTTTTAGCGGTGGGGCTCACCTGTTCCCATTCCGAACACAGAAGTTAAGCCCACCAGCGCCGATGGTACTGCGAAAGCGGGAGAGTAGGCCGCCGCCAGTTTTTATTTTATTTTTAAAAAATCCTTTATCTGATGATAAAGGATTTTTTTGTTTTATACCTATACCAAAAACAAAAACAAAAATAAAAATAACCCCAAACAACCCAACTTCTCTCACTTCCAGCACCCAGCCTCCATCATTTATTCTCCATCCCATACCATTGTCACTCCGAAGAAGTCTGAATAAAGTTCTCCCATAGAATTACAATAGCAGAAATATAATTCATCGTAATTAAGATGCTTCATGAACTATGTTCGTAAACCTTTAGTTTATGCTCAGAATGACACTGCTAATACTAAGTGCTAAAAAAAGCCTTAGACATTTTACTGTCATTTAGCATCTAAAACTATCATCAATAAGCCTGGATTCCTGCGGTAATGGCACAATTGATAAGAAGGAGGTCAATACACTATTCATTCTATAGAAATCTGAAGTATTGAAAAGTCCGAATTGATAGCTTTTGTAGCTCTGCAACCTGAAACTCGCAATCTTGTAAAGCAACTCTGTATAACCCGCAACCCGGACCCTGTATTATTCAGTGTCTATCTTTTAAGCTCAAAAATGGCTTATCACATATAATAACTAGACTTTGTTTATCAAAAGTATTTAAAGAGCAAAAATCCATCTTATTTTAATCCAGAAGAAATAAAAAAACCGTCTCTATTAAAGAAACGGTTCAAATTTTATGACATTGTGATTGTAAAGATTACATATCGCTGTTTGTGTCCGGGCATTTGAAATCATCACTGCAGGTAGCACATACAATTACTCCGTTGCAATAATACATGCAGAAATCTTGTTCAGGAAGATTAGCACCTCCTGAAATGTTTTTTAATTGTCCTTTTTGTAGTTTTTTTAAATTTTTCATATTGTTTTAATTAAAAATTTGTAGGTATAGTAAAATTAAGTAAATATTTTTAATTGAATAGTGTTTATTTGTTTAAAAATAAAAATTTAATATAATTGATCCTTCTTATCGTTTTATGATCAATGATTTTTGTTTAAATGTTTGATTATTAAATGAATAAATGCTATTTTTAAACAAGCGTTATCCGAAAAGCTTATAGAGTAGGAAATACCAAAAACTTAAAAACTATGAAAAATCTAAAAAAATTGTCAAGAGAAGACAAAAGAAGTATTGTAGCAGGAATAGACTTTCCTGCTTATTGTTTTGAAGGTGGAGGACCAGGAGAAGGAGGCTGTTCTGCCGGAGAAATTTGCTCAGGTGGAAAATGTGTGCCTTACGGAGGTGGACCTGGGGAAGGAGGGAATCCTGGAGGCGGTGGAGATACGTATACCTGTATCTGCCCGTGGGGAACTTTCACTCAACCGACACCGTGTCCTGAATTTTATTGTATAACAGGATAGAAAAAAATAGATAATCATTAATTCATTCTCATAAAAATCTATTAATTCTCACAAGTAAACAATTATTGATTTTTATTTAATAAAAATTATTACTTTAGGCAAGCGTTATCCGAAAAGCTTACAGAGTAGGAAAAATTAAAACTATAACTATGAAAAATTTAAAGAAAATTGAGAGGAAAGAATTGAAAAGTATTTCAGGAGGAATTGATAAGTGTTACGATCTGAGGGATTCACCTGATGACCTTTGTCAGGAACTTAATGATCAAAATAATGGTTGTTACAAAATGAATAGCTGCACAATGTTATGTACACGCGTTTCCTGTTTAACTGGAATGTAATATAGTAAAAACGGCTGCCTCTAGTTTGAGACAGTCGTTTCTTTTTATTTTTTAATCAATCCCAGTTCGATCAATCTTTCATGCAGGAATTCTCCGGCAGTAGTATCTTCGTATAATTTTGGATTGTTTTCATCTACACAATTCTCAAGTGCATTTAAAGACATTGCACTGATTGGATGCATAAAGAAAGGAATTGAATATCTTGAAGTACTCCACATTTCTCTTGGCGGGTTTACCACTCTGTGGATTGTAGATTTCAATTTGTTGTTGGTATGTCTTGAAAGCATATCCCCAACGTTGATCATTAGTTCATCTGGTTCTGCAATAGCATCAATCCATTCTCCGTTGTGGTTTTGAACCTGAAGACCTTTCCCCTGTGCTCCCATTAAAAGAGTAATAAGGTTGATGTCACCATGAGCAGCAGCTCTTACAGCATCATCGGGTTCTTCAGTGATTGGCGGATAGTGAATTGGTCTTAGAATAGAATTTCCTTCTGCGATTTTGTCATCAAAATAAAATTCATTTAAACCAAGGTGTAATGCTAAAGCTCTTAGAACATACTGTCCTGTTTTTTCAAGCATTTGGAAGGCTTCTTTACCTACTTCGTTGAACTTTGGTAGTTCATCAACGATTACATTGTCGGGATACTCAGTTTTATATTTTGAATCATCAGACAAATATTGTCCAAAGTGCCAAAATTCTTTTAAGTCTCCCTTTTTGAAACCTTTTGCAGTTTCTTTACCGAATCCTACATAACCTCTCTGGCCACCAATTCCTGGAATCTCATACTTTTGTTTTGTTTCCACTGGCTGTTCAAAAAAGTTTTTAACCTCTCCATACAAATCATCCACTAGGTTGTCATCAAGAAAGTGGCCTTTTAAGGCTACAAAACCAATTTCTTCATAAGCTTTTCCGATTTCATTTACAAATTTCTGTTTGCGTTCCGGGTTGTCCGAAAGGAAATCACGCAGGTCTACACTAGGTATTTTATCCATTTTTAGAAATTTACGAATAGCAAAATTACATTTTTTTTAATTTAAATGATTTTAAAATCATTATTTATAAGTTAAATTTGCTGTATGAAAAAATATTCTTCTAAGAGAAGTATCCAAATACTTGCACATCTTCTTCAACAGTACGGAATTGCTGATATCGTAATTTCTCCGGGGTCAAGAAATGCTCCTTTGGCCATCCATTTTTCAGAGGTAGATAGTTTCAACTGTTACAGCATTGTAGACGAGAGAAGTGCTGCTTTCGTGGCAATGGGAATGGCAAAAAGTGAGAAAAAGCCTGTTGCCATTACCTGCACCAGCGGATCAGCGGTGGTAAATTACTATCCGGCGGTTACTGAGGCGTTTTATCAGAATGTACCACTTTTGGTCCTTACCGCAGACCGACCAACTGATTTTGTTGATATATTTGATGGGCAGACGATTAGACAGAAGGATGTTTTTCATCAACATTCTTACGGTGATTTCCAGCTTTTGGAAGACAGTAAGGAGAATGCAGAAGATATTAATTTCGATATTATTAAAAAAGCGATTGAACTTTGTTTTGAAAAGCAGGGTCCTGTACATATTAATATTCCTTTGGAAGAACCTTTGTATGAGCTGGTATCAGAACTTCCTACTTTTCCTACTGTGGAAAAAACAATCAAGCATAAAGAGTATGAAATTCCTTCCAATCTGATTGCGGAATGGCATACATCACAAAGAATTTTGCTATTGGTAGGAACAAGAGATTACAGTCCGGAGCTGGAAAATCAATTGACTCAATTGGTGAAAAACCACTCCGTAGTGGTATTGAGTGAAGCCAATTCAAATTTACATCATGAAAAGTTCTTCAGACATATAGACCGTTATATTTTCAACTTTACGGAGGAAGATTATAAAACATATGCCCCGGATCTGTTGATTACAATTGGGCAGAATGTGGTTTCCAAAAAGGTAAAACAATTCCTGAGAAGTGCACGTCCGAAACAGCACTGGCATCTTGATGAAGTGTGGCAGCCTGATACTTATTTCTCCCTTACAGAAAAGGTAGAGGTGAAACCGGAAGTTTTCTTCTCAAAACTGTTGAAATTTATCAATCTGGAACCTAGACCTTATTTTAATCTTTGGGATGTTTTAAGGGATAAAAAAGATGCTAAACACGAGCTGTTTTTGAATACCATTGAATTCTCAGATTTTTATTTTTTCAATAAGGCATCACAAACGATTCCTGAAAACTATAATATTCATTTCAGTAATTCTTCAGGGATCAGATATGCACAACTGTTTGATTTCGGAAAGAGAAAGATGTACTGTAACAGAGGAACCAGTGGTATTGATGGTTCTACTTCCACGGCAATGGGATTTGCCATCAAAAATGAAAACCCTACTTTACTGATCACAGGAGACCTGAGCTTCTTTTATGATATCAATGGACTTTGGAATCAATATATCCCACCATTTGTAAGAATTATGATCTTCAATAACGGTGAAGGAAACATCTTTAAAATCATTCCGGGACCTGGAAATGCAAATCCAAATACACTGGATGAGTTTATTGCTACAAAACATCGTAAGAATGCAGAATCTCTGGCAAAACATTTCGGATTCTCCTATGTTAGAGTAGAAGATGAGATTACATTAGACAGAGTTCTTGAGAATTTCTTCAAACCTGATGCACAGCCAAAAATCCTGGAAGTAAATACTCACGGGAAGAATAGCGCAGATGTGCTGAAGTCGTATTTTGAATTTATGAAATAGATTTAAAGATCAAGATATTCTTCATTCCCCGGCAGATTGATAATTCTGTCGATAGGATAGATAAACATATCATCGAAATCATTCAACGCATTAATGATCTGGAAATGGGTGAATTGTTTTATGTTCTGTAAAGTGATCTCCGTTTCTTTGATCTTTTTATGCTTTAAAAGATGTTGTCTTTGCACACCATTCAATAGATAGGTAGAAGGGGTAAACCAATCTTTTCCTTTTAAGAACAGAAGGTTAGAAAAAGAAGTGTCGGTGATATGATTATTTTTGACGATGATGATTTCTTCAGCTTTTGCTTTCATTTTCATCTTATCCAGCTCTTTTCGATCTTCAAATTTGAATGAATAATCAAAGCTGTTATTTTCTACCAGCTTGAAATCCTGTATTTCAGGAATCGCATAAGGAATCATCTGTGTCCTGATTCTTTTGTCAAGATCATAGGCAATTCTTAGCTTGAAAAGACCATCCTCATCATGCTGCAGATTTTTATAGATCTTAGCCAGATCAATAGAGTCTTCCTTCCCGAAATGGGAAAATGTTTGATTAACACGTTTCTGATGCAGATCCAATAGAAAAATCTCCTGATCTTCTACTTTAATGCTTTCAATGAATTGGGACATAGATTTTATTTTTCATTTCCTGATATTCGTCTTCTAATTTACTCATATGCGTTATACCGCCTCCGCTTTTGAAATAAAGTTGGTCTCCTTCTTTTTCTATAAAGCGTATCATTACACAACTGTCAACATTTTGGCCGTCAAACCAACCACAAACTCCTGTATAATATCCTCTGTCGTATCCTTCCGCATCTAGAATGATTTCCAGTGTTTTAGGTTTGGGAGCTCCTAAAATAGAGCCTGCGGGAAGCAACTTTTGCATAATACTTCCTACTTTTCCGTCAAATTCAGGTTTTATCATTCCTGAAATCTCAGAACTCATTGCATACAAATCCTTCTGCTGGGTTTTGATGAAGTCAATATGCTGGAACTGGTCCACTTTTACATCATCTGCCACCATGCTCAGATCATTCCGGAGCAGATCTACTACGGTGTAATGTTCTGCCTTTTCTTTTTTGTCATTCTTCAGAATTTCTGCTGCATTTTCAATAGAAGCATCAATGGTACCTTTCATGGGATAGGTTAAAATTTTTCCGTCAATGATTTTTACAAAAGTTTCAGGAGAAAAAAATACAAAAAAATCTTTATAAAATACTTTATACTTCGCATTTGAGTGATAAAAAATTTCTTCTAAGGTTAAATTCGTCTCTATTTTTGTCTTTCTAGTATAATTTACTAAATAAGAGTTTCCTAAACGAATATTTTTCTGAACTTTATCAAAGCCATCCTGAAAGCTTTCCAATGTTTCCGGAAATGATTTCCATACTACTTTTTTATCTAATTCTTGTGCTTCTTTTGTGTTTGAAAAGTATTGAAAATCAATAATTAAGCCTTTTTTTTCAATTTCATGTTCCTGATATATTTCAACATTCTCCGATAGAAAGTCGATGACGAAAAAATAGGGAACCTTCCGAAGAGAAAGCTCGTCCATTTCCATAAATTTTTGATGATTCACTGAAAACATTCTGCAAAAATACTTATTGATGTTTACTTTTGCATAAATTTTTTTATGATGCAGAACAAATATCCTCAGAAACCGGGAATTGATTTTATATTGAAGCAGGCATTTTTTTATTGGAATAAAACACTCGTTTTTCAGTTGATGTTTTCCATCGTCTTTTTTGCAATATTGCTGACTGCGGTTATGCTTTTCGGAGAGAAATATGACGTTTTTTCTTACAACAAAGAATTGCAGGAAGCCTTTCTGCAAGGAACTCAGGTTTATTTGAAAAAAATGGAGGCCATAACAGCTACGGAAAATTATCAGATGTTTACATTAGCGATTTGGGGAACCACAGCATTTCTGTATCCGTTGAATCTCGGAATGTTCCAGATCTACCGTAAGCTTGATCTTAAAGAAAATATCGTAATTGGAGACCTGTTTGCAGGATACAACGGGCTTAACTTTTTTAAGTATGTAGGGTATTTCCTTTTCTGGTTTTTTATTTACAGGTTCACCATTCCTACTGTCGTGCTGGCTGTGATTTGGGTTGCTGTAACACTATTTGTTGCTCCGCTGATGTTTTTTACCAATAAAAGAATCTTCGAGGCTATTTCTCTGAACTTTAAAGCTCTTAAAATGTATTTTGTAGAAATAATGGTATGTGTCATTGTTGCTTTTCTATTTAAATATCTAGGTTTTGCTCTGTTTTTGATTGGAGGACTTTTTACTTTTCCTTTTTGGAATGCTATGATTTACTCTCTTTATAAAACAGTTTTTTCGGAGAAAAGTTAAAATTTCATTCATATTTAATGTATTGTTTTGCCAAAAAAAACTAAATTTGGTAAAATCATTAAATATTTAAACTATGTCTGAATTTAACGAATTTGATCAGCAAGGCTCTGTACCAAACAGGGATACGGGATCAATTATTTCTCATGCTTTTGAAATGTACAAGGGCGTTTTCGGCTACGGAATCGTGGCCATGATTATTTACCTGATCGGAGGTACTGTTATTCAAATGCTTACAGGGTTTGATTCTGCATCCATGGTTGAAGAGATGAAATCTTCAGGAGGTGACTTTAATTATTGGAGTGCGCCTGGACTTCCTTTGTATATGGGAGCTTCCAGCCTTTTCGGACTTTTATTATCTCCTTTGTATGTAGGATTGATCTATATGGTGAATAAATACAATACTAAAAACCCGATTGAGTTTTCTGATCTTTTTATCGGATACCGCCAGAATTTTGTAAACATTTTGATTTACAGTCTTCTTGCATGGGTTATTTCGTCCATTGCTCTTGCATTGTGTGTTTTGCCTATCATTTTTGTATATCCCTTCCTTTTAATCGGATATCCGATTCTGTTATTTGAAAATGCATCAGCTACAGAAGCCTTATCAAAATCTTTCAATATTGCTAAAGAAAACTACGGAACGTTCTTATTAACAGGATTTTTAGGATTCCTGATCTCTATTGCAGGGGTTATCCTTTGCGGAATTGGGGTTATTTTAACTGCTCCGTTTATTATGATTGTAATGTACTCTACTTATTGTGCTTTCTTAGGAAAACCAAGACAAATTATGTTCGGTAAATAAAAATATAAAATACATGATGAATAAGGACAAACAAATAAGCAGTGTTGCGATAAAACAAATGTCATTATTGGCCATTATTTTGGTTTTGGCGGGACTGATCTGTTTTAATCTGGCATTGTTTATTCCTTCGGTTCTGGGGGCGATTACCATTTATGTAGTCTGCAGGAAATATAATTTTTATCTGCAGGAAGAAAAAAAATGGAAACCGTCACTGGCAGCCTTTGCATTAATGTTTGCAAGTCTTATTGTTCTTATTCTTCCGATCTATTTTATTGCTGATCTGATTATTGATAAACTGGGAAATGCACAGGCTTACATGGCTAAGTTCAATATTTTCCTGGATAAAATTCATTCTTATATTTTCTCTAAAACAGGATTTGATATTCTGAGCAAAGAAAATATGGCAAAATTGAAAGACAATGTAGGAAAGTTTTCTACATCTGCAGTCAGTGGTACATTCAATACGCTTACAGTAGTGATGTCTATGTATTTTATTCTTTATTTTATGCTGGAAAGACCAAGGCTCTTCGAAAAGATCCTGACCTCTTCCGCACCATTGAAGAGATCCAACATTTCTTTGATTGGCGATAAAATGAGAAAACTGATCATGGCCAATGCTATTGGTATTCCGGTTGTTGCCATTGGGCAGGGGATCGTTGCACTCATTGGTTACCTGATTTTTGGGGCACCGGGAGCAGCATTGCTCTTTGCATTAACGGCTGCGGCTTCTGTGATTCCTGTAGTAGGAACAGCAATCATATATGTTCCGGTGTGTATCTTTATGATTGCAGAAGGAAATACGGGGCAGGGACTGGGCCTAGCAATCTATTGCGTTGTAGTGGTAGGGCTTACGGACAATCTTCTTCGCTTTACCCTTTTAAAAAAGCTGGAAAATATTCACCCATTGAATACGGTGTTCGGAATTATCATGGGAATGAACCTGTTTGGATTTATGGGACTTATTTTCGGGCCTATTCTGATCTCTCTGACCCTTCTTTTGGTTCAGGTATACAGAAATGAATTTTCGGATGAAGAAACCCCTCCGGATCTTGAATTACCCGGGCAGGATGATATTAAGGAAAAATTAATTTAATTATATAAAAGTGGAAGGACTCAACCCGGAAATATTAAAAGAGATTTGTGTCATGAAAATGCCTTTCGGAAAATACGAAGGAACAATTCTGATTGATCTTCCGATCAGTTACTTAGAATGGTTCAATAAAAACGGAATGCCAAAGGGAAAACTGGGAATGCAGCTTTCAACAGTTTATGAAATCAAATTAAATGGACTGATGGATCTTTTGACTCCTATCAGGGCATCGGTAAGAAATGGATTGTAAAAAATAAAATACAATTATTCAGTATAAAGTTTCGGCGGCATCAAAGATGCCGCCGAAACTTTTTTATATCAATTCTTTTAAGCTTTCAAAGCTAGAATCTCATCTCTCAGCTTAGCTGCTTTAATGAAATCGAGATTTTTAGCTGCTGCTTCCATCTCTTTTTGCTTTTGCTCAATCATTTTCTCTATATCTTCACTTGCATAAGTTGCCTTTGTTTCAGCCACTTTTTGCATGATTTCTTTTTGAGTGTATTTCTGATCAGGAAAATCCTTACTTCTTCCAACAAGATTTTCAGAAATCTTTTTATTTAAAGCGGTAGGTTTCTTTCCATTATCTTTATTATACTGCATTTGTTTTGCACGGCGATATTCGGTTTCATCCAAAGTAGCCTGCATAGATTTTGTGATTTTATCGGCATACATGATTGCCTTTCCGTTTACATTCCTTGCGGCACGTCCTACGGTTTGAATCATGGATCTCCTGCTTCTAAGCATTCCTTCTTTATCAGCATCCAGAATGGCGACTAATGAAACTTCTGGTAAATCCAACCCTTCTCTTAATAAGTTGACACCGATAAGCACGTCAAAAAGGCCTAAACGAAGATCCTGCATGATCTGAATACGTTCCAACGTTTCAACGTCCGAGTGGATGTATCTTGTTCTGATTCCGAATTTGGTGAAGTATTTGGTAAGTTCTTCTGCCATTTTCTTCGTTAAAGTCGTAACCAGCACTCTTTCATCAGCATCAGATCTTTTCTGGATTTCTTCCATTAAGTCATCAATTTGATTTAATGAAGGTCTCACCTCAATAATCGGATCAAGAAGTCCTGTCGGTCGGATAATCTGCTCAATATATGCTCCTCCTGTTTTTTCCAGTTCATAGTCTGCAGGCGTTGCAGAAACATAAATGACCTGATTCTGAATGGCTTCAAATTCTTCAAACTTTAGAGGTCTGTTATCCATTGCTGCCGGAAGTCTGAACCCATATTCCACTAATGCTTCTTTTCTGCTTCGGTCACCACCATACATGGCATGAACTTGTGGAACGGTAACGTGGCTTTCGTCGATGACCATTAAAAAGTCCTTAGGGAAATAATCGATCAGGCAGAAAGGCCTTGTTCCCGGAAGGCGACCGTCCAGATATCTTGAATAGTTCTCAATCCCAGAGCAATAACCCAATTCTTTGATCATTTCAAGATCCAGCTCTGTTCTTTCCTGAAGTCGTTTTGCTTCCAATGGTTTTCCAACAGAACTAAAGAAATCAACCTGTTTTACCATGTCGTCCTGAATGTCTTTAATAGCACCATTTAAAGTCTCCTTCGAGGTTACAAAAAGATTGGCAGGGTAAATCTGTATTTGATCAAAATTATCTTCTACATTTCCTGTAACAGGGTCGAAACTTTGGATTTTTTCAATTTCATCTCCAAAAAACTGAATTCTGATCGCATTATCAGCGTAAGCTGGGAAAACATCAATGACATCGCCTTTCACACGGAATGTTCCTCTTTGGAATTCGTTGAGTGTTCTGGCATACAGAGCATTAACCAGTGAGTGCAAAAGTGCTGTTCTTGTCACTTTCTCACCTATCGCTATAGAAATTAAAGATTTGTGAAATTCCGTTGGGTTCCCGATACCATAAATACAGGAAACGGATGCTACAATCAAAACATCCCTCCTTCCTGAAAGAAGGCTGGCAGTCGCAGAAAGACGCAGTTTTTCAACCTCTTCATTGATGCTCAGATCTTTTTCAATATAAGTTCCTGTTGTAGCAATATAAGCTTCAGGTTGGTAGTAATCATAGTAGCTGACAAAATATTCCACGGCATTTTCCGGAAAAAATTCTTTAAACTCCATAAAGAGCTGTGCAGCAAGAGTCTTATTATGTGCCAGTACTAAGGTTGGACGTTGTACATTTTTTACAACATTTGCAACAGTAAAGGTCTTTCCGGAACCTGTTACCCCCAGAAGCGTTTGATATTTCTCACCGATCTCTATTCCTTCGGTCAATTTTTCAATAGCTTGGGGCTGGTCTCCCGTAGGTTTATATTCTGATTGAAGCTTAAAATCCATAGAAAAGAATGTATATAACAAAAATACGAAAGAAATTATTAGGCAGTATAATGTTTTGGAGATGAATATTTTGATAATAAAATTTTAACACATTGTAAGCGTTGAGAAAGGATTATTTATCTTTTTTCAGGATAATTTTTTTATTTATTTCTAAAGAATATTATTTTCAGACCAGATTTTATGGCATTATTTTTCCATTCATTGAGTACAAATCACCTAATCACAATACTATGAAAATCAATCAATTTTATATTCCTGTACTGACTCTTTTTCTTATTTTGTCATCATGCAAAGAAAACAAGGCGAATGCTCAGAAGACCGGAAACGCTGGAAGTGTTGAGACGGAGAATCCTAATTCTGACAACAAACCTGCTTTTAAGGGACAGACAAGAATCAATGCAGTGAAGACAACAACAACCTATAATGTGGAAATATTGAACAAAGATTTGGGAAGGCCCTGGGGGATAATCAATTTACCTGACGGAAGATTTCTCATTACAGATAAAAAAGGCTCTATGAATGTTGTTTCCACAGATGGAAAACAGGTGTCTAAAATAGAAGGTTTCCCAAAAGTAGATTCAAAAGGGCAGGGAGGAATGCTGGATGTAGCTCTTGATCCTGATTTTAAAACCAATAATATGATTTTCTTCAGTTTTTCAGAACCTTTTGGAAAAGGAAACTTAACCTCTGTGGCAAAAGGTAAGCTATCAGCAGATCTTAAAAATATTTCAGAGGTCAAAGTTATTTTCCGTGCCGAACCTTCTTACGACGGAGATAAGCATTATGGAAGCCGTCTTGCTTTTGATAAAGATGGACATTTATTTGTCAGTACAGGAGAAAGATCAGATAAAGTAACCAGAGTATATGCTCAGAAAACAGATAATTATCTTGGAAAGATTTTAAAAATTACAAAAGATGGTAAACCCGCTCCAGGAAATCCTTTTATAGGGAAATCAGGCTATAAACCCGAAATCTATGCTTACGGTGTCCGAAATCCTCAAGGTATGGCAATAGATCCTAATGGAAATCTTTGGGATGTGGAAATGGGACCAAGAGGAGGAGATGAAATCAATCTGATCCAACCTGGAAAAAACTATGGCTGGGGTGATGTAACCTATGGAATTGAATATTCCGGAGATAAAGTAGGAAAAGGAATTACCCGGAAAGAAGGTACCGAGCAACCTGTTTACTATTGGGATCCTGTGATCTCACCAAGCGGGATTACTTTCTATACAGGAAACATCGAGGAGTGGAAGGGAAATCTCATTATCGGATGTCTTAGTGGTGAACATATTGACAGAATTGTCATGAAAGATAATAAAGTAGTAGGAGAAGAACGTCTTCTTGCAGATCAAAAAGAACGCTTCCGGGATGTGCTGAATGGAATGGACGGGAATCTGTATGCAGTCACAGACAGCGGAAAGCTTTATAAAATCTCAAAAAAATAGAAAAAGCCTACAGAAATTCTCTGTAGGCTTTTGTATGAAAGCAGGTTTCCCTCATTTCTTAAAACTTAAAATTAAGTCTGGCAAAAACCTGTCTTCCGGCAAATCCCATCTGTACAGGATCAAAAATACCTCCGGATTCAGTATTCCCACTGGATACCTGAGTAGTCTGTAAAGTAGGATATCTGTTGAATAAGTTTTTACTTCCTAAAGTCAGATTCAGGTTCTTACAGAATTCGTAGCCGAAAGAAAGATCGGTTGTTACTTTTGGATTATAGAGCTGTTCTGTACCGTCATAGCCAATCAGGGTTACTTTATCAAACCTTACCATCTGCAGGTTTACATTAAATTTACTCAGCTTATAATTAAGGTTTAAATTAACTTTGGTTTTTGGAGCCGAAGCAAGGATGAATGCCTTTTCTCTCTCGCTCAGATAAATATCTTCTTTTCCAGCCAGCTGTTCTGAAGTATTTATTTTCGTAATTTCCATATCATTATAGTTACCAGCCAGAGTAGCAGTCAGTTTTCCGGAACCTATGTTTTCACTATAGCTTAAGATAAGGTCAACCCCTTTTGTTTTCGTATCAATAGCATTGGAGAAAAACTGTACCTGGTCAATAAATGGATTCTCTGCCTGAACCTCTGCCGGCAAGTCTGCTTGTGCAAAATATCCGGTAAGGACAATTCTGTCTTTCACACGAATATAATATCCATCTACGGTTGCCGTTAATTTTCCTGTATTGAAAGTAAATCCGGCACTTCCATTCACAGAGGTTTCTTGTTTCAATTGAGGAATTCCAAGACTGCTTGCCAGTTTGCTATCATTAGAAGCTAACTGAATCGTAACCAATTGACCGCCCTGAAAATTGGTAAACTGCTGGCTGTAATATTTCTGGGCCAGAGAAGGCGCTCTAAATCCTGTAGAAACAGATCCTCGGAAAGCAAACTGTGGCGTGATAGCATATCTTGTAGCAAATTTACCATTCAAAGTACTTCCGAAATCATTATAATTTTCAAATCTTCCGGCAATACTTATCATCCAGTTTTTTGTCACATCCAATTCAGTGTCTACATAGGCTGCAAAGTTGTTTCTGCTCTTGCCAAAATCAATAGAATAGCCGGGAAACCCTTGTGATCCCCCTGGACGATAACGTAGAGGATCAGAACCAGGAACTGTTACCCATAAATTTTGAGGAGTATCTTTTGTAACTACATTTCCATTGATATCATACATTGCATAGGAGGCTTCTTCTCCTTTGATGATATTAAATTTTTCATATCTGAATTCTGATCCGAAAGCAACGTTAAGTCCTTCCAATACTTTGAATTGTTTCACTGCGTTAAAACCGGTCGTATTCTGCAGCAGAGAATGTCCACCAGCATTAAAGCTTGTAGGAGATTTGATTCCTAAAGTAGCATTAATCGTATTATCTATCTGGTAGGTAAATCTGTTGTTGCCAAAAGCATTGTAAACATCTACATCCCAATCGGCAACCTTGAATTTTAAGCCATTGTCAAACGTGAAATCTGTAATACTGGTATCTTCAATCGGGTTGAATCCTGTAGGATAAACTTCAGGAATATTGCCGTCTGCATCCGGTGTTCTGGTCCAGGCATAAGCCTTGGTATTTCTGTGTGAAAAACCTTGACGGGAATAGAATTTCAGACCATCAGATAAAGGGAGCTCAATGTTTCCGAAAAAGTAAATATTTTGAGCTTTTGCATCCCCGAAACGCTGTCTTGGGGCTGTATATAGATCCGGATTTGCATTTCGGATAGCGTAATCTTTATTGATGAATTCTACGGTAAAGTTTCCAAAACCGCCTTTTGAACCTATTTTGGTTCCTAAATTTCCACTGAAATCAAAGGTGGTGCCGTCTACTTTGTGATCAGAAACCACATCATTGTTTCCTGGGCTTTTAAAAAGGTTCATACCTGTGAATAAGTTTCCTTCAAAACCGTTATTTCTGTCATTCAAAATAACATTAATTACCCCGGCGATAGCATCTGAGCCATATTGTGCAGAAGCTCCGTCACGAAGCACCTCCACTCTTTTTATGGCACCAATCGGGATGGTATTCATATCGTATCCCGTATTTCCTCTTCCTTTGGTTCCGAAAAGGTTGATCAGTGAAGACTGATGGTATCTTTTTCCATTTAACAAAAGTAAGGTCTGATCGGGACCAAGACCTCTTAAAGTGGCCGGATCTACGGCATCAGCACCATCAGATCCTGATTGTTTATTGGAATTGAAAGAAGGTGCAGAAAACTGTAAGAGCTGGTTGATTTCAACCTGTCCCGTTGACTGGCTTACCTGTTTAATATCTATAATGTCTATAGGAACGGGTGTATTTACCACCGTTCTTTTTTTATTTCGGCTTCCGGTAATGGCTACTTCGTCAATCTTTGATTCTTTCAAAGTATCCTTTACCTGTTGGGCATAGGAAAGGGTAGTAGCTCCAAGGAAAAAAATGCTGATGTATTTTATTCTCATAATGATAATTTTGAGTGATGATTCGATCAAAATTATCATTATTTATTTTTAAATCAATATGAAAGTTAAATATTTAGTATGAAAATCTTAATCTGGTGTTAATTTGTGCTAATTTCGAAAAAATAATAATCTATTGTTTGAATTTGATTAAAATTTTTAACATTAAAAGCTGGTAATGATTCTGTTAATTCCTTCTTCTAAAATTTCCTGGGAAGTCGAAAAGCAAATTCTGATATGTCCTTCTGCTCCTTTTCCAAACCATCTTTCTGAACCGGGAACAATAGCTACTTTTCCTTGTTTTAAGACATGCTCAGCAAATTTATCGCTGGACATTCCGTTTTCAATCTTTGGAAACAGTACAAAAGTGGCCTCAGGAAGATTGGGCGTTACAATTTCTGAACGGCTTAATAATCTAAAAGCAAGGTCTCTGTTGTTCTGTAAGTGGGCTAAAAACTCTTGGTACCAAGGCTTTGACCTTTCCAGTGCTACACTTCCGGCAATCTGAGATAAAGTGGAAACCCCTTCTATAGTTGAGTTAAAATTGGATTTCTCAGTAAAATCTTCAAGAATATCCTGATCATTGCACAGTACCGCTCCGATTCTTAATCCCGCTATTCCGAATGATTTTGAAAAGCCATACACGGTAAAACTTTTTTTCTTAGCCTTCTCCGAGACAGAAGAATAAGTATGGAAATCTTTTTGGTCATAAATAATATCACTCCAGATTTCATCACTCATTACCCAAAGATCATGAGCAGATGCTATTTCTGACACTTTTATTAAAACTTCTTTAGAATAAACTTTCCCAAGCGGATTGTGTGGATTGCATATGCTGATCAGTTTAGTCTTGGGATTGATTAATGAAACAAGTTTTTCAAAGTCAATTTCTCCTGTTATCGTATCAACAGGGCAGAGCATTACTTTTCCGCCTGCTGTTTCTACAGATTTTTTGAAGAGAAAATCTACAGGGTCCAGAATAATGGCTTCATCTCCGGAGTTAAGAACATAGGAAGCTATCAGAAACATTCCCTGAGCAGCACTGTTAACTGCCAGTACATTTTCAGGTGAAAAGCTTCCGTGTTTTTCTTGATTGAAATGATCGGCAACGCTTTTCTTAAATTCCGGAATTCCGGAAAACGGTCCATAGCTGAGGTAGCCGTCTTTCAGGTATTCAATAATTCCCTGTTCAATTTCGGGAGCGGTTCTGAAATCCGGATCAGCTGCTGTAAGAGGAATGATTCCGTCTTCCAGGGTAGCCCATCTTCCGTTATAGGCCTTTCTTTTCAGGGCTTCAAAGTTGATATCGTTGTTGGTGAACATATTTATTTATAGGATATGGGGATAATATTTTCTGTTTGTTGGCTTAATGGAAGTAAAAACTGGTTAAGCAATATTCTCCCATTGCTGATGTGAACTTCAATTTCGGGTTTTCTTTCTTCTTCATACTTACTGAAAGCTTTGTGTATATTGTCTTCTTCAACTAAATATTTCGTTAATGAGAAAGAGTCTTTCAATGCTGAAGTAACTCCCTGACTTGTAAATGGAATCAGTGGATGTGCTGCATCACCGATAAATACAAAGTTTTCATGATAAAAAGGATTGAGATTTTCTAATTCATAAACACTCCATAAATGTACATTTTTATAGTTTGATTTTTGTATGATTTCCGGGACTAAAGGATGCCAGTTTTCAAAAACTTCAAGCATGTATTTCCTTAAATTCTCCGCTGAACATTCATTAATCATGTATCTTTGGTTATCAAACTGTGAATACCAAAGAAGGGTGTCATCAGAAAGTTTAAGGATTCCGAAAGTAAGACCGCCTTCTTTATGATGAAATTTTATAAAGTCATTTTCAATAGAATCTGCAATTTCTTTATTTTGAATGATGTTAACCACTTCGCTTTCCTGTACTACTCTCATGGATTCATCCTTAAAAAAATGTTTTCTGATTCTGCTTCTGGAACCATCGGAGATGACAGCGATGTCTGCATCAATGTACGTTCCGTCAGAAAGCTTCAGCTTTCCGTTATGTTGATCATCAGGAATAATGGTTTCTTCGTAGGTAATCTTTTCCGGAGAAATGTTTTGTGCCAGCAGATCAATCAATGAATGTCTCGAGATGGCAAAAACATTGTCCAGTTCCTTTTCTGCCAGAATTTTTCCCGTATGGGAATACTGGGCGTATTTTTTCAGAAAACTTCCATGTCTATGAATAAGATTCGGATCAATTATTTGATAAAGATAATCCATCCCATCCTTCGGAATGAGAAAGCCGTGACCTGCCAGATCTTTCTTTTTTCTCCTTTCGTAAATGTGATAGTCAATTTGGTGCTTTTCTAAGTAATTCGCCATGCTTAAGCCGGAAATACCGGCGCCCACGACAGCAATTTTCTTCATTTCGGAATAATGTATTTTTCAGGTTGGTTTTTTAAGTATTTTTTAGTCTCCTTTAAATAAATACAAAATTAAAATTAAAAACATTCACTATTTCAAAAAATGGATTAATTTGATTTTGGTTTTATGAAAAATAAGATGAAAAGCATAATATATCATTTATGATAAAAAAATATGAATAGTATATATTTATTTTTAAGGCCTGTTTATTTGTAATATGTGAATGATTGTAAGTGGGTTACATAAGAAATGCTGGTAAGATTATAAAAATATAAAACAGATCTTGTTTAATGAGCTTTTGAACGATCATGCATAAAAAAACCGGAAGAAATTCCGGTTTTATGATTAAGCTTTTTCAAGCTGAACAGTAAAGTGTCTTAAGATTTCCGGTTCCCAGGTGATTTTATATCCTTTTGCTATTTCGTCACGTCTTTCATATACGTTTTTGATGGCTGCAGCAATATAATCCATGTGGTTATTGGTGTAGGTTCTTCTAGGAATTGCCAGACGTACCAATTCTAATTTCGGGTATCGGTTTTCTCTTGTAGCAGGATCTCTGTCTGCCAGTAAAGTCCCGATTTCTACAGTTCTGATTCCTGCTTCCTTATAAATTTCAAGCCCTAATGTCTGTGCTGGATATTCTTCACGGGAAACGTTTGGAAGGAAGTTTAAAGAGTCGATGAATACAGCGTGTCCTCCAATAGGTTTCTGAACAGGGATTCCGTATTCAATCAGTTTATTCCCTAGATATTCAACCTGAGAGATTCTGCTTTCAAGATAAGCAAATTCAGTAGCTTCATCAAGACCTACTGCCAATGCTGCCATATCTCTTCCAGCCATTCCTCCATAGGTAATAAACCCTTCATAAATGATCGTGAAATTAGAAGCTTTTCTGAAAACTTCTTCATTATTCAAAGCAATGAATCCTCCGATATTTACTAAACCATCTTTTTTAGAACTCATGGTCATTCCGTCTCCGTAAGAGAAAATTTCCTTACAGATTTCCTTAATGCTTCTGTTTTCCTGTCCTGCCTCTCTTTTTTTGATGAAGTAAGCATTCTCTGCAAATCTTGCCGAATCAAAGAATACAGGGATTCCGTATTGGTCAGAAAGTGCTTTTACAGCTTTCATATTTTCCAGAGAAACAGGCTGTCCCCCCGAAGAGTTACATGTAATGGTAATTAAACAGAAAGGGATGTTTTCTTTAGGATGGCTTTTGTAAACTTCTTCCAGTTTTTCAAGGTTGATATTTCCTTTGAAAGGGTGAAGGTCATTAATATCAAAAGCTTCATCTATTGTACAGTCGATGGCATGTGCCTTTCTGATTTCGATATGTCCTTTTGTGGTGTCAAAATGCGAGTTTCCGGGAACTACGTCACCTTCTTTTACCAATACTGAGAAAAGAACATTTTCTGCAGCTCTTCCCTGGTGAGTTGGTAATAAATATTTGAATCCTGTGATTTTTTCCACAGTTTTCTGTAATTGTTCAAAAGAACGTGATCCTGCGTAGCTTTCATCACCAGTCATCAAAGCAGACCATTGTCTGTCAGACATTGCTCCGGTTCCGGAATCGGTAAGGAGGTCGATGTAAACATGTGAAGATCTTAAATTGAAAAGGTTATAATTAGCTTCTTTAAGCCATTGCTCTCTTTCTTCTCTGGTGGATTGATAGATTTCTTCCACCATTTTAATGCGGAAAGGTTCCGCGTACGGTAAATTCATGAGTTAAGTATGTTTTAAATTGTTTGTAAAGAAAATGTGCTTGAAAATAATTTTTCAAAATTCATCAATGTATAATTAAGACGGAAAAGGGGATTATTCCGGAGCCTTAAATATATTTTCATCAGAATGGAATCCGGCTACACCGCCGCTCACTGCAAACTTCATAGCAGAAGCCGCTGTCATTCCCACTACAGGTTTGATGTTTTTTTCTTCAGTAACAATTACCCAGCCCGAGATGGCGTACGAGTGGGGAAGGTATACCGCAACGTAATTATGCTTGTCAACGTCCGACATTTCTTTTTGGGTTAAAAAGCCGATTCTCCAGATTTCCGGATTCTCGTTGGTTTTTACCCATACAGGATCGTTGAATTTTTTCTTGTCGCCTACGAATGAAGACATTACGTCTTTCGTAGGAGTGTAAATATGTTTTACTCCCGGAGTTTTCTCCAGTAAGCTGTCCATCGTGTCGAAAAAGAATCTTCCAACCACGAATTTATTTCCCAAATATCCTAAAATAGCAGTAAACAGAATAATAGAAACGAATACAAGCCCGGGAATTTGTTTGGCCAAAGAAGGAACAAGATTGTCAATCGCACTTACAATATACCAGATTACAAAAATGGTAAGTCCGATAGGACCAATGATAACTAATCCCTGAAAAAAGTTTTTCAGGAATAAATTGGCGATATTTTCAAAGCTTGGCTTCTTCAATGTATATTAATCTATATTCTTTATTATTTTTATTTTAACCGTGGATCGTTTCTTTATTTCCGTAGGACTTAATAATGCTGGCTTCATATTCCAGCCATTCTTCCCATCGTTTGTTTACTTTTTCCGGATCTCCGAGCTGTCTTGCAAATCCTATGAAAGTAGTATAATGATTGGCTTCAGAAATCATCAGTTCTTTGTAGAAAACTTTAAGCTCTTCGTCTTTGATATTTTCGGTAAGAACCTTGAATCTTTCACAACTTCTGGCTTCAATCATAGCTGCAAAAAGCATTTTGTCTACGATGAGGTCTTCTCTTGTTCCCTGTACGATAAATTTCGCCAGTTCATTCACATAATCATCTTTTCTTGCTCTTCCAAAAGTAAAACCTCTTTTCTTTATGATCTCATGAACCTGATTGAAATGATCCAGCTCTTCCTGTGCAATCGCAAGAAGTTCGGTCACAATTTCAGGATATTCCGGAAGCATTGTAATCAATCCTATGGCGTTGGTAGCTGCTTTTTGCTCACACCAGGCATGATCTGTCAAAATTTCTCCGATGTTTCCTTCTGCAATATTTGCCCACCTTGGATCGGTAGGTAGTTTCAACTTAAACATGTTGTAAAATTTCTGTAAATTTAAACAAATTGAGGTAAGAAATGTGACTTTATTTCAATTTGATCATTAAAGTGCTAAGATGCGGTCTTTCTTCTTAGGAATTCCAGAATCTTCCAGCCTGAAGTATCTACTTTTTTCAGGCCTGCAGAAATAATGAAGGCTAAAATGATATTAATTCCATAAATAAAGACCATCAAAAGCCACCACGGCATATTTTCTTTTAACGGAACTACCAGGAAATAGACTAATGAAGAACTGATTCCCTGTGCAAAGTAGAAGAAAATGGCATTTTTTCCGATATGGGTAATGAAATTTTCTTTTGTGATTTTCAATCGGTTATAAAGAACGAATAAGGTCACCAGAGAAAATAATGCCCAGATGATATAAGGTATTTTTGGCGGGAATTTATTTTTATTGATTTTATAGAAGATATCTCCTCCATAGTACCAGAACATCCATATAAGGGCTGCTCCCACAAGTCCGTAGAATATAGGGGTTGCTTTGGTGGGAATTTTTTTTCCACGCAATGTGTGCCCGATTAAAAATACAGCAAGATAGAAAGCAACATATCCTACTTGTCCCGTTGGATAATATTCCGGGAAAATGTTGAATAATAGGGTTAAAGCAATGCAAAGTCCAATAAACCAATTAATATGTTTTGGAAAGAATCTTAAGATAAGAACTCCGAAAACAGTGAGTATATAATACACTTTAAGATACCAGAAACTTCCCATCACTACCGGAAAAGTATCAGCATTGGTGTATTGATGAAGGTACCAGTTCCCCAGGTTTTCCCATTGAGGATAGATAGAAATACTGGTCGTGGAATATTTGGATCCAAATGTTGAATAAAAACTCTGTAGCCATTCCATAGAAAAGAAGGTGAGTCCAAATACTTTAAAGAAGTAATCTAAAAAGAACAGGAAGGTCACAAAAATCATATAAGTGATCTGCAGTTTCAGAAGGCGGTACAATGTTTTTTCAATATTGGCTCCGGAAGTAATACCACTGAGCGCATAAAATAAGGCGACATCAAAGACCAGAGAGAACACCCTTACTTCTGCGGGAATATAAAACTGCCCAGACCAGAATGCTGTATGGATAAATATGATGGAAAGTGTTGCCAGCCCTTTGGCGAAATCAATATAGAGATCTCTGTTCATTGTAGTTACTTGAAGGTTCTTTTGTTATTTTTTCAAAAATACAAACAAATTGATTTTTTAAAACATAAAAAGACGTTTAAAAATAAAAAGGGGCGGAACATACTGCCCGCCACCTTTCTTAAATATGCTAAAAATGAATGTTTCCGTTTATTTAAGATGTTTAAATTCTTCTGCAGAAATTTCTCCTGACTGAATTTTTCTCAGCTCATCAATATATTGACTCATGTATGCGTCAATTTCAGGATTTACTGTGTTCTTAGCTATCTTATAAGTTCCGTTTAATACTCCCTGATAATAATAGAAGAAGTTGTAATCGAAATTGGATGCGTTCAGGTCATACTGTCCCAAAAGGAATCCTAAACGAACAGCTGATCTTCTCTGTGCAGGTGTTCCGTGGTGTCCGGGATTAGTGGTCTGGTAATCTCCGATACTTTGAGCAAATTCGTAAGCAGCAGCAATTTCGGAGAAGTTTGTTTTGTTGTAACCGTTTGGTCTTCTCAGATAGTATCCTGCGAATCCGTCTGCCTCAAGTTCGTTGGGTCTTGCTGTGTTTTCGCTTACTGAAGGAAGTCCGAAGATATACTGCAGCTGATGTCCATACTCATGAGCAAGGATCATCGCATTGACAATATCACCGCCTTTTGCTTTTGCATCATAATAGATTGCATACCCATAATAAATTCTTCCATTACCATATGAGATGGCATTATAGGTAGAATTAAAATTGCTAGGGTCGTTCACAAATCGCAGAAGAGGGTTGCTTCTTCCCCACATGCTTGCAATTTTAGTCATTTGTGCATTCATAAAATTGGTGTCTGTGGAGTTTTGAAGTCCGGTCACTAAAACAGAACTGTTGCTCCAGTTGTTGTCTACGTAAGAGCATTTTTTTTCAAGATCTCCCGGCTGATCAATTTTTGCGTTCAGTGTTTCTGTCTGAGGTTGAACATTGTTGTCCATTTGGTCATCACTACATGCTGTCAATGAAGATACAGCAATGGCACCTGCTAGTAAGCAGAGATTAAAGTTTCTTTTCATATATAAATTCAATTTGGTAGAACGAAGGTAATAAATTATCTCTTAAGTGTGAGTACATTATTAAAAAAAATTATTCAAAACATAGTGAATAGGATTTTATTTAAAAAAACATTGCTTTGATTGTAAGCTAATTAGAAATTTATATGTATATTTGCACCTCGAAATAACTAAAAATTTATAAACAATGTTTGCAATTGTAGAAATAGCAGGGCTTCAATACAAAGTTGAGCAAGACCAGAAGTTGTTTGTAAACCGTTTAAAAGGAGATAAAGGAGGAAAAGTTTCTTTCGATAAAGTTCTTCTTACTGTAAACGGTTCAATCACTGTAGGCGCCCCAGCTGTAAACGGAATCACTGTGGAAGCAGAGATCCTTGACCACGTAAAAGCTGATAAAGTAATCGTTTTCAAAAAGAAAAGAAGAAAAGGTTACAAAGTGAAAAACGGTCACAGACAATCTTTAACTCAAATCGTAATCACTGGTATTACTGGTTTTGAAGGTGGAGCTAAAAAAGCTGCTGCTAAAAAAGAAACTGTGAAAGGTGAAGTTCTTTCAGATAACGCAACTGTTAACTTTGGTGAAGATCACGAATTGAACTATCACTTAAAGAAAAACAACTTGTCTCAGTCTAAAGAGAACAGAGAAACTTTAATTACTTTAGGTAAAGCAGTTAAAGTGGAATTAGAAAAAAATATTCTTACCCATGAAGAAGTAGATGCTGCTATCATCAAGAATATTGATCAATTTAAAGCACTTAATAAATAATCCAGTAATAAAATGGCACACAAGAAAGGAGTCGGTAGTTCCAAGAACGGTAGAGAGTCTCACTCTAAAAGATTAGGTGTGAAGATTTTCGGAGGACAAGCAGCTATTGCCGGAAATATTATTGTTAGACAAAGAGGTACTCAGCACCACCCAGGTGATAACGTGGGAATCGGTAAAGATCACACTTTGTTTGCATTAGTAGATGGTAAAGTAGTTTTCAGAAAGAAAGCAAACAACAGATCTTTTGTATCTGTAGAACCAAACGCATAATTTTTAAGCGTTTTATAAAAATTAAAACCTCAGTTTTTACTGAGGTTTTTTTTGTTGGGTTTCATAGTATTCATTTATTTGTGAAATATTTTATATTTGTCAACTGACCATTTATGAATCAGTTGCGAAAGCCGAAAAGCATAAAGAGTAGGCAAATATTAAAACAAAATATCTATGAAAAATGTAAGAAAATTAACCAGACAGAATTTAAAAAAAGTAACCGCAGGAGTGGCAGCGGTCTGTCCTTCTATGTTTCAGTCCTGTGATGAATGGTGCAGATGGTCTCTATGGCAGAAATCACACTGCATGCTTTCACAACCCTGTACAGAATGCTTTGAGTAAATAATAGTAACCCAAATTTCTTTGAGATTTCGGATAAAGCTGAACATTTAAATAGGTTCAGCTTTTATTTTAAGTTAAAAAAGCTAAATAATATCTTACGGTAGTGAAATATTTATATATTTGTCCGTAATCAAATAAAAAACCATTGCGGAAGCCGAAAAGCAGAGAGAGTAGGCAACAAATAAAACTAAATATAATCATGAAAAATTTGAAAAAATTAACAAAGAAGAACCTTAAAGAAATTAATGGGGGAGCTGCTTTAGGACTGTGTCCGCCAAAACCAATCAGATCATGTGATATCTGGTGCGGTATGACACCGGAACAAAAAATGCGCTGCCTTCTTGATGTAGAAGAACCATGTGAGTGCTTTTAATTATCATCTCTGATTTTTATAAACTAAAAATAAAAGTTCGGCGGCTTCAAAGAAGCCGCCGAACCTGTTTTATATTCTTTTTAGAATCCTACCTGGAATCCTGCTTTAACCCCGAATTTGGAGATATCCGGTCTGTCAAGATAATTTCCTCTCCAGTTGAAATCTACCCTGAAGATTCTAAGGTTTCCGATACCTATATTTTCAATTCCGAATCCATATTCATAATAAATATGTTCGCTTGGTGCAGAATATCTAAAACCTTCTACGTTAATCGCCTTAGAAGCATCACTGAGCGTTCCGTAGGCTCCTCTGATAAATGCAACCTCTCTAAGTTTCAGCTTTTTAATTAATGGAATATAAGAAAGAATCTTCCCGTTAAAATGGTGTTCCAACTGAAGTGTAGTATAAGCATCAGCCACAAACTCATAATAGTTAAGTTGAGAGAATGTATTCGGAACCAAACCATATGAAAGGTTTGCGGGAATGATATTCTGTATTGCCAAAGGAACTGTATTGAAGTTCTTTCCTGCTTCAAGATTAACTACTAATTTACCCATACTTCCAATCAAAAACGGCTTGTTAAACATAAACTGTAGTTTGTCATAATTGAAATCTGCATTGAATAGTCCTTCAATACCTCTGGTATATCTTAAAACAATGGTTGGTGCCAAGTTTCTAGCCTGGTAACGGTCAATACCGGTTTGGGAGAATTTTGCTCCTGGTTTTGCGATTAAACTGATGGTAACGTGAGAATCATTAACCGTTTGTCTCAGCTGCCCATCCTTATAATACATCAGGTTGAATTTCTCAGGAATGGCAGACTTAATACTCTGCATTACTCCATCCACTCTTATCTGGAAATTTTTCCAAGGTTCAATAGCTGCAAAAACATTCGTTTGGTTCACAGAACTTAAGGAAATATTTTCTCCTCTTGCAAAAAAGGTACTGGAAGACAAAGAACGTGATGCAACGCCATCACCGGAGGTAAGCTGCCCTCCAAGCTGAACAATGTCTCTGCTGGTTCCTGCTCCAATCATAAAACGATTGAGTCTGTTGAACATATATCGTGCTTCAACACCATATTTGAATTGCTGGTCTTTGAATCCGTAAGCCGTGTAAAACTGAACTCTCCAAGGATCATTTAATCCAAAATAGGATCTTGCTCCTAACCTTATTCTGTTTCCTTCTACTTCATTTCTTCCGTAAATTGAAAAAATAGGACCGATATCTACCCCTTTGAAAGCGTTATAATAACGGGAACCAAGTGTTTCAACCAGTTTTACCATTCTGTTGAATTTCGGGGTTTGCTGAAGTTGGTTAAGCATGCTGTAAACGCCTTGTTCTGCTTTAGATAAAGTATCAGGTCTGGCTTTTGTCCAATAGGCGTCATCTTTATCTGTAAACTTGTCCTCATATTCTTCCTCTGTACGTTTGAAAACTTTTGGATCAAGAGGTTTGTTGAATTCATAGTCGGAATAATCTACCGATCTTTTGGCTATAATACTTTTGGATCCTTTCTTTTTTGAAAAAGGACTCATTTCAAATTCTGTAACTAGCTTTTTAGGAAGAAATGTTTCATCATCAGGATTGTCATATTCCACCTGCGTATAAACACTGTTAATGAAATTCACACCAATTTTCTGTGTTGATTTTAAGGTTGCCCCCAATACAGCATAGGTATCAGTGTCAATGTACAGATTTCCCTGGAATGCAAGAACATCTTTTCTTTTAGGCTGATATCTTATTTGAAAAGCTTTCTCACCGCGGATGGTAATAGTATCCATCAGGTTGTAATCATATGTTCCGAATCCATCACTTCCTACCGGACTCTGGAATCCGATGTCAAAGTAATTCAGCGTATTATCGTAGATATTAATATCACGGTACAGGTTTTTAGCTGAAACGGTAATCACCTGATTGTCCTGGAAGCCCGATGTTTTCTGGGCCACCAATGTTCTTTTGCTGTCCTTGTCCGGTTTGTTTTTACCATAATTCTCATAAACAGCTTCATTCAGGAAAATTGGAAGACCCAATCTTCCACTTGCGGTAGAATCGGCATAGCTGAAAATAAAATCCAGTTTATTGAAAATCTTTTTCTTCATGAAAGCACTGTCCAGATTGTTAAGATCAAACTGAGTCTTTTCATACTCTTTGTAGGAATAGGTATCAAATTTCTCCAGACCGTTGTTTCTTTTACGTGCCCAGACTTTCTGCATGATAGCGTAAGCCGGATTTTCTTTTTTGTTCTTGTATTTTGTCTTACCACTTTGAAGGACAATTTCCTGAATGTCACTTACTTTAGCCTGTGATAACTGTACAAAAATATTTTCAGCATTTTCAGAGGTAATATCAAGCGTTTCAGTAGTGTAACCTTTTCTGGAAAATTTTAACTTTTGAATGATGCTGTCTGACTGAATAGTAAAATTACCTGAAGTAGTCGTCAGGGAAGGTGTTTTATCATTGTTGATAAAAATATCAACTTTATTGAGTTCTTTATTGTTTTTTTCGTCAACTATCTTGCCGCTGGCCCGGTTTTGAGCGCATACAGAGCTGGAGAGAATCAGGAAAAAAAATAAAAGATAGTGTTTTTGGGAGTTATTGTTTAACATCATTCGTTTCTTCAGGCAATTAGCATAAACAAAAAGCATGCAGTTTATTAAAAAAATAGGTAAAAAAATAAAATATTTTTATTCTAAAGTATAAAACGGCAAATGTAGCGAAAATTATATATGTATGGGTTAAAAATTAATTGGGAAATTGTAATGCTTAAAATATAATAATCAGGGAATTAAAAGAAAGGTTGAGTTCCTGGTTTTAGAAATATTTTGCTGCTGTTATGAAGGGTTTATAAAAAGAAAAAGACTTACATTTTGTAAGTCTTTTTTGCTCCTCCTGCTGGGCTCGAACCAGCGACCCTCTGATTAACAGTCAGATGCTCTAACCAACTGAGCTAAGGAGGAATTTCCTTTGTTTTAAGTGGTGCAAATATAATAGGAATATCCGTACCAAGCAAGTTTTTATTCTTGAATATTGAACGAAAAAAGCTATTGGTTTATTTTTCAATAAATTAAATTTTAAATATTTTTTGTGATGAGCAGGAGATTATTCATGATTTCATATTTTCCTGCCTGTAGGCTTTGGGGCTTTTCCCACGTTGTGTTTTGAAAAATTTATTAAGATGACTCTCATCCGTGAATCCCAGTTCATCAGCAATCTCTGAAATTCTGTTGCTGCTGTGTTTTAAACGGTGCTCTATTAATGTCGTTTTATAATTATTTACATAAGACTGCAGGGTTTCACCACTATGTTTTTTAAAGTATTTACCTAAATAATTTTCAGAAAATCCGAACTCTTTACAGATATTTTCAGTTCGTATTTTTTCAGGTTCATAGATATTGGCCTGGATATAATTCAGAATACTAATGATTCTTGATTCAGAAGCTTCATCTATCTTCTGAGGCAGATATTTCGCAATATTGCGGGCAACGATAACGATAAGTGTATTAATGAGTTGTGTGGTTATGTCACTGTGGTACACATCTTTATTCACGGCTTCCCGAATCAGAGCTTCTACGATAGGTCTTACTAGTGTTTTGTCCGTCTGGTTTTTTAAAATACATCCCGGTTTGTGGTTGGCATTTTCAAGAATAAATTCCAGGCGTTTGATATTTTCTTTCGAAATCTTATCATTTTTCAAATAAATATTACTGAATCTCAGAAAGAAAAACCGGGTTGTAGTATCAATCCAAAACTGGCTGCAATCCTGAGGTGTCAGAAGAAACATATGATTATTCGAATAAGAAAAGCTGTGCTTATTAATGCAATGCTGGCCTGTTCCTGATAAAATGAAGACCAGTTCAAAAAAATTCTTTCTGCTTTCCTTATCAGGGAATGTTTCTAATGTTTCAAAATGAATACTATAAGGTTCATATAATACGTCTCTGTTCATCACTTTTATTGTATATACTAGGCAAAATTATACAAAAATAACGAGCTTTTGTACTGGTAATTTGCTAATTATCAGTATAATTTTGCTCTATTCAATTTTGGAATTATAGAATATGATTAAAAAATTATTCAATACAATAGTAGTAACGGCATTGTTTACTTTTCTGAAAGCTCAGCAGCCTGTAGACAAAATTTTCCATTATTCTTCTATGGATGCTATGAGAAATGGGGTATATACCGGAGATCTTACGGTACAAGATCTTAAAAAGAAAGGAGACTTCGGCTTGGGAACTTATAATCTTCTTGATGGTGAACTCATTGCATTGGATGGAAATGTTTATAGGATTGCTTCAGATGGCTCAGTTGAAATTGCGGATAATAAAAGGCTGGTTCCTTTCGGATCATTTACCTTTTTTAAAAAAGATCATCTTATTACGCTGGAGAATATTCAGACAACAGATATGCTGATGAAGAAACTGTTGGAGGTCCTTCCGTCTTCCAATCGTTTTTATGCTGTAAAAATAGAGACCACTTTCATGAATGTGACATTAGGCGGAGCAGAAAAAGTTCATGAAAAAGATACAACGGGGATTGCTGTTTTGATGAAAACCCGTCCGCTGTATAAAAAACAAAATATAAAAGGAACGCTTGCAGGATTTTATAACCCCTCTTATATTGGTGGTTTGGATCTCTCTCCGTTTCATTTCCACTTTTTATCTGAAGATAAGCGAGTTGGTGGTCACTTAATAGAAGGCACTTTCGACTCTGCAAAAATTACCGTACAGTTTGATGAAAAAAATGCTTATGAGCTTATTTTGCCCGGCAAAAGTAATGACGGTTATCGGCGTCAATGGAAATCTTCAGAGCCAAGTGCTCAATATTAATAATAAGTATATAACTATTTGATATGCAAATAAAAAACAAAAGATTATTGTCTCTGCCTTCAATGGCATTTATGTTTTTTTTCAATTCAGTTCAGGCACAACAGAAAGTGCTTCAGACAGATTTTAATAAAGGAATCTGGGAGCAGGTAGATAAAGGGCTAAAGCGCAAATGGGTATCTGGTACAGAAAGTACATTTGCTTTCTGGAAAATGGATAAAGATGCTCATGTTGCTCCTCATAACCATCCGAACGAACAGGTGACCTACATTACTAAAGGGAGTGTAAAAGTACTCATGAATGGTAAAGAATATATTGTGAAGGCCGGCGGTGTGCTGGTGATACCTGCAGGTGTTACGCATGAGTTTTTCTGCCTTGAAGACGGTACTGAAGATCTGGATTTCTTTACTCCGGTACGTAAAGACTGGGTAGAGGGATCGGCATCTTATCTTTCAAAAGAAGGGAAAGAACTTGAAATTGTTGCACAGTTTAATGATACCAGACCGGGAAATGTTGCGGTAAGCCATAACGGGAGGGTATTTGCAACGATGCATCCTTTGTCAGACCCTAAACAACAGTTAGTCGAAATTATTAATGGCAAGGCAAAGCCTTTTCCATCTCCCGAATTCCAGAAAAATGGTCAGCAGCCTAATGATAATCAATTTGATACTCCGCTTGGAGTCATCACAGACAAAGAAAACCGCCTTTGGATGATTGATATGGGATTGGGTCTCGGTAAGACACGTCTGTGGTGTTTTGATCTTAAAAAGAACAAAGTGGCAGAAAAGATAGAGCTACCGGCCGATATTGCGCCGAAAGGGAGCTTCATTCAGGATGTTGCGATAGATGAAAAGAATGGCTGGGTCTACCTTGCTGATATTGCCAACCCGGGGATTATTGCTCTGAATTTAAAAACGAAAAAAGCCAGAAGATTTAGTGGGCATCCGGCTTTACAGACAGAGGATGTAGATATGATTATTGATGGAAAAGTCATTGATTTTGGTGGAAAACCATCGCGTGTGGGTGTTAATCCTATTACACTATCAGATGACAGGGAAACATTATTTTTTGGCTCTATGAACGGGACGGCATGGTATGAAATTCCAGCCAGACTTTTCAGAGAAAATAAAGATGATAATACAATAGGGAATTCCATTAAGAAATTTGGAGAAAAACCAGTGAGTGATGGTGTAGCTACAGATAAACAAGGGAATCATTATATTACAAACCTTGGAGGTCATGGTATAAGTAAGCTTGATAAAAATGGGAAACTTACCGGGTTGATTAAAGATCCTAAGCTACAATGGCCAGATAATATTGCAGTCACAGATGATGGTTATCTGTATATTTCAGTGAACCAGCTTCATACAACAACCGCCTTTTCCGGACAGCCGGATGCCGGAAAACCTCCTTATTTTATATATCGGGTGAAATTATAGCCTTAAAATTTCTTATCAACATTCATCACATAAAAATATTTAACGCAATGAACAAAGAATTTAAGTCAGTAGCAGTACTGAAGTCTAAACCGGTGAAAAGAGAAGAATTGAAAAATGCTTTGCTGCAGCTCATAGATCCTACCCGAAATGAAGCCGGCTGTATTTATTATATTCTTTTTGAAGATAAAAAATCCCCCGGAACTTTCTATATGTGGGAAGCCTTTAAAGATGACAAAGCTTTTGAATTTCATACCCAGACAGAGCATTTTAAAAACTTCGCGGGACAGATGCATAAATGGATGAGCGAACCAATACAGCTGATTGAACTGGAAAGAATTTCAGGCGGGTAAAATAGTTGTCATTATAAAAACTGTCTTTAATCAATTACAGGTTTTAATATTAAACAAAAAGATCTACAGAAATGCAGATCTTTTTATTTTTTATACTTCCGAAATTTTATTTCTTTAAATCTTTAAGTATTTCCTGAACAGCTCTTTCCAGCTGTGGATCATTGTTCTGAAGACGGTCCATGAACGTGTTTTTAACATAAATATCAGGTTTCACTCCTGTTTTTTCAAGATTCTGTCCGTCCAAAGTATAAGTTCCCCAAGAAGGTAATCTGTAAGAAGATCCGTCTACCAAACCTTTAGCTGAAGTGAAAATAATCCATCGATAAGTATCCTGACCAATGATTTTACCCAGTTTCAATGCTTTAAATCCGGCTGCAGTCATTTCGGCGTCACTTAACGAAGCCTCGTTAATCAAAAGAACAATAGGTTTTCCGGAAGGGGCAAAATTAGGCTGGGTAGTTATTTTTCCTTCACGGTATTTCCACTGTAAATAAGGTCTCTGAGAAAGGAAATTTAATACTTTATCATGAACATTTCCCCCGGTATTGTAACGAAGGTCAAGAATTACAGCGTCTTTTCTGTTTTCCTGTTCTACCATATCCAAAAGGAAGCGGTCAAGCTCATCAGTAGACATGTTTTTCATGCATGAATAAGCAATACGGTTGTTGCTAAGCTTGTCAACACGCTGGTGATTGTTGAAGATCCAATCATCGTAAAGCAATCCTTTTAATTCTCCATTTGAAATCGGATGTACTTTGGCAGTTATGTTTTTGCCATCACGAGTGAACGTAAGAACAAGCTCATCCTGTTTTTTCGGACTTGTAAAATACGTTTCGATATTTTCATTGGTATCAACCTTTTTTCCGTTGACAGAAACCAATTGGTCACCAGGTTTGATGTCAACTCCTGAACGGTAAGCCGGAGATTTTCTCACAATACTTTCTACCGTGTAAGGTTGTTCTTGTTTGAAGGTAATTCCTGTTTCATTTGTGAAATAGTTCAGATACATTGTTTCTTCTTTTCCGGTGGATGAAAATCCGGTGTGTGAAGAATTAAGTTCCCCTAAAAGATCATTCAATAAAATTCGCAGATCATTTCTGTTGTGTACATACGGAAGATATTTCGCATACTGTTCTCTTTTTGCTTTCCAGTCAATACCATGGAATTTTTCATCGTAGAAGTTTTCCTCCACACCTGTCCAGGCTTCAGCATACATTTGAGTGAATTCAGACGCCAGATCTTTATCAAAACTATACTGGATGCTTATTTTTTCAGGTTTTAAAGCTGCTACGGTTGTTTTATAGATGTTACCTTCTATCAGTGCGAATAGGTTTTTCTCATTTTTGGTTAAATAATAAGCTGCTTTATCAAACACTTTTTCAGATTTAGCGGGCTCAAAATCAGTGAAGACCTTTTTAAACAACTGCCTTTTTCCATTATCCTGATTGGAGTTGAAAAGAAGAACCTCTTTCTTATCATCATTGAAAACTGCTGGATCATCCTGATATCCATATCGGTCAGTAACCAGCTCAATTCTGTCCAGAGTATCATCGGGATTTACTTTCAGCTCTTTGATTACCGGCTCTTTTTCTTCCTTTTTCTCTTTATCCTTGTCATCCTTTTTTTTGGCTTTCTTGTCTTTGCTTTTCGCTTTATCTGAAGATTTTTCATCCTTCTTTTCTTCAGTGAAAAGATTATCGAATTTCTCGGATTTAAACGGTTCATCAAACCAATCCAGAGCCATACGGTAAATGTTCGACTTCTGCATGCCTAAAGGATAAGACGGGTTGGTTCTGTCGCTGGCGAAATAAATATACTTGTCATTAGGAGACCACACAGGATCTTCCTCTGAAACACCCGTGTTGGTAAGGTTTAAAGTCTGTGCTTTTTTGATATTATAGATGAAAATATCAAGCTCGAAGTTTCTTTTTGCAGAGAACAGTACATATTCATCATTAGGCGAAAAAGAAGGTCTGGAATTTTGGAATGCCCAGATTTCATCTTTGACGATGGTTGTAGATTTGAAACTTTTTAAATCCAATAATCTTACTTCATCCCTTCCGCTTAAGTAAACTGCTTTTGTAAGATTACTATTCAACGTGATATTACGGTTGTTGCGTAAATCTTCCGTTAATTGTTTTGGCTGGCCTTTTCCGTGTGCCTGAATAGTAAACCAGTTTTGATAACCGTTATACGTTTGGCTGTAAAGCAAAGTGCGGTTGTCTTTCAGCCATTTTACTTCCATTGCACGTTCTTTTCCATCAGAAACCTGTTGTGCAAATTTTCCTTCAATATCTGAAACGAATATAATACCACGGCTTATGAACGCCATTTTTTTACCATCCGGAGATACATCATAATAGGAAATATTGTTTTCCACATTGAAATTCTGTGCTTTTTCCAGTGTTTTATTGGTATTCAGATTGATATTGAGAGGAGTGGTGCTTTTCGAAGCCACATCATAAGTGTAAAGCTGATAGTCCTTTTCAAAAATAACTTTCGATCCGTCTGCTGAAACAAACGGCTTTTTAATAGAAGTGTCAAATTGCGTTAAAGCAGTCTTTTGACCATTTTCGAGTTTATAAAGATTGTATTCTCCATTATTCTCATCAGAAATGAAATAAATTATCCCATTTTTATCTACACTTGGATTAAAATCTTTTCCTTCGTAGTTGGTGTACTGTTTGAAAGAATTGCTTTTGGGGTTATATCCCAGAATATCAGGATTGTTTTCTCCTTTATAGCGCTTACGCTGTACCTGATGAGCGCTTTCTGAAGAGCTTGTGAAAAGATATTCTCCTGCAGGCGTTTCTACAAGGCCATTGGTGTTGTTGAAATAATTATTGAAAAGCTTTTGAGGTGTTTTTCCTTCAATTGTAGTTTTAAAACTTCCGAAATTATTATTTCTGCTGGAAGTAAAATAAATCGTTTTACTGTCCCATGCCCAGCTTTCCATTTCGTCTCTTCCAGTATGGAAGGTTAGCTGCTTGATTGTTCCTCCTCCTGCGGGCATTACATAGACATCATAATTTCCATATTGATTAGAACTGAATGCCAGCCATTTCCCATCCGGAGAAAGACGTGGATTGATTTCTTCTCCGTCCAGGGCAGTAATTCTTGAAGCATTTCCTCCATTGGAATCTGCTTTCCAGATATCACCATCGTAAGCAAAGTAAGCTGTTTTTCCATCAGGACTCAATGATGGACTTGATAAAAAATAAGACTTTTCCTGCGCCGAGATTCCTATAATAGAAAATGCTGTTAATAACGAAATAATAGTTTTCTTCATGGTACAATTGGGTATTTATACAATACTATATATTGGTTTTATTATTTTTAGTCTTTGTAGAGAAGTATTCATTTGGTAAGAATTTTCTCAATATCGATTACTTTAAAAAAGAATAGTCGGATGATTAAGGAAATCGTTACATGAAAAGTGCCTGAAAGGGTGGATGATATTCAATAAAACAGATCAATACTTCATAAAAACTTAAGATAAAATACAAATATCTGTATTTCTGAGCTCATTGCCATGAAATTGCTCACATTAAAGCACAAAAAAAGACTTACATTTCTGTAAGTCTTTTTGCTCCTCCTGCTGGGCTCGAACCAGCGACCCTCTGATTAACAGTCAGATGCTCTAACCAACTGAGCTAAGGAGGAATGTCCTTTGTTTTAAGTGGTGCAAATATAGGACGAATATTTATACCCTACAAATATTTTTAAGAAAAATTTTTAAAAAATTATAAAGTTCCTGCAAGCCATTTGAAAATATCACTTCCGAAGATCAGTAACATCAAGCCTAACAGGAAGATAACCCCAATCATCTGTGCGTTTTCCAAAACTTTTTGCGGAACTGGTTTTCCTACAATCATTTCATATAAAGTAAATAAAACGTGCCCACCATCAAGTCCCGGAATCGGAATAAGGTTCAGGAATGCCAGCCATACGGAAAACATTGCTGTAAAGCTCCAGAAAGCAACCCAATTGATCTTAACGCTTCCATCCGCATCTTTATCTACAGGCATATTCTTTACAATGGCAATAGGACCTCCTACATTTTTATATCCTTGAACTTTAGAGTTGAACATGATTTTGAACTGCTTAACCTGTGTTGTTAGTGCTTCAATAGTTCTTGTAAATCCTCTTGGAATAGCCTCTCCGAAGGAATATTTTTTATTCGTTACAATATCTTTTGCGATACTTTTCGTGTCAATTGCGATACCCAGTTTTCCGTTTTTATCAACAGAAACTGCTGGTAAGGTCTGTAGAGCTCCGTTTCTTTCTACGTCTACAGAAACTGTTTTACCTTTATTTTCACTTAAAAGAGTGCTTACTTCATCAAAGAATGCTGCTTTCTTACCATTGATTCCCACAATTTTATCTCCTTTCGCAAGACCAGATGTCTGGGAAGAAGAAGGAGTAGCTAATGATTCAATAATCATAGAAACTCTTGGAGTAATGTATAGCTTAGCTTCTCTCTGTTTAAGAACATCTGCTACACCATCTGCATTTACAGGGAAGGTAACTTCCTGCCCGTTTCTGTTTACAGTAACATGATCTCCTAAAAGAATATTGATTGAAGTATTTTCAAGTCTTTCTGCAGGTTTTCCGTCTACACTGATGATTTTGTCACCATTCTGGAATCCCATTTTCTTCCCTGCCGAAGTGGCTTCAATACCATTGTTGAATTTTGTAATATCTGTATACGTTTCTCCGTTGAAGAAAGACAGACAGCTGTAGATTAACCATGCAAGGAAAAAGTTTACCGTAACCCCTCCTAACATAATGATCAGTCTCTGCCAGGCCGGTTTTGATCTGAACTCCCATGGTTCTGCCGGTTTTTTCATTTGGGCAGTGTCCATACTTTCGTCCACCATTCCTGCAATTTTCACGTATCCTCCAAAAGGAAGCCATCCTATACCGTATTTAGTTTGTTCAGGATGTTTTCTCCAGTCGTTGTCAGGAAGTTTTGATATATCGATAGGAACTTCTTCCTTCTTTCCGTTCACCTCTATTACTTCAGAATCCGGCAGGTTCTTGGATAAAAACTTGTACTGCCATTTCCCGTTGATTTTCTTCATGGAGAATATGGAAAAGTAAGGATCAAAAAACAGAAAAAACTTCTCTGCTCTGGTCTTGAACCATATTGCTGGTAAAAAATGCCCAAGCTCATGAAGAAGGACAAGTATAGAGATGCTCAGAATGAACTGAAAAAGTTTGATTGCTATTTCCATTAATAAATTTTAGATTTTAATTTGCAAAGGTAACAATTATCAAAACTATGCCAAATAAAAAAGCTCCCCGAAACGAGAAGCTTTGTCATATTTAAAGACGATTTGATTATAAATTGAAAGAAACTCCAAGGCTGCCATTATTACCAACTTCTGCGAATACGCCTATTTTCTCTGTGAAGAAATACCGAGCTCCTATGTGAGCGCCCACTCCGAAGTCTTTCCCAAGAACTCCAAGGTCTACTCCAGGGTAAATATCCCATTTTGAAGGTAGATTTAAAGCTTCCTGCAAGTGGAAGTTCAGTCTTCCGAACACAAAAACACGATTATCCTTATCGTTGTTTTTATAATTGTCAAAGTAGCCGTTAATTCCAGCTCCTACTGAAATAAGTTGATTGAGTCCATAGTCATAAGTTCCCGTTACTCCGGTTCCATATCCCCAGGCACTCAGCCCCAGTTGTATTTTCTGATCTCCTTTTCCTGTCCAGGCCTGAGCATTGGCCATAGCACCAAAAAAGAAGATCGTCACCATAAAAAACAATTTCTTCATAAATTTCTAATTTTTAAGGATAGTAATAAAAAATATTTCTATCAAAAATGGAACCGAAAGAATGACAGTACTCTAAAAATGGAAGACTTTAATAAATTATTAAGAAATAAAGCTTAGTTTTTACGGCCAAAACTCATTTTTAAGCCATTTAATTCTCTTTTTGTAATCATAAAAACAGTATTTTTATACGTCAGATTTGAAATAATTAAAAAAGAATAAAAGATGAAAGTTGTAGGGCTTAATTTAGATATCATCTGGAAAAATAAAGCGGAGAATTTTAAACTCATAGAAAACGAACTGCAAAATGTGGAAGCAGATCTGTTTCTTCTTCCCGAAATGTTTTCAACAGGTTTCTGTATGGATGCTTCAGAAGTTTCAGACAGAAATAGCGAATCTCTGGAGTTTTTGAAAAGGATCTCAAAAGAAAAAGATGCAGCATTCTGCGGAAGCGCTCCTGTAGAACAGAACGGAAACTTTTATAACAGAATGTACTTTATAAAACCGGATGGCGAAACCTCTTTTTATGATAAAAGACACCTGTTCTCCTTTTCCGGAGAAGATAAGGTTTATACGCCCGGGAAAGACAGAATAATTGTTGAATATAAAGGAATACGCTTTCTGCTTCAAGTGTGTTATGATCTTCGTTTTCCTGTTTTTGCAAGAAATAATGATGATTATGATGCAATTTTATACGTTGCCAACTGGCCTGAGAAAAGAGTAGGAGCATGGGAACATCTGTTGAAAGCCAGAGCTATTGAAAATTTATCTTTTGTGTTTGGTTTGAACAGAATTGGGACCGATGGGAATGACCTGTTTTATCAGGAAAGTTCTCACTGCTTCTTTGGGGATGGAAAAGAAATTTCCCAAAAACAAGGTAATCTTATATTTGCAGAATTATATATGGAGGAATTGAAAGATTTTAGAAAACATTTCCAGTTTTTGAATGATAGGGACAGTTTCTTAATCCAACTATAAATAAAAAAGGCTGAAATTCAAATGAACTTCAGCCTTTATTTTTATCTAAACATATTGCTGCAGAAGGTTCGTTAATGTATTCACATCATGAACACCGCTTTCCTTCCATAGCATTTCTCCTTTTTTGAAAATTGCCAGTGTAGGGACTCCACGCACTCCATACTGTGCTGCCAGTGCAGGATATTGGTCTACATCTACCTTGATAATTCTGGCTCCTTCGCCGATATTTTCCTTTACTGTATTTAATACCGAAGACTGAACCTTACAAGGCTGGCACCATGTTGCGAAGAAATCAATCAGTACAGGTCTTTCGGAATCTATGATTTCCTGAAATTTTTGTGACATAGTTTAGTTTTTTATGATCTTAAGATGTTTTGGATTGACAAACAAAATCAGTAGTCGGGAATTTTTCTGTTTTTTTGATACCGTTAAATCCTCCTTCTATTTCTGTAAAGTTTCTGATTCCGTGTGAGTTAAGAATACTTGCTGCAATCATGCTTCTGTACCCACCTGCGCAGTGCAGGAAGAAATGTTCAGAATCATCAATGGTACGTGCCCAGTCACTAATGGTGTCCAATGGCTTGTTGTACGCATTGTCAATGTGCTCTGCAGAATATTCAGTCAGTTTTCTTACATCAACTACTGTAGCTTCTTTTGTAAACTGCTCTGCAAATTCAGCCGGAGTGATTCTTTTAACCTCGTCAGTTTCCATACCTGCATTTTTCCATGCTTCAAAACTTCCTTTCAGATATCCTATCACATTATCAAAGCCTACTCTGCTTAGTCTGGTGATCACTTCCTCTTCAGTGCCTTCATCAGTAACTAATAATAGAGGATGCTTTACATCTACAATAAGAGTTCCTACCCATGGGGCGAAATCTCCTTTCAGTCCTATATTGATAGAGTTGGGAACAAATCCTTTATGGAAATCCGCAGCTCCTCTTGTATCTAAAATTAATGCTCCTGTTTCCTCTGCCAAAGCTTCGAAATCTTCAGGTGTAACAGGTTGCAACCCTTTGTTCATTACAACGTCCAGACTTTCATAACCGCCTTTATTTAAAGCGACATTCATTCCGAAATATTTCGGTGGAGCTGTTAAACCATCAAGAACTTCTCTGATGAAAGATGCTTTATCAGGTTGATTAAGAGCGTAATTCGTCTTTTTTTGGTTTCCTAAAATGTCTACCGTTTCCTTCTGCATATTTTTTCCACAAGCAGATCCGGCACCATGAGCAGGATAAACCGTAATACTGTCATCCAATGGCATGATTTTGTTCTGAAGGCTATCGTACAGAATTCCCGCAAGATCTTCCTGAGTAAGATTAGTCGCTTTTTGTGCAAGATCCGGTCTTCCTACGTCTCCTAAAAATAGGGTGTCACCTGTAAAAATTGCAGTTTCAAGACCATTTTCATCTATTAAAAGATAAGTGCTGCTTTCCATGGTGTGTCCCGGAGTGTGCATTACCTTTATTTTTACTTTTCCGATCTCAAAAATCTGATCATCTTCAGCAATAATGGCGTCAAATTCCGGAGCGGCAGTAGGACCGTATACGATCGGAGCACCTGTTTTCTTGCTTAAATCCAAATGCCCTGATACGAAATCAGCATGGAAGTGAGTTTCAAAAATATATTTTAAAGTGACATTGTCTTTTTCCAGACGATCCAGATAAGGTTTTACTTCTCTTAAAGGATCTATAATCACTGCTTCATTCTCTGATACAATATAATAGGCACCCTGAGCCAGACAGCCCGTATATATTTGTTCAATTTTCATTGGGGTCTTTTTTTAATGAGTTAAAGATACAAAGTATTAGATAAATTCTAAATGAAATGTTAAATCCCATTGATAGTTTCTTTCAATACTTTGTTAAACGTACGTTTAGTATATCTTGTTTTTTAGCAAAAAGAATGCCTTATATAGAGACAATAGGTAAATGCTGTTTTATATCATGTTCTCTTACTAAGCAAAATTTTTTGAAAACTTTTTTAGTCTATGTTATAAAATATTTTGTACAAGACTTCATTGGTGTTTTCTGTAATATTCTTATCTGTTTTGAATTGGAGATATTCATCTTTTTTAGCTTCCCCTTCATCATAATGGATCAGTCTATTGTATTTGTCATAGAGATAATCTTTAATTTTTCCGTTATCCGCTATCTTTATTATTTCAGCAAAATATTTTTTGGTGTCTTCATGCATTGGCCAGTCTTTTTCATGGTCTTTATAGAATTCTATCATTTTCTCTGTGGCAAAAATTTCAGAATAGATATTCATATCATTGAAGCCTGTCAGAAGTTCTTTTTTTTCAGAATTTTCTCCCAGCCACTTTATTTTTGCCTGAGCAGCAGTAATCACTGCATTGATCATCATAGAATCTCTTTTAATAGTCGGGGACAAGATAATATCTGGTGTGTGGCTTATGGGAAGTGGCTTTTTAGAGGCTATATCCAGTAACCCAAAATACGTTTCAGCTTTAGTTTTAAGATCTGCCAGCTGATCAGAGGTCATCTCATCACTTGAAACCCTTATTTTAAAACCCCAGCCTCCACATTCATAAATAGAAAGAAGAGATTTCTTATCTGTATATTTTACGCCTTTAAAAAAGTCACTTTCACCCATTGCATGATCGAATATGGAATAGATATAATTTACTTTTACCTTATCATTGGCTGTACTTCCAAACATAGGTTTTAAATCTACACCTTTATTAGAATTCTGATTAAGAACCGTTTCATACACAGAAAATTCATCTCTTAGAAGTTGGTTGTCAACAGATTTTTTAGGATAGACATATAAGGTGAGAACTGTTTTAGATTTTTTGCTGCTCTGTTGTACATAACTTATTACAACATGTTTATTCTGTAAGTCGTAAGAAAATATGGCTTCTCTTTGAAAACCAGACCATAAGGACGGGAAGACGGCAGATGTTGGTAGATGCGTATAATCTCCTTTTATCTGCAAGTCGACAGGCTTATTTCGTTTCTGGGAAAAAATCAGAAAGGAATAAAAAGCAAAAATAACGAGTAAAATTTTCTTAAATGAAATCATCTGTGGTATATATGTTGTTGTGAGGGCTAAATTAAAAATAAAATGGGTGAACTTAGAACATAATTTAATCACTAATATTATTTTATTTACACAAATCTTTACAAAAAATTTTATATTTATAAGTTTAAAAAAGCGATCAAATGGCAGACAAAACACAATTTATTGAAGAACTCAACGCTAGATACACTCCAAAAGGAGAGCATATTATATTAGGAAAAGGAATGCTTGATGGTGAAGTGGTCACAGAAGTAAACGTAACCATTCCTCTGAAAACAATTAACCGTCATGGTCTTATCGCCGGAGCTACGGGAACTGGTAAGACAAAAACACTGCAGGTATTTGCAGAACAGCTTTCTCATGCAGGAATTCCATCTTTGGTGCTGGATATCAAAGGAGATTTTTCCGGAATTGCAGAAGCAGGAGAAATGAATCCCATTATTGAAGAAAGATATGCTAAAACACAGCTTCCTTATACTCCGCAAGCTTTTCCGGTAGAATTAATGAGTATTTCCGGGGGTGAAGGAGTGAAATTAAGGGCTACTGTTACGGAATTTGGGCCTGTTTTACTCAGCAAAATTCTTGAACTAAATGATACCCAGCAAAGCATCATGTCTATCGTCTTCAAATACTGTGATGATAAAGGACTTCCATTGATTGATCTTAATGATTTGAAGAAAGTCTTGCAGTATGTAACAGATAATGCACAAGGAAAAGCAGAGCTTGCGGCTAATTATGGATCCATTGCATCATCATCTCTTGGAACGATTTTGAGATCTATTGTGGCCTTGGAACAGCAGGGGGCAGCAGGTTTTTTTGGTGAACTAAGCTTTGATGTTCAGGATTTACTGGAAACAAGAGACGGAAAAGGAGTCGTAAATATATTAAGGGTAGCAGATATTCAGAATAAGCCACAGCTTTTCTCAACCTTTATGCTTTCACTTTTTGCGGAAATTTATATGACGTTTCCGGAAGAAGGAGATAGCGGTAAGCCAAAGCTGGTTCTTTTCATAGATGAAGCGCACCTGATTTTTGATGAAGCGTCCAAAGCCCTTCTTTCTCAGATTGAAACCATGGTAAAACTGATCCGTTCCAAAGGAGTGGGGATTTATTTTATTACCCAGATTCCAGGGGATGTTCCTGAAAATGTTCTTTCCCAATTAGGACTGAAGATACAGCACGCACTAAGAGGATTTACAGCAAAAGATAAAAAAGAAATTACCAAAGCTGTTGAAAACTATCCTACCACAGAGTATTACAATGCGTCCAGTTTGATCCAGAATTTGGGAATTGGAGAAGCGTTTGTCACTGCTCTTGATGAGAAAGGAATTCCTACACCATTAGTACATACTTATCTGATCTCTCCGGAATCAAGAATGGATGTTTTGAGCTCGGCGGAAATCTCAGATTTGACCTCAAAATCTGCACTTGTTGCAAAATATGAACAGGCAATTGACCGAGAATCTGCTTATGAAATGCTGACCAACAGAATGGAACAAGCTGCACAAAACCCAACTCCTACCCAAAAGGCAAGACCTGTAAAAGAAGAACCGGGAATGTTTGAACAGGTATTACAAAGTAAAGCAGGCCGTACTTTTACCTCTACATTAATGAGAGAAGGTGCAAAAGCTATTCTCGGAATGTTCGGTCTGGGAGGCAGAAGAAGATAATTTTGAAAGATAATCTGCTATATTTTGTTATATTTTTTGTTATTTTAGCAGGTTATCTTTACATAACAGTAAACAATAAAACCGGATTTTATTGGGGAATAAGACATCGGTTTTCAATATAAATGACAAAACAGCAGTTAACACACATTCAATGTATTCAATTATAGATATAGAAAGTAATGGTGCAGGTTATAGAAATGAATGCATTATAGATATCGCCATTTACAGATATGACGGTCAGAAAATTACGGACCAGTTTATCTCTCTGGTAAACCCGGAAGGTGATATTACCCCTTTTGTACAGAAACTGACCAGTATTACCCCAAAAATGGTCAAAACTGCTCCAAAATTTCATGAAATTGCCAAAAGAGTTATCGAAATAACTCAAAATACAACATTGGTTGGCCATAATATTGATTTTGATTACAGAATGCTTCGCCAATCATTCAAAAGGCTTGGTTATGATTTTAAAATCAATACTTTAGATACAATTCCGTTGGCGAAAAAGCTAATTCCCGATGAGGTAAGCTATTCATTGGGAAAACTGGTAAAATCACTAGGAATTCCTTTGACCAATCATCATAGAGCTGAAGGTGATGCCAGAGCTACATTAGAACTTTTCAAGCTTTTGATTTCAAAAGATGTAGAAAATGAAATCATTCAGAAACAGCATGACGAGTCTAATGCAAAAAGCTATATCAATAAGATCAAAGAACTTACACAGGATCTTCCGAATGATAAAGGTTTTGTCTATTTTCAGGACGAAGGAGGACGTATCATGTTCTCGGATTATGTTCAGGATATCAACAAATTTTCTAAAAAAGTTTTCAATTCCAAATCAAAAAAATGGGAACAGATTCAGAAAGATGTTGAGCAGATTAATTTTGAGCTTACCGGCACAGATATTATTGCTAAACTGATTCTTAATTCCAAGAATATTAAGAAGAAAGAAGTTTTACCTTTCGGGCTGTATTTCAGGAATAATAAATATGTAGTTGAGAAAAATACGCTCAATAAAACCGAAAAACCAGTTTTAAAATTCAGATCATTTACGCAAGGGACAAAAGCTGTTCAGTTTATTGGCTCCCAGGAAGAATTTAAAGATTTTTCCGTGCTGAAAGATAAAATTGAATTCAGGAAAAGGAATGAATTGTGGCTGGGGCAGGGAAGGAAACTGGGTGAAAAGTTATTTTTAATCATAGAAAACGGAAAAGTGGTTTCTTTTGGTTTTTATGAGTTGTTTACACAGATCCAGACCATCAGTAAGCTTGCTAAATTAAAAATTGACCTTCCGTTATCTTCCACAGATCTGAATAATGAACTACAGCTGGCACTGCTTCGAAGCGATTTTGAAACACTGCCGTTACCGAAATGATATAGGAATTAGCACTTTACAAATTGATTTAAAAGAAGACGCTTTTCAAATCAATTTTCAGAAAATGAAAAATAAATAGTATTTTTGCAAAAAATAAATAGAAGCAATGCAAAATTTTAAACAAATTAAAACTGGAAAAAAGGGAGCTGTAAGGTTCTCTAAGGTTTGGAATATTTAAAAGAGTTGTCTTGCATAAAAAATAATCAATGCGGCAGACTCTTTTTATAAGAATCTGCCTTTTTTTATGTTAAAATGAAATTATGAATTCAAAAGAATTATTAAAGATTGCCAATGAGTTTGGCACCCCGGTGTATGTTTATGATGCAGAATCCATCAAAGTTCAATACGAAAAACTTACATCTTCTTTTTTAAAACATACAAAGTTCTTCTATGCAGCGAAGGCGTTGACAAACATCAATATCCTTAAGTATGTCAAGAATCTGGGCGCTTCTTTGGATTGTGTATCCATTAATGAAGTTAAGCTTGGACTAAAGGCGGGATTTCCAAAGGAAAAGATATTGTTTACTCCCAACTGTGTTGATCTGGCTGAAATAGAAGAAGCAATGACTTTCGGAGTTCATATAAACATTGATAACATTTCTATTCTTGAGCAATTCGGGAATAAATACGGAAATACCTATCCGATTTTAGTAAGAATCAACCCGCATATTTTTGCAGGCGGTAACTATAAGATTTCTACAGGACATATCGACAGTAAATTCGGTATTTCCATTCACCAGGTTCGCCACATCGAAAGAGTGATGAAAAGTACAAACCTGAATGTTGAAGGGCTTCACATGCATACAGGAAGTGAGATCAAAGATCCGGATGTATTCCTGCAGGCTTTGGATATCATGCTGGAACTTTCTGAGCATTTCCCGAATCTGAAATATCTGGATATGGGAAGTGGTTTCAAAATTCCTTATCAGGATAGCGAAGAAGAAACTGATGTAAGAACATTAGGTAAAAAAGTAGAAAAAGTGATTTCTGAGTTTTCAAAAACTACAGGAAAAAAATTCGAATTATGGTTTGAACCTGGGAAATTTCTGGTTGGAAAAAGCGGATATTTATTGGTGAAAGCTAATGTGATCAAGCAGACGACAGCTACGGTTTTTGTTGGAGTGAATTCAGGATTTAATCATTTGATCCGTCCAATGTTCTACGATTCTTATCATATGATTGAGAACTTATCCAATCCAAAAGGAGCAGAAAGAATTTATACCGTAGTAGGAAACATTTGTGAAACAGATACCTTCGCATGGGATAGAAAACTGAATGAAGTAAGAGAAGGAGATATCCTTGCTTTCCACAATGCGGGAGCTTATGGTTTTGAAATGAGTTCCAACTTTAATTCAAGATTAAAGCCTGCGGAAGTATTGTTCTTAGACGGAAAAGCACATTTGATCCGTAAAAGAGATGAGTTCGAAGATTTGTTGAGAAATCAGATTGAAATAGTAATGTAAATCTGAAACATAATATATAAACAGCCGCCCTTTTGGGTGGCTGTTTTGTTTTTAAATCGTTTCTCATTAATTGAAATCTTCTAGTGTAAAAAACACCAGGTTTTATGATAAAATTACAAAGTTTTAACATTGAAATGGGACTGTGTTTTCAACTTTATTAGCTAAATTTGATAGAAATAGGAAGATTATTATCCTTCTCAGTCCTATTTTCACCAAAAAAACCACCAAAACAAAGTAATTATGGCCAAAAACATAGCAGAGCAAATTGTTGAAATGCTCGAAAATGCCAATGTGAAAAGAATTTATGCAGTAACAGGAGACAGTCTCAATCATCTGAATATTGCGGTTAAAAAAAGCAGTATTCAGTGGATTCATGTAAGGCATGAGGAAGTAGGAGCTTATGCTGCGGCTGCAGAAGCGGAGCTTGATGGTTTGGCAGTCTGTGCCGGAAGTTGCGGTCCTGGGCACGTTCATTTGATTAATGGAGTTTATGAAGCGCACCGCTCCCATGTCCCAATGCTGGTGATTGCCTCCACTATCCCCAGTGATGAAATGGGGATGGATTATTTCCAGGAAACCAATACAATAAAACTCTTTGATGATTGCAGTTACTACAACCAGATGATAACAAGACCGGAACAGGTACAGAGAACTGTTCAGACAGCTATTCAGCATGCTATTTCCAAAAAAGGAGTGGCTGTAATAGGTCTTCCCGGGGATGTTTCTGAGCTGGATGCCGAGGAAGGTTCTACTTCCACTCAAATCTTTAAAACTAATCCTGTTATAAGACCATCAGATCATGAGCTGAAAAGCTATCAGAACTAATCAATAAAAGCAAAAAAGTAACCCTATACTGTGGAATAGGCGCCACTGAAGCCCGTAATGAGGTGATCGCTTTGTCTGATTTATTAAAAGCTCCGGTAGGATATTCTTTCCGTGGTAAAATGGCTATTCAACCCAATAATCCTAATGAAGTAGGGCTTACAGGATTATTAGGATTCCCCTCAGCTTATCACGCCATGCATGAAGCAGATCTTGTAATCCTTTTGGGAACGGATTTTCCTTATCAAAAATTCATGCCTGTAAAAAATAAAATAGTCCAGATTGATGAAAGCCCTGAAAGATTAGGAAGAAGAGCGAAACTGGAACTTGGGCTTGCAGGGGATGTCAAAGAAACCATTAAAGCATTACTTCCCTTGTTGGAAGAAAAGACTGATGTTCATTTCCTGAACGAACAACTGGCATTTTATGATAAAGTAAAAGAAAATCAGTTGGAGTATGTAAAAGACTTTGGGAAAGAAAACGCTATTCAGCCGGAATTTGTTGCTCATACTTTAGATAAACTTGCTAAGCATGATGCTATTTTTACAGTAGACACCGGAATGTGCTGTGTATGGGGAGCCCGTTTTATTACAGGAACAGGAGAAAGAAAAATGCTGGGATCATTTAATCACGGATCAATGGCGAATGCAATGCCAATGGCAATAGGAGCGTCCTTGGCTCATCCTGAAAAACAGGTGATTGCCCTATGTGGAGACGGAGGATTATCCATGCTGTTAGGAGATATGGCGACTATTTTTCAGTATAAGCTTCCTGTAAAACTGATTGTATTCAACAACAGAACCCTGGGAATGGTAAAACTGGAGATGGAAGTGGGTGGAATGCCCGATAACGAAACTGATATGATCAATCCGGACTTTGCAATGGTAGCACATGCGATGGGATATCCCGGAAAGAATGTACACCTTCCGGAAGATGTGGAAGATGCCATTAAAGAATGTTTAGACCACAATGGCCCTTATCTTCTGAATATCTTTACCAATCCTAATGCACTGGCTCTTCCTCCCAAAATTGAATTTGATCAGATTATGGGAATGACCAAGTCTATGGCGCAGCTGATGCTGGGCGGCAAAATGGATGAGGTTTTTGAAACCGTGAAGAGCAATTATAAACATATTAAAGGATTGTTGTAAGGTAAAAAGTAAATGAATTTCAGATATACGCTGAAATTCGGAATCTATATTTTAAAACTTCATACTTTGTGTGAAGTTTTTCTTTTTTATAAATGAGTTAAATATTTACCTTTGTTTATTATTAGTAAACAAAACTATGAGAACGATATTTTTATTTTTAGCCTTGTGCGTAATGAATTTTTCATTCGCTCAGGATCAGGAAGACCGTGATGATTCTTTTATCAGAGAAAGTAATAAAAATGTTCTGAAAATAGATATTAAAGAACCTTTTATGCAGGTTGCTGTAAAATGTAATGATTTCAAACCGGCATCGTATGAAGGTGGGGTTACTGCTTATAAAACCATCCTGAACAAGTATATGTATGCCTATCTGAATTCAGATTTCTATGCTCTTACCGGTGATTTTACTTTTACACTGGTACTTGATGCTAAAGGAAAAGTTGTGGATGTGAAAGGAATGCCTAAAGTTCAAAACAGTGAAGTCTTTTTTGATGATATGCAGTATGTCGTAAGAAGAATAAAGAAAAACTGGACTCCTGCTTCTTGTAACGGACAGCCAGTAGCTTCACAAATCAAAGTTAAGATGAACTTCTCCTCAATGTCTGTAGATGTCGATTAATACCATGAAAAAATATCTTTTAATTTTACCTTTGCTGTTAATCAGTTTTAAAGGTTTTTCACAACAGACAGCTGCTGTTCAATATCAATATCAGAATGATGCAGATTTTAAAAAAGCAGAATTCCCGGGAGGTGAAGATGCCTTTAGAAAAGAATTTCTGAAAATGGTGTATGCCTATATTGATGTAGCTTTATATGCCATCAAAGGAGAAGTAACCTTCATATTTAATATTGATCCGAAAGGTAAAATAGATAAAGTGGATATTCTCCCTAAATTCAAAAACAGCGAAACTTTTATTGATGATATGAAGTTTGCTGCTAAAAAGGTAAAAGGGAAATGGACACCCGCCACTAAAAATGGGGTTCCTTTTGATTATAAAACCATCATGAAAATAAGGTTTGATAACAATACCTATGATCATGATTAAGAAATTTTTGTTGCTCATCATTTTCTTTACAACAAAATTAATTTTTGCTCAAAATGAAGTTTTGGATAAATATCCTTATGGGCAAGATTTTTATGCTGGTGGGTTAAATCAACTAAATAAGGAAATGGTAAAGGTTGTTAAAGAACTAAAGTTGTTGCCTTGTGAAAAAAGTGAAGAACGGTATAATGTAAAGATTCTTGTATATGAAAATTCAACCATCAACTATGTTAAAGATTTTGATATTGTAGATATTCAAAAAAATAAATGTGCATTTAATTTCAGTCGTAAAATTATTCCCCATCTCAAAAGATGGATGCCGGCAAAAGTGAATGGGAAATTTATTGGAGCAATTACCAAAATTGAAATAAATCCTTTTTATTTAGTGAATTCCAAAGATGATCCAAGTAAAAACAAAAAGGAAAACCCAACTTTTAAAAAAGGAATAAAAGCTTTTGGATTTGAAATTAAGTCCATTTTTGAAAGATATATAAAGAAAAATGAGGATAAAAGAGCCTTGTTGACATTTGTTGTCAATGAGAATGGTGAAATGGTGGATTTCGAGATTGAAGGCGATTTTTTTGACTATGAAAAGAAAGATATCATCAATAGTCTATCTAAAATAAAAGGAAAATGGAATCCCGCTACATTTAATAATATTCCAATTAGAGCTAAAATTAGGCAACCTATTTTTCAACAATTTGATCTTCAGATAGAGTTGGAAGATCAGAATAAAATAATGGATCAAAATTTTCATAATAACAGTTACAGATAATCTCCTGACATTCTGTCACAATATTTTGTATCTTTGCAAACTTATTTGTTCGTAATTTAATATTGCGGACCTTAAATTCATCATCGTGCAGGAAAAATATATAGACGAAACAAAACAGGGTGAAGCTTTTGCTATTGCAGAAAGACCGGAGAATTCTAAAAAGCTGTTTTTAGAAAGCTATGGTTGTCAGATGAATTTCTCTGACTCTGAGATTGTTGCATCTATCCTTAATGAACAGGGATATAATACAACAATGAAAGTAGAAGAAGCAGACCTGATTCTTTTAAATACATGTTCTATCCGTGAAAAAGCAGAACAAACTGTAAGAATGCGTCTTTCTCAGTTCAAAAATCTTAAAAAAGAAAAACCGAATATGACGGTAGGAGTTCTGGGATGTATGGCGGAAAGATTGAAAACTAAATTCTTAGAAGAAGAACAACTGGTTGATCTTGTTGTTGGTCCGGATGCTTATAGAGACCTGCCTAATCTTTTAAAAGAAACCGATGATGGAAGAGACGCCATCAATGTAATTCTTTCCAAAGAAGAAACTTATGCAGATATTAATCCTGTTCGTTTAGGAGGAAATGGAGTTACAGCTTTTGTTACCATTACCAGAGGGTGTGATAACATGTGTACATTCTGTGTAGTTCCTTTTACAAGAGGAAGAGAAAGAAGCCGTGATCCACACTCTATCATAGACGAATGTAAAGATCTTGCCAATAACGGATATAAAGAAATTACCCTTTTAGGACAAAACGTAGACTCTTACCTTTGGTATGGAGGAGGTCCTAAAAAAGATTTTGCCAAAGCTTCTGAAATGCAGAAAGCTACAGCCGTTAATTTTGCCCAGCTTCTTGATTTAGTGGCTAAAGCTGTTCCTGAATTAAGAATCAGATTCTCTACCTCAAATCCTCAGGATATGAGTCTGGATGTATTCAAAATGATGGCAAAACACCACAACATCTGTAAATATGTACACCTTCCTGTACAAAGTGGAAGCAATAATATGCTTGAAGCAATGAACAGACAACATACCCGTGAAGAATATCTGGATCTGATTAAAAAAGCGAAGGAAATTGTTCCGGAAGTAGCTTTTTCTCAGGATATGATCGTTGGATTCTGTAACGAATCAGAACAAGATCATCAGGATACCCTAAGCTTGATGAGAGAAGTAGAGTATGACTACGGTTATATGTTCGCGTACTCAGAAAGACCGGGAACTCCGGCTCACAAGAAAATGGAAGACAATATTCCGGCTGATGTGAAGCAGAGACGTCTTGCTGAGGTGATTGCCCTTCAGGGTGAACTCTCCAACCAAAGGATGAAGTCTTACGTAGGAAGAGTACACGAGGTTTTGATTGAAGGAATTTCCAAGAAGAATAAAAACCAATGGAAAGGAAGAAACTCCCAGAATGCAGTATGTGTCTTCGATAAGCTAGAAGGACAGAAAATAGGTGACATTGTGAACGTTTTTGTACATGACAATACACAAGGCACACTTTTAGGGAGAACTGTGGAATAAAATGAAGTGGTGATCAAAGCAGTTTATCTTTTTGCAATGCTTTCGTTTGCTCTGGTATCCTGTCAGACAGAAAAGAATGTAAAAAAATACCCTGCCACAGTAGGAGATATCGAATTTGATAAAACACTGGATGATGCTGATTTTAAAAGATGTGGCTCAAAACAATGGGGACATTTCAGCTTTCAGTATTATCAGGGTGCAAAGGAATTTAGCTACAAAGGCGAAAAGATTGCGATCACTGAAAAACTTAAAAAAGAAAATATATATTCTGAAAAGAAGATCAACGGTTATATTACCGTAAGATTTTTAGTAAATTGTGAGGGAAAGACAGGCCTCTTCAGATTACAGCATATGAGCCCGGATCTGAAAGATACTGTACTGGATGAAGAATTAGAAAATAAACTGTTACAGTTTACAAAATTCCTCGATGGCTGGATGCCGAAAGAGATAAAAGGTTTAAAAGTAGATTACTATCAGTATATAACCTATAAAATTGAAAATGGAAAAGTTTCAGAGGTATTACCTTAGCTTTTTGTTACTTATCGTTTACACCAATACTATTGCACAGGTCAACTGTAATGCAGTAGAGGGTGAGAACTGCAAAAAAGCGTGTGAGTTATACAGCTGGGCTTCAGATTTACAAGGCTATGCAGAATCTCAGGAATGCTTTGACAAAGCTATCGAGCTGTGTCCTGATTTCTCCCATGCTTATATGGAAAAAGCCGTTCCATATCTTAAAAACGGAGATTTTGTAACCTGGAAAATTTTAATCGATAAAGCAGTTGCTTTAAACCCCCAAATGCATCTTGGCTACAGAGGCTGGACGAAGTTTCAGTTTTTAAGAGACTATAAAGGGGCTATTCAGGATTTAGAAGGATTAAAAAAATATTATCCTAAAGACTTAGGAAGATCTCAAAACGGAGACTATAGCCTGGATGTAGTAAGAGCTATGTCCTACAGTGCTTTAGGGCAGAAAGTAAAAGCAGCCGGTATTATAGAAAGGCTTCTGACCACCAGAGGTTATGTGAAGGGAATGTTTGATCATTATCAGCTTGGGGTGACCTATTTCGAGCTGGGAAGGTATGACAAAGCCCTGGAAAATTTTGAAAAACAAAGCAAAGAGTACAACTTTGCTGAGAATATATACTTTAAAAGTAAAGTTTCTAAGATCAGAAACAAAGATTATTTAGATTTAAAAATGTTAGCCCTGCAAACGTATGATGAAGGAAAGACCATGAAAGATGTCTACACTCATCACTTCAACAAAGTCTACAGAAAAGAGATTGAAGCACTGTAGAAGAGTAACATTAAATCAATAATCAAAAATTTACTTATGAGCAACGAGTTACAAAACATAAAAAACCGTTTCGGAATTATCGGAAACTTTCCGGCACTCAACCGGGCCCTGGAAAAATCTATTCAGGTAGCACCTACAGATATTTCTGTATTGGTGATAGGGGAAAGTGGGGTAGGAAAAGAATTTATTCCGAAAATTATCCATTCAGAATCCAAAAGAAAACATCAGCCTTATATCGTAGTAAACTGTGGAGCAATTCCGGAAGGAACTATCGATTCTGAGCTTTTCGGACACGAAAAAGGAGCCTTTACCGGTGCTACCGCTACAAGAAAAGGATACTTTGAAGTAGCAGATGGTGGAACCATATTTTTGGATGAGGTAGGAGAACTGCCACTACAGACGCAGGTTCGTCTTTTAAGAGTTCTGGAAAGTGGTGAATTTATGAAAGTGGGATCTTCACAGGTACAGAAAACCAATGTGAGAATTGTAGCCGCTACCAACGTTAATATGATGAAAGCAATCCATGACGGAAGATTCCGTGAGGATTTATATTATCGTTTGAATACCGTTCAGATAGATATGCCTCCTTTGAGAGAAAGAAAAGGAGATATTCATTTATTATTCAGAAAGTTTGCCATAGACTTCGCAGAAAAGTACAGAATGCCTGAGCTTGAGCTAGAGCAAAGTGCAGTTCATTATATAGAAAGTTATTCTTTTCCAGGTAACGTACGCCAATTAAGAAACCTGGTAGAGCAGATGACCGTGGTGGAAAGAAACAGAAATATAACTGCTGAAAAACTTGCCGAGTATATTCCTATGGAAACACACCTGCCAATGGTGGTGAATACCCAGAATACTCCTAAACAGAGCGATTTCGGAAGTGAGAGAGAAATCATGTATAAAATTCTGTTCGATATGAGGAATGATATTAATGATTTAAAATCCTTAACTTCGGAATTGATTAAGAACAGAGGAACAGCAGATCTGAGCAACCATGAGAAAAATCTGATCAACAGGATTTATACCCCTGAAACTCAGCCACAGGTAAATACCGGATCTTTAGTGTATTTTGAAAATAATAATGATGCACCGGTAGTGCAGACCCCTACCATTATTTCTACTCCTGACGACAGCTATGAAGATATTGAAGACATCGAAGTGGAAGAAAACAGACCGGAATCACTTTCCTTACAAAACAATGAAAAAGATTTGATTATCAAAGCTTTGGAGAAGCATAAAGGACGTAGGAACAGAGCGGCAGATGAACTGGGAATTTCACAAAGAACTTTATACAGAAAAATAAAACAATATAACCTGGAAGATTAAGCAAAACATAGATAATGAAAGTAAATTTAACGCCTAAGCCGATCAATTTTAAACTCGGAGAATATATTAATAAAGGTTTCGAACTTTTAAAGAAAGATTTCGGGAATATTTTTATAGCATGTTTAGTATGCTTAATCATGTCTATTATTCCATTTTGTGGACTGCTTGCAATGGGTAATTTATTCAAATACCTTCAAAGGCTGAACAGAAACCAGCCGGCAAGTCCAGGAGATATCTTTGATTTTAAAGACTTCATGCCTTATTTTATGTTGCAGTTAATTGTTTTCGGAGGGGTTATATTACTTTACATTCCAATGATTATTATTATGACAGTATCAGGTGCCATGTCTGAAGGTCATCAGCCTAATCCGATGATTATGTTTTTAATATTCCCTTACATTTTTCTGATGTTCGTTGCGATATATTACTTCGTATTGAAAGGGTTTTATATCATTCCTTTAATTAGCCTTAAAGGAATCACAGAAATAAAAGAAGCGTGGAATATTTCAAAAATAATGACCAAAGGAAATCTATTGTCTATTTTCCTTTTCTCGTTAGTGGTGAGCATCTTAGCTCAGATTGGTATTGTGGCTTGCGGGATAGGACTTTTCCTTACAATACCGTTTTTATACACTGCAAAATATTTTGCTTATGAAGATGCTATGCAACAAATTGAGTATGATGAAATTACTGAAATTGGAACTAAAAATGAATTTTAAAATTAAAAATATCAGTCTGAAACAGCCATTACTGACGGTAATGCTTTTTGCATTGCTGGGTGTATTGAACTCATGTTACAGCTTTACGGGCTCGTCTCTTACGGACGAGAAAACAGTTCAGATCAATGAATTTCCGAATAATGCACCGCTTGTAAACCCTGCATTATCCCAACAGTTTTCTACAGCAATACAAAATAGATTCCTTCAAAGAACAACTTTGAAAGGAACAAAAGAAAATCCTGATATCCTGATAGAAGGAGAAATCTCAGATTATTCAATTACTCCTACCACAGTCAGCTCCAATACTGTGACCAATCCATCGGGCGGAGTGGTTCAGCAGGGGCAGAATAAACTTACGATTACAGTGAAGGTACACTATGAAAATAAAATTCATCCGGATGCAAGTTTTGACAGAACGTATAGCGATGAAGCTGCTTTCAACAGTGATGTCTCACTAAGTCAGATCGAAGACCAGCAGGTAAAGCTGGTGACAGATAGAATTATTAACAAGATATTTAACGACATTGTAGCGAATTGGTAAGATGAATCCCAGAGTTTTAGAATTAATAAAAAATCCGAAGAAGATTCAGTCAGAAGACCTTGGCCTTTTGAAAGAAGAGATTCACACTTTTCCTTATATTCAAAATATCAGGGCGCTCCATCTGTATGGGGTACACCTGTATGAAAAAGAAAATTATCAGAAAGAGCTTTCTACCACAGCGGCCTATACCACTGATAAGAAAATTTTATATCAGCTGATCAACGGAAAGATCAGAGAGGAGATCAAACCTGAAATTGTTGAAGACAAAGCTCCGTCTCAAACAATTGAAAAACCCTCCCAATATGCACCAAAAGGTAAATCTTTCCCTATTAAAAGAGAAGAAGAAGCTTCTTTGGAGAAACAGGGAGAAAGCCAGGAAAATGCATGCGTATTGCCCGCTTCCCATGAAATTAAACATATTTATGTAAACGGTGAACGAAACAGAATTTTATTCGAAGGAGAAGAAAACTTCCTGGATGAGCAAAATTCTGAAACAATAGATATTGAATCTACGCTGGAATCAGGCACCTTGGTAACTCAAAAGGCCGAGCCCGCAGTAGAACAACCTGTTCAGGAATCTCAAGAAGAGGTACAGACTGAAGTAGAGGAGAACGCAGGAGAGGACTTCACACCGGAAACTATCATTGATGAAGATCAGCTTTCATCTGAGAAAGAAGAAGAGAAGATTGAAGAAGAGGAAAATATCAGTTTCCATGAAGAAGCACCTGTATTATCAACAGAAAATATTGAAGAAACAATAGCTGAAGAGACTGCAGTTACAGAAGCAAAAGATAATGAAACAGCATTTGTCTCTGAAGAAGAACTTCCTGCAAAAGAAGTATCAGATGCAGAAGTAAGCTTCCACGGTACAGACTCATTCATGCCGGATGTAAAAATCCAGGCCAATAACGAAGAAATTTCTGAAACGGCTGAAGTCTCTCAATCCAGTGTAAATAAACATGAGGATGAGATGAGAAGACTGATTGAAGAAGTGGAGAAAAAAATGAAGGAGGCAAAACCTGTTTCTCAAGAAGAAAAGGTAGAGCTGGAAGCTGTTGAATATCATGTAATTAGCTTTGCGGAGACTCAAAATTTCCATTTTTGGTCAACGAGTGAAGATAAGCCTGAGGAAATCAAAGAAGAACCGGTACAGGAAGAAATTGTTGTGAATCAATTGCCTGTAGAAGAGGAGATTAAGGTTGAAGTTCCTGAGGAAAAAGAAGAAGAAAAGGAGGGAACTCCCGAAGTTCAGTCTGCATGGAGGCCTATGAGTGTGGAATCCAATCTACCGGATTCTTTAATAAGCAAATCAACAGAAGTATCAACCCCTGAAATAAAAGCTCCGGCAGCAGAAGTCATTCCTGAACCGGAAATCCTAAATGAAGAATCTAAACCGGAGGAAACAGTTGAAGCTGTTAAGGAAGAAGTCTTATCTGTAGAAGAAACAGAAACTGTTCAATCATTTGGAGAAGAGAAGGCTGTTGCAGAGGTTGGGAAAGAAGATGCTCCTGTGATGAATGTTTCTTTCTTCGGAAACGATATTTCTACCCTTAAGGTTGAAGAAAAACAGACTGAAAATAAAGAAGAGGCTGTAGAAAAAGTACAGGAGGTTACCATGAAGAATACCACTCAGGCAATAGCAGACAGTAATGTTCCAGGTTTTATCAATACCTGGCAAAGCTGGCTTAAGATTGGCAGAACGGAAGAAATTGTAAAAGAGAAAACCGAAATCAAAGAAAAGGCCATTGAAACCTTTATTGAAAATAACCCTAGAATCAGCCAGTTAAAAGAAGAAAGTACCTATGTTGTAAAAGAAAAGAACGATGATATCTCGCATTTGATGACCGAGACATTAGCCAATCTTTATTTTGAGCAGAAACTCTATACAAAAGCAATAAAAGCGTTTGAAATATTAATTAAAAAGAGTCCTGAGAAAAAAACGTATTTTGAATCTAAAATTCAGGATATTAAGGATTTTAGAAGTAAAAATTAAAAAGAAAAAGGTACTGCTTACAACAGTACCTTTTTTATTTTATAGATCTACAGGTTTATCCTTACTGCCTCTTAACTTTTTCAAGGCTTTCCGCCCAAAAACAATAACAAGTATTAAAATAATTACGGCAAAAATTGCTGCAATCACTGGAGCTGCCATCGCAAGAACAGACATAAGACCAGCACCTGCTGTTTCTGTTGTTCCTACCACAGAATTACCTAATCCTCCGGTTGTAGCGGTAGATGCGGCCCGTATTCCTGCAAATCCTGAGCTGATAGTAGCTGCTGTACCTCCACCTGCAATTAATGCCATCGCCCACTGCGGGAAAGTTCCCAGTTCGGTAAACTGGCTGGCAAATAATATAGACCCTGCTACCGTTGCCATAGGAATGGATATTGTATCCAGCAAATGATCAATAAATGGAATGTAATAAGCAAGGATCTCAGCTACTGTGGCAATTCCTGTTGTTATCAATGTTGGAAGCCCTGCAAGCCACTCAAATTGCTCATTCATCGGAATCCAGTTGAAATAAGAGGCAAGACTCACAATAAACATTGGGAGAAATACCCGGAATCCTGTAGCCGCGGCTAATCCAATGCCGATAAATGCACTAATGACATAAGAAAAATAGGGAATATTGTCTAACATATTAATTTTCAGATTTAATGTTTTCCTAAATTACAAAAAGTATATGAGATTTGGAGTGTTGTTGATTTCAGAGTTCCAGATACGGGATCTGGAGTACGGGTTTTTGAGGTTTGCTATTTGTGATCTACTGTAGAGTAAAAAATATTTTATACATACTTATCTGTGCGATCTGTGGAAAATAAAAAAATCTGCAAGAAAATGTCTCACAGATCTTTATTATTTTACTATTATTCTATTAGAAAGATGGTTACTTTTTCTGCGCTTCACAAAGCTTTATAAACTGCGCTTCCACATCCTGAAATTTCGGAGGTATCTCAGGAGAAACCCAAAACAGCATAGCCATGGTTTTCTCTCCAAAGGCTTGCTTAAATAAATCCTTATTCAGGCGGTAACATTCTCTCAATAATCTTTTGATGCGATTCCTGTGTACAGCTCTTTTAAAATATCTTTTAGAAACAGAAACCCCAAATCTTGCTGATTCTACAGGAAGGTTAGGCTTGTCTTTCAGAATAATGATTCTCAGGTTTCCACTGGTTCTCCATTTGCCTTTATCAAAAAGCAAACTGATTTCCGTGTTTTTTTTGAGCTTTTCTGCTCTGGGATATTTGGAATTTGTCATTTACGGAGTGTAAATATAGTTTTTTATTTTTCTCCTGCAGATTTCACAGATTAATACATGGTTCAGTGTTTGTAAATCAGTAAAATAGATGGGGAAATGTTTTAATCCTGATTTAATAAATAATTAATCACTTCTGAAGCGGTATACAGCCCGAAAATGGCAGGCATATAGCTTATAGTTCCGTAAAAAGATCTTTTATAATTGGTTCCGTCAGTCATTTTCAAGCTTTCTTCATCCTGAATATCATTCGCAAAAACACAACGAACTCCTTTGTCAATTTTTACTTTTTTCAGCCTCTTTCTTACTTGTCTTGCAAGGTGGCAATGTTCGGTTTTGCTGATATCCCTTACCATTACTTTGCTTGGGTCGGTTTTTCCGCCGGCTCCCATTGAACTTACAATTTTTATCCTTCTTCTCTTGGCTGCGATAATCAGACAAAGCTTTGGGGTAACACTGTCAATACAATCCAAAACATAATCAAATTTCGCAGAATCCAACACTTCATCCATTCTTTCAGGATTTAGAAACTCATTGATTTTGGTTAAGTTAAGATCAGGATTGATATCTAAAAGTCTTTCGGCAACAACCTCTACTTTATGTTTCCCAACTGTAGAACGTAAAGCAGGTAACTGTCTGTTGATATTGGTAATGTCCACAGTATCACCATCCACAATCGTCATATTTCCTACTCCGGCTCTAGCCAGAAATTCAGCTGCAAAAGAACCTACTCCGCCTAAACCAACAACCAAAACTGTGGCTTTATTCAATTTTTCCAAACCTTCCTCTTTTACCAGAAGTTCTGTTCTTTCCAACCAGTACTTATCCATTTTTTATCGTCTCTAAATTTTCTAAAATTTGTTCATTAAGCTGTTCCAAAGAAATACCTTTTATTTCTGAAACTTTCTCATACAATTCTTCGATGTTAAAATCTTCATTGTCAGTTTCTAAAAAGAATTTGTCTAATGGAGTTTTTTTTAAAATATCCTGCAAAGATAAATTATACAAAACAGCTTTTCCAAAACTCAGATAAAAATTATGAGCCAGAAGATCTTCGGCAATCTGTCTTTTCTTGTTGAAACCATGAATAATCATAGGCTGCCCGGATTTTTTCCTGAAAGAAATAACTTCATAAAATTTTCTTACACAATGAATAATAATGGGTTTTTTTACTTCATTGGCAATCATGATCTGCCTTAAGAAAACTTCTTCCTGGATTTTTTGATCCACAGAAACCAAAGAATCCAGACCGCATTCTCCAATCGCAAAACAGTTTTGAAACATCATACTTTTCATCCATGAAAACTGCTGCTCCAGATTGTGAACGTCAATATCGTTGGGGTGAATTCCTATAGAATAAGGAAAATCAGGCGGAATTTCTTTCGCAAGATTATAAATTCCGTTTCTGATATATTTTTTATGATGGTGAAAATCAAAAAATTCCATGTTCAAAAGTAGCGTTTTTCAGAATTAATTTAAAATTATTAAACGATCGTTTATAAATGTGTTAAAAATTTCTTAACTTTACTCAAAGTGCACTTCATGAAAAAAAAATTTACAGAAAAACAGATTCACATATTGGATATTGCAGAAGAGCTCATCGCCAAGAAAGGATATGAGGGAACTTCTGTAAGAGATATTTGTTCCAAAGCCAATATCAATGTCGCCATGATCTCTTATTACTTCGGTTCTAAAGAGAAAATGATGTCTTATCTCTATCAGTACAGGGTACTGAAGACCAGAGAAAATTTTTCAGAATTCGCAGATACCATCAAAGATGGGAAACCGGAAATGCAGATGAGAGAGATGATTAAATATATCGTTTCTCAGTTGTTCAAGTATAATTATTTCCATGGTTTTGTTACCCAGGAGCTTCGTCATACAGAAAATCTGAAAGATGAGTTACTTGATTTCTATCAGTTATTTGTAAAAAAGCTGGATGAAGTCATCAAAAAAGGAGTGGCTTCCGGCGTTTTTACTTTTACCCCTAAGCCTGAAGATATCCTAACGATGATCATCGGGTCTACTTTGTTTGTAATCAGGAATAAAAATTTCTATGAGCTTTATGTTCCGAGCAAAAATGAAGAAACTTATGCAAAAGAAGCTGAGAAAAAGGTAAGAATGAATCTTTTATTAAGTGTTTTTGCTATTTTGGGATACGCTGCAGACTAAAATTACGTTAAATATTCATAAAAAAAAATCTATTGACAAAAAAGTTATATTTTTGCAAATTAGTAAATCGGCTGTATAATCCGAAAACTGTTGAATTTTTTATATGAAAAAATATATTTTAGGTCTTTTCGCTGTAGCGGTGATTTCATCTTGTGTAAGCCAGCAGGAAAGAGCAATGAGGAGTGCTGATAAAGAGTTTATCTTAAAAGCAGCTAATGAAAATTTCGCTAAGAAAAAGTGGAAAAATGCATTGGCTCTTTATGACAGATTAGCGAATCTTGTGGCAGGAACTGATGATTTTCCTAATGTAGGTTTCAACACGGCTTATGCTAACTATTATGATAAGAGCTATAAGCTGGCAGGTCACCAGTTTAAAAACTTTGCGGTGAGTTTCCCAAAAGATCCAAGAGCTGAAGAGGCTGCATATATGTCTGCATTGTGCTACTATGAAGGATCTATGGATTACAACTTAGATCAGTCCAGTACAGAGTTGGCCATTAATGAGCTTCAGGAATTCCTGAACAATTATCCAAACTCTGAAAGATCTAAAAATATCAGTCAGTTAATTGATGAACTGTCTTATAAGCTTGAATTTAAAGCTTTTGAAAATGGAAAACAATATTACAGAATGGGAGAGTACAAAGCAGCGAATGTAGCTTTGGAAAACGTTTTGGAAGATTTTCCAAGTACAAAACTTCGTTCAAAGATTTATGATTATATCATGAAATCCCGTTATGAGCTGGCAACAAAATCAGTTTATGGTCTTAAAGATGAGCGTATTGAAAGCGCATTGACGTATACAAGACTGGTGGAAAAGGAGCTTCCTAATACAGAATATTCTAAGACAGCAATAGATCTTAGAGAAAAACTGGAAAAGGAAAAACAAAACTTTGTGGTTGTTAAAAAACAAACCGAAGCAAGAATGGCAGTTTTAACTGCAAAACAGAAAAAAGAGGCTGAAAAATTGGCGGCTAAAGATAAAACTGAACAGCAAATTAAAGATCAGATCAGCAATGAAAAGAAAGCAATGCAGTTACAGAGGGACAGTGCAGCACTTAAGACCCCTCCTCCGGCAGCGACTTTCAAAATTCAAAGATAATTCGTAAATTTGCCATCTTAAAATAAAAATAATTTTCTCAAAATGAGTGTAAAAGATACAAAAGCAGAAGTAAATACAATTACTTACGATAAAGATAAGATTGAAGATAAAGTAGGTTCAATCTATGAAGCTATTGTTATCATGGGAAAGAGAGCAGAGCAGATCAATGCGGAGATCCGTACGGAACTTCACAACAAATTGGATGAATTTGCCGTTCACAATTCTACATTAGAAGAGGTTTTCGAAAACAGAGAACAGATTGAGATCTCTAAACATTACGAAAAGCTTCCAAAGCCAACTTCAATTGCTATTGAAGAATGGTTAAACGAAGATGTTTATTTCAGAAAAACAGAAGAGAGAAAATAATCAATCATCTGTGTTTTAATAAATCAAGGTTATAAAAGAAATCATTTCTTTTATGACCTTTTGTTGTTTTAAAGCCTGATTGTGTGGGAAAAAATAAGTACTTTAGTATTTCAAAAAATTAGAACTAAATGAGTGTTTCCGGTAAAAAGATACTTATCGCTGTCTCTGGAGGAATTGCAGCCTACAAAATTCACTTTCTGATAAGAGATTTTGTGAAGAAAGGAGCCGATGTACAAGTCATTATGACTCCTGATGCAGAACATTTTGTGACGAAACTAAGCCTCTCTACATTGTCCAAAAAACCAGTGTATTCGGAATTTTACAACGATAACGGAACATGGAACAGTCATGTGGAAATGGCGCTTTGGGCAGATGTTATGATTGTAGCTCCATGTACGGCTAATACCTTATCTAAAATGATCCACGGGATGTGTGATAATCTGGTTATTGCGACTTATATGTCTGCAAAATGCCCGGTATTCATCGCTCCGGCAATGGATCTTGACATGTATGCACACCCTTCTACAAAGAAGGGTCTGGAACTTGCTGAAAGCTTTGGTCATATTATTATTCCTGCAGAAAATGGAGAACTTGCAAGTGGTCTCATAGGGCAGGGAAGAATGGCAGAGCCGGCAACTATTTTTAATACCGTTGAAAATCATTTTGCAAACAGCAATCTATCTAAAAGTCTTGATGGAAAAACAGTTTTAATTACTGCAGGACCTACTTATGAAGCCCTTGATCCGGTAAGGTTCATCGGAAATCATTCATCAGGTAAAATGGGATTTTCTCTGGCAGAAGAAGCTTCCAAAAGAGGAGCAAAAGTAATTTTGATTTCAGGGCCAAGTGTTCAAACGATCAATGATCCGAATGTGGAGCTTCATAAAGTAACTTCAGCGAAAGAGATGCTGGCAAAAGTATTTGAGTTCTATGATAAAATAGACATAGGAATTGCCAGTGCAGCAGTGGCTGATTATGCTCCCAAAGAAGTGGCAAAGGAAAAAATCAAAAAGAATGATGAAAACCTGACGATAGAACTGGTAAAGAATCCGGATATTCTTAAAACAATGGGCGAAAAGAAAACACACCAGTTTTTAGTAGGATTTGCCCTGGAAACCCAGAACGAAGAAGAAAATGCAAAAGGAAAGCTGGAAAAGAAAAATCTGGATATGATTGTGCTGAACTCTCTACGCGATGAAGGCGCAGGTTTTAAGAATGATACCAATAAAATCAAAATATTTACCAAGACGGAAAAGAAAGAATTCAATCTGAAGTCCAAAGACGAAGTAGCGAAAGATATTCTTAATTTTGTTGAGTCTCAACTTTTAAAATAATTTTAATAAATTTCCGTTCTCAATTTTTAGTAGACAATGAAAAGAATTATAAGTTTATTTTTTCTGCTTTTTATATATACCCAAAGTTTTTCTCAGGAGCTGTTGGCAACTGTTCAGGTAAATGCTCAGCAACTTGGAGGGAGTAACCAGCAGGCATATAAGTCATTAGAAAAAAGTCTTAGGGATTTCATCAATAATACCAGCTGGACTGGGAAAAAACTTCAGAATTTTGAAAAAATAAAATGCGGTTTTTCTGTTGTAATAGGAGAAAGGGATGGTAATAAATTCAAAGGATCTATAGTTGTTCAGGCTATGCGCCCCGTTTATAATACAACGTATGAATCTCCTTTGCTGAATCTTCAGGATCAGAGATTTGCCTTTGAATATGTTGAAAATGAAAGTCTTATATTCAATGAGAGACAGTTTTCAGGTAAAAATTTAACGGATGTAGTCAGCTTTTACATTTATGTTATTTTAGGATTGGACGGAGATAGTTTCCAGTCTATGGGTGGTTCTCAGTGGTTTGCAAAAGCACAGCAGATTGCACAGAATTCCCAAAACAGAAACTATGAAGGCTGGAATACCATCAATGAGCCGAGAAGCCGCTCTATTTTGATTAACGAAATTATGAACCCAAACTGGAATCAGTTGCGTTCTACTTTTTATACTTACCACAGAGCTGGATTGGATAACCTTTTCAATCAGGATCAGACTGCAGGGAAAAAAGTAATTTTTGATGCTTTAATGCAATTGAAAATGTATGAAAACAGTTTTCAGCAGGCATTTTTCTTTAACCTGTTCATGGATACCAAAAGTGACGAGATCTTCAATATCTTCAATTCTGGAAATAATGGAGGTTTGATTCTCAATGATCTTAAACAGACAATGATCATTCTATCTCCAAAAAACATTGATAATAAGTGGAATAAATGGAAAGTATAAAGATCTGTGAATAAGTTTGAGTATTGAACTCATCTTGACTTTCTTTTTATGAATTTTTTACAAGCAATAACAATAAAAGCTAAATAATTGAATCCGATCCAG
>NZ_PCOU01000031.1 GCF_002979455.1 Chryseobacterium sp. MYb7
AGAACTATCCGCAGAATCTCAGAAATTCGGGGTAAATTCGGAGGGCTTGATGGAAGTGGAGAAGGTGAAGAGTGCGGCGGGGGTGCAGAAGCAGCCGGAGCCAGAGAAGCCAGCAGATGGGAAATGTCCAAATTGTGAAAAAGATATAACTGTTGAACAATTACAAAAAATATATTCAGAGGTTAAAGATAAAATGCTTTTAGAAGATTTGGCAAAATCATTAAATAAATACAAGAAAGTATTTAAACTCGATACATGTGCTAGAAAAGCACATTTCTTTGCACAATCAATACAAGAGGCAGGCACAAACTTGAAAGGAGCATTACATGGTGAAAGCCTAGATTATGCTGCTATAGATTTACCTATACAATTTAAGGCTTTTAGAAAAAGAAATGCTAATGGAGAAGCTGTTGATAAATATGGTAATCCTACAAAAGATGAAAAAAAAACAGTTCCAAATGATTTAGCATATAAGTATGGACGAAGCGCAGAAAATAGATATATTGCAAATGAAAAGAAAATTGCCGAAATTGCCTATGGTAGTAGACTAGGGAATAAATCAGTAGAAGATACATGGAATTATAGAGGAAGAGGTCTATTGCAAATTACAGGAAGAGGAACATATGCAAAGATTCAGCAAAAGATAAATGATTTAGCATCTGACTCTAAAGTTCAAATTGCAGAAGGACAAGACAAAGATTATACTCCAAATGAAGCAGCAGTTACCGGAATGGTTGATTGGTATAAAGATAATATGTATTTGGAAGCAGATAAAACAGGGACTTTAGAAGATAATGATGTAGTTGATCTTATAATTAATATTATAAATCAAGACACCAACTCGAGAAAACAAAGAAAGGATAACTATAAAAAAACGAAAATAATTTTTGAAATTGATAAATGTTCAAAAGTTAAGCCACAACAAGATAAAGAAAAAAAATGCTCAGCCGATTGTTCACAATGCTTTGACTATGCAGATGTATGGCAAAATCCGGAAATTAGCTCAGATAATCATGGTAAAAATAATAATAGATTTGGTTATAATTCTGCAAGAGGTCATAAGGGTATTGATATAGTTTCTGGCCCTGAATATAAAGATGTACATTCATTAATGTGTGGAAAAGTAGTAGCTATAGTAGATTCTTTTAAAACTAATCAATACAAATTTCAAAGTCTAGGAAATACTTTAATGATAAAATCCAAAGATAAAGAAGGAAAAACAGTATTTATTTTATACTGCCATTTAAATAAGATATTCGTTAAAAATGGTGAAAAAGTAAAACACGGGCAAAAGGTAGCCCAATCAGGGTCAACAGGAAATGCATCAAGCAGTGAATTTCCAAATGGAGTAAAAGGACATGGAATAAATAAAAAATATTGGCATTGCCACATTGAGGCTGCAACAAAAGGGGATGGATACAACAACTTCCGTAATTTAGGAGCTTATAGAATAAAAGCAGAAGATTATATGAAAACAAAATTTGATAAAGATGGTAACCCGATTAAGTAAATTCATATCCTTACTGAGTATTATTTTAATATTAATATCTTGCAAAAATGATGCACAAAAAAGGACCGTAGAAATACAAAATATTGAGAAAAAAAAACAAAAAACCGATTTTTTTAATAAAAAATATTTCCATGGTTTTCTAATGTCAGTTGATGAATCTACACCAGCAGAACACCCTTTTTATAGTTATTTAAATTGTAAAGAAGAAGGATACTTTACTATACATTTCATACCCAAAAATAAAAATCTCATTTCTTTTTGGAAAAATAAATATTTTGAAGAAAATAAATACGAATATGATGATTTAATAACTGAAAATAGAATTATTAATCAACTATTAGATGGAAAATATAATCTCTACAATATCTTTTGTTTCCAAATAACAAATAAGTATTTAGATTATTCAAATGGATGCACAGAAGAAAGCATAAATTTAAAAATTAATGCTATCGCTGATATATATCTTTACAATCCTAATACAAAACAATGGGATTTTCAAAAAAAAATAAAGGTCGACAGACTTCCACCACAAGCTGATAACAAATTCTTTTTGGATAATTTTCCATCAATCATAACTTATGTTAATGAAGACAAACCAAAATCCAATTCTACAAAAAGTGAGATTGCTATTAATGGAGAAAATATTTTTCACATCGACAATAATAAATTAATAATAAGGGAAGATTTATTAAATAAAATCAATAATAATTCAAATATAGACCATGGTAAGGATGCTTCGTTATTAAATAGTTATGTCTTAGGTCTTCTTTCAAAAAGAAAAGCAAAAGAACAACTTTCGTTTAACGATGAAAATCTTTATAAGATAATTGCCTATACAATAAATATCGTTGACCCTATATACTATAAATATTTTGATGAAAAAGATATCTTTTGGGGAAAATATAGTTTCGGAGATTCCAGAGGAGGAGCTAGTTTAAGCGAAGCACTTGTATTGTCTAAACTCTTATCAACACAGGATCTAGATAATATGATATTACAATTCAGAAAAAACAATTATTACAATTTAGAAAACCTGAAAGTTATGCTAGAAAAAACATCTTGGTTTGAACCATAAATATAAAAATGATGAAAAACTTTATGGCTTTACTACTTCTTATATTCTTCTTTTTCAGCTGCAAAGGCCAGGATAAAGATGAAAAAAAGAAAATAGATACAAAAGTTTATGTTGCCAACTGTAAAGGCAAATATTCTACAAAAGAAAAATTAACTGAAAGAGGCAAAACATGGTCTCTCAATAATAATGATATTGAAAAAATCATGAATTTATCAGTTCCTCTTACTGAAGAAGAATGGCATTTTTCATATCCGATTACACCATGTAATATTAATATAAAAGGTTATTTATATAAAGGAAAAAAATATGACTTACAAATTAATGGGGGTTCATATATTTCTTTTTTTGATGGAAAAAAAACATAAATCTTAGGATGTGAACTACCGGAATGTAAAAAGTATTTTCTCAAATCTAAAGAAAATATGGAAGAAGAAGATCTACCCTCTTCTTCTAATTCAGAATCTACACAAACTAAAAATTAAAGAGTTAACTTTAATAAAAGTGATAAGAATGATATCGTTTTTATAGAAAAAAATATAAATGACTATACTTTAAAAGCACAAACTGATAATAAAGTATTTTTTACCAAAAACATTAGCTGTGATTTTATAGAAATAAATACTAATACAAAAAACAAACAAGCTTTCAATTTAATCTTGGGTTACACTGATCAATATCAAAATACGTCTCGGAAAATAGTTATACCAGTATTTTTCAAAAATAATGATTTATTTATTGAAAAATTATTCATTGCAACTTTGGGAACGAGTGCTAAAACAGGCGAGGAAGAGTGGATACAAAAAGAGATTTCTGAAAAAACATCGCTCAAACAGCTTAATTTGGATAAAATCCTATCAGAATAAATGAAAAATATTCTCCCTAATATAACTGAGTAATTTCACACCATTCTGGTCAATCCGGGATGGTTTTTTATTTACAAATGAGCGATAAATTTTTGAGCCTTATTTCAATTGCTTAAATTTGCAATATCTAATAAAAAATAATGGAAAGTAAAAAAGAATTCTTCTTAGAGTGCTACAAGCTAGGGATCATCAAATTCGGAAGGTTTACCCTGAAAAGTGGTATTGAAAGCCCATTTTATGTAGACCTGAGACCTTTGGCTTCAGATCCTAAAATTTTAAAAAATCTTGCTAATTATTTATTGGAAATGCTTCCATTAGATAATTTTGATTTAATCTGTGGAGTTCCTTACGCTGCTCTTCCAATGGCAACTGCAATGTCTCTGGAAAGCTATATTCCATTAATTATTAAAAGAAAAGAAGCCAAAAGCTATGGTACCAAAAAATTGATCGAAGGAATTTACCAGAAAGGGCAAAACTGTCTTTTGGTAGAAGATGTTATCACTTCAGGAAAGTCTTTATTAGAAACCATTCCTGAAATAGAGCAGGAAGATCTTAAAGTTTCTGATATTGTAGTGGTACTGGATAGAGAACAAGGAGGAAAGCAGCTATTAGAAGGCAAAGGCTACAGAGTACACACTCTTTTCAATATTTCGGAGGTATGTGATATTCTTCAGGAAACCGGAGAATTATCTGATGAAGAGGTTAAAAGAATTCAGGATTTCCTACAGGGTAACCACATTCAGTTTGAAGAAGAAACAAGATCTTCTTATGAAGAGAAACTTGAAGCTACACAACATTCTGTATCAAAAAAATTACTGGAAACAGCTTTAGCGAAAAAATCAAACCTTATTGCTTCTGCTGATGTTACAACGACTCAGGAGCTATTGGAACTTGCTGAAAAGGTAGGCCCGCACGTTATTGCTTTAAAAACACATATCGATATCATTTCCGATTTTGAGTACGAAAAAACAATTACTCCTTTAAAAGCTATTGCTGCAAAACATCAGTTTTTATTGATGGAAGACAGAAAATTTGCTGACATCGGAAATACACAAGAACTTCAGTTTACAAGTGGGGTTTTCAAAATTACAGACTGGGCAGATTTCGTAACTTCGCAAGTAATCGGAGGTTTTGAATCATTAGACTGCTTCAAAAATGTAGGAGTGGTAGCCATTGTTGGAATGTCCTCAAAAGGAGCGCTTACAACAGCCAGCTACCGTGAAGAAGCTTTAAAAGTAGCTTTATCCCATCCAAATGTAATTGGTGGAGTATCTCAAAACAAAATTCCGGAAGACCTTTTATTATTCACTCCGGGAGTAAATCTTGCAGATTCAGGAGATGGTAAAGGACAGCAGTACAATACACCGGAGCATGTATTTAAAACACTACACACGGATTTTATTATTGTAGGAAGAGGAATCTACAAATCCAATGATCCTGAAGCATCTGCCATCACTTATAAGACAGAAGGATGGAATGCTTATATTAATTCTTTGGATAAAAAAGCAATTCAAGGTTAAAATCCTACTCAAGTATATACAAAATAAGTTATATTTGGGCTTTATCACGAATATTTGAAAAAGCTCAGCATTTGCCTTATTTTGTTCTGGGGAGTCGCACAGGTCTCTGCACAGAAAGACAGTATTTATATTGAAGCAAAACTGTCTCCTGACAAGAAGAACCTTGAGATCAATCAGGAAATTGTTTATTACAATCATTCCGGAAAAGATCTTCAGACTGTAAAACTCCTGAATTGGGTTTCCGCTTACAACAGACGTGGAACCTCTTTAGTCTACAGAAAACTGGAAGACCGGAATACGGATTTGCACTTTGCAAAAAGTGATCAATTGGGTAAACTTCTTGAATTGAATATTAAAAATTCAGAAAATGAAGTTATACCTGTCAGTAACCTCTCAGATGAAAATCTTTTTATTCCTCTGAAAAACATACTGAAACCTGGCGAAAGTGTCACGTTACAGCTGCAATACAGAATGCAGCTTCCCGATAAAACTTTTACGGGATATGGAACATCCGCTCAGAATACGGTATTAAAATATTTCTTTATTGTTCCGGATCATTTTGATCCGGACAATATTTCCAAAAGAAAGTATCACGATATTGAAGAACCTGTAAGTTTCAATACTTTCTGGACTGTCAACTTTGATATTCCTGTCAATACTTTTGTAGAAGGTAATCTTCCACAGATTCAGATGAATTCTTTTAAAGGAGGTCTGGATTCTGATCCTGAGTTTTTAATTTCTTCTATTGGATATCCTTCCATAAAAACCGATATTGATGGAGACGAAACCGAAGTCAAATTTGGATATAACCTGAATCCTGAAGAAAAGCAGAACCTGGAATTTTATCTTCCTCTACATTTAAAATTCCTTAAAGAGAGACTGGGTATTCTTCCTAAAAGTCTTTTTATTTCAGATAAATTCAGAGCTAAAGAAGACTTTTTTGGAAATAATGATATTACTTTCTGGAAATTCAGATTCCAGTTATTTACCAATACCGAAAAAACGGATCTGGATTACTTTGGAATGATTACCAAGAAAATTCTTGATGAAACCGTTATTGCAGATAAAGAGAAAGATCATTGGTTTAAAAATGGTTTAAAATCTTATCTGGAAATTCAGTATCTGAAAAAATTCTATGCTGACACAAAACTTTTAGGTACCCTTCCAGAAACTAAAATTTTCGGATTTAAGCCTTTAAAATTATTCCATGCCTCCAAAGTAAAACTTCTGGATCGCTACGGCCTTTCCTATCAATATATCATGCTGCAAAATCTTGATCAGAAAATTACTGAACATTTTCCTGTTTTAAGTAATTTCAATGATATGGCTGTAAGCAGTTTTGAAACCGGAAGTCTGTTCAATTATTCAGCAGATAAAATGGGATATGATCATTTCAATGATATTGTAAAAAATTATATTTCTCAGAATTCAGGAAAAAGAATACATCCTGAAGATTTTCTGACATCTCTTTCCGAAAAAAATAAATCAACGGCTTATCTTTCAAACTTTTTCAAACAGAAGAACAGAGTTGATTTCAAATTAAAAAACATTCGAAAAGAGAACGATTCACTTCAAATAAATATTGTAAAAAATACCGATATTTCTATTCCTGTAAAACTGGAAACAGAAACTAAAGATGGCGAAAAGAAATCTTACTGGATAGATACTGAAGAAAATGAACGTATGACCAGCCTGACGCTTCCTGCTTCAGATAATATTTACAAAGTCACTTTAAACAGTGGCTACATCTTTCCGGAATCCAATTACAGAGATAATTTTCTATATGCAAAAGGAATTTTTTCCAATGCAAAAAAGATTAAACTTAAATTAATAAAAGATATCCCCAATCCGGAATACAACGAAATTTACATCAGTCCCAGAGTACGTTTCAACAATACTTATGATAAATTCCTTTTGGGAGTCAATTTAAAAAACCAGTCTTTCTTTGATCAAAAATTCCTGTACTCAGTTACACCAACCTATAGTACAGGAACAGGAAAACTGACTGGCTCCGCAGCGGTTTCCTACTCTATTCTGCCTGCAGAAAGTATTATCCGAAGCTTAACCTTTGGACTATCCGGTTCTTATTTTCATTATGATTATAATCTGGCTTACAGAAAGACTTCCATATCCTCCTCTATCAATTTCAGAAAGAATCCCAGAAGTACGGTAAGCAGAGGAATCGGGGCTTCTTATAACTATTTCGAGAGAGATCTTAGTCCTTTAATGATTGCTAACGACGATTACAGGAAGTATAATCTCTGGAGTATCGGATATGGCTATAGCGACAGCCAGATGATTCATGAAAAAAGTTTTAGTCTGAGCGCCCAGGGAATGGAAGATTTCAATAAAATAACTGCTGAAGGTTTCTACAGATGGGAATTTGCTCCTAAACAAAAGCTTAGCTTACGTTTATTTGCCGGATATTTTCTAAGAAATAATACCAGAAATAATCTTTTCGATTATGGTATTTCAAGGGTTTCCAATTATTCATTCTCTTATACTCTTTTGGGAGAAAGTGCCAGCAGTGGTCTTCTTTCACAACAGTTTATATTAGCTGACGGTGGTTTTAAATCATTTCTACCAGGAACCGTGAACCAATGGATCACATCTGCAAACGTAGATTCAAGCATCTGGAAAATATTCCATGTATATGCAGATGCCGGAGTATATAAAAACAAAGATCTTCCTGCCAAATTCATATGGGATACCGGAGTTAAAGTAAGAATTATCCCTGATTTCCTGGAAGTTTATTTCCCGATACAGTCTTCTTTAGGATTTGAACCTTCATTCAAAGATTACGGAAAACGCATCAGATATACATTGATCCTTAATCTTGGATCGATTATCAATGCAGCAAGAAGAGGATGGTATTAAGATTCTTGAAAACAAAAAAATAAAAGGACAGCTGATGAATATGCTGTCCCTTTTTATTAAAAACTAATCTTTTATAATTTTCTGTGAAATCGGAATATTATTGATAGTTCCTGTTACAATATAAGTTCCTTTTGGTAACTCAGCAATATCAAGACTTGAGGCTAATTTTGTGGGTGATTTTTTAACAACCTGTCTGAATGTATCGTATACTTTCACATCTTTCACCTCTGTTCCGAATACTACTTTACTGTCTTTTATAAAAGGATTCTGTACAAAACCTGATTTCACACTTCCTTCGAGTGAAAAATCTGCCATATTATCATTATTACTCACTAATGTTCTTTTAATGGCAGTGGTGGTAGTGGGAGAAGGAGCCGGCCCATCACCTTTAAATTGATCCGCATTTGATCCATATCCTACAAAGTCAAGGACATTGGATGCAGAAGGCCCTGTAACCTGCACTATATTTCCAGCTAAAGCTATTTTCCCTGAAACACTGGAAATCTTCAACCCGGAAGATTTGTTGGGCGTGCCATCAAAATTAGTTATTGTAGTGGCAATAAAATTGGGTATTGGTAACTCTTCAGTACCATCTTGAATGACTGATTCCTGAATTAAGTAGGTTTCTTCGGGACCTAAAGTCAAATCAGGCAGCGTATGATATTCAGTAAAAGCACCAATAGCAGGCCCATACTGTATACTGGCTCCCGTCAAAGAAACCAGATTGGTTCCGATATTCTTAAGCACAATATAGTTATTTTTCAATACAGCACCTGAGTTGGCATTACCGCCATAAATCTCATTGATCACAATCTGGGCGTTCGAAAAGGTTGTTAATAATAAAAGCCCTGCAATAGTAAAGATTTTTTTCATCGTATTAATTTTAGAAATGGATTTGAAATAAAAATATCAAAAACAATACCACCAAATTAAGAAATAAACACGATAGAAAGATTTAAAAATCAACAAATAAGCCCATAAAAGAAACAGCCACTTCAATGAAGCGGCTGTTTTTATTTTTATTGTAAAGAGATTAGTCTTTAAGAACTTTTTGAGAAACAGGCTGGTTGTTTACTGTACCTGTTACAATATAGTTTCCTTTTGCCAATTCAGCAACGCTTACAGTTCCATTTTGTTTTACAGATGTTTCTTTTACAAGCTGTCCGAACATATTGAAAACTTTTACGTCTTTTACATCAGATCCGAAAACAATCTCGTTGTTTTTAACGAAAGAATTCTTTACTAAGTTTCCTGATTTTGCGTTTTTAGTATCAATAACAGCTAGAGATGCAGTAGACGAAGTAATTACTAAAGAAACATCATCGATTCTCCAGTTAGCCGTACCAGCAGAAGGAGTACCTGTACCAGCACTATCACTACCATAGATTCTTAATGTAACTGGAGCTGATTCTGCACCTACTAGATTAGCACCTGCAAAAGTAATACTGCTCAATGCCCATGTACTGTTATTATTAACATTTGCAGTACCAATCGCAGTAGCATAATTATCAATGCTAGAATATACTGTGATCTTTCCTGGCCCAGTAGATGTTCCTCTAGAACCTAAACTTAAAGAATTCAAAGTTACTTTATTACCTGAAACAGGAGTAACAGTTACACTGAAATAAGTACTTGTAGCAGTAGAAAGAGCTTCTTTATAAGCAGCAGCACCAAAATTACTAGATCCACTAGCTCCTGTATAGCCGCTAGATGCGGAAGAAGTAGCAATTAGAGCTGTAGTACCATTATTATTTCCCTGAGCTGTCGCGAATGCTACATTTGAAATATTAGCATTTGTACCAGAAATAGGATTTACAGAAGTACAATCCCAAACATAAGTTGTCTGTGCAAAAGCAACTGCACTCATCACTACTGTCGCGAAAAGAGAATAAAGTTTTTTCATGATTTAATTTTTCTTGTTAATAATTTTCTTACACCACAAAACTACATTTATTTTTTTAGCTGATACAATAAACAGGTTAAGTTTTTGTTAATTATAGTTAAACCCTTAATGTTAACATTTTTTAATTATTTTTACGAATTATTTTTAAAAGTTGCGGAATTTTACTCTTGTATTCATTTTTTTCTTCTTAGGCATATTTTCAGGAAATGCTCAGGTATTCTCGTGGAAAAATCCCAACATTCCTGAAGACAGCATAAAAAGAGACAGTATCCTAGCCGCAAGACTTGAACAGGATATCTTTGCAAAAGATACCCTTGACTTCATAAGAACACACAATAAAATCGTTATTGATGAAGCTGTACTGGCAAAAAATGATAAAAAAAGATTTTTAGGCGAGCTTAATTCGAAAGGTTCCATTATCCGTGGAATTACTTTTGGAAATAATCAGGGACAATCCGTACAAAGTTCTATGGATCTCCAGATCTCAGGGAGATTATCCAAAGATGTCACCATTTTAGCCAGTATTTCAGACCACAATCTCCCTATTCAGGCGGATGGTTATACCCAGACTTTGGAGGAGTTTGATAAAATCTATATGCAGCTTAACATCAAGGAAAAGTCTATCCTCAGAGCCGGGCATCTTGATCTTGTAGAAGCTAAAAATTATTTTGCGAAATACCAGAGAAGGAGTATGGGACTTCAGTTCCAGACAGAATTCGGGAAAGAAAATAAGACTTTTGTAGATATTTCTGCCGGTGTTGCACGAAGTGAATTCCACAGAATCCGTTTTCAGGGGATTGAAGGTAACCAGGGACCTTATCGTCTGACAGGTAAGAATGGTGAACAATTTATCACGTTGATCTCCGGTTCCGAGCAGGTTTTCATTGATGGTATTTTGATGAAACGAGGAGAAAATCAGGATTATATCATTAATTATAATACGGGTGAAGTTACCTTTACCAGTTTCCGTCCTATTTTCCAACAGAATTTCATTACGATTTCTTATAACTACGCCAACAGAAATTATTCAAGATATTTATTTACCGGAAAAGTTGAACATCAGAGAGAAAAATTCAAAGTAGGGCTTAACTGGTTCATGGAAAATGACAATAAGAATGCCCCTCTTTCTCTAAGTCTTTCTAAGGAGGATGAACAAATTCTTGCAGAAGCCGGAAATGATCCTAATCTAATGTATGCACCATCAGGAGTAGTAACACAGTATGATGTCAATAAAATTTTATACAAATTAAATACTGCCGGAAACTTCTATGAATTTTCTACAGATTCCAGCTTAACGTTATATCAGGTTTCTTTTACTTATTTCGGAGCCAATCTGGGAGATTATAAAATAGCTCAAACTACAAACAACGGACGTGTTTTCCAATATGTAGGACCAAATGCCGGAGATTACAGAGCGGTAAGAAAACTTCCTTCCCCACAAAAATCTCAGGTATACTCTCTAAACTCAGAATATCTATTGAATGAGGGAAAAATAGGAGCAGATATTTCCCTGAGTAATTATGATGTCAATTTATTTTCATCCAAAGATTCTAATCAGAATATGGGATATGCATGGCGTATTTTTGGAAATAAAAGTTTCACAAAGAGCACATGGAAAGGAACACCTAGTTTCGAATATCAATATATAGACAGACAGTTTCATATCCTTGACCGTATCAATGATGTGGAATTCTCCAGAGATTTCAACCTTGCGCAGGAATTTAATAAGAAGACTCAAAACAGATTTATTTTCAGCTTCCTGAATAAATGGAACAACAAATCTACTTTGAATTACCGTGTCAATTATCTGAATGAACAAAATTCTTACAAAGGACTCAAAAACGATCTGGATTTTGGCTGGATCACTGGAAAATTCTTTACGAAAGGGAATTTATCTTTCCTGAATACCAATGCTACTCTTCAGGATACCAAATTCATCCGTGGAGGAGTTTCAACTGAATTTACCGGTAAAAAAGGAAGCTGGGCAATTGGTGGAAGCATGGAGCACAATGAGAAAAAGTACAATGATACTCAGCTTATGGATGTCACAAGTTTCAGCTGGAAAGAAATCTTTTTACAAAAGAAAATAGGTGACAGTACAAGGACAAAGTTATTGGCCAAGGTATACATGAGGGATAATGACTCTGTGCGTGATAACAGGCTTCAGAATATGAATAATATTTTGGGATTCATGGCAGAAAGTCAGATCATCAAAACGGAAAGAACCACTTTAAATGCTTTAATTCATTATAGAAAGTTTTTCTACTCCGGAGCAGAAGGTGATGTAACCCGAAATAATGACTTTGTAGTTGGAAATATTTTATACAATCAGCAGCTTTTCAGAAACGGTATGCGTCTTCAGGCTTTCTATGAACTTGGAAACGGACAGGAAGCACAGAGAGAGTTCCAATACATTAAAGTAACGGATGGCCAAGGTGTTTACAAATGGACGGATTATAACGGAGACGGAATCCAGCAGCTGGACGAATTTGAAATTGCTGAATATTCCGATCTTGCACAATATATTCGTGTGTATACAAATTCTGTAAGATACATCCCTTCCAACAAAAATAAATTACAGTTGGCTTTATTTGTCAATCCGGCTATTGTTTTCAACTCGGAGAACGGATTTTTAAAACGTTGGAATTTCAATATTTCATTGAATTCTCAAAACTCATTCTATAAAAAAGATAAAGTACTTGTTTTAAATCCTTTTGAAAAGAACAGCGATCAGATCCTTAAAAATCAAAATATCCTTGCTTCTGTACAGTTCAATCCTACTGACAAATCAGGCTGGAACGGAAACTACAGATTTATCACCAACGATAACCTTATCAATGCCAATTTCAGTAATGAAGAACGTGAGCAGACCTCTCATTTCCTGAATGTAGGATATTGGTTCAATAAGGAGTTCAGGGTTGACTGGGAAAATTCTGTTCATGATATTAAAAACTCTTCACAATTGTTTGGAACAAGAGATTACCGTCTTAATAACTTTGAAACAAAACCTAAAGCCACTTATAAGTTTACAGATGCTATCCAGGCTGAACTGTCTTCGGCTTTCCGTCAGAAACAAAGACTGGACGGTGAGGAGCTTCTTAAAGCATTTGATGTTACGGGAACCATTCAGTGGGAGCGTAGAAAAACGTCTATCCGTGGAAATTTCTCATTCATCAGCAACAATTTCACAGGAAACAATTTCAGTATTGTAGGAAACCAGATGCTGGATGGTCTGAAGCCAGGAAAAAACCAGGTATGGAGCGTATTCATCCAACAGGCGATCAACTCATTTATTCAGCTGAATCTTAATTACGAAGGAAGAAATTCGGGTGACCGAACCATTCATATCGGAAGTATGCAGGTGAAAGCAAGCTTCTAAGAACAACAGTTATTATTTAAATAAAAAAATCCCCAATATCGCTATTGGGGATTCTTATTGATTATCAGTTGAATTTTATTTTTTAATAATTTTCAGTGATTGTGATCCTTTTTCACTATTCACTTTTAAGATATAAACTCCTGCAGGAGCACGTCTCATATCTACATAACCTTTTTCAGCATTGATTGTCTCGTTAAGAATTCTCTGTCCTGAAACATTGTATACTTCTACATCTTTGATTCTACTGTCATTATTGATATAAACATAGTCTACAACCGGGTTCGGATAAACATTTATTGTATTCTTTTTCGCAGATTCATTAACAGCCAGTATAGAAGCTGTAAACTCAAAGCTTCCAAGATCCGGTGTTAAAACATTTCTGATATTTCCAGCAGCGTCCAATATCACTTCAGCCACCGGAGTTCCTTTATTATCAAGCGCTGCATTTCCCGTCGCAGACAAATGGAAATCAGTAGCTGAAACAAATACCGGCAGAATATTCAGTGAGTTTACATTCCCTCCAAATCCAGCCTGAATATCTGCAAGCGTAGCTTTTGCCAGTCCTCCGATATATCCCAGATTCGTCCCTGAAGAATAAAAATTGTTAAAATTTATAGTTGAAAAAACCGTACTGGCTGCTCCGGCATAAATAGCATATCTATCCCCTGCCTGTGTCTGTGTATTGACAAAAAGATTATTTCTTACATCAATACCTCCCAAACCGGTTACTCCATTGGTGATATTTAAAGCAGCAGGTCTTCCTGCAATAGTTTGGCTTACGTCCATCACCACGGTATTATAATATATTTTATATCCTCCTCCGGCAACAATGACAAGACCATTTCCGTTGTCATTCACTCCTCCGGTTGTAGCATATCCATAACCCGCTACACCACTCACGATATTATTAGCAACTAGTGTATTGGAGGTAAGGCTCGTTGATGCCAAATGAATCCCCTGTGCTCCATATCCGAGTGTGTTGGTATTTTTTATACCATTAATTTTATTATTATCTATAATTAATCCAGAGGTTGCTGCGCCTGCGTAAATCCCTGCAAAAATACCTCCTGTACCACTGGAAGTAAAATTGGAAATTGTATTCGCTCTTACAATAATATTGGCTGTAGGTGATGCTCCTGTATTTCCTGAGGTAACAGTTATTCCTGATGCTCCTCCTGAAGAAGTACCTGTATATCCGAGATTAGTAATAGTATTGGAAACAACAGAGCAGTTAATCGTTGAAGTTGCCAGCCAGATTCCTCTTTTGATCTCAGCATTGGCTGTTTCAAAGTTTCCAATTGTATTATTGCTTACTGTTACTCCATCAGCACCTTGTACATAGATCCCACCAAGGCGTATAGCATCTGCACCAGAAGCTGATAAATCATTTCCGGTCACCAATGTATTCGCTCCATTACCCGCACCAGTGGCAGCAAATAAATACATTCCCATATAAGCTTTCTTCACAGAATTATTCTGAATAGTAACATTATTAAAGAAACCACCTGTAGGAGTGGTATTTCCATCATACATTACAAATGCTGAAGAAGTATTGATACCATTTACAATATTCAGATTTTTAACCATAATATTCGTGTTTGCAGCAGCTGCAGAAGTCGCAATAAATGTAAGTACCTGCGGTGCTGTAACAGAAATATTGGTAAGGGTAAGGTCTTTTGTTGTTCCTGAAGCAGCATTGCTTCCATCCAGGGTAATGTTACTTCCTAGTATTCTCACCAAAGGTGCACTGGCAATATCACCTGAAATAGCAGCCGTAACTCCTACTGCCGGCTTAATCACAACAGAAGTATAACTTGTTGCTCCGCCGCTTGCATTAAGGCTAGCCGTTGCTGTTTCTGTAGTATTAGCTGTGATACTGATTGAAATTGCTCCCTGATGCGTTCCTGCATTAATAGCGTCGAATGCCCCTTTTAATGTAGTATAAGTTCCTGTAGCTGTTCCTGCCGTAGCAGAGATATTTACTTGTGAATAAAAATTTGATGAAACCAAAATTACCATCAAACAAAATAGAATTTTTCTCATGACATTAATTTTTATTATACTAAATATAGAAAATAATTCTCAATAAAATTTAAAAAACATTGAAAACAAATCAATTATATTGAATAATAATTAAACAAAATATCATAAAATCCCTTAAACAAATCAACACAAATAAAACACGATACCACATTTAAATTAAAAAAATATTGTTTTTTCAGAATTTCGTAAATTTGCACCATGATAAAAATAGGCAACATAGAACTGCCGGAATTTCCACTTTTGTTGGCTCCGATGGAAGATGTAAGTGATCCTCCGTTCAGACGTTTGTGTAAAATGCATGGTGCAGATTTAATGTATTCGGAATTTATTTCTTCCGAAGGGTTGATTCGTGACGCTATCAAAAGCCGTAAAAAGCTTGATATTTTCGATTATGAAAGACCAGTTGGGATACAGATTTTCGGTGGAGACGAAGAAGCAATGGCTATGTCCGCAAGAATTGTTGAAACAGTAAATCCGGATCTCGTAGATATCAATTTTGGATGTCCTGTAAAAAAAGTTGTCTGCAAAGGAGCTGGAGCAGGTGTTTTGAAAGATATTGACCTCATGGTTCGTCTCACAAAAGCCGTTGTAAGCTCTACTCACCTGCCTGTAACTGTTAAAACCCGCTTAGGATGGGACAGCCATACCATCAATATTGATGAAGTAGCAGAACGCCTGCAGGAAACAGGAATCAAAGCGCTTACCATACATGCCAGAACCCGAGCTCAAATGTACAAGGGTGAAGCAGACTGGGAACATATTTCCAGAATCAAACAAAATCCTAATATTGAGATTCCAATTTTCGGAAATGGCGATATAGATTCTGCCGAAAAGGCATTAGCATACAAACAAAAATATGCCTGCGACGGGATTATGATAGGACGTGCCGCTATTGGTTATCCATGGATATTTAATGAAATCAAGCATTTCTTTAAAACAGGAGAACATTTGCCTGAGCCTACCATATCAGACCGATTATTAGCTGTTCGCCAACATGCAGAATGGAGTGTAGAATGGAAGGGTGAAAGATTAGGATTGGTAGAAATGAGACAGCATTACAGCAATTATTTCAGAGGAATCCCTCACTTCAAGGAGTTCAGAAAAAAATTCCTGGAAGTTTTCACACTGGAAGAAATGAACAGCTTAATCCAGGAAACTCAACAATTCTACGAAGAGTATCAGGCACAGATATAAAAACAAAAACCATCAGTTTTTCTGATGGTTTTTTATTATTTAAAATTTTGATTAATATCCTTCGGATGAAGATTTGTTTTCAATCAGAGCTAATGCTGAAGAGGTTCCGATTCTCTTTACTCCCATGCTGATCATTTTCTCAGCATCTTCAGGAGTCTTTACACCACCTGCTGCTTTTACAGGAAGCTTCCCTGCGTTATTGAGCATGATGGTAATCCCTTCAAAGGTTGCCCCGTTAGGCTTTCCATCAGTAGTTTCGTAAAACCCTGTTGAAGATTTAACAAAAATTTTCGAGAGGTCATTTTCGGAGAAATTCTCTTCTGCCCAGGTAGAAATATTTTTAGTAAGATCCGCAATTTGTTCATTTGTCAAAGCAGCAATTTCAATAATCCATTTTGCTACTTTGTGATGTTCAAGAGATAATCTCGTACATTTTACAAACTCTTCTTTTACCAATGCTATATTTCCTTGTAAATAAGCGGTATAATTAATAACAAAATCCAACTCATCTGCACCGTCTTCTATTGCTTTTGATGCTTCTGCAAGCTTCTCTTCAATAGAATAAGTACCTTCATGAAAGCCTATTACAGTTCCTACTGCAACATTTGAATTTTTCTCCTGAATATATTTCTTGACCTCAGATACATAATCGGGACGAATCATCACTGCAAAAATACCTTTATCTATTGCCTCCTGCGCTAGTTCTTTATCTTTTTGAAGTGTTTCTTCGTGGGAAATACCTGATTGTTCTGGTGTCTTCAGGTAGGTTGAATCCAAATATTGGGCTATGTTCATATCGTTATACTTTCAATTGTCTGTAAATACCTTGTTCCAAAGATATAAAAGTTTCTGTTCTTGTTACTCCTTTCAGCTTCTGAAGCTTATTCAGAATCTGCATTAAATGATCATTATCTTTACAAAGAACTTTCAGGAATATCGTATAATTTCCTGTAGTATAGTGGGCTTCCACTACTTCGTTAATATCATGTAAAGATTTTACTACTTCTGGATAATGGCTTGGCTGATCCAGAAATACACCGATGTAGGAAATCACCTTATATCCAATTTTTTTAGGATTAAGAAATGATATTGAATTTTCAATAACTCCTGCATGTTCGAGTTTTTTGATTCTTTGATGCACTGCAGTGGTAGAAATACCAACATTTTTGGAAATGTGGGCTAAAGAAGTTTTAGCATTATCCATCAACATGTAGATGATTTCTTTGTCAATAGAATCTAAATGGTAGCTTGTGTTGCTCGAATTTTTCATTTTCTACTTTTTTTATTATTTATGTTTTTTACTGTAAATTTTTAAATTTTACAAAAACCGGAAAGTGATCACTATATCCTCCTAAATACCGGGTACCAGCATATGTTCGGAAAGGTCTTCCTTCAAAATTTCTGGTTCTGCTGCGGATTTTTTCAGAATTAAATACATGCGCATCCTGAAAAGCCAGCGTCTTATTATCAAGCAAAGATCTTGACATAATGATCTGATCATACAACAATCCAGATTTATAATGAAAAGTAGAATAATTTCTTGTAGAAAACAATTTCTGAAAAGGGTTCATTAAAACCTTCTCATGATCATTGTCATAGAGAATCTGTACTAAATTTTCATCATCCGGGTTTTCGTTAAAATCACCACACAATATGACATGCTCTTTATCAGCATTTACAATTTTCATAATCCGTTCCCGGACTTCATTCAATATAAAGGTTCTCTTAGGTTTATTAATATCTTTTTCTCGCTTAGAGGGAAGATGGGCGATAAAGACATTAATAATTTCCCCTTTATATTTTATTTTTGAAAAAAGTACGTCTCTTGTTGTGTCGTAATTTCCTTTGTTTTTATTTTCTATTTCAAAAAAGAAAGTAATGGTTTCAGAATCTATTATCTCTACTTTATTTTTATCATATAACATTGCTACATCCACTTTTCTTTCGTCCATAGAATTGTAATGTACAATTCCATACTGCGAATTAAAGGGCTCCATCTCCACGAGATCTTCCAAAACTTTCCTTCCGGAAACTTCAGACAATCCAATGATAAATGGCAATACACCATTATCTTCTTTCATCAACTGAAATACGTGTGAGATTTTAAAAAGCTTGTTTTTATATCTCTTTTCATCCCAATTCCTCAATCCTGACCGGGTAGGATCTAATTTGTGGACAGGTTTCGGATCGGGTAAAAATAAATTTTCAACATTATAAAAAGAGAACAGTTCCATCTACCTAATTTCTATACTTTAATTTATTATGTTCTTTTCTTTAGGGTGTCAAATTTATATTTTTTTTCATACATGTTAGATTCACTCCAATAGAAGCGAATCAATTTCCAACAAAAAACAGTTCAAATATAGTAAAAAATACTAATGAAATCTGTTGTATCGAATTAATTTTTCAATTATTAGGGAGTTTTATCATATTAGTCAAAATCGAGATAATAAGCAAAATCGAAAATAATCGAGATAAAACGTCAATTTAAAATCAAAAACATTAATATCTTCCACATATGTTAACCCTACAACAAATATTATTCCATTTACCCTAATAATAAATGGAATCCAATAAAGTTCTATATTTTGGGTTTACAATAAATCCGGACGCTTCTCTTTGGTGATTCTTACTGCTTCATCGTGACGCCATTCTTCAATCTTACCGGAATTACCACTCAATAAAATTTTAGGAACATCTAATCCTTTATAACTTTCCGGCCTGGTGTAAATTGGGGGTGAAAGAAGATCATCTTGAAAACTATCTGTCAAAGCACTCTGCTCATCATTCAAAACTCCGGGAAGAAGTCTTATCACTGAATCTGCAAGAACACAGGCAGCCAGTTCTCCTCCTGTAAGAACGTAATCTCCAATGGATATTTCTTTTGTAATATGAAGATCTCTTACTCTTTGGTCAATTCCTTTATAATGTCCGCAAAGAAAGATCAAATTTTTCTTTATAGAAAGCGTATTGGCTATTTTCTGATTTAAGGTAACGCCATCTGGTGTCAGATAGATTACTTCATCATAATTTCTTTGGGACTTAAGCTCTGAGATGCATTTATCCAGTGGCTCTATCATCATTACCATTCCTGCTCCGCCTCCGTATGGCTCATCATCAATCTGCCTGTGCTTATTGATTGCCCAGTCTCTCAGCTGATGAAAATGTACTTCTGCCAGTCCTTTATCCATTGCTCTTTTTAAAATAGAAGCCTGGAACGGACTCTCCATCAATTCCGGAAGTACGCTTATTATGTCAATTCTCATTGTAATGTTCCGTTTTTCTTAGTAGGTATAATAATTAATCTTAAAGAAGAATCTTTGTTGATATAGCTCCACATCCAGTTGAAGAATATGGCCAGCTTGTTTCTAACGCTCAAAATTAGCATTAAATGGAGAAACATCCAGAAATACCACGCCAAAAATCCCTGGAATTTTATAAATGGTAGATCAACAACAGCTCTGTGCTTTCCAATAGTAGCCAATGAACCTTTATCATCATACTCATATTCAGTCCACTCGCTCTGGCTTTTCTTTAATAAATTTCTACCTAAATTTTTTGCCTGATTAATGGCTACGTTGGCTACCTGAGGATGTCCCTGTAGATATTTGGGTGTTTCCATGTAGGCAATATCCCCGATGGCATAAATATTATCGTAGCCTTGTATTTTATTATATCGATCTACAATATATCTGTTTCGTACTAATTTGTCTTCCGGAAAACCTCCCACAACATTTCCTGTAACTCCAGCTGCCCAGATAACATTATTGGATGGGATTTCTTTTCCGCTTTTCAAATGAACTTTATCTCCGTCATAATCCGTAACTACTTCTCCGCTCATAAAAGTTACCCCAAGGTCTTTAAGGTATTTTTCAGATTTCTCCTGAGCCTCACTGCTCATTACGGCTAGTGGTTTCTCTGTAGAGCTTACCAAAATAATCTTCAGATGATCAAAATTCATGTAAGGATAATCTCTTGGAAGGATATCTTTTTTCATTTCGGCAAAAGCACCCGCCAGTTCTACTCCGGTAGGTCCGCTTCCCACGATAACGATATTCCAGTTTCCGTCATCACTTCGGCTTTTTTCAATGATCAGCTTTTCAAAGGTCATCAGGACATGATTTCTGATACTGATGGCTTCCTGAGTATTTTTCATCCCGAAAGCTTTTCCTTCCAGATCTTTATTTCCAAAAAAATTAGTTTTGCAGCCCGTAGCAATAATGAGTTTATCATACGTAAATTCTGCTTCGTCAGTAATGACTTTATTGTTGGCAGGGTCTATTTCTTTAACCTCTGTCATACGGAACTGTGTATTTCTGGACTGTTGAAAAATCTTTCTGAAAGGGAAAGAAATGTTGGAAGGTTCTATCCTTCCTGAGGCTACCTGATAAAAAAGCGGCTGAAACATATGGTGATTCATCCGATCCAGAACAATGACCTTTTTGTTCTTGTTATTCAATGTTTTTGCAAGCTGCAGCCCCGCAAATCCTCCTCCTATAATGATGATTTTTTCGCGTGTTTCCATAATACACAAATTTACTGATTTTATTTTAGCATTTCATAGTGAAAAAAGTTAGTTTTGCAAAACTTTATGACACCAAAAAAGTACACCAAAAAAACTGCCAAACAAGTCCATAAAACAAGACGGAAAAACTATTTTTTCCGAAGATGGGTAATATTGGCAATATTAATCATAGCATTGGTAGGGACAGGCCTTTATTTGAAGCAATCTGTAAGCTACTATTACGCATTGTACTTTAATAAATTCAGACACAAAAAACTTCACAACACCGAAAAGGAATCTTTAAGAATTCAGAGAATACTGAGCAGTAATCTTGATAAGACTTATGGCTTTGATGTTTCTCATTATCAGAACAGAGAAGATATCAAATGGGACAGCCTAAGTATTGGCAATAAAACCATCCCTCTGGAGTTTGTAGTGATGCGTGCTACCATGGGAAACAGAAGTGCCGACAAGCATTTTGATGAATTTTGGGAAAGTGCAAAAAAACATGATCTTATCCGGGGTGCCTACCATTTCTACAGAGCTGATGAAGACCCTGTCATCCAGGCAAATAATTTTCTGGAGAATGTGAAACTGGAAAGCGGTGACCTTCCTCCTATTCTTGATATCGAAAAAATTCCCAAGCGTAAAACCAATAAAAAATTAATTGAAGACCTGAAAGTATGGTGTAAAATTGTGGAGGAAGCTTATGGTGAGAAACCTATCATTTATACCTATTATCATTATTATAAAGATTTTCTGAAAGGTGAGTTTGAAGGCTACCCGCTATGGCTGGCCAATTACAATGATGTACCCACTCCTTCTCCCGATGATCAGTGGGATTTCTGGCAGTTTACGGAAAACGGAATTGTTCATGGTATCAATGCAAAAGTAGACCTTGATATTTACAATGGTAATTCCTGGTCATTGAAGAGACTTACGCTGGATTAAAGGAGAGAAAGGACGATGGAAGATGGAAGTTGATGAAATTACATTAATAGCCTCCAGCTTCCTCCTTCCAGTTTTTAAAGAATATTCATCACTTCTTCCCAGGAATGAACTCTGTCGTAGGTTTCATTTTCAATCAATTCATTGTGAGGTTGAGTGAATATAAGCCTCTGACCGTCAAAATGGTCTAAATTTTTAGGATAATCATCAATCATTACGTCCCCAGAAACCACCTTTTTACTTCCGCAAAGAACAATCTGTTCCCAGGTAATGAATGGAAAATGTTCTGCCAGCCAGTCATATTTTTCTCTTAAGCTGTTCGGAAATTCCATTCCGGCAGATACAATATACAGGTCATATTTATTATTCAGATATTCCATAGCCTCACGGCTTCCTTTCATCACAGGTAAGGTTCTGAAAAATCCTACCTCATTCACGTGTTTTTTTCCGTTGGGGAAAGATTCTATTTCAGACTTTCCAGCCAAATCACTGATTTCAATTTCTCTTCCCGTATCTCTTTTTTCAAATTGTGCCAGCTGATGATACACATCGGCCATTACCCCATCCATGTCGACAATAACTTTTTTCATTACTTCAATCAGATTTTTTGTATTAATATTTATACTATGTAAATTTTAGCATCTCAAATTTACTGATTAGTTTTTTCAGACAATGGACACAGTCTATTAAAAAATCATAAATCTTCATTTTTATAAAAGCTGTTACGAAAAATTTTAGGCTACATTTTCGTACTTTTGCGGTTCTATTCAAAATTAAAATCAAACCATTACTTTCCAATGAATTACGTTTCTGCAGAAAACCTTACCAAATCTTACGGCATCAAAGTTTTGTTTGAAAACATTTCTTTTCACATCAATGAAGGGGATAAAATTGCTATTGTTGCCAAAAACGGAAGTGGAAAATCTACTCTTCTGAAAATATTAATGGGTAAAGAAATTGCAGACAGCGGAACTGCGATCATCAATAAAGATATCCAGGTGGTATTATTTGACCAGGAAATTGACTATGATCCTAACCTCAACATTGAGGAATTTATGATGACTTTGGATTCCAAGCCTATTCTCGCTCTTAAAAATTATCATAAATCACTACATTCTACTGATCATGATTTTATTGAGAAAGCATTGGCTGATATGGAAGTTCATAAAGCCTGGGATCTGGAAAATGAAATGAAACAAATTCTTTCCCAGCTTAAAATTACTGATCTGGAAGCCAAAATGGGAACCCTTTCCGGAGGACAGATCAAGCGTGTAGCACTGGCTAAACTTTTAACGGAAACAAGAGCTGAGCACAGACATACCCTTCTTATCATGGACGAACCTACCAACCACCTGGATGTGGATATGGTAGAATGGCTTGAAAATTATCTGAACAAAGCAAAAATAACTTTACTGCTTGTAACTCACGACCGATATTTTCTTGACAGTGTTTGTGATATCATCTGGGAAATGGAAGATAGAAATCTGTATGTTCACAATGGTTCATATGCCACTTATCTTGAAAACAAAATGATCCGTGAAGACAATCTTAATGCTACGATTGACAAGGCTAATAATCTCTACAGAAAGGAACTGGAATGGATGCGAAGACAGCCAAAAGCCAGAACCACAAAATCAAAAAGCAGAATCGATTCTTTCTACGAAACGGAAAAAGTAGCAAAAACCGATACCAGAAAAGAAGGACTTGAACTGGATTTTGAGATGAAACGTCTGGGAAATAAGATTCTTGAACTTAAAAACATTGATAAAAGCTTTGGACCAAAAGTACTTTTAAAAGATTTCAGCTACCAGTTCCAACGTGGTGAAAAGGTAGGAATCATTGGAAAAAACGGGGCAGGAAAATCTACCCTGCTTAATATTATCCAAGGTTTTGAAAAGGCTGACAAGGGTGAAATTGAAACAGGAGAAACGATATCTTTCGGTTATTTCGCTCAGAAAGGTCTTACTTATAAGGAGGATGAACGTGTAATTGATTTCATTAAAGAGATTGCAGAATTTTATCCTTTAGCTAATGGAAGAAGCCTGTCTGCATCGCAGTTCTTAAGATTATTCTTATTTGATGATCAGACTCAGTACTCTCCTATTTCCAAACTTTCGGGTGGTGAAAAGAGAAGACTTCACCTGATGTATATTTTATATCAGAATCCTAATTTCCTGATTTTTGATGAGCCTACGAATGATCTTGACCTTCCTACATTAACGGTTCTTGAAAATTTCCTTCAGCAATTCCAGGGATCTTTGATTATTGTTTCCCACGACAGATATTTCATGGACAGAATTGTAGATCATGTTCTGGCTTTTGAAGGAGAAGGGAAAATCAGAGATTTTGTTGGAAATTTCTCAGAATACAGAGAAGCAAGAAGCCGTGAGGAAGCATTAGAAAAAAATGCAGCAGCAAAACCTGAACCGGTTAAAGAAACAGCTCCCGTAATAGAAAACAGCTCATCTTCAAGTCCTAAGCGAAAATTAACGTTTAAAGAGCAGAGAGAATTGGAAACCATAGAAAAAGAAATGCCTGAACTGGAAGATCAGCGTTCCAAGATTCTTGATCAGCTCAACAATGAATCTGATTATGAAAAAATAGCCAAGCTTTCTGCAAATCTGGAATCTGTTTCAGAAAAACTGGAAAACCATGAGATGAGATGGCTGGAGCTTCAGGAAATCCTTTAATAAGGATGAATTATAAATGATAAATTATGAATGAATTCAAAGTTTAAAGTTGATAGTAATCAGGATTAGAAATTTCCAACTCCTTTACACTCAAACTCTCTAACCCATTGAATTCATTCATAATTCATAACTCATCATTTATAATTGAACAGCCCTTTTATAATTGAATGATTCTTTCTTCTTTTGCACTTTCCAGCGAAGCATCAATGATTTTCATATTTTGGATAATTTCTTCCCCGGAAGATGGCAAAGCATATCCGAAAACAATATGTTCATAGATCTGCTGATAATAATCCATATAATTTCCAGCTTCACTGGAGGTCAGCATTCTTTCTGTTTCAGAATTGCCATTCAGGAAATTTAAAATTCCATCCGGTTCCTTCAATGGCTGTGTCCATTCTTTACCATATTCAGGAATAGCACCTGCTACCAATTCATTTTCCTGATTATCTGTTCTTTCCTGTAAAAAGCTTCCTCTGTCACCGTGAATAGTATATGCGTAATGACCTTCTTTACTGAAAACGGAAGTCTTCAGTCTTACTCTCAGGTCATTTTTATAGAATAACAACATCTCGAAATAATCATTCGCAAACTCTTTCCCTTTCATTGAAAAGACATCGGCAAACAATTTTTCAGGATACCCAAAATATTGTACTGCCTGATCTACAAGATGCGATCCCAAATCATGAAGAGATCCTGAACCTACCTGATCCGGACTTTCCTTATGCTGTTTTCCACTTGGAGTAGTACGGAATCTGTCGAAACGAATCTCAGCCTCTTTGACGTTTCCTATTTTTTTATCATTTAAAATCTTCTGAACCTGTAAAAAATCCCGGTCAAATCTTCGGTTTTGATACACACTCAGGAACAATCCTTTTTCTTTGGCCAGTTGCACCAGCTCTTCTGCTTCAGAAACATTTACGGTGAAAGGTTTTTCTACCACAATATTTTTTCCTGCTTCCAATGCTTTTTTTGCATATTCATAATGCGTCTGAACCGGAGTATTGATAATGACCAGCTCTACATCTGCATGCTGAAGCATTTCTTCCACAGAACGGTAAATGGTTGCTTCTGGATACTTTTCTTTTGACTCTTCTTTACTTCTTTCCACTATGGCAGAAATGAAAAATCCGGGATGCTCCTTTAAAAAGGGCGCATGGAATACTTTTCCGCTCATTCCAAAGGCACACAGCCCTGCTTTTACCAATTGCATATTAAAATTTTTAACAAATATATTCATAAAAACACTTCATTCCCAGCTCCAAAAGAGGTATAGAAATAATCCATGCCATTATTGATAGAATATGATTTAAATCATAAAATTATTTTTATCTATTCTAAACAAATACTTACATTTGCGCCTTATTTAAAACTGTTCTACATAAAAATAAAATGAAAAGACAACTACTTTCTTTAGGTCTGCTATGTATCGCTGTTTCAGTGAGTTCTCAGATGAAAAATGCTGAAGCGGATACGATCAGAACCCAGACTATTGAAGACATTAATCTTCATAAAACAGGAAACCCAAACCAGGCAAGGCCATTATCGACAAAGTCAAACCTAACGGTAATGGAAAATCCACAGCCTATTGCGATTGTTACTCATGAAATTATTGAGCAACAGCAGGCAAAACAGCTGAGTGATGTCATCAAAAATGTAAATGGTATTTACTTAACCTCTGCTAGAGGAGGTTCTCAGGATAGCTTTGGGGGAAGAGGTTTTATCTTTGGAAATGATAATATCTTTAAAAACGGAGCAAGAGTAAACAGTGGAGTTTTTCCTGAAGTAAGTGGTCTGGAAAGAGTTGAAGTTTTAAAAGGGGCAAATGCCATGCTATATGGTAACGTAGGTCCTGGTGGAATTGTCAATCTTATTACAAAAAAGCCAAAGTTTGAATTTGGTGGTTCAGTGGGACTAAGTGCCGGCAGCTGGAATTCTTACAAACCTATGTTTGATATCTATGGACCTTTAAGCAAGAAAGTAGCTTTCAGAGTGAATGGTACTTATGAATATGCTGAAAGTTTCAGAGATATGGTAGAATCTAAAAAGCACTATTTCAATCCATCTTTTGTTTTTAATTTAAGTGAAAATACACAGCTAATTGTAGAAGGAGATTATTTATATCAAAATTTTACTCCTGATTTTGGAATCGGAAGTGTTACTGATAAAACGACCGGAGTATCCAGATTAGCTACTGAAGTTGACCGTAGAAGCTTTTTAGGTGCTAACTGGCAATATCAAACCAACCAACAAGCTACTACAGATGTTGTTTTGAATCATCAATTAAATAGCAAATGGAGCTTAAATGCAGTTGCTTCCTACCAGAATTATACAAAAGATTATTTTTCAACAGAAAGAATTCAGTGGCAGTATGAATCTGCTAAAGGTAATTTTAACCCTTCCTGGGCAAGAACTTTAGGTAGAAATTATACTGAACAGAACTATACATCATTACAAGTTAATCTAAACGGTGAATTCAAAACCGGAAATATCATTCATAAAGTGCTATTCGGGGCTGATGGAGATTATGGTTTAGCAGATACTTACGCTTATAATTTTACTAATCCTGCTAACGTTAATTATGGTACTTTATATTTAAATAATCCTTCTACCTGGTCAACTGATGGTGCTATGCCAGATACATACAGATCATCCAGAAACAGAATCGCTACAAAAAGATTTGGTCTTTATGCACAGGATTTAATTAATGTTACCAAAGAGTTCAAAGTATTGGCAGGAGTAAGATGGTCTTATTTAAAAAATGACGATACAGAAGTAAAAGATTTCTTAAAGGGAACAGAAGCTCCTACAGCAGCAAGTGGTTCACAGGCTCATGCTGTATCTCCAAAGGTAGGACTTATCTACAACCCTAATGATAATCTATCTGTTTTTGCAACATATACTAATTCATTCTCACCTAATTCAGGATTTGATCAGTACAATCAATCTTTAAAAGCATCTACAATTGATCAGTATGAAATCGGGGTGAAGAAAAATTTATGGAATAATGCTATCGCTGTTAACTTAACTGCCTATCAGATCAATAACAGAGATGCTTATACATCTCCATATCTTGCAGACAACAAAGTGGCGCTCTATAAAGTATATGCAGGTAATATAAGAAGTAGAGGTGTTGAATTGGATATCACAGGAAATCCTACAAAATATCTTTCTTTAATTGGAGGTATTTCTTATAACAACACAGTATATACAAAAACTCCGGATAACGGATTTGTTGAAGATCAAAAATTGGTAAGAACTCCTGCACTTACAGCAAACGCTTCCGTATTTTATACTTTTACAGATTTTGCAAAAGGTCTGAAAGTAGGAGCTACTGCATTCTATACAGGAAAGAGACAAGCAGGCTGGAATGATGTAAAAGGACAAACCCAACAAACAAGAATGATTGATATCAACGGATTCACAACTGTTGATATAAGTGTAGGTTATGGTTGGAACAAATTCTCAATCCAAGGAAGAGTTGGGAACCTGTTTGATGTCGTAAACTACAATGTTCACGAAAACTATTCAGTGAATCCAATCACTCCTAGAAACTACTATTTCACACTGACATACAGACTGTAAAAGTCTTTATATAGTAATTCTTTCATTAAAAGTGGAAATTGCATTTTTGCAGTTTCCACTTTTGAAATTTTAAAACAAAAACAAAACAATAAGATATGGATAAGATTAAAGACACAAGAAGTTTCATGAGAATCACACACCGTTATCTGGGATATTTCCTTGCAGGTATTATGGCTGTATATTCTTTAAGTGGAATTCTTCTGGTGTACAGAGACACCGATTTTCTAAAGAACGAAAAGAAATACGAAAAAAATATCGCTGCTAATCTTACAGAGAAAGAGCTGAAGAAAGAGCTTAAAATGAAAGGTCTTGAAGTGGAAAAAACGGAAGGAAGCGTGCTTTACTTTAAACAGGGAACTTATGACAGTGCAACCGGAAAAGCAAAATACACCAAAAAGGAATTGCCTTTTGTACTGGACAAAATGGTCTCTCTTCACAAATCACAGTCTAAAGATGCCATATCGCCTCTAAGCGTATTCTTTGGAGTTTCTCTTTTCTTTTTTGTAATCTCCAGTTTCTGGATGTTTAATCCTAAAACAAAAGCCTTCAAACGTGGTATCAAGTTTACCATTGCAGGACTTATTATTTCTTTGATTCTTCTATTTATATAATTAATCCAAAAGCGGAATAAGAGAAAAAAACAGCATTTTGGAGTATTAATGATATAACAGCTGTTTTTATTATATTCATTTTTAAAATACCCTTTTATTTTCTTTATCATTACGAAATCTTCAGTTAATATGTTAAAAAAATAAAATATATCTTCCTGATAATGTTAACGTTTATTTAGAAAAATTACCTAAAATTAAGAGTCTGGCACATTTATTGTTTTTTCTATAATTCGTGAATAATAAACATTTAATTATTAAAATAATAAATTATGAAAAAACTTATTTTAACAGGGATATTAGCCGTAGCAGGCTTAACAGCAACTGCAAACGCTCAGATTCAGAAAGGTAATTGGATGGTAGGAAGTAGCATCGTTGCAAGTAACTTTGGCTTAAATACTGGTGGTGGATATAATATTTCACTACAGCCAAAAGCGGCTTATTTTATTCAAGACAATGTAGCAGTTGGAGGATATGTAGATTTAGGATTTAATAAAGTTACAAACGGATCACCTACCAATTTTGTTTATAAAGTTGGAGCTTTAGGAAGATACTATGTTTCTCCGGGAGAAAAAGGAGTAGACAACCTATTACACCACGGAAGATGGTTCTTCGAAGGTAATGTAGGAGTTGGAGGTACTTCTACTGAAGGATCTAACTCTACTACTGGTTTAGATTTTGGAGCAGGTCCTGGTTACTCATACTTCATTACACCAAACATCGGTGTTGAAGGTTTAGTAAAATATAATGGTGTTGCAGGGTTTGGTAGTGAGGGATTAACTTCTAATTTGACTTTCAACGTAGGATTTAGTATTTATTTGCCGACTTCAAAAGGTAAACAAATCATCAACGACGTTAAGTAATCACTGAAATACTTATAAAAAAATGAAATCGCCTCGAAATATTTTTCGAGGCGATTTTCGTACAAATTAAAACTAAACTATAAAAAATCAAATAAATCATGTATTGGGTTGAGGCGTATACCGTAAATACGGTTTTATTTCCGTCACACCTTTCGGGAATATTTTTCGGGCTTCCTCTGTAGAAATGGTAGGAGGAACAATAACCTCTTCTCCATATTCCCAGTTAACAGGAGTTGCCACGCGATAGTTATCCACCAGCTGTAAAGAATCCAGCACTCTAAGGATCTCATCAAAATTTCTTCCTGTAGAGGCCGGATAGGTAATAATCAGTCTTACTTTTTTGGAAGGATCAATAATCAAAAGAGAACGTACAGTTGCCGTTACAGAAGCATTGGGATGAATAAAATCATACAACTCTGAAACTTTTCTGTCTTTATCCGCAATAATAGGAAACTGAACATTGGTTTTTTGAGTTTCATTAATATCTTTCACCCAGTTTTGGTGATCTTCTACTCCATCTACACTCAAAGCAATTACTTTGGTTCCTCTCGCATCAAATTCAGACTGCAATTTTGCCGTATAGCCAAGCTCTGTAGTGCATACCGGTGTATAATCTGCAGGATGCGAAAACAGAATACCCCAGGAATCTCCCAGATAATTATAAAAATTGATGTCACCTACAGATGACTCTGCCTGAAAGTTGGGTGCTGTATCTCCTAAACTAATTGACATAATGTTCTCTCTTTATAGTCTACAAATTTAGTAGACTTTTTGGAACTGGCAAATTTTTTGATGAAAATTTATATATTTAATTAAAATTTTTATTCATGGAGAAAACGGGCCTCAGGTATGTAGATGTGGTTTATAAAGTATTGGAAAGTTGGTATGTAACATTTGCTGCGCTTACACCCAAACTCGTTGTCGGAATTTTAGTCTTTACATTTTTCCTGATTACGAGCAAATATTTAAGTAAAGGAGCTGTAAAATTGTTCCACAAATTTTTCCCGAAAAGCCAAAAAGAGAGTTCATTAGTTACTTTAATCAGTATTTTCAGATTCCTGATTATGCTGATGGGAACCTTTATTGCTCTTGAAATAATGGGTTTCAGTGGTTTTCTCTGGAAGTTTATCGGAAGTTTAGGAGTTGCCGGGGTTATTGCCGGGGTTGCTTTGAAAGATCTTGTTTCAAGTATTTTCTCGGGAATGCTGATTGGAATTGACAAAGCCTATAAAGTAGGAGATTATATTACCATTGGAGCACATTCCGGAACAGTACAGGAAATTGGTTTTTTAACGACAAAACTTCTTACTGATGATGGCAAGAAGGCATATATTCCGAATCAGGTTGTTTTCAATGCACCGTTCTACAATATTACGGCTTCCCCACAGCGCAGGATTATTTTAAATTTTGAAATTCCGGCTGATGAAGATATCAGTAAAGCACAAAAAGGAATTCTTGATGTAATTAAAAACCTTGATAATGTGGATAAGTTAGACACTATTGAAGTTATCTTCACAGACCTTAAACAAGGAGCATTTAACCTTCAGGTAAAGTTCTGGATAAAAGTAGGCGCCAATCTTGCACAGGTAAGAAGTAAAGCTTATTTAGGCATTAAAGAACGCTTTGATGTGGATAAAGTACAGTTGGTAACGCCTACGAGTATCAGTATTACGAGTGGAGAGAATATTTTACCTGAAAGCCATCAGGATAAGTAAAATTATTTATAAAAAAATGAAGACCATTTCAATTGTTGAAGTGGTCTTTTTTATGTTATTAAAGATTGGACTTCGAAAAGCGTAATTCTTCCAATCACATTTTAAGACGTCAAGATCTTATCTCTGATAAAATTGTATACTCTATACCTCACGATGATTTTGCAGATAAAGCAGATATATAAAAAAATTCACGCTTAGATAGATTTAGAAACAAAAAAAACCGTTCCAAAAAATGAAACGGTTTTTCTTATTTATTTAAAAATTTTAGATTACGCTAAAACTTCTTTTACTTTGTTTGCAGCTTCTTCTAAAGTAATTGCAGAGTGTACCGGAAGACCAGACTCGTCAATTAATTTTTTAGCTTCTACAGCGTTAGTTCCCTGTAATCTTACGATCAATGGAACCGGAAGGCTACCCATCGCTTTGTAAGCATCTACAACTCCCTGAGCAACTCTGTCACATCTTACGATACCTCCGAAGATGTTGATCAAAATAGCTTTTACGTTTGGATCTCTTAAGATGATTCCGAAAGCAGTTTGTACTCTCTGAGCATCTGCAGTACCTCCTACGTCAAGGAAGTTAGCAGGGTTACCACCTGATAATTTGATGATATCCATAGTTGCCATTGCAAGACCAGCTCCGTTTACCATACAAGCAACGTTACCATCTAGTTTTACGAAGTTAAGACCAGCTTCACCAGCTTCTACATCCATTGGATCTTCTTCTCTTGTATCTCTAAGCTCAGCTAAGTCTTTGTGACGGAACAATGAGTTGTCATCTAAAGTTACTTTAGCATCTACAGCGATAATCTTGTTATCAGAAGTTTTTAATACCGGGTTGATTTCGAAAAGAGAAGCATCAATTCCTGTGTAAGCATTGTAAAGAGAAGAAATAAATTTCACAAATTCTTTGAATGCATTTCCTTCAAGACCTAGGTTGAAAGCAATTTTTCTAGCCTGGAACCCTTGAAGACCAATAGCAGGATCAATCAATTCATTGTGGATCAAATGAGGAGTTACTTCAGCAACGTGCTCAATATCCATACCACCTTCAGTAGAATATACGATTGTATTTTTCCCTTCAGCTCTATCTAAAAGAATAGAAACATAAAATTCTTTAGTTTCAGATTCTCCAGGATAATAAACATCTTCTGCAACCAAAACAGAGTGTACTTTTTTACCTTCAGCAGAAGTTTGTGGAGTTACCAACTGCATTCCGATGATATTCTGAGCGTTTTCTTTAAGTTTATCCATGTTTGGAGAAAACTTAACACCCCCACCTTTACCACGACCACCTGCGTGAATCTGTGCTTTTACAACCCAAGCCTGTGCTCCGGTTTCAGCAGTCAATTTTTCAGCAGCTGCTACAGCTTCATCTACGTTGTTTGCAACGAAACCACGTTGGATAGCTACTCCATACTTTGATAAAATCTCTTTTGATTGATACTCGTGAAGATTCATATTATTTTTATTATTTTATTTTAATATTTAAAGGTTGACAAATTTACTAAAAAGACACGGAAGTTCAAGTTTATTGACTTAAAAATTAAAGTCTGATGGACTTGATTTTTAACATATCTTTCTGTTTTCCCCTATTCTTCCGCTAATTTCTCAGACTGAGATCCGATAAACGGAATTTTCGGAGCCAGGAAATATCCGGTAAGGCTGGCAAATAATATCGGAACAAAATAGGTAAATCCGGTAAGTGTTCCTAAAATAATCGTTGTACTCATCGGGGTTCTTGTCACACATGCATTGATAGCTGCCATACAGCTTACAATGGCTAAAGTGGTATCAACGTTTGGAAACAAATTGTGAATAATCAGCCCCAACGTTGTTCCTACAAAAAACAGGGGAATAATAAATCCTCCTCTCCACCCGGAAGTCACCGTAATAGCAATGGCCAGTATTTTAAAAACAAGAATCAGAATTAAAAAATTCAGTCCGAAATTACCTCCGATCAACTGATTGATCTCGTTGTGCCCGAAGTATCTTGTAATAGGAAAATTATAGGCAATAACACCTAAAATAATTCCTCCTGCCAATGTTTTAATATAAATCGGGAATTTTCTGTATTCAAAAATCTTTTTGAAAAATTTGACTACAAAAATAAAAATCCACCCGAATAAAGTTCCCACAATTCCAAAAGCCGTTGCATAAGCAAAATCATAGACTCCTGTATAATGGTAAGCCTTCAAATCCCATGTCGCACCAATTCCTAAATGAATAATCAAAGCAAACATCAGATAACTGAAACAACTTGCTACCAATGCAGGAATAATAGCTTTATAATATTCTACCGCATGTTTGTGATGCAGAATTTCCAGAGAAAAAAGACTTCCTCCAAGCGGAGCACCAAATAATGCCGTAAAACCTGAAGCCATACCTGCAATACTCAAAGACCTCAGCTCTTCCCCTTTCAGCCTGAAAATTTTCCCCAGCCACGTACCCGTAGATCCTGTGACCTGTACCAATGGTGCTTCTGGTCCTAAACTTCCTCCTGATGCTACACAAAAAAGAGAAGAAAGGATCATGGAAGGATTATTCTTTGGGTCCAGTTTTCCTTTGTTGAATCTGATATTATTAACAATCAAATGAATTTCTCCCGGATCACCAATAAAATGGATCACAAGCCCGGCAAGCAAACCACAGATCGCCATGGTTGGAATTACCTGCCACTCTTGGAATTGGGCTAAAAACTCTGTAAAATGTTCCAATACAATCCAATATCCTCCAGCGATAATTCCGCCCACAAGACCTGTAACCGCCCACATAAAAAAAGTACGGCTGAACACAAACGGGTTGAATCTGATAGGTTGATCTAAGAGATTGAATGTTCGTATTAACCGTCTTCTTCTGTTAATTTTCATTCTTAAATTCTGTTTTTAGCAAAATAAAAGATAAGCATTCCCCAGCTTAAGATCATCATCAAACCTCCAAGCGGCGTGATAGGGCCTAAGAATTTAAGATTCATTCCCAGATAATCCTGCATACTCAGGAAATAGATACTTACTGAGAATAATAGTGTTCCTGCAATCATTAAAATGGAAGTCCATTTTTCAGCAGAAGTTTCAAATTTTAAGATATATCCTATAATCAGCAGGAAAAAAGCTGCGTACATCTGGTATCTTACTCCTGTTTCAAAACTCTCCAGTCTTTCCACAGCTAATATTTTCTTTAAAGCGTGCGCTCCGAATGCACCCAGGATTACGGAAACCATTCCGTAAACCGCTCCAAAAACTAAAGTAATTGTTTTCATTTTATAACTCTTCTAATTCTAGGGTTAAATATTTTTTTGTTTTATGATCCTGCCACGTTCCGATAATTTTTTCTCCTTTCAAATCAGCTTCTATTAAGGCTTTTGGTACCCATTCCTTCAGTTCCTCACTATGGTAATCATCTTCTGTGATAGAAAAATGGTCATGGACAAATTCTCCTCTCCAGTTGATCGGCTTTTTATTCTTATCATACCAGTAAGTAGCTGAAAAGGAATCATCCTCATTGATTTCATTAAATAAAACCGTAATAGAATATTTTCCGTCAATTTTTCCTTTGTATAATTTATTTCCAGGACCCGTTTGACCCATCTTTTCAGAACCTGATATCAGATTCTTTCCATAAACGCTCAGGTATTTTTCAATTTCTTTATAAGTGAATTCAAGTTCGTGGCTTCCCAGATCATCTAAAGCCCGCATCGCATGATTGGAACATCTGCCTGCTACAAAAGTGAGTTTATCCTTTCCAAAAAAATATCGGATGCCATTCAAAGTATAATCCATGAAACATCCTTCATATAAGCCAATCTGCTCCTGAACTTCTTCTGACGGATTCTTTTCGGATTTTAATTTTACGAGAAAGTCATCGACTCTTTTTTTGATTTTTTTCTGAATCAAACCTGCAACCGTTTTGGAAGCACTTGTTTGAAATAAAGCCTCGGCATTGATATAGTTTCCTGTTCTCAGGTCAAAATTTTTCCAGTCTGAAAATTCTTCCGGATACGCTCCCGAAGCTTCTCCATTGATATTTATACTTAAAATATTTTTAGGAGTTTCCAATTTCTTCCAATCATAAAAATAAACATAGTTGGAATAGGAATTCGTAGAGGTAGAAGCCAGTTTAAAAGGATTCCCCCCGGAATTTGGGATATATTCCAGTTCATTTACCTGAAGAAATGTATTGATCTTATTGGCAACCGCGGGATTTCCAGCGTAAGAAACAACCGGAAACACAAAGTTTTCAGATTTGGGCTGCAAATTATTTATTTTTAAATCTTTCTGCTGCGAAAAACTTAAACCGGAAATCAGTAAGAAAAATACAATACTCTTTTTCACTATTTTGATTTTAAGTACATTAAAATGAACTTGGCAACCAGCGTAGAAATTCCAAGTATGATAAACATATTGGCGAATCTCTTGGAACTTTTGAAACCTTCATGGCTTGTTTTCTTCAGAAAAAATCCAAAAAGAAGAAATACAATGGGCAAAATGATCTGTAACATTAGTTTTCTCTCATTCTGTTAAATTCATTGATCACCTCGTGGTGGCTCACTGTCTTGTCTTTGAAATACGTCACAAAGTGCTGCTTTTCTTCTTCGGTTGCTCCCAATTGGTTCAGAATATTCAATAAGTGCATTTTCATATGTCCTTTCTGAATTCCTGTGGTCACCAGAGAACGTAAAGCACCAAAGTTTTGTGCAAGACCAGAAACGGCAAGAATACTCATCAATTCCTGTGCAGAAGGTTTTCCAAGAAGTGCCAGAGAGAATTTTACCAAAGGGTGAAGATTGGTAAGTCCTCCTACTACTCCTACAGAAATCGGAAGATCAATCCAGAATCTGAATACACCGTTATCAGTTGTACAGTGGGTCAAAGATCTGTATTGTCCGTCTCTTGCAGCATAAGCATGTGCACAGGCTTCTGTAGCTCGGAAATCATTTCCGGTAGCAATTACCACAGCATCTACCCCATTCATTATTCCTTTATTGTGAGTGGTTGCGCGGTAAGGTTCAATTTCTGCAATGGTAACGGCCTGTTTGAATTTAGCAGCAAACTCTTCAGGAGAAATTCCGCTGTCATCTTTTAGATCTTCCATTTTACATGAAACCTCAGCTCTTACGATACAATCAGGGGTAAAATTGGAAAGAATATTCATTACAATCTGCAGTGAATTCTTTTCTTCCTGGGTAAAATCTTCGCTGGCAGCCACTTCCTGTCTCAGCGTTTTTCCAAACTGCTCAAGGCATGAGTTGATAAAGTTTGCCCCCATTGAATCTACGGTATCAAAGCTTGCTTTCAACTGGTAATAATTTGGCATTTCTGCTGTTTTATCCACCAAGCTGATATTAAGAATACCTCCACCACGTTTTCTCATGTTGGACGTAATATCTTCCGTTGTTTCAAATAATTTTTTCTTTAAACTGAAATTAAAGAAATGTAATAATTTGTGAGGTTCTACATTAAAAATAAAGTGGGTATGTCCCAGCTTTTCGGTATTAATAATAGTCGTTTTAAAACCTCCTTTGTCGATCCAGAATTTAGCGGCTTTGGAAGCTGCTGCTACTACAGAACTTTCTTCAACGGCCATTGGAAGTGCCAATAGTTTTCCGTCAATTAAAAAGTTCGGAGCAATTCCGTAAGGCATATAAAAATTGGAGATGGTGTTCTCAGAAAATTCTTCGTGAAGCTTCTGAAGATCTGCATCATCATTCCAGTATTGTTTTAATATATTTTGATATTCCTGGTTTCCTTCAAGATATTCGTTTACGAGCCATTCGATTTTCCCCTGCTTTGGAAGCTTGGAAAAACCTTCGATTGGTTTATGATTCATGATATAAACTTTAATGAGCCGTAAATATAATGATTTTGAGACTCTTTTTTGTTGATAACTTCTATGAAAAAAGATTGACATTTATCAATTTTGGAACTAAATTTGAACAATATTAAATTATTATTTTGATACAAAATAGATCAATGACTTAAAAATATGAATTTTGACCGCCTTAAAGAAAAGCTCGAAATCCTTGCAGATGCAGCGAAATATGATGTTTCCTGTTCATCAAGCGGAGGTACGAGAAAGAATAAAAAAGGAGCTTTGGGAGACAGTTCTGCAAGCGGGATTTGCCATACCTATACGGAAGACGGCAGATGTGTTTCTTTGCTTAAAATTCTATTGACCAATCATTGTATTTATGATTGTGCTTATTGTGTTTCCAGAAGTTCTAATGATATTAAAAGAGCTGCTTTTACGGTAGAAGAAGTGGTAGATCTTACCATCAATTTTTATCGTAGAAATTATATTGAAGGTTTATTTCTGAGCTCAGGAATATTCAAAAATGCTGATACTACAATGGAAAGGCTGGTAAGAGTGGCCAAAAAACTTCGTCTGGAAGAAAACTTTAACGGCTATATTCACCTTAAATCTATTCCGGGAGCGAGTGATGATCTGATGCAGGAAGCAGCTTTATATGCAGACCGTTTATCCGTAAATATTGAAATTCCGACCGAAAGCGGATTAAAATTGTTGGCTCCTGAAAAAAACAGACAGGATATGATCAGCCCGATGAGGTATATTCAAAAAGGGATCATTCAATATAAGGATGAAAAGAAGATTCTGAAAAAAGTTCCCAAGTTTGCTCCAGCGGGACAATCCACACAAATGATTGTGGGTGCAACCAACGAAAATGACCTCCAAATCATCAAAGTTGCTGACCATTTTTATAAAAATTTTAATCTGAAAAGGGTGTATTATTCCGGATATGTTCCGGTTTTGGAAGATCAGAGACTGCCTTCTTTAACGACGGAAGTCCCTATGCTTAGGGAAAACCGATTGTATCAGTCGGATTGGCTGATGAGATTTTATGGCTTTAAAGCGGAAGAGATTTTAGATCCTACTATGCCCTTCCTCGATCTGGAAGTAGATCCGAAATTAAGCTGGGCACTGCGAAACCTTCATCAATTTCCTATTAATCTACAGACCGCAGAATATCAGTTGATTTTAAGAATTCCCGGAATCGGAGTAAAAACGGCTCAGAAAATTGTCAGTGCCAGGCGTTTTCAGATTTTAACGATAGATCATTTGAAAAAACTGGGAGCGGCTGTGAACCGGGCAAAATATTTCATTGATTTTAATGCCGGAAATGCTTATCTGAAATATTTAACGGACAAAAACTTCAGAAAGCTGCTGATAGGTGGAAGTTCATCCAAATTCCACAATCAGTTTTCGCAGCAGCTGACTTTATTTTGATCTTCAACACAAATGGCCACTAATTTATGATAGAACATTATTGTCATTCTGACAAAGGAAGAATCTCTTCAATTAACCAGATTCTTCACCTCATTTATCTCATTCAGAATGACAACCCAACTAAATTTTAAATTTTTAAACTTAATACATGACAACCCTACTCTATGATGGAAGTTTTGATGGTCTTTTCACTGCGGTATTTGAAGTTTTCGAATACCGTTATAAAGATGTGGAGATCATAAGCAGAGAAAGGTTTTGTCAGGAAAATATTTTCGCAGAGATTCATGAAGTCATTACCCAAACGGACAAATCTGAAAGGGTTTTGAATAAACTGGAACAGAATATAGGAAAACGAGGTATTTATCAACTGTTAAAAGTTTTTTTATCTGAAGATCCGGATCTGGAAAACCTCATCTTATCTGCGGTAAAACAGTCTATAAAACATCCGAAAGACAATATTCTTGAAAATTTCGCTGATTCTGATGTTTTAAAAATTTCAAAAATCTACAAATCTGTAGACAGAGAAAGGCACAGGATGACCGCATTTGTCCGTTTTGAAAAAATGCAGGATGGTGTTTTTTTCTCTAAAATAGATCCCGACTTCAATGTTCTCCCTTTAATCAGAAAACATTTTAAAGACCGGTATCAAGATCAGAAATGGATGATCTATGATCTTCGAAGAAACTATGGACTTTTCTATGATCTGGATGATTGTGAATTTTTCTACCCCGATGAAAAAATTGATCTCCATCATTATCAGCAAAAGTTCCATGATGAAGAGAAGAACTATCAGGTACTTTGGCAGCGTTATTTCACGAAAACCAATATCGTGGAAAGAAAAAATATAAAACTTCATATTCAGCATGTCCCAAAAAGATACTGGAAATATCTGACCGAAAAATGGTAGTGAAATTCCATATTGTGGATAACTTTTTATTTCGACTAAAAAATAGATCATTTTCAGTTCTTTTGTGAAGCCAATTATTTAATCAACTCATTTCATGGAATATATAATCCCCACTCATCGAAAACTCATATTGTGGATAACTTTTTTCAGTTAACATTCCGTTAATATTAATTTTTTTTAAATCTTATTTTTATCAGAAAAAAGAGCAGAATATTACCTACCCAACGAAGAAAAATAGTTTTTAAAAGTCTGAAAATATGTAATGTATGCGATAACGAATTATATCTGCATTCATGTTTTGTGGATAACTCTTACTTTTTAAGGGTTCGTAAGGCTTTTTTAATGATATATTGGGTTTCTTTTGTCGGACTTTCCCGAAGCCATTCATCACAAATTTCCACTACAAATTCTGGTTGTGATTTGCTGGCATCATTGAGCCAATTGCCAACACTATCTTGCACGTATCTGGAAGAATCAGATCGTAAAGGTTCCAGAATTTCCAATCCAAGTCCTGGGTTTTGTTTTAAAGCATCGATATGCTCACACCAAACTCCTCTCGGCCTTGTAGATTCGCTGGCAAAACGTCTCACATTTTCATTCTCATGCCTTGTCCATTCTGATAAAATAGATAAACTTTCATCAAGATTTTTAGAAATATCCGGACGCACCGCCATCCAGCAAATTTCTCTCACTCCAAAATGAGTATCTACAGCAAACGATTTAATTTTGTCTAACTTTTCTTTCAATTTTAAATCATGGTTTCGCCCAATTGTATAAGCAGCCCAGCAACGTACAAGATCCGCGGGATGAGTTTCCAATTTGTGAAGAAATTCATCATCTTTATTTTTTATAGCCAGATGAAGTAAACCAATTCCAATGGTTTCATTAATGGTATTAACCGTTTGCTTTTTCAGCTGGTCTAGATTCTCTAAAATAGGATTCAAATATTCTCTGCGATTATTCTGCAGAAACAAATTTTCAAGAAGCAGCCTTTGATCTACAGCCAGCCATTCTGTAAGATTGGCGGTTTCAATTTCTCCTCTATTCAGCTGTTCCAAAATATCCGGTGGAATATCTTTGATAGAGCGGGCTCCTTTTCGTTTTTCTGTCATACTATTTAATGATTATCTTTACAAAAGTCTGAAACTAAGCAGACAAAAACAATAGCGCATATTTTTCGCCCATAGGGATAAAAAAGTCAATTTTATGAAAACAAAGGGAAGAGCTGAAGAAAATAAAATTTGTCCGTTGGAAGTGGCCGTGGATACCATTAGCGGCAAATGGAAAATTCCTATCGTATGGCAGATTAATGAAGGGAAAAAACGTCCTAGTGAATTTCTGCGGGGTATTGCTAAAGTAGACCGAAGAGTTCTCAATCAGCAACTGAATGAAATGGTAGAAGACGGTATTTTAACCAAACAATCTTTCAACGAACTTCCTCCAAGGGTTGAATATACTTTGACAGAACTTGGTGAACAGCTTGTGAAAATTCTCTGGCAACTGAATGACTGGGGAAAATTATTGATTCCTGAGAACAAAGAGTCATTAAACTAGCAGATTTTCAGATTATATATTGGCAGATAAGCTAAAAAAATGATATTTGTGTAAACTAAAAAAACACATGAAAAAAGTTATCACCGGAATCACAGCGTTTTTAATTCTTACAGGCTGTATAAAAGAAAAATCATCAGACCGTCTCTTGGCTGAGCCGGATAAAAATGAGCATTTAATCACAGAAAACGCTTTAAAAATCAATAAAGATAAAAATACCATCCGGGAAAGATTTTCTCCTCCGGAAGGTTATGAATGGATTGAGGAAAATCCGGAATCTTTCGGGTATTTTATTGAAAATTTCAAACTAAAACCTTATGGCACCCAGATTGTGAAATATGATGGAACGCCTATTTCTACCCAGCATCTTCATGAAGCTGTTTTTGATATCGATACCGGAAATAAAGATTTGCAGCAATGTGCTGATGCCGCTATTCGGATAAGGGCAGAATATCTTTATAAGGCAAAAAAATTTGACGAAATTAAATTTCATTTTACAAGCGGTGATCTTCTCAGCTGGAACGATTATAAAAACGGAACGAGAGCTTTTGTTAATGGAAATTCAGTCAACTTCAGAAAAATTGCAGCTTTTGATGATTCTTACCAGAGTTTCAGAAATTATCTGGATCTGATTTTTAATTATGCCGGAACGATTTCATTAAACAAAGAAACAAAGCCGGTAATGAGGAATTCTGATCTGAAAACGGGAGATATTCTGATTACACCAGGCAGTCCGGGACATATCGTTTTTATTTCCGGTGTCTGCCAAAATAAGAAAGGGGAAAGATTATTTTTATTGAGCGAAGGATTCACCCCGGCTCAGTTGATTCATGTGCTCTCCAATCCATTTAATCCATATTTTACGCCTTGGTACGACCTTGACGTGAATGCTTCGGAAACGAAAACTGCACGATATTTTTTTAAACCTACAAACTTCAGAAGCTTTTAATAATTTATATTCAAAACTATTGGAAAGTTACTACGATAATCTGAACTTGTTTTTGTAAATTTGTGTTCGAAATTTTTTACTTGATGAAAGAGAGTGCTGTAAAAAAGATTGCAGTTCTTACTTCAGGAGGTGACTCTCCGGGTATGAATGCGGCATTAAGAGCGGTAGTAAGAACCGCCAATTACTATAATATCGAATGTTACGGAGTAAGAGAAGGTTACAATGGCCTTATCAACGATGATTTCCTGAGAATGGGAGCCCGTTCCGTAAAAAATATAATCAACCAGGGTGGAACGATTCTAAAATCTGCCAGATCCGCTGAGTTCAGAACGAAAGAAGGCCGTCAGAAAGCTTACGACAACTGCGTAAAACTTGGAATAGACGGATTGGTATGTATTGGAGGAGACGGAACATTTACCGGTGCAAAAATCTTTAATGAAGAGTTCGGAATCAGAGTAATCGGTATTCCGGGAACGATCGACAACGATATTTTCGGAACGGATAATACCATCGGTTACGATACTGCTTTGAATACTGCAATGGATGCCATTGATAAAATCCGTGACACGGCAACTTCCCATAACAGAGTTTTCTTTGTGGAAGTAATGGGTCGTGATGCTGGTTTTATTGCTTTAAACAGCGGATTGGCAACAGGTGCTCTGGATATTTTAATTCCTGAGAAAAAAGATAGTATTGATGAGCTTTTCGTGAAATTCAGAAATGCTGAAAAAACAGGAAAATCATCCAGTATTGTAGTGGTAGCGGAAGGCGAAAAACTAGCTAACGTTTACGAACTTGCAGAAAAAACAAAACAGACATTCCCTGATTATGACATTCGTGTCGCTATTTTGGGGCATATGCAGAGAGGAGGTTCTCCAAGCTGTGCAGACAGGGTTTTAGCAAGCAGATTAGGATATGGTGCTGTAACAGGATTAATGGAAGGACAAAACAATGTAATGGCAGGAATGCGTTCCAATGATTTGACGTATACGCCAATAGAAGAAGCCATTAAAAAACATAACGAAATCAACAGCGATCTTTTGCTGATTTCAGAAATTTTAGCAATCTAATTATTTTTATAATCTAATAAAAACAAACTATTATGTCAACAATTAAAGTAGGTATCAACGGTTTTGGTAGAATTGGACGTCTTGTTTTCAGAGCAATGACTGAAAGAGACAACATTGAAGTTGTAGGAATCAATGACCTAATCAATGCAGAATACATGGCTTACATGTTAAAATATGACTCTGTACACGGTATTTTCCCAGGTGAAGTTTCTGTAGAAGGAAATGATCTTGTAGTAAACGGAAAAAAAATCAGAGTAACTGCTGAAAAAGACCCAAGTAACCTAAAGTGGAATGAAATCGGTGCAGATTATGTAGTAGAATCTACAGGTTTATTCTTAGATAAAGAAAGCGCTGCAAAACACATTACTGCAGGTGCTAAGAAAGTAATCCTTTCTGCTCCTTCTAAAGATGATACTCCAATGTTCGTAATGGGGGTAAACCACAAGGAACTTACTGATGATATCAAAATCTTATCAAACGCTTCTTGTACTACCAACTGTTTAGCTCCTTTAGCTAAAGTAATCCACGATAACTTTGGAATCGTAGAAGGTTTAATGACAACAGTACACGCTACAACAGCTACTCAGAAAACTGTTGACGGTCCTTCAATGAAAGACTGGAGAGGTGGTAGAGCTGCTCTAAACAACATCATCCCTTCTTCTACAGGTGCTGCTAAAGCAGTAGGAAAAGTAATCCCTTCATTAAACGGAAAATTAACAGGTATGTCTTTCAGAGTACCAACGGTTGACGTTTCTGTAGTAGATTTAACTGTGAGAATTGAAAAGGCTGCTTCTTATGAAGAAATCTGTTCAGTAATCAAAGCTGCTTCTGAAGGTGAATTGAAAGGGATCCTAGGTTATACTGAAGAGGCTGTAGTATCTCAGGACTTCGTAGGAGATAAGAGAACTTCTATCTTCGACAAAGATGCTGGTATCATGCTTTCTCCTAACTTCGTAAAACTTGTTTCTTGGTATGACAATGAAATGGGTTACTCTAACAAATTAGTAGATATGCTTGTACACGCTGCTTCTTTATAATAAGTAATGAGCGATAAGCAATAATATAAAACCTTCCTGATGGGAAGGTTTTTGTTTTTAAATATTATTTTTTACCACAGAATCATTTATCTTTTTTTAAAGTTCTTTCAAATATTCTTCAGCTTTTTCTTTACTCAAGTTGCCATCCATCTTTTGAATAACAGTAAGAGTTGCTTCATATTTCTTAATTTCAGCTTTTGATTTTTCAACACTAGCATCACTTTCTGCCTTACTAATCTTGCTCTCTGCCTCTGCTTCTGCTATTGAAATATCTCTTGTTCTATCTATAATGGTTTCAAAAAGTTTTCTAATACCATCTTTACTCAATAACTCTTCTTTATCATTAAAATTATTGCTAAGTGCATTAAATTTTTCAATTCCTATTTCGTTTTTAATCAATAATTTATTAATATCTTCTTTCTGATCTATAGATGCATAATAAAACTCATTCAGTCGATATAAAGCATCTCTAAGCATGTTTACAGCAGCTGTTCTTTTACCTAGCTGAGCAATAGTTCGTTGTGTATTCAAAGCAAATTCAGCATCTACCTGACCTTTAACATTTGCTTTTCCCGTAATGGCAGTAATAGATTGTATTGCGGCATCAGGAGAATTTTCTGCAAGTACTCTGATTTTCCCGTCTTTTACATACATGACAGAGCCTCTTCTTGTAGGATCATAATAAGACCATAAAAAAGTTCCATTATTATTTCCTACAGAAGAGTCTTTAGCATTTGATTTTCCTGATGGCTCATATTGCCCAACTCTAACAATACCCGCACTTCCGCGAGCCTTATTATTTTTAAAACTCCCACAACTTAACATAAAGAATGTAAGTATTATAAAAAAAATTGTTTTCATGGCTATTTATTTTTTCAGATTAAAGTTTTTTTGAAATGGTTATTAGTTTTTATTTAAAACTACAATACTTTCCTACCAAACGAAATACCACAAAAGGGTGATTTTATTTAACATAATTTTATTATTTTTAAGAAAACATTAACCAATGAAGAAAAAACACCTGACTCACGCAAAAAGACCTCATCCCCTCATTAAGGTCTGGAATGATTATCCTGAAATTTTACAGAATAACAACAGAATACTACCCGTTCCCACCATTGAAAACATAATCGGACAAATTTTTGCTCCCGGAAAATTCTACTATTATGTCATCAATTTTGCAGACAGCACTATCACTTGTAATCACGATGAGGATATTTTAGCAATTCATGGTCTCCATAAATATCCTGTACATCTGAAAGAAATTATAGACCTCATCCATCCCGATGATATAGAATTTGTGATGGAAGCAGAAAGAATGTCTATAGAAAAAATAAAAGAAATTAACGGTTTTGATTATCAGCAGGAACTGAAAACCAGTTATTGTTTCAGGATGAGAACCTCAAAAGGTAATTATGAACTGTTTCATCATCAGGCCTTACATACTTATAAAGATGAAGATGGCAGGCTTTTGCAGGCAGTAAACATCCATACCAATATTGAACACATCACGCACCAAAATTCTTATGTTGTATTGGTTTCCGGAATCAACGGCCAGGAAGATTTTCACCAGATGCAATGGATGGATCATGGCAAATTCCCGGAATCTATCCCTGTCATTTTCACCAAAAGAGAAGTTGAAGTCATCAATTGCATTGCAAAAGGATACTCAACATGTGAAATTTCTGATCTTCTGAATATTTCGGAAGAAACGGTTCGTACCCACAGGAAAAATATTTTAAGAAAATCCGATTGCAAAAACAGCTCTGAGCTGATTAAAAAAACTTTTGAATGGGGATATCTATAGAAAAGAAATCATTATCCTGACAAATCTCACCAGTATATTTCGGTGCAAAACTTGTACTTTTATAGATAAAGGAATGAACATGATACAACCCCGTTTTAAAGATGCTGCCCATTTCAGGAATTTTTGGGAAAATGGCAACGGAAAACAGCTTATTGAATTTTCAGGAGCCGAAGTGAGCTTTGAAAAATTTGAAAAGTTTGCCCCTTATTTTCATCATGTGGATGAAACCGGTGACGAGGTGGTAAAAGACGTTTATTTCACGAAAAAATTCCATGAAGCTTCAAGAGAAATTGAGAATTACATCAGAAATGGGGTTTCGGAAACAGATTCCGTACCTGAAAGTGTAAAAAAACTTTTCAGTCAAACCCAGAAAATCCCCGAATGGTTAGATTATAATTTACTTGAAAGCGGTGCTGAACTTTGTATGAGAAGCAACCTGGATTCTTTGATTTCCCTGAGAGATTATTGTCTGATTGGTGGTTATGATTATGCTTACCTCAACAAACCGCTTATTGTAACAGAAGCATTGAAAAAAGGTGCCGTAAAGCGTCTTTCGGAAACATTGGATTTTTGGGTGAATGCTACCCGATACAATGCACTGGAAATTCATGCAAAGGGCTATGAATTTGCCATCAAAACCCGTTTGATTCATTCTTACGCCAGACTTTCTATTAAAAAGCATTATAAAGATTGGGAAACTGACAACTGGGGAGAGCCTATCAATTCGTGGGATATGATGGCGACGTACATCGGATTCAGTTTGGTCTTTCTTCATAGTCTTCAGAAACTGGGAAATAGTTTTTCTATCGAAGAAGAGCAGGGAATTTTTCACCTTTGGAAATATGTAGGGTATCTTTTGGGAATTCCGGAGCAGCTTCTTCCTGATGATAAAAAACAAGCAACAGAATATTTTTATTTATGGACTTCCGTTCAGCCGCCATCGGATAAGGGCTCTGTTCTTCTGGCTCACTCTCTTTTAGATGAATCACTGGAAAATCCTATTTTAAAATATGAATTTCAGAGAAAAAATTTAAAATATCTGCACATCTCCTGTACCTGGTTTCTGCTGGATGACGAAGTTTGTAAAAGATTACAAATTCCGGAGGTTCCTTGCAGAAATCTATTCCCGAAATCGAAAATACTTTTCAACAAAATTTATGATCAACTCGTAAGTCGTGAAGCACGAATACAAAGAGGAAACAAAGACCAAATGAAAGTATTGGAAGATTATCTTGCAATCACTAAAAATTCAAATTTTCATTAGGATAAGTCAGGAAGCTCGAAGATGGAAGCTGGGAGTAATATTGTATAGCTAATTTCGCCAGCAAAGCTTAAAATTAAATCCATAGTATTTTGGGGCTTTAATTACTTCCTTCTACCAGCCTCCAGCTTCCTTTCCTGTTAATATTTTTTCAGACTCACACCACATTCTGCATGTGCTTCGTTATGAATAAGATCAGCAGAAAAATTTTATCATTTTTTAACTCTAAAAACAGCTTTCAGGGATAAATAATATTAGCTTTTGATGTTTAAATTATGTATTTTTGAGAAATTATTTTAATAGAGATGAGTAACATTGATGATAAGAAAAAAGCACTCGCTTTAGTGCTTGACAAACTAGATAAAACATATGGAAAGGGTACTGTAATGACTTTAGGTGATCAATCTATAGACAATACAATAGAAGTAATTCCTTCCGGTTCTTTAGGATTAGATATTGCATTAGGAATAGGCGGATATCCAAAAGGAAGAATCATTGAAATATATGGTCCTGAATCTTCAGGTAAAACAACTTTGACCCTTCATGCTATTGCTGAGGCTCAAAAAGCAGGGGGTATTGCTGCATTCATTGATGCAGAGCACGCTTTCGACAGGGGTTATGCAGGAAAACTAGGAATCGATCTTGAAAACTTAATCATTTCTCAACCGGATAATGGTGAGCAGGCTCTGGAAATTGCTGATAACCTGATCCGTTCAGGAGCTATTGACATTGTTGTCATTGACTCCGTAGCTGCTCTTACGCCAAAAGCAGAGATCGAAGGAGAAATGGGAGATTCTAAAATGGGTCTTCACGCAAGATTAATGTCTCAGGCATTAAGAAAATTAACTGCTACTATTTCAAGAACGAAATGTACCGTAATCTTCATTAACCAGTTGAGAGAAAAAATCGGTGTAATGTTTGGAAACCCTGAAACTACTACCGGAGGTAACGCTCTTAAGTTCTATGCTTCTGTGAGAATTGACATCAGAAAAGCAAGTGCCCCTATCAAACAAGGTGATGAGGCTATTGGTAGCCGTGTGAAAGTGAAGATTGTGAAAAATAAAGTAGCACCTCCTTTCAAGCAGGCAGAATTTGATATCATGTATGGAGAAGGAGTTTCTAAAGTAGGTGAAATTCTGGATACTGCAGTAGACATGGGAATTGTAAAGAAAAGCGGATCTTGGTTCAGCTACGAAGAGACTAAATTAGGTCAGGGACGTGATGCTGTAAAAGATGTTTTAAAAGACAATCCAGATCTTTCTGAGGAATTGGAAAACAAGATCAAGGAAGAAATGAAAAATAAATAATTTTTCAGAAAAAATATAGAAAAGGCAGTCTTCGGATTGCCTTTTTTGTTTTTTTATAATGCAGATATATTTTAACGCAAAGGTTTCATTTGTATACTGTAATATTTTTAAGAGAGCAAAGGACGGAATCAATTTTATTGATTCTTACTAAGCAAACGCATTACTCAGAGCTTCATCAGCGACAAAGTCGCAAATCTTTGCTTCCTTAGGATCAACTTTCGAATCTCTTATCCCTTTGCGTTAAAATAATCTTTCCGTTTTTTCTATAATAAAAAAGAGGTCATTCCGTAGAACAACCTCTTTGAGTTTTTATATTTTTAAAAATTATTCAGAAATTTTACCTTGAAGCTGAAGCGCTCCTGTTACTTTCATTCCTTTTGTAAGAGTTTCTATTCTCATATTCTCTTTATTCACAAAAGCATCAATAGTGAAGAAGTCTTCATTTTCTTCATTCGTGATCAGCTTCAATTTCAGGATATAGCCTTTAACGCTTCCATCATCAAGCAATACTGTTTCCTTAAAGTCTACAATTTGGCCAATGAAGTCAAAACATGCATAATTAGGAAGATCCTGACTTGGTGCATATGTTGTGAAATCTTCACTCATTTTGGTACCATCCGGCAGATCAGTATTGGTATGGGCATCAAGGATCAGAACAATTCCACTTACGTTCACCTTAAGATGAGGCTGTGTCATGTATGTATTTCTATTTTCTGCATAGTCCGTTGCAAAGAACCAAACGCCAAAAGTATCTCTGGCAGGACCTGCTACGATAGCCTGTAAGTTCAGCGCATTTTCCCACTCTCTGATTGACCTCGTTTCAAAATCTAACGTATAATCAGTTTTTACTTCCGGAATAATCGTGCTAAGCTCTTCTGTAAAAATGGTTTTGAACCTAACATCCTCAAATTCTGTCTTACTTTTGCTTTCCCCAAGCGGATCAGAAACTGTAGACTGCATTAAAACATTGGTTAAATATTGACCGTAATCTTTAGTTTGAAAATTTTCATGTCCAAAAATTCCGCTCCATGTATTGACAAGATTATGAACATTTGATTTTCTTATGATAATTCCGGCATCGTTAGTCATTTCAGGAGCTGCAATTCCCTCTGTATTAGGAAAATAATTTTTACCTTCAATCAACTGATGATTCATGATTTCATTATTTTCTTCGTGAGAAAACTCTGCAAAACCTTTATAAGTGACATTCTGATTTTCAAAAACATAAGGAAGACCTGTTTTCGCCTTGTCATCTCCGGCAAAATGATATGCAAGAGAAATTCCTTTAAATTCTCCATCCTGAGTTGCAGGAGTGTGATTTCCGTTATGATCAAACTGAGAATGATAAAGAATCATATAAGATTTGATCTTTCCCGCCTGAAGTTCAGTTTCAAACTTTTCTTCCATCTGCGCAATTGCCTGTTGTGGAGGAAGTGCATAGGCATCTTCAGTTACCATATAAGCAAAGCCTTCTATCTCACCATTTTCTTTTTCAAAAGCGGAAAGCGGTGTATACTCTCCTCTTAACTGAAGCGCGATAGAATACACGATATAATCGTTATAAATCCTGATTTTTTCAAATTCTTCATTTACTTTTGACTCTTCTACCTGCTGTGAGGGAGTTTCTGGTATTGTTTCCACAACTTCTTCCACCACTTCCTCTACTACTTTTTCCTCTGGCTTTTCTATTTCCTGAACCGGAGTACTCACATTTTCCTGATTATTATTCTTTTTCTTAAAAAAATCAAAGATTCCCATACTGTTATTTATAATTGGCGGTAAATATAATAAAAGCGATCAACAGACCCAACATAAAAAAAATGTCATTGTGTCAGTTTATTCTTCATTTTTTTGGTAATAAAAAATTCCGGCGGAGTCTTTGACTCCGCCGGAATTTTATTAGTTTGGTTTATCATCTGTCAGCTCAAATCCCCAATCTTTTCCTTTTTGGGTGGCTGGGATACCTTTTGTCATCCAGACCGGAGCTTTAGCCCCTTTTAGATAGTAATCAAAAAACTGCTGTTCACGTATTTGAATATCTTTTCTGTTCTGGCGTTTTACAAGGTTATGATCATCCCCATTATAGTTCAGAAGCCATGAAGGTTTTCCTAGGCGACGTAATGCAGTAAACATTTCTATTCCCTGATACCATGGAACTGCCCCATCTTTATCATTACTCATAATGACTACCGGAGTTTTTACCTGATTAATGGTGAAAAGCGGTGAGTTTTTAATATAAAGATCCGGAGCTTCCCATAGATTCTTTCCAAGCCTGCTCTGGGATTTTTCGTACTGAAACTGTCTGTTCATCCCTGAAGTCCAACGGATTCCTCCATATGCGGAAGTCATGTTGACAACGGGAGCACCACTCCATGCTGCTGCATACATATTGGTGTGGGCAATAAGATAGGCTACCTGATAACCTCCCCAGCTTTGTCCCTGAATTCCAATTTTAGCACCATCTACCCATGCATTCTGCTTTAGCTTTTCAACTCCGGAATTGATGTATTCCATTGCTGATTCTCCCGGGAAACCATCGGTATAAGAGATATCAGGGGTAAAAACCAGATATCCGTTGCTCACAAAATAAGAGATATTCAATCTTGAAGGTGTAGGAGCCGGTGCTACATAACGGTTTAAATTATCCGATAGTTTTTCATAGAAATAGACAATCATAGGATACTTTTTATTCGGATTGAAATCTTCCGGCTTGTATAAAATTCCCGTGGATGTATTTCCTTTTGGTGTTGTCCAGTTTACCAGTTCACCAGATCCCCAGTTGTATTGTTTTTGCTGTGGATTCGTATCGCTTAGTTTCTGCTGTTCTGAAAAGTCTGATGTTGCAAAAATATTGGGAGAATCTGTGTACGATTCTTTTACTAAAATATATTCCTCAGCATTTTTTGCTTTTTGAAGACTTCGATATCCCCATACATTTTCCATCTGAATTTTTACAGGATCAGCGTTCGATTGAATGGATGTTTTGAAAATTCCGTTCGCTTTGGTAGTATTATCAAATGCAGATAAATAAATAGCTGATTTTCTGTTTAAACTTTTAATATCTTTATCTAAATCGTACGTATCAAATGTTATTTTATTTTTACGGCCAAATCCATTGGTGATGTTTCTCGGTTTTTTTGAACCATTCAGGAAAAATTCCCAAAGATCATAGCGGTCTCTGATTATCACAGATTCATCCTTATCCGTCCATGATGCAATACCATAAGAATTCGGGAAATCCGGCATATCAAATTCCTCGTCAACGAAAGAAACAGGTAAACCGTTACTCAACGGAAGTGTTTGTTTTGTTTTCACATTATAGCTCAGCCATTTCCCTTTTTCTCTGTCAAAAATCACAATAAAATTTCCAAGCGGAGATACAGCAACTGCCCCATCCAGGTTTTTAATAACTTCCGTTCGCTCCCCTGTTTTATTATCAATCAGGAAATAAGTTTTCTTTGTTGAGCCTTCCCACTGTGAAGAAATACGGTTATTAAGACTTGTAATACCCATTGCGAATTCAGCATTTCCTTCATTCACCAATCGTAAAGTATCCAGATCCTCACCATCGATATTTCTAAAAAATTCCGGTTTTTCTGTCTGCATTACTGCAGCATACGATTTCTTCAGATCATTTTTCAATTCTTTTAACTGTACCGTTTGCAGATAGTCATCTCTGTAGCTCCAGACATCTACCACTGCATGGTCATTCGCAATCATTGCCGTATCTTTTGCAACAGGTTTTGGAGCAACACCAAAATACAGTTGTTTTCCGTTTTTACTGAAAATAGGTGAACGGTTCTCAGAAATCACCCAGTTCTTTTTCATCTGGGCATTTTCATTGGTAACAATTTCCTTTTTGTTTCCTTTAAAATTAAAATAATACAACTGATACAACTTCACCAGATCATTCTGAGCCGAAGAAGTTCCTACATAAGCCAATTGATTTCCTTCTTCGTCAAAAGACAACTGAGAAAAGTCTCCCTCCATTTCAGAAATTTTATTGACAGTTCCTTTTTGCAGATCCACTACCTGCACCGTTTGAAGTGCATATTTCTTTGGTTTAGATTTGTCGGTAACTTTTTTATCCTCAGATTTCTTGTCTAATGAATCTTTCTTTTCCTTTTTATCTTTACTGATCTTTTCCTCAGGTTTTTTGGTCACAAAAACAAGCTGCTTCCCGTTTTTACTGAACTCATAACGTACTACATTATCATATGTCGTGCTTTTTCCATCTAAAAGGTTTCGCACTACCAATTGTAATGGTTTTGCATTTTTTTCTTCATCCTTTTCATCTCCATCATCTTTATCAGAGTTGTCTTCTGAAGATTTATCTTTTGTATTTTCCAGAAGATAAGCAATGTAAGAACCTGCTTTCTCAGGAGTTTTAAATCCTTTTACATTAGGAATTTTCTCTGTTTTATCATTTAAAAAATCAACGATAGCAAGGCTGTCTTTTGTTAATTTATTTTGTTTGAGCTTTTTATCTTTTACCGCCTTTATATCTTTATACTCCGGGCGGATTTGAAAAACAGCAAACCTTGAATCATTTGTAAAATTCAATTTTGTAGCTCTTGCAAACTTCTTTGAGGTTTTATTTTTAACCGAATATAAAAAAAGGTTAGGATTTCCTTCCTGAGCATCCACAGAATAGGCAACCCATTTTCCATCATTTGAGATTTTTCTCGAGCCGATATTCTGCCAACTGTCATAAACAGAATGATCTAAAGGCTTTTTCTGTGCATACACGAAACAAGTCATGATGAGCAGAATAAAAACTGTACATTTCAACTTCATTTTTAAAGAATTTTAAGAATTAAAAGTAAGGTATTTCTTTGAAAAATCCACATGATATACCTGTTTCATAATAAATCGAGAAAATGTCAATCTGTCACATTCTTCTTCGTGGTATTTTTTTTGAGAAATATTTGAAAATTAAAAATTATAAAATATGACAACTAAAGGAAATATTAATGTATCTGTGGAAAACATTTTCCCGCTTATTAAAAAATTTCTTTACAGTGACCACGAAATATTCTTAAGAGAATTAATTTCCAATGCAACTGATGCTACTTTAAAATTAAAACATTTAACAAGCATCGGTGAAGCAAAAGTGGAATATGGAAATCCAAAACTTGAAGTTAAAATTGATAAAGAACAGAAAACGTTACGCATCATAGACCAAGGTATTGGTATGACGGGTGAAGAAGTGGAGAAATACATCAATCAGGTTGCTTTCTCAGGCGCTGAAGAGTTTTTGGAAAAATATAAAGATTCTGCGAAAAATTCAGGAATTATCGGACATTTTGGTCTTGGATTCTACTCTGCATTTATGGTAGCGGAAAAGGTGGAAATTCTTACAAAATCTTATAAAGATGAGCCAGCAGTACGTTGGATCTGTGATGGAAGCCCGGAATTCACTCTTGAAGAAACTACTGACAAAACGGATAGAGGAACGGAAATCATCCTTCATATTGCTGAAGATTCTGTAGAGTTTTTAGAAGAAGGAAAAATCCATGAGATGTTATTAAAATATAACAAATTCATGCCTGTTCCAATCAAATTTGGAACAAAAACCCATACACTTCCATTACCGGAAGATGCTCCCGAAGGTGCTGTAGCTGAAACAGAAGAAGTAGACAATATCATCAATAATCCAGTACCGGCATGGACGATTGCTCCAAGTGAGTTGACTAATGAGGATTATATGAAATTCTATCACGAGCTGTATCCAATGCAGTTTGAAGAGCCTTTATTCAACATCCACCTGAATGTTGATTATCCTTTCAACCTTACCGGAGTTCTGTTCTTCCCGAAACTGAGCAACAATTTGAATATCGACAAGGATAAAATTCAATTATACCAAAACCAGGTATTTGTAACAGATGAAGTAAAAGGAATCGTTCCAGACTTCCTGATGCTTCTGAGAGGGGTAATTGATTCTCCGGATATCCCATTGAACGTTTCCCGTTCTTATCTTCAGGCAGACGGTGCTGTAAAGAAAATTTCGTCTTACATCACGAAAAAAGTAGCCGACAAAATGGCTTCTCTGATTAACGAAAACCGTGAAGATTATGAACAAAAATGGAACGACATTAAGGTAGTTATTGAGTACGGAATTGTTACTGAAGAAAAATTTGCTGAAAAAGCTGATAAATTCACTCTATATCCTACAACAGACGGTAAATATTTCCTTTGGGATGAATTGGTAGAGAAAATCAAACCAATGCAGACTGATAAAGATAATAAGTTAGTTGTATTGTATGCTACCAATGCTGATGAACAGCACAGCTATATCCAGTCTGCGAAAGATAAAGGATACGAAGTTCTGTTATTGGATTCTCCTATTATTTCACACGTGATTCAGAAACTTGAAACTTCGAAAGAAAATATTTCGTTCGCAAGAGTAGATGCAGATCATGTGAATAATCTAATCAAAAAAGACGAGCCGGTAATTTCAAAACTGAATGAAATAGAAAAAGAGTCTTTGAAAAAGAATGTGGAAGAGGCTATTCAGGATTCTAAATTTACGGTTCAGCTTGAAGACCTTGACAGTAATGATGCTCCGTTCACGATTACCCAGCCAGAATTTATGAGAAGAATGAAGGAAATGCAGGCTACAGGCGGAGGTGGAATGTTCGGAATGGGAGGTTTCCCGGAGATGTATAATCTTGTGGTGAATTCGAACAGTGAGCTTTCCAATCAAATCTTAAAGACTGAGAATACTGAAAAGAAAGAGAGTTTAATCAAATATGCTCTGGATCTTGCCAAGCTTTCACAAAATTTACTGAAAGGAAAAGACCTGACAGATTTTATACAGAGAAGCTATAAGCAACTTGAAAAATAATTTACGAGAGACTGTTTCATTTTTGGAGCAGTCTTTTTTTTTGTTTGAAAAGGGTTGGAAAAACGCAAAGGCACAAGTTTTTTACATGGCTCATGCTTTAATGCGAAAGGATTTTATCTTCGATAAAATTGTGTACTGCTAATCCAAACCTTATAGGTTTAAATACCTACTTTTACCAATAATTTTTGATCAATCTGAAGTTATTGTGAAATAAATGGCAGTACGAAGAATATTTTCAACAATTACATCAGATAATATTTGTGTTTTTAAGCCTAGTATCATTTTATCTTCAATCTCATTCTTTATCGCATATTTTTTTCTACTTTTTATTGTACAGCTTCTGCTTTTTTGCCATTTTTGTATAAAATGTCGGTCATGCAAAAAGAAAAATTACGCGTCATCAGAAAACAAAAAGGCTACACACAACAGCAGGTAGCTGATTTTATCGCAACAGATGTATCTAATTACAGCAGAAAAGAAAGCGGTGATGTAAGGATCGTAAGAGATGAATGGGATAAGCTTGCCCGTTTTTTGAATGTACCGGTGGAAGATATTTATGAAGAGGAGGAAGCTACAGTAGTTGTTAATAATGACCATCCTGTATTTAATGATAGATCTTCTTCTGCGGGAATCATTACTACCCAGAACAACTATGATAATATCCCTGGAGCTATTATTGAAAACCTTCAAAACTATATTGCTCTATTAAAAGAAGAGAACGAAAAGCTGAAAGAAGAACTGAAAGGTCTCCCAAGAGGAAGAAAATAATACGGCTTGAAACTGTAAAAAATATAGATGTCACTCATATTAAATTATGGAGTGACATTTTTTTGTTGTGTGGTTTTGAGGTGAACGTTTTTTTGACACAAAGGATTGATGATTCTTATGCTTTATTTCAGGAGGCGAAGTGTTGCGACTTTGTCGCTGATGAAGCTTTGTGATGAATGATACATTCGCTTAGAAAGAATCAATGAAATGGATTCCGCGTTTGCTCCTTTAAAAATATACAGTATACAGATAAAAACTTTGCGTTAAAAAAATTCTTTGAAATTTACAATTCCTCCAAAGGATCCCAGAACAGTTTTTTGAAGTTTTTTATTCTAAGATTTTCCACAGTGATTCCTTCTGCTTCCAGTTTAGGTTGAAATTCCGGAACAGACAATACTCCCGAACTTGAAATGACACGGTGAGCAGGAACATCCTTCGGACATCCTCCCATCGCTTTTCCTACATGCCTGGAATGATTAGGATAGCCAACAGCCTTCGCTATAGCACCATAAGTAGACACTCTTCCTTTAGGAATAAGCCTTGCTACTTCGTACACCTGTTGTTTGAAAATTTCATCCATATCTGCTCACTATCTTTTTTGCATCATTTTTGAATTCTCTTAAACTCAATGATGTTTCATTAAAAGATAAAGATATGAAAAAATCATTTTTCAGACTGCTGAATGCGGTTAATAAAAAAGTACTCCCAAAATTGAGTGGTAAAGATCCCAATAGTCTGACTAAAATTGAAAAGGGAATCTTGGCATATCGTTATTTTGTGTTGGTGAATTCGTTGGACTGATTTTACAGATAAAAAATCTGTGCAACCTGTAAGAAAAGTGTCTACCATTTATTTGAACCGTTAAGATTATTTAAGTTTTAAAGAATATTAAGGGAAATAGCTGAAGCTATTTTATTTAGCGGCATACTTTACTTCTCATCAAAGATGAAACTTAATTATTCTTATCATCTTCATTTTTCTTAATGGTTTAAATAGTCTAATATTTTTTCCAAAGAAATAAAAAAGCGCTTCAAATGAATTGAAGCGCTGATATGGTAATCTCGTTTGAGAATTTTGTTCTTAGTTTTCTAAGATATAAGAGAACATCAATGGTGCACAGATGGTAGCATCACTTTCAACGATAAATTTCGGTGTAGTGATATCAAGTTTACCCCAAGTGATTTTTTCATTTGGAACTGCTCCTGAATATGAACCGTAAGACGTTGTAGAATCAGAAATCTGGCAGAAATAAGACCAGAAAGGAATGTCATGCATTTCCATATCCTGATACAACATTGGAACCACACAGATAGGGAAATCTCCTGCGATACCTCCACCAATCTGGAAGAATCCTACTCCTTTTCCTCCTGAATTCTTAGTATACCAGTCAGCAAGGTAAGTCATATATTCGATACCTGATTTCATTGTAGTAGCCTTAAGCTCTCCTTTGATACAGTAAGAAGCGAAGATGTTACCCATTGTAGAATCTTCCCATCCCGGTACTACAATTGGTAAATTAGCTTCTGCAGCAGCAATCATCCAAGAGTTTTCTCTAGGAATTTCATAGTACTGCTCCAATACTCCTGAAAGGATCATTTTGTACATGAATTCGTGCGGGAAATATCTTTCTCCTTTAGCTTCTGCATCTTTCCAGATCTCTACGATATGTTTTTGTAATCTTCTGAAAGCTTCTTCTTCAGGAATACAAGTATCTGTAACTCTGTTTAGACCTCTTTCTAAAAGATCCCACTCATCCTGAGCTGTTAAATCTCTATAATGAGGAACTCTTTCATAGTGAGAGTGTGCTACAAGGTTCATTAAATCTTCTTCAAGGTTAGCCCCTGTACAAGAGATAAAATCTACTTTTCCCTGACGGATCATTTCAGCAAGAATCTTCCCTAATTCAGCAGTAGACATTGCTCCTGCCAAAGTAATCATCATTTTTCCGCCATCTTTAAGATGTGCAACATATCCTTTGGAAGCATCCACCAATGCAGCTGCGTTGAAGTGCAGGTAATACTTTTCTATGAACTCAGTTATCGGTTTGCTCATTTTTAAAATTTTTGCAAAGATAAAACTTAAAAACGGAATGCAGTCAAAGCACTTGAAGAAAGTGTAATAGAGTAGTCTTTTTTTATCATTTGTTAAATTGCGTTTTCTAACACATCAGGTTTATAAAAAAGCGCGACCCAAAATGAGCCACGCTTTCATTGTAATTCAACTTAATATTTTCAACAAAGCTTTACCCTTCCCAGGCTTCCACTTTTAAAATCTCAATTTTCCTTTCTCCCTCTCTGAAAGGCCAATTTATGATATCTCCTACTTTGTATCCTACTACCGCAAGAGCAATATCCGACAGAATGGAATGTTTATTCTTCTTAAGCTTTGCTTTGGTAGACGGCACAAAAATATATTCGTGTTCAAAGTTCAAGGTGTGGTCTTTTAATGTTACTTTTCTGTCTACTGTGACTATATCAGCAGGAAGATCTCTCCTCAGCACCTGTTTCGCTTTTCTAAGTTCTTCCGTAAGCCTTTTTTCTTCTCCGATGCTTACTTTTTTTCTTCTGAGTGTATCTTTTATAGCATCATAAATTCCGGTGGTTACAATAATTTGATTGGACATTTTTTTATTTTTTTTAAAATTAAGATGCAGTAAATCCCCACTGATCCAATGTAGAATCCAGGCATATAACAGCCTTCTTCTATGGAAAACTGCAAAAAGTAATAAATAAATCGGAAGTGATTCCCTGTCTTGGATCCTGACAGGGACTAAATGATGAAGTCCTTAGAACTTTTCAGAAAAGAATCTGTGTGAAGGTAAAGTAAAGACAGCAGCAATCCCGACTGGCGGTGTTTTGCAGATAAAAAGATGGTTGCTGTCATGATCAATTATTATTAATTCTAACAAAGATAGGACTTAAAAACGGAATGTATCGGATACACTACCCTTAATTATGTGCTTTATAATTCTTTTTTTAATCGGGAATAAAATTTTAAATTACAATCTGAAACGCCTGTTTTCTTTTTTATCTGAAAGTTTTTTCTTGTTATCCAATCTCTTTTGTTTCTGTCCTTTTGATGGTTTTGTTGCGGTTCTCTTTTTGGGAACAATAAGCGCTTTGTTGACGATTTCGATTATTTTTTCAATGGATTTATTTTTATTCATCAGTTGGGTTCTGCTTTCAGAAACGGTGAGAAATAAAACCCCATCTGCATTGATTCTATTTTTCAGTTTATCCTGAATCAATACTTTTTCATCTTCATTAAAGAATTCTGATGCCTCTACTTTCCAAAGTACGGTAACAGCAGTCTCTACTTTATTAACGTTTTGCCCGCCCGCTCCACTGCTGCGGGAAGTTTTGAAACTGAGTTCTTTTGAAAAGTCTTTCATTTTTTTAAAGATTTTGAGATACTAGAATCAAGAACCGAGACTAGAGGTTGATGTTTATATTTTTTTGGAGTTCTATTCTATTTACTTTTCCGTTGGGAGTTCTTGGAATTTCATGGACGAAAATAATTTCTTTTGGCTTGTGGAAATTCTTTTCAAACGGTATTTCTGAAATTTTCTTTACAACCTCATCAGACTCATTTCCTTCTATAACAAGTATCAATTTCTGACCCAAGCTATCATCTGGCAAACCGATAAATACGGCTTCGTTTGGGAGTTCTTTTTTCACCAAAGCTTCAAGGGTTTCCGGAAAAATTTTTGCTCCTCCTGAGTTAATCACATTGTCAATTCTTCCGAGGAATTTAAATTGTTTTTCATTTCTAATATCAACTAAATCATTAGTTTGCAATTCTTCAGCATTTACATTGGGTGCGAAAATCTTAAGACATCCTCTATCATCCAAAGAGATGGTTACATTTTCAAAGACTGTGAAATAATCTTCCTGCTCCGGCATCAATTGTTTTAAACCAATATGGGAAAGGGTTTCAGACATTCCATACGTTTCAAAAATACGATTTGAAGTACTGAGGTTCATCTGCAAAATTTTATTTTTCAGACTTTCTGAGACTGCAGCTCCGCCAATGATCAGATTTTTAATCAAATGAAGTTTTTCCAGCGAGTTTTCGACCTGAAGTGGTGTCATGGCACAAAAGTCTATTTCTTCATTCAGGTTTTCAACAGGTTTTAAAGAAGGTTCGGTAATTTTTAATTTCAGGTGTCTTTCTATAGAACGTACAATCATCATTTTTCCTGAAATATATTCTACCGGCAGGCACAGCAATGCTTTATCACCTTCTTTTAATCCCAAAAAATTACAGGTCATCACTGCTGAGTTGACCATTTTATTTTTTTCAATTTCAAAGATTTTCGGAACTCCTGTAGAGCCTGATGTCTGAACATTTACTCCTGTTTTTTCCGAAAACCATTCTTCAAGAAAAAATTTCACTTTCTTTTCAAATTCCGTATTGAATGATAATTGATTAATATTGAGATTATTGAAGTCTATCAGCATATTTTCCGTAAATAAAATCCACAGTAAATTTAAAAAAAAAATTAAAAAGTTCTTGTATGTAAAGAAAAAAGCTGTAAATTTGCACCACCAAAATAAAACAGACCTATAGTGTAACGGTAACACTCCGGTTTTTGGTACCGTCATTCGGGGTTCGAATCCCTGTGGGTCTACAAACCATCCTTTTTAAGGATGGTTTTTGTTTTTAGAATAATAGGGTATTTGGGTATAGAAAAATTCAGACTTTATCCTTTTTCACCTTAAAAAAGCAAGAATTTTCAAAGGAGGTATTTGTAAATAAGAAAAAAATATATAAATTTGCATCACCAAAGTAAAGCAGACCTATAGTGTAACGGTAGCACTCCGGTTTTTGGTACCGTCAGTCGGGGTTCGAATCCCTGTGGGTCTACAACCAAATAAAAGCAACTCGCTAATTTACAGCAAGTTGCTTTTTTATTTTGGTCACTTTTAGTCACTTGGTCACGATTTTGGTCACTGTTTTTCTTAAAAACGCTTGGAGTGAACCCGATTGAATCTATTTAAATCTGATTGTATTTTAGCTACGGAAATAATGTCCGTCACTTTCAAAATAATCAAACATTATACTCCTTGCTGTAGCTTCCCAATCAATATAAATATAATTTGGTAGACTTTCGGGAATACTTTCTTCTAAAATATATTGAGCAAATTCTTCATCGTCTGAATACTCACCCATATAATAGTTTATTACACCGTCATAAACACTCTGAAAATCCATTTTTCCAACACAATCAAGGTAAGCTTCAAAAATTTCTAAATCATGTCCAGAATCGTTTATTTGCTCGGCTATTTCGTAAATTTCAGAAGATAAATTACACTCACTAATCAATCCTAGTTTTTCAAACAGTTCACAGTGTTCGTAGTCCTGAAACATAAATTCTGGGTCAGACTCGTCAGAATGAAGTTCATACATTGCTGTAAGTAATTCGTCATAATCGGAATAGTCCGAAAAGTTTAACCATTTACCATAAAGGCTTCCGTTGTTATACTTGGCATATGTGCCACAATAGATACTAGCAGTATCAAGACAATTTTGTAAATTTGTCATGTTAATAAGTTTTAGATGTATTAAAATTTATTGATGTAGCCTAGTTGTGTTCGAGCACTTCTAGGCATTTTTTATATACAATTGTGACAATCTATGTAGAAAAAAAGAACTTAAAAACAGTTCTTTGATATATTAATAAAGTCAATATTCATGCCAATTCACAGAGATTTTAACTTTAAAATTAAAGTTATTAAAATATTTTTAACTACAAACCGCACCAATAAAAACTGTTCAAAAAAGATAATAATAAAACATATAGTTTAAAGAATATTACCAGTACAAAATAGTAAGTGGAAAATAAAATTAGATCTACAAAAACCACATACAATAAAACAACTGTATGAGAAAAAGTTTGACTGTTGGCAGGGGGGTAGCAAAGAAAAGTTGTTTGATGTCCACCTCTTTATCCTTAGTACCTTGTGTCCCTACACTCATTAATTTTTTTTTGGTGTTAAATTGTCGTAAATTCTTCTATAAAGGAATGATTGAACTATTGAGAGAAATTGGGAGGGGGTATTTTTGTGGGAGGGGATTTACCATTGTCTTTCTTTACAAATATAAGATACAATATATAGCATTGGTTGTTCATTTATTGGATGAGTTGGGCAAAGGTAAGTAAAATGAAATGTAGGAATTAAAAGTTATTATAATACTTTTTTATTATAAATTTCTAAAAGTTTTGGAAATTGAAATCTCAAAATTTAATAATAAATAGACAGTTGTTTTCGGTATAGCAGTACGTATGGGCTCTACCATAAACCATAAATTTAGTAATTTCAATGATTAGTTTATAAATGGTCAATTGATCAGTAACAAAAACCAATTATCTATATCTCAGATCAGATAAAAAAAGGGAGTATCCGAAAAGTCAGATATACCGTCTGAGAATCAAATGTTCATATACTCCTCTTGTATAGGGGTACGAATAAAATCAACAAAAATTGAGGCTGTCCGAAAAGTTTGGACAGCCTCTTTGTTTATTATCTAAGAACGAACGAGACATTCGCACTAGTGGGGACTTTGCTCAGTGTTTTTTTTATTCTATAATCTTTTTATAACAATTCTCCCCATCATGGTAGCCAAAGCAAAGTACAATATTCTTATCTTTTTTCTCAAAAAAAGTAGTATAAGTCATATCAGTATCATTCACATCTTCTGGAAAGGCAATTAAATCTTTATCAAAATTTAAATAAAAATCATTAAACTTTATTGTGTTACCTTCTAATTTGTATTTCGAATTGTAATTCAACACTTTCTTCCCTTTTATATTGTAAATTACTCTGTTATAAACCCCATCCTTGTTAATCGTTAAAGTGTCATATGTATTTTTGTATGATATGGGTGAATATTTTCCATATATATCTTCATTACTAATATTTTGGCACGAAAATAAAAAAGGTAATAAAATTAAACTTATACTTTTCTTCATATTTATTAATTTAAGTTGTTCGATTTAAAATCTAGGTCTTGTTAGTATAGATGGTGGTGTTATAGCTTGTTTAAAAACGTTCTTTGAGGTTGGGTTAATTACTTTTTTTTGAATTTCGGAGTTGCTTTCAGTCCATATATAAGTCTGATATGTATTTCCAAAGCTTTTTAGCTTTCCTTCGGTTCTTTCAAAATTATTTACTGGTAATCTATAAAACAATGACTCTTGTGACTTAGAATCAGTCATTAAAAAAAGTGTTTCATCTCCTAATTTATACCAAGACACATTTGATCTTCCCCACATCTGCTCATACCCATCAAAATTTGCTGTGATGGGGTTAGCTTGAAGATAATCCATTTTAACAACTCCTTTTAGTTCTTTTGAATTCATTGCATCCTTTCTTGCTAAAGAAGAATATGGAGACGATGGCTTATCTAGAGAAGCAAAAGGTCCATCATTAGAATCATTAAAATCACTAAATAGACTGCGAGCAGGTCCACTTCCTCCAAAATATTCAAGTGCTATAGTGTCCCATCCTACATCTTTTCCTCTATGAGTATAACCACTAATAATAGATTCTCCACCTTTAATAATATTTGAAGCTCCAGTTTGTCGACTAACTACTTTAGTATCTCCATTTCTTTGATGGTAAAAATCAATTTTATTTCCACCTAAATTACTAATCATCTTGCCATTCTTATCATACTCATTAAATGGTTCTCTTCCGTCAGGATCAACAAATCTTATTGGATTATCAAATGCATAATTGTAGGTAGACCATCTTCTCATTTTCTCTGCCAACGGATCTATAACTCCCCATCTACCAAGGTCACTCATATACATCCTTGCTCCAAAATCACTCACTCCGTAGTCTACTTCATTTTTTAGGATTTGCCTGCTTCATTTTTCTTCACGCGACTGTTTACTTTTTGATCACT
>NZ_PCOU01000032.1 GCF_002979455.1 Chryseobacterium sp. MYb7
TTAGCGACTCTAATTTCCTAATCCCTTTTTTTATTTCAAATAAAAAATATAATTTTTGAAAAAGTCAAGATGACTTCATTCTTTTATTCTATTAATATGAGGTTCAGTTGCTAAATTAAACTTCCGCTGTAGCATTGGTCCATAATGTATTTTTAATTGAACATACTCTCTTATTTCTTCTTTTATTTCAGCTTTTGTAGATTTTGGTTTCGTTTTAGAGTTGCCTAATCTAGAGTTAGAACTGTAAAATGTAGGATTTTGATTCAGCTTTTCTAAGATCAATTTTTGATTCTCTAGTACCTTATCAATTTTTTCATATAGTTTGCTAAAATTATCATCCATAATGTATCTCTGTTAAGGTTAAAGTAAAGTAGTATCACGAATAGGAAATATTATTTGTTAGCTCTCTTGTGTTGATTCTGTATAATTTTATTAATTGATTTTAAGGAGAATTCTACAACGTTTTTTTCTATTGGAAGTCTGATATTTTTTTGATTTTTAAAGTGGAGAACATAAGATTAATAAGCAATATCTATACTAAACAGGCCAATATATTCGTTTAAGCGGAACTAAAGCTTTTGTTTCTATATCTAAATTTTCATAATTATTTAGTAATAATTCTACTAACCAATCTAAGTCAATTAAAGTAATTGCAACATTAGCTCTTTCTGCTTCATGTCGGGCATCTTTACTAAAACCTGATGTACTTACGAAAATCCCTTTGTTATAGTCCCTCATACCTCCGATAAAGCCCCTAATATCAGATGTTCCAATCTTCTCACGGGTTCTTTTCTTTACTTCGACTTTTATTCGAGGCTCTTCCATTCCTAACTCATCTGGAGAAACAATGATATCACTTCCAAAATCAGAAGTAGATGGTGTCATTCGTGTTTTGTATCCAATTCCTCTTAGAATACCTGCAACCAATTTTTCAGTGTCCTGCCAGCTTAGATTCGCTATAATGTCTTTGATGAATTCCTGAGATTTATACTGTACATCTTCTTTTAATTCTTCCAGTTTTTCAGGTTCTTCTTCAAGGTTTTGTTTTTCCTCTAATACGATTTCTTCCTCTGAAGCATTCTCAGGGTTTGAACTAATTAAATCCTTCCAAACATCAGAACCAATTTCAAAAGTCGTAAGGACTGATCCAAGTGTATTCTTACTTCCTGTTGAAAGAACATCTCTACCTGTAGGTTCTGGCATCCAATTGACTCGATGAATATGATGGAAAGTTAAGGTTGTATCAAAGTCATAATCAGATGTAATTTCACCCAGATAATAATTTCGGCTAGTTGAATCGTACGTAACAACTTTGTCTCCAACTTTTATTTCTTTTGCGAATCTCCAAACCTGAGAGGTATTCTGATTGATTCTCCCTACACTGTCTTCGGGATATGTTTTGATATAAAGTTGTTTTAGATTATCATAAGATATATTGTTAGGAACTTGTCCTAAATCATTCCAACCAATTGCTACAAAACCCCATGCTAAGAACTCATCAACTAAATATCCTCCACTACCAGCACGAACCATCCATATTTTATAGTTTTCTTCCATTCAATTTTTTAATTTCCTAAATTACTTTTCTTAATACTTCCTGAATTATTAGATAATGAGTTTTCATTGCCCGTATTTATTGAGTTTCCATCACCATTATTATTAATGATAGTTTGATGCATAATGCCTGTTATTTCTTCGTTTTTGAACTTTAAATCCTGTATCTCAACACTTTCACCAAATTCAGTTTCAATTGCAAGCATAAAGTCAAGTAACTTACTTCTAACATTTGAGATAATGTCAACAATGCTTGATCGAGAAAGTAACTTATTACAAGATATAATACTCAAATAAGGATTTCCCATTGCTTGCCAATTTTGTTCTATAATATGGACTATCTCTGGTCTGACGGGAATACTTAAGTTTCCATCAAACTGAAGTAAACTTTCTAAGGCACTTACACTATCTTGAAAGCTCGAACACCTAAGTGAGCTTTCAAACTCCTTATCAAGATTTATTGTGGGTATTTCATAATTTGTATATTTCATATTTCCGTTTAATACATTTCCTTTTAATGCATTCCAAATATTCTTCCTATACTCAGGTAAATCTTCCTCACTATTATAACCTGACAGTTCAGCATTAGTCCATTTCAAAAGCTCCTGATTTCCTATTCTACTGGCTAAAACTTTTGTTTTTAATAAAGCTCCATTTAAGGAGCTTTTATCATCTATTAGTTCATTTACTATTTGACTTATTAAATTCATAATATATTTTTAAGCTCCCATTCCAAGATAGGCTTTTATCAAAGAAGCCAATAAATTAGCAGTAACCGCTGTCCCTATTTTTCCTATACCATTTAAAGATTTATTTAAAATTCCAGAGATCCAATTGTTCGCTTTCGGGCCTAGTCTATCATTTTCTATGTCTGGCTGTTCCTCAGCAATTATTGTGGTGATTTCCTGAATGTCTACCTCATCAATTCCGTGCCCTCTAAGTTCATCCTGAAGTTTTGCTAAATCTCCTTTATTGATCTGAACTTTGTTGTCAATTTGATTGTGGTCACCTGTATTAATTAAGTTACCATCTCCTGTGTTGTTAATTGTTGTACTCATATAATTATTTATTGTTTGATTATTAGCCTCTGAATTTTCATTAAACGTTTCAATTTCAATAGAATATCCAAACTCTTTTGCGATATTCATTACAAAATCTAAAAGCTTTGTTCTAATTGCATTTGGTATCGCAACTACAATATTTTTATTAGCGTTTACACTTGCTGCAATTACATCAATTCTGGTGTTTGATTTGTATAATTTTCTTGCAGGTTCCTGTAAAATATGTAACATTTCCATAGGGAAAGTCACCCCAATTTCTCCCGAATCTTCCTCTGAAATTTCTTTTGCTAACTTTTCAATAGAAGCAATTCCTTCTCTAACTTTTAAATATTGGAAAATTTCATTATAGGGCTCTTCTAACATTGAAGCAGGTAATATACCAAAATGTCTTTCTGGATAGGCTTGGATGGTTATTCTTAACGTTCCTGCTGCTCTTCTGTATTTAGGAATGTCATCATCAGGTGCATAACCATTTAATTCTTTATTAGTATAATTAATTAACTCTTGATTATCTATCTGCCGTCCAAAATACGCAAGCTTCATTAATGCAGTGGATAAGGACTTCTCTGTGTTAACAATGTCTTCAATTACCTCTTGTAAAGGAAAAGTTATTTTCATGTATTTTAGTTTTTATGTATCTACAATTTGATATAAAATCAAATATTTATTATTTCAGCAATCTTGTATTTTCATATTCTGATCGTTCAGGTTTCAAAGGTACCAACCAATCTAAATATATTTCTTCGGACATACTGCTGTGATGACCAATTTAATAAATATGAATATATTCTTTATTTATTAAATCAAATAGTTCTTTAGCTTCTGGATTGCTTAATATAGTCAATAGATTTTAGTTGTTATGTTTTTGAACTTTATCAAATTTAATTAAAAAAGTCGTTTTTCAAAGAAGACTTTTTTGAGCAGACGCAAATTAAACTATCTATTCTTCAACAAAGTTCTGAGCAGGCTGTACAACGGAAATTTTACCACCAATAGAACATTGGCATGTTGAATTATCTAACAGTTCTTTTTTACCATCAATTTCAAAATCAGAGGTATTGTTCCACTTAATAGGTGAAGGAGTACAAGAAGATCTTAAAACACTGCATATTCCAAAAGGTTTAATATTAGTATTAGGCTGTTTGTCTTCTTCTGTAGCCTGTAGTTTTCCATCAATACTCATAAAGGATTGACTTGTTACTGTGAGTGGGGCTGGTGAAGCTCCTTTGTTACATTTTAGCTGGGTGGTATCAGTAATATGTTTAGCCATAATTAAAGCTATAAATTAATACTTACTTTTCAAATATTCTTGTTCATCACTAAAGAGATTTTTATACCAGTTTTCACTTTCTAATCTTACCTTATTTGCTAATTTGTGATCTATGAGTTCAGTTCCGTCATATATCCCTTCCATTTCAGTGTATTTTATCATATAAATATTATAAAGTTTATTTTGAACTTTTAACGTCATAAGATATACATCCTCATCGAAAGTGTTAAAAAACCATGTGAATATATATGATCTTGTTTTAATTTCATTTAAAGTAATCTTATGTAATTGGTTTAAGATGTCGTCTGGAATATCAGAGTAATTCTGTTTTAAAAAGTCAGACAGATGCTCTTTTATCCATTTTAACTCCTCATGATTAAATACCATTGGTGAAGGATTTATGAGTCTAATTCCATCAATATCTTTATATCCGCTACTTAGTTTTTCTGCTATATCATAATATCCACGTGCAGTATTGATATAATATGGTTCTTCCATAACTTTTAATTAACTATGAAAAGAAAATAACAATTGTTAAAGCAATTATAATTACTGCAATTACACCAATTGAGGTATAATTGACAAGTTTTTTATTTTCCAAAAAATTATCTGGTAATAAATTGATAAAGAGTATTTGCAGAAACAACACGATAAGGGTCATTATTCCACAAAATTGAGATGATAACTCTTCTTCAGCAGGGTCGTATCCATTACTATCCCATTCTTTTATAGGTATAAATTTTATAATATTTTCTAAATAGTCTTTGTTTTTATCTGCATATAAAAAAAGGAGAAGATATAAGAAGAAAAATATGAATATAGAAGCTACTAATCCTAATATGGTTAGTTTTTTATAATAAGTGGATATTTTAAAAATAAAATAGAGCAAAACAAAATAACCCAAAATAGAAAATGGGCTTGTAAGCGTAGAACTATCCACACTAGTAAGATAAAAAAAGCCTATCAAAAAAAGAATAAGAGTAGAGATACTCGACATACATAGAGCCCAGATAATATTATTTTTGTTTGCAAAAATTTTCAATTTTTCCATTTTTGATTATTTTTTTATATAAGTTTTCATATCATTGGGAACGCCAACTGGAGTAGTTCCTCCTTTTACAGGGTAACGTGCACCATCAAAATCAAATCTCCCCCCATCAATTAAAATTCTTTTTTTATCAATTTTTTGTAATGTATCGTATCTTTTAACATCCTCAGGTTTACGATTTTTTTTATTTAATAAATATTTATAACGATCATTTACTCTGGCTGGCTTTTTACCATCACCTGCTTCATAATACTCCATAAAGTCTAATTCATCAGAAGTATTTAATGTATCTTCATAATCTGACCTTGAACAATATGCATGTACCGTAGCACCTGTAGCATTTGCAAATTTTTGAGCCAAACTCTTTTCTCCTAATAATGGTAATGTTATTGTTTTATAAACTGCATGAGACATGGGAATCATTGTTGTTGGACTACTTTGTCCAGAATATTCCTCACCATCATAAACTTGTTTTTTAAGATTATTTTCTTCCTCAATCTCTAAATTACCTAACCCTGTTTTGCATGAAAAACTATATAGTTTTGCTGAATTAGAAAAAGCATTTTTATGTAGCTTAGAAGCAACTTTTTCATCCCAATCAAGCTTTTCATCACCACTGCTCCTATTAGTCAATCCCATAGCTAGTTTGCCTACAAATCCGTGGCAATATATAAAAACTCTTTCTACTAAACACTTCTCCCGAAGTTTTTTATCATCAGTTGTCTTGTCTTTATTTTTAGTGTTAATATAATTTATAGCTTCTTGATAACTAGCTATTTTGACAAAATTACATTCAGGAGCTAATTTTTGAAAAGCTTCTTTTGTTTTTGTTATTTGAGATTCAGTATATCCGTAAGTATACATCAGGATTGTCCAATTAAAATTAAATTCTTGATTTAATTTGACTCTTCTGATCCCCTGAAGAACAAACATGAATTTTCCGTTTGCTCCAGCATCGTTTTTCCAGTAATTCCTAGCGTTTTTAAGGAGTCCACTACCGTGTTGATACTTCTGTGGAGCTATTACTATTATATATTCTTTTCCAATATCATTATTCAGTACCTTATTTTCAAATTTTTTCTCGGTCCCCTTTATTGTTACTTTTTTTATCGAAAATACTGAGGTTGCTTTCTTTAATTGTTTTCCCATAAAAGAAGTTTTAACTATGTTTCACAATTTTCTTTAATAGAGCCTTTCCATCTTTATCAACTGCACCTGAGTAGGTATTCATGATTTTCTCTCCTTTTTCATCAGTTTCTTGAACATCAATACTAACTTCTTCTCCCTCTTTGGTGTTTCTGGTAATGACCTCGATACTGGCTTCTTCTTCCTTATACAATTTTTTTATTGCTTTTTCACCAGTATCATTTAACCAAAATACATCTACAATTGCAGGTTCTTTATCATAATCAAATACTCCTTGCTCAGGAAGTTTATTCATTTGTGGAGCTCTGTATTCGATCTTATCTTTAGCGGTCAATAATGAATTAGCTCCATATACATGCATTCTGTCTTTTGCTCCGAACTCAGTTTGCCCATCAGTATAACCAATGAATTTTTCCTTACCATAGAGGTCTAGATGTGCTTTTGCTGATATTTCAGTATTAGTTCCAGCATTGATAATGGTTTTCTTACCGCTGTCTTGACTAATCTCTTGTTTGGCAATAATCTTTATATTCTGCCCAACATTAGTATCCATATTCTTTCCTGCTTTGGTCTCGATATTCTCTTCAATATCAAACTTCAAGTTCTTAGACTTTATAGTAATGGTTTCAGGAGCGGTAATATTGATATTACTTCCTTCTGTATCAAACCTGAGTTCATTACCACTTTTATCAGTCAGTAAAATGCTTTCGTCCTCTGTGAAGACCAACCTATGACCACTTCGGGTCTGTAAAGATTTTACACGGTTGTCCATACCACCGCCTAAGCCTATGCCACCATGAAACATTCCACCCATTGCAAAAGGGAAATCTGGATTATGATATTCAAAGCCAACCATTACCTGATCTCCAATTTCTGGAATAGCTACAAAGCCTCTATTCTGGCTTACTGAACCTGTACCTCCAGCATCTGGACTCATCATTCTGATAAAATGGGTGGTATCATTCAACTGCCAGTCAAATCTTACCTGTATTCTTCCTTGGTTTAAAGGATCTGAATTTGAAATAACAGTTGCAATTTGTGGTTCAGCTTTTGGTATTATAAAATCAGGTTTAGGCATAAAGCCAGTTCCTTCGGCAATAGCTTCAAAATCTCCTGTATAATATCCTCTTGCATCCACCTCATGATTTACTTCAGTTATCATCAATGTAGTGAAGTGTGAAGTTTGGTTGCTATCTGGTTTTCTCATGGCTAGATCTGCTACACAGCCTGTATATAGAAATGGCACAGTTGTTTTTCCTGAAACTTTAAAAACATCTACCGCTTTACTCCCTCTTGCACTTTTTTGTGAATCATCTATATCAAGGAACATATTAGGATTTACAGGAGCAGGAGTCAATGAACGGGTTTTAAATATACTGTTGTTAAGTTCATAAGTTTCTGAGGATAATTCACCAAGATGCTTGATCTGATTATCAACACCAATCATCTTTGCGTGATTACTACTATTGTATCCAAAATATTCAGGCTTTATATGTATTGCATTTAATTCTATCTGCACATCATTGACATTACTGCCATCAATAAGCTTTATAGACTTTTCATGAGATGGTAACTTTCCGAAGTGTAGTATTTCTCCATCGTAATAGAATTGTTCTCCATAAGCTTCTGCAATTCTAGCAAGGTAATTATAATGGGTTTCGCAATATTGTGAACTATAATTGATGTAACTATTGTTTTGCGTATCTATTCTAATATCAAAATCATTGTTACCCACTGCCTCTTTAATTACTCTATCAGCAATAATGGAAGTATTCACAGGTTGATTTCCTCCAAAGCTTTGAGTATGTGGAGCAGAATCCATGAGTATTGTTGGGCTATTTCCTTTCAATACTATATTTCCCAGACTCATTTCCTCCTGACTAAATGCCACTTTCATAATAACTCCTACAAATGTTCTTTCAGGACTTTCGTTTTCCGGATCTTTGTATTTGAAAGTTACTGTCAGTCGTTTTCCAAAAAATTGTTTTGCTTGTTCTAAGCTATGGTTTTGTGTTTTATCTAATGAATCGTGCGCTAGAGTAAGTTCAAAGTAGTGGTGGGTTTTAGCGCTTTGTTGTAATCGGAAATGCTTAAAGTGGCTAATGGGCTTTCCATCAATCACAATGTCAAGCTTCACCACACGGTTAATGCCTGCTATATGATTCTCAGAAATTTTCTCAGCATTAGATCTATTTTTTTTCATGATGATTTGTGTGTTTTTATATCACTGAATGTAGATAAAAATAATGCCAAAACTAAACTTTTTTGACACTATTTCAAAAATTGTAGTAAAACTACGATTCAAATAACACTTATCTCTTATTTTATGATAGTACATTAAAATCAAAAAAATCTCCTTTTTTAAAGAAGATTCTCTAAATGACTTTTAAAGTACGTTTTTATTTTAGAAGATAAAATAATCATATTTACCAAAGCTGTTTTCGCTTGAAGTACCGTCAGAAACTTTACATTTAAAATAATTATGTGTAGAGGAATCAATTAAATCCCCAATAATTTCAGCGGTGGAATTTAAATAGAGCATATTCTTTAAATACTTGCTTCCCATTGATTTAACTGTTTTTATTTCGTTACCATTCAAGGTATTTAATTCTACAATCTGATTATTGTTAGTGGTGTATTTAAATCCATATAACTGTCCATTTTTTGAAATAGCTAAATTATCATACCCGAAATAGTTAAAAGATTCTGTATTCCCATTTGTAATATTAATTTTGTAAAGTGATTTTGTTGTATTGTTTTCACAAATAATGGTATTGGTAGTTTGTGAGAAAACAAAGTTTTTAAGATAATTACTTCCAACAGATTTCAATGTGGTAATTTCTGTTCCATTGGTTGGATTTAATTCTACAATACTGTTGTTGCTGTTATTGTATTTAAAGGCGTAAAGTTTATTTCCTCCAATAACAAAATCATCATATCCATTGTAGTTATACTTAGAAATTGTTCCATCAGAAACTTTTATTCTGTAGAACTTTTTAGTATTATTTTCGTTCACTTCTCCAAGTATTTCATCTGTATTGCTATAATATTTCGCAATTCTTAAATATTGATTTCCCAGATTAGCTATTGTTTTGATCTCACTACCATTATTAGGATTAAGTTGAACAACACTATTCGTTCCATTATCTATATATTTGAATGCAAATATTTTCTCTGTGATCGGTGTTTGCGATTCGTTGATTTCTTCATCAGTAGTTTTTGAACAGCTGATTAAAAGTGTACATAATCCCAAGATGATAGCTTTTTTCATAATTTTTGTTTTCATAATGTAAATTTTAAGATTCATAATTTATTTGTTGTTTTCTGTAATATTATTTTAAGGCGTTCCATTTTTTGGTAATATCAATGGTATCAGTAAAAGTATCTTTGGTATGGTTGATAATGTCCTCTGTACTAAAATCAAATATTGCTACTACTTTTTTGATTTTATATTCTTTGTAATGTGCAGGAATAAAGTCAGAATCTAATCCTCCGTGGTCGTCTATTTTTCTGATTTCATTGGGTTTCCATACTTTTTCAGTATCTCCGAAACCTGTCATAAGCCCACTATCATAATCTCTTTCGGTAATAATACTCCCGTTCTCCAATTCAAGCTGGACTTCTAAAGTTGTATAGACATCATCATAAATATTGGTGGAGTTATTCCGGGCTTCTCCTATAAAATTGTATTTATAGGAGTTACCATGTTTTTCAAAACCACTTTCGGTAATTTTTGTGATCGTAAATACTTTGTTTTGTTCGGGTTGTGAATTATTTCCTTTGGAATTACAGGAGAGGGTAGTGGAGAGAACTAATGTTGTAAATAGAGTAGTAATAGTTGTTTTCATAAGCTTATTTTGGGGTTAATTTTATAAGTTATTTTTCTTTTTTCCTTACTGAAACCCGTAATGATGATGTATGAAAACAAAACAGGCTTGAGACGTTTGTCTTTACCTGCCTTTGAGGGAGTCGAAGCCCTGTGTAACAAAGTAAAGCAACGCTCAAGCCCTAGCCTGAGCATTTTGCTAAACTCCTTTCTGTTACACTTTTAAATTTTCGACTTTTCAAAGGCAGAAATCAGTTTGCGAAATGCAATATGTTTTTTATCTAATTTTAAATATTTCTATTCTTATATATTTTTATTTGTTCGTTTACTGCCGTAAAGCTATTAATTTTAATATTTTCAAACAACAATTTTATGTTTTTATCTTAATAATAATTTAACATTCCTCAATCCTAATCAGTATAAAACTTAATTTAAGCGTTGTTCTCCGTTTAAAAATCGATTATCATTTCAGTTTGGATATTTGATGCCAAAAGTAATTTTAAAATGATCTATTTAACTAAAACTCTTTATAAGTTTCAATTGCAATATTTTTATCTATTAATTCAACAAGTTTGGTAACTAACTCTTTATCAGCTTTAGAAGCTTCAGTGCCAAAGATTATTTTTTCAATTTTTATATCAATAAAACATTGTTTTTCTGATATAACTCTGTATTCTTCTTCATATTCCCAATCTTTTATTTTGTTCAGAAAAACCTGTTTTTTTTCATCAAGTGTAATAGGTAGGTCATCAAAATGAGATAGCCCATCATAATTAACTTTTTGGATATTATATTTGTTATCATCAATTGTAAAACCAAGTGCCATTCCCCGATGTCCGTCTGCATAATGCGACCATAATAAATGACTTTTATAATTTGCACTGAAAGAACATATACTTATATGATCCTCGCTCTTTGGAGTTAATGTCACTCTTTTTTTTGTATCATCAAATGCATTGGAGGTAAATTGGCCCTCAAGATTATCGTTGAGACTTCTGAAATTCGAAGCATATAATCTTTGATTAACAATAATATCCAATAAATATTTGTAGTTACTAAAATTTCTGAATTTGTAAAAAGTCATATCTTAATATTTTCTATAGAGCTCAAAAATACTGTTTTCTCAACATTTAACGTTCAAGTATCTTGATTTCTACTCTATCTGTAATAGTGGTTGTTGCTAATAGATTCAATCTTTTGACATACTTCAAAAAATCTTTAATATTAATATATTTACCAATCTTTTGAATTTCAATGTATCCGTCATTCACTGCTTTTCTTTCTATTTCATCAAAGCTACTTCCATAAACATTCTCATCTACATATAATATGTTTATATGAATATTTTCTCCTGTCATTCCTAAGATTGTTTCATCTGAGAGTTCAAAACCAACGATAAACTTGTCCTCAATAGATATATTCATTTCCTCGCAAAAATCATCTAGAGTTATAATTCCATCCTTAAAATCTAGTTCTACTACACCTTTGCAGTCTCCATACTTTACTGAAACATTTTTTTCAATCTCTTTTAAATTTGACATATTCTTTAATTTTTATATTATTCAAACAAAGCTATACAGCTATTGCGACAAAACACGTCGCATTAAAATTTATTTTTCCTACAATCATGTTGTACCGTTCAAATTTATTCATGGACTTCGCTTAAGTTAAATAATCATAGGTTTGCAAACTATATTTAACAGGAGGTTAGGTTGTATTTCTTTCTAAGTTTATTTGTTCCTAAGTCTAGGATTTGTAGATAAACCCACGTTTCTTTGAGCTCTTCCTCTATAATAAAAAGACGCTGAAAGCAAACTTTATTTTCTTTATGAAATTTCTAACTTTTCTATATTGTTTTAAATAGTATATTTATCCATATTAGCATATTTAAAACTATGTTCTTTAATACTAATGATTTACAATTATATAAATTCTAAGTTTCCCCAAATATTTGAAAAATTTGTACAATTTATATTGCAGCAGCAAATAGCAAAAGACTTCAAACCTAATAATTATACTTATTTTTTATCACCTAATCTTATTAATAATTGGGGTAGTACTCATTCTGAGTATTTGGAGTTAAAACAAAAAGAATATAATAATTCAACTGTTGAACACCTTCGGTATTATGCTGGCTGGTTTTATTATAGTATTAATTTATTTTTGCGTACGGGTAAGGATAAATTTAATCAAACGGAAGGTTTAGAGTATATAATTAGGAGAGTTAATGGTATAAATGATGAAATTCACAAGTTTTCACTTGATGAAAATATTGTTGTTGTAAGGAGAATATCAAACTCTTTTCTACGAAATTACCTCCTCAATGGTAAACGTCTTAAAAAAGGAATTATCATTTCTGATAAAGCATTTTTGAGTACTTCTATTGATTTATCATACAGGAAAAACCTGAATAGTGACCATAAACCCCTGAATAGAGAAACTCTTATTTTTATAAAAGTTCCCAAGGGATGCAATTGTTTATACATTGAATCTGTAAGCAAAAGGGAAGAATATGAGTTATTGCTTCCTACTAATCTTAATTTAGTTATTGAGGAAAAATATAAAATCTTAAATAATTATGTGTTTTTTTCAAAAGTTCAGCTTTAATATATAACCATAGTTGAAATAAAAACCGCTGTATAGAATACAACGGCTCTGATTTTTAGTAAAATATCAATTGTTTTTTATTTATTATCTCTTTTTTCATACTGGTTATGGCTTATTTTTGTGAGATAATGGTATTCTGTAAGCCTTTTGAGGTATTTATCAATCGTTCTCTCGTGAACATTGATTCCCGCGTTTTTAGCAATCTCTACGGCGGTTTTTCGATCAAAGTTGTTAGGGAGGATGTTTAAAAACTTCTGTAATGTAGTATTAATCACATCATTGGTGTTTCTAATCAGCTTAAAAGCAAACTCCAAATGTTGATAAAAGGTATGGGATAATGACATTGTCATTTCGAAAACTTCATCACTGCAAATATGTATTCCGCCTATGGTATCAGCAGTATCCTCACTTTCTATAAGATTTAATATTGACAATACCATTGCTATCCTGAATGTGGTACTTCCTAATCTGAAAATATTCGCTGAAATGTCCTCACCTACAAAACAGCTCATTTCCTGTACTCTCTGCCTAAAGATTTCATTGAATTGCTTCCATTGGTGGTCTGTCAAATGAAATTCTATCGGAGTTTTCTGCTGTTCTATGAGCTTTTCCGCAAGATAATTCCCTGTTTCTTCGAGGACGGTATGAAGCGGTTTTTCGTTGGTTTGTACCGGAGAAACATCCCTCCATTTCGGAGTAGTCTGGAATACATAGTAAATAAATCGGCTAAATAGTCCGTTTTCTACCGAATTAATCAGCTTTTTCAGCTGATCGGGAGTGCCACTTAATGTAACCGCCAAACGGGGATCGTACAGCTCTAAATATTCTTTATTGGTTTTTCTTCTTAAGCTGATATGTTCGTGTTCATAGGCTTTTCTAAGGATATCAGAGAAGTTACCGAAGTCTGTTTCTAAGGTTTTCGTCAAAGTGTCTGCTTCGGTTTCGATGATAACGCCTTTTTCGCCGTTATCAGAGAGATGCTCTACAATTTGCGAACTGCTGCTATTGGCAGGAACTAAAACCGTTTTATACGGTGGTTTTTCTGGTTTTACCAAATCTTTTTCTTTGTTCGCTTTTCGGATGTTATAATCCTGCAAATCCATCTGATACTGTATTAATGCGTCTTCACTCTGTTGTTTAAGCATTTTATGAAGTGGTAGAATCAGCTGATGACAGTAGTTGAGCGCTCCTTTCCCCGATGCAGGTGGAGCAGAAATAAACGAGTACACCGCAGGATAATTTTTTTTCCTGTTGTAAATCCCCTGAATATCAATAATTCCGCTGATTACCGTTAGAAAACCGATGATAAAAATGTCTTTTTCTCGTTCTGAATCCATGTAGGATAATATCTCCTGCATAAATGAAGGAAGGCATTCTTTAACTACATGGCTTATATATGGAGAATCCAACTGAATACTACCATCTTTTTCAGGCAAAGCATTTTCAATCGTAGTGTTGGTTTTTGTTGCAATATCTTCTTTTTTCTCTGTATTTAGTTCTGTTTTGATAGTGTCTGCTTTAGTGATGATTGCTGTGTTATTTTCATTATTAACAGTTTTAGAGGAGCATTCTGTACTATCTTTAGATATGGGTTGGCTAACTGGCTGTTTTGCAGGTTTTTCTTTTTTAACCCAGCTCCCAAATTCTTCTGTACGCTCATAAGCACTGCTAATTGTAGCAATGATTTCTTCTTTTGGAAAATCGGCTTCTAAATAATGTTCCAAGCAGTAATTAATTACTTTTTCTTTGTCATAACCGTATCGGTTACAATTGCTTGCCAAGATGTAGATAAAGCGGTTTCTTGAGCCTTTTTCAAACAAAACTTTGTTGCCTGTATAACTAACCGTATATTTCATCTGATGTAAAAACTGCTGATCAGTATTTGTGTTATTGCCTGTATCTTTGTTGTTTTGCAAAGTTTCTTCTGATTCTCCTGAATGTGCGGATTGATCGGATACTTCGGATCCACAGTTGAATATTTCAGCATTAGGATTAAAATATGCTTCGGAATCATCGGATACATAGCATAATCGAGTGATATCATTGGTCTGTTCGTCAAATTCTACATTGAGATGTTGCTTGTAATAGTTAATCACCTGCTGATAACAGGCTTTATGTTGGTTTGGGTCTTTATTATCAGTAACTACGACGATTTTTAATCCCATTCCAGACGGAGAAATAAAGCACATCAAAGTCTGAGGTATTTTAATGATGATAGGCTTTAATCGTGTGATTTGTTCTTTGGTAAGGTTATCAATATCCAACACTACCACGCCTGTATACTCCACCATATTGTCTTTTTTCCTGTTTCTATCGGAATGAAATATTGCTGAGAATGTCATTCCGTACAGCTTCTTTTTGAGAGTATCGGCAAGGCTATAATTTCCTTGCTGGATGTGACTACGGATTTGCTCTATTTCTTTTTTATATTTTCCTGTTTTTATAGCTTCATAGAAAGCAAATAATGTCAGAAACTCGATGTGTTTAACGTGGTTTGCCCAAAGGTTGAACAATAATTTTAAAATCTTTTTCATTTTATTAGAATTTAGAGTTTAAAAAATATCCTGATACACGGCTCTCAATCGAATTATTGTCAGACTGCCTGTTGCTTAGCAACCAGCCGTCTAAGTCTTCACGCATATAAAAGACTTTCCTAACGGGTTGATGGGAGGCAATTTTTTTATTTTTTCTTAATTTTCTCAGCGTAGGAATGCTGATATTAAGATATATGGCTGCTTCTTCCGTAGTCAGTACGTTTTTGGCTTGAAGAAGACTAAACAATTCCTCCTTTTCTGAGGTGCTTAGGTTTTTTAATGATTTTTTCATAAAACTGATGTTAAAATTTTATGAAATAAAAATATTGACACCTACCTTGGGCGAAAATAGAAATTCCCAAGGTCTAACCTTGGGAACATCGTATTGATAATCAAGCTATTATTTTTGACTATAATATTTTATTCATTATTTCTTCTATTTTTTTTGAGTTTTTGTACTTTTTATTTTTGAATGAATTAAAGGCTTCATTAAAAGATTTACTGATATTTTCAGATATGTCTTTGTTTTCAAAGGTAAAGCAAGTTCCTATAATTTTACTTATTATAGCTTTATTTTCATCTGTATAATCAGGACTTACCACATATTCAATCAATGTTAATAATGCCTGTTTATTCATACCATGATTACGTTCGAGCTTCCAGTTAATCTTCTGATGGCGGTAAATTCCATATCTTATTTCTGTTTGGGTAAACACTTTTTTGAAATCATTGTAGTTAATTTCAGAGATACAATTTTCATCTACGAGCAATTTGTGCAATTTGAGCAGTTTTAAGTCATCAAAATATTCTGCTGTTTTAAAAGTTTTGTTTTCTTCGGACTTATACAGCTTTTTATCTTTAGTACTGCTATTGTCATAATTTTCTAAAAACAGATAATACTTTGCATAATGCTGATAAAAAGCTAATTCAATCGCCAATGCCCAAAGGTTTTCGATTCTCTCGAGCTGTTCTATATTCAAAGATGATAAGTTATTATGATACTTAAGATAGTGAAGATAATCACTAAAATTAACCGTTAATGAGCAGTCCTTTGCAATCTGATTGCATTTTTGTGTGATAGATTCTTTTTCTATTTTCACATCTTTTTTATCTTTTAGGAATTGTTCTTTTAAATCATAATAAGAAAGAATCTTTGCTCCATACAACTCGTTATTTTTAATATATTCTCCGCTGATATATTCTATTAGGAATTGTAGATATAAATTCTTTTGCAGCTCATTCTTAGGGAGAATACTGGCTACAATGGTTAAAGGTTTTTCTTTGCTTTTAATTTTGAATTTGAAGCGGTATTCTGCATCAAAAGGTGATGCTCCACTCTCATTCCATATTGCTAATTTTTCTTCGTAGTGAATATCTGGACTATATGATTTCCAAGCCATTGTTTTTAGTGTTGCAACGGATAGTTTGGGAAAGCCTTTTTGCAGTTCTTTGTAACGATGTTCATTTTGGGTAAAATACAAAATGGCTTCTTTCTCTGTTTTTTCATAATACTCCCGATAGTATTCAAGAGAAAAGAAGCTTTCCGGATCAAAATAATCGGCTTCAAATTCGGGGTGATCTTCTTTGAAGTTGGGCATTTTATAATAATTTTGTGGTATAATATTGATGTAATATACCACAAATTTACAGGTTTACAGGAATAATTCAAATATACAATTCAGGCATTTTACTTACTGCATTTATTTTCTTTTTATCGATAACTTTTGCATAAATCTCGGTAGTTTTCAAATGACGATGTCCTAATAATTTACTTACGGTATAAATATCTGTATCCATTGTGAGTTGTAATGTCGCAAAACTGTGTCTTGCGCTGTGGAATGTAATATGTTTATCGATTCCTGCTTCTTCTACCCATTTATGAAGCTTTTTGTTTTGGTAAGCGCTATAATTCAGGTTTTCAAAGATGTTTTCCTTCGGATTTTTGGCTCGGAGTGTTTCAGGAGTAACTTCTACTATTTTTACAGCTTGTTCTGCTATTGGAAGATGTTCAGCTCCTTTTGTTTTCTTTTGGGTGTATTTCAAGATCCAGCCGTTTTCTGTATCATAAGAGAGATTTTTCCACGTCAGGTTTTTGATGTCTGAAAATCGTAATCCTGTTAAAGCACTGAATAAGAAAGCATCTTTCATTATAGGATAATAGCACTCTGTTTTAGCAAGTTTCTGCAATTCATCTAAAGTAAGATATTGTCTATTGGTTTCTTTTTCTTTGATTCCTTTTACTCCGACTACAGGATTTTCTTTTATCATTTTGGATTGATACGCTTCTTTCAGAGCAGTCTTTACTTTATTAAAGTAGGATAATGCTGTATTTTGTGCGAGTTTGTTTCCGTTTTGGGTGGAAACTTTCTGATTCAAAAGATAATCTTTAAAAGATTCCAAGAACAAATCATCTACGGTATCAATATTAATATCTTTATTCTTACAGAATTTTTGCAAATGTTTATAGGCACTGTTCCAGTTTCCGTGTGTTCCGCTTACTTCAAAACGTTTGTCTACCAATGTTTTAAAATATTGTAGAAATCCTATTTTTCCTTTGGCACTGCTCACAAATCCGTGTTTACGGCTCTGTATATCCAAAATCCTTTTGGCTTTTATCGCTTCGGCAAGACTTGATGTTTCTTTGTTGTGGAGTTTTTCAGTTTCGTTTTTTGGCTTATCATAAAGATACAGTTGTAGGAATTCATAGTGTCTGGTTTTTCTGTCGGTATCATGATACAGTAAAAACAAACTGTTCATTTTTGGTTTTCCTTTTTCGGCATTCTTTTTTGATAATTGCCCGCCTCGTTTCATCAGGTAGATTTTCATAATTTTTCTCTTTTTTGTTACGAATTATGATACAACATTCAGCTGAATATTCTATACAGACAACGCAAACCTCCTGTTTTACACCTTTTCTTTGGTTTTATTTTGTAAAAGTTACTTTTGGGTAGGGAAACTCGCTGCTTTTTATGCTCTGTTTCTTCCTGATACTTCGGATTTATTTTTTTATTTTTCTTCAAAGGAAAATCTAATTTCTTTTTTTGAGTTTTAAATGGATGGTGGTCGATTTTCGATTTCTTAATTTCTCAATCTCTTAATTTTTTAATCTTTCAATCATTTAATCTTTTAATTTAAACACAGTAGTCGATTCAAATTTCGGTTTTAACTTCAATTTGGATATTCTACACCAAAATGTTTTTGAAAATTGGTCTACTAAAAGGAAAATGAGTTGGATGTTTTTTTTCTCTTTTACGAATGTAAGATCATTCAAAAGAAGAAATAATTCTCTTTAAATCATCTAAAGATCATCTTCTACAAATTTTTACTATTGGAGATTATTCGAACATCTTATTTCTGAGATTTGATCCCTCTTTATTATAATTTTTGGTCTACTTCTTTTATTTAATGTTCTATAAAATATCAGCTCAAAGCACCATTTGAGTTTATATTTTCTCCTCTGTGGTAGTCATTTTGCCATATTGCCCGTTTTGCCCTGCTCGTTCTTTTATTTTCTTCTTCTTTTCTCTATTTTTCTTTTATATAGGGTATTTTACACTTTGATAACCTTATTTTTAGAACTATTTTTTATTTTTATTTGCGTATTAATTTTAATTGTATATATTTTATTAATAATTATTATAATATTAATATTTTAAAGCAATTTATTGTATAATTAATAATATTAATTGCTTTAATTAAATAATTATTAATTATTAACAATGAATAATTGATTAATCCATCTAAACATTAATTTGCATAGAAGGCAATATGAGCAATATAGCCAAATACGTTTTACGACTACGGAGAGAGGACATTCAAAAGAGGACAAAATACCGATTATCAAATAAAAAGGGATTTATTACTGATTATAGGGTAGTTTTTAAAGGGATATTTCTGAAAAAGGACAAATTTCCTGAATAAAACTCAGGTTTTTCATAGGAAGATGGATTTTTAGTAGTCATTTTTTAGGGAGCGTGGTAGTATTTTTTTTTGAAAGAATTGTTTAAAATCTCTGTTAAAGGAAACAAAAAAAGAAAAATTACCTTTGAAAACAGCTTTAAACAAAGGGAAAAAAGAAGAATTATCTCTGATGATTTCAAAAATAAATCGCGAAAACTTTAAACAAAGAAAGTACAGCATTTTAAATTTTGAAGACAATAAAATATTCAATCTCCAATTTAAAATCGCTGTAACTTAAAATAAATGATATTCTACAAAGAATTAAATGAATTCTTCCAATTGCGATTTTGGAATAATATGTTTTTTACCAAGACGTAGCGTTTTAATTTTGTCCTCTTTAATAAGTTTCCTTACAGTAGAATCACACATATTTAAGAGAACACAAACCTCCGATATACTGAGGTAAGATTTTGCTTTTAACTGTTCTATATCAAAGGTAGTAGTAGTCTTTTTGAGTTTACTAACTTTTGAATCAGTACTAAATTCTTCTTTGGATTGACGAACTTTTTCCTCTTTGGCTTTCTTCTTATAATCCCGTTGATTGCAGGTGTGAGAACAATATTTTGTAGTAAATGTTTTGGCTACGAATGTTTGGTTACAATAGCTACAAATGCGATTAATCCTGATGTTACTGCTCATTTGATACTTTCCGATTTTTTTATGTTAGATAATTTCACTCAGTATTTGGCAGTATTTGCCATTATTTAGCAGTATTTACCACTGATAATTTCTCCGAGTGTCATAAAATTCAAAAAAGTAGTACGATTTTACAACGCAGTATCACGATTAGTAACAAAAATAATGTCAATTAATGGTATAAAATGTCATTAAATGTCACTCAACATTTTCATAAAACATTGATTAAACGCAGTATTCATAGGGGTTTACAGAGATAGGCTATTTGCCGATACAAAACTTAGAAAAAATATTCCCTAGTACTTCATCATTGGTAACCTCTCCGGAAATTTCTCCAAGATGTTCTAAAGCATTTCTCAGTTCATAGGCCAGTAATTCCGTAGAGATTTGGAAAGAAATAGCTTCTTTCACTTTGTCAACAGCATCCAAAGACTTTCTTAGGGCTTCAAAGTGACGTTGATTGGTGATTACAACATTATTTTCCTCAGTTTTTAAATGCTCTACATACGATGAAAGCTCATTTTTCAGATCCTGGATGTTTTGATTTTCAACCGCAGAAATTTTAATGAAATCAAACTCGTGAGAAATGGCATTTCTGAAAATATTTTCTACCGTTTCGTATTTTGTTGGAATAACTTCATCAATTTTTGTGGCGCAGATAATCAGTTTCAGATCTTCTCTCAAAAGTGACTGAATCATTTCAATATCCTCCGAAAAATCCTCCGTAGCAGCGTCTGCCAGATATACAAGAATATTAGCGTTTTCTACCTTTTCTTTAGCTTTTTTTACTCCGATGGCTTCAATTTCATCAACCGTTTCACGAAGTCCTGCAGTGTCAATCAATCGGAAGGCGTGACCTTTAATATGAAGAACTTCCTCAATCGTATCTCTCGTTGTTCCTGCAATATTGCTCACAATCGCTCTTTCCTCTTTCAGAAGAGAATTCAGTAGCGTAGACTTTCCGGCATTCGGTTTTCCGATGATGGCAACGGCAGTTCCGTTTTTAATGGCATTTCCGTATTGGAAACTCTCAATCAAAGAATTTAATTTTAGTTCAATTTTATCCAATAATCCACTCAGAGCAGTTCTGTCTGCAAACTCTACATCTTCTTCAGCAAAATCCAGTTCCAGTTCGATCAGAGAAACAAAATTTAGAAGATCAGTTCTTAATAGAGATATCTCATTGGTGATTCCCCCTTTCAGTTGATTGATGGCTACTTTTCTTGAAGCTTCATTTTCAGAAGCAATCACATCAGCAATCGCCTCTGCCTGAGAAAGGTCAATTCTTCCGTTGATAAAAGCACGAAGTGTAAATTCTCCTGCTTTAGCCATTCTTGCACCATTTTTAATCAGGGTTTCAAGAATACGTTTTCCGATATGTGGAGAGCCGTGAAAAGCAATCTCCACAGAATTTTCAGTGGTGAAACTTTTCGGAGCAAGGAAGATAGAAAGCATAACTTCATCAATAGCTTCTTCCTCATCCATAAAATAACCGTAATGAATGGTGTGGGATTTTTGTTTTTCCAGTTTTTTTGCCGGAAAACTTTTCTGAACTACAGATAAAGCCTCATTTCCTGAAACTCGGATGATGCCTAAAGCACCTATTCCATTGGCAGTAGCCAGTGCACATATCGTATCGTTATTCATGCTGCAAATTTACGTTTTTTAATATGAATTTTCGCTGAGGTCTGCCATTCAGATTATCTATTGCTTTATTCAGTAGGAAAATAGTGAAAAGCAGATCATGGTACAATTTGCTGCCGTTTTGATTATTCCGTATTGAGAATAAGAATCCTGTATGTAAAGACACAATATTTTTTTTATTAAACGATAACCTAAATTATATTGAAAAAATAATATTTCAGCCTTAAAAATTCTCTTCAATGCTGATCATTTTTAAAGAGTACAATAGGTTGAAGTGTAATATTTATAAATTTTTTAACCGTGTAGAAAAACACATGCTCTGATGACGTAATTGACTAATTATTAAAAAATTAAACACGTGTTTGGTATGTTAATTGTTTAATAGTCGGTCGATGATGTTGAAAATTTAAATATTTTTCATTAAAACGGTGATAATTCGTTAAAATATTATAAATACATATGAATAGATTATTATTTTTAAATATTAATAAAAAAATCATTTTTTTATTAATGCTTGTTTTTGGCATTGTGACGTATTCGCAGTGTATTCCTTATACCGGACAGGCAATCACAAGCGGAAATACCTATTGCCTCAACGGAAACCTTAGTGTAAGCACCAATATCAGTATTCCGAACGGAGCAACTCTTATCATACAATCCGGACAATTGCAATCCAATAGTATTCAGGTAGATGGAGTGTTGGAAATTGGTGATGGAGCAAGTGTTAAGTTGACAGGAACAGTGAAAGTAGGAACTTTCGGATCTCAGAAGAATTCAAAAATCAAATTAGGAGCGAAATCTTTTCTGTCCCTTGTAGGATCAGTGATTCAGGAAGATCCTTCTTTTGGGGGCTTTTATCCCGGAACAACCTCGGTTATTGAAATGGGAACAAGCAGTGTGGTAGAAATTTGTGGAACATTTACCCAGCAGTCTACAACCTATCCTTCTGTTGAATATGTAGGTATTCCTACCGGAAGAGCGTATTGTATTGCAAAAGCAGACGTAAGTGGGGGAGGTGGAGCTTCCATCATCAGTGATGACAGCCAGATCGTAGCTATTGTGATGGGATCCGTAACAGGATTAGGAATGGGAAATTCCAGTTTTTGTGGACCGAATGCAACAAAAGCAATGTGTCCTTCTCTTTGGCCTGAAGGATTGTCTGAAGATAAATCTAGTTGTGGAAATGCACCCCTGATTATTGATGAGATCGATGGATTTTGTACAAAACCCGGAATTTCAGGGACTCCTGACGGATATACCAAATTCGGAATTACCGTACAGCAGAAACGTGATTCCTGGCCGGAAAATATACCTAATGGATTCTTAACGTTGGAATCAAAAAATAAAGGCTTTGTTATTACCAGAGTTCAGCATGTAAGCCAGACTCCACAGCCTGGAGATGCCATCGCAGAGCCAAAAGAAGGAATGCTTCTGTACGATATTCAGGATAAATGTGTAAAGCTTTATAATGGTACTGAATGGAAATGTGTGCAAAGAAGCTGTAATGATTAATCTAACCGATAAATAATATGAAAAATATAAGAAATATAAGTATAGCAGTGGCTTTGGTGATTTTTAACTCATTTTTTGCTCAGGTAGCCATTGGAAAGCAATCGATAGATGGAAGAAGTACAGTGCTGGATTTTGAAAACGGAGCCGGAAATACAAAAGGTTTAATTCTTCCCGCCACATCCGGATTTCCTACAGGATCTTTAGTGAACGGAACATTCATTTTTGATGTGACAGATAGCAAAGTAAAAATGTATGAAAATGATGCCTGGAAATCCTTATCAGATACCGGAAACTCAAGTGTGATTCTGGTCAACAATTCTGCAGAAACAGGCAAAGGAGTAATTATGGGGGAAGCAACCAGTGCAGCCGATGGTGTATTAGTTCTGGAATCCCCGAATAAAGCAATGATTCTTCCCAAAGTAGCAACACCGCATCTTAACGTAAAAAATCCTTATCCAGGTATGATCTGCTATGATACAACCAGCAAGACACTGGCGGTATTTGATGGCTCAGTCTGGAATTACTGGAAATAAATAACAACAGAATAATTTAGAAAATTCTGGTTTAAAATGAAAAAGCGGATGTATATTTTATATAGCTGCTTTTTTAGCTTAAACAATCTGCGCACTTTCCTTGATGCTGTTCATCACAAAAATACTCTTCGTCTGTCCAATCCCCTGAATTTCTGATAATTTATTCACAAAAAACTCATGGAATTCATCCATATTGGGAGCGAGAATCTTCAGCATAAAATCAAAATCCCCACTGATATTGTAAAACTCCACTACTTCCTTCAGTTTACCAACTTCCTCAATGAATTTTCCAGCTGTTTTCTTATTGTGAACATTTAAGGCAATCATACAGATTACCATCATTCCTTTATTGACTTTTTTACGGTCTACCACAGCCGTATACTCTTTAATGATTCCCTGTTTTTCCATACGTTTGATACGTTCATGAGTAGGAGTGGGACTTAAGTTGATTCTTGCCGAAATATCACGGACACTCATCTTCGCATCTTTCTGAAGCAAACGGAGGATAGACAAGTCTTTTTCATCTGGAATATAATTTTCAGTTGCCATTTTGTTCTGTTTTTATAGTTTTTTTAAGATGTATCAGGTATTTTGTTCTTTTAAATATTTAATATTTTCAATATCGTTCCAAATTTAAGGTTAAATTTTCATATATGTTCTGTTAATTTTAATTTTGCAGGAAATTTGGAACATGGATACAAGGAAGAATTTAATATTAATTTTAGCATCGGTAGGAACATTTGTGGAGGCGTTGGATATTGCCATTATTAATTTAACAATTCCTTCTATTCAGCAGCAGTTTCAAATTGGAGCGGAAACTGTTCAGTGGTTACAGACATTGTATGTACTGTTCTTTGGAGGATTTCTTATCATTGGAGGAAAACTTTCAGACCAGATTGGAAGAAAGAAAATGTTTTTATGGGGAGCCCTGATTTTTATGCTGACTTCGTTAGGAGCAGGATTATCCCAGAATTTTGAAGTATTGGCAATATTCCGTGCTTTGCAGGGGTTGGGAGCCGCATTGGTAATGCCAGCAGCACTATCCATTGTGACCAATACTTTCAGAGGAGAGCAGGAGAGAAATCGTGCCATCGGAATTTTCAGCTCATTTGCGGCTATTGGTTCTGGAAGCGGTCTTTCAGTAGGCGGAATTATCAGTACTTATTTAAGCTGGCATTGGGTTTTCCTGATCAATGTTCCTATTCTTTTAATTACGCTTATACTGTCTTACTATTACCTGCCTGTAGATGAAAAAAACGAAACTGAGCAGAAAACAGATTTGGTTTCAGGGGTATTAATGGTGTTAGGATTACTAAGTTTAACTTACGGAACCCACGAATTGGTTCATATTAAAGACCAGCCTTTCTTGGTAATAGGTTCTCTGGTGTTGGCTTTAGTGCTGCTTGTTATGGTTTATTACCGTTTAAAATCCGTTGCTGAGCCTTTGGTGGATTTACAATTGTTTAAACATAAATCCCTGGTAGTTTCCAATGCCGTATTCTTTACTTTGGGAGCATTTTTTATTGGATTTTTATTTCTTATTTCACTGATGCTTCAAAAAGATATGGGACACAGTGCTGCTTCTGCAGGGTTAATGTTGGTTCCGTTCAGTATCCTGTCTGCTTTAACGGCTAAATTCATTCTGCCACAAATATCAAAACGTCTGAATTCTTCTCAAATGGGTATTTTAGGATGGTCATTTATGCTGGCTGGAGGATTGTTACTGTTGATTTCCGTTTATACAGGGCATCCGCTAATAATAGTTTTACTGGGAGCAGCATGTATTTCCGGAGTAGGAATGACGTTTTGTTTTACCGCGCTTTCAGTCATGGGAATTCAGGATGTTGAGCCTGCACATTACGGATTAGCATCAAGTTTGAGCTCTACAAGTTACTTTCTGGGAGCGGGAATCGGGCTGTCTTTCATGACGTTAATGAGCCAGGTTTTTCCGTCAGAACTATCAGTAGGAAGCCTGAATCTGATTATTTTAATCGGTTACGCTCTATTAGCCCTCGGAATGTTATTCTATTTTATAGTAAAAAGCTTAAAAGTAAAGGAGGCGGAAGTTGCTGTTTCATAATAAGCGGTCTAAAAATATACAAACTATATGACGAAAGAATCGGTGGTTGGGTGCCGGTTCTTTTTTTGTCTTCTTGTCATTCTATTTTCCCTTTATTACCTTTGTCTTTTTACGATACATCATGAAAATATAGGTCATCAGCGATCTTCATCGGGAATTTGGAAGTACGGAATTATGTTTTGATCATGCGGATATTGTAGTATTGGCAGGTGATGTCAACCTGGGAACTAAAGGAATTGAATGGATTAAAGAGGCAATACCCGATAAACCTGTAATCTATATTTTGGGAAATCATGAATACTACAAAGGTTCATACCCGAAAACACTCAATAAAATTAAGGAAGCATCGCTGGATACCAACGTTCATATGCTGGAGAATACATTTATAGATATTGATGGAATTCGTTTTCATGGGGCTACCTTATGGACAGATTTTTCAATTTTCGGAAATCCTGTTCAATACGGAATGCTTTGTCAGCCTAAAATGAATGACTATAAGATGATCCGTCGGGATCCTTCCTATTCAAAAATGAGAACTTTGGATACCTTCAAAATCCATCAGCTTTCAAAACAATGGTTAAAAGAAAGCCTTGAAGATTCGAAAGTGCTTAGAAATATAGTCGTTACCCATCATGCACCCAGTATACAATCTGTTCCCGAACATTACAAAGAAGATCCGCTAACAGCTGCCTATGCTTCTGATCTGGAAGATTTAATTACAGAATACCAACCGTTATACTGGATTCACGGGCATATTCATACGCTGTGCAGATATAAGATCGGAGAAACAGAGGTGATTTGTAATCCTCATGGATATATCGATGAAAAATATAACGGCTACGATAAGGAATTGCTGATTGTTGTTTAGGAAACCATAAAAAGTGAAATTCAATTATCTGCCTTTCTCGGCTACCTTTACTTCTTGGCTCTTTTTTCTTTTTACACTACCTTCGTATTTAATTTTTCTCCAATGCCTAAAAAATCCCAGCCTAAACCTGATTTTGTTTCGCAGCTAGCTTTTGACGAAGTTCTTCAGCAGGTTGAGTTTGATCTTAGAGTCAAGGAATTTGTTGTGATGGAAATTGATAAGGTTAATTATATCATACAGCCGAACATTCCTTACCGTTCAGATTATTTCTGCATTTTTATGGTACAGAAAGGAGCAGTCACATTCAGATTGGATGACAAGAGTTATGAAGTTTCCAAGGGTGATATTGTTTTTTGTCCGATGTTAGAAACTTTTTGGGTGGATGAAATTTCTAAAGATTACAATGCTAAATATATTTTCTTTTCATTGAATTTTATTTCTGATGCAGGATTTAATTATAAATCAAACAATGTTCTGAAAAGCCTTTCGTCAGATCCTACCCACATCATCAGAAATGAACCGGATGTATACAGAAAAATAAATTTCCATCTCGATGAATTGAAGGTTTTGAACGATAAGGAAAAAGAGAATTATTATTTCAATGAAATGATCTGGCATCACTTTTCGCTGGTGATCTACGAAATTGATAATTATTTTAAGAAAATAGAAAAACCTCACGTTGTAACCAACAGAGAAGATGAGCTGACGACCAGTTTCTTTAAGCTGGTTCAGGATCATTTTAAAGAAGAACATAATGTTCAGTTCTATGCAGATAAACTTTTTATCAGCCGCAAATACCTTACGAAAGTGATCAATAAAACAGTCTTTAAATCCCCGAGAGATATTATACATCAGGTTTTGGCTGTAGAAGCCAGATTACTGCTAAGAAATCCCAACCTGAATATTGGTGAAGTAGCATCAAAATTGAAGTTTTCAGATCAGGCGTCTTTCAGTAAGTTTTTTAAAAAACACGTAGGGAGATCTCCCCTGGAATATAGAAAAGATGATTTGTATTGATAATCAGTAATTTATAAATTTAAGACGTCTTTTTGCTAAATTTCAACTATTATTTTGATTTAAAATACTGAATATTATCATTTATGTTGTCTATGAATGATATTTCTCATATTTTTAAAAATAAGGAGTCTTTTTGACAAAACAAGGAGTTTTTCGAATAATCCTATTAAATTTTTTTCGTTCGAATTTTGTGCGGAAATTTTAAAGGACTATTGTTATGCAAAGATTTTTTATTCAAAAATCAACTCTACTTTTCCTCTCGCTGATCGTATTGGCGGGGTGCAGGAAAAATAATCAAAACCAAGGCTATCAGCAGCAGGCGCCGGAATTACCCGTGGCAAAAGTGATACAGGGAGACGCTTCTGTTTCCAGAGAATATGCAGCATCTATCGAGGGAGTTTCCAATGTGGAAATCAGACCTCAGGTAACAGGATATTTAAGCAAAATTTTTGTGGATGAAGGTGATTTTGTGAGAGCAGGTCAGCCATTATTCAAAATTGAAGATCAGGTCTTCCGTGAACAGCTTAAAAGTGCTCAGGCATCTTTAATTACCGCTCAGGCGAACCTTTCAACTTCTAAAATTGATCTGGACAGAAAAAAAGAACTATTTAGAAGCAAAATGGTTTCCGAAATTCAGGTAAAAGAGGCAGAAGCTGCTTATAATGCGGCACGTGGAGCGGTAAGCCAGTCTACTTCAACCATTGAGTCTGCAAAAATCAATCTTAATTTCTCTACCATTAAAGCTCCGGTGAGCGGATTTATCGGAAGATTCAATTATCGTCTCGGAAGCTTAATGACGCCGGGTAATCAGGATCCGATTACTCTTTTATCAGACATTCATCAGGTGTATACGTACTTCAGTCTGAGCGAAAATGATTTTAATAATTTCCAGAAACAATACACAGGAAGCAGTATTGGTGAGGTGATCAAAAATACACCGGCAGTTTCATTATTACTTTCAGGAGGTGAAAAATATACGGAAACAGGAAAGATTGATGCCGTAGAAGGTCAGTTTAATAAAACAACCGGATCTATTACGCTAAGAGCAAAATTCAACAATCCCAACAATCTTTTGAGAAGTGGAAACACGGGTAAAATTGTACTGGATCAGTTCTACAGCAATGTTGTTTTGCTCCCGATTGCTTCTACCAGAACCATTCAGGATAAAGTCTTTGTGTTCACGATTCAGGGCGGGAAGGCAGCAATGCTTCCGGTTGAAGTAAACGGAAAAGCCGGAGACAATTTTATTGTAGCCAAAGGACTGAAGGCTGGAGATGAGTATATCACCAGCGGTTTTGACCGTCTACAGCCGGGAACTCCTGTCGTGGCACAAAAGAAAAATGCTCAACAGAAAAAATCCTAAGAAGAAATCATGCTAAAGAAAATTATAAAAAGACCCGTACTGGCAACGGTTATCTCCGTATTGCTTGTTATTCTCGGGATTGTCGGGATGGTAAGCCTTCCGATTACCAAATTTCCGGACATTGCGCCCCCTACCGTCATGGTAACAGCTGCTTATCCGGGAGCCAACGCTGAAACCATTGCAAGATCCGTAGCACCACCATTGGAAAACGCCATTAATGGAGTGGAAAATATGGACTATATTACGTCTACGGCCAGTAATGATGGTACATTGAGTATTACTGTTATTTTCAAATTGGGAACTGATCCCGATCAGGCCGCTATTAACGTTCAGAACAGGGTAGCACAGGTGACCAACCAACTTCCTGCAGAGGTAATTCAGGCAGGAATTACGACGGTGAAAAGACAGAACAGTATGATTGCCATGGTCTCTCTGACCAGTAAAGACGGAACCATGAGCGATCTTTTCCTTGAAAACTATGCAAAAATCAATATCGTTCCCGAACTGAAAAGGGTAAAAGGAGTAGGAGATGCCATGGTATACGGAAATAAAGATTATTCTATGCGTATCTGGCTGGATCCCAATAAACTGACATCTTACAATCTTACGCCATCCGATGTTTCCCGTGCTATTCAGACCCAAAACCTTGAAGCAGCACCCGGAAGATTAGGAGAAAGAAGTAAAGAGGTCATGGAATATGTTCTTCGCTACAAAGGAAAATTTACAGAGCCTGAACAATATGAAAACATTACGATTAAAGCATTGAACGATGGTTCTGTTTTAAAGTTAAAAGATATTGCCAAAGTAGAATTCGGAGCGTACAGTTATACGGTTTCTTCCAATTACAATAAAAAAGCATCTGTAACGATGGCGATCTTCCAGATGGCAGGATCCAATGCCAATGAAGTACAGATTGCCCTTCAGGAAAGAATGAAAGAACTGGAAAAATCCTTTCCTGCAGGAATGGATTATGAAATTCCTTATGCGACAAAAGACGCGCTGGATCAATCCATAGAACAGGTTATTCATACCCTGATAGAAGCATTTATTCTGGTTTTCATTGTGGTGTATATCTTCCTTCAGGATTTCCGTTCAACATTGATTCCAGCCATTGCAGTTCCGGTATCTATTGTGGGAACATTCTTCTTTATGAAGGTTTTCGGATTCTCTATTAATATTCTGACATTGTTTGCATTGGTGTTGGCGATTGGTATTGTGGTTGATGATGCGATCGTTGTCGTAGAGGCGGTTCATGCTAAGATGGAACATAAAAAACTTAATCCAAGAGCAGCTACCATGTCGGCCATGAGTGAGATCACAGGAGCTATTGTTTCGATTACATTGATCATGTCAGCGGTATTCGTTCCGGTGGCTTTTATGAGTGGTTCCACAGGATTATTCTATCAGCAGTTTGCATTGACACTGGCGATTGCCATTGTAATTTCAGCAATTAACGCATTGACATTAAGTCCGGCTTTATGTGCTTTATTCTTAAAACAACATCATCCGGGAACTCATGAAAAAATGAATTTCAAAGACCGGTTCTTTGCAGGATTCAATGCGAGCTTCAATAAACTGACTTTCCGTTATGGAAAAGCTGTATTGTTCCTTTTAAAAAGAAAATGGGTGGCTTTGATTATTATTGTGGCTTTCGGTGGACTGTTTGCATGGATGTCTATGACAACACCTAAAGGATTTATTCCGGATGAAGACCAAAGTTTCATTATCGTAACCGCTAATCTTGCTCCTGGAGCATCAAAGGACAGAACATCAAAAGTAGTTTCCGATACGGAAGATCTTTTAATGAAAAATCCGGCAGTAGACAAAGTGATTTCAGTAGACGGACTAAACTTATTCAGTGGTTCCATGTCATCTTCGGCAGCTTCTATTTTTGTTAAATTAAAAAAAAGAGGCGAGAGAGGTGCTGTTAATAATATCAATGACATCATCGGACAAACTCAGGGAATGCTTTCTCAGGATAAAAGAGCTAATTTCCTTGTGATCAATACCCCAACGGTAGACGGTTTCGGTAATACCAGCGGGATGGAACTGGTGCTTCAAGACCGTACCAACGGAGAACTTCAGAATTTAGGAAATATCTCCTACGGAATGATGGGAGCTTTGATGCAGAGACCGGAAGTTGCGGTAGCATTTACTACGTTTGATGTTACCTATCCACAGTTTGAAGTGCTTGTGGATGAAGTAAAATCTGCTCAGTTGGGAGTAAATGTTTCTGATGTGTTAGGAGTAATGCAGGGATATTATGGAAGTATTCAGGCTTCTGATTTTAACCGATTCGGGAAATATTACAGAGTACTGGTACAATCTACGCCGGAAACAAGACAGGATAAAGAATCTCTGAATGGAATTTTTGTGAAAAATAATCTGGGTCAGATGGTTCCTGTCAATACTTTGGTAAGCCTGAAACAAGTAACAGGAGCAGAAGTAGTGGATCGTTTTAACTTATTTAATTCTTCTAATTTAACGGTAATGGCGGCTCCGGGATACAGTACCGGGCAGGCTATGGCGGCCATTGATGAGGTGAGCAAGCAGGTACTTCCTCCGGGATATACTTACGATTATAAAGGAATGAGCCGTGAAGAAGCAGGTTCGAGCTCGCAATCTGTCATGATTTTCGGATTATGTATCGTGTTTGTGTTCTTCCTTTTATCAGCGCAGTATGAAAGTTATATTCTTCCATTAGCGGTATTGATCGCGATTCCGGTAGGTTTGTCAGGAGTGTTTGTGGGAATTACATTCGCAGAATTATCCAATAATATTTATGTACAGATTGCTTTGGTGATGCTGATCGGATTGTTGGCGAAGAACGGTATTCTTATCGTGGAATTTGCCATCCAAAGACGTAGAGCAGGGAAGAGTCTTATTGCTTCCGCTGTAGAAGGGGCAAAAGCACGTTTGCGTCCTATTTTGATGACCTCTCTGGCATTTATTACCGGATTACTGCCATTGATCTTTGTGGTAGGACCTTCAGCAATGGGTAACCATTCTATCGGGTATGCGGCCATTTCAGGGATGCTTTTCGGAACGATCTTAGGAATTTTTGTGGTTCCGGTTCTTTTTGTGGTATTCCAGGCTTTGCATGAGAGAATCAACGGAAAGGTAGTTACAGATGCGGATTGGGAATATTAATTCAAATGATTTTAAAAATGAAAATTAAAAATATAGCATATATCGCATTCATTTCAGGAACGGCAATCTCCTGTAAAGTTCAGAAATATGAACAGCCTGAAATAAAAATGCCTGAAGCTTTCAGAAGTGACAGCATTGTTGCGGGACAAGAGGAGAATATTGCTAAGATCAGTTATAAAGACTTTTTCAAAGATCCGGTTCTTGTAGGCTTGATAGATAAAGCGATGGTGCAGAATAATGATCTTCAGGTAGCTTTAAAGCAGATAGAATTTGCGTCATTGGCCTATACTCAAAGCAAATGGGCTAATATTCCGACAATCAGTGCTTCTGCCAATGCTAATATCAACCGTCCTTCAGACAACAGTATGAACGGGATGATGGCCGGACAGTTCATGGGAAAAAGGTATATGGAAGATTATACAACTTCGCTTAGTTTTTCATGGGAAGCCGATATGTGGGGTAAGATCAGAGGAAGAAAAGAACAGGCATTAGCAGAATATCTGAAAACACAGGAAGCCGCAAAGGCGGTAAAAACACAAGTGGTGTCTGCTGTAGTGCAGGGATATTATAACCTGCTGATGCTGGATACGCAGCTGGAGATTACAAAATCTAATCTGGCATATGCTGATAATACATTGAAGTTTCTGACGAAACAGCAGGAATTGGGATTAACAACAGCTTTGGCTGTACAGCAGCAGGAAATTGTGAAAGATCAGATCTTGAAATCAATTCCTGCGATTGAAAGCTCTGTGACAACCCAGGAAAATGCTTTGAGCCTGTTGACCGGTTCAATGCCCGGGAAAATTGAAAGAAGTGCAAGCCTGAACAATGTACAGTCTCCGGATCATCTGGCGGCAGGAGTTCCTTCAGAATTATTAAGCTACAGACCGGATATTAAAACGGCCGAACTTGAGGTAAGAAAGAGTGCTGCAGCAATTCATGTTGCCAAAATGAGTATGTATCCTTCATTGAATATTACAGCGCAGGGCGGTGTAAATGCTTTTCAGATCAGTAAATGGTTCAGCGTTCCGGGATCACTTTTCGGAATGGTGGCAGGAGCTGTTGCCCAGCCAATTTTGAATGGGAAACAGTTGAAAACACAGTATGAGCAGTCTAAAGTAGTGGCTGATCAGGCGGAACTCAACTTTAAACAATCTGTTTTAAAAGCGGTAGCCGAAGTTTCAGATGCACTGATACAGATCCAGAAACTGGAAGAACAGCAGAAAATTGCAGAAGGGCTGGTCTTGAAATCAGGTGAAGCGGTGAAGAAAGCTGATCTGTTATTTAAATATAATTCAGCGACTTATGTAGAAGTGATCATTGCGCAATCTAATAAACTTCAGGCAGAATTGGAACTGGCGTCTCTGAAAACCCAGAGACTGAATGCTATAACAACGCTTTACCGTTCTGTAGGTGGCGGGTGGCAATAAAGTAAAATTGAATCTGCTTCGTCTGTAATGATGAAGCAGGTTTTTAATCCATATCATTATGAAGACAAATATACAGGAGGGGATCATTTTAATTCCGGATTTCAGCGGATTTACCGAATTTGTGTTCAATACAAAATTGTATACAGGTGAGTATATTGTAAGACAGTTACTGTCTACACTGATTGATGTGAACGATCAGTATTTTGAAATTTCAGAGATTGAGGGTGATGCCATTTTATTTTACCGTTATGATGAAAATCCGTCTTACCAGAGTATTTCAAAAATGCTGTGGAAGATGAGAAGTGCCTTCAACAGGAAAATTGAAGAGCTGAGTAAGAGCTTGAGTACCAATATTGATCTGGCTCTCAAGTTTATTGTTCATTACGGCTCTTTTTCACAGTATAATATTGGAAACTTCAGAAAGTTATATGGGAAAACCATTGTGGAAGCCCATCAACTTTTGAAAAACGGACTGGCAGAACAGCCTTCTTACGCCCTTTTCAGTAATTCTTTTCTGGAAAACAGCAAAAATCAGGAGTCTGATTTTAATAAGGATCCACGTCGTCTGCCTGAAGTGGGGGTTATCCATTATTTTGAAAATTTAAACTAGCATATATTTTTTAATAGTATTCCTTGTAAATTTGCTATTGCTAGCGGCCCGGGTGAGATCCGGGCTTTTTTATTGATAAGAATTTTGAAACTTGAATCATGAATAACCTATTTTCACAATAAAAGATTCACGCATTCATGACAAATTGTAAAGTTTTTTTAATAAAATTTAATTTACAGATAAAATATATTTTTAAGAATATTTATTATGGATGTGATTTTTATTACGCTGATTTATTGAAATTTTTTCACTGTTTTTAAATTTATGGTTGGGTTTGTAATTTATATCTTATTGGGAGTTAAGTATTTATTTTATTTTTTTTTACTTTTTGATGTAACAAACTTGTGAAGATAATGGTCTTATAGAAAAACTATAATTTCACATGAAAGTAATATTATTTCCAATAGCAATACTAGCAGGTTCATTTGCAATGGCTCAGCAGGCTCAGACCCCGGCCGTAAAGGATACTGTAAAAGGAAATACAAAAGAAATAGAAGCGGTTACTCTGGTTGCCAGAAAACCGACCGTAGAATCTAAGGTAGACAGAACTGTATTTAATGTAGCTAACAGTGCAATTCTGGCAGGAAATACAACATGGGATGTTCTTAGAATGACCCCTTTGGTAAGCATAGACAATAATGATGATGTAAAAGCTGAAGGACAGATGGTTACGGTATATATCAATGATAGGAAATCTGTTTTTACAGGAAAGGAATTAAAAGAATACCTTAAAACCATTCCTGCTGATAACCTGATGAAGATTGAAGTGATTACCAGCCCTTCATCAAGATATGAAACTTCAGGTTCCGTGATCAATATTGTTCTGAAAAAGAGAGATGATGAAGGATTGAAAGGAAGCATCTCCCTGAACAACAGACAAAGTACCAAGAATTCACAATACACAAATTTTAACCTGAATTACCATAAGAAAAAGTTTACCCAAACCTTTATAGGAAGTTACAACAGCGGAAATTATGTGCAGAAAACACAGACCTGGGATAACCGGTTTGAGGGCAATAAGCTCACCCAGTTCAATCTTGAAAACCTAATGAGAAATGAAAGCCCTTCTCTTTCCTCTACTTCAGAATTTGAAATCAATGATAAAAATAATTTCGGATTTGTGCTGGAATATTCACAGAACAGAAATTTACTTTCAGCAGAATCTGATGGGATGACGACAAAAGACGGAGATCCTGGTGAATCTTTTCGCCAGAGCCAGAATAACTGGGGATTCAGCCGAAATTTAGGAACTAATGCCTTCTACAAATACTATGATAAAGAAAAGAACAGGATTTTAGATGTTAATTTGGGAACCAATTATTCAGGCGATAACAATGATAATTTGATTGACAAACAAATTAATAAGCAGGGGGTGATTACCAACCAGCAGCTGGGAGTTATCAGTAGCAACCAAATGCGTAATTATTATCTGAAAATTGATTATACCCATCCTTTTGGTAAAACAGGAGGTACCATGGAAGTAGGAGGGAAAACTGAATTGAACAACCATGTTATTCCTAATAGGCTCTATGGATTCAGTATTGATAATGGTACACCGGAATACGCCAATCTATCCAAGAATGACAGATTCCATTATGAAGATCATTTAAGCTCTTTATATGCTAATTACAGCAAAACATTTTTCGGAAAACTGGAAACCAGAGTCGGAATCCGATATGAATATATTGATTATAAAGTAACACAGGATGTGGCAGGTACAGAGAGAAGAGATTCTTATGGAACTTTTCTTCCCAATCTATTGCTGAAGTATAGTTTTTCAGAGAAGTTTGATTTAAGTCTTACCTATAACCGAAGCATCTGGAGACCTTGGTATTCTGAGTTTAACCCTTTCGTGATGCCTGAAATTAACGGAACCTATTCCAGAGGAAACCTTAATCTGAACCCCAATCCTAATGACAGGCTTTATCTGAAATTCGGAATTCTGAAAAAGTATTTTATTTCTGCAAGGTATATGCATACCAATCAGGATTACTGGACGACTTATGTAACGGAAAATGGGAGAACAGTTTCGTTACCAGGGAACTTTGATGGAAAAGTTGAAAAATATTACCTTTTTGCCAATACCAATCAGAACTTCCTGAAAAATAAGCTGAACGTCAATGCAGGATTTGGATGGTACTATATTAATAATAAAGATTTTAATGAAAAAAACAAGTTAGGAGCTAAAGATTACATCAGCTATTGGGGAGCTTCTGCGAATGTTTCTTATACCAATCTGTTCAATAAAAACATTAACCTGAGTGCGTGGGTGGAACTTGCCAATCAAAACAACGGAAATTCATACGCGAACAATACCAATGTTTTCCACAATATTTCAGTCACTAAAATATTCCCAAAAACCCAAATGGAGCTGAGTATGCAGCTAATGAATATTTTTAAAAGACCTTATGGAGATAACACAACTTATAGCCAGGATGGGACTTTCAGAGAATATTCAAAATGGGACTGGTACGGAGTTTCTCTTACGTTTGTGAAGCGTTTCGGAAACCAGAAGGTAAAAGAAAATACCAAAACCGATGTAGAGAAAAACGGCGGTGGCGGAAAATAATCCAAAATTTGTCAGATAAAAATAAAAGCAGGTTTCAATTTGGAATCTGCTTTTTATTTACCTAAAATATTTATGCTATAGCAGAAAATCTACACTGAAGTTTTTGAACCATTAAGAAAATAGTAAGCTGTTAAGAATATTAAGAGAATATCTGGAGATATTTATAAAGTACTGGGCTTCATTCAAATTTATTTGAATCTTAACTTTTCTTCATCACTTAAAACTCCTTAATGGTTTAAAAAGCTTTTGGAGATTGAATATTTGAGCAGATCTAAAATTTAGAATTTTATTTTTAACGCAAAGTTTTAATCTGAGATACTTTTGAATGCAAGGGAGCAAAGATGGAATCAATAGAATTGATTCTTTCTAAGCATTCGTATTATCAATTAGCTTCATCAGCGACTTTATCGCCTTTCTTTGCTTCCTGAGATAATAGATCAAATTAAATAATCTTTGCGTTTAAAAAAACTTTATCCCACAAAATTAACAGGTCTAAAAATATCGTAATTCGCGGTATAAATACAAAAACAGATTCCAATTGGAATCTGTTTGCATTCTATCAAATAATTATTAAATAGAGTTTATACTCTTAACTCTCAGTTTATTTAAGTGTAAATTTCACTTTTGTTTTAATGGCATCCGAAGAATTTCCAATCAGTGCTTCAAAATCTCCCGGTTCAGCTACCCAGTCGTGTTTTTGAGCATCAAAGAAACTTAAAGCTGTTTTATCAATGGTGAAAGTAACTTCTTTCTGTTCTCCAGGATTCAGATATACTTTTTCAAAACCTTTCAGTTCTTTTGCGGGACGTGGAACTGATGATTTTAAATCACTGATGTAAAGCTGTGCAACTTCTGCACCTGCCTTTTTACCCGTATTTTTCACAGTTACTGTAAACGTAATTTTACCATCTTGTGAAATGGTGGTCTGATCTGCTTTTGCTTTTCCGAATTCAAAAGTTGTATAGCTCAGTCCATGACCGAAACTGAACAGAGGTTTTATATTTTTAGTATCATGCCAGCGGTAACCTACAAAAACACCTTCGTTGTAAGTAATGTTGATAGGATTTTTCTGATCTTTACCTTTTCCTGCTGCCAATTCATCTTTCTGTCCCGGATATTCTCCAAGTTGATGTGCTGAGTTGTCTTCAAGTTTTACAGGAAATGTAAACGGAAGTTTTCCTGACGGATTTGCATCACCTGCCAGAATAGAGGCGATAGAATTTCCAGCTTCAGAACCCAGATACCACGACTGTAAAACGGTGGGAACTTCTTTAATCCACGGCATAGCTACAGCATTTCCGGAAACCAAAACAACAGCAAGATTTTTATTCGCTTTTGCCAGAGCAGAGATTACATGATCCTGATTATAAGGAAGGCCGTAGCTTTTTCTGTCGTTTCCTTCACTGTCCTGGAAGTCGGCTTTATTCAGACCTCCAACGAAAATCACATAATCTGATTTTTTTGCCAATTCTACAGCTTCATTCAGTAATTCGGCTTCAGAACGGGTATCTTTTAAATCCTGTCCGGATTTTACCCCATTATATTCACCTCCGATATCTCCTACATAACCCCTCGCATATTGTACGTCGGCCTGTTTTCCAAACCTGGATTTGATTCCGTCCAGAGGTAGAGCTTCGTATTTCACTTTTAATGATGAAGAACCTCCACCCACAGTCATTATTTTAATGGCATTTTCTCCAATAACCGCTATTTTTTTAGCTTTATTAAGGTCAATAGGAAGAATGTTACCCTGATTTTTTAATAAAACGATTCCTTCTTCACCAATTTCTTTTGCAACCGCTTTATGCTCTTCAGAAGCAATATTTCCGAAAGGTTTGTTACGGTTCATCGTAGTTTTATAGGCAAGACGAAGCAATCTTGTTACCTTGTCATCAAGTTCTGCAGTGCCTACTTTTCCTGCTTTAATCAGGTCAAGATAAGGCTTTGCCAGATAGTAGTTGTCATAGGCATTTTTAGTTCCGGCAGAAAGCCCGTTGGTCCAAGATCCGAATTCCAGATCAAGACCGTTGTGAATCGCCTGTTCCGTGTTGTTTACAGCACCCCAGTCGGAGACTACAACGCCTTTATAATTCCATTCTTTCTTTAAAATATCATTTAACAGATATTGATTCTGGCTGGCGTACTGACCTTTGTACATATCGTAAGCACCCATGATTGTCCATGAATCACCTTCTGTCACCGCTGCTTTGAAAGGGGGAAGATAAATTTCATAAAGGGCTCTGTCATCTACATTTACATTGCTCGTATGACGGAACATCTCCTGATTGTTCAGAGCATAATGTTTCACAGAAGTTGCTACTCCATTAGACTGCACCCCTTTAATATAAGGAACCACCATTTTTGAAGTCAGATAAGGATCTTCACCCATGTATTCAAAATTTCTTCCGTTCAGCGGAGTTCTGTAAATATTCACTCCAGGTCCCAGAAGAATATCTTTTTTTCTGTAGCGGGCTTCTTCACCCAAAGCTTTACCATAATTCCATGACATTTTTTTATTCCATGTTGCGGATAAAGCAGTCACGGCAGGGTAGGCGATGATAGAGTCGTTGGTCCATCCGGCCTGATCCCATTCGTCCCACATTACTTCCGGACGTACCCCGTGAGGACCGTCGGTGGTCCAGAATTCCGGAATTCCCAATCTTGGAACGCCTGGTGAACTGAATTTTGACTGTGCATGAAGCATTGCCACTTTCTCTTCCAGAGTCATTCTTGATAATGCATCCTGAATACGCTGTTCTACAGGTTTGGATTCATCTAAATAAACGGGAAGGGTATTATTAGTCTGAGCCATATAAGAAGCAGAAATAAAGGTGAATAAACTTATAATGACGGTTTTCTTTAACATGATGCCTTTCTATTTGATTAAAAACAAAAGTAAAGAAAATTTTTATTATCTCAAATTGAGAAAATAAATTTTAATGAATAAAAAAACTGTCCACATATTTGCAGACAGCTCATTGTTGAATATTTTTATTTGTAAAGAATGAAAAAGTGAAGAGAAGCATAGAAGGTAAAAAAACTACCCTTACATACTCTCAAACCCTAAACCCCTCAAACTCGTATCCCGAATCTCGAAACCCTCTCACTCATTAATCCCATCCTTTCACGGCTCCACCCTTGAAAATTTCTTTGGCTTTCTTTTCCACTTCAGGAGATTGGTAGGCTTTTACAAAGTTTTTTACTTTCTGACTGTTTTTATTATCCTGTCTGGCCACTACCAGATTTACATACGGAGAGTCTTTATCTTCCATAAGGATTCCCTGTTTTTCAGAATCTAATCCTGCCTGAGCGGCAAAATTGTTATTGATAATCCCTACAACAACATCTCGGTCATCTAAAACCCTTGGGATCTGTGCGCCCTCAATCTCCATGATTTTCAGCTGTTTTGGATTTTCTGTGATATCTGTTACTTTTGGCAGAAGTCCTACACCTTCTTTTAATTTCAGCAGACCGCCTTTCTGCAGAAGAAGCAGAGAACGTCCTCCATTAGTTGGGTCATTGGGAATAACAACCGTGTTGCCTTCCTGCAGCTGACTGATATTTTTAATCTTTTTTGAATATGCTATAATAGGATAAACAAATGTATTTCCTACAGGGACGAGGTTGTATCCTCTCTGCTTGGACTGTTCTGTCAAATAAGGAAGATGCTGAAAAGCATTGACATCAATATCTCCATTTGTCAGGGCTTCATTGGGAACTACATAATCATTAAAAGGAATAAGTTCCACTTCCAGGTTATATTTATCCTTTGCTACCTTTTTGGCAACCTCAGCAATTTCCTGCTCCGGACCATAGGTAATTCCCACACGGATAAAGTTCGGATCATCTTTTCTTCCCGAACAAGCACAGAACAGTAGTATTCCTGCAGTTAATACACCAAAAATATTTATTTTTTTCATTCTAATTTTTTATTTAAAATGGATGAAGACAGAGAACGAAAATAACTAGATTAATAACTTTCTATACTCTCAAACCCTCAAACTTAACTACCTGTGGTCAAAACTTTTTGATAAACGATCTCCCGCAAATTGTATAATGAAAACCAGCAGAACCAGTAGAATCAATACCGTATTCATAATGACAATATCATAACCGATATAACCATATTGGTAACCAACCTGTCCAAGTCCACCTGCACCTACAGCACCGCCCATCGCAGAGTATCCTACAAGCGTAATCAAAGTGATCGTTGCATTATTGATTAAGGAAGGAAGCGCTTCGGGAAGCAATACTTTTCTAATGATCTGTAAAGGAGAAGCTCCCAGGGCTCTTGCCGTTTCTATAAGACCATGAGGAACCTCAATAAGGCTGTTCTCAACAAGTCTCGCGATAAACGGGGCTGCACCCACACTTAGCGGAACCAAAGCTGCATTTACTCCAATAGAAGTTCCAGCCAGAATTCTGGTAAAAGGAATCATCCACACAATCAGAATAATAAAAGGGATTGCACGAAAAATATTAACCAGAATAGATAATCCTCTGTGATAGACCACATTTTCCAGTAGTTGTCCTTTTCTGGTTAAAAATAACATGATTCCTACCGGAAGACCCAGCACAAATCCAAAAAAACCGGATAAAAATGTCATATAAACCGTTTCCCAGGTTCCTTTTGCCAAAAGGGCAATTACCGTATCACTAAGCATATCCTTTTACTGTATTTTGAATTTTATTTTGGTTGAAATAATAGATCGCTTGTTGGTTTTCTTCCTCTTCACCCTGAAGCTGCAGCAGAAGTTTTCCAAAATTGGAATTTCCGAAATATTCTACGTCAGCCTTTAAAAGTTTATAAGGGATTTTATATTGATTGTATAGAGTTGAAAGAATCTGTTCAACAGTGATGTTTTCGTTAAGTTCTATTTCGACCAGCGGAAATAAACCTTCTTTGGGTTCTTTCTGCAGTCTGTTGCTGAGTTCCTGTGGCAGGGTCATAATGTCTGAATTTATAAATTGCCGGATTATCGGGTTCTCTTTGTCCGAAATAATCTCGCTTAAAGTTCCTTTTGTTAATAATTTTCCTTGGTCTATCACTGCAACGTGGTTGCAGACCGCTTTGATCACTTCCATTTCGTGGGTAATTAAAAGGATGGTAATTCCCAGTCTCTGATTGATATCTCTTAAAAGCTGTAAGATAGATTGCGTTGTAGCCGGATCCAGTGCGCTGGTTGCTTCATCGCAAAGCAGAAGGTGAGGATCATTGGCCAGGGCCCTTGCAATGGCTACCCTTTGTTTTTGCCCTCCCGAAAGACTTCTGGGATAATCATTGGCTTTATCTTCAAGCCCTACGATCTTCAGTAATTCATTGACTTTTCTTTTGATTTCATCCTTGCTGCTATGGTCCAGTTCCAGAGGTAGCGCTACATTATCAAAAACAGTTCTCGAAGAAAGAAGGTTAAAATGCTGGAAGATCATTCCGATTTTTTTACGTTCCTCAGCCAGTTGCTTAGAATTGAGCTGGGTAAAATCTTTACCATTAATAATAATCTGCCCTTCATCCGGTCTTTCCAGTAAATTGACTGTACGGATCAGGGTACTTTTTCCTGCACCCGAAAAACCGATGATTCCTACAATATCTCCTTTCTCTATATTTAAACTCACCTTATCCAGTGCCTTAAAGGACTGTTTTTTCTGGTGAAATGTTTTCGATATGTTTCTGATCTCTATCATTCTGATTTTGTATACTGTTTAAATTGGCTGATATGGTCTGCCTGCTCTGTTAAAAAACCTTCTTACTCTTCTGATTTTTACCTTTGACCGTTTTGAAAGTCTGAAATACTTGGTGACATTCGTTAGAAGTACTCCCAGCAATATGATGAATAAACCATACAGCTGACCTCCATTGATGCTTTGGCTGGCAACAATCCAACCTGCAATCACTGTTACAATAGGATTGATATAGGTGTGGGTGCTTACCAAGGCAGCGGGTTTTACGGACAGAAGCCAAATGTACGACAAATAAGCGACTATCGATCCAAAGAAGATCAAAAATAGAACTCCAAACCATGCCGATAATGGAACAGCAGCAACTGAAAAATCAGTCCATTCTTTTCTTAAAAAAGAAATTAAAAAAGAAGCTAATCCCGCTACTATAAGCTGTTGAGCAATATTCATAAAGGTAGATTGGGAAGCCGGATTTTTCTTTGAATATAGAGAACCAAGTACCCATGCGATGGAACTTAACCCCAATACTACAAACGCTGTGATACGAAGGTTTCCATTAGCAATGGCATGCGCTGCATTTGAATTTACGCTGCCTTTTAAAAACATAATCAATCCTGCAAATCCAATGGCCAATCCTATTGGAATGAATTTATCTGAAAAATAATATTTCCAATTTTTTCTGTCGATTGCAATAAACCAGAATGGCCCGGTTGCAATAGAAATTGCTGCCTCAGGAGCCGTTACATATTGTTCTCCCCAGGCTACCAGCCCTGTTCCTCCGGTAAGAATAAGAATACCGGTAATTGCATTTTTCTTCCAGTTGATCAGAGAGTTTGCTTTTTCTCCTTTAGAAAGAAGATATCCTATCATCAGAATTCCGGCAACCAGAAATCTTAATCCTGAAAGAATAAATGGCGGAAAACCTTTTAAGCCAAATGAAATAGCTAAAAACGTAATTCCCCATATCACATAGATGTTTGTAAAAGCCAATGGAATCAACCATTTGTTTTTAGAATTGTTCATTTTTATTTTTTTTGATGTTGTTGTGTTCAATGAAAAAAGGCTCTACACCGTGGTAGAGCCTTTAAAATATATTTAAATAAAAGTAAGGTTAACCACAGTATTCTTGATGCATAGGCATACAGATATCCTTCATCATATTTTTGATGGTATGTTTACTTGTTGAATTATTCTTTAGTTCTGTGCTCATTTTGTTTTATTTCCTGAATACGTTTGCAAATATATAATATAATTCTTATTAGTCCACTAAAAAAGTAGGCTTTTTAAATATTAATTTATCGTTGATGAATTAAATTATTGGCAGTTAGTTGATTGTGTATTTTGTTTTTTGATTAATTCTAAAAATAATATAATCGTTTTATGTTTTTTCACTCAAGTAATACTGAAATTACATCTTAATTGATGTTGTGGAAAAGATAAAATAAGCTGATATTTTTAAGAATTGTGTAAAGGCGGTTTTGTGTTCTTATTTAAACGTATGATAAAACGATGTTGACCGAAAGGAAGCATTTGTATTTATTAAACTAGTTAAATGCACAGGATTTCAGTTCACTGTAATTTAGCATCAAAATTAAAAGACATGGACAATAGAATATTAGGTCTGCATCATATTACTGCAATAGCAGACAATGCCAAAAGAAATTTAGATTTTTACACTCAGGTTTTAGGAGTAAGACTGGTAAAAAAAACAGTGAATTTTGACGATCCGGGAACGTACCATTTCTATTTTGGGAATGAAAGCGGAACACCGGGAACCATCCTTACTTTCTTTCCGTGGGAAGGAATTGGTAAAGGAAACAACGGAAGTGGAATGGCTACCCATATCGGATATTCAGTACCCAAAGGAAGCCTGGAATTCTGGAAAAACCGTTTACAAAGCTTTAATGTAAACGTAGAAGAAGGGGAAGTGTTTGGAGAAAAAATGATTTCTTTCAAAGATCCGGACGGCCTTCAGTTACAGTTTATAGAACCATCTGGTGATGACAGCAGAAAAGTATGGACAACTGATGATATCAAGGATGAATATGCATTGAAAGGGTTTCATAATGTCACTTTAACCTTAAAAAAAGCAGATCCTACGATCAAAGTTCTGACTGATGTTTTAGGTTACGATTTGCAGAAACAGGAAGGAGAAAGATACAGGTTCTCCACTGATGCCATTGATACTGCTAATCTTATAGATATTATTGAAAATGGTACAATTCCTGCCGGAAGAAATGCTGCCGGAACCAATCACCACATTGCTTTCAGGGTAAAAGATGACAATGTTCTGATGGAATATCGTGAGAAAGCATTATCTGCAGGACTGAGCATTACTCCGAAGATCAACAGAGATTATTTCTACTCCTTATATTTCCGTGAGCCGGGTGGTGTTCTATTTGAAATTGCAACCGACAATCCGGGATTTACTGTAGATGAACCTTTGAATGAGTTGGGAACAAATCTTAAGCTTCCTGCACAGTATGAAGGAATGCGTGATAAAATAGAAAAAGCACTTCCGAACTTATCATAGATCATCGGCCAGCACTCATAAAGATGCTAATTTTGAATTAAGGATTAAAAACAAAAAAATGGAAAGAACAGAAATAGTTTTAGAAGGAAGAAAAGGAGAAATCCAGCTTTTTTCAAACGATCATAAAGCGGGTAAAATGGATATTTCAGTCATTGGAAAAAAACTGACGGTTTATCATACCGAAGTAAATACTGAATATGAAGGAAAAGGCTTCGCTAAAATTTTATTAGAAAGATTGGTTTCCTACGCAAGAGAAAACGATTTGAAAATTGCACCATTGTGTCCGTATGTTCACGCACAGTTCAAACGTCATCCGGAAGAATACAATGATGTGTGGATGAAGGAAGAACTCTAAGGAAATAGAGATTTGAGTGTCAGAAAGTGAGAATGTTTGAGAGTGTAAAGGCAAATAAGCTTATTGTAAATTTGTCTTTACTTCTTTTTACGATTTCCTCTTTACTTTCTCCATCTTTTTTAACTTATCACAACAATTTTATTAACAACAATCAACACAATGAAACTTATCACAGGACTGCACCACGTTACGGCAATTACCGGAAATGCACAGGAAAATATAGACTTTTATACCGGAGTTTTAGGACTTCGATTGGTCAAAAAAACGGTTAATTTTGATTACTCAGATGTTTATCATTTTTATTTCGGGGACGAATACGGAACACCGGGAACGATCATGACTACTTTTCCGTATGGTAAAGATCTGATCAATGGCAGACATGGTAAAGGTATGCTCAACACCACTGCATTTTCAGTTTCTATAGATGCACTGGATTATTGGACAAACCGCCTGGAACAGTTTAATATTCCTTTCAAACAGCCACAGCAAAGACTTTCTGAGGAAGTTTTCATTTATCTTGAAGATTTTGACGGGTTGGGACTGGAATTGGTTTTTAATGATAAAGATGAAAGAAAAGGCTATTACAACGGCTATATTCCTAAAGATTATGCCATCAAGGGAATCCATCATGTAGAAATCTGGCAGGATGCCTATGAAAGAACAGCAGCACTTCTGACCACTCAGATGGATCACAAAGTCATCAAGGAAAGTCCAGACAGACTGAGATTGGGAACAGAAAATAGGCCCGGGAAATATGTAGATCTGCTTTCTACTCCAAATGCTTTGAAAGGATTAGCCGGAAGAGGTACTGTTCATCATGTAGCTTTTGCCACTCCAGATGCCGAATCCCAGCTTGAAATGGTAAAAAGATTAAATGCATACGGACTGGAACATACTGAAGTGAAAGACAGAAAATATTTTACTTCTGTATATTTTAAAGAACCGGGAGGCGTTTTATTTGAAATTGCAACTTCCGGCCCTGGTTTCGATGTAGATGAAGAAGCTGCATTTTTAGGGGAAGATTTGCAATTGCCGCTGCAGTTTGAGAAAAGAAGAGAACGTTTGAAAGAAGTTCTTCCCAAAATCAATTATCCAACAGAAAAATTCAGATAAAATAATGAGTCATATTTTAAATATAAAAACAGCAGGAATACCATTGAATCAGGCAGAAAAAGCTTTAATCATGATTCACGGACGTGGAGGAAGCGCTCAGAATATTTTAAGTTTATCCCAGCATTTAAATGTAAAAGATTATGCACTGCTGGCTCCACAGGCTTTGAATCACACATGGTATCCTTTTTCATTTATAGCTCCGGTAGAACAAAACGAACCATGGTTATCATCAGCCCTTGAAATGGTTGAAGAAACAGTGAAAGCTGCTGTAAAAGCCGGAATTAAACCTGAAAATATCTACTTTTTCGGATTTTCTCAGGGCGCTTGTCTTACTCTTGAATTTTTAGCACGAAATGCTCAGAAGTTTGGTGGAGCGGCAGCCATTATTGGCGGTGTGGTAGGTGATAAGATCAATCGTGAAAATTATAAAGGAGATTTTGCCGGAACCCCGGTTTTTCTGGGAACCAGTAACCCTGATTTTCATGTTCCCATAGAAAGAGTATACGCTACAGCCAATATTTTAAGAGAAATGAATGCGGAGGTAACAGAAAAAGTATATGCCAATTTCGGACATTCTATTAACGAGGAAGAAATTGAAATAGCTAATTCAGTGATATTTAAATAAGTATTTTTTAAGATTGAATATATTTATAATTTTAATGACCATTTACGTGTTTAAGTAAAATGGAGACTCTTACGGAGTGACAAAGTATGCGCATTATCTATCCGTTCACATTGTCACTCCGTAGGAAGTCTAACCCAATCATAAATTAACATTCGATAGCGGTGGGCTTTAGCCCGCCAAACAAAAAAACAAAAAATCACTGACTTTAGCCAAAACCTAAATAACCCGAATCTGAAAACTAACTTCCAACCACTAATTTCTAACTTCTAAAAACATGCACGAACAACTCCTTTTAATCCTAGGCCTTTTATTACTCGTCATGCTGCTGGTCATGCTGGCACAACGAATCAAAATTGCCTATCCTATCTTTTTGGTACTTGCCGGATTGGGAATCAGTCTTATTCCCGGAGTCCCTGTTTTAAAACTGGATCCGGAGATTATATTTCTGATTTTTTTACCCCCTCTTTTATACGAAGCAGCTTGGTATACCTCATGGAATGATTTCTGGAAATGGAAACGTCCCATCAGTCTCTTGGCTTTTGGATTGGTATTTCTGACTTCTCTGGTCGTTGCCTATACTTCACAAATGTTGATTCCGGGATTTACACTGGCACTGGGATTTTTATTGGGAGGAATTGTTTCACCACCGGATGCAGTGGCAGCCACAACGGTTTTAAAAGGATTAAAAGTTCCCAAACGTACGATTGCCATTCTGGAAGGAGAAAGTTTGATTAATGATGCCTCTTCACTGATTGTTTTCAGATTTGCTCTGGCAGCCGTAATGACAGGCACTTTCTCAATGCATGAAGCTACAGGACAGTTTTTTTTGGTGGCAGGAATGGGAGTTGTAGTAGGAATTGCAGGGGCTCATATTTTTTATGCCATTCATCGTTTTTTACCCACTACACCAGCTATTGATGCGGCACTTACGGTAATGACACCCTATATTTTGTTTCTTTCGGCAGAACATTTTCATTTTTCTGGTGTGATGGCTGTAGTGAGCGGAGGATTGTTTATGTCTTTCCGTGCTCATGAAATCTTCAAGACAGGAACTACAAGAATCAATATGACAGGAGTCTGGAATACGCTGATTTTTGTGATGAATGCGTTAGTTTTTGTGTTGATAGGCCTTGAACTTCCCGATATTATCAATGGACTAGGTGAAATTTCAGTAATAGAAGGAATCAAATATGGTTTGATTATAAGCTTGATCGTCATTGTGGTAAGACTTTTATGGATCTATCCTGTGGCTCATCTCCCAAGATGGTTCAGTGAAAAAGCCCGTCGTGATCCGAGTCCGGGATGGAAAAATCCCCTGATTATCGGTTGGGCAGGAATGAGAGGAGTGGTTTCCCTGGCAACAGCCTTGTCTATTCCGGTTATGATGAATTCTCAAGCAGAATTTCCAATGAGAAATCTGATCATTTTTATCACATTCGTAGTCATTTTTGTCACATTGGTTTTTCAGGGACTAACACTGCCTTTGATTATTAAATTAACAAAGATTGGAGAGATAGATCATATTCTTCCTTCCCATGAACAACAGGCGGGAATTCAGATGAGACTGGATAAGCTTGCTGTCGAAAAACTTGATAATGAATACAATGAAGTGGTAAGCAGCAATGGCTTGCTTGAGAATCTTAAAAAAGCACTGGAAAGTGATATCAAACTTCACCAGAATCACTTAAGTTCTATTGAAATGTGCACCAACAGACAAAACGATATGGCAGAATATCATAAGGTAATGCTTGATATTTTTGCCTTACAGCGAAAAGAGCTGTTTAAAATGAAACGCGAAAAACTCTTCAGTGAAGACGAGATCCGAAAAGCAGAATCACAACTGGATCTGAATGAGTTGAAGATTACGGGGAATAAGCATTTGTAGAGAGGTTGCGAGATGCGGGTTTTGAGTTTGTTTGAGAGTCGGAGGGCTTGAGAGTATTAGAGTTGTTAGTGTGGAGGCAGGCTTCGAGACTCGGGTTATTGAGTGGGAGCATTTGGGAGTAAAAGTGTTTAGATTTCTACCGAATGGACAAATTATATGTTTTTATTTATGCACCCACATTGTCATTCTGCAGGAATCTAGATCGTCATTTTATCCTTTACATAAAAATATAAACATTAAACTCTGAACCTTGAATTTTAAACTTTAAACTTTAAACATTGAACAACATGAAAACATTACATTTTTTAGTCATTGGAAAAAACCAGGAAATTCTGGATACTTTAAAAAGAATTATAGAAAATAATGAAGGCTGGACGGCAGAAATCCAAAGTGATGAAGATTTCTGCTATGAATATATTAGAGAAAATAAGGTGGATATTGTCCTTTTAAGTTCCGGTCTTGAAGATGATTTTGAAAAAGAGATCAAAGAATTTTGTGCAGAATTAGATAAAGAGGTTAAAGTGATTGATCATTATGGAGGAGGAAGTGGACTTTTAAAGAATGAAGTTTATAGTCTTTTTCCTAATTTGCAGGGATAAACCTGACATTATGTTCGAAAATATCATCAAAAACATTACACGATTTATCTCAATCATTCCGGAAGAAGAAAAATTTTTTACAGATCTGCTTGCCTGCCAGTCGTTTCCAAAGAAAACGGTTTTACTCAGAGAAGGAGAAATCTGCCAGTTTGAGGGGTATATTCATAAAGGATGTGTGAGAATGTATTGTTTGGATGATAATGGTTCTGAAGTAACGCTGCTATTTGCCATAGAAGATTGGTGGATCAGTGATATAGCTTCATTTCAGGAGCAGAAGCCTTCAAAAGTGTATATTGAAACCCTGGAAGATTCGGAAATTTATATGCTCAATCCTTCAACAAAAGAGAAATTATTACAAGAGATTCCTAAATTCGAAAGAGTTTTCAGAATGCTGGTTCAGAGGAATCTGGCAACCCTGCAAAGCCGACTGGTCAATACCATCTCCAAAACCGCCTCAGACAGATACCTGGAATTTATCAAAGTATATCCTTCAATACCACAAAGAGTAGCACAGTACTACATCGCTTCTTACCTTGGTGTTTCAAAAGAATTTGTAAGTACCATCAGAAAGCGACTTGCTTCAAAGGAGAAATAAATCTTTGGGGAATTTTTTTACCTAAAAATTGCACGGATGGAAATGGATGACTAGGATGATTTTATGTTGTTGATGGCTTTGCGTGTAAAACCATCCCTTCAAAAATTCTTTGAATTTTCGCCACCCCTCCAAGAGAGGGGAATTTCACGTCTCCAGTTGGGATATTAGGCCAGGATTGGAGTTTTTGTTGATACTTTTCTTATTTGAATAATATTGGCTGGATTCTTACGGAATGACACAATTGCAATAATAGCTTTACCCATGCAGTTTGTCATTCCTTAGGAATCTAAATAAAGTTATTCTTTACAATATTAATAGAATTAATTAAGTCTTAATAATAAAAAAGACTCTTGTATTTTCCGAAAAACAACAACCCAATATACTCATACTGCCGGATACTTTTGTATCCGGCATTTTTTTTTTGCTTCGAAGTCATTTATTAAACTAGTTAAATGTGCAGGGTTTCCCGTCTCTCTAAATTTGTCCTATCAAACAAGAACAAATAACAATCTGATATGGACAGAAAAGATTTTTTAAAGAAAGGATTATTGGGAACAGGTATGTTTGTAGCATCAGCTTCTTTAGCAAGTGCTATGAAAAATGACATTGATGAGATCGAACCATTAGAACCGATCGGATACAATCATCTACCCAATACAGAATCAAAAATAGAAGAAAACTCAGTGATCCACAGAGCTGATTCAAGAGGGAAAGCGGACCACGGATGGCTGTTGAGCCAGCACACTTTCAGTTTTGCGAATTATTATAACCCTGAAAGAATGCACTTCGGAGTATTGAGAGTACTGAATGATGATAAAGTGGAAGCAGGAAGAGGTTTTGGAACACACCCTCATGACAATATGGAAATCATCAGCATTCCTTTGGAAGGTGACCTCGAGCACAAAGACAGTATGGGAAATACGGCAGTGATCAGAAGCGGAGATATTCAGGTGATGAGTGCAGGAACCGGAATCATGCACAGCGAATTCAACAAAAACAGTGATAAGCTTGTAAAATTCCTTCAAATCTGGATTTATCCGAAAAAAAGAAATGTGACACCGAGATATGATCAGATTACTTTAGACAAAACAAAAAGTTACAATCAATTTCAACAGATTCTTTCTCCTAACGCAGATGACGAAGGAGTATGGATCCATCAGGACGCATGGTTTCATCTGGGAACTTTTGATCAGAATAAAGAAACTCATTACCAGATCAGAAAAAAAGGAAACGGAATCTATGCTTTTATCCTTAAAGGAAGTGCGCAAATAGGTAATGAGACGATAGAAGAACGCGATGGATTCGGAATCTGGGATATTCAGAAAATCACTGTAAAAGCCCTTAAAGAAGGTACAGAGATCCTTTTGATGGAGGTACCCATGACATTATAAATAAAAAACAAAAAAAATAAGTCGCAGCTTGAAGCTAGCATCTCGTAACAACCAACAAAAAATAAATCACATGAAAAATACACTAAAACAATCACTGGTAATCGCAGCATTAGCACTTTCTACCCTAAGCTTTGCACAAACAACAGCCGTAGGAACCTCCAAAAATTGGGGAACAGTAGATGGAATTTCCATGGTAGGATTGGTACAAGGACCCTCATCAGCAGATGCCCAGCTTCAGGTAGCCTGTGTTTTCGAATATACAGACAATGATATCCATAGTGCTCAGGCCTTACCTGCAAATGTCAACGGATTGGTTCACCTGGATGAAGCTTTAAAAGGAGAACTGACCAACATCAGAAAATCAGGTCAGTTTTTAGGACATTCTTTAGAAACTATTTTAATTACACCTCCTGCAGGATCGATGTCCGCCAAGAAATTGTTATTGATCGGTTTGGGTGACCGTAACAAATTCACACCCGACTTAATGACTTCCGTAGGAGAAGTGGCCGCCCGTGAAGCCATGAGATTAGGCGTTACCAATTTTGCATTCGCCAGTGATCTGAAAGATGCAGGAATAGATTCTCCAACCGCTTTAGTAGCGGGAAATGTAGTAAGAGGAATTGTACATGCCAATCGTTCCGAAAATTACCTGAAAGAACACAAATTATCCACCACCAAAAAATTAGAAAAAGTATATCTTCTGGCTGGTCCTGCCTTCTTTGAAACCGCAGGCGGAGGAATTTCCGATGCCATTTCAGAAGTAAAAAAGAAATAATGAACTAGTTTCATTACATTGTTGATCCGGCCTCCTTTTTATAAGGGGGCTTTTTGTATAAAATATTTGATCATAATCAAATATCTAACAAGTGATTTATTTTTAAACGCGCGAAGGTTATTGTATTATTTATTTGAAGAAGCAAAGAAACGCCACTAAGTCGATGACGAAGCTAAAGGATAATCCACAAGCTTAGAAAAAATCAATGAAATTGATTCCATCTTTGCTCCCTTAGATAAGAATTTTAAAAAAGGCATATTAAACTTTGCGTTTAAATAAATTGATGATATATATTGTAAAACTTTACATCTTTAGATTACAAAATGTAATTTCCTTTCTTTCAATTCTAAGATATCAACCTTTATCTGAATTTGCAATGTCAAAAAAAATCCCGATTTTTGCACTCCTTCAATAAACCCGAGTTCATGAAATTATGTATTGCCGAGAAACCCAGTGTTGCCAGAGATATCGCCAAAGTATTGGGCGCTACCACGCCTAAACAAGGCTATATGGAAGGAAACGGCTACTGCGTAACATGGACATTCGGACATCTTTGCACCCTGAAAGAACCCCACGATTACGGTCCACAGTTCAAATCCTGGAATCTTTTTTCATTACCCATTATTCCCAGCAGTTTTGGAATCAAGCTGATCCCGAATAAAGGCGTTGAAAATCAGTTTAAAGTGATTGAAAGATTAGTCGAAGAATGTGATGAGGTCATCAACTGCGGGGATGCCGGGCAGGAGGGAGAACTCATTCAGCGTTGGGTATTGCAGAAAGCAAAATGCAATAAACCGATTCAGCGTTTATGGATTTCTTCATTGACGGAAGATGCCATTAAAGAAGGTTTTGCAAGCTTAAAACCTGCAGAAGATTACAAGAATCTTTATCTGGCCGGAAATGCCAGAGCTATAGGAGATTGGCTATTGGGAATCAATGCTACGAGGCTTTTTACTAAAAAATTTGGGGGAAATAAAGCCGTTCTGTCCATTGGAAGAGTTCAGACTCCTACATTGGCGATGCTGGTGCAGCGTCAGAAAGAAATTGATGCCTTTACCACAGAAGAATATTGGGAACTGAAAACCAAATATCGTGATGTGATTTTCAATGCAGCGATCGATCGTTTAAAAACATTGGAACGTGCAGAAAAAGGGCTGGAATACCTTAAAGTCAATCCATTTGAGATCGTTTCTTTCGAAATTAAAGAAGGAAAAGAAAAAAATCCACGACTTTTCGATTTGACCGGACTTCAGGTAGAAGCCAATAAAAAATACGGATATTCAGCAGAAAATACACTGAATTATATTCAAAGTCTTTACGAAAAGAAACACGTGACTTACCCTCGTGTTGATACCACCTATCTATCCGAGAGTTTATATCCGAAAATAGCAGGTATTCTTCAGAAAATGTATCCTTACCAGGAATTGATTGCACCTTTGTTGGAAGCTCCGATTCCGAAATCAAAAGCCGTTTTCGATGATACAAAAGTAACCGATCACCATGCCATCATTCCTACAGAAATTCCACCTTCTCAGAACCTGAGCAGGGAAGAAAAATTGATTTATGATCTGATTGCAAAACGTTTTATTGCCGTATTCTATCCGGAATGTAAAATTTCCAATACTTTGGTAGAAGGAAAAGTAGGAACTATTCCTTTCAAAACCAGTGGAAGACAGGTGCTTGAAGCAGGATGGAGAGCCGTTTATGCCAAAGAACCTAAAGAAGAAACCGCCGATAAGGAAAAAGAAAAAGAAGAAGAACAAACCATCCCTGAATTTACTGTAGGAGAAACCGGATCCCACGATCCGATGATCCACCAGGGAAAAACAACACCTCCAAAACCCTACACGGAAGCAACACTGCTGAGAGCGATGGAAACCGCCGGAAAGCAGGTAGAAGATGAAGAATTGCGTGAAATGTTGAAGAACAACGGTATCGGAAGACCATCTACCCGTGCCAACATCATCGAAACCCTTTTCAAAAGAAAATATATCGAGAAGAAAAGAAAAAATCTGATCGCTACCCAAACTGGAATCCAGCTGATCGATACTATCGAAGACGAGCTGTTAAAAAGCCCGGAACTGACCGGAGAATGGGAATCCAAACTTCGAAAAATTGAAAAAGGAGAGTATGAAGCCAACCTTTTCAAAGAAGAACTGATTCAGATGGTTACAGAACTTACAGAGAAAGTGGTATACGGAAAAGGGAAAGTCATTACTCTGCAGGGAGAAGAAAAAGAAGAAGTGAAGGAAAAGAAAAAAAGAGAACCTGCACAGAAAAAAGAACTTCAGTCCTGGGAAGAAACGAAATGCCCTAAATGCAAAGAACACAATCTGATCAAAGGGAAAGCTGCAGTAGGCTGCTCCGATTTCAAAAATTGTGGTTTTAAAATTACGTTCGAAATTTTCGGCAAAAAATTATCCGATAAACAGCTTTTAGATTTAGTTTTAAAAGGAAAAACATCGAAGTTGAAAGGATTCACGACCCATCCGGAAGGCTTTGTAGAAGGTATTTTGACTTTAACTGACGACTTTCAGGTACAACTTAGCTGATTAATATTGAATTTAATGCGAACATCTGTCCAATCCGATCAATCCGTGAGAGGATAAAAATCTGTGACCAATACATTAAATATTACCGTTTAGTGGAGAATACGGGATTCGAAACCGTGACCTTTTGACTGCCAGTCAAAAGCGCCAGATTTTTACCTATTAAAATCCAACCCTATATTTTCTGTACTTTGCAATTTTGTTTTAATAACAAGTATTACAACTGAAGACGTGAAAATTCCCCTCCTCCGGAGGGGTGGCGAAAATTCAAGGAATTTTTGACGGGGTGGTTTACCGGAACAACCTCTCATACCAACTCCCAACATCATTCTTAATCTCCTCATGATGCTTACATAAAATCAAAGCCAGCTCCAGCTCAGACCTGTCAGATTTATAAGGGTTTAATGTAAGAAACCCAAAGAAATTTCCATCCTGATCCAGGATCGCCGGAGGATAAGAAGTATAAGAATTCCATGGTGAATAGGGACCGTATGTACTTCCATAATTTCCATAGGCGTTCCAGATGGATTTTGAACTGAAGACATTTCCGTAATCACTGAACTTATTCCATATTGAATTCTTATCAAAATTGTCACAGTTTAAGCATCCCAGGTATTCTTTTTGATCCACACCGCCATACAAATGCAGAGTCTGTGTATGAAAAATACAGCATAAGAAAAGACTTAAAACAATGAATATCTTTTTATAATACATAAGACGATTACTTTATTTAATAATGATAATTACCGGAAATAAAAAGAATGGTACTAACCTCCTTCCATCTTCCAGCCCTTATCAATCTATTTTAAACTTCTTCGGAGACTTTCCGGTGATCTGGGTGAATTTTCTATAAAAATATTCCAGTGTATTAAAACCGGATTCAAAGCATATATTTTTAATTCCAATTTCAGGATTGCTGATCAAAAGCTGTTTCGCATGTTCTATTCTCAGCTGGATAATATATTCTACCGGAGTGCAGTTGTACGAATGCTTGAACTTTTTAAACAGATTGGCTTCACTCATTCCTGCAATCACAGCCAGTTTCTTAATGGTAATCGGTTCTCTGTAATTGTTTTTGATAAAATGAACGACTTCCTGCAGCCCATTCTGCACATTTCCTGTCTTGTCAGAATACAAAAGGATATGTTTTGCATTGGTTTTCATCAGCTCATAAATCAGTTCCTTCAGGTTTAAGCTTAAAAGAAAATCTGAGGTACCGTGAAGGCTTCCGTCAATTCTTCTGTTATAAAGATTTGTAAGGCTTCTCCACAAAGACTCATCTGAACTTACGAACTTTTTCACCGCATTTTCTTTCATCATAATTCCCGTTCTGTCCCAATCCGGATGCCAGTTTTCAATCACTTCAGCGAATACACTGTCAATATATTCCTGCTCAATATTTAATACAAGACACTTGGTGGGTTCTTTGAAAACAGGGTGAATATCTATGCTCAATTCCTTGTTACAGGGCGGAATAAATACACTTCTTTCATTAAACTCAAAAGTCTCATCCTCACTGCGAATAATCTTATTGCCACTCAGCATAAGCGTGATGACAGGCTTTTCAAAAAAGAAAGGAAAATCATGACAAACTACATTCGTTTCAAATACATTCAATTCACCAAAAGGAATGCTGAAAACAGTTCTTTCTTCGATCTTTTCCATGATAGGTAGAGTTTAGGTTAAAAAAAATAGAGAATAGGTAAATGATTTATATCATGTTATTGCCATTTTCGAACTACGTAAAATACAAAATAATTTAAAACAATGGAAAATACATCAATAGCCAAAGAAACCCATACTCCAGATACCCGGTTTTTATCTCTAAACCCTTCTACCTTAGAGGTTATAGGCGAAGTAACCGATACTTCTCGTGAGGAGATTGATGCTAAAATTGAGAAAGCAAAAAAAGCCCAAAAATTATGGTCAGCGAGACCTGATTCAGAAAGAAAAGAAATTTTATTAAAAGTTGCGGAAGCTTTACAGCAAAATTCAAAACACCTTGCAGAATGGATTACCCGCGAGCAGGGAAAACCGCTTAATGGTCCTGGAGCCAATTTCGAAATGCAGGCATGTGTAGGCTGGACTCAGGTTCCTGCATCACTGGATTTACCTGAAGAAATTGTTTTTGAAGACGAAACCAGAAAAGATGTTTTATACAGAAACCCGATCGGAATAGTGGCTGCTATTGCTCCCTGGAACTGGCCGTTGATGATTGCCATCTGGCAGATTATTCCTTCACTCAGAATGGGAAATGCGGTGATCATCAAGCCTTCGGAATATACTACCTATTGTAGTTTAGAATTGATAAAAGTGATCAATAGCGTACTTCCTGAGGATATTTTGCAGGTAATTACCGGCAGAGGAGAAGTAGGAGGTTATCTTACATCACATCCCGAAATTGGAAAAATTATGTTCACAGGTTCAATTGCCACAGGGAAAAAAGTGATTGAAGCTTCTGTTAAAAATATGGCTCGATTAACTCTTGAATGCGGAGGAAATGATGCAGGAATTATTTTACCCGGACTTGATGTTACCAAACATATTGATAATATTTTCTGGGGTGCTTTCCTGAATATGGGACAAACCTGTGCCTGTTTAAAAAGATTATATGTTCATGAAAACAATTATGAAAAAGTCGTTACGGCGTTAGCAGATTATTCTTCCAATATCCCAATGGGGAATGGCGCGGATGAAACCAGCGTTCTTGGACCTATCCAGAATAAAATGCAGTACGATAAAATTCAGGATCTGATCCGTGATGCTGAAAGTATCGGGGCAGACTTTATATTCACAGGACACAAGCCTAATTTGGAGGGATATTTCATTCCGGTAACCTTAGTCGGAAATGTAGATAACGGAAACAGAATTGTAGACGAAGAACAGTTCGGTCCGGTGTTACCAATTATTAAATATAAAACTTTGGAAGAAGCTATCAGTAAGGCCAATGATTCAGAAAACGGACTCGGAGCTTCTGTTTGGAGTGATAATATTGACGAAGCTCAGAAAGTGGCAGCACAACTGGAAGCAGGAACAGTCTGGATCAATCAACATGGAGCGATTCACCCGTTTGTACCGTTTGGAGGAGCAAAACAATCCGGTTATGGAGTAGAATTCGGAATGGAAGGATTGAAAGCAGTTACCGTTCCTAAAGTAATCAGCATCAAAAAATAAAACAAATAAAAAACACATGAAATACGATTTTATAATTGTCGGATCCGGTTCGGCAGGAGCTGTAATAGCCAACAGACTAAGTGAAAATAAAAATATAAATGTACTTCTGCTGGAGGCCGGCCCCGATGATAAAGTTGCCGAAGTACAGGAGCAGGCAGGATGGCCTGCTGTATGGAATACCGAAAGAGATTGGGCGTATCATACAGTATCACAGGAACATGCGGGAGGAAATACCAGATATTGGCCACGTGGTAAGACATTGGGCGGATCAAGCTCTATTAATGGATTAATTTACATCAGAGGCCACCAGCAGGATTATGACAATTGGGCTTATAAAGGATGCTTGGGTTGGGACTGGAATAGTGTTTTACCTTACTTTAAAAAATCTGAAACCCATGAAGATGGTGGAGACAAAACTCATGGAGGTGAAGGACCACTTTTTGTAAGTCGTATCAAACATCCGAATGCTATTTCCATAAGCGCTATTGAAGCCTGTAAAGAATTGGGCTATCCTTTGACAGATGATTTTAACAAAGAAATCTGGGGAGCTGGTCTTAATCATCTGACTGCAGGAAAAGACGAAAAAAGATGCTCAACAGCTAAAGCATTCTTAGATCCTGTGAAATCACGTACCAACCTGCATATTCATACCAATGCTCTGGCGCAGAAATTAATTTTTGAAGGAAATGAATGTATCGGAGTTCAGTATTTGAAAAATGGTGAATTAGTAGAAGTAGAAGCTGAAAAAGAAGTCATTGTATCCTGTGGAACCATAGAATCTGCCAAACTTCTGATGCTTTCCGGAATTGGGGATAAACAAGAACTGGAATCAGTAGGAATTTCAGTGGTAAAAGACCTGAAAGGAGTTGGGAAAAACCTTCAGGATCACCTTTTGACCAGTGTTATTTTTAAAGCTAAAAAAGAAATCCCTGCTCCACAAGCCAATCTATTGGAAGCTCAGTTATTTTGGAAAAGCAAAGAAGAAATGGCTTTCCCGGATTTGCAGCCTTTATTCATGGGACTTCCTTATTACAGTCCTGGATTTACAGGACCGGAAAATGCTTTTACATTCTGCGCAGGATTTATCAGGCCTGCCAGTAAAGGATATATCAAACTGACTTCTTCGGATCCCTCAGAATCACTAGAAATTAATCCGATGTATCTTTCTGAAGAATCTGATCTGGAGGCTCTTTATACATGCGTTGAAATATGCCGTGAAATGGGAAAAACAGAAGCCATGAAAGAATGGAATGACGGTGAAATTTATCCCGGAGAAGGAAAAACGAAAGAAGAAGTAATTGATTATATCAAAAAATCATGCTCCACCTACCATCATATGACAGGAACCTGCAAAATGGGGATTGACAGCTATTCTGTGGTAGATCCAAGACTGAAAGTATATGGAATAAAAGGATTAAGAGTTGCAGATGCATCCATTATGCCGGATGTGGTTTCCGGAAATACCAATGCACCTACCATTATGATTGGTGAAAAAGCAGCTGATATGATCAAGGAAGATCATCATTTGAAAGCGTCAGGCTCATCTGAAAAGTTATCGTTTGTTGTGTAAGAAGGTTTAAAACCCTGAAAGAAACCGTTTCACCAATAGTGAAACGGTTTTTTGATAAAAATTTCCCGGATTATTGAGATCAAAAACGCTGTAGCGCTTACCTTTGTGTAAAATAAAATTCATGACACCAGAAAAAAAGAAACTCATTACAGACAGCTTTGGCCGTTCGGAAACCTTACAGTTCTATAAAGCAGAACTGCTGGAAGTAGAAACCGATTTTATATCCATGAAGATTCCTAAAATGGAAATGATGACCCGAAAAGCAGGAATGTTTAACGGAGCAATGATAGCCTCTTTGGTAGATGTTTCTTCTGGGTATGCAGCCGTGAGCCATTATCCGGAAGACTGTTATGTAGTGACCGTTGAGCTGAAAGTGAATTATCTGCGTCCTGCAATGGGGGATGCTCTGGTTTCAAAATCTTATGTCCTCAAAGGTGGAGGAAAAATTGTAGTGGTAAGAACAGAAATCTATGTTAAAACCGAAGGTTCTGATTCTGAAAGTCATGTAGCCACTTCATTAGTAACCATGATGAAAATAAAATAAGAAATTAAAAGAAATAAAAGGCAAAATATTCCTTAAATAAAGGGTTTCAAAGAATTTTTTTTCCGGAATGGAATAGCTTTTGCTCAACAAACCCCATAAACATTAAAAAATATCACAATGAACTTAATTATCCGACTATTTATTACGGCAATTGTTGCTTATCTTTTAACTACAATCTTACCGGGAGTACGTTTTGAAGAATTTTCTTCAGCTATTATTTTTGCTATTGTACTTGGGATTCTTAATATAATTGTAAAGCCTGTTTTAAGTCTGTTCGGCCTTCCACTGACCATTCTTACCTTAGGATTCTTTGCTTTGGTGATCAACGCCGGAATTATCCTGATTGCAGACTATTTCATAGATAGTATGGTTGTAGACGGTTTCTGGTGGGCATTTATCTTCAGTATATTATTGTCAATCGTAACCTCCCTTGCGAACTCAATGTTCTCAGACGGAGATTAAAATACAAAAAACACTCTCATAAAATAGGCTGCTCTTTTGAGCAGCCTATTCTTTTTAACAATTCTTTTTAATCCATTTTATACAGTCCTCATAAGTTCTTACCTGATTGTCTGTCTTCATGTAAGGGGTATTAGTAGGTTCATTTTCTGCAATCTTTGCCATAATCTGTTCAAGAGTTCTGCCTGCAAAATTAACTCTCGTTTCTTTTATAGATCCATACTTGAAGTGCCCTTCATGTACGTGCCAAAGATTGGGTGCGCCTGCATCTACACGTGTTGCTTTAAAATTACTTGTGTCTGGTGTGCTCATAATGTAAAAATTTAATGGGTTTATAATTGATGATATCGGACGTCTGATCATGTAAAATTCAGGATTTGGGAAATACAGGGAAACAGAGAAAATCCCCATATTTAAAAACTCAGTGTTTTCCCCGAAGGGAGTTACCCATGAAAAAAGAATTTTAATTGTTAATTCTTTCGTCCATTTTTATTTTAAATATTAACTTTGGCAATCTTTGAATTTAATAAAAGGGTTTCATGAAATTATTATGATTTCATAGATCCGTTAAAAAATGAATATCAACATATGAAACTTAAGTACAGTCTGCTGGCTTTGGCAGCTCCGCTTTTAATGAATGCACAACAACTAATGACGCCTGAAATTCTTTGGACTTTGAAAAAAGTTGGGGTACAGGCAGTTTCACCAGATCAGGGTTCTCTTATCTATAAAGTAGGACAGGTAGATCTGAAAACAGAAAAAACAAAAAACGAGAACTATTTTCTGAATGTTCTTAATAATCAGTCCTCCAAAATTGATTTCGGTAAAAAAGCCCTTATTCAATGGGATAAAAATGGAATCTATGCTCAGGAAGGAGATAAAATCTATCTTTCTAAAGACGCAGGAAAAACATGGACAGAATTCTACACCATTGGTGAAGTTGACAATGTTGTAATTTCTCCGGATGGGAAGAAAATTGCTTTCAGTAAGCAGGTATTGGTAGAAAAAGTGATGGGGAAAGACAAATTCGGTGATACCCCTAAAACTACAGCTCAGGTATATACAGACCTGAACCACAGACACTGGGACTATTTCAATGAAGGAAAATACAACCACGTATTTGTAGTGAATATTTCTGATAAAGTAGATGGGGCTAAAGACCTTCTGGAAGGGAAAACATGGGATTCTCCTCAAAGACCTTTCGGAGGTGCTGAAGACTTTATCTGGAGCCCGGATTCTGCACAGCTTTTATATGTTACAAAACCTAAAAGTGGAAAAGAGTACGCTACAAGTACCAATACAGACATCTTTGCTTACGATTTGGCATCAGGTACAACCAAAAACCTTACAGAATCCAACAAAGGATATGATCTCAACCCAAAATTCAGCCCGGACGGAAAATCTTTAATCTGGCAGAGCATGGCCAGAGATGGGTATGAAGCAGATAAGAATGATGTGAAAATCCTGGACTGGAAGTCAGGGAAGACCACTAATCTTACTTCAGGATGGGACGAAAGTGTTTCTGGAGATGTGCTTTGGGGGGCAGATTCAAAAACGATCTACTTTACGGCAGCATTCAGAGGAACAAAACAGCTTTTCTCGCTGGATTCAAAATCAGCAAAAGTACAGCAGATTACCAAAGGAGATTTTGACGTTAACGAAATCTTTACAGACAATAAATCTTCACTTTTAGTAGGAAGAACGGATGTAAACCATGCAACGGAATTGTTCTCTGTAAACGTTAAAAACGGAGAAATGAAGCAGGTGACTGAAGCTAACAAAGAAGCTTATGCTAAGTTAGCTCAAGGAAAATCTGAACTTAAAATGGTAAAAACTTCAGATGGTAAAGAAATGGGAGTTTGGTTCCACTATCCACCGAACTTTGATCCTAATAAAAAATATCCTACTTTGGTATATTGCCAGGGTGGACCACAGTCTGCTCTTACTCAGTTTTTCAGCGTAAGATGGAACTTTGCCCTAATGACAGCCAACGATTATATCGTGGTAGCACCCAACAGAAGAGGTATGCCGGGCTGGGGAACAAAATGGAATGAAGAAATTTCAAGAGACTGGGGCGGACAGCCGATGAGAGATTATCTGGCAGCAACAGATTTTGCGAAAACTTTACCATATGTAGATGGTGACAGAGTAGCTGCTGTAGGAGCTAGTTACGGAGGATACAGTGTATTTATGCTGGCGGGAATCCATGAGAACAGATTCAAGACATTCATTGCTCATGATGGATTATTTGATATGAAATCCTGGTATCTGACGACTGAGGAACTTTGGTTTGCCAATTGGGATCTTGGTTCTCCATGGGAAAAACCACAGCCAAAAGCGTATACTGAATTCAACCCAAGTAACTTTGTAGATAAATGGAACAAGCCAATCATGATTGTTCAGGGAGGAATTGATTTCCGTGTTCCTTACGAGCAAGGTCAGGAAGCTTTCCAGGCTGCAAAATTAAGAGGATTAAAATCTAAACTGGTTTACTTCCCGAACGAAAACCACTGGGTACTTCATCCACAAAACGGATTGGTATGGCAGAGAGAATTCTTCGATTGGCTGAAGGAAACTTTATAAGACAAACAACAATTTGTGATCAATAGAAACGGGCTTTAGCCTAGTCATGGTCGGAAGATTTTTTCTTCCGACTTTTTGTTTTTAGATATTCAATATTATTATTTTAATTAATTGATTA
>NZ_PCOU01000033.1 GCF_002979455.1 Chryseobacterium sp. MYb7
TAGAAGAACTATGGCATTTTGGACAATCCATTTTTTTTATTCCAAAAATATAAAATCTATTTTATTTTAACAATACCAAAAAAGGATAAAAAGAAAAAATTGTATACCAGTGAGACAGTCCATACCTTTGCAAATCAATGAAAAATACTATAAGCTTATTCGACTTTTCGAAAAAAATAAACTACAAGAATGAATTGCTTGCCGGTTTTACTGTGGCAATGACAATGATTCCTGAGTCGCTGTCATTTGCTATTCTTGCCGGTTTATCTCCACTTACAGGGCTTTATGCAGCTTTTATGATGGGACTCGTGACGGCAGTTTTAGGTGGACGTCCGGGAATGGTTTCCGGTGGAGCGGGAGCAACCATCGTTGTACTGATTGCTCTTATCCAATCTCATGGAGTAGAATATCTTTTTGCCACCGTAGCACTTGCCGGAATACTTCAGATGGCTGTAGGAATCTTTAAGCTTGGAAAATTTGTAAGACTGATTCCACAGCCTGTTATGTACGGCTTCCTGAACGGATTGGCCATTATTATTTTTATGGCACAGGTAGAACAGTTCAAAATTACAGACAGCAGTGGAGCGGTAAGCTGGCTGCAGGGAATACCTTTGTATATCATGGCAGGTTTAACTGCGCTTACAATTGCCGTAGTCTATTTTTTTCCAAAAATCACAAAAACAGTTCCTGCCTCTCTGGTAGCCATTATAGTTGTCTTTGCTGTAGTTCTTGGGTTTGATATTCCAACAAAAACGGTAGCAGATATAGCTCATATCAGTGGAAATCTTCCAAGCTTTCATATTCCGCAGATTCCTTTTTCTCTGGAAACTTTACAGATTATTTTCCCTTATGCCCTCATTATGGCTGGTGTAGGTCTTATTGAATCTCTTTTAACATTATCCATGGTAGATGAAATTACCAATACTAAGGGAGATACAAATAAAGAATCCTTAGCTCAGGGGTTGGCGAATATTACCAATGGCTTCTTTGGCGGAATGGGCGGATGTGCAATGGTAGCACAGACACTGGTGAATCTGAATGCGGGTTCCAGAGCAAGATTATCCGGAATAATAGCATCACTGTTAATTCTCATCATTATTTTGTGTGGCGCGCCTGTTATAGAGAAAATTCCTATGGCGGCTTTGGTAGGAGTGATGATGATGGTTGCGATCAGTACTTTCCAATGGGTATCCATCAGAATTGTGAATAAAATGCCAAAATCTGATATTTTTGTTGGAGTTACTGTAGCATTAATTACGGTGATTTTGCATAACCTGGCTTTAGCGGTTTTAATTGGAGTGATCATTTCAGCATTGGTTTTTGCCTGGGATAATGCTAAAAGAATCAGAGCAAGAAAATATGTTGATGAAAACGGGATAAAATATTACGAAATATACGGACCTTTATTTTTTGGTTCAGTGACGGCATTTACAGATAAATTTGACCCAATGAATGATCCGGAACAGGTGGTTGTTGATTTTAAAGAAAGCAGAATTGTAGATATGAGTGCTATAGATGCTCTGGACAAATTATCCAAACGTTATAAGCAATATCATAAAACATTTCATCTGCGTCATCTCAGCGAAGACTGCAGGAAAATACTCAAAAATGCAGAAGCTGTAGTGGAAGTCAATATTCAGGATGACCCTACGTATAAGGTGATGCCGGAAAAATAAGGGGAGAGGTTAATAAGTGAATTTTGCTTCGCAAGTGAATGGTGAATTTTTGCAGTATGGAAACATTGACAAGTGTAGCGAATTGACGATTGACCTTTCACAATAAAACTCCTCAATAACAAGACAAGGACTGTAAGAAAAAATCTACAGTCCTTGCTTGTTTAGGTTATTAATGTATTGATGATAAAATCAGGTACTAAAGCATAGTGCGATAATTTCATGCTGATGGAAGCTCTTCCGCTCGTCAATGTTCTCAGGTCAGAAATATACCCGAAAGTTGAAGCTAACGGAACTTCCGCTGCAAAGATCTTTCTTCCTGATTTTTCATCAATTGAAGTAATGATTCCTCTTCTTCTGTTAATGTCCGCAGTAACAGCACCTGTGTATTCCTCAATACTCTGGATTTCTACCTGCATGATAGGTTCCATCAGTCTAGGACTACATCCTTTTGCCGCTGCTTTGAATCCTTCTCTTGCTGCAATTTCGAAATCGAATGCGGCAGAATCCTGAGCGTGGAAAGAACCATCCAGAAGAGTCACCTTCATATTTTCCAGAGGATATCCTTTCAACGGTCCATGATCCATAGCTTCTCTGAATCCTTTTTCAACAGAAGGAATGAATTCGGAAGGAATAACACCTCCTTTGATTATATTGACGAACTCCAATCCGTATTCATTATCATTTCCTGGCCCGATTTCAAAAGTGATATCAGCGAACTGACCGCTTCCCCCGTTTTGTTTAGAAAGCTTTTCTCTGTGAATTTGGTTTTCCGTTAAGATCTCACGATAAGAAACTTTAGGTTTTCCCTGATTGATTTCAATACCATGATTCAGACGGATTTTCTCCAGTGTAACCTCGAGATGAAGTTCACCCAATCCACTCAATAAAGTTTCTCCGGTCTGCGGGTCTCTCTCCATAACCAATGAAGGATCTTCTTCCTGAATTTTTGCCAGTACCAAACCGAAAGATTTCTCATCACCATTGGTTCTGGGTTCAATAGCAACTCTGATCACAGGAGTCGGAATGGTAATGGCTTCCAGTAAGATCGGCTGTTCTATAGAAGATAAAGAATCACCAGTTTTGGCATCCTTTATTCCCGTTAAAGCAACAATATCTCCTGCCTTAGCTTCATCCAGTGATAACGTTTTATCAGACTGCATCTGTAAAATCCTCGAAATTCTGAAACTTTCACCCGTCCTTACGTTCAATATTGTATCTCCGGATTGTATCTTTCCGGAATATACACGAAGCATAGCCAGCCTTCCCATATGTTTATCAATCACTACTTTGAAAACAAGCCCAGAAAAAGCTGCCATTTCATTTCTTTTCAATGTTACTGTTTCTTCTGTCTGAGGATCTCTTCCCTGCAGGTCAGCGAGTTGATCCGGAGCTGGAAGATAAGTGACCACAGCATCAAGAAGAGGCTGGATTCCTTTATTCTTAAAAGCAGAACCACACAGAACAGGAACGGCTGATCCTGATCTGCACACTCTTTGTACCGCTTGTGAGATCATGTCGACAGTGACTGTTTGTTCACTATCCATAAAAATCTCAAAGAACTTCTCGTCATTTTCTGCCAGGGTTTCCATTAATTTTATCTTGTATTCATCAGCTTCAGAACTATAAAGATCGGGAATTTCTTTTTCCGCAATGGTTTCACCTTTTTCATCGATCCAGTATAATGCTTTCATTCTGACAAGATCAATAACGCCTTCAAAATGTACTTCAGCACCCATCGGAATCTGAAGTGCCAGAGGAAGAGCATTCAGTTTGGTTTTTATCTCATTGAGAACCGCAAAGAAATCTGCACCAATCCTGTCCATTTTATTGATGAAACAGATTTTGGATGTTCCGTGCTTTTCAGCCTGGAACCAAACATTTTCAGTCTGTGGTTGTACCCCTGATGAAGCACAGAAAACAGCGACAACACTGTCCAGAACTCTTAGAGAACGTTCTACTTCCACTGCGAAATCAATGTGTCCCGGTGTATCAATAATGTTGATATTATAAACTTTACCGTCTTTTTTCCATGCTGTAGAAACTGCAGTGGAAGAAATGGTAATCCCTCTGTTCCTTTCCTGAATGTCTTTATCCATGGTGGTATTTCCGACATCTACATTACCGATTTTATGAATGAGCCCTGTGTAATATAAAAGTCTTTCCGTTAATGTTGTTTTTCCCGCATCTACATGTGCTATAATCCCTATATTTCGTGTGTTGTATTTCATTTTGTTCGATTTAAATTGTTGATTTTTAGATCTGTGTTGAGAAAAGATTCTGAAAAAAATGAGCACAAAATACACTCCAGTCTTATAAAGCCGGCAAAACATTTTTCGTATTTCGTATCAAAGGAAAATTTTCAGAGATCTTAACAAACAACAGATTTTTTTGAATTGTTAAAGTCTGAAATCAGGGCAGCAAAAAAGACCTATCCGAATAGACAGGTCTTCAATATATTTTTTAGTATAAAAGATCTATAGAACTATTCAGATAAATATTCAGTGCTGCCAAAGAACACAGCTCTGACAGGATTGCTTAAAGTTATAATATTTATCATTTTTGTTGACATTGTTGATTTTTAATCGGTTGCGAAATTATAATTTTTTTTTGATTTCCAAAGAATTTTTCAAAATATTTTTTTGTGAACGGAAATTAAACGATTCATAAATCATCTTCTGTGGGGCTGTGAAATTCGTCAATTTTCATAAAAATATCTTAAAACAGACAATGAACGTAATGCTTTTATGATAAAAATTTTATCTTTGGGAAGAATAGTCTTGTAAACACTTTTTGATGAATGAAAATTTTAAATCTTTTTCAAGAAGCTAAATAAAAACTTTTAACTTAAAACCTATTGAAAACAGATATCGACATTCATAACCATTGTCATTTTTCCTTTGACCTGTGGCTTACCCTAATCAAATCTCACCCTGAATTTAAAGCAAAAAGAGTTGAGCTGTTCTCCTCATTTTTCAACGTAGATAAACCAATTGAGGAGGTTGCGAAAACCGTAAAATATTATGATGATCTTTGCAATACGATTAATGAGGTTACAGGAGGGAATATTGATACTTTTGAAATTTACCTGATGATTCTGGGTGCTTTGAATGTAGATATAAAACAATTGAATAAGGAAGAACTCAATGCGTTTTACAACAAAAGTGAAGAATTGTTTCTGGAATATAAACCGGTTGTGATTTTTGAAAATGTTCATGGTTTTTTTGAGAATATCAAAAATCAGGGAAAAACTATTAATATTCTGAGCAATACAGGATTTATCAAAGGAAAAACGATGAGAAAATTTCTGATTCATGAAAATCTGGATCAGTACATCGATTTTCATATCTATTCTGATGAAATCAACTGTTCCAAACCGAACCCGCTTATTTTTCAGGAAGTGAAGAATAAGATCAAAGATCAGGACTTGCCACTCAATCAGATTCTGCACATCGGAGATAATCCTGTAGCAGATTATAAGGGAGCAAAAGACTTCGGTTTCAGTGCCCACTTACTTAAACACTAAAAATAAACATGAATACAAGGTATAGCTTACACCACATTCATTCGGCGGTTGAGTTTAGTTTCTCACCTGCGGAATACAGCTATTTCAAGTATGGCGATAAGTCGTATGCTGAAAAATTTGCAAGAGAATTATTTGACGGATTTATTTCCGAAAATGGAGAACTTTTAAATACGGATAGAGAGATTGTCATACTTCCTAGCCCGTATATGGCGATTCCTACAGCATCCAATTTTTTATGTTTTTATTTTAAAAAACATTTGGATTTTTATCTTTTTCAAAAAGGAAAGAAGTCCAGTATTTTATCTAAAATCAATCGTAATCATACGTATATCACAGATTATGGGAATCTTAATTTTGAAGACCGTAAAAATCTGATCGCAAATGATACTTATTATATCGATAAAGATTTTTTGAGAGGAAAACTTTGTATTTTTATAGACGATATAAAAATCACGGGAAGTCATGAATATACAGTGAACAGAATCCTGAATGAATATAACGTTGAGGCTGACTTTATGTTCCTGTATTATGCAGAGCTGATGAATTTTAACCTTGATCCGAAAATTGAAAACTTTTTCAACTATTATGCCGTAAAAAATGTAAATCATGTTGCAGAAGTGATGAATAAAGAGAGTTTTCAGTTCAATACAAGGATTGTAAAATATATTTTAGGCCTGGATTCAAGTAATTTTGATTATCTTACGTCTAAAGTAAAAAAGGAACAGATGGACCTGCTTTTGGAGCTGGCGATCAGTAACAATTATCATTTAATAAAAGAATACGAAAATAACATCAATACTTTAACACAAACGGAATTATATTATGGCTATTAACTTACAAAAAGGACAAAGAGAAAACATTAACGCACCTAAATTTACTGTAGGTTTAGGATGGGATATCAATAATACTTCTACAGGAACAGCTTTCGACCTTGATGCATCTTTATTCTTGCTTGGGGACGATAAAAAATTAGTTTCAGATAATCACTTTATTTTTTATAACAACCTTGAGTCTCCAGATAAATCTGTAATCCACACCGGAGATAATCTTACAGGAGAAGGATCTGGAGATGATGAGCAGATCAAAATTGATCTTACAAAAATAGATGATGCTATCAAAGAAATTGCAGTAGTAGTAACCATTCACGAAGCAGATTCTAGAAAGCAAAACTTTGGACAGGTAAGAAATTCTTTCATCAGAATTTTCAATACAGATACGAATGAAGAAATCTTAAAATATGAATTAGATGAAGATTTCTCAATCGAAACCGCTGTAAAATTCGGAAGAATCTACAACAGAAACGGAGAATGGAAATTTGAGGCTGTAGGGGCAGGACAGAGAGACGGCCTTGAGAAATTTGTATCAATTTATCAGAAGTAATCATGGACAATCAGGAAAATCAGCCCATAGATCCACTAGGATCAATAGAACCTCTTAAGACCTTTGAACCTACTCCAATGGTTCCTCCAACTCCGGCACAGCCTGTTCAGAATGCAGCACCGGCAGTTCTTGTGGATAGAGAGGGAAATGTAAATCTTACTCAGCTGCAGTCAGAAGAACGTGAGAAATATGAAGTTCTTGCCAATTCTATTGATGAAACCAACCCTGGTTCCATCGTGAATTTCGGAGCGGAACTTCAGAAAACATTAACGAATCAGAGTGACAGCTTCTTAGGTAATGTAAGAAGATCAAACTCTGGGGAAGTAGGAGGGCTTATCAATGATCTTTTGGTAGAACTTAATTATGTGGATGTAGAAGAGCTTAATGGAAATAAAGTAAAAAGTTTCCTGAGTAAATTACCATTCATGAAGAAAGTAATGACTCAGGTTGAGAACTTATTTGCAAAATATGATAAGATCATCAACAATATCGAGCAGATCTCTTATAAAGTAAACGCAGGAATCATTACTTCTACAAAAGATAATGCTGTACTTCAGACTATTTTTGAAAGTAATGTAAATTCTATCAAGCAGATTGAAGGTCTTGTGATTGCAGGAAATATAAGAATGGAAAGAGCTGCAGTAGAATTGGCTCAAATGGAGGCCAATCCTCAGGATTTTCAGGATTATCAGATTGCTGATAAGAGAGATTTCATTGCAAGGTTAGACAGAAGAATGGCAGATCTTAAAGTGGTACGCGTGATCATGATGCAGTCGCTTCCACAGATCAGACTGGTACAGAATAACAATGTTTCCATTGCTGAAAAGGCACAAACGATTCTTACCACTACACTTCCTGTTTGGAAAAACCAGCTTTCATTGGCTGTAGCGATGTACAGACAGCAGCAGAATATTGAAATTCAGCAGAAAGTATCTTCTACTACAGAAGAGATCTTAAGAAAGAATGCAGAGCGTCTTGGGCAGAACTCAATTAATGTTGCAAGAGCTAATGAGCAGACTATCGTATCTGTGGAAACATTAAAAGAAACAACATCAATGTTGATCAATACATTGAATGAAGTGAAACAAATCCAAAAACAGGGAGCAGATAACAGAAGAAAACTGGATCAGGATCTTCAGACATTGGAGCATGAACTTAAAGCGAATGTCAGAGGTTAATTTATAGCATACTAAGGTGGGGGATGATGCAGCAACCATATTGTCGCAAAGCAAAAGAAGATTAACAAAGCTTAAGCTTCTCGCTAATTTTTTTGAACATATTGACATTATATCTATTTACATCAAAACAGATATTATTCACAATCTGTTCCAGGAAAATACGGCTTTAGATTACAATAAACTGGAACTTTTCCACCTGCAGTATACGGACAGTCTCATAGAACTTCTGACTAAAATTAAAAAGCAGAAGGAAAATGATATGCTGGCGGTCATCAATGAAATTAACATCAATGGTAAATATATTTCAGGTTTTGAAGAAAGACAGGTAGACAGTTTTCAGACCGACAGGAAAATGTACAGCGGTGTATTTTCACAACATCTTAAAACGTTGTATAAAGATCTTACTGAAGATAGTTTTACAGCCAATTGGGAGAATGTATTGTACTTTCATAAAAAGTATGCCCAGGAATTTTACAGAACAGATGCAGATGAAATGCTACTAAAATCTGGTTCTTTTCCTACCTATCAGTATAAGGATTATTCCATTGAAAGAAAATTGTTGGGAAGGCTTAATATACAGGGATTTAAAGTTCGTTTTGTCTGTGGCTACCTTTTCGGAACCCATGATTATGAGCTTTTCAAAATCTTTCAGTCGGATGATCATTTTATTTTCAGTGTAGACGAAAAGAAATTGTATCTTTTTGACAAAGAATTGGATAAGCTGGATACTTCTGAAAATCAATCGAATCAGAGTTCCATTATTGATCAGCTGAGAAGCAAAAATGAGCAATTGGAGCACAGTATGAATGAAAGGAAACATACGTTACCACCAGAAGTAGAAGGAGTTTTAAAAGATTATATTAAAAACCTGGAAAATATGGACATTATGAGCAAGATATTTGACTTCGATGAAGAAACAAATATTCTGCGCGCAATGCTTAATTTGAATTTGAATAATAACTAGAACGAAATTTGAAAAGCAAAGAAGATTCACTTTTTTGCAAAATAGTAAATAACAACTAAACATAAAAAGATGGCTATCAACTTACAAAAAGGTCAGAGAATAAACCTTAAAAAAGAAAATGGAGCTGAACTTTCCCAGGCTTGTGTAGGAATCAACTGGGGAGCAATTGAAAAGAAAGGATTTTTTGGAACTAAAAAAGAAGCAGTAGACTTAGACGGAAGCTGTATTTTATATGATTCAAACAAAAACGTGACTGAAGTAATCTATTTCGGAAACCTTAAATCTAGAAACGGATCTGTAAGACACAGTGGAGACGATCTTACCGGTGACGTAGACGGAGATGACGGATTGGATAACGAAGTAATCACAGTTGATTTCAGCCAGCTGGAGCCAAATGTAGAGCACGTGGCAATGGTACTGAACAGCTACAGAGGTCAGGATTTTGGAACAATTCCTTTTGCTTCTATCCGTATTTATGAAGGAACACCTACCAATGTAAGAGAAGTTTTTGCAAAATATGATATTGCGAATGATGCATCTTTCAACGGACACGTTGCCATGGTAATGGGGGTTTTCTACAAGAGAAACGGAGAATGGAAATTCAATGCAATCGGAGATCCTACGGCGGATAAAAAGCTGGAGCAGACGATCCAAACGGTACAGATGAATTACCTGTAATCAATTGACAATCAAGAGATAAATAAAATAGCAATATTTGTACGCTGTACATCTATTGCTTTTATCATATAATAACATAACTCAAGTGGATAAACATCAAAGTATTTTAGAACTGCACCCAGGTCTGGTGTGGGGATTCGCGGTAACGGTTGTTATCATGCTGCTCCTGGACTTAGGGGTATTTAATAAAAAAAGTCATGAAGTCTCTTCCAAAGAAGCGACTATCTGGTCTATCGTATGGATTTCACTTTCCATGATATTTTCAGGGGTGGTGTATTGGGTATTCAATACAGACGGGTCGCCTGAAAGTCATGCAGTAGCGGTGGAGAAATTTACACAGTATCAGGCTGCTTATTGGATTGAAAAGGCCTTGTCTGTGGATAACTTATTTGTATTTATCCTCGTTTTCGGGTTCTTTAAAGTTCCGAAATACCTTCATCACAAAGTCCTTTTCTGGGGGATTATTGGAGCCCTGATTTTCAGAGCCATATTCATCTTTGCGGGAGTAGGGTTAATTAACCTGACTTATCTTCCTGAAATGAATATCTTCGGAGAAGCTGTAAAAATAAACGTTGTCATGACATTGTTCGGATTATTCCTTGTGTATGCAGGGATCAAATCCTGGGGCGATGGTGGCGATGATGATGATGAAGATTACAGCAATACAGCAGGAGCAAGACTGATCAAAAGTTTCTGGAAAGTTTCCGATAATTATGATGGAGATAAGTTCTTCACCATCCAAAACGGAATCAAAATGGCAACTCCTCTTTTAGTAGTGGTAGGGGTTATTGAGTTTACGGACGTTCTTTTTGCAGTAGATTCCATTCCGGCGATCTTCGCGATTTCAAATGACCCTTTTATCCTTTATACATCAAATATCTTTGCGATTTTAGGATTAAGATCATTATATTTCCTGTTAGCGAACTTTATTCATATGTTCAGCAAACTTCCATACGGATTGGCCATTATCCTATCCTTCATTGGAGTTAAAATGCTTATTGCACCATGGATTCATATTCCGTCTCCGGTTTCATTGGGAATCGTAGGTGGAGTATTGGTGATTTCTGTTCTTTTATCCATCATCTTCCCTGAAAAAGAAGAAGAGAAGAAAGAAGAATTGGAAGAAAAATAATCATATTTAAAATAAACTAAAAGCCTCTGGAATGTATTTCTGGAGGCTTTTTTGTTCATTAAACTTTTTGTTGGAAAACGCAAAGGTGCAAAAAGGATAAGCATTGTGTCGCTTCTAAGACGTAAGAATATTTCGACTTCGCTCAATATTAGATTTTAGGTAAAGCTTTCGCTTAACTATTTACTTCATTAAGAGATAGTATTAGAGTTATTAAATTTTATTGGAGATAAAATCCTTGCGTCCTTAATATTCTTTATCAATAAAAATCTAGCGCCTTTGCGTTTTCAAACATTTCCCTCCAACATTCAAATAAAATATTTCCAAAATAAAACAGACAGGTCAGTCTGTTCATTGTTTTTTTTCATATATTTGTTCCATAAAAGAGAGTAATATGAAATCTCCAAGAGAAAGAATAATAGAAACCACCTTTCAATTGTTTGCGAGACAAGGTTATAACTCTACCGGAATTAACCAGATTATTTCCGAAGCAGAAGTTGCCAGAGCAAGTTTCTACCAGTATTTTAAATCCAAAGAAGATTTGTGTGTAGAATTTCTGAATGTGAGACATGAATATTGGTTCAGTGAACTCAATACTTTTTTAGCAAAAGAAAAAGATTCAACATCTAAAACAATCAAAGCTTTTGATTTTCTGATCTATATGAACGAGAAGGAAAACTTCAGAGGATGTAGCTTTCTGAATATTCTATCGGAAATACCGATGGATAATACAAAAATCCTGAATGTTATTCAGTCTCATAAAGCAGATCTCAGAAACTATTTTTTAGAATTACTGAATGATAATGAACTTTCGGATCATATTTATATGCTTTTTGAAAGCTGTATCATAGAAAGTCAGCTTTTCAGGTCTAATGAATTAATTGAAAAATCAAAAAAAATAGTCACCCATTTAATACAATAAGTTATGGAACAAAAACACCCGCTTCCGCCTTTCACCCTTGAAACGGCATTGGAAAAAATCCAACTGGCAGAAGATGCCTGGAACAGTCAGGATCCTGAAAAGGTTTCCAAGGCATATACCATCGACAGTGAATGGAGAAATAGAGATACTTTTGTGAATGGTAGAGAAGAAATTGTGGTATTCCTTCAAAAGAAATGGGAAAAAGAACTTCATTATAAGCTTAAAAAAGAATATTGGGCACACACAGATAATCGTATTGCCGTTCGCTTTGAATATGAATATCAGACGAAAGACGGAAACTGGTTCAGAGCCTACGGAAATGAAAACTGGGAGTTTGATGAAAACGGACTGATGGCGAAAAGATTTGCAAGTATCAATGATCTGGCTATCAGAGAAGAAGATAGGAAGTTTAGATAAAATGTAAAGACTGTTATTAGGACAGTCTTTTATTTTTTAGTTGGATAAAACTTTATCACACTGCGTTCAAAAATTCATCACTCATCACTCATCATTTATCATTACACTAAACGTTTTTCCCGTGCAGCAGCTTATTAATCTTCCTCCTTGTCTGCACAGAAACTTTATAAGCTTCATCACGCAGCTTTTGTATTTTTCCTACAGGCTGAAAAAAGATTTTGCTCTCAAAAGGATTGAATGAAAGAAGTTCAGTGGCACAATTATGTGAATCCAGCAATGAATTTTTATTGATTCTCACTTCACCGATTTTAATAAAAGGAGCATTCTTCCATTCAACATTCAGCCTGTTGATGGGTTGGTCTTTCAAATCATTGCAAATCTGTATCAAAACATCTGCTGTAAAATCATTCGTTTGCAGATAATTTTTTAAAGAATCTTTGACCTTTTGCTTTCGTCCAAAATTTTTATCCACAGATTGAGGACATAGTTTTATTTTGATAATCTGGTCTCCCAAACGGTAGGCACCTACAGAATAATAATCAAACGACAGAATAAAATCATTTCTCTTCCCGATAAGCTTTATCATATTGCGGAGCATATCGCCAGTGAATAAAGAAGGAATCATTTTAACCATCTGAATATACATAGGAAATACTTTTCTCCATTGCTTCATATAAAGCTGGTTAATTGCTGTAAACAACTTCAAAAATGTAGAGACAGATTGAATAGGGAACAAAGGAAAATTAACCAGTGGATAATTGGCAAGCAGCACACCGTTTTCATCCTTGATCTGTACCGCAAAGCCATAAGCTGGGATATCTTTTTTTGAGTTTTTGATTTTCAGCTGAGCATTAGAGAAACGTATGGTAAGGTCGAACTTTTCCTTATCAAAAAAAGGTTGCAGTGATTCCGGGATATCGGGTTCTATCCAGAACGTTCCCTTTGCTACGGCATATGTTTTCGCATGGGCATTCCGGGTGGCATAATTGACATCACTGATGGAAGAGGATTGTTCAACAAAATCCGCTATTGTTTTTTTATTGAGTTCCAGAAGTTTTTTTTCCTCCTCATTCAGTTCATCAAACTTCTTATTATATTGTAATGGATTTGGCATTTAGTTTTTAAAATTCAATTATAACGCCAAGTTTTGAAATCTGTGTTAAGCAAGTATTACAATTGTTTGAACTTTGTGGAAAAGATGTTTGAAAATAAGGAAATGTAAGATAATATGATTAATGAATATTGAAAAATAAGCTTTTTAACTTATTGATTGTTAGTGTTTATTTATTTTTAATGAGAATGAATTAAAGACGTCTTGTTTGATAGTGATATCCTTTGGGTTTTTAAACTTCCCTCATTGTGCTCCCATCTTCCAAACCCAAAAAGCCTTATCTTTGTAAAAAATTATAATATGGGAGTAGCAGATATGTTATTTAAACGTAAAAAAGAATTGGCAGAAAAGAACCTGAAAGATGGTAAAGAATATATGGAAGAGTATGGTAAAAGAGAAAGCGTTGTGCATTTACCAAGCGGCTTACAATATGAAATTATTACAGAAGGAGACGGTGCAAAGCCAGGTCCTAAATCTACAGTAAAATGCCACTATCACGGAACTACCATTTCCGGTAAAGTATTCGACAGCTCTGTAAAAAGAGGTACACCTGCATCTTTTCCTTTAAACAGAGTAATTTCAGGTTGGACAGAAGCACTTCAGCTAATGCCTGTTGGAAGTAAATGGAGACTGATCATTCCTCCGCATTTAGCCTATGGAGATCAGGAAATCAGCAAAGAGATCGGACCAAACAGTACGCTGGTTTTCGAAGTTGAATTGCTGGATATTAAATAATCCTTCTTAAAAATAGATTAAAAATTTACCTGATTTCAGGTAAATTTTTTTATTTGTACTATATTCGTATTGGTGAATTGTAAAATGAAAATGAAAGAAGAGTGGATTTTTTACAATATATCCGGGCAACACAAAATATGGCTGTATGAAAAAACTTTTTTACCTTTTTGCTATTGCTGGTTTACTGGTATCCTGTGTTTCCAAAAAGAATCAGGCTATTCAGCAGAATATTCTTACCCTGAAAGACAGCTATTGTAAGGCACCTTTCAAGTACAATTACAATAATAAACTTCCGTCTTATAATTCGGATTCTATTCTGACTGCCAATAAAGATCTGAAGGAAACTTTTACAGATCAGAGTATTTTGATCTTAAATGCTTTGAATAATCTGGATGATGTTCACAAAATTATTCAACTTAAAAAAGATTCTTCACTCACTTCACAGGTTAAAATATTACAGCTTAAAACCAAAATCAACAGCAGAATTACGATTGCATTAACCGAACTGGATGCAGTAGCCGCAGAATTCGATTGTGAAGGAGAAAGAGTAGCACAGATCGGAAACTATGTGGATAACCTGAATTCTTCCAGAAATAATAAACTTATTTTATATTCTATCATTGCCGGAGCAGCTTCTTCCATAGCGGGAGGTATAGTGAAAAGTGACGGTTGGGACAATGCAATAGGTATTGGAGGAGGTATTTTAGGAGCTGGGTTTGGTCTGGCAACCCTTAATCCCAAAGGAAAGAAGGTAGAATTTATTCACCAAAGAAATCTGTTGAGAGATATTTGGAGAGAAAAACTTGAATCTCCCAATTTTCCACCTTTTATCTGGTATATGTATACGGAGAAAAAGTTTTCTAACAAGGAAGAACATTCTATTATCGGAAATATGAAATCGAGATGGCTTCATTATCAGTTTGATGACAGTAAAGAAGCAGCTGATAAATCTGTTATTTTCAGTGATGGAGGATTCTATAGAGCCGATGATCTTCATAACCGCGCTGCCATGCTCAACCAGATGCAATCGGCAACTCGTACCATCAATCAGAACATCAATTATTTACTGCTTGATCTGGATAAATTAATTCTTTAAGAAAAATTTAACTGTAATAAATTTTGTTACATTTAAAAAATGTTTATCTTTGCAACGTAATTACAATGAACAATACAAGATTTGCTACGGCAGTACATATTATGACCTTATTGGCGAAAAGTCCTCAGGAGTGGCTTACTTCTGACTGGATGGCCGGTAGTATCAATGTGAATCCGGTGATTGTCCGAAAGGAGATCAGCGTGTTGAGAGAAGCAGGTTTGATTGTCAGCAGACAGGGGAAAGAAGGAGGAAGCCAGCTTGCAAAAAATGCTGAAATGATCACTATTTCTGAGATCTATAAAGCAGTAAAAAATACAGAAGTATTAGGTAAAAAAAATCAAAATCCTAATCCGGCTTGCAGTGTTGGTAAGGAGATCAATAATCATTTAAATACATTGTTTGAAGAAACAAATCAATTGGTTGTAAACTTTTTAGGAGACAAGTCATTACAGGAATTCGTAGACCAGTTCGAATAAAATTTTTTTAACCTTAAATGTAACAAAATTTATTACAATTTAATTAAAAATAAAACATTATGAAAAAAGTAGCAGTAATCGGTGCAACAGGATTTGTAGGAGCACACGTAGTATCAGAATTAGCAGAAAGAGGATATGCAGTAGAAGCACTGGTAAGAGATGCATCCAAAGTAAAAACACAGGAAAATGTAACCGCAAAAAGTGTTGATGTAAACAATGTAAATGAATTAACTGAAGCATTGAAAGGAAGCGATGCGGTAATCAGTACATTCAACGCAGGATGGACGAATCCTAATCTTTACAATGATTTCTTAAATGGTTCTGAAAATATTCAGAAAGCAGTAGAACAATCAGGGGTAAAAAGACTGATCGTAGTAGGTGGAGCAGGAAGCCTTTACACTCCGGATAATGTACAGATCGTAGATACTCCGGATTTCCCTGAAGCTTACAAACCGGGTGCAACAGCAGCAAGAGACTATTTAAACAAAATCAAAGAAAATAATACATTAGATTGGACTTTCTTCAGCCCTGCTATAGAAATGAATCAAGCCAATGTAGGAGAAAGAACCGGAAAATACAGAACTTCATTAGAAACTCCGGTATTTGATGAAAACGGAAGAAGCCGTCTGTCTGTAGAAGATGTAGCCGTAGTTTTAGTAGATGAATTAGAGCAGAACAATCACATTCGTGAACGTTTTACAGCAGCTTATTAATCCATAAAAGAACAAAATGATACAAAAGAAATTATTGTCGTTATTAACACTGCTGGGATTTATCAGCATATTTGCCGGAAATCTCAAAGTGAAAGTTTATAATCCGGGAACCAAAGCTATTTTTCCTATTACTTCAACCATTATTTATGGTGATAAAGATGCCATCCTTGTAGATGCTCAGTTCCAGAAACAATATGCAGAACAGTTGGTAAAAGAAATAAAAGCAACAGGGAAGAACCTAAAAACTGTTTTTATTTCTCACAGTGATCCTGATTTCTATTTTGGATTGGATGTGATCAAAAAAGCTTTTCCGAATGCTAAAATTATTTCTACAGCACAAACCGCTTACCTTATATCAGCCTCAAAAGATGATAAAATGGGTGTATGGAAACCACAATTGAAAGCAGATGCCCCTTCAGAAATTATCGTTCCGGAAGCAGCTGTTTCAATTCCTGATCTTGAAGGAAATAAAATTGAAATCAGACAAAATCCGGAAGATCCGGCCCATAGCTTTCTTTGGATTCCATCCATCAAAACCATTGCAGGCGGTATTTCAGTTTCTGTTGGTTCACACCTTTGGATGGCAGATACACAGAATGTTAAAGCAATTGATCAGTGGATAGCGCAGATTGATGCTATGAAATCACTGAAACCGGAAAAAGTAATTCCTTCCCACTTTGCAGAACTTTCCACTTCACCACAATCTCTTGATTTTGTGAAAAGCTATCTGGAAAACTATAAACAGGCTGTGACTGAAAATAAAACTTCATCTGCTGTTATAGATTTTATGGTAAAAAAATATCCTAATCTGCCGGGAAAAGATGAATTGGGAATGGGAGCAAAGGTTTTCTTTAAAGAAATGGACTGGGATCTGAAATCTCCATATCCCGCAATCGGACGAAAGGTTGAAGTGGATTTCGGAGCTGTAAAATTCCTTCTTGATTTTAAGGATAATAAAACTATGACATTTACAGGAACAGCCGGAAGTTCAAAAAATAGTACAGATACTGTAGAGTATACTGCTGTGGAAGTAGCAAAGAATGTTTTTATGGTGTACTGGCATGAGCCTCATCTTGGTTTCAATGTAACCCACATTCAGGATTATAATAAAAATATTGTGTATTCAAATATTGCAGGTCCCGATGGTACATTTACTCATCCAAAAGGAACTCTTAAAATTTTGAAATAAGATAAAAAACTATTATCATATGATGGTAGTTTTTATTTTGAACTCTTAAGATTTTTTGAATGATTGAAGTTGATTGAAGGAAGATAAAAGAAAGACTCTGCTTAAAGCGAAACTCATCTTAATATTCTTAAAAACTTAATAATCCTTAATGGTTTAAAAAGATTTCACCAACTTCTTATCATAAGTAAAAAAGGCTGTCGAATAGACAGCCTTTCTTTTTATAAATTCATAAACAATTTCGGATTAACCGGAGTATTGTTTTTGTGTACTTCATAGTGAAGATGAGGTCCTGTAGAACGTCCGGAATTTCCGGATTTAGCAATTACCTGCCCTACTTTTACTTTTTCATTTACTTTAGCAACAAGCTGAGATAAGTGTCCGTATAACGTAGCCAGTCCGTTTCCGTGAGAAACAATCACACAGTTTCCATAACCTCCTTTCTGTCCGGAAAAAATGATTGTTCCAGCAGCGGCAGCTCTTACATCAGAACCATAGGCAACAGCAATATCCAGCCCTTTATGGAACTGCATCTGGTCAGCTTCAGCAGGTGGATTGTTTTTCTCAGCAACAGCGGTTTTGGTTACGGTAGTTCCTGCAACAGTTTTTGTAGCAGCGGGAGAGGGCGCAGCAGCCACAGGAGCCGCTTTTGGAGTAACCATCACTTTTACTTCTCTTTTATTTCCATAGCTGTCAGTAAGTTCTATGATTTTCTCAACAGGTTCAGCTTTTACTTCAGGCTTTACAGCAGCAACTGCTGGTTTTGATTCTGTAGCTGCATTTGTTTTTACTGAAGCGTAAACAGTTTTAAAAGGAATCGGATTTTTTCTTATCCCAAAATTAGAGGAAATATATCCGTCAGTAGGCATTCCCAATGGAACCTGCATCAGTTTTTTCTGAAGATCCATAAGATATTGGCTGTATCGGTTAGCTTGTTTGGAAAGATAAATAGAATTTGAAATACTGTCCTGATCCAGCATCATTAGCTTTTCATTAGAAATGTCTTTAGACTTCAGAAAGGAGTTGAGCTGGCCAACGGTCTGATCTACAAGAGTAAGATCATTTTTCATTTTTAAATAATCTACACTGTCTTTTTCAGTGTTTATTTTTACAAGGTTTACTTCGTAGGTTTTATCATCTCTTTCAGAAAAGAGTTTGGCAATACATACACCTTGTGCAAAAACTACTAGTAAAAGTCCTCCGAGGAGAATGTTTACGTTCTTCTTGCTGTTTAGAAATTTTTTCATATTTCTTCTCTTAGTAAGTTAAAACGGTTTTGAACTTGCAAATTTAATTAAAAATACGTTTTGAGAGTTATTTTTAATTAAAATTCAGTTTTTTCTGTATTTAACGGTTAATTAGCTATTTAATTGTATTGGAATGTTAATTTTTTCAGAAAATGGCTTTTATCATAGTTTCAAAGCCTGCGTTACGTCTTTGTTTTAATATCTTTGCAGTTCACATTCCAATTATGGCTAAAAAGAAAATTATTTCAGAATCTTCGAATCCAAAAAAGAATAAAAAGGATATTTCTGTAGGAGTTGTAGGAAGCGGAAGTTTTGCAACCGCGATCGTAAAAATGCTTGTTGAAAACTGCAAAGTAGTACACTGGTGCGTAAGAAGTGAATTTGTAAAAGGAGCCATTGAGCTGCGTGGGCATAACCCGACTTATCTTACAGCTGCACACTTTAATCTGAAAAGTTTGAAACTGACAACGGATATCAATGAACTGGTTGCTGCCTGTGATGTTGTTGTTCTGGCAACTCCGTCTATTTATCTTTCCGATACATTAGATAAGATGACCTGTGACTATTCTGATAAGATCTTTATCTCTGCAATCAAAGGGATTATTCCTAAAGTAAATGATGTAGTGGCGCATTATCTGCGCGATGAATTTAAAATCGGTTTCAGAAATCAGGCTGTAATTGCAGGACCTTGCCACGCGGAAGAAGTGGCGATGGAAAGACTTTCTTACCTTACTATTGCTACTGTAGAAGATGAAACTGCTGAAAAACTTGAAGGTATTTTCAGTTCAGATTTTATCAAAGTACAAACAAGTAAAGATATTTTAGGAAATGAATACAGCGCTATTCTTAAAAATATTTTTGCAATCGGAGCAGGAATTGCAAGCGGATTAGGCTATGGAGATAACTTTACAGCAGTATTTGTTTCTAATGCAATCCGTGAAATGGAAACTTTCCTTGAAGCTATCTATGAAGCCCCAAGAGATGTGAATGAAAGTGCTTATCTAGGCGACCTTTTAGTAACGGCATATTCACTTTTCTCAAGAAACAGAAACCTTGGAAACCTTATCGGAAAAGGATATACAGTAAAATCTGCTATTCAGTCTATGAATATGGTAGCTGAAGGATATTACGCTGCTGATTCTATCTATAAAACGGCAAAACAGAAAAATCTTAAGCTGCCAATTATAGATACCGTATATGCTATTCTTTATGAAGGTAAAAGTGCAGAGAAACAGTTTAAAAAACTGACGGCAAAACTGAATTAATAATAAAAAAAACAAGGTTTTATTAATAAAACCTTGTTCATGAAAAAAAAATCTTTTAAAACTTAAGTAGGTATGCTTAAGTATTTTTTATTGAGCCATCCTTGTAATAACAAGTGATAACGATGCTCTTACATTAAGATTACTGAACGTGAAACCATTTCCTGTATCAAATTCAAACTTCTGACGAATCGTAGTAGTAGCAGGCAATGTTAAATAAAAACTTCCCTGATAAAATGTAAAAGAATTGGACATTTCACACATTCTGTTGACTTCCGTAATCGTAGCACTGGTAGCAGCATTAATCAGATAAGATCTTGTACAAGTTAAATTCTGACCAGCATACTGTGTATTGGCTGTACCGTTATTGGTATTGGAGTTACTTGCATCCACGGAATAACGAATAATATACGTTCCGGCTGGTAGTGTAATGGTTGAATTATCTGCAGCAAGGGATGCACCGGTAATTTTATTGGATGTTAATGTAAAACTACCCAATATATTATTTGTGTTTCCGGCTGTAATTAATGTTGATGGACTTTTGGACAGAGACATGAGCTGAGGTTCACTTCCGGAAATAAGCGTGCGCTGCCATTCTTTTTGCCGGATTTTGAAGGAAAAAGATGGTTGAATTATTTACCTAATGGTGAATTAAAAAAATGAAAATTTAATTTTATTTTAATGTAAATCGTGATATTATCAATCATTTCGATGATTGTTTATTGAAATTTTCCATGGCTTTTTGTTGTGTGCTAAAGAAGTGTTTTTGACACAAAAAATAACGTGTTAAAATCGTTAAACGCGTTCCGGTTTTTAAAACTTTTCACGAAATTTGAAGTAAAATTTTAAAATTATGTCACAATCGCTTACAAGCAGAACACCGAAACCTAAATACGACGTTGTACTGATAGGGGGCGGAATCATGAGCGCCACTTTAGCAACGCTTCTTCATGAATTTGATCCAAATCTTGAAATCGCTATCTTCGAAAGACTCGGAAGGTTTGCCAAAGAAAGTACAGCGGCCTGGAACAACGCCGGAACAGGGCACTCTGCTTTTTGTGAGCTAAATTATACACCGGAGAAACCGGATGGATCTATTGATATCACCAAGGCAGAAAGTATTGCAGAACAGTTTGAAATTTCAAAACAATTCTGGTCTTACCTGATTACCAAAGGATATATTCATGAGCCAAAAGAATTTATCAATTCTTGTGCGCATATGAGTCTGGTATTTGGAGAAAAAGATGCTGAGTATCTTAGAAAACGTCATGATAAAATGTCAGAATCTGTGCTTTTCTCAGGAATGGAGTTTGCTACGGATCACGAAAAACTGAAAGAATGGATTCCGTTGGTAATGAGTAAAAGAAATCAGTCTGAAGTAATGGCCGCAACGAAAATGGATATGGGTACGGATGTGAACTTCGGAACATTGACAAGAAAAATGGGAAGACACCTTCTGGAAGATTCCAATGTTGAGGTATTTTTATACCATGAAGTGAAGGATATCAGCCCAAGAGAAAGCGGTAAATGGGAAATGAAGGTAAAAGACAGAATTCATAGCCACAAACAGGAAGTGGTAGCAGATTTTGTATTTATCGGCGCTGGAGGGTATGCTCTTCCATTATTGGACAGTTCCGATATTAAAGAAAGTGAAGGATACGGAGGTTTCCCGGTTTCAGGACAGTGGCTGGTAAGTCATAACCAGGAGCTGGTAGAAAAACACCATGCTAAAGTATATACACAGGCTACAGTAGATGCTCCACCAATGTCTGTTCCACACCTTGACCTGAGAATTATTGATGGGAAAAAAGCACTACTTTTCGGACCTTTTGCAGGATTTTCAACAAAATTTTTAAGAGAAGGAAGTTATCTGGACCTTCCGGAAAGTGTAAATACGAAAAACTTAAAATCACTTTTCGGAGCATGGTGGCATAATATTCCACTGACGAAGTATCTGATCCAGCAGGTTGCGATGACGAAATCTCAGAGAATGCAGCATTTGAGAGAGTTTATCAAAGATGCCAAAGAAGAAGACTGGGAATTGAAAGTAGCAGGACAGAGAGTTCAGATCATTAAAAAAGATGAAAAAGAAGGGGGTAAGTTGGAATTCGGAACTGAAGTGGTGGTGAACAAAAGTGGAACAATTGCCTCTCTGTTAGGAGCTTCACCGGGAGCCTCTACAGCAGTATATGCCATGTTGAATGTGCTGGAAAAATGTTTCCCGGAAAAACTGCATGGAGAATGGAAAGGAAAACTGCTTGAAATGGTTCCTTCTTATGGACAAAAACTGGCTGAAAATCCTGAATTGACCCATGAGGTTAGGAATTATACAAAAGAGAAATTAGAATTAGAATATTAACATTAATAATGAGCAATGAGTGATAGCTGCTATCACTCATTGCTCATTACTTATTACTCATAAAAAGGTGGAAGAAGTAATTGTAAAACCAGTAATTGCAAAAGAAATCCTGGAATCTCTTCAGACTAAAATAGAAGAGGAGAAGCAGGTTATTGTACACTGTTGTTTTCCGGCATCACCGTTTTTAGGAAACCTGATCAGGATCTGGCATTCAACCTATCTTTTTGACAACCAGTCTGAGCATAGAAGCAAAATGATTCATGTGGAAAATATTTCAATTTCCCCATACTGGACACCGGTTCCCTTTATGAAAGACTTTTGGTTTACCCTTATATTTTCCGGTCTTCCAAAAGATTGCAAAAGTTTTGATTTGAAAGAAGTTATCCCCGAAGAAGGAGGCTTTTTTGTAGAATCAATCAAGAGAAATTCCTCTGATGTGTATCGTGTGAAAATATCAGAATCTTATTAATATGAAAGTGAGGGACGAAAAACTGGAACAGATTATTCATTGGGCTGAAAAAAATCCTGATATCCGTGCAGTTCTCCTGACCAGTTCACTGGTAAACCCTTACGCTCCTGTGGATGATTTTAGTGATCTTGATGTAGAACTTGTTTTTGAAAACAGGGCATCTTATGAATTGGGAAATGAATGGATCGGTCTTTTTGGAGATCCTATTTCCATGATTGAAGAAGATGACAGCGTTTTTGAAGGAAAGCATGCTATGAAAATGGTGTTGTACAAAGATCATGTGAAGGTTGATTTTAAACTTTATCAGGTGTCAGAGTTTATTGAAGAAATCAATGAAGAAAACCTTCCCGAAGATTGGGATGTAGGTTATAAAGTTTTACTGGATAAAGATAATTTGACCAAAAATCTAAAACCTCCAACTTACCAGTCAATCATGATTCAGAAGCCCACGGAAAAAGAATTTCAGCAGTTGGTGAATGACTTTTGGTGGGATACAACGTATGTTGCAAAATGTCTGAAACGTGGAGATGTTTTTTATGCTAAATTCATGTCTGAAAATATTCTGCGTACAGACTATCTTGTCCCTTTGATTGAATGGTATATTGCCGGAAATCAGGAATGGAATAATGTTACAACCAATAAACACGGAAGACTTTTCAAAAAATATCTGCCCGATGATCTTTGGAGTAGGATGGAAAGCACATTTTCAGGAAGTGATATTGAAGAAAACTGGAAAGCCTTGTTTGTCTTTGCAGATCTGGTACATGAGCTAGGTACTTCATTGGCAGAAAAACTTCATTTTATCTATCCGGTAAAGCTAGAGGATGATATCAGAAATTACCTTAAGGAAGTACATACGATGTCTTAATTTCATACAAATTCATTCTGTTTAATCAGATTTTCGATACAGTATTCCGCAATGGCCGTAATGGTTACAAATGGATTTACTCCAATAGTTCCCGGAATTAATGATCCATCCAGAACAAATAAATTGTCATGATTCTTTAGTTTTCCATATTCGTTGGTGGCTTCACCAAGGACACACCCTCCAAGCGGGTGATAACAAATATCTGCTCCAAAACCATTATTGAAAAGCAAATGACTTCTGGTACCGCCATTAGCTTTATTCATTTTCTGAATAAAATATTGGGCATTTTCTTTCATTTTGACCGTATTACTTTCGTCCCAATTCAGTGTAAGAGATTGGCTGGCTTTATGGTAAGCTACTTCACCTTTTTTCTCAACTCTGTTGATCAGCAGGTACAAAGCGGTAGCAACATCCATACCCATAGGCAATGGGGCAATTTCTGTGAAAAACGGATGTTCAGGATCATCCCAATTATCAATTCCTCCCACGGGAATCGTTGATTGCTTAGCTCCTGTACCACCAGATAAAGGCTTAACCCAGTTTCTTCCGGTCATGAAATTTCCATTGTTCCCCCAGTTTTTTCCAACCTTTTCATGAACAGGAAGATTGTTCACCGCCTGAGATTGCAACAGAAGCTGTAAAGTGCCCATTGTTCCTGCAGAAAGAATCAGCTTTTTACAGGTGAAAACTTTGTCGGCAATTAAAGCTCCGGAAGTATCAATCTGCTGAACATGTAAAGTATAGCTTTTGTCATTATTCAATTGAATGGTCTGGACACAATGAAGGTCAAGGATTTCTAAATTTCCCGTTTCCATCGCTTTTTTGAGATACGTTTTATCCAGACTGTTTTTCCCATAATTATTTCCATAGATCACTTCTGTATTAAGAGCAGAGCGTGGAACTTCATTACGGAATTCTTTTTCCATATACTTAAAATCATACACGTTAGGAACTCTCATCGTTTTAAAACCAGCTTTGTGAGCCTCTTCTTCACCCACCCGTGTGAATTTATAATAAGAACAGTCTTTCAGAAACTGTTCATCAATCACATTTACTTTGAGCTCTTCCTGTACCAGAGGGAAATAATGATTGTAAAACTTTTCAGCATCAAGATGAGGGAAAACCTCTTTGAAATAACTTTCTTTGGGAGTAACGGCCATCCCGCCATTTACCAGAGAACCACCTCCTACACCTCTTCCTACCCAGATCTTGATATGATCAAAATCCAGACGATCCAGTGCTCCGGTAAAAGGAGCCAGAGAAAAAATATTCATAAAAGGAGCTATACTTTTCTTTTTCAGCCATGCAGAACTTTCCCCCGGTTTCAGCAGATTGGAATAGGGAATTCCTGATTTTTCCCAATTAAGCCCCATCTCAAGCAGTACCACTTTTTTTCCGGCTTCACAAAGACGCAGTGCAGATACAGCACCTCCATATCCGCTTCCAACAATGATAATCGGAACATCGAGGTTTTCTTTTATATTGCTGTTTTTTCTTTCTGCAACATGGAATAACCCGGATTGGAGAAAATAAAAGCCGGATATCGCCAATGTACTGATCTTAATGAAATTTTTTCTGTCCATGACCTTTGATTTTCAAAAAGTATGCTAGATTTTCGGGTGCTTATTTTATTTATTACAGATTATATTTTTTTATTACAATTTTAACTTTTGTTGTTTCGAAAATTCATAGTTTTACTTATAATTTTAAACTCATGAAAAAATATATACTCCTCTTTTTACTCCTTCCATTATGGTTTTTTTCTCAGAAAAAGATGTCAAAGGAAGAAAAAGAGGTACAGAAATTTCAGAAAGAACTGAATGCTGAATATCTCAATCCAAAGGAAACTCCATTAAGAGGAGATAATTTTAAAAACTTTAAACAACATCCTTTCTTTCCTTTTGATGCTAAATATAGAGTAACTGCAAAATTTGTTAAATCAAAAGATACCCAGGCTTTTGAACTTCCTACCTCTTCAGGGAAGACAAAAACGTATCAGGAATACGGAAAAGCAACCTTTACATTGGAGGGTAAACCTTACACGGTAACATTGTACCAAAGTCTTGCTTTGATCAAACAGGAAAAATACAAAGACTACCTTTTCCTTCCGTTCCGTGATGCGACTAATGAAAAGGAAACCTATGGAGGAGGTAAGTACATGGATCTTAAAATTCCGAAAGGAAATACCATTTTGCTTGATTTTAATCAATCTTATCATCCTTTCTGTGCTTATAACGCTTATGATTACAATTGCCCTGTTGTTCCAGAAGAAAATAAGCTTCCTGTGGAAATCCGTGCCGGGGTAATGTATGAAGATATCTACCATCACTAATACTATGATACATTTAGAATTATTTAAACAGGAGGATCTCTCCGGGGTAAGTTATACTTTGGATGGAAACCAAATGAGGTTCACAGCAACTGCACTGCAGGCTTTGCAAAACATCAGCGAACGGGATGACGATGACGCATTTCCGATAACCATATTTGAAAATGATACACCAGTTGGATTTTTTGTACTAGATTTTGGAAAAGATAAATTGGAGCTTACCGATAATGAGAACTCAGTTTTAGTACGTTCTCTATCTGTGAACCCTCAGATGCAGGGAAAAGGAATTGGAAAAGCGGCTATGATGGAGGTGAGTGATTTTGTCAAAGATCATTTCAATACCTGCAATGAAATTGTACTTGCAGTCAACCAGAAAAATGAATCTGCTTACCATATTTATCTTCAGGCAGGATATATTTACGATGGCAAAACCAGAAACGGAAGAAGCGGACCTCAATATCTGATGTACAAAAAACTTTAATAAACTTTAAGAGTTATAATTTTTTATCTGCTGATAACTTTCCATAAATTTGAGTAACAACAAACTACAAAAGATGGAAATATCACTTAAAAATCAGGTAGCCGTAGTCACAGGAGCTTCCAGCGGAATCGGATCCGGAATTGCAAAATCATTAGCGTCAGCAGGAGCAACGGTTATTGTGAATCACTCTTCAGAAAGATCTCTGGAAGAAGCTAAAGCTGTTTTAAAAGAAATTACCGATGCCGGAGGAAAAGGAATGACTTATCAGTGTGATGTTTCCAAAGAGGATCAGGTAGTTAAGATGTTTCAGGATGTAGTTGCTGAATATCAGACCGTAGATATCCTGATTAATAATGCAGGAATTCAAAAAGATTCAAAATTTACCGAAATGACTATGGATCAGTGGAATGCTGTCATAGGAGTGAATCTGACGGGGCAGTTTCTATGTGCCAGGGAAGCGATTAAAGAATTTCTACGACGCGGAATAGATCCCTCACGTTCTATTGCCTGTGGGAAAATCATTCATATCAGTTCAGTACACGAAATTATTCCTTGGGCGGGACATGCAAATTATGCTTCCAGTAAAGGGGCAATCAGAATGTTGATGCAGACTCTTGCACAGGAATATGGTGCAAACAAAATCCGTGTGAATTCAATTTGTCCGGGAGCCATTCAGACTCCTATCAATCAAAATGCATGGAGTACTCCGGAAGCACTCAATTCTCTTCTTACTCTTATTCCTTATAACAGAATCGGACAGCCGAAGGATATTGGAAATTTAGCGGCTTTTCTAGCCAGTGACCTTGCAGATTATATCACGGGGACAAGTATTTTCGTTGATGGTGGAATGACTACGTTTGAGAGTTTTTCTACGGGAGGATAGGGGAGTAGTTTAAAGTTCAAGTTTTAGGTTTTCCTCATCACTTTAAACAGTATCAAATATTACTCATTGCTCATTATTCATTACTTATAATTATCGTTTATGTCGGAAAAACAGAGAATTTCAGATGTGTCATGGAAAAAATGGGGTCCTTATGTAAGTAACCGCGAATGGGGACTTGTTCGTGAAGATTACAGTGAAAACGGAGATGCCTGGAATTATACCAATCATGATACTGCAGAAGCTAAAACATACCGTTGGGGTGAAGAAGGAATATGCGGAATTTGTGATGATCTTCAGAAACTTGTATTCTCTGTGGGATTCTGGAATAAGAAAGATAAAATGGTGAAAGAGCGGTTCTTTGGTTTGACGAATGGACAAGGGAATCATGGGGAAGATGTAAAAGAATATTTCTATTATCTGGATTCTACCCCTACGCATTCCTATATGAAAATGCTGTATAAATATCCTCAGAATGCTTTTCCCTACGAAGATCTTATCAAAACAAATGCTGCAAGAGGTAAAGATGAAACAGAATATGAGCTGATTGATACTGGTATTTTTGATCACAATGAATATTTTGACATCTTTATCGAATATACAAAAGAGAGCCAGAATGATATTTTGGTCAGACTAACAATTATCAACAAATCTGAAAAAGAAGCTCCTCTTTTACTATTGCCAACTCTTTGGTTCAGAAATACCTGGAACTGGGGATATGATGATTATAAACCCCAGCTGCACGCTGAAGATGCTGATCGTATTCATGTGAATCATCAGGATATTGAGATTAAAAATGTGTATGCAAAACAATCTTTAAAGACGCTGTTTTGTAATAATGAAACCAATAATGAAAGGCTCTACCGGTTTTCCAATGAGTCAAAATACTGTAAAGACGGGATCAATAATTTTGTAGTGACGGGAAATTCTCAGTTCGTGAATCCACAAAATATAGGAACCAAAGCTTCTTTCTTTATTGATGAAGATTTTAAGGCCGGCGAATCTAAAACATTTGAATTCAGACTTTCAGATAAGGATCTAAGAGAACCATTTAAAGATTTTGACACACTTTTTGAACAAAGGCAGAAAGAAGCAGATGAATTTTATGCTGATATCCAGAAAGGAATTTCTTCGGAAGATGAAAAGTTGGTACAAAGACAGGCTTTTGCTGGAATGCTCTGGAACAAAATGTATTACCATTACAATGTAGAAAAATGGCTGAAAGGAGATCCGTCAGAAATGCCTCCGCCAAAGTCCCGTGAAAAAATAAGAAACTACGACTGGAAGCATCTTAATAATGAACATATTATTTCCATGCCGGATAAATGGGAATATCCATGGTATGCCACCTGGGATCTCGCATTTCATACCATCAGTTTTTCCCTGATAGATCCTGATTTTGCAAAGCATCAATTAAAACTTTTCCTGTTTGAATGGTATATGCACCCTAACGGACAGCTTCCCGCGTACGAATGGGATTTCAGCGATGTGAATCCTCCTGTGCATGCATGGGCTGTTTTCAGGGTATTTAAAATTGATGAATATTTAAAAGATAAACCCGATCTGGAGTTTTTGGAAAGTGCTTTCCAGAAGCTATTGATGAATTTCACCTGGTGGGTTAATAAAAAGGATCTTAATGGTAATAATATCTTTGAAGGAGGATTTTTAGGACTTGATAATATTGGTGTTTTTGACCGAAATTCCGTTTTACCGAACGGAGAACAGCTGGAGCAGTCGGATGGGACGAGCTGGATGGCCATGTTTGCCTTGAATATGATGAGAATTGCCCTGGAACTGGCACTTTACAACAAAGTGTATGAAGAAATGGCGATGAAATTTTTTGAACATTTCTTATCAATTGCCCATTCATTGGATAATATGGGTGATGAAAACTTCAGTCTTTGGGATGAGCAGGACGAATTTTTCTACGATGCCATAGCTTCCAGTGATGGAAGTCATATGTATTTGAAGTTAAGAACGATTGTTGGGTTGATCCCGATGTTTGCCGTTGAGGTGATTGATGATGAAATGATTGAAAATCTTCCCAATTTCAAGAAAAGAATGAAATGGGTACTGGATAACAAACCTGAGCTTGCTTCTCTGGTTTCAAGATGGGAAGTTAAAGGTCAGGATTCCAAACACCTTTTGTCTCTGCTTCGGGGACATCGTTTAAAAAGGCTTTTAAGCAGAATGCTGAACCCGGATGAGTTTTTAAGTGAGTATGGAGTGCGAGCTTTATCAAAAGAATACGAAAGTAATCCTTATACATTAACTTTGAATGATACGAATTACAGTGTAAAATATACCCCTGCAGAAAGTGACAGCGGACTTTTCGGAGGAAACAGCAACTGGCGCGGTCCCGTTTGGTTTCCAATAAATTTCCTTATTATAGACAGTCTGCAGCGATTTTTCTTCTATTACAGCCCTGATTTTTTGGTGGAATATCCTACAGGAAGTGGAAATTATTCAAACCTTGATCAGATTGCAGATGCTTTAAACAAAAGGCTAGCAAAGATATTTTTAAAAGATGAAAATGGGAAAAGACCCGTTCATGGACAGTATGAAAGATTTCAGACCGATCCGGATTTTAAAGATTATGTACTCTTCTATGAATATTTCCACGGAGATAATGGCCGTGGAGTAGGAGCTTCCCATCAAACAGGGTGGACGGGACTTATTGCAAAAATCCTGCAGCCTAGATTTTCCAAGAAAGAAATAGCAGAATCTGAAACTGAAATGCCGGATGATGTTAAAAAGACAAAAGAGAAGTAAAAAACAAATTTATTTTATTCAAATATCTGCTGAATAATTTCTAATGATGTCGGAGTTTTGAAATCTGTGATGTGATAATGATAATACACCAAAAGGCTGTCCAGGAAATCTTTTCTTAAGGAAGAATGGATCTTTGTTGCATAAAAATCTTCTGCACATAGCGCTTCTTTCCATAGTGTAGATATTTCTTCATTGAAAAGCTGATGACAGATTCCAAGGGAGAAAGTTCCGGTTTCCGGATCTAAAAATCTACCTTCACTCAGCAGGGGAGCAACGCCCTGAATTTTTAAAAAAGCCAGTAAAAACAGAAGGTGAGCCTGATAATTTTTTTTGGTCAACTCATTGATAAAGTGATCAATGCCGGAATAAATGGGAATATTCTTATTCTCATATTTAAGAATATTGCTCAGGAAATCTGAGATAAAGAAAATAACAGTATTGACTTTTATATCGGTATAGATGTCATTATTCTTTACCAATTCAAATTTTGAAACAGTTGCAATACCATTACCCCTTGATGGATTTACAGAAAAATTAAGCTGGCTTAGTGGCTGCAACAGGGCTTTCTTTTTGTTCTTTTTAGCATAGATTCCTTTCAGAAAATAGCTTTGAAAACCCTCTTCTTCTGTAAAACAATGCAGTACAGCATCATTTTCTCCATATTTGATAAATGAAAGTAAAAAACCGTTTTGTGAATTCATTAATTAATTGACTACTCCTATTTTGGCTGTAGCTTTGTCAGATCCGTCTTCATTAGTCATCAAAACAAAATAAATCCCTGATGCTACTCTTGTTCCTTTTTGATTATTAAGATCCCATTCATAATAACCTCCTCGTGCTACTGCAGAATGTACTACATTTCCTGCAGCGTCTACAATTCTTATATTGGTTTTTTCTGCAAGACCTTTAATGGTTACTTTCCCTTTGAAATTGGAATAAACAACAGGGTTAGGATATACCACAACATCACCAAAATTAGACGTTACATCAGCAACATCACCTTGATAAGTTACAATACCATTATAAGTTACAAAATATACTTTACCGGTTTTCTTATCAATTTTGATGTCTGTGACACTGTTGGTAGGAAGAGGTGAGTTTTCTTTGGTAAAATGCTTGATGGTTTTTTGCCCGTCAGAAGAAAGATAATATACACCACCACCGTCAATAGACACCCATTTGTAATCTCCTGCATCTACGGCAATCTGAAGAATAGCAGATTCTCTGAAAAGTTCTTCGCCCAGCCCGTTTTGTTCAATGACTATAGGCTCTACTTTGGGTTGTGAATTTTTTATTTCAGAGGCTGCATTAGGCATTATTCTTAAGCCTCCATCTGTTCCTATCCATGCATCTCCGGATTTATCAAATGCTACAGATAAGATTCCTCCTGAACCGTTGAATCCATTAGACGTACCCAGAATATAATCTGAATCATCGGAAAGGTTGAGAGCACTTTTATAATCATACACCCAGAAGTTATTAGATCTAGGCAGTGGAGTCCATAGCATATTTTCATAGAAAATAGACTTCTGTATACCATCACTGGCAAGAATAATTTTCTTAATAACAAAATCATCTGCTGCTTTATCATAGATGCCTACGGAAGGATTTCCATCATTAAATCCAAAAGATACAAAAATGTTATTTTGAGGATCTGTAGTAAGCCCAACAGGACGTCTGTAATAAGGCTGTGCACCAAGATTATAATATTTTACCAACTCAAAATCCTTAGTTGCTGCATTATATTTCATTCTATAAACCCCATTCTTACTTATTGTATAATTAGTATAAAGAACTTCGTTACTGTTCAGTGGATTTATGATAGTATCCAATACATTAACATCGTCCGGATTATTATTGAAATAAGAAGGATATATCCATTCTGTACCATTGAAATAATAAAAGCCCGGTTTTTTTGGATTAAAAACAGGGAAATTGTAGTTATCTAGCCGTGCTCCAGTAGAAACAAGCATCTGATTGTTATCAAAAAGATTGATGTTATAAGCAATATTGAAATAAGGCCCCGATGGTTTATAAGTATTGTTACCTTCATCTTTTATCCCTGACAGTACCGTTCCTCCCAATATTTTTCCACCAGCAGTCAGCGCTGTATTGCAAGCTTCACCAAGACTTACTGCATTCTGAGAAACTCCGTTTATTCCATAGGTATAAACTCTGTTGTCTGTAACAATAATAGTATTAGATGTAACAACAACATCACGTATATCTCCGAAATTAGTAGGAAGCTGTATTGGTGTACCGTTGTTGTAAGTATAGGCAGCTGTAGCATTGGAAAATACGAGCTCAGATTCTGAATCTATATGTTTAAAAGCTCCGGGAATTTCAGTGGTCCATGTCGAATACACAGGAAAAGTAGTATTCATTTGATGGCTTTTTAATCCTGTATTGGTTACAGAATATACCTTATTCCCAAAAATAGTAGCTTCATTACTTGCTTGATATACTCCACCTGTCAGGAAGAATGCAGAATCTCCGAATTCTTTATTGGTTAGATTAAAAATGGAAAGTCCGTAACCTACAGAAATTACAGCCTGATCTCCCGTAATAGAAATATGGTTGATCTTTTTATTACCGTTGTAGCCTGTAGCAATAGGGATATCAACAATGTATTTGATTTCCTGTGGTGTGATGACATCCATAGAGCCATCTTCATAACCGATAAGCCCAATTTTAGTCTGTGGGTTATAATCGAAAGCTGTAATTCCAATATTATGCAGACCATTGGCCTTGGACAACTTCGTAATTTCTCCTGTTGCAATTGTATAATAGAATATTCCGTTTTCTGTGGCTGCAATAATTTTCCCATTGTCTTCTTTCATAGCGAAAACATTGTTGTAGGAAAACAGATCTGCCCATTTTTTTGATGAAATGACCTGCGCTTTTGTAAGCTGAAGAGAGGCTAAAATACCAAGAGAAATTAGAGAGAGTTTTTTCATATTATGCGGTTATGCTGCTGTCTATTGCCTGGTTGTTCCAGGAAATATGCTGTACGTTTTTGTTTATATCAAAATAAAAATCTATTCTACCCAAAAGAAGTCCTGCCCATCCAACTTGGTTCACCAGTACATTTTTGCCCTGTCTGTTGGTATAGGATTGAGGTTCCGGTAAGAATGTATGAGTGTGGCCGCCTAAGATCATATCAATATTTTCTGTACTGGCGGCTAAAATTTTATCACTTATTTTATTCGGTTCATCTTTATAATCGTAACCGATGTGTGAAAGACAGATCACAAGATCACATTTCTGATCTTTTTTAAGGAAATTTGAATAATGCTGTGCTACATCTATCGGATTGGAATAAACGGTTTCTCCATACTGTTTTTTACCTACAAGGCCATCCAGCTGAATTCCTACTCCGAAAATCCCTACTTTGATTCCATTCTTGTTGAATATCTTATAGGGGGAAGTTTTCCCGTCAAGGATAGTGTTTTTAAAATCATAATTGGAACAGATAAAAGGAAACTTTGCATTAGGAAGTACTTTTAAAAATCCGTCAAGACCGTTGTCGAAATCATGATTCCCCATGGTAGAGGCATCATACTTCATCATGGACATTAATTTGAATTCCAGTTCTCCTCCAAAGAAATTGAAATAAGGAGTTCCCTGGAAAATATCTCCTGAATCAAGAAGCAGTACATTGCTTTCCTGACTTCTGATTTGCTGAATTAAGCTTGCCCTTCTTGCAAAACCTCCCTGATTAGGATTTCTTGTATAGCTTGCATCGAAAGGTTCTATTCTGCTGTGTTGATCATTAGTATGAAGGATAGTGAGTTTATTTGCAGATTTTAAGTTAAGAATTTTTAATTCTTCCGCCATCATCATATTGGGAGCTAAAGCCATTGCTAAAGATCCACCGCCTATTGCTTTTAAAAAACTTTTTCTATCCATTATTTCTTCCCGATAAAATTTAAACGAACATCAGAATTGACCACAACTTCAGGGGTTTTCTTAAAATAATCAATAAATAAATCTCTCATTTTAATCCCTGTTGCTATTAATTCTCCTTTTGCAAAGAATTTCATATTGTCTCCACCCAGAGCAAGATAGTCTGAAGTGGCAATATAATAGTCTTGAGCCGGATCCACTTCTTTACCATTGATTAATGATTTGATGACCTGTCCGTTCTTGGTCTCAATATACAAGTGAGAAACTGGGTTGTTGACCTGCGTTTTTGCATAATACTCAAAAAGTCCCTGTACATCAGCTCCTTTCATTTTCACAATAACCACCTCATTTTCGAAAGGCATTACTTCAAATACATTTTTGAGTAAAATATCTCCCTTTCCAATAGTAGTACGGATTCCTCCGATATTGATTAATGCAGCATCTACGTTTTGCTTAAGATGAGTCTTTATCCATTCATTACCTCCTTCAAACGTATAATCAGCTAAAAGATTTCCTAAATTGCTGTTATCACCCTGTTTGGTAAGATCTACATTGGTATGCGAGATCTTCTGGTTCATTTCTTTATCCAGTTTTTGTTTATAGGGCTCAATAAATTTTACAAACTCCTCTTCATTTTTTAGCTCATTATTAATAGAAATGTTTTTCTGAGTCTTTACAGTCATAAGCTGCTGCGGTGCAGAAGCCGTTTTACATGCTGCAAGGGACATCAGGGCAATTCCTAGTAATAAGAATTTATTTTTCATAATATCTTTTAGTATATGCAAATATAACTATATGTATAATAAAACATTATTATTTATTGTAAATTCTTGGTGTAAATGACTAAATTTGGCAAAAATAATTCTAACAGATGAGCATTTTAAAAGGAGTAGGTGTTGCATTGGTAACACCCTTTAATGAAGATTTATCCGTTGATTTCGACAGTTTAACAAAACTTGTTGAATACAATATTGAAAACGGAACCAATTATTTAGTAGTATTGGGAACTACGGCAGAAGCCGCAACGCTTTCTGCAGAGGAAAAGAAACAGGTAATTGAGCATATCATTAAGGTGAATAATAAACGTCTTCCTTTGGTTTTAGGAATTGGCGGTAACGATACTCTTGACGTCAAGAAACAGATAGAAGAAGCAGATCTTTCAGCATTTGAAGCAGTACTTTCAGTATCTCCATATTATAATAAACCTAATCAGGAGGGTCTTTATCAGCACTATAAAGCATTAGCTTCTACAGGGAAAAATATTATTATTTATAATGTTCCTTCAAGAACCGGACAGAATGTAGAAGCAGATACGACACTTCGTCTGGCAAAGGAATTTCCTAATTTATTCCTGATTAAAGAAGCTTCACCTAATATTTTACAATATTTTGATATTCTGAGAAAGAAGCCTGAAGGATTTTCTCTGGTTTCAGGAGATGATGAATATACATTACCGGTAACTCTTGCAGGTGGAGATGGAGTGATTTCTGTAATTGGGCAGGCTTATCCTAAAGAGTTTTCTACCATGGTACAGCTGGCTTTTGAAGGTAAAGTAAAAGAAGCCTATGAAATTCACAATAAGCTGGTAGATATTACCCGTCTTATTTTTGAAGAAGGAAACCCTTGCGGAATTAAAGTAATTCTGGCTGAAAAAGGAATCATTAAAAATTTCTTAAGACTACCTTTAGTAAAAGCTTCAGAGGGTCTTCATGCTAAGATTAAAGCTGAAATGGCAAACATTTAAGAATGATTAAATACGTTTCTGGAAATAAATTCTAAATTTTTCAGTAACATTTTAATCTTACTATAAACTTATTAAGGTGAACAGTTAAACGCTTTTCACCTTTTTTATTTTCCCATAATCGGGAAGTAGAAAACATCTGTAAGAGTAAAAAATAAAATATTCAGGAAGAATTTTTGTAAACTTTGTGTTTAAAATTAGAATAATGAAATTAATAGAAGCGAAAGAAAAGGATATTCCTTTGATCCAGAATTTGGCAAGAAGATCGTGGGAGAGTGCATATGTAGGAATTATCTCCAATGAACAGATTAATTATATGTTGAACGAAATGTATTCTCATGATGAAATTTCAAAGCATCTGGAGAATCCCAATTATCATTATTATTTAATTTTTGATGAAAATAATGAATCTTTTGAAGGCTTTATCGGCTATGAGCATGCTTATGAAGAAGAAACTACAAAACTTCACAGAATTTACCTTGTTCCGGAAAGTAAAGGAAAAGGCTTCGGCAAAGGGGCACTTGACTTCTTGAAAACAAAACTTTCCGAAAGCAACGACAAAAGAATTATTTTAAATGTAAATAAAGATAATAACGCAAAAAAATTCTATGAATCTCAGGATTTCAAAGTATATAATGAATTGGTTTTGGATATTGGGAATGGTTTCGTAATGGATGACTACCAAATGGAGTATATAATTCACTTTGATTTGACTTAAAATTCTGTAACATTTAATTATAATTCTATAACAAGTGATGTGTGTTTTTGATTCATCTTTGCTTCAGAACCAAATCACTTATAACAATACATTCATATGCTTGGTTTTGAGCTGAACAGCTTTTTATCAGTATATTTTTTTCATCCTTAGTGTTTAAATTCCTGTATTCAATGATACAGGAGTTTTTGCGTATATATGTCAAAATAAAAAAATAATAGCTATTTCACTTTTAAATGAAATAAATTGTTATATTTACTAAATAATATTGGCTTATATAATACTAGGATGAAAATGTATGTTAAATTTGATTTCAATGCCCTTTGCAAAAAGGTATTGGACGAGAAACTTAAAGAACACGGACTGAAGTACAGGTTGCTGAACTTCGGTGAAGTGGAGTTCTATGAGCCCCTTACTCAGGAACAGCACAACCTTTTTAAAAAGAATCTGGAAGATTATGGTATCGAAATCATAGAAAGCCAGAAAACCGCACTGGTACAGAAAATAAAAGATGCTATCGTAGAATTGGTCTTTTCTGATGAGATTATACCTGTAAAAGCATCTATTTACATTTCTGAAAAATTGAATCACAGCTACGGATACCTTTCCAACCTGTTTTCAGAAGTTGCATTTACTTCTATCGAGAATTTTATTATTCTGCAAAAAATAGAGCATGCAAAAGCTCTGATCATACGAAACAAACAAAGCCTCACAGAAATTGCACATAAGCTGAACTATTCCAGTGTGGCGCATTTGAGCACCCAGTTTAAAAATACAACAGGAATCACACCCTCTCAGTTTCAAAAGATTATTGGCAAACGAAGAAGAGCCCAAAGCGCGGTAATAAATCCAAAAATGCAGTATGAATAAAGAATTTCTGAACGTAATAGTAGCAGATAACGATGATAGCACCTTGATTATTTTTAAAAATATTTTAAAAGACCTGAAAATTTCTATAAAAGTCCAATGCTTCAACAACGGGAGAGACCTGATGGAATATCTGAATAATGAAGATGCAGTAGTTCCGGAAATTGTTTTCATCAACTATACAATCTCTGGAAAAGAAAGCATGGATTGCCTTGAAGAAATTAGATCCCATTCAAAATTCAATAATATGGTGACTGCTATTTTTTCTGAACCAATTTCGGAAAATGAAATAGAAGATATTTTTGTAAAAGGAGCTCATATTTTTATGAAAAAAAGCGAATGTTTTGAGAGTTTCAAAAAGGTACTTACAGAAGTTATTACGATCAATTGGCAGTATCATACTTCCGGCTTAAATAAAGATCATCTCATTCTAAAAGTTTGATTAATAAAGGATTGTTAATTTAATATTAATAAATCATAAATCATATTTATTGCATACTATTCACAAATAAGTGATAATTTTATAACTAATAATTAAAATAATATAAAAAGGATCTGAATTAATATACTGACATTTGTAAAAGTAAACTCAGACACAAATTTCATTATATAGTAGAAGATACGAATGAATGAAAAGTAATTGTTTCTAAAAAACAAAAAATTATATAAATCACGATGTTAGTTAAACAAAATGGATTATAATAATTTTCCAATTTTAAAGCACAGAAGATCTTTAAACAAAACGGTACAATCATGAAAACTCAAAAGTAGTTGGAGATATTTTTATTCGTTTCATTCCCTCATCTCCACCGAAACACAGTTAGTTTTTATAATAAGCAAGTTGGAAAAATAATTCATTTTGTTTTTTTATAATTTATTTTAATAGTTATGGTTTTGACTCATTATTATATTGTTATATAAATATTTTCACACCACATCACAAAATATTAAGCCATAACTATTAAAATGGATTTTTTTGGACAGACCAAAAGTAATTTCTTCTAAATAACAGTTTTATAAGGGGGCCGCAGGAAAGTTTTCTGCGGTTTTTTTATGATATTTTACTCCACTTATTTTTTCCTTTGTAATATCTGATATAATAGTTTTTAATAATCAGATTGTCAGGTCTGGAAAGCATTGGATCCGCTTCCAGAATTCTTTCTACTGTATTTTTCGTAGTTTTAATGATTGCTGAATCATTGATCAGATCCAATCTCTTAAAATCTACCACACCACTTTGCTGAGTACCCAGAATATCTCCCGGACCGCGAAGCTGCATATCCACTTCAGAAATTTTAAAACCATCATTGGTTTCAGTCATTGTCTTGATACGTGTTCTGCTTTCCTTAGACATTTTATCTGAAGTCATCAGAATACAATAGCTCTGTTCTGCACCTCTTCCTACACGTCCTCTTAACTGGTGAAGCTGTGAAAGTCCAAATCTTTCCGAGCTTTCAATTACCATGACAGAAGCATTGGGAACATTTACTCCCACTTCAATTACTGTAGTTGCTACCATAATTTCCGCTTTTCCGGAAGCAAAATAAGCCATAGCCGCATCTTTTTCGTCAGGCTTCATCTTTCCATGCAGCATGGTTACGTTATAATCTGAGAAAAACTCCATAACGTGTTCCAGTCCTTCCATTAGATTTTTATAATCCAACGTTTCAGATTCCTCAATAAGAGGATATACGAAATAGACCTGTCTGCCTTTTTTAATTTCATCTTTACAGAAATTATACACATACAATCTGTCTTTTTCACGTCTATGAGCAGTAATAATAGGTTTTCTTCCTACAGGCATTTCATCAATTACAGAAACGTCCAGATCAGAATAAAAGCTCATTGCAAGCGTCCTTGGAATGGGAGTAGCGGTCATCACCAGAATATGCGGCGGAATTTTATTTTTAGCCCAAAGTTTAGCTCTTTGAGCCACTCCAAACCTGTGCTGCTCATCAATAATAGCTAATCCAAGATTTTTAAATTTGACCTTATCTTCTAAAACAGCATGGGTTCCAACCAAGATTGAAAGGGAACCGTTTTCAAGTTCCTCATGTATAATTCTTCTTTCCGCAGCTTTGGTCGATCCGGTTAGAAGACGAATATTGATTCCTGCTTTTTCTAATAATTCTTTGATCCCGTTATAGTGCTGCTGGGCAAGAATTTCAGTAGGTGCCATCAAACAGCTCTGGAAGCCGTTGTCCATCGCAATAAGCATGGTAAGAAGGGCAACCATCGTTTTTCCGGAACCTACATCACCCTGCAGAAGTCTGTTCATCTGAATGGGTCTTTTCATATCCAGACGAATTTCTTTTAATACTCTTTTCTGCGCATTGGTAAGCTCAAAAGGAAGATGATTTTCATAAAAATCATTGAAGTGGTCGCCGATAATAGAGAAAGGATTACCATACGACTGTGTTTTGTGATGGAGTTTCTTCAAACCATACCCCAATTGAAAGAAGAATGATTCTTCAAATTTCAGTCTGTAATCTGCTTTATCAAAATGTTCCTGATCTTTAGGAAAATGGACATTCAGAAAAGCATGCTGCCTGGACATGAATTTAAATGTTTTCATCAGGTATTCCGGAAAATTCTCTTCAATAAGACTCGGAATCTCTTTACAGACGTTTCTTAGTGCATTCTGAAAAAATCTTTGATTTAAACCTCTCTTCGTTAGTTTTTCAGAACTTGGATAAATCGGCTTAAGGCGCGTGTCACCCTCTTTATTTTCTTCAGCTTCTATTTCCGGATGAGCCATAGAAAACTGACGGTTGAAAACATTGATCTTCCCAAAAATATAAACCTCTTTGTTAATAGGAAGCTGCTCTTTCAGCCATTTGGAATATTGAAACCAAACCAGATCCATGCTGCCTGTTTCATCATTGAATTTTGCAGATAATCTCTTGGTCTTTCCGGTCTGTATTTCTTGTACGTGAGTGATTCTTCCCTTCAATTGTATTTCCTGGCTGGTCTCTTCCTTCAGCTGAGAAACAGTATAAATTTTACTTTTATCCAGATAGCGGATAGGGTAGAAGTTCAGTAGATCTTCTACGGTAGATAAGCCCAACACACTTTTGATGAGTTTGGCTCTTTCCGGGCCTATTCCTTTTACATATTCTATGGAGGTTTCGAGATTCATTTTCAGATATCGGGATGCAGTTTTCGAATTTTTTGAGCCTTATTTAGGTCAAAAGAAATAAAGGCTCGAATTTCGGTAAAATAAAAAAGACTTCCAAAAAAATTGGAAGTCTCTATAGTGAATTTTTAGAATTGAACCTTACAATCAGGTTTCAAAGTTCTAAATTAATCTTTGATTCTAGATTTGAATTTTTTCTGGTAATCTTCCCACTGTTCTCTCGTTTTGATCTTTTTGAACAAATCTTTTGAGATCAGTTCAAGATAAGGCTCCAGTTCTTTTGCTGAAAGCTCTCCCTGAAGAATGGTGATAGGATCTCCATGTCCGTCCAGAAATACTGTACTTGGGACGGCTCCTACATTCATATATTGTGTAAACTCATGGAGAGAGTTTTTCCCTTTTTTATGCTCAGTATCAGGGTTGGAAAATGTCCTTCCAAAGATCTCGATGCTCTTTTTTTCTTCTGCATTGAACTTTACAGGATAGTAATTCTCATTTAAAATCTGAGCAATCACAGGATGCCCGTAAGTTTTTTTATCCATGATTTTGCATGGGCCACACCAGTCTGCATAGAAATCAATCAGTATCTTTTTTGGACTTTCCTTTTGGGCTTTCAAAGCTTCCTCAATGGTCATCCACTTTACCTGGGCAAAACTAAAATTCAATAAAAGTAAGAGTACTATGCTTAAAATTTTCTTCATATTGTGATATTTAGGTAAAAATAAGCATAATTACTTATTTTTTATTTTACATCCTGCATTAATTTTTTCACGTACGGAGATATCAAAATTAATACCACTCCGGCAATTACCGCATATAATCCCAATTGTTTATATCCATCAGTATAAGTGATCGATTCATCATAGTTGGTAGATCCTTTTTTTGCGGTAGCAAGACTGGCTCCGATAATCCCTGCTACATACTGTCCATAGGCTGAAGCGAGAAACCACATTCCCATCATCATTCCCTGAAGATTCTTTGTAGAAAGCTTGGTCATGATGGATAATCCGATAGGAGAGAGGCACAATTCCCCAAGGGTAATGATTAATAATGCCAGTGTGAAGAAATTCAGTGAAGTGATTCCTTGAAGATCTGCAAACAGACGGGTCGCAAATAAGACATAATACCCTAATCCTAAGAAAATAAATCCTAATCCGAATTTGATAATCGTGTTGGGTTCAATTTTTCTCTTGTTTAGCCAGATCCAAAGAAGTCCAATCAATGGAGCAAGGAAAATAATGAAGAAAGCTCCTCCTGAGTTATTCACCCCATTTGGGTCTAATCCTAAAAGGTCTTTGTTTAGATTTTTAGCCGCGAAAATACTTAAAGAACCTCCACTTTGTTCATAAATTCCCCAGAATATGATGGAGAATATAATGAAAACTAAAGCTGCCCAAAGCTTTTTACGCTCTGAAGCTGTTACTTTAGACATTTCATAGAATAGATAGATTAAAGTTAATGGCCCAATTGTCCACATAAAATAATCCGTATATTCTGTTTTAGCAACCATTGTCATAATGATCGGTACAAAAACCAATGACAAAATATAGACTCCATATTCTTTCCATTTTGGTATTGGTGCTGTTTTTTCTTCCGCCAGAGGATGTCCTGGCTGTAGCCCAATAGTACCCAATGTTCTTTGAGTAAATACAAAGTTAATTAAGCTTATTATCATAACAATTGAAGCCAGTCCAAATGCAATGTGCCATCTCATTTCTTCTGCAATCACATTACTCAGGAATTCTCCTTTACCGATGGCAATACACAAATAACCTCCTAATAATGCCCCAAGATTAATTCCCGCATAGAAAAGTGAGAATCCTGCATCCGCTCTTGAATCATTAGGTTTATAAAGTTGACCTACCATAGATGAAATATTAGGTTTGAAGAAACCTGTCCCTACTACAGTGAATGCTATTCCTAAGAAAAAGAATTTGTGAGGATCTGTGGCAAGAATTAAACTTCCTACGATCATTAGAAGACCACCCCAGAACAGGGATTTTCGGAATCCTAAAATTTTATCGGCAAAAAGACCTCCAACAAAAGTGAAGGCATATACGAAGGCCTGGGTTGCACCATATTGAAGGTTAGCTTCTTTTTCATGGAAGTTAAGCTGTGAGATCATAAAGAAAACCAGCATTCCACGCATTCCGTAGAAACAGAAACGTTCCCACATTTCAGAGAAAAACAGGCTCCAGATTTGTCTGGGATATTTTCCTTTGAAATTTTGTATTTCATCTAAAGTTAAGCTCATAATGATATATGATTAAGTTCTAATTAGGGTTTTTATTTTCCTGATCCAGTTCAAAACGAATTCTATCCTGATCAATAATTTGTTTTAATTCTTCTTCTTTTGGGAGGTACAGCAGGTATTTGCTGGCAAATAAATTGTTTTGATCATTTTGAGTTGGAAAAATATGTAATAAGTCCAACTCAATATGTGACGCAATGCGTCACATATTGGAAATGCATGATAAAATGAATGCCTATTTCTTAAGTTACTTTCATCAAAACCTTTTCCAAATTCCAAAGTGAGTTTTTCAGAAAGCTTTTTCAGTGTATACTTTCCATATTCTGCGCGTTCTTTTCCCTGTTGTTCATCTTCAACAATAAGTTTTCCAATTTCCCAGTAGGTAAGCAGTAGCGTAGAATTCGCTATTCGAAAAACCTTTTCGCGCGACTGTCTAATGATTTCCTTTACGGATTGGAATAAAGAATCTTCGGAGATTTCCATCATACGAAAATAAAAAAAACCTCTGACTTGGCAGAGGTTTTATTATATTTTGTTGATACAATTAGTTTACACCGTGCATCATTTTCTTTAAGATCGGTGAAATTAAACCTAAAATCACAGAAGCAATACCACAAAGAACTACGAATACCATGAAGAATTCGAATAGATTGTGAATTTCAAATCCTACAAAAGTAGGGTTGTGTAACGGAAGCTGGGCTTTATCGAAAGCGGCTATCTGATCAGCTGTCAAGGTCACTTTTTTATCCAAAACATCCTGTAAGTTAACTCCCAATTCTTCAGCTTTCTTGAATTTATCACCTGTTGCAGGGATAAGCGCTCCTAATGAACCTGCCAATGCATAACCAGCAGCATTAGAAATGAAGAAAACACCATATAGTAATGAAGCAAATCTTTTTGGAGCAAGTTTACCTACCAATGATAAACCAATTGGAGAAAGGCAAAGCTCACCACAAGTCTGGATGAAATATAGTAACATTAACCATTTGATGGCTAATAATCCTGAGTTTCCAAGATCTTTTACATTGTGTGCAATGATGAAATAAGAAAGAGCAATTAATGCTAGTCCCATTGCTTGTTTGAACGGAGATACCGGTTCTTTTCCTTTAGCTCTTAACTTGTCCCAGCATAAACTGAAAGGAACCGCTAGAAGAACTACAAAAATACCGTTGAAGATCTGAACCATTGAAGGAGGCATATTCCATCCGAAAATATTTCTGTCTGTCTGGTTATCTGCAATAAATGTTAAGGAAGATCCCGCTTGTTCAAATGCAGCCCAGAAGAAAATAATAAAGAAAGATACAATATAGATTACCCAGATTCTCTGTCTTTCTACTTTATTTTCTGCAGAAGACATGATTAAGAAGGCAAGAGCAATACCAGCTGAATAAATGAATGGATAAATGATTCCTTTGATCAGTTGTCCCATTTCTACGGAATTGAATCCAAACTCACCTACAAGAAGGTATCTGAAAACAAAGAATAAAACAACAAATATTCCTCCTGTAATTCCTAAAGCCTGACCTGAAAATTTAGCAGTTTGTGTTTCTCCTTCTTCAAAGTCAGCACTTGTATTATTTTTCGGTAACCCTCCGATAGGTCTTCCTTCCGGAGTTACTACATATTTGTTTTTAAGGATAAAGAATGTTACAGTTCCGATTACCATTGCAATAGAAGCTGCTAAGAATCCCCATTTGAAAGCAAAGATATCTCTTACTCCAGTTGTTGCATCTTTTACGTCTCCTACGTATGGACAGATAAACTGGCCTAAGAATGCTCCGATGTTGATCCCCATATAGAAAATGGTAAAAGCAGAATCTAGTTTAGACTTTTCCTGCTTAGGATAAAGGCTTCCTACCATTGAGGAAATATTCGGTTTGAAGAATCCGTTACCAAAAATAATAACGAATAATGCCAGCCACATGATCATTTTGGAACTACCCAAATCTGCGGAGAAGGTAGAAGCACTGATGAATAATAAGAACTGGCCAATAGCCATTAATGATCCACCAATGATGATGGCAAATCTGTTTCCTATATATTTATCAGCAATAAATCCTCCCAAAAGAGGTGTTAAATAACATAAAGCTAGAAATCCACCATAGATGATCGCAGCATCAGCTTCTTTTATTAATAAGGAATTTACCATGAAGAGCGTCAAAAGAGCTCTCATTCCATAAAAGTTGAAACGCTCCCACATTTCTGTTCCGAAAAGAACCCATAATCCTTTAGGATGCCTGGAATTCTTATTCTCTACAAATTCATCCGGTTTCGGACTCAATGCTTCAATATTATCCATTTCTATTGTTAATTTTTGTTAAGACTGACAAATATAGTTTATTTTGGGTTTTTGGCAAGGTTTTAATTTTATTTTTAAATAAAAAAGCTGCGGAACTATTCCGCAGCTTGCTAATCGTTATAATATCAAGGATTAATGTCCTTTTTCTTTCATGATTTTGTTCAGTCTTTTTAACATAGAAAGACCTAAAAGTGTAGCAAATATTAACAAAGCGAAGTTCACCAGGAAATAATTTGTCTTGTTTTCGTAGTTATACCATGTACTTGCAAGGATTCCCGAAAGCTTATTTCCAACAGAATTGGCCAGGAAGAAACCTCCCATCATCAATGCTGTAATCCTTGCAGGAGAAAGTTTGGATACAAAGGAAAGTCCCATAGGAGACAGACATAGTTCACCGATAGTAATTACTCCATAACTGGCTACCAGCCATAATGGAGATACTTTCACAGCTCCGTTATCTCCGGCCATTACAGCTAAAACCATCACCAGACAGGAAAGTCCGGAAATGAATAATCCTAAGACAATTTTTGTAGGTGTCAGCGGTTCTTTGCCTTTTCTTCTCAATAACGCCCAGAATCCTACAATAACAGGAGTAAGAGCAATTACCCAGAACGGGTTGATAGACTGGAATAATTCCGTATTGTACAGGTAGACTTTATTTTCAGGGTTTTTCTCAAGGGCAGCACGCTGCTCAGGTGAAATGTTTTTAAAATAAACATCTTTCCCCATTTCTTTCTTCGTTTCCCCGTTATCATCTTTTTGAGAACGGAACTGATTATCATAAACAGGTGTTTCTTTGTCTTCATAGCTTTTTCCGTCCACCATATAAATTCCTTCCAATGGTTTTTCAAGAGAAGCAGGAACACTTCTGTCTGTATAATAATTGGCCCATCTTGTCAAAGCTGTTCCGTTTTGTTTGAAAACAGCCCAGAAGAACATACTGATCAGGAATACGGATAATAAAGCTCCTATCGATGCTTTTTCATTAGGTTTAGCTTTAAAGTAAAGAGAGGCATAAAAGTAAATTACAGGAACACATGCAAAAATAAAAGCATCCGTACTATCGCTTCCGAAGATATTATTAGGAATAAACCAACCTATGGCTCCTGCAACAATAGCTGGTACAAATACTTTCAGCATAATTTCTGAAAGCTTTGTATCTCCTTCCTGTACTGGTTTCATCTGTGCAGCATGAATGTAATGCTTTCTACCGATCGTAAAAATAACCATCCCGATCAACATTCCAACTCCGGCAGTGATAAAAGCCTCACCCCAGCCGAATTTATTACGCATGAAAGCGGCAATAATGTTACAGATAAATGCTCCGATATTGATTCCCATATAGAAAATATTATATCCGGAGTCTTTATTGGCCTTATAAGGTTCCTCAGAATAAAGGTTTCCTAATAAGGTTGAAATAGTAGGTTTAAAGAAACCATTTCCTATTATAATTAATGCTAAAGAGGCATAAAATAATGGTAAATCTTTAAAAACACCCATTCCTATATATCCCGCAGCCATTAAAAAACCACCCAGATAAATAGATTTAATATATCCCAACACTCTGTCTGCCAGGAATCCTCCAATGAAAGGGGTCAGATAAGTTAAGGCAATGTAAGTTCCGAAAATATCATCAGCAGTTTTGTCTGGCAGTCCAAGCCCTCCCTTCATACCAGTAGGCTCAATAACATACAGAACAAAGATTCCAAGAATCAGGTAGTACCCGAAACGCTCCCACATTTCTGTAAAAAAGAGAAAGGGCAGCCCTTTAGGATGTTTAGTCTTCATATATTCAATTTTCAAATTTCCCAAAAATAGGTTTTTAATTTCAATTGATAAAATAAATAATATAGACGTATATGATTAATGAAATGAATAGGAAATATGAATGTGCGTAACTGTTTTCTATATATAAAAATCTGTACACATCCGGCAATTTAAAGGAAAGTCAAAACGCAAAAAATATACATATGTATTTCCTTTCATAGTGATATTTGTTTTCTACTTTCGTCAATGTCAATAGTGGCATATCATTAAAAAACATTTTTATGAAAAAACTTGATTTAAAAAAGATGAAAGGAATTTTATCCAGAGATGAGCAAAGAAAAATTAAAGGAGGAATGGTCGCTCCTAGTGAAGGCGTAGGATGTGGATGTACGAATGCAGCTTGTGCCAACACGCATAATGGAAATGGTGATTCTTATTGCAATGGTACTTTTTGTTGTGGATAATTGGTATAAATCTTTTAAAATGGCAACAGGAAACTGTTGCTATTTTTTTGAAATGTAAAAAGAGATATTAAAATGACACGCAAAAGTTATACGGCTGTTATCAATTATCTGGATGATCATAAAATATATATTGATAAGGATGAGTTTGAACTTCAACTGGAAGGGCATCCGGATTTCCCAAGCCTTCTGGCATTTTCTGATGCTTTAAACTTTTTCAATATTGAAAATTACAGTTACAGAATTGACAATGATGAAAAAGATATTTTACCTGAGGATTTTTTGGCTTTAGTAGAAGGAGAGCTAACTGTTGTAAACAATAGAAATAATAAAATAACAGTTAATGGTTCTCCAACGGAAAATTTTTTTTCAGAATGGGAAAATATAATACTGGTTGTAGATCCATCTGAAGAGCAGCTCCACACAAAATCAAAATTTCAGTATGCCTCTGTTAATTGGGGAATTGTAGTTTTGTTATTTCTGTTTCTTTTCGGATATGATTCCTCTAATCTGGTTTTGAAATTAATCTTTGCAGCTACTGGTCTTATCGGATTTATCTTTGCCTATGAAGCTTACAAAAAAACTCATGGAAAAGGAACATTCATACCGGTGGGAGTATGCAAAAGTGATTATCTGAATACAGATTGTGACCTGGTTTTTAATTCAAAAAAATGGAAAGTTTTTAATAAGATAGATTTATCTGAGATTTCACTTCTGTTTTTTACCAGTCAATTAGTATGTTTTATTGTATTGAGTCTGATAAAAAATATTGAATTCTTTTTTGAGGTCTATCGGTATGGGTTATTTGCATTCATACCCGTAGCTCTCTTATCATTATTCTACCAGATGTTTGTGGTTAAAAAATATTGCCCTGTCTGTCTGGTAATCATAGCTTCTGTTTGTATTCAGTTGATCGCATCTAATCTTATTTTCTTTAGAAATAAACCAATTGAGAGCAGTGCTGTAGCCTTATTTATCATTGGCTGTTTCGGTACACTCATCGTTTTGTTGAACCTTCGAGCAAAAAATAAAAATGCACAGAAAGATGAAAATACCCTTAAAAGAAATTTAAAATTCAGAAGAAATTATCAGTTTTTCAAAAATAATTTGTCTTTGCAGAAAAGGTTGACAAATAAAGATTTTTCAAGCGCTTTTGTATTTGGAAATGAAAATGCAGATCAAACTTTGACCTTTGTTACGAATCCTTTTTGTAAGCATTGTAAAGAATTTTATCCTGTTTTTCTGAAGCTGGTCAGGAAGTACTCTGATGAACTGAGAATTAATATTTTCTTTGATGTAGACCTTAGCAGAGATGATTTGGATAACAGAATGGTTCATATAAATCTCACTAATATTTATATCAATAGCGAAAATAAAATAGAATTTCTGGAAGCGCTAAACGGTTGGTATGATGTTCAAGGGTATAGTGAAAACAAAAATGGATGGTATAAAAAATATTCTAAATATTTTGGAAGTTCAGAGAATGCGCTTGCTGTATTAAAAGGACACGAAAAGTGGGTAAGCAGCAATAGTGTGCATTTTACGCCTAATATCTTTATGAATGATATGGAATATCCGATTCAGTATGAGAGAGCAGATCTGGAGTTCTTTATCCCTGAATTTTTATCTGAAAATTAAATTAATTATGAAAAATTTATTATTTCTATTTCTGGGAACATGCATGATGTTTTCTCAAAACAACAGGTTTATCTATGAGGTGAAATACAAGAAAGATTCAACCTTAAAAGATATTACTAAAGAAAATTACTATCTGGACATCACAAAACGAGATATAACCTATTATAACAGGTTGTATTATATTAGGGATTCTGTGTTTACCATTACCGGACAATCTCCAATTAACAGACTGACCTCTTTTCTCATCAAAAAAAAGAATAATTTATCCTATCAAAACTATGAATATATTGGTGATGTGAACTTCTATAAAATTAACGGAAAAGCAGAACAGAGTTGGAAAATTTCAGATAGTATCAAAACATTTGAAGGTTATCACGTTCAAAGAGCTGTAACGGAGTTTGGTGGAAGAAGTTGGATTGCTTGGTTTTCCAAAGATATCCCAATTTCTTACGGACCCTATAAATTCAATGGTTTACCCGGATTGATTATGGAGCTCTATGATACAAAAAAAGATTATTACTTTAAAGTCATCAAAACTGAAAAAATTCCGGAAGGTTATCAGCATATTTCACTAGAAAGTTTTACCTCCAGAGCTATTCCTGTTAATGAGAAAGAACTGAATAAATTGAAATTAGATCTTTATTCCAATCCTTTTAAATATGTTTTGAATGGAAATCTTACAATTCCTGAAGGAAAAAAGTTGCTGCTTGATGACGGAACTGTTCTTTCCAAAGAGCAGCTGAAGCCTGCAGAAGCCAACGAAAGAAAAAAAATAAAAGGCTTTAATAATCCTATAGAACTGGATAAAGCTGTAAAATATCCTTGATAAATATGCTATTAAAAATCCCTTTCAGAACTTCTGAAAGGGATTTTGTTAGGTGTAAATTTGATATTTTATAGATTATTCAGGATAAAATCCGTCATTTTCTGATACAGTTGAGGTCTTGTCTGACCACCATAAATTCCGTGGTTTTTATCAGGATAAGCCATGAAGTCAAACTGTTTTTTGTTTTGAATCAAAGCTTCGGAGAATTCCATAGAGTTCTGGAAGTGAACATTGTCATCAGCCGTTCCGTGAATTAATAAGAATTTTCCTTTCAACAGATTAGCATATTCCGTAGGAGAGTTTTTATCATATCCATCAGGGTTTTCCTGAGGTGTTCTCATAAATCTTTCGGTATATACAGAGTCATAATATCTCCAGTTCGTTACCGGTGCTACAGCAATTCCCACTTTGAAAACATCAGCTCCTTTCGTCATTGCTAAGCTGGTCATATAACCACCGAAGCTCCATCCGAACATTCCGATTCTGCTCTTATCAACATAAGATTGGTTTCCGAACCACTTAGCTGCTGTGATCTGATCTTCAATCTCATATTTTCCTAAGTTCATATAGGTTACTTTCTTATACTTTGCTCCTTTGTAGCCAGTTCCACGTCCATCTACGCAGGCCACAATATATCCTTTTTGTACAAGGTGGTTGAACCACATTGCATTTCCGTTGTCCCATGAGTTGGCAACCTGCTGAGATCCTGGTCCTGAATATTGGAACATAAACAGAGGATATTTTTTATTCGGATCAAAGTTTTTAGGCTTCATGATCCAGGCATTCATTTGGTCACCTACAGCATTTGGAATGGTGATGAATTCTTTTTCTACAAAATTATCCGTTTTTAATTTCTGTAACTGATCATTGTTGTTCTGAAGCTCTTTCACTGCTTTTCCGTTTCCGTCTTTCAAAACATAAGTGTAAGGTCTTGCAGCAGTAGAAGAAGTTTCAATGAAGTAATTATAGTTTTTGCTGAAATTAGCAGAATTGTTTCCTTCTGCATTAGAGATCAGCTGAGATTTTCCGTTTTCAATATTTACTTTGGAAACTACCTTATTAATACTTCCTTTTTCAGTAGTCTGAACGTAAATTTCTTTGGATTTTGGATTAAAACCATAATAATCCGTTACCTCCCAGTTTCCTTTTGTGATCTGTTTTTTAAGCTTACCATCTTTGTCATACCAGTAAAGGTGGCGGTTTCCGTCTCTTTCAGAAGACCAAAGGAAAGAATCATCCTCAAGGAACTCTAGAGTAGGGCTGTCTGTATCAATCCACTTATCATCTGTTTCGGTGAATAATTTCTGAACAGCTCCTGTTTTAGTATTTATTTTTAAAATATCTGAAGCATTCTGAATTCTTTCAGATGTAATTAAAACAATCTCGTCCGGTTTTGCAGTCTGGAATACATTCGATATGTAGTAATTTTTGAAAGAACCTAAATTCAGCTGCATTGTTTTCCCGTTATCAAGACGGTATAGCTGTGCTGAAACCACAGAGTTTTTCTCACCTGCTTTTGGATATTTATAACGCATTTCAGCCGGGTAAAGGCTTTTTCCGTAGATTGGAATATAGATTTCCGGAACCTGGCTTTCATCAGATTTTACAAATACGATAGCATCAGAATTCTTTGTCCACTCATATTGTCTTGCGTGTCCGAATTCTTCTTCATAAACCCAATCTGCTAACCCATTCAGAATAGCATTCTTTTTACCGTCAGTTGTAATCTGAGTGATTTTTCCTGAGGTAAGATCCTGATAGAACAAATTGTTGTCAGAAATGAATGCCACTTTTGTTGCATCTGGTGAAAATGTTGGCTCCTGTACCGTTTTACCTTCATTCAGGCTGATTACTTTTCCGGATTTTAAATCTTTTACATCAAATTTTCCTAAGAAAGAATGTCTATAAATAGGCTGGCTTCCTGTCTGTAAAAGAATTTTAGATTCATCATCAGAAAAAATATAACTTTCAAACTTTCCGTCTACAAGATTTCCTTCTTTCTGCGAAGTTTTGTAAGAATATTTTGCAATCCCCGATGGTTCAATCACAAGATAATTTTCTCCGTTTTTCATTGAAGTAATCCCAGCGATCCCTTTTCCACGGTAATATCCTGAATATATTTTATCTAAAGTAATTTCCTGTGCTGACACATTTTGAAATACCGCAGCCACAGTAAGAGTTAAAAGGAGTTTTTTCATTTTCAATTTTAATGATTCCAAATTTAATAATTCTTACTTACATAACCATATAAAATAAAAATCAGAGTTAGGTGTCATTTTTTCTTCATCTTTCAGGGAAAATGTTTTTTCAGTTTTCGAATCTGGAGTAATTGAAAATATTCATTAATGAAATTTCTTAAAAAAGGCAATTTGGCAAAAAAATTGAATATATAATAAGTATAAATCAAATCAAATGATAATTATGGAAACGAATGCATATAACCAGAAACTGAATCGTTATGTATTGAACGATCAGATTATTTATACAGGTTTTTCCAGCTTTAATGATGCGGAAGAGTGCGCTCATAAGAAAGGAGGAACATTGGTGGAAGTAGTGTTTAGAGACGGAAATGATAACCCCGAAATTACTGATGAAGCAGGTTTGATAGAGAAAAAACTTCATTACCATGTAGATGCAGGTGAAGAATACAAATTTATCCATTCCTCAGATCCGGGATTCCGGAAATATGCGGATGAACTGCAGAAAATAAAAGCAAGAAATGATAAGACAAGTCCGGATGAGCGGTATTTTGCCAATTTTGAAATTGAAAATATAGAAGACCCGATTATTGTCATCAAAAATGATCATTTTGAATCGGTAACATCGAGAGAACGTTCAAAGTATTTGAAACATGCCTGTGTATATGAACTAGGGGTTTCCCTGCCAAAATCTTAAAAAATCAGATCATGAGCAAAACAAAATATTCAGACAAAGCTCAGGACAAAGTAGGAAAAGTAATGCATGAATTTAAGGAAGGAAAACTGAAATCTTCTTCCGGACAGAAAGTGACCAACAGAAAGCAAGCCATTGCCATTGGTATTTCTGAAGCAAGGGAAGAAGGTTTAAAGGTACCTCCAAAGAAAAAAAACAACTAAACTTCAATAGAAAATGCCCGGAAATATTTCCCGGGCATTTTTATTGAAAAACGAAAAGCAAATGGGTTATTTCGCTTCGTTGTAAAGTAGTCTGTAATATTCATCAGCCATTCTGTCGCTGTTGAAATGATCTTTCACATCATTCATTGCATTGTGCTGGATTTTTCTCCACTCGTCAGGCCGGTCGTAATAGGTTGGAAGAATTTCGTTTTCCAGGATTTCGTATAGTTTGTTTAAATCATAATTATCCTGCTCATAAATACTCATGTTATGATAATCTGCTTTAGGAACTACGAAAGAATTTTCTCCATGTTTAGCAAATTCAGGGATCCAGCCGTCATCTGTAGATAAATTTACTGAGCCATTCATAGCAGCCGTCATACCTGATGTTCCCGAAGCTTCTCTTGGAACTCTTGGATTGTTAAGCCATACATCAGAACCTTGTTTTAAAGATTTACTTAAAGAAAGCTCATAACCTGTCAGAACCGCTATATTTTTATGATATTTACTTTCTTCCACCAAAGTATTGAATGTAGAAATAGCAGAGTAATCCATTGGGTAAGGTTTTCCAGCCCAAATTATCTGTACCGGATATTTCGGATTGTTCAAAAGCCTGTAGAATCTCTCTTTGTCATGTAAAAGGAGATCAGCTCTTTTATAGCCTGCAAATCTTCTCGCCCAGACAATTGTGAAGACATTAGGATCAAATAAATTCCCTGTCTGATCCGCAACAATGCTGAAAAGTTGTTTTTTTAAATGCTTTTTACGGATGTCGAAAACAGCTGCCTCATTCTCGTCTTTTGCATTGTATAAAGGTTTATCTGCCCAATATTTAAACTCCTGAGCATTGGTGATCGACGTAATTTCGCAAATGCCGGGATATTTACTCCACATCGCTCTGGAAACTACCCCATGAAGCTGGGAAACTCCATTCGCAATTCTTGCCATTCTTAATGCACAAAGAGAGTGATTGAAACGGTCGTCATTGGAACCTTCAATCTTTTTTACCTCTTCCATGCTGTAACCGGAGAAATAAGACATGTCATAACACAGTTTGAAATTATGTTTTTCATTTCCTGCTTCTTCCGGAGTATGGGTGGTGAAAACCAGTTTTTCTCTGACTTTGTTAAAATCGCCGTTGTATTTTCTTAAAAGATGAAACGCTGCCGGAAGTCCGTGAGCTTCGTTAAGATGATACACATCTCTTTCTGCATTCATTTCGTCCAGTAGCTTAGCACCTCCCTTTCCTAATAAAATATATTGTGCAAGCTTAGTAGATTCATTGGCATCATACAGCTTGTGGCAGATTGTTTTGGAAACATGATCGTTTTCCGGAACATCGGTAGAAAGGAAAAACATGGGTGCTGTATTGAAAATCTCCGGATCAAGATACCATACTTTTACCCAAACCGGAGCACTGTGGATTTCGATCTGAAATTTTATTCCAGTATCTTCAAGAAAGCTGTACATCTTTTTTGTCCATACTGGCTGTAGCGTCTGATCATGATTTCTTGCCTGGTCATAATAACCAAATTTCCATAGGATACCGATTCCGATAAGGTCCTGCTTAAGATTATAAGCACTTCTCATATGAGATCCTGCCAGGAATCCAAGTCCTCCCGAGTATATTTTTAGTACTTGCTCAATGGCAAATTCCATTGAAAAATAGGCGGTTTTTTTGGAATATTGGGGGTTGATATTGTAAGGTATTCTGAAATTCTTAAAATCCATAAATAAGTATTTGTGTTTAAAAAAGGCAAAGGTATTAATTATGAAAATAAACTTTACATTAATTAATAGATAAATTAATCGTAAAACTAAGTATTGAATAGTTTTTTTACTTACCTTTAAGTGTGTAAATTTTTGATTATCAAAAACTTTTAACGATGAAAGCCCATGGCTGCATGTGTTCTTTAATTAAATAAAAAAATCACACATGAAAAAGACGTTTTCTGAGGAAGATCTGATAAAGAATCTTAGCTTATACTACCTGAACAGGCATTTGAAAAAAAAGCCGATGGAAAAGTATCATCGTACGATAGACGAATCTCCGCTTCATGATCGTGAAAAATATAGAAAGAAATCAGAGATTCTTCTACTTAACTCCTTTATGCATCATTTCCCCGATGTGAAATTTGAAAACCTTACCTGCGAGAGTCCGGACTTTATCGCAAAATTAAACGACAAAAAAATCGGAATAGAATTGACTGAAGTAATCAACCATCTGGAAATGAAGAAAGTGGAGAGTACTTTGAACAAGATGTTCCGTCAGGCAGAAATATTATTAGAACAGGAAGACACTACGAAATATCGTGGTGTTTATTTTTTAGAATTCCATCCGGAAACAAAATTTGATAATCTGGAAGTACAGCAGGAAAATATTATTAGTATCTATAAAAGCATTAAAAAAAATAAAGCGATAGGCTGCGTAAAAAGCATTAGAAAATCCTTCCACCGAAGAAATGTTTTCATCACTCATGAATATAATATGAACCTTTTTGATGAGCTATGCTCAGAGAAAATTCTGGAACTCATTGAAAAGAAAAATGAAAAATTTCCTTACTATGATACCTCTGTGGATGAATGCTGGCTGGTGATTGTTTCGGATATGAATTCTATCGCCTCAAGATATACTTTTATTCAAGATAAAGAGCATTTGAAAGAAGTAAAAAGCCCTTTTCATAAAATATTCCACCTCGAAAACCTGTGTGGAAATATTACAAGTATTAAATAAAGTTTTGAGTTTGGTTATTCTTCGCTTTAATTTGGATTAAGATGAATAATATTAAATCATTTGATGTTTTAATTTAAAATAGTTTAAAATTATATGGATTTTGTTGTTTGTAATTAAAATATAGGTATATTTGATGTACGTTGAATATCAATATGATGTATAACTAATAAACCACAAAAACATATAATCTATGAGAAAACTTTTACTCTTCATACTTCTGTGTATCTCTCATGTTTATTATTCTCAGGCAGATTGTGCTACGGCGCTTTCAGTTTGCGGAAACTCAAATATCACTTATAGCCCTACAGGATACGGTAACATAAAAGAATTGGTGAATTCCGGAAGTTGTATAGATTTTACCGGAGAGCACAACTCAATCTGGTATAAAATTACAATAGCTACCGGAGGAACACTTACTTTCGATCTGGTTCCCAATAATCCGGATGCCGATTATGACTGGGCCATTTTTGGTCCTAATGTAACCTGTGGAAGTTTGGGATCACCTATACGATGTAATGCCGCAACCGTTATCGGGCCGGGTCCTGCAACGGGATTAAATATGACCAGTACTCTTTTAAGTGCTGCCGGAGGTTCTCTGACTCCTTATTGCAGATACCTGGACGTTTTGCCGGGACAAACTTATTATTTGTTTATCGACAACTGGGTAAGTGCCACAAGTTCTACAACAGCTCCATTTTCTTTAACCTGGGGTGGAACTGCTACGCTGGCTTCCCCATTTACAGACCCAGGTATTCAGACCCAGCCATTTATTCCTCCTGGAATTCCGGCTGCAAATCCTGCAGACCCAAGAGAAGTGGTAATATGTTCTCCTACAACTTTATTTGATTTTTCTACATTATCCGCAGGGATTCTCAATGGAAATCAGAACTTTGGTGTAAGTTATCACCTGACTCAGAATGATGCCTTAACGGGGAATAATCCTATTACAACTCCTATAACAGTCAATACAACTACGGTTTATTATTACAGTATCAATTATACCGATCCTACGAACGCAACCAATCCGCTTAATAAATGTAAACAGGTTGGAACATTTAAATTCAAAAACGGAGCTATAACAGTTAAAAATGTAACATTAACTGCCTGTAACAATAATAATGCAGGAACTGCTTTATTTGATTTAACAACGGCAGACATTATCGCCAACCCAAATGTTACGAAGAAATATTATCACACGATGGCGGATCTCAATGCCGGTATCAATGAAATTACAATTCCTATGGCTTTTGTATCTGCGGAAGGGGTTATTTATGTAAAGGTAATATCTGAGTTTGGCTGTATTGCCATCGCACAGATTACCCTGAAATTTAATCCGGTAGTGATAGTGAATGAGGTTACCTTGAGATCATGTTTCATCGAAGCCAATCCATCCACAGCCTCTTTCAATCTCGTAAATGCGTCAGTAACAGGACAGACGAATCCTACAAAGAAATATTATCCTTCATTGTCAGACGCTATTAATCAAACCAATGAAATTCTGAATGCCAATAATTATATTGCACCTAATGGATTTGTGTATGTAAGAGTTTCCAATGCTCAGGGATGTTATGCCGTAGCCCGTATTACTTTAGTCGTTATTGCACCTGTATATTCTGATACGCTTAAGGATGTGACCATTTGTGCAGAAGACCAGACAACGCTGGATGCAGGAGCCGGATTTAAAAGTTATGAATGGAGTACAGGAGCTACTACAAGAACCATCAAAGTAGGAATCGGAGTATATTGGGTAAAACTGAAAACCGGAGAATGTATTACGACACAAACGGTGAAAGTACTTCCTTCCGATCAGCCTGTTGTTTCCGGTATTGATATTTCAAATAATACCATCACAATATCTGTTATAGGAGGAAATCCTGCTTATAAATATTCAATTGATAATATTATCTGGCAGGACTCCAACGTATTCAATAATCTTTCAAGAGGAGATCACAAAGTATATGTAAAAGATGCCTACGACTGCGATCCTATAGAAATAGGAATTGTAGTGCCAAATTTAGTCAACGTGATTACCCCTAATGCCGATGGAGTAAATGATATGATCGATTATTCAGCATTAGCCAATAAACAAAACCTGATCATGAATGTTTTTGACCGATATGGAAACAAAATCTTCCAGGCAGACCGATCAAACGGCTATAAATGGGATGGTACCCAGGGCGGAAGAAGAGTGCCTACCGGAACATACTGGTATTCTATCACATGGAATGAAAATGATAAGAAGAATACGCCCATCAAATTTAGCGGTTGGGTACTCGTAAAAAACAGAGAATAACAATCAATAAAATACATAGATAAAACCACTTCATCTGAGGTGGTTTTATTTTTCTAAAGGTGTTACATTAGATAGCAAAATAGAAAGCATGAAAGACCTTTTTGTAAAACGCTTTGAATACTATAAATCTCTTGGTGATAAGACATTCGGCCAATTGACGGATGATCAGATGTTCTGGCAGCAGAATGAAGAAAGTAATTCTATTGCGATAATAGTGAAACATATCGCAGGAAATATGCTGTCAAGATGGACCAATTTCCTGACAGAAGACGGAGAGAAACCCTGGCGCAACCGTGACGGAGAATTTGTCAATACCTTTACCACTAAAGAGCAGGTTCTGGATTTTTGGGAACAGGGCTGGAAATGTTTTTTTGAAGCTCTGGAAAAAATAAATGATGATAATCTCTATTCTTTAACGTATATCAGAGGTGAAGCACACCCGGTGATTGATGCTGTTCTCAGACAGCTGGCTCATTACCCATATCATATCGGTCAGATTGTTTATATCGCTAAAATGATAAAAAATGAAGACTGGAATACCTTGTCTATTGCCAGAAACCGTTCTCAAGAGTTTAATACTGAAATGAAAACGAAATTTTCAACCTATGAACCTGATGCCAATTCATCTCCCATCTGCTTTCAAAACAGTCCTGAAGTAAGGGACGAATATAAACAATAGATTCAATCAATCTTGGATTATTATTAAAATTACTATCTTTGCACCCATAAAATTCAGGAGTAACAAATGTCTACTTTTCATAGAACTGCCGCGTTTCATACACTTGGCTGCAAATTAAACTTTGCAGAAACATCTACTATTGCCCGTCAATTAACAGATGCAGGTTATGACAAGGTAGGTTTTGATGATAAAGCGAATGTGTATGTTATCAATACCTGTTCTGTGACAGAAAATGCAGACCGTGAGTGTAAACTTCACGTAAAAAGAGCAATGAAAGCCAATCCGGAAGGACTGGTCGTTATTGTAGGATGCTACGCACAGCTAAAACCTGAAGAAATTTCACAGATTGAAGGGGTTGACCTTGTTTTAGGTGCAAAAGAAAAATTCAATATTCTGAGCTATCTTGACGATTTGGAGAAATCTGAAAGTGAGGGAGTAGTTCATTCATGTGAAATTGAAGAAACCGACTTCTTTATCGGAAGTTATTCTATCGGAGACAGAACCAGAGCTTTCCTGAAAGTACAGGATGGCTGCGACTATAAGTGTACTTATTGCACCATTCCGTTAGCCAGAGGAATTTCACGTTCCGATACTATCGAAAATGTTCTCAGAAATGCCACTGAAATTGCTGCAAAAGACATTAAAGAAATTGTTCTTACAGGGGTAAATATCGGTGATTATGGTAAAGGAGAATTTGGAAATAAAAGACACGAGCATACATTCCTTGATCTTATTTCAGAATTGGATAAAGTAGAAGGGATCGAAAGAATCCGTATATCTTCTATTGAACCCAACCTTTTAAAAGATGAAAGTATAGAACTGGTTTCTAAAAGTAAAAGCTTTGTTCCGCATTTTCATATCCCGTTACAGTCCGGAAGCGATGATCTTTTGAAAAAGATGAAACGCCGTTACCTGACAAAACTGTACAATGACAGAGTTAACAAGATCCGCGAGGTAATGCCTGATGCGGCTATCGGTGTAGACGTTATTGTAGGATTCCCGGGAGAAACAGAGGAATTATTTATGGAAACTTATAATTTCCTTAATGAACTTCCTATTACTTACCTTCACGTATTTACCTATTCAGAAAGAGAAAATACGGAGGCTGCTGCAATGGACGGTATTGTTCCGATACCTGAAAGAAAAAAACGTAATAAAATGCTTAGAATTCTTTCTGAAAAGAAGAAAATGGCATTCTATAAGACACAACTTGGAAAAACGCTTCCTGTTCTTTGGGAGCACGAAAATAAAGACGGGAAAATGTTTGGCTTCACAGAAAACTATGTGAGAGTCCAGAAAGATTTTGATCCTGCATCAATAAACCAAATCGAATTTCTAAATTTAGAAAAAATCCTGTCAGATGGCACGGTTTCTGTGCAATCTTCTTACCAAAGTTTTTTAGCAAAAGCATAGGCTCTTTGCAAAAATTCTACTAAATTTATTTTTAAACTTTTAAATACTACATTCATGAGAGATAAGTTTTTATCTTGGGGAATTGTATCAGTAGCTGCTACATGGATTATAGCACTGCTGATCAGAGCGCATTATTGGATACCAACGCTGTTATCCGCCATCTATGCATTGGGTGTTTACAATGCTTACCAGTCGAAACATGCTATTTTGAGGAACTTTCCAGTATTGGGATACTTCAGGTATTTTTTCGAAAGTATTTCACCCGAAATGCAGCAATACTTTATTGAAAGGGAAACAGACGGGAAACCATTTCCAAGAAATCAGCGTTCTGCAGTATATAGACGTGCAAAAAACCTAAGTGATACCGTAGCCTTTGGTACACAACTGGAAGTGAATCACAGAAAATATGAAGGCATCAAGCATTCTATTTATGCCAAATCACCATCAGAAGAACTTCCGAGAGTATGGGTTGGAGGAGAGCAGTGTACACAGCCTTACCATGCGTCATTATTCAATATTTCTGCAATGAGTTTCGGAGCATTGAGTGACAGAGCTCAGATTTCATTAAACAGAGGTGCAAAAAAAGGAAATTTTTACCATAATACAGGAGAGGGAGGAATTTCACCTCACCACATGGAAGGAGGTGATCTTTGCTGGCAGATTGGGACAGGATATTTCGGATGTCGCGACGCAGAAGGAAAGTTCAATCCTGAGCTTTTTGAAAAATATGCTACACTCCCTAATGTGAAAATGATTGAGATCAAATTATCACAGGGAGCAAAACCAGGACACGGAGGTGTACTTCCAGGCGTAAAAAATACGCCGGAAATTGCAGCCATCCGTCATGTAACACCGGGTATGACTGTTATTTCACCACCATCACATACTTCATTTTCAGATGCAGCAGGACTGCTGAGGTTCGTACAGCATCTGAGAGAACTTTCAGGGGGAAAACCGGTAGGCTTTAAGCTTTGTATCGGAGATACCAAAGAATTTGAGGACATCTGCGTTCAGATGAATGTACTGAAAATTTATCCAGATTTTATTACGATAGATGGTGCGGAAGGAGGAACGGGAGCAGCTCCGCCGGAGTTTTCAGATGGAGTAGGGATGCCATTGGAACCCGCTTTGATCTTTGTGAACAGAACACTTAACAATTATAACGTAAGAAATAAATTAAGAGTCATTGCCAGTGGGAAAGTTCTTACCAGCCTGGATATTCTGAGAGCTATATCAATGGGGGCTGATATGTGTAACAATGCCAGAGGTTTTATGTTCTCTCTAGGATGTATACAGGCGTTGAGATGTAATACAAACAACTGTCCTACAGGAGTTGCTACACAGGATAAAATGCTTATCAAAGGGCTTGATGTAACTGATAAGGCCGAAAGAGTATATCACTTCCATAAAAACACACTTCATACCTGTAATGAACTGATTGCTGCTGCGGGAAGAAGCTCTTATGAAGAAGTTGATGCTACCATGTTTATGAGAGGAGATGAATTCGACCACCTTGCAGACCTTTATTTCCCGGATATCTTAGGAAATGTAAAACAGAAGGCAAGATCTTAAACTGATAAAAATATCAATATAAATAAACCCCGCAATAATCATTGCGGGGTTCTTATTTTATGTAAACTTTGATGTTATATCTTATGGTCTTGTAGCTCTGTTATACACCTGGAAGTTGAAAACAAAAGTTTTATTTCTTAATGAAATTACCTGGCTGTAACCTGGATAATTGTAAGGGAAATAAGGATCTCTTGCGAAAGCAGCTCTTGAAGGAACAATAATTACCCCCTGAAGGTTATAGGGTGATGCAGTAGGATAGTTATTAAATGCTTTAAACTTTTGCATTGCTTCACGGAATCCTTCAATCTCATAGTAACTTCTTTGTTTTGCAGCATCAGTAGTTGCATTTTCGATCAATGGATCTTTTTTACCGTCTACATCAGAAATATAATAGAACTTAGGGTCAATCGCAGGAATTCCGGTTCCATTGATTGTATTCATGAAATCTGTAGCCGCAGTAAATAAAGACTGTCCGTCTGTATTGATTGCCAGATAAGTAGTGGCTTTCATCATTACTTTAAGAATATCCGTGCTGCCAATAACCTGCTCTTCTGCTGGTGAAGGCTGAGCTCCGTTTCTCATGATATAAATAGTTCCTGAAGGAAGTGTTACAGGATTTAGCTCAGATAATTTTTTTTCATTATCATCTGCAGTATCTGTAGAACTGAATGCCTTTATATTTCCTTGTGCATCGAGATAGTTCTCATCCATGAACTTCTTGATGGCCTGATCATCATAGGTGTTCTGCGTAGTAATATCTTCCGGTTCTACATAGGTTGACGTGTCATCATCTTTCTTACAAGCAGAAAAACACAAAGATCCTGCAAGGATATATAAAAATATTTTTTTCATTTCAAAAAACTTTAATTACTTTACAAATAATATAACGGCAAAAGTATAAAAAATTATGAGAATAGATAAATTTTTATGGAGCATTCGTTTTTATAAGACGAGAAGTATTGCAGCAGAGGAGATTAAAAAGAATAGAGTTTCTATAGGAACGTCTGCCGTAAAGTCATCTAAAGAGGTAAAAGAAGGAGATACTATTAAAATCCGTAAGAATCAGATTGATTATAAAATAAAGGTAATTCAGATTCCTAAAAGCAGAATAGGAGCTAAGCTTGTTTCCCTTCATATCAAGGATATTACTGATAAAGACCAGTACGAATTATTGAAACTTCGTAAAATGTCACAAGATTATTACAGAAACAAAGGAGAAGGGAGACCTACCAAAAAAGACAGACGAGAGATGGATGATTATGTGGGTAATGATGTTGATTCTGATTTTACAGACTGGGATGATTTCTTTGGAGAGACAGGTGGTGATGAAGAAAATGAAGATTAAAAAATAAAAAAAGCTCTAGAGATAGCAGTTATGGTCGGAAGAAATTCCGGCCATATTTTTTGTGTTTATGTTTTGAAGACTTTAGCAGGATCACCACCTGC
>NZ_PCOU01000034.1 GCF_002979455.1 Chryseobacterium sp. MYb7
CTGGATCGGATTCAATTATTTAGCTTTTATTGTTATTGCTTGTAAAAAATTCATAAAAAGAAAGTCAAGATGAGTTCAAAATGAAGAATATAATAACCATGCAGTTTGAGCTTTTCTTACAGTACTTATTTTATATCATAAACCCATGTGAGATAGACATACTTCTACAGGTATAAATTAAATAAAAAAACAGAGAAAAAACAATTTAAATAAAATCAAAAAAACACATATAATGTTTAAAAATTACACCAAAAACAATATTTAAACTAAAAACAAAACAACATAATAGACAAAACACCAACACATTAGATTTTGTTCATTTTGAAATATTGTATACATTTGTCTCAATAAAAAACACAATTTTCTAAGATGAAAACAAAACTACTAAGCGTAGCGTTAATAGCTATGTCATTATTCACGTTTGCACAAGTCGGAATACAAACACCCACTCCTAAAAAAACTTTACATGTTAATGGTTCACTTCAGGTTGTAAAAGAGATCAATGTAGGCGGAGATGGTAGTACTACAGGCTCTTCAGGAACGGCCGGAGATTTCTTAAGTACCAACGGTAACGGTAACGCTCCGGAATGGAAATCTCTGGACTCACAGAGTATTACCAAAATGGTATTTATAGGTAATAAGAATAACGTCAATCCATCAAATGTAACAATAAAACCATCTGTATCACCAGGCCTTTTTTATACAGGTAGTCAATCCAACACTTTGATATATAATACAGTAAATAAAATTCTTGATACTTATATTAGTTATGATGCCGCAACGGGTATTTTCACCGTGAAAAAAGCAGGATTCTATAGTGTTAATACTTATTTGACATACGACTTGCATAATAATGATAATGCTTGGACATCAGGTACAGCAACAAGTACAATTGATAAGGCTGGTGATGTTATAGAAGTAGCAAAAATGTCAACCAATCATTCAGAAAGAACCGATTACGTGTATCACACCTTAACAGGAATCAGGCTATTTGCGGTTGGACAAACCTTTAAAGTAACCTGCGTCCATACAAGACCATACAGATTGAGCACTGCAAACATTTCTATCCAATATATTTCAGAATAATTTTAGACATATATACAATCTTAAACTAAAAAGCTTTACAAAATCTGTAAAGCTTTTTGGTATTAGACTATAGGAATATTTTAAAATATAATTCCATATTACTCTTCTCCGTAATTCATCATCATTTGCTTCTAAAATAAAAACATGTCTAAAATATTCTTCATACTATTATTAACTACACCATTACTTATTTTCTCACAAATAGGAATACAGACAGCAACTCCTAAAAATACTTTACACGTTAATGGTTCTCTTCAGATAGTAAAAGATCTCAATGTAGGTGGAGATGGCAGTACAGCAGGGTCTTCAGGAAATGCAGGAGATTTTCTAAGAAGCAATGGACCAGGCAAAGCCCCGGAATGGAAACCTCTGAGTTCTCAGAAAATGGTATTTATAGCCGATAAGACTAATACAGATCCTTCAACAATAACTTTTTATCTGGCCAACAGCACCCACAATATACGCTATAATTCTGTCAGAAAAATTTTTGATTCCTATATAACCTATGATTCTAATACAGGTATTTTTACCGTGAAAAAATCAGGATTTTACAGTATTACCACTTATCTGACATATGATTTGAGTGCCAACCCTTTAAATGAAACAAATGGTATGGCAATATCAATAATTGATAAAATTGGTGATGTTGTGAAAGTTTCAGCATTATCAACAAACTATTCAGAAAGAACTGACACAATATTCCATAGCTTAACTGGCATAAGACAATTTGATGTGGGTGAAACTTTTACAGTACATTGTAATTATACAAAACAATATAGACTAAGCACCGCCAATATTTCAGTTCTCTATATCTCAGAATAATTTAAATTGGATATTTACTTTTTTTGACAATTACATTATTACACAAAATGACTTAAAAAGAGAACGTATACACATTTCCACCTTCATCTTTGCCCTTCTCATCAGCAATCATTAATGTCTTATCATCAAGAAAAACAATAGCTTCTTTCTGAGAATTGTGATGCAAAGGAATTTTCTGAATTTTTGCAGCACTGAAATTATCTGCAGTAAATCCTGTAAGAACATGTACATTTTTGTGTGTTAGCAATACAATTTTATCTTTTGTACTGTTGATGGTAGCAGAGGTAATCGCCGCATCATTATACCCTCCTTCAAGTTTTAACGTTCCTATTAACTTCGCTTCAAAATCACCTTCTTTATTAGGTACCTGGAATACAAAGAAAGTTCCGTCAAAACCCTTGCTTCTGTTTTTGGTGAATAAGTAAAAGTTCCCATCCATTTCTACAAAAGCCTCACAGTCGTACAACAGGTTAGATTTTTTCGGAGGAAACTCCATCTGCCCCTGGTAATGGAATTTTGTAGTCTGAACCACTTTCGTCACCGTTTGCTTACTATCTTTAAGGTCTGTTTTTAAGATAGCCAGATCCTGCCTATCGTTATCATTATTCCCAAAATCTCCGATATAAATATTCCCCTGAGTATCTGATATGATGTCTTCCCAGTCAGTATTTTCCGCATTTTCTACCGGAACTTTTGCTACCATTTCTCCCTTATTATTGACCCCGTATATTGCATTTTTATTCCCTCTGTCTTCGATCAGCCAAATGATATTTTTATCTTTAGACAAAGTAATTCCGGAAACTTCTTTCAACTTTTTGGGCAAAGCAAACTGAACTTTCAGTTCATCTTCTTTAGCAGGGGAATTCTGAGCTTTTGGATTACAGCTCAATAAAAGCAAAGCAGGTAAAATAAGAAAACGTAGCATATTTATTTTTTTAACGGAATATAAGAAGCATTAATTATTCCAATCAGGAATTATGAAAGTTTTTTTGCCTTTTCCCAGAGAACATCCATTTCTTCAAGAGACATATCTGCCAATTTCAGATCCTGTTCTTCAGCAAGTCCTTCCATTTTTTGAAATCTCGAAATAAACTTCAGATTAGTTCTTTCCAGAGCAGAATCCGGATTGATTCCTGAAATTCTTGCATAATTGATTAGAGAGAAAAATACATCACCCAATTCCTGTTCTTTTTTATCCAAATCAGTTTCAGCATGAAACTCCTGAATCTCTTCATCTACTTTTTTCCAGGCATCTTCGGCATCATGAAATTCAAAACCGATTCCTTTTACCTTATCCTGAATTCTGTAAGCTTTTACCAAACTCGGCAGACTTTTCGGTACTCCTCCTAAAATGGATTTGTTGCCTTCTTTTAATTTTAATTTCTCCCAATTCTGTTTCACTTCTTCTTCGTCTTTCACTTCAATATCTCCATAAATATGAGGATGACGGAAGATCAGCTTTTCATTCAGAGAATTGATGACATCTGCAATGTCGAAACTTTCTTTCTCGGAACCAATTTTAGCATAAAAAACAAGATGAAGCAGGACATCGCCCAATTCTTTTTTTATTTCCTGCAAATCGTTCTGCAAAATAGCATCCGAAAGTTCGTAAGTCTCTTCAAGCGTAAGATGACGAAGGGATTCTAACGTTTGTTTCTGATCCCATGGACATTTTTCACGCAAATCATCCATAATATCCAGTAATCTGCCAAAGGCTTCCAGTTTCTCCTGTTTCGTATTCATAAGTTATGGGAAATTCAATCTTATACAAATGTAAGGGATATTTTTGGGTCTGTGGTAGAGGTTGGATGGGAAAGTTGGGAGTTTGAAGTGCGAGATGCGGGGTTTCTGGTTTAATGTTTAAAGATAAAACATCAAATTTGAGCATGATAGAAAATCCGTCCTAATCCCTGCAACCTATCATCTGCTAACTATCTAAAACAAAAAGCCCTGTCCGAAATTCCAGACAAGGCTTTGTATGTTTAATTCAAATTGAATGAATTATCCTTGTTTTCTGTGTGTACTCTTTGGAGCTGATTTTGCAGCTGAAGTAGCTTTTACTTTTGGAGCAGCTGGTTTCTCTGCTTTTGGAGCTTTCTTAGCTTCTTTTTCAATGCTTACTTCTTCTGTTGCCGGCTCTCCGTCCAAAGTTTCAGGTTCTGCTTTTACAAAGCTATCCGGAGTGATATATCCTGCTTTATGAAGGATATTATACCACTGAGCCAATTTCTTGATATCAGAAGAATATACTCTTTCTGTATCATAGTTAGGAAGAGAAGCTAGCATGAAATCTTTCAAATCTGCATCAGAAGATTTGTGAGAAATAGTTTCCTTATAATCATTGTTTTTAGCAATATTTTCAAATACTTCAAACAAAGGAACTTCTTTCTCAAATGTAAACATTGCAATATTATCCAGTAAGCTTACCTGGCTTGAGTTTCCAATGCTTACTTTTTTCTTATTGGTAACATCTTCAATGATGAATCCGTTTCTTAATTGAGAAACTAATTTGAAAAGTCCTGGTTTTCCAGAAATTGAAATTATTTTTTCTAACAGCATAATTTTATTTTTTGTAAATTCTGCAATCAGCACTAGCTTTTTGCTTTTTATTATTCGTTTTAATCCTTGTTTAAATTACTTTGGAAATCTCATTTTGTAACCGATGTTTACGTCACCCTGAGAGATTTTTGTCAGTTTACCTTTTACCAGTTTCTTTTTCAAAGAACTCAGGTGGTCAGTAAATAAAACTCCTTCAATGTGGTCATATTCATGCTGAATTACGCGGGCTCTAATATCGGAAAAAGTTTCTGTATGTTTCACAAAATTTTCGTCATAATATTCAATAACGATAGTCCCTTTTCTTTTCACGTCTTCTCTTACATCCGGAATAGAAAGACAACCTTCATTGAACTTCCATTCTTCACCGGATTCTTCAAGAATTTGGGCATTGATAAATACTTTTTTGAACTCTGCCAATTCATCTTTAATATCTTCATAATCCTCATCTTCTGCAAGAGGCGTCACATCTATTACAAACAGACGGATATCCAAACCAATCTGAGGCGCTGCAAGACCTATGCCATTTGCGCTGTACATGGTTTCGAACATATTATCTATCAGTTCCTGTAATTCGGGATAGTCTTTTTCTATATCTTTTCCCACTTTTCTCAAAACAGGATCCCCAAAAGCTCTTATCGGTAATATCATCTTAATCTTTGTTCTAAAAAATTCTGCAATATGATGGTTGCACTTACTTTATCTATTAATCCTTTTTCCTGCCTCTTTTTCTTACTTTTTCCACTTTGAGAAATAAAAAATGAAGCCATTTTGGAAGTAAATCTTTCATCAAAACGATGAACCGCAATATCCGAAAATTCTTTTTTAAATTCTTCAATGAATTTTAAAATATCGGTTTCCACTTCCGAAACATTTCCTTTCAAATCTATGGGAAGCCCAACTACAACTTCATCTACCTTGTTTTCACTGAAATATTTTTTCAAAAATTCCATTAAAAAACGGTTCTCTACAGTCTCCAGCCCACTGGCTATAATCTGCATATCATCAGTTGCGGCAATACCACAACGAGCTTTTCCGTAGTCTATTGCAAGAATTTGTCCCATAAGTCTGCAAATTTAGTAAAATTTACTGATTTTATTCATACCGCAGTTTTTTTATATAAATCATGTTTTATTCCATTATTTTTTTTATAATTTTAATCTTCCAAAAAACAATTATATGAAGAAACTCATCCTCGTAAGACATGCGAAAAGCGACTGGCCGGAGGAAACGGAGGATTTTGACAGACCTTTGGCAGACAAGGGTTTGGAGGACGCTATGCACATGTCCAGATTCCTGAAAAGCAATAATATTTCCATTGATCATTTTGTGTCCAGCCCTGCGGTACGTGCACTGAATACCTGTAAAATTTTTAATCAAACCTATCAGCTGAACTGCTCTACTGATGAAAAACTATATAATCCTTCGGAAAGAAGTTTTGAATCTGTAATCTACGATCTGGATGACAACCTGAATTCGGTTGCTTTCTTCTCCCACAATAATGGAATTTCCAATTTTGCCAATTCCATTTCTGAAGATATTTTCCATTTCCCCACCTGTGGAGTGGCCGGTTTTGAAGTAGACTGTGAATCCTGGTCTGAATTCGACGGTGCTAAAAAGAAATTGCTTTTCTTTTATGAACCCGGGAAAATTTAACTTCATTTCATTATTTTTTTATGTTACAACACTGATTCTTCTTTTCTCATGCCAGAAACAGAAGAAAACTTATTATGAATCTATTTCATTGAATGACATCAAGCTTTCTTCTTCACCAAAACCCGGAAGCTGGAAAAAACACCATCTATCTTCAGCCTATCGGAACTTTTGATGAACTTCAGAAAAAGGAAATAGTTCTCACAAAAGAATACTTAAAAATATATTACCAGCTGGAAACAAAAATACTGCCTGCTCTACCCAATACCATCTTTCCTGAAAAAGTGAGGAGAATTTCAAAAGAAGGACAGGAACAGATTCTTGCAGGATATGTGCTGGATAGCATTCTGATCAAAAAAAAACCTAAAGATGCTGTAGTCCTGATGGGAATTACAGAAAAAGACCTTTTCCCAAAACCGGAATGGAACTACGTTTTCGGGCTGGCTTCTTATGAAGATGGTGTAGGAGTAACTTCGATGTACAGATTTGCCAACGGTCATTTAACCGATTCAAATTTCAATGAAAGCCTTTTAAGATTAGTAAAAATAAGCTCACACGAAATTGGTCATATGTTTGGAATCAGCCACTGCCTGAATGCCAATTGCGTGATGAATGGAACCAATTCACTACCTGAAACGGATGATCATCTAGCCAGAGCCTGTTCACTTTGCTAAAGAAAATTGAATTCAAGCATTCATTATGACAATAAGAAAAGACTTCTTGAATTAAAAAAATTCTTCGAAAAACAGCACCTTAACTCAGAGCTTACTTTGGCAAATCAGGATCTTAACCTCCTTCAGTAAAATATTAGTGTTATTTGTGAACAATTAGCGCAATTCGTGTTTGAGCAACAAAAAAGAACGGACCAATGCCCGTTCTTCATAGAATATCTTTTATGCTTTCGCTTTTTATTTCTTTTTCAAATCCAGATCATCAAAATCAAAACTGAAATCCGTTACATCAGAAATGGCCTTCAATTTTGCAGATTCTGCTTTTCCGTTTTCATCATAGCTGAAAATAATGTAGGCATCCGCATCATAGCTTCTGTCGTCCCATTTGATGATAAAAGAATTATTGGAATAAGGAAGTAATTCTCCTTTTAATCTTGGAGAATTTTTACATGAAATTCTATACGTATTTCCCTGCTGTGCAATTTCAACATCACCAAACCAAACATCATTATAAGTTCCCGTAAATTGCTCTGCCTTTGGCTGAAGAGATTTCTCTTTTTTAAAGGCTTCAGATTTTGCAAAAGCATCTTTTTTCTGCTTGTCAAATTCTGCTTCCATTTTAGACATTCTGTCTCCGTATGTTTTCAGCCAGTTTCTGTCTGCTACCCCAAGGTAAGAATCTTTCACGGTATTGGTAATGGTGTTGAAAGCTGCTCCGGACTGCTGGTTCGTCAATACTACAATTCCCAGTTTCATATCCGGAATTAATGTAAACTGTGTAACGGTTCCTATCAATCCGCCGGTATGTTGTATTTGTTTATGTCCTTTAACATCACTTAAGAACCACCCTAAACCATATCCGTAAAAACTTGTATCATATGGATTTTTCGCTGCCACTCTATCTGGAATCTGAAGGCTCCAAAGCTGTTGAACATTCTTATCAGAAACCAGCTTTTTCCCGTCTTTTGTGGTAAAGTTATTTAACAAACATTCTGCCCAGGTTGTCATATCTTTGATATTACTCATGATTCCTCCTGCCGCATTCCCTGTCTCGTTCCAGTCATGGGGAACCGCAATTGCCTTTCCATCTACCGGAGCGTGTGCATCAATTTTATTGGCTGTAGCTTTTGCTCTGTTGTAGCTTCCGAAACTTGAAGTCATTCCTACAGGCTTCATAATTCTTTGTTCAATAAATTCTGCCCAGGTTAATCCGGAAACTCTGTGAATCACTTCTCCAGCAACAATAAACATAATATTGTTATAATCCAGTTTTGTTCTGAAAGGATTTTCCGGTTTAAGATATCTCACATTGTGAACAATATCATTCACTGTCATACTTCCTCCTTCCGGAAAAAACATAAGATCTCCTTGTCCAAGTCCTAATCCGGCTCTGTGCGTGATAAGATCTTTGATCGTTACATTTTGAGAAACGTAGGGATCATACATTTGGAACTCAGGAATATATTTTGAAACTTTATCATCCCAGTTCAGTTTTCCTTCGTCTGCTAAAATGGCTAACGCTGTACATGTAAAACCTTTAGAATTGGAAGCAATACCTACTAATGTATTATCATCCATAGGCTGCTTGGAAGTGAGTGAACGTACACCAAAACCTTTGGAATAGATCATTTTCCCATCTTTTACAATTCCTACTGACATTCCCGGTACATCAAAAGTTTTCAGGGTATTTTGGATCAGTTCGTCCAGTTTTTTTTCTTCAACCTGCGCATTCGCCAATCCTACGGTTAAAAGAAAAATGAAAAAAGAAAGTTTCTGTTTCATTGTTTATTTTAATTTTCCCAAATTTACTAAATATTAAGCGATGCTAATTTTAGCAATGTTAAAACTTTACAATAAATCAGTTGTATTCATGAAAAAGCCTATTTGTATCTGTATTTTTTCTTTTTTCGCTATCATTGGTATCAAAGCCCAGGACAGAACTGCCAACCCTTTGCTTTTGCAAACCTGGAATCTCAGTAAAATGGATTCCTATATTTATACCTATGAAAAACAGGATGGTTTTGAAGCAAGAAGGGAAGGAATAAGATTTCAGAAAAACGGAAAAATAACCGGGAATCTCATTAAATCTACCTTGAGATATGATGCTTTGGAGGAGCCTGTTACTAAAAAAGGGGAAAAACCAGATCGTTACATCGGGAGTTGGAAAAAAGCTTCCGATTCTACACTGACTATAGTATTTCCTTACAATACCAATATGACCGGTACCTTTGTTATTTCAAAACTTACAGAGAATCAGCTGAAATTAAAAAAAGTTTTCAGCGCGGATATTGAAAAGAAACTGGATTCTATCAGGAAAACAAAAAATATTACAGACTAAAATCTCCTATGAATTGATGAGTGCTTCTCTATATTTGCAATCTTAAAAATAATAGTAAAAATGACAATAAAAAGGATACTGGCTTTCTTCTTACTGATGGTAAGCTGTAATTTATATTTTTCTCAGGATGTCACCATCAAAGACGATAAAGTGTTGGTGGATGGAAAGCAGATCCTGAAAGCTGAAAAGATCAACGTGGCACAATATTCATTCTTCTCTATGAAAGATGATGAAGAAGTACTTCTTTACCGATACATGGATAATGAAACACCAAGATATGTAAGTGATGATTATTTCATTCTGAATTTTCTCACAGAAAAAACAAAAGTAGAGTCTACTGATCTCGGCAAAATTTCCAATTTTATGAATTCCAAAAAAGGAATGGAAAAACTGGTAAAATGGTTACTGAAAGAAAGAGTAATCAATCATGATGGTGAGCTGAATCCGGAACGTTTAGCCATATTCAAAGATAAATACCACGAAAATATTACTGAAAGAACCCTTAGATAATGACAAAAGTTCTTCTTCTTTCTGACTCTCATTCCTATATAGATGACAGAATTCTGGAATATGCTTCCCAGGCCGATGAAGTGTGGCATTGTGGAGATTTCGGAAGTCTGGAAGTGATAGAAGAGCTGGAAAAAATAAAACCTCTAAAAGGAGTTTACGGAAACATTGATAATGCTAAAATTCAAGCTGAATTTCCTGAAGTCAACCGTTTCTTTTGTGAAAAATTGGAAGTTCTGATGATCCACATCGGAGGGTATCCCGGAAAATATACCCCACTCACGAAAAAAGAAATTGCAGAAAAAGCTCCGAAATTGTTTATTTCAGGGCACTCTCATATTTTGAAAGCCATGTATGACGAGAAAAACAGCCTCCTTCATCTGAATCCTGGTGCCTGCGGAAAACAGGGGTGGCATAAAGTGAGAACCATGATGCGCTTTGTAGTAGACGGTGAGGAAATTAAAGATCTGGAAGTGATTGAATTGGGGCCAAGAGTTTGATGAGTATTAGGGTTGGAGAGTGAGAAGGTGTGAAAGTTTGAGCGTTTGAGGATAAAGGAGTTTGTTTTTTATACCTTTTACTTTTTACCTTTGCCCCAATAATAAATTCAGACAATTCTTTAAAAAAATATGAAGATCGGCGATCAGGTTTCGGTAGTAGATGAAGATTTAAGCGGGGTAATTACTTCCGTGAAGGGAAATATTGCTGTTTTTAAAGATGAATATGGTTTTACCCATCAATATCCAAAAGAAAAACTGGTTCCGAAAGATACAGGTCTCTATGAAAATATAAGGATCATAAGAAAAGCAGAACCTAAAAAAGTAATTTCTAAGAAACATCAGAAAAATCATTTGGTTTTAGACCTGCATTTTCATAATTTGGTAAAGAATCCCAATGATTATGACAGCTTTGAAAGATTGTTTATTCAAAAGGAAAAATTAATTGAAGTGATTGAGTTTTGCAGAAGAAACAACCTGAAGAGATTGGAAATTGTTCATGGTATTGGTGACGGTACTTTGCAAAGGATGGTTCGGGATGTATTGGAAAGCCAGGTCAATATTGATTTTTATAATAAGGAAATACTTCACCATCAATCGGGTGCGGTAATGGTAGAATTTCACTAAATTTGCAGGAATTGAATTATGAACGTACTTAATTTACTTTTTACCAAAGACGGATTGATCTGCCAGATTGTTAAAAACAAAAACATTCTGGAGGAAAAGTCTTATTTCGTGACTGAAGACACACCAGCCGATCTTATTGAGCAAAAACTGGACGAGGTTCTTATTAAGCAGCGCTTTGATGAGATCCACGTGATATCCGCATTTAATCATTTTACCCTGATGCCGGAAGGTTTTTCTGAGCATGAAACAGGATTTGATCTGATTGCCTTCAATGCTCCTGCCAACAGAGAGCAGGAAGAACTGATGCTTTCTATCAACAAAAAATTCAATATTCAGTTTTATTATACTTTCCCGAAAAACTATTATAAGAAAATAAAAGAGCTGGCAATACCGGTTCATTTTAATTTTTCAGGAGAAAAGTTTTTAAGTTCCATCAATAATAAAACTACTAAAGAAATTCACATCAATCTGTATCATAATCAGTGTGAGTTTTTTGCGATTGACAATAAAAAAATCATTCTTTATAACAACCTGGATGTGAACTCAGAAGTAGATTTTCTTTACTTCATTATGTTTACATTGAGCAAAATAGGTTTCGGAATCAATGAAACTACTTTTTATGCTTATGGAGAAACTACGGAAAATGAAACCTTCATCTCCGAACTTCAGAAATTTGTTAAAAACCTGAAAATTGTTTTTGACAATATTCCAAACAAGAATTTTATACTTAACTAGGTTGCAGGCCGCAGGTAATAGGGATTAGATCCTAAACACAATCACCTGCCACCTATAATCTACAACCTAAACCCTAACAAAAAAATATGTTCAGAATAATATCAGGCAAATGGAAAGCCAAAAAGATTGCCGCTCCTAAAAACTTTGATGTAAGACCTACTACCGATTTTGCGAAAGAGGCTTTATTCAGTATTCTGGAAAACAAATACGATATGCAGTCCATCTCCGTACTTGATCTTTTTGCCGGAATTGGCTCTATTACCTTTGAATTTGCTTCCAGGGGATGCCAGAATATTACTTCTGTGGAAATGAACCCAAAACATACTGCATTTATCAACACTACAGCTTCTGAGCTTGACATGGCGCTTCAGATCAATGTACAGAGAGGTGATGTATTTGATTGGCTTAAAAAATTCAGAAATAAAAAGTCATTTGAGATCGTTTTCTCTGATGCTCCTTTCGAAATGGAAGAGAAAAAGTACCACGAGCTGATCTCTTTGGTTTTAAACAATAAATACCTTAAAGAAAATGGAGTTCTTATTGTGGAACACCAAAGCCGCATGAAGCTTGATCATCCCAATTTAATAGATACCCGAAAATACGGAAACGTAAGTTTCAGTTTTTTTGAACCGAATAAAGAAGATAATCAGGAACTTTAATTCCTGATTATTTTTTTTGATATGACCGGAGATTCTTCGCCCCATTTTGTTATCGCTTCCAAAACAGGTAATAAAGTTCTTCCAAAGTCTGTTAATTCATATTCTACCACTAAAGGAGGTTTTTCTGTAAAAACTTTTCTGTCCACAATTCCATCTTCTTCCAATTGTTTTAACTGTAAACTCAATGTTCTTTCCGTAATGGTAGGAATGGATTTTCTTATCTCATTATAACGTTTAGCCCCGCCAATAAGATGGTGCAAAATTACTGCTTTCCATTTCCCTCCTATAAATTTCATTGTGACACTGGTACAGCAGGGATAGGATTTATTATCAATTATATACATTTTTTATACTATCATTTTTTACCGTTATTGCAAAGTTAGTAAACTTAAATTAATTTTGTAACTATAAAAATGATAGTATAAAATTATGAACTTTTTAGACAAAATGAAAAAAAGGTATACTGTAAAAAAGTATAACCCACAGGGAAAAATCAGTGAAGAACAAATTGCAACGCTTCAGGATATTTTAAATTTAAGCCCCTCATCCATTAATAGCCAGCCCTGGAATTTTATTTTTGTAAATGATCCGGAACTGAAAAAACAATTGGGAGATAAGTCTTATTTTAATAAAGAAAAAGTGTTGGATAGCAGCCATGTTATTGTTTTCCAAGTGATCAAAAACATTGAAAACTTTGAAAAGCAAATTGAAGAAAACCTTCCGGAAGGCTCGGTTAATTATTACCGAACGATGGTAAAACCTAAAGGAGAAGAGGCTATAAAATCATGGCTTGGGCATCAGGTTTATTTATCTTTAGGAGTGCTTTTATCTGCCTGTGCAGCAATGGGAATAGATTCTACTCCAATGGAAGGAATTGAACCTGAAGAATATGATGTTATTCTGAATAATGAAAAATATGAAACGTTATTTGCAGTAGCTATTGGGGAAAGAGATGAAGCAGATGCTAATCAGCCTAAATTTAATCCAAAGAAAAGACTGAATGCTGAAAAGGTAATTGTGGAAGCGTAATTTAAACACGAATTTCACAAAGAACACAAATAAAAAAGTCTGCTCTAAATAGCAGACTTTTTATTTATAATACTTTCAATTCCAAATCAATTGTTTTTCCGAAGAATTTCTTAGAGATTTTCTCAAAGTTCTTGGTAATATCCGAAAGATAGAAATGATAATTGGGTTTTGAGTTATGATCATTTAAGAGATTGTACTTATCCAGAATGATCTTTAGATGATTGGCTACAATATTCGGAGAGTCTATCACACGGACTCTGTTTCCGTAATACTGTTTGATTTCATCTATTAAAAGTGGATAATGGGTACAGCCCAAAATCAATGTTTCAATATTTTTTAGTTTATTATTACTTAAATAATTATAAATAATAGCGTGCGTGATCGGATGATTTTTAAAACCTTCTTCAATAGCAGGAACCAATAATGGTGTAGCCAGTTCGTCTACTTTGATCCATTTATTATGCTTTCGGATGCTCTTTTTATACAATCCTGAATTCACAGTTGCTTTGGTGGCAATCACTCCTACATTAGTATGGATTTCATAAGATACCTTTTCAGCAACAGGATTAATAACGTCTATGACCGGAACTTTTCCTGCAACTGACTGCATAACCTCATTCAAAGCATTAGCCGTTGCCGTGTTACAGGCAATTACAATCGCTTTACAGTTCTGCTCCAGCAGAAAATTGGTAATCTTGGTAGAGTATTCAATAATCGCATCCTTGGACTTTTCTCCGTAAGGAAGGTGCTTTGTATCTCCAAAGTAGATCAGATCTTCGTTAGGAAGAAGTCTTTTGATTTCTTTGGCAACGGTAAGACCTCCTACCCCGCTGTCGAAAATTCCGATAGGCTGGCTTGGTGAAAGATGTGAATAATCTTGTTTTTTCGTTTTCAAATGAGCTGAAATTTTATACAAAAATAATGAATTTTTAGTATACCATATACAACAAACTGTTATACAATAAACAAATCCGAAGCAATTCCATCGGCCATAAACCAATGCTTTTCAGGAATTTTCAAATGGTCATTTTCAATAAGTAAAATTCCGTCTTCTATTTTCGGTTTGATTTCTGCTTGAAAATGCTCCAGTTCTCTATCTGAGAATTTATTTTTTAAACTTTCCAAATCTACGCCCCAAATAGTTCGTAAGCCGATCATGATCATTTCATTAAACTGATCTTCTTTGGAAAGAATTTCTTCTTCTTTGGCTAATAATTTATCATTAAGCTTTTTGATGTATTGCTGATTATTGGCTACGTTCCAGCTTCTGACATCAAATCCGTTATAAGAATGTGCCGAAGGACCAATTCCAAGATATTCCTGGTATTTCCAATAAGCAGAATTGTGGCGTGAATAGAAGCCTGGTTTTGCAAAATTGGAAACTTCATAATGTTCAAAACCATTATCTTTTAAAAAGTCAGATAAATAATAGAATTCTTTGTTTTGTTCTTCTTCTTTAGGGCTTTTTATTTTCCCTTTTGATATCCAGTTTTCTAATGCCGTTTTGGGTTCTACCGTCAATGCATAGGAGGAAATATGAGGAACTTCCAGAGCAATGGTTTTATTCAGGTTTTCTTTCCAGATCTCAAGATTGGAAGTGGGTGAACCGTAGATCAGATCAATACTCAGGTTTTCAAAACCAAAATCCTGAGCCCTTTTGATAGAACTTTCTGCCTCGGAAGCACTGTGAGCTCTATTCATCAATTTTAAATCTTCTTCAAAAAAACTTTGAGTACCAATGGAAAGTCTGTTTACAGGGGTTCCAGCCAGCTGTTTTAAGAAATTCTTATCCAAATCATCCGGATTGGCTTCCAGCGTGACTTCTATATCTTTTTCAAAACTGAAATATTTTAATACTTCATCTATTAAGGAACTGATCTCATCTACAGAAAGAATAGAAGGAGTTCCACCTCCAAAATACAAGGATTTCAAGTTTTTGTTCTGCAACTCATCTTTTCTCAATAGTATTTCAGTTTTCATGGCACGAAGCATTTCATCCTTAAAATTCAGGGATGTTGAAAAATGAAAGTTGCAATAGCTGCATTTTTGTTTACAGAACGGAATGTGAATATACATCATAAAAAAAGCTCTGAAAAATTTCAGAGCTCAAATTTATTTAAATTAAATTAATTAGTATCTAAATCCTCTAGCATTAATGAAGTTGTCAAAGTTATAACCCAGACCAATCATGAAGCTGTTTCCTCCATAACTCTGGATGTCAGACAATCCAAGGTTATAAGTAGCTCCAATCATGAATTTGTTGAATCTTACTTTTACAATTGGAGAGATACTCAGGTTCTGATTGTCAAATCTGTTCTGAACCGTTCTGTAGCTTACCCCGAAAGAGAATGCGTTGATCTCATTAGAGAAAGTCGCCATTAAGTTCCAGTCGATCATTCTCGTTGAGTTTGTATTAAGGTTAATCAATGCTGATGGTGCAATGGTAATATTGTCAGCAATGTTCCAGTTATATCCTAAGTTTAAGAAGAATTTAATTGGAGAAGGCTCGTAGTTGTTTACGATAGAAGCATCATTACTTAATGCGATATCATTTACGGAAACACCCCCGAATAAACCTCTGTAGGTAGCAGCCAAACCGAAGTTTGCATACACCATGAAGATATTACTTTCTTCACCTCTTAATAACGGGTCACCTCCTTCTTCAGTATTAATTTTAGAATAATCAAAGTTCATGTTATAGAAGTTAACACTAGTACCGAAAGAGAACTGGTCTTTTCTGTCCCCTTCACTACTTAGAGGAATAAAATATGAAGCACCAGCTGTAATTCCTCCTGCAGAAATAGGCCCGTTGCTATCTCTGAACACAGAAATACCAGCACCTACTCTATCAAAGATATTCGCGTTAATCCCGATTGACTGTACATTCGGAGAATTGTTGAACTTTGAAAATTGTTGTTGATAATTGGCGTTGAGCTGTACGTAATCTGTTTTTCCGTATTGAGCTGGGTTGAACAGGAACTCACCATCCAAAAGATATTGCTGATAGTATGGTAGTGATTCTTGTGCTTTGTATGCATTTGACAAAAGAGCTAAACATACGATAGCATATAGTTTTCTCATAACAAATCTTGATTTCAATTCAACAAATATAAAAAAATTCTCAATATATTTTTAGTTTTCTAAATAATTTCTCCATTTTTTTACGGCATCCGCCATATCTTTGGGCATTGGGCTCTCAAAATATAATTCCTTTTTTGTCGTCGGGTGTATAAATCCAAGGGTATGGGCATGAAGAGCGTGTCTTGGCAAAATCTCGAAAACATTTTTTATAAATTGCTTATATTTCGGAAGATTCACCCCTCTTAAAGGCGTATGTCCTTCATATCTTTCATCATTGAACAAAGTATGCCCGATGTGTCTGAAATGCGCTCTGATCTGATGTGTTCTTCCGGTTTCTAGCTTACATTCTACCCAAGTCATATATTTGAATCGCTCAAGGACTTTATAATGTGTCACAGCGTGCTTTCCTTGACTTCCGTCCTCATAAACGGACATCTGCATTCTGTTTTTAGGATGTCTTCCGATATGGCCTCTTATGGTGCCTTCATCATCCTGCATATTTCCCCATACGAAAGCCCAATACAATCTTTTCGTAGTTCGGTTAAAGAATTGTTTTGCCAGGAAGCTCAATGCATATTCATTCTTGGCAATCACCAGCAGGCCTGATGTATCTTTATCAATCCTGTGAACAAGTCCCACTCTGTCAAGATCAGATTTTTCACCATTCTTTTCAAAATGGAAAGCCAGTGCATTTACCAATGTTCCGTCCCAGTTTCCGAATCCAGGGTGTACTACCATTCCGGGTTCTTTATCTACTACAACAAGATCATCATCTTCATAAATAATATTCACAGGAATATCCTGAGGAATAATAACATTCTCCCTTGGTGGATGGGTAAGCAATACTGAGATCTGATCTCCCGGTTTTACGCGATAGTTCTGCTTCACCGCAGTTCCGTTCACGATAACGTTTCCGGCTCTGCAGGTTTGTGAAATTTTATTTCTTGAAGAATTCTGTCTGTATACTAAAAGGAACTTATCAATCCTTAATGGTTCCTGCTTGCTGTCCACAGTGATATTAAGATGTTCATACAATCCTTTATTTTCCTCGTCAATATCGATATTTTCAATACTGTTGGAATCTAATAATTCTTCATCTAAAAAATCTTCGTTATCTTCTGACATTGTTTTATATTTTTTACACAAAAGGCTTCAACATTTTATAGTTGAAGCCTGTATTTTTGATATTAATCTAATTTTATTCTACGACTACCTTCTTAGCTTTTGGCTTTTGAGCAGGCTGTTGTGTCGTTGTTGAAGCAGCCGGTTTGGCTGTATTTCCTGTGGCAGGAGTTGTGGTAGAAGTTTTAGGCTTCTCTGTACCCTGACCTGCAGGTTTAGAAGTTGTTGTCTGAGGTTTTGGAGTCTCAGTTTTCGGTACTTCAGTTTTTGGAGTCTCTCTTCTAGGTGCAGGAGCTGGTACTGGCGGAGCTTCGTAGCTTGGCTCAGTATGTACTTCTTCATAACGTACCGGAGGAAGTGAAGTATCTACTTTCATTCTGTAGATAGAATTGAGCTGATCTATTTTTCCTCTCAGTTCTGCCGGAGTTTTTTTACTTGCCCAAAGGTCAATCTGCATTCCCTGGTCACGAACATCTCCGGAAGCAGGATCCTGATAATAGATAATATCAGACTCGTCTTTGCTGCCATCTTCGTGTTCTACCAATCCTACTTCAAACATACTTTTGGTAATTACTGCTCTCGCTTCTTTTACCGTAAGTCCTACAACATTAGGAATGGAAATATTTCTCATCGGACCAGACCCTACCACTACATCAATAATAGAGAATCTAGGGATGCGGGTTCCCGGGTTTACAGCATTTCCTTTATACAATATTCTTAAAAGAGCATCTTTCTGAATACTAGGCTCATAAATAGTATCTCCGATTTTAAGTCCTACCTGATCCAATCTCTGGAAAGCAAGTCCCGAATATTTATTAATAACATTCGGAATCGCAATAGGAGCCCATGTTCTAGGATTTACTTTAAGCGTTACAGTTCTTCCATCTTTTACGCGGGAACCGGGTGCAGGATACACCATTAATACCTGGAAAGGTCTGTATTTTGGGTCATAATTGGCACTGTCTACATCATATTCAAGCCCTGTATCATCCAATATCTTAACAGCATCATGGATAGATTTATTAACTACATTGGGAACAGGAATTTCCTGACCATGGTTAGTATGGTACTCCAACCAGCGAAATGTAAGCCATACAAGCCCTACGAAAATACCGATGGCTACTACTAAATTCAGTAAAACTTTCCAATTGAAAAGTGATTTAAGCATACTTAAAAATACTTTAATTATAACCGCAAATATAGCTAATAATTTTAGAATGGACTTTTTATTTAACACAATTCATTTTTGACTTTAAAATTTGTGGATTTCCCATATTGCATTACATAAAATGATTAAATTTGCCTTAATTGATACTATATGGTTATGAACAAAAAAAGTGTTGCCGTAGTAATGGGAGGCTATTCTGATGAATATGTCGTTTCTTTAAAAAGCGGACAATTGATTTATGATTCTTTGGATAGAAATCTCTATGATGTATATAAAGTAGTAGTCCTTAAAGATGAATGGTATTTTTTAGGTGAGAATGATAAAAAATATGCCATCAACAGAGGAGATTTTTCTGTGACTTTAGATAATGGAGAAACTTTAAAATTTGATGCCTGCTTCAATATCATCCACGGAACTCCGGGAGAAAACGGAATTCTTCAGGCATACTGGGATGCGATCGGTCAAAAATACACAGGTTGTGATTTTTACCAGAGTGCCCTTACTTTCAATAAAAAAGATACACTTGCTGTATTATCAAAATATGGAATTCCTTCTGCAAAAAGTATTTATTTAAGAAAAGGTGAAAACATCAATGTGGATGAGATTGTATCAGAACTTAATCTTCCACTATTTGTAAAACCTAACCAGTCCGGATCTTCTCTGGGAATTTCCAAAGTAAAAGAAAAATCTGAACTGATTGCCGCTACTGAAATTGCCTTCAAAGAAGATGATGAAATTTTGATTGAAAGCTTCCTGGATGGCATGGAAGTATCTGTGGGAGTTATAGATTTTAAAGGAGAAACTATTGTTTTAGGAATCACAGAAATTGTTCCTACTAATGAATTCTTTGATTATGAAGCCAAATACGAAGGTGCTTCTGAAGAAATTACCCCGGCAAGAATTGACGAAGAAACCACAAAAAGAGTGGAAGAAATCGCCAAGAGAGCTTACAATTCATTAGGAATGAGCGGATTTTCAAGAAGTGAATTTATTTTGATGAACGGAATTCCTTATATGCTTGAAATGAACACCAATCCTGGATTCTCTCCTGCAAGTATCCTTCCTCAACAGGCAAAACATTATGGAATCTCCATCATGGATCTTTGTGGAAATGAAGTAGAAAAAGCCCTTAATAAATAAAATAGAAGTTAGAAATTAGAGGTTAGAAGTTAGAAATACATTATGCTCATAGCTTTTAACAGATAATTTACCATTCAACACATAACTCGTACAACATGAAAATTGCTGTTTTCCCGGGGTCTTTTGACCCGATTACACTAGGACATTACGACATTATAGAAAGAGCGGCACCGCTATTTGATAAATTAATTATTGCTATCGGACAGAATTCTCAGAAAAAATATATGTTCCCTCTTGAAAAAAGAAAGGAATTTATTCAGAACTCTGTAGCAGAATTTCCCAATGTGGAAGTAGATTCATTCGAAGGCTTAACGGTAGATTACTGCTTTGAAAAAAATGCTCAATACATTATCAGAGGATTGAGAAACCCTGCCGATTTTGAATTCGAGAAAGCAATTGCTCATACCAACAGAACGTTGGCCCACAAAAAACTGGAAACTGTATTTTTACTGACTTCTTCAGGAAAATCTTTCATCAGCAGCAGCATTGTAAGGGAAGTCATTACCCACGGCGGTGAATATGAGCTGATGGTCCCGGATTCCGTGAGAGTGGAGAAATAAATATATGAGCAATAAGTAATGAGTAATTTTGATAGAGCAGATTTTAACCAAATTTTCAGGGAAAGGACCAAAAGCTTTTCCATTACTATCATTAAAACCCTTTCTTCATTACCTTTTTCGGATGATATTTCAATAATAAGAAAACAAATTATCAGATCCGCAACTTCTGTTGCAGCCAATTATCGGGCTGTATCCAGAGCAAGATCTGAGAAAGAAAAATTTGCTAAAATGTGCATAGTCGTCGAAGAAATTGATGAAACTCAACTTTGGCTTGAAATTATTGAAGAATTAGAACATTTAAATCCGGAAAAAATTTTACATTTAAAAGCAGAATGCGAAGAACTCGTAAAAGTTATGACCACAGATAAGTTTAAATTATCTCAAATTTAAATGGCATAATTTTTATTACTCATTGCTCATTACTTATCATTCATAATATATGCACGAACAGTTCAATTTTGCGATAGAAGTCCTTGGGACCATTGCCTTTTCCATGTCCGGAAGTTTTGCAGCGATGCAGAAACGGCTTGATCCGTTCGGAGTGCTTATTATTGCATTTGTAACTTCTGTGGGAGGAGGAACTGTGAGAGATCTGTTACTGGATATCCCTGTATTCTGGATGCATGATATTCTGATGTGTACGCTAATTCTGGTGACCAGTATTTTTTCCATGATATTCAAATCTCTTGAAAAGAATTTTAAAGTCACTTTATTTATCTTCGACAGCTTCGGGCTTGGATTATTTACCATTATCGGAGTTCAGAAAGGATTAAATGCAGGTATTCATCCTATGATCTGTATTGCATTAGGAACTATTACAGGCTGTTTCGGAGGGATTATCCGGGATATATTACTCAATAGAATTCCTTTAATTTTCAGAAAGGAAATTTATGCCACAGCATGTATCGTAGGCGGAGCGGTTTTTCTGTTGATGACCAAATATTCTGTATTATCTTATACTTTTGTACAGATTCTCACCATTCTACTTATTGTTGCCATACGGACGCTTGCTGTGAAATACCACTGGCAGATGCCCAAGTTTTATGGCTATGACCATAATAATTCGGAAATGTAATTTAAAAGTCATTACTGCCCGATAAAAAGTTTAAATATATAGCTAACAGTAGATTCCAACGGGATCAAATCCTGCTCCAATGGGAGCTAACTGTTAATAGAATGTATTTGTTCTAAAATTATAGCTCCGGAGGAGCGACCTGTTAATTATTCTTTAATTTAATCGGACAACAATATTTAAAAGTATTTATTTGCTCAAAAGAAACTTTTAATTCCAACAATAAAAAAAGTCCTGAAAAATTCAGGACTTTTATATTATATATTAGTTTAACTAGAAGAATTTCCCTCTGTTTCTCATATTCGGGTTATGCATGTGCTTCTGCATGGTTGGCATTTTCAACTGATCTTTCATCATTTTGATCTGATCCGTCATCATTCCTGCGCTGTCTAATCTTTTTGCTTCTTCAAGCAATTTCTGTCCTTCCTGCTTTCTTCCTTTAGAAATAGCGGCTGCTGCAAGATTTAAAGTAGCCATTGCTCTGTCGTGTTTCATATTTAAACCGTACTCTAAAGCTTTCTTCATAAAAGGCTCTACTTTTGCAGGGTGATCCTGAGCTTGTGTCAATCCTGATAAATAGTGGAAATATCCGTATTGGGTTTTATGAAGCTGTCCTTTATAATCTGTGATTTTTGATAACCATTCTCCGGCTTTTTCCATATTTTGCTTTCTCAATTGCCAGAACGCCAATAGGATATACTCATTTTTAAAGAATAGTAAGATTGGGAATGCAGCTAAAAGAAAAACAACAATTCCCCATCCAAGATTTCTTGTAAAAATCATCAATCCAAGTCCCGCCAGGATAAGAAGTGCTGCTACTGCAATTTTTATGTATTTATTCATTATTAAATTTTAAAAGTGCAAAGATAATAAATTTAGGTCTTAAAGTTCAAAAAGTCAATTGTGAATGGTCAATTCGCTACGCTTGTTAATTTTTGTACCTGTGAGAAATTCACGATTCACTTTGCGAAGCAAAAATTCACTATTGACAATTATGCTTCTTTTTTAATTTTTTCAAACGTCTGAAAACAGAAATCATATTCATTTTTCTCGTCTTTTTCATGAAAGATTTCGTTTGTTTTTTTCCATATTTTCTCATTTATTTTAGGAAAGAATGTATCTGCTTTAAGATCTGCTTTCACCAAAGTAACTTCAAGTCTGTCTACCAGATCCATAGTCTGTTCATAGATATTTCCTCCACCGATAACGAAAACTTCTTCATCAATCTTCTTAGCAAATTTCAATGCTTCTTTGATGCTTCCTACAATAAGGATTCCCTCCTCAAACCAGTCTTTCTTTCTTGACACAACAATATTGGTACGGTTCGGAAGAGGTTTTCCAATACTTTCGTAAGTTTTTCTTCCCATAATAATCGGATGTCCTGAAGTAATATCTTTAAAATGTTTCAAATCTTTGGGAAGATGCCAAAGCAACTGGTTTTCAAAACCAATTTCATTTTTCTCTCCCATTGCCACCACTATTGTTGTCATTCAAATAATTTTTTACAAAATTAGCACATAATTTGTATATTTGGTTAGCACAAAAAATTTAAAAAAAATAAACTATGAAAAATAAAGGATGTTTGGGTGCCGGAACTATTGGTATTGCCCTCCTTATCATTGTGGCTATTCTCTTCTTCTGGGGAAAAAGCGGATATAACAGCTTTGTAGAAAAGGAACAGACTGTCAATTCAAAATGGTCTAATGTAGAGACTGTATATCAGAAAAGAGCGAATCTTATTCCTAATCTGGAAAGAACGGTAAAATCGTATTCAAAATTTGAACAGGAAACTTTAACAAAGGTGGTAGAAGCGCGTTCTAAAGCTACTTCTATCAACATTGATCCTACGAATATGACTGAAGCTGATATTGCTAAATTCCAGGCAGCACAGGGTGAATTGTCCGGAGCATTGAGCAGATTGATGGCTGTAGTAGAATCTTATCCTAACTTAAAAGCAGACCAGCAGTATATCAACTTCCAGAGAGAATACACTGCTATTGAAAACAGTATCAGAACTGAAACTGTTTATTATAACGATGCTGCAAAAGATTACAACACTTCTATCAAGACTTTCCCGAATAATATTCTGGCGAATTTCACCAACTTCAAAGAAAAACCTTATTTCAAAGCTGAGGCAGGTGCTGAAAAAGCCCCTGAAGCATTCAAATAATAATGGGTAATTTCCTAACAAATCAACAGATCGCTTCCCTTGTGGAAGCGATTCAATCTGCGGAAGATCATTCTACGGGAGAGATCAGAGTGCATATTGACTCCAATACGGAAACCCGTGATGCTAAAACGGCATTTGATGTTTTCAAAAAATTGGATATGGATAAAACTGCTGAAAGAAATGCTGTGCTTTTCCATGTCAATTTCGAACAGAAATACCTTACCATTATTGGCGACATCGGAATTCATGAAAAAGTAAGACAGTCTTACTGGGACCATCTTCACGATTATATCACTGCAGAATTTGCCAAAGGAAATTATTACCAGGCACTGAAAAGTGCTATCCTGGAAACAGGCCTTGAACTCAAAAAACATTTTCCTGTAGAAGGAGAAAACCCAAACCAACTTCCAAATGAAATTACGTTCTCTTAAAATAGTATTTTCATTTTTACTACTCTGCTTTTACACTTTTGTATCAGCACAATACACCGTTCCCGAAAAGCCAGCGGTTCTTTACCCTGTTTTTGATGAAGCCGGATTGCTTTCTCAGCAGGAAAAAGATGCGCTTAATAATAAACTAATCAAGTTTGCAGATTCTACCTCAACAGAAATTGAAGTAGTGATCATCCGCTCCACAAAAGGAGAAGATGTGAACTTTCTGGCAACCATGTTTGGCGAAAAATGGAAAATTGGAAAAAAAGGAGTAGATAACGGAGTTGTTTTCCTGATTGCCACAGAAGACAGAACGATGTCTATCCAGCAGGGACGTGCCGTAGAACAATATCTTACCGCTTCAGTAGCAGGACAGATCTTGGATTATATTGTCACTCCAAATTTCAAAAAAGGACTTTGGTATGATGGGATCAACGGAGGAACCTCAGCGATTATGGAGGCTGTACAGGGGAAATTTAAACCTGAAGCCACTACAGCTCCTTCCGGCAACGGAAGTGCTTTTAAGGTACTCATCATTGCTTTTATTATTTTTATCATTATTGCCATCCTATTTGGTAACAGAGGTGGCGGACGTGGCGGAAATAATGACGATGACGACGATGTGATCATCACCAGAAAGGGACGCAGAAATTACCCTGGCGGTTTCTTCCCATTCCCAGGCAGCTTCGGAGGAGGCGGTTTTGGTGGTGGAAGTTCCGGTGGCGGTGGCGGCGGATTCGGAGGCTTTGGCGGCGGCGGAAGTTTTGGAGGCGGTGGTGCATCCGGAGGCTGGTAAAACGAATAAGTCATTTTAAAATTGATATAGAAATCAGATCATCACGATCTGATTTTTTTTATTTAATAAGCTAAAATAACCTCAATTCTTTAACTTTTCTTGATCTTAAATTGATATTTAGATATCAAAAAATTAATAAAACCTCACAAAAACCATCTTTTATTCAATATTTTTTCCTTATATTTACTGAAAACAGGATTATGAAGAAGACGCTGGTAGTATTTGCACACCCTTATCTGGAGCACTCCAATTCGAATGTAGAGCTCATCAATTTCTACGTTCGCCACCAGCATTATACCTTAAGAGATCTTTACGAAGAATATCCTGACTTCCACATTGCAGCTTTCAGAGAAAGAAAACGCCTTAAAAATTACGAACGTTTTGTTTTTCAGTTTCCACTGATATGGTTTGGGATGCCTCCGCTTCTCAGATTATGGATTGACGAGGTTTTCGACAGAGACTGGCTTAAAGAGGATGAACATAATCCTTTGGAAGGAAAAGAGGTTTATATCTTGGTAACCACCGGGGGAAAAGAAAGATCATTCAGCAAAACCGGCACTTATGAATATACCATTGAAGAACTCATCAGCGGACTGATCGTTTCATTAAAGGTCTTTAAAGCGGATATTAAGCATATCAAAATCGTATACGAGGCCAACAAACTGTCTAAAAAAGAAATTATTTTACATAAAAAGGAATTTACAGAACTACTCAATCAATAACATATGGAATCCAGCTTAGCGATGAACACATTAATTTTCCTGGGTGTAGCCATTATTATGGTTCCATTGGCCAGGAAATTTGGGTTGAGTTCTGTTATTGGTTATATTTTAGGAGGAATTATCATAGGCCCTTATGTCCTTAAACTTACAGGAAATAATGTAAATGATATTATGCATGCCAGTGAGTTTGGAGTGATCATGCTATTGTTTTTGGTAGGTTTGGAACTGGAACCCAGGAAATTTTGGGAAATGCGAAAAAAAATAATGGGTTTGGGTCTTTCTCAGATGGCACTCACCATTCTATTGCTTTTCTTAATATTTATAAGTGTAGGCTGGAGACTGGACAAAGCTATTACTATTGCCATGTGTTTCGCTCTTTCTTCTACAGCCATTGTTCTGCAAACCTTACAGGAAAAAAATAATCTTAAAACCACTGCCGGAGAAGCCTCATTCTCTACCCTTTTATTTCAGGATATTTCTGTGATCCCTATTTTGGCCATACTTCCTATTGTAGCTAATTATAAAGCCAAGCATCATGATAATGAAATCCAGATTCTTATCCAGAAACTGCCGGAATGGCTTCAGGCCGGCACTGTAATTTTCGGAGTTGCACTGCTTATTTTACTGGGCAGATATGTCTTCGTTCCTTTCCTGCGTTATGTTTCAAAATCAGGAATGACAGAACTGTTAACGGCCTCTTCCCTATTCCTCGTAATTGGGGTTTCGGAGCTTATGGTGGTTATTGGACTTTCTCCGGCATTAGGAGCTTTCCTTGCAGGCGTAATGCTTGCCAACAGTGAATTCCGTCATGAGTTGGAAGCTCAGATTGATCCTTTCAAAGGATTATTACTGGCTGTTTTCTTCGTAAGTGTAGGATCAACTATCAATTTTAATATTATCCAGAAAGATCCTTTATTTATTTTCAGTACTGTTTTTGCCGTGCTGGCTGTAAAATTTATTGTCTTATATGCCATTGGAAAGTTTTTCAGGATAGATACTCCTCAAAGTCTTTTTTATGCATTTGCCCTTTCTCAGGTAGGAGAATTTGCATTTGTACTGCTCAATTATGCATCAGATCTTTATCTTTTAGGCCCGGAGATGAATGCACAGATGATGGCTGTTACGGCAATTACCATGTGTATCACTCCTGTTCTCCTTATCATCAATGACAAATTTATTATTCCAAAATTTATCAAAGAAATTCCTGAAGAAGAGCATGATTATAATATTCTCGACAGCGATGTTGCTCAAAAGAAAATTATCATTGTAGGTTTTGGGCATTTTGGAAGTACCGTGGGACGTCTTTTAAAAGCCAATAAAATACCCGCTACCGTTTTGGATCGTGATTCTGATCGTGTAAAACTGCTCAGAAGCTATGGTTTTAAAGTATATTACGGTGATGCTACCAGAATTCCTATTCTAAGAGCTGCCGGAATTGAAGATGCTGAAATTTTGGTTTTATGCCTGGATGATCCGGATGATAATAAATTCATTGCAGAATTAGTCCGTGAACATTATCCTAGTGTAAAAATTTTCGTAAGAGCAAAAAACAGGCTTGACGCCTATGACTATCTGAATAACGGAGTCAATCATATTTACCGTGAAACATTAGGAACAGCAGTTGACATGGCTGTGGATGTACTTCATGAAACAGGAATGAGAAAATATGCAGCAAGGCGTATGGGACAAAGGTTTATGGCCATTGACAAAGCCTCTATCCGAAAGCTGGCCAAAATGAAGGAAAATGATGAAGATATTACCCTGTTTACCACAAAAGAAATCCTCCAGCGAGAGGAGGATTTATTGGCTTATGATAATCTTAATTTTGATAATAAAAATTGGGAAGGTTCCTCATCTGCCGATGAAGAAGATGAGGAAGAATCCCAGGATTAATTTATTGGATGTTTACGCTTCCACCGCTGCTTTCTTCTTTGCTCACATTCTTAAGTTCTCCTTTTTTCGAGATATCCACACTTCCGCCAGATGAAGCTCCTGCGTTGACGCTGGAAACAGCACTGATTTGAATACTTGCTCCACTGGAGGCATCTGCTTCTACATTATCCGCAATAACTCCTTTAGCTGAAACACTGCTTCCTGAAGACGCACTCACATCTGCCTTTTTCGCTTTTCCTGAAATATCAAGCGTTGATCCTGATGAGGCTTCAATACCAAGGTTTACAGCCCATATTTTACCATCGAAGCTGCTGCTGCTGCTTATATTGATATCCATATCATTAGCTTCAAGATCTCCGGAAATACTGCCTGCACTTGATGCTTCGATATCTGTTTTCTCCTGAGTAAATTTATCTTTTATAATAATTCTCGCTGCTGAATCGGCTTGAAGTTTATTAAAATCCTTCGTATAAATTTTTGCTGTCACTTTGCTGATGTTCATCACTCTGATTCCTGGTTTATAATGAATGTGCAGCTTTCCGCCGTCATTGTCTACAAGAATCTCATTGATAATGCTTTGAGGAGCTGATATTTCTACTTTTTCTGTTTCAGATTTTATAATTTCAGCTTCAATAGCCTGAGAAACCTGAATTTCATCAAAATCTCCGTTAAATTCTTTATGCTGTATCGGGCCGCTTTCTTTGCTTACTACTTTTTCTACCCAATTACTTCTGTCACCCTCTCTATCTCTGTTTCTGTTCTCATGTTTATCATTACATGAGACTAATGCCGCTAAGGCTGAAAAAATAAATAAAGTCCTTGTTTTCATGCTTATTTCTTTTGTTAATTCTTTTTGTTGATTTCTTTAATTAAATAACAACTAATTTATAAAAAATATTACATTACATTTAAAAATACTGCAATGGCCTGCCATATCGATTTTTCAAAAATACTTTCTGGGTCTAAGACACTTATCTTATTCATTATAAAACATTCCCTATAGAGTTTCAATAAATACATCTCCCAAAATAGATTCTATGATGCAAGTTTTTAATATCTTTATGCTTTAATAACAACTATATTTATGAAGAATATTTCATCGGTATTATTAATTTCTGCCTTGGCGTTCAATCAATCTTGTACTACAATGAAACAGACCGATATTCAACAGGAGCTTCCTGCACCTGACCCCTCTTTATCTTCAAATCCTTTTATGAAGAAAAGCAAGCTTCAGTATGAAGCTCCGGAGTTCGACAAAATCAAAAACGAACATTTCAAACCTGCTTTTGAGTATGGTTTAAAGCAGCATGAAGCTGAAATTATAAAAATTGCCAACAATCCGGCCGCCCCCACTTTTGAAAATACAATCGTTGCATTGGAAAAAAGTGGTGAAGTATTGAGAAGAGCACAAATTGTTTTCTCTAATCTTACAAGCGCAAATACCAACCCTACTTTGCAGGCTTTGGATGAAGAATATGCACCTATTTTTGCTGCACATTCTGATAAACTGTACCTGAATGAAAATCTTTATAAAAGAATACAATCCATCAAAGAAGACGGTCTTGATTCTGAAAGCAAAAGACTTGTACAATATTATAAGCAGAATTTTGAAATTGCAGGAGCTAACCTTTCTGCAGCCGATAAAGAAAAATTAAAGCAACTTAATCAGGAACTGGCTTCTCTTTCTACCCAATATTCCAACAAATTATTGGAAGCAAGAAAGCAGGGAGGGGTATTTTTCTCTGATGCTAAAGAGCTGGACGGACTTTCTGCGGATGAAATTGCTGCTGCTGCATCTGATGCTAAAACTGCAGGACAACCAGGAAAATATCTTCTGGCTTTACAAAACACGACACAACAGCCTCTTCTTCAAAACTTAAAAAACAGAGCTACCAGAGAAAAGCTATTCAAAGCTTCATGGACCAGAGCTGAAAAAGGAGATGCCAACGATACAAGATCAACGATCGAGCAACTGGCTAAACTAAGATTGAAGAAAGCTCAGATTTTAGGTAAGAAAAATTTTGCTGAATGGAAACTTCAGGATCAAATGGCAAAAACACCTGAAGCAGCTACTAAACTAATGAATCAGATTGCAACTCCGGCAGTGGAAACAGCGGGACGTGAAGCAAAAGATATTCAGGACCTTATTGATCAGCAGAAAGGAGGTTTCAAGGTAGAGCCTTGGGACTGGAATTTCTATGCTGAGCAGGTAAGAAAAGCTAAGTTTGATCTTGATGAGAGCCAAATAAAGCCTTATTTTGAAATCACAACGGTTCTGGAGAAAGGAGTTTTCTTCGCTGCTGAAAAATTCTACGGGCTGACTTTCAAAAAGAGAACAGATCTTCCTGTTTACCATCCGGATGTCGTAACGTATGAAGTTTTTGATCATGATGGAAAATCTATTGCAATCTATTACCTGGATTTCTATACCAGAGATTCTAAAAATGGTGGAGCATGGATGAGTAATTTTGTTGAGCAGTCATACTTATTGGGAACAAAACCTGTTATCGTTAACTGCTACAATTATCAGAAACCAGCTCCAGGGAAACCTTCATTAATCAGTTATGATGATGTTTCAACCATCTTCCATGAATTTGGTCACTCTATTCACGGGATGTTTGCCAGCCAGAAATATCCTTCTCTTTCAGGAACGAATGTACCGAGAGACTTTGTGGAATTCCCATCTCAGATCAATGAGCACTGGGCTTTAGATCCTGTTGTTCTGAAAAATTATGCTGTACATTATGAAACAAAACAGCCTATTCCCCAGGCTTTGGTCGATAAAATCAAAAAGGCATCAACTTTCAATCAGGGATATATGACGACTGAATTGGTTTCTGCTGCCGAACTGGATATGGATTGGCATACAGTAAGCAATGACAGTCAGTTTATTCCTGTTCTGGATTTTGAAAAGCAGTCTTTAGCCAGCCATGGATTTAATTTGGCAACGGTTCCGCCAAGATATCACACGCCTTATTTTGCCCATATCTGGGGAGGTGGATATTCTGCAGGATACTATGCCTATTTATGGTCTGAAACATTAGATAACGATGCATGGGAATGGATCAGTAAAAATGGAGGGCTAACCAGAGAAAATGGTGACCGTTTCAGAAAATATATTCTTTCCGTAGGAAATTCTGTAGACCTTAATCAGGCATTCAGAGACTTTACAGGACATGACCCGGATATCAAACCTTTATTAAGAAACAGAGGTTTTATTAAATAAATCAATGGGAAGCACTCTTTAATTAGAGTGCTTCTTTTTTATGTTTGGCTAAAGCCGATAAATATTTTTGTTTATTTTGAATGGGCTTCCTTCGTCTCCGCTCAGGATTATACGTTTCTAATGAGATTCATTATTTTTGCAGTTCAAAAATTAAAATACACTATATGAACTGTCCGTGCTGTTCTGGAAAATCCTACGAAGAATGCTGCAAACCTTATCATACCGGAGAAAAACATGCTCCTACGGCTGAGGCTCTGATGCGTTCAAGGTTCTCTGCTTTTGCCATTCCTAATGGTGAATATCTGATGGAGACTACCCTTCCGGGAAAAAGAAAACACCACAACAAGAAAGATCTTCAGGAATGGGGAGAAATCAATCAATGGACAAAACTGGAAATCATCAGGACTCCCACTTTAACTCATGTGGAATTTAAGGCGTATTATACAGACCAGGACGGCCATCCGCAGGTTCATCATGAGTTGTCTGTTTTTCAGAAAATGCATGAACGCTGGTATTATGTTTCAGGGGAGTTTTTGGATTAGTAAATAGATGCAGGAAGTATGATGTAGAGTAATGCTTTGCACATAGAACCACCCCGTCAAAAATTCAAAGAATTTTTGACGCCCCTCCACTGGAGGGGAATGCCAAGCATTCAATACCTATTGCAACTTTATCAAATAAAAATAAGCCACGGAATTTCCGTGGCTTATTTTTTATTCAAAAATGTCCAAAAAAACGGACATTTTTTATTTTTAGTGAGCTTCGTTTCCGTCAATTCCGTGAGCATGTCCATGTGACAATTCCTCTTCTGTTGCCGGACGAGTATTTAAAACTTCAACCTGGAAGTCTAATACTTTACCTGCCATTGGGTGGTTAAGGTCTGCTACTACAACTTCAGGAGTAATTTCCACTACAAAAGCCTGGAAATTGTTTCCTTGATTATCAGACAAAGGCAAAATAGCTCCTACTGGAGGAAGCCCTGATTCTTTAAACATTTCCACTGGTAATTGTGCGATAGCATCCGGTTGTCTTTCACCGTAAGCTTCTTCAGGCTGAATTGTAAAAGCAGCTTTATCTCCAGCTTTTAATCCCAGGATATTTTCTTCAAATTTAGGAATCATCATTCCCATACCATACAAAAATGTAAGCGGATTTTCTGCTGTTGTTTCTTCTACAAGAATCTTACTTCCATCTGGTTCGATTGTGTGAAGTATATACTTTACAGCTACAACGTGATTGTTTTCGATTGTCATATTTTTTCTTTTTTTCGTGATTTCGTTTCACGATTAATGTTACAAATATACTATTTTTTGAAATGATTCAATGAGCCTGGAAGCTGGGGAATGGAAGAAGGAAGTTATGAAAGGCATAGAGAAAAAATAGATCTTCTTTTTACTTTATAATAAACTCCATTATAAGTTCAGGAATTTCCAGTTTTTATTTTTTTCTACCCTCTTCTCTTTTTTTCTGTCTCAACATAAAGAGATAGAGACTTTCTACTTTTGTTCTTGCCCAGGGTGTTTTTCTTAGAAACTTCAGAGAAGAGTTGATGCTTGGGTTATCTGTAAAACATTTTATATTGATCTGTTCGCCAAGCCTTTCGAAGCCTTCATAGTATTCTACAAGCTCTTCAAGGATAGCATCCAGTCTTTTTCCATGTAAAGGATCTTTGGACTGTTGTTCCATCTTTTTTTTACAAAATTAATTTATTATAAGTTTATACGGAAATCCACCACACTTCTTCTCTTTTTGTTTCTTATTTTTGAAGAAGCTATTTCTCACCCATAAAAATTATTCTGTACAAAGATATGAGCAAAAATAACGATGCGAACAGGAAAAAAAATAAAAAGCAAATTGACCAGAAAAAGCGTAAAATACAAAATGCTGAGGCAGAAAGGAAAACACGTTTAAAACAAATTCTGGAAGACTTCAAAGCAAAAAAATCTGATAATCAACCATAAAAATGGTTTATTATTCAACTTACTTTAAACAATAATAAATTTATGAAAATTCTGCATACAGCCGACTGGCATTTGGGAAAAAGACTGGACCGCTTTTCACGACTGGAAGAGCAGGTTTTGGTAATGGAAGAAATCATAAGCATTGCTGATGAAGAACATGCAGATCTTATTCTTGTTGCCGGTGATCTTTTTGATAATTTTAATCCAAGTGTAGAGGCTGCTGAACTTTTTTATAAAACATTAAAACGTTTATCATTGAATGGTAAACGTCCGGTAATTGCTATTTCCGGTAATCACGATTCTCCCAATCTAATCAATGCTCCTGATCCTTTGGCAAGGGAATGTGGAATCATTTTAATAGGTCATCCTAAAGCTGAGATCACACCTTTCGGTACAGAATACTTTAATATTACCAACTCCAAAGAGGGTTTTATAGAACTGAAAATTGATGGGATCAACTTTCCTGTAAGAATTCTTCACACCCCTTTCGCGAATGAGATCCGTCTAAAGGAATATTTTGGTGAAAATAAAGAGGAAGAAATCAACAAGGTTCTTTTTCAGACATGGAAAAATCTTGCTGATCAGTTTTGTGATGATTCCGGTGTGAATCTTCTGACCGCTCATTTGTATATGAATAAAAGAGGTGCAGAAATGCTGGAAGAACCAGAAGGAGAAAAACCCATTAAAATCGGAAATGCAGATTTGATTTTTTCAGACAGTATTCCTGACCAGATTCAGTATACAGCACTCGGTCACCTTCATGCTTTTCAAAATATCGGAACAAAGGAAAAACCCGTTATTTATTCATCTTCTCCCCTTTGTTACAGTTTCAGTGAAGCTGGGCAGAAAAAGTATGTTTCTATTATTGATGCAGAGCCGGGAAAAACAGTTTCTTACGAGAAAAAAATACTTAAAAGCGGAAGAACTTTAGTCAGAAAAACATTTACTTCCATCGAAGATACTGTTCAATGGCTGGGTGAAAATCCCAATACGTTTATTGAGCTTACGCTGGAAAGTGAGACGTTTTTAACGGCAGACGAAAGAAGATTAATTTATCAGTCCCATAGCGGAATTGTTCACCTTATTCCCAAAGTAAGGAATATGGAATTGGCAGAAGACCAAAAACATGAGATCAATTTGAGCCAGGATATTGATATTTTATTCAAAGATTATTTTAAATCTAAAAACGGCGGGCAGGAAGCCAATGAAGAACTGATGAATTTGTTTAACGAAATTTTAAATGCATAAGCCATGATCCCTGTTCAATTAACTATAGAAGGACTTTATTCCTATCAGGAACGTCAGACGATTGATTTCCGAAATCTTACCGAAGCTGGTCTTTTCGGAATTTTTGGAGCCGTGGGTTCCGGAAAATCTTCTGTTCTTGAGGCGATTTCGTTTGCTTTATATGGAGAAACGGAGCGTCTTAACATGCGTGATAAGAGGGCTTACAATATGATGAATTTAAAATCAAACAGTTCTTATATAGAATTTGATTTTGTGAATTATGAGAATAAATTGTTCCGTGCCACCCGTGATTTTAAGCGAAATTCAAAAAAATTCGAAGAGGTAAAACCTAATGCGGTTACTTTTTATGAGAACATCAATGGAAAATGGATTCCTTTGGATCATTCCAATGCAGAAGCGATTATTGGGTTAAGCTATTCCAACTTCAAAAGAACCATCATTATTCCGCAGGGACAGTTTAAAGAATTCCTTGAATTGGGTGCTGCAGAAAGAACGAATATGATGAAGGAGATCTTTTATCTTCAAAAATTTGACCTTCAGAACAATGTTTCTGCGCTTAATGTAAAAAACAGATCAGAACTGGATCAGCTGGAAGGACAACTCAAAGGTTTTGAAGAAATCAATGAAGAGAAAATCAATATTCAGAAAGAGCAACTAACAGAAGAACAGAAACTTCTTTCTGAATCCAATGAAAAACTGGAAAAGATTTCCCAGACGTATCAACAGCTGAAAAACTTAAAAAGTGACTTCGACGGTTTACAGCAGAATAAAGAAAAATTCAATCAACTTTCCGAAGAAAAGCCTCAAATGGATGCTCTCGAAGCACAGGCGGAATTATATGACCGAACTTTCAGACTTTTCAATCCTTTAATTATTGAAAAAAATAAACTTTCAAAAGAGATTTCGGACAAACGAAATGAGAAAGAACAGCAGATCAAAATCTGGCAGGAAACTGAAAAAGCTTTTAATCTTATAAAAGAACAACTTACAGCTCTTGAGCCACAGTTTAAAGCTTTGGAGCAATCCAGAATCCAGGAAAACGATTTGAACCTCATCATTCAAATCATGAAGTTTTCGGAAGAAGTTAAAATTCTGAATGAAAGAACGCAGAAAGGTTCTGAGAAAGTAAAAGAAGTTGATCTTCACAAAGAGAAGATTCAAAAGAACATTGATGAACTTTCTGCACAGATTAAAGTCTTAAAGGAACAAAAACTTGATTCTGCTCTGCTTTCTGAAGTAGGCAACTGGTTTATTCAACAAAAGAATTTTAAAAAATCACTGCAGGAACAAACCGAAAAGATTGAGAAACATCAAAAACAAATCGGGGAAATTACAGAAGAGCTAAAACCTTTTCATTACACCGAAAATTATAAAGAAGAATTCAGAATCAGAAAAGAAACCTTAGAAATTCAAAAAAAGGAACTTTCTCAAAAGCTGGATCATCTCAAAATACAAAAAGAGCTATCCCGTTTTGCCAGTGAGCTTCATGACGGTGAAAACTGCCCTCTTTGTGGTTCTAAAGAACATCCGCATATTGTAGAATTCCATGATGTGAATGCTGAACTGTTGGAAATTCAGGAAAAAATAACTTCTGTAGAACAAAAAACGGCTGCTATTCAAAAGCAGGAAGCAGAAATTGATAAAATTCTGGATCGAAAAAAAATATTCGAGGAACAGCTTCTTTCGGAACAGAAAATTGTCCTCCAGATTCAGGAAAACATTGAAAAACATATTCTGAATTTCACATGGAAACCATTCTCTCCTGATCGGGAAGAAGAATTTGAAAAAAAACGCTCGGAGTCTTTTACGTTGGAAAAAAAGATTGAAGAAACGGAGCGGAATATCACTCTGGAAAGGGAAAATCTGGACAGAGAAACCAAAACTCTGGAAAAGTATAAGAGCGCTTTAGAAGCTTTTCGTCTGGAAGAAGTTTCGAAGCAGGAACAGATCAATATCAGCCGTTCCGGTCTTAAAATTCTGGATTGGAATCTTTATGCTCAAAAAGAAAAAACTGAGATTGAAGAAACCTATCAAAAACTGGTACAATCCAACAAAGAAACTGAGGAAAGTTACCAAAAAGCATTAGAGCAGGAAAAAATTCTTTCACCGAAATTAGCAGAACAAAAAGCGATCGTCAGCCAATCTGAAAAGCAGATTGCAGAACTGGAGAAGGAAATTTCCGGTAACGAAGAAGCTATCGTCAAAGCTTTGGCAGATCAAAATTTCAAAGAGTTCAAAGAGGTTGAGGATATTTTACTTCAGGAAATCAGCGTTGAATTAGTAAGAGCGAAAGTTCAGCATTTCAAAGTTGAATTTGAAGCTTTAAAGAAATTCATCGGAGAACTGGAATTAAAACTGAAAGGTCTTTCATTCGATAACGAACAGTTTTCTCTAGCTGAACAGCAATTTGTTGAAGCGCAAAATGAGCAGAAAAAAATCAGTGATTCTGTAGTGACTAAAACCGCTGAAATAGATCGATTAGAAAAGGAATTTGTAAAAAAAGAAAGCCTTTTAAAAGAACTGGCAAAGCTTCAGAAACGTTCGGAAAATTTAAAAATCATGACAAATCTGTTTAAAGGAGCAGGTTTTGTACAATATGTTTCGTCTATTTATCTGAGACAGCTTTGTGATCATGCCAATCTACGCTTTCACCGCATGACAAGAAATCAGCTGAGTCTTCAGCTTAATGAAAATAACGATTTCGAAATCATTGATTATCTCAACGAAGGAAAAAGCAGAAGTGTAAAAACGCTTTCTGGAGGACAGGCATTTCAGGTCTCGTTGAGTCTTGCTTTAGCTCTGGCAGAAAGTGTTCAGGCCAATGCACAGGCAGATAAGAACTTTTTCTTTATTGATGAAGGTTTCGGAACTCAGGATACAGAATCTGTGAATATCGTATTTGAAACCCTCACCAATCTGATGAAAGAAAACAGGATTGTAGGAATTATCTCTCACGTTGAAGAGCTGAAAGAGAAAATCCCTACATCTCTCAATATCATTAAAGACGAGGAAAGAGGAAGCCTGATTGAAATTGTATAATTAATCTTTAAACTTCAAAAGACATTCAACGAAGGCTGGCTTGAAAATTTATGCATGAAGAATCAATACAGCCTTCACAGATTTGTTCAGGATCTCGTCTACAGTACTACCGGAGAATAATCGGTAAATAATATTATGATTGTGTTTTACCAGACATAAAATATCTGTTTTATTGGTTTCTATGAAATCAATAATTCCGCTTGATGGTTTATCATCCTCAACGTAATGAAAGGTGATTTCCACAGAGGAAAGCTGATCTTTTAATTTCTTTTCTCCATGTTCTATGGTTCTAGCAGCTGTATCTTTGTCCGATATATGAAGTACTTCCAGCTTTTTAGGATCAGAAACTTTAAGGATCTGGTTCAATGCCTTTACATCCCTTACGGATAGTTTTGTGGTTTTATAATCAGCAGCCAGCGTGATAACAGGTGTTGGATGAAGTATACTTTCCGCAGGAACAATTAATGTCGGAATCCGCATTTTGCTAATGGCTAAACTGGCATTGCTTCCTATAATTCCTTTAATGCCCGTAGCGCCCGTCATTCCCATTACTAAAAACGATACATCATTATATTCGATGTATTTTGTAATGACATTTCTTAAAAAGCCAACATCACAAACGGTTTTAACCGGAATATCTTTATATTCGCTGTTATTACAGAAGGTTTCTGTCCATTCTTTCAGAGCAGATCTTTTTCTTGCATAGTAATCTTCAATAAAAATAGCGTTGTATGTACTATTATTAATCCCTTCCGTAGGATGAATGGCATTCAGCACTGTTACTTTCATCTTTAAGGTTTTAGCGAGGGACAGAGCATACAACAACGCATTACCTGCGTTGTTTGAAAAGTCTGAGGCAACTAATATTTGTTTCATTTTTTTTCGGTTTTAATAATAATCACTGAACTAAAAAATCTGCCACTAAATAAAAAGATGGAAACATATAAATAACAGTAAAGATAATACAATAGATACCGGTAAAGTAAGCACCCAGGCAAGACCAATACTTTTTAATGTAGCCGGATTAAGGTTACTTTTACCACCGGAAGCCACCATAGAACCTGCTATACCACTTGACAAAACGTGCGTGGTACTTACCGGCAATCCCAGAAATGTACTGATACCGATAGTAGATGCTGCAACAATTTCGCTGGAGGCACCCTGTGCATAATTCAAATGTTCATTTCCTATTTTTTCACCAATGGTTACTGCAATTCTTTTCCAGCCTATCGTAGTTCCCAACCCGAGAGATACGGAGATAATAATAATGACCCATAGAGGAGCAAATTCGGTTAATTTTTTAAGTTCAGAAATCTGACTGCTAAGTATTGCTCTGCTGGATTCGTCAATAGCTATGGCTTTATTTTCGTTCAGTTTTTTCAGAGAATCAACAAGGTTGTCTACCTGTTTTCTAAATCTGTAGGTAGCCGCTTTGTCTTTTTCATTTTTATGGATTAGATTCTCTTTTACATTTTCAACAGCCAGATTCAATGTCTTAAATTCTGCTGTATTCTGAGTATTTTGGGCAGCGGCAGCCTGTAATGTATGTTCTGTTGTATTTAGGATGGAAATAATCTTATCATTAGGAATATCATGATTAATTGCAAATTGGGCAGGCATGAAAGCAATCAGAATCAGCATAAAAAGCCCTACTCCTTTTTGTCCGTCATTACTACCGTGAAAAAAGCTTACTAGAGTACAGGTTGTTACTAAAATGGCTCTTATAGCAAAAGGAGGTTTGTCATTGGCTCCTTCCGGAATATGAAAAAGTGCCTTATAACGGATTATATATTTAAAGAACCACATCAACAGAACAGCTAAACAAAATCCTACGATAGGGGATAAAATGAGTGACATCCCAATTTCTTCAGCTTTATGCCAGTTCACGCCGCCTCCATAATACCAGGTAAATCCTAACCCGGCACCAATCAAAGCCCCAATCAGAGTATGGGAACTGGAGCACGGTATTCCAAAATACCAGGTTCCCAGATTCCAGATGATTGAAGCCAGTAGAACAGCCAAAACCAAAGAGGCTCCCACAGCAATTGGCAGCGTTATGAGCGTATCCATAGGAACCAGTTTTAAGATTCCCATCGCTACGGCAATTCCTCCAGTAAAAACTCCCAGAAAATTCCAGAAACCGGACCACGGAATTGCAATAACAGGTTTAAGGGCTTTGGTATAAATTATGGTAGCCACAGCATTGGCTGTATCATGAAAACCGTTTACAAACTCAAAAGCCACAACGGCTACCAGGCACAGGATGAAAATAATGACAAGGCCTGTACTGAGATCCGGATCCACTGAAAAAAATAGGATATTATTTAAAAGCATGGTTTTTTGTTTAGATTTTGGAATAACTGGATCAACAGAGCGTCCAGAATGTTGAAAAATGAAACCATCAGAAAGGTATAATGAGGAAGACATCCTGAATAATAATAGACTTTGGAACATCCAAACGACCTGCTTAGTGAAATAGAAGTAGGAGGAAACTGTTCGTTACCAGTATAATACAGATTTTGTATCATGTGGATCATAGACAGGTCAATCATTAATAGCTATCGCTTTGTTTCATCACTGTAAAGAAATGAAGTTTAAAAGATTACGATGTTAATAAATGATTAACTGTTTATTATATTTAAAAAATAAGAAAATAAAAAAGGAGACCTTTTCTGGTCTCCTTGTCATATCTGTAAACGTTCCTGTTATAATCCTTGTACAGCAGGCTTTACTTCTTTTCCGAATAGCTCAATAGATTTCATCATCACATCATGTGCAGGATCTCCCACATCCATGTGTCCGATAAATCTGGTGATTCCAAAAATTTCTTTCATATAAGCAATTTTGTCTGCTACTTCTGCCGGACTTCCGATAAATAATGCTCCATCTTTGCTTCTTCCTCCCTCATACTGTGCTTTTGTGTAAGGCGCCCATCCTCTGGAAGACCCAATTCTGTCCATCTGAGATTTATAGTTATGAAAATATCCATCCACCACTTTCTGATCATCACTTACAAATGTATGGGAGTGAACCGCAATCTGCATTTTCGAAACATCATGTCCCGCTTTTTGGTATTCCTGTTTATAAAATTCGATCAGATTTCTAAACTGGATAGGCATTCCTCCAATGATAGCCACCACTAAAGGCATTCCAAGCTGTGCAGCACTCAGAACAGACTGTGGAGTTCCTCCAACGGCTCTCCAGATTGAAAGTTTTCCGTCATTTTTTGCTCTTGGATAAACGGTTTGATTTTCCATTGGAGCACGAAGTTTCCCTGACCAGCTTACATTTTCTTCAGAATTGATTTTCAGTAATAATTCTAATTTTTCGTCAAATAGCTGTTCATAATCATTCAATGAATAACCATACAACGGAAATGACTCTATGAAACTTCCGCGTCCCACGAAGATCTCTGCCCTACCGTCTGAAATAAGATCCAGCGTAGAAAAATCTTCATATACTTTTACCGGCTCTGAAGAACTTAAAACAGTAACTCCACTGGCCAGTTTTATATTTTTTGTAATACTTGCTGCCGCAGCCAAAACGATCTCCGGTGAGGAAACCGCATAGTCCGGACGGTGATGTTCTCCCATTGCGAAAACATCAATTCCCACCTCATCCATTAATTTTACCTGATCCAATATTTCACGGATCTTAATTCCTGCATCTCTATATTTTCCGGTAGATTGGTCTAAAGCCAAATCCCCGAACATTCCTATTCCTAATTCCATATTGTTGATTTTAGTGATACAAAAATACCACTATGAAATATCAAAAACATTGATGTTTGTTAAGATCGAAAAGTTGTATTTTTTAAACACAAATAACACTAATCTTCCACTAATAACGTGGTATTGTCATTGAGAGCAAAGCGAAGCAATCTAAATTTAGTATAATACAATAAGGTTAAGGTAATGTTCAAAAAAAAATCCAGCCTTGTTTTAGGCTGGATTGTATTATTATTTCTTCAGATACAAATCAAAATAATCTGTGATTTTCTGCATCAGATGAACTCTGTCTTTCCCAATCACATTATGCGGATGTCCCGGATATGTAAAGTAATCCAACTGAACTCCGTTATCAACTGCAGATTTGATAAATTTAATAGAATGCTGCCATACTACTACATCATCCTGCGCTCCATGGATCATCAGTAATTTTCCCTTAAGGTTCTGAACTTTATCCAAAAGGTTTGCAGCAGCATATCCCTGAGGGTTTTCCTGAGGAGTGTCCATATATCTTTCTCCATACATGATTTCATACATGCTCCAGTCGATTACTGGTCCTCCTGCGACTCCTACTTTGAATACATCCGGCTTACGAAGCATGAAACTTGTCGTCATAAATCCTCCGAAGCTCCATCCATGGATTCCCATTTTTTCTCCATCTACATAAGGAAGAGACTTTAAGTACTCTACTCCTTTCATCTGGTCATTCATTTCTGTAGTTCCCAGGTTTCTGAATACAGCCTGCTCAAATTTTAGTCCACGGTTAGAAGAACCTCTTCCGTCCATTGTGAAAATGATATACCCCTTCTGAGCCATATATTCATACCAAAGATTTCCTGAAGCCGGGAAAGTATTTGTGATCAGCTGCAAGTGCGGCCCGTTGTACAGATAAACAATGGTTGGATATTTTTTATTCGGATCAAAATTGGTTGGAAGAATGATCTTTCCGTACAAAGGAGTTCCGTCGTCAGCCTTTAATGTTACATTTTTAATTTCCGGTCTCTGATAATTTTTTAATGGATTTTCAGAAGTAAGGATATTCGTAGATTTTAAATTGGAAGTATTGATAATATTGGCAACTCTCGGTGAATTGGCATTGCTGTAAGCATCATACAGATAGTTTCCGTCACTGCTCAATGTTCCGATGTGCATTCCTTCTTCATTGTCCAGCCTTTGCATCTTGAAATTCGTCCAGTTGATTCTGTATAAATGTCTTTCTAAAGGCGTTTCTTTTGTTGAAGTAAAATAGATTTCCTTTTTCTTTTCATTGAATCCTAAAATATCAGTTACCAGCCAATCCCCTTTTGTAATCTGTGCTACCAATCCTTTTTCAAGACTGTAGTGGAACAAATGATTATATCCTGTTCTCTGGCTCTGCCAGATGAAGTCTGTGTTAGAATTCGGGAAGAAAGTAAGTGGATGCTGTGGCTCCACATATTTACTGTCTGTTTCTTCAAATAAAGTTTTTACCAATTCTCCTGTAGCAGCATCATACTGATTCATTTTCATATGATTCTGACCTCTGTTCAGTACCCCTACAAAAATGTATTTTGAATCCGGGCTCCATGTAACGGCCGTCAGATACTGATCTTTTTCACCTTCTACTTTTAAGAAAGTAGTAGCTTGGGTTTTAATATTGAAAACCCCTAATGTCACCTGGTGAGAAGTCTGACCAGCCATTGGGTATTTGATATTGTGATTGACAGCAGGCGTTACAGACCAGTCGATGATTGGGTAATCTGCTACCATGCTCTGATCCATTTTATAGAAAGCTACACTTTCAGAGTTCGGAGCAGGGAAAATACCTGTATCAATTCCGAATTCATTTCTGTGAACGGCCTGCCCGCTGATGATATTTTCATTAGTTTCGTTGGTTACAGCAATGGTTTTCCCGTTTCTGTTGACAAATAAATTATTCTTTGTTGTGAAAGCAAAAGTCTGACCATCACCAAACATTTTCACGTTTGCAGCATCCTGATCAATGGCAGCTGTGCTTTTTACTTTCCAGTCATTTCCTGATTTTTCAATCCACGACATTTTACCACCAGTCGTAAAATATCCATTGGAATTTCCTGTAAATTTAATAGGTGGAACAGCTTTCAGCTTATCATTGGAAAGGTTTCTGTTCAGTTGGTTTAACGAGATCAGCGTATCCTGCTTGTTGGTTTTTAAATCTGTAATCAGATAACCGCCTTTTACTGCCTGGATATAAGATTTTCCGTCAGCAGCCCATGAAAACTGGGAAATATTTTTCACGGCAAGGTTGGTTCTCATTCCATTTACAGCCTCCGCCATGGTAAACTTCTGGGTCTGGGCAAATGCTGAACTGCCTAAAACCAGCATCAATAAAGAAAATTTATGTAATTTCATTGTATAAAATTGAATCCACCAAAAATAAGAAATAAAAACCATTCGTTAAAAAATGTTAAATTAAAACATTCATAAAATGGAATTCATTCACTAAAAGAAATTATTCCATAACTTAATAGTAGAATTTTTAAAGGGATTAGAGCGGTGAATTGTGAATGGTCAATCCTCTGCACTTGTCAATTTTTGATTTTTGGAAAGCAATAAATATTCACCATTCACTTGCAAAGCAAATTTGACGATTTACAAAAAATCTCATTTCTTATCCTATATCAATGACTTGTATAGGTGCTCTATCCTAAATTTGCATTATTAATAACAAACAAAAAATACAAAATACAATGGCAACAAAATGGATTTTAGACCCTACGCATAGTGAAATTACTTTCAAAGTAAAACACATGATGATCTCTAACGTAAAAGGAAGCTTCAGAACTTTCACCGCTGAAATTGAATCTGAAGACGAATTTTTTGCAAATGCAAAAACTACCGCTACTATCCAGACGGATTCTGTATTCACAAACAATACAGACAGAGATAACCACTTAAAGTCTGCAGAGTTCTTCAATGCTGAAGTACATCCTACCATCACTTTTGAATCTCAGGCACTCAATAACTCTATTGTGGGAAATCTAACCATCAACGGAATTACAAAACCTGTAACGCTTGATGTAGACTTCGGAGGAATTAATGTAGACCCATGGGGAAATACAAAAGCAGGTTTCTCTTTTGAAGGAAAAATCAGCAGAAAAGATTTCGGATTAAACTGGAATGCAGCTCTTGAAGCAGGAGGTGTAATGGTGAGTGATGATGTAAAAGTAGCTGGTGAATTACAGTTTGTAAAACAGGCATAGTAAATTAACATATATTACAAAAGGTTCAGGGATTTTCTAAAAGCCTTGAACCTTTTATTTTTTTATAATCTTCAATATTTATGAACCTCAACGATCTTCAAAACATAAGCGACGGTTTTAAAAGCACACAGAGAATGCCCGTTTTATTTCTTGGACATGGTTCTCCAATGAATGCCATTGAAGAGAATCAGTTTGTGCAGGGTTTCAGAAAAGCAGCCACTGAAATTCCAAAACCCAATGCAATTCTTTGTATTTCTGCCCATTGGTATACAGACGGAACTTTTGTAACGGCGATGGATATGCCCAAAACAATTCATGATTTTTATGGTTTTCCAAAAGCACTTTTTGATGTGCAGTATCCTGCTCCGGGAAATCCGGAGCTTGCTAAAGAAACCGCAGAATTACTTCTTCCTGTAGAGGTGGAAGAAGATCACAGCTGGGGGCTGGATCATGGTGCATGGTCAGTGATCAAACATATGTATCCTGATGCAGATATTCCGGTAATCCAGCTGAGCATTGATCATACAAAACCTCCACAGTATCATTACGACCTTGCCAAAAGGTTGAACAAGCTTCGCGAAAAAGGTATCCTGATCATCGGAAGCGGAAATATTGTGCATAATCTCCGTCTCATCGACTGGAAAAATATAAATACGGTGGGAGCCGGCTGGGACTGGGCAGTGGAAGCTCGTGAAAAAACCAACAACTGGCTTCTGGATGGTAATTTTCAGAATATTATTGATTATCAGAAACAGGGAACTTTCTTACAATATGCTGTTCCTACCCCTGACCATTATCTGCCTTTATTGTATACGTTAGGGCTGAAAGATCAATCTGAAGAACTTACTTTATTCAATGATGAGCTTATTGGTGGATCATTGAGTATGACTAGCGTAAGGATAGGATAAATTCTTCTTTTATTATCACTAAAAGTTTAGTAATATTGTTTACCATGAAAACAGTATTACTATTTTTTTTGCTTACCACTTCCCTTTTTTCCGCACAAATGGTAAAAGGAACTGTAGTAGATGATACCAGCCACAGAATATCTGATGTGAACATTTATCTTGACGGAACCAAAACAGGAACCGTTTCAAAAGAGGACGGAACTTTTACCCTGAATCTTTCTACCCAAAAATATGGGAATCTTGTTTTTCAGAAAGAGAACTATGAAACTTTTACAATTGGATTATCGGATGTGGTGAATAAGACTTTAAAGGTAGTATTGACCAAAACCAATGCTATTGAGGAAATAAGGCTGGTTCCTTATACATCTGAAGCTTATCAGAACTACATCAATTATTTTCTGGACACATTTATAGGCTATAATCGGGAAGAAGTGAAAATCAAAAACCAACGATCTTTAAAGTTCTCTTATGACAAGAAGAACAAACTTCTGAAAGTAAAAGCTCCCAATACACTCATTATTGAAAATAAAAATCTGGGCTATGAAATCAATTATAATCTGATCACTTTTTCCGCAGATTTCAATTCCCAAATGGTCAACTATACCGGAACCAGTTTTTTTAAAGAAACAAAAAATACGGATAAGGTAAAATTGAACCGTATGAATGCCTATGAAGGCAGTCTCCTCCATTTTTTCAGAAGTATCTTTGATAATAAAATTGTTGAGGCGGGTTTTATTGTCAATCAGGTGGTGAGAATTCCCAACCCGGAATATCCTTCAGAAGAAGAATTGAATACTTTAAAAAACTATCTGGAACTCGTAACCAAGCCTGACCTCAATACGATTCCTGAAAACATCCAAGAAATTTCCCGCAGAAAGAATGCTCAGAGCCCATATATGCTGGCTATTGTAAAAACAAAAATTCCTGATTCGGATTATGTTAAAAGGTCTAACGGGCAGGTTTTTATTGAATTTAAAGATATTCTTCAGGTTAATTATCCGAAGTTTTATTACGAACTCAAAGGAAAAGAATTTGTCAAAAGAACAAACCGTAATATTTTATCATCATTTCTGCATTCTGATGGGGAATCATTTGAAGTTTCAAAGGAAGGCAATATTACAACTCCTGATCAGCTCATCAATGAAGGCGATTTTTACAAAAATAAAATTGAGAACATGCTTCCACTTGATTATCAATTAGGAGATTAAACAGGAAACAGCTCTGATCTTAAAATAAAAAGGAAATACCTCAGCTGAGATATTTCCTTTCATTTTTTATGAAATGAGTATTTATTGTACCGCTTTCAGAACATTGATGTTTCCGTAGCCGTAGCTTGAATTTACATTAGGATAGTATGTAGCAGACTGTCTCATTTTATTAAGTACCTGCTCTCTGGTCCATGACGGATTTTTAGCCCAAACCAAAGCTGCAATTCCCGCTGTAGCTGCAGTGGCTACTGACGAACCTCCTACATAATCAGCTTGCCCGTTGTAATAACTCAATACAGGAACGGTGTTTCCTGAAGGTCTTTCCATCTGGAAAGTAAAGTCGATCTGGCTTCCTGAGTGGCAAACATCACATTTCTGATTGGATGTATTTTCTTTTACTCCTGTGATCGCTTGAGTTTCTGACATCGATGCAGGGAAAATTACACCTACAAAATTGGTAAAGCTCGTAGAAGTACCTCCGGCACAGAAAATCAGTTTTCCTTTAGAATAAGCATATTTAACACCGTCTTCTATTTTTCCAACAGAGAAGATATGCCCCATCGACATAGAGATGATCTTCACACTGGTATTGTTACCCAGATCTGTAAATGCTGTTTTTACAGCAGTCTGCTCACTGGAAGTTTCCAATACAACATTTTCTGCTGCTCTGTAGGCAATCAGATTGGCATTATAAGCTACTCCTACAGGTAATCCAGCATTATTTCTCGGAGCGGCCATTACAGAAGCCATTTTTGTTCCGTGCCCGCACTGATCACCAGATCCGTCTGAATTATACACTCCGAATTTACTGATGGTTCTTCCTGAAGAAGCGCCATTATTAAAACTTCCTCCCAATAAAGTCTGTTCAGGAGAAACTCCTGTATCAATAAGTCCTATGGTAACACCTGCACCTGTGCTATAGCTCCATGCATCAGGAATATTATGTTTTGCAAAAGCCCATGGAATTTTTGCACTTGGTGTTGTAGACGTATAGTCTGCAGCATTTAATGTTGCTGAAGAAAAACCACATCCTGATGAACCGCTTCCTGAAGATTTCGCAGCTGCATTATATTGAGCTTCAAATTCAAAATAATGATAGTCTGCCGGCTCTACGTATCGGATGTTTTTCATTTGTCGAAGAGCAGCAATGGTTTCTTCTTTTTCAATCACAACATCCATCTGATTAAGATATTGATCTGAAAGAAGAAGGAAATTTCTTTCATCTTTTTCTTCATATTTTCTGATGACGGAAAGAACTTCTTTTTCCATATCACTGCTGTTTGGAGATTTACTCCTGTCGAAATCATCTTTAGAAGCTCCAAAACCGATAGATACCATTTTGTTTCCACGGAAAATAGCACTCCATACAAAATGATCGGATTCATTCTTCCAGTTGAAAGAGCCATCCGTTTTAATAGCCTGATTGATCCTTTCATTGATCTGTTTTGCAGTCAGTGGATCTTTCTGAGCCATTTCTGTTTTTACATTTTCGTTCTGAAGTTCTTCTCTGGAACACGAGTTTAAAGCAAAAAATATTGCCAGTAGGAATACAGTTTTTTTCATATGTTATTATTTTGGTTGGAGCCACAATATAACACTTTAACGGGAATTAAAAACTTAAAAAAAATGAATTTACCATTACATGAATATTAAATTAACATATTGGAAGACAGATAGCTATTACCACCCCGACAAAAATTCTTTGAATTTTCGCCACCCCTCCAGAGGAGGGGAATTTCACAGCTTCAGTTGTAATATTTATGAATTGAGAAAATTATTCTTTAGTTTTAAAGTCTATAATTCTTTTCCGTAACATACACTTTGTTCTACACCAATGTACTGTCCGTAATTGGGAATTCTGGAAAATCCGTTTCTTTCATATACTGAGATCGCACTTTTCAAGTCCCTGGAGGTTTCCAATACTGCTTTTTTAAAATTCAACTCTGCTGCCCAGCTTTCCAGTTCTTTTACAATGGCTGATCCTAATCCTTTCTTTCTGAATTCCGGATCGGTAAACATTCTTTTTATTTCTACGGTATCTTCTGAAAACGGTTTAAAGGCTCCACAGGCTGCCGGCATATCATCTATATAAGCTATAATACAGTTTTTGATAGTGTCAATGGTATTGAACTGTGCAAAGAAATCATCATTTTCTCCATTATGCTCAGACAAAGTGGCATCAAGGGATTTTACAAGGTTTTGAAAATCTGTATTGGAGGAATTTGTTCTGAGGATGTGCATTTTTATTTGATTTAAAGATTCAAAAATTTAATGATTAAAAGATTTATGGAAACAAAAAAGCTCCCTTTCGGAAGCCTTTGTTTATTTTAGATTAGTTGACAATAAATTTTCTCTCATTAATCAATTCTGCAATTGCGAGCATATCTTTACCGATCAGTCTGTCATCCTCAAGCTTGGCAACTTTAGAACGAATAATTGTAAAGTTTTCTTCAATCACTTTAGAGCATTTTGCAGGTCTTCTGAATTCCAGTCCCTGAGCTGCAAACATCAACTCAACAGACAGAATATTCACAAGATTTCCAAGAACCTGATTGAATTTTCTTCCTGAAATACTTCCCATAGAAACATGGTCTTCCTGACCTAAACTTGTAGGAATGGAATCTGCTGATGCAGGGAAACATAATGTTTTATTCTCCGTCACCAAAGCAGCTGAAGTATACTGAGGAATCATAAATCCTGAATTCAATCCTGAGCTTTCCGTCAATAATCTTGGAAGTCCATATTTTCCTTCTAATAATAAATAGCTTCTTCTGTCTGAAATATTTCCTAGTTCTGCGGCTGCCAGTGTAGCATAGTCTAAAGGCAATGCCATCAGCTGTCCATGGAAATTTCCACCTGAGATCGATTCTTCAGCACTTAATACAATCGGGTTATCTGTCACAGAATTCAGTTCTGTTTCAGCCATTCCTTTAAGATGCTCAAAAGCATTTCTGCTGGCTCCGTGAACCTGTGGGACGCATCTCATGGAATAAGGATCCTGAACTCTCTCACAATCTTCGTGAGCTTTCATATTTTCTGACCCTTTCAGGAACTTAAGCATTCTTGCCGCTACTTTTTTACTGCCTTCAAAAGGTCTGATCTCGTGAAGCTCTTTTTTGAAAGGACTTTCAGAACCTCTGTATGCTTCGATACTCATGGCAGCTGTCATGTCTGCAAGGTCTAATAAGTATTCAAACTTTTCAAGTCCTTTGATGGCGTGAGCAAGGATAAACTGAGTTCCGTTGATTAATCCCAATCCTTCTTTTGGTCCTAAAGCTAATGGCTCAAGGTCATGTTTCTTCAGAACATCCAACGTTTCTGAAACCTGACCTCCTTCCCAAACCTGTCCTAAACCAAGCAAAGGCAATACTAAATGTGCTAATGGAGCAAGATCTCCTGAAGCTCCTACAGATCCTTGTTCAGGAACTACCGGGATGATGTCTTTTTCCAGCATCAGAATCATTCTTTCAATAACTTCCAGAGAAACTCCTGAAAATCCTTTTGAAAGGGCATGAACTTTAGCAATCATCATAATCTTGGAAAACTCTTTATCAATGGGCTTTCCAACACCTACTGCATGAGAAATAATCAGATTATATTGTAACTGTGCGGTCTCGTCAGCCGATATTTTAGTATCACATAACGGCCCAAATCCTGTGTTGATTCCATATACACATCTGTCGGACTCTACTATTTTCTGTACGTTTTTCTGAGATTTTAAAATTTGTTCCTTTGCTGCTTTATTCAGCTTGGCTTTATTTGGCTTTTTACAGATTTCCAGAACATCATGGAAAGTAAAAACATCTACTCCGTATATCATTTCTAAAAAATTTTCTTAAAATTACGCATTTAACAATAATTGGAAAAACTAAATTTCAATCTTGTAGATTTTTATAAAAAGAAGTAAATTAATTTATTACTTTTAGCCCCGAAAATTAAAACCAATAGACATGAGAATGAAAACTCTACTGCTTGCTTTATGCGTTGCAGGTACTACTGCTTTCGCGCAAAAAGTAAAATACTCCAAAGAAGAAAGAAAAGAAATGAACCGTTATCTGTTTAATGAAGGTTTCAATACGGCAACAGATAAAAAAGTTTCCACCATTATCTTAAAGGACAACACTGAACATCAGGGCTACAGTAAATCTTGGGAAAAACAGAGAGGGCAGATTCTTTCTATTACGATCGAAGATGTAGATACAAAAAAACCTATGAAATTTACTGCGGCAGATATTGCTGAAATGTATTTATATCCTACAGAGACTGAAAAATCTATGAAAGCTGCGAAATTTATTTCAAATATGAGAAATTACAGCACAAAGAAATATGGCAAATCCGTAACTGAAGATGCTGTTCCGTATGAAAATCAGATTGTTTCATTAAAGAATAAAAAGGAACCAAGAGCTTTTTTAATGCAGGTTATCAATCCTGAGTTTAATGAGCTTATTACCGTTTATCACGATCCATTTGCTTCAGAAACAGCTACTACAGACTTTGCAGGCGCTCCTGCATTTGGCGGCGGTGTTATCAAATCTTATTATGTAAGGAAGGGAGATAAGGTAATGTGGCTTCACAAAGATGATTTTGAAGACAACTATGATTTTTTATTTGGAGACAACCCGGAATTCATGAAAAAATATCCTAAGAATTCTGTAGAATGGAATTATTTAAGCTTTCTTATCTACCAGTATACTGAAATGAACCACGGATAAAAATAAACAATCAAAATACTGAAACCTGTAGAATCATCTGCAGGTTTTTCTTTTTTTAAATAGGGAAAGTTTCCTTAATTTTGTTGTATGAATCCTTCTTTAGAACTACAGCTCAAAACCTTACCATCCGAACCCGGCGTTTATCGTTATTATGATAAAAACGAACAGCTTTTGTATGTTGGGAAAGCTAAAAATCTGAAAAAGAGGGTTCTCTCCTATTTCAACAAAAACCTTTCCGGATACAGGATCAAAATAATGGTCGGTAAAATCCAGCGGCTGGAAACAACCATTGTAAACAGCGAATATGATGCACTTTTATTGGAAAATAATCTGATTAAAGAACATCAGCCGTTTTATAATGTCATGCTGAAGGATGATAAAACCTATCCATGGATCTGCATCAAAAATGAAGATTTCCCAAGAATTTTCCTGACGAGAAATGTGATTAAAGACGGATCAGAATATTATGGTCCTTACGCAAAAGTACGTCCTGCAAAGATCTTACTGGATACGATCAAACATATTTACAAGCTCAGAACCTGTAATCTGAATCTTTCACCTTCCAAAATAGCGGACGGAAAGTATAAAGTATGCCTGGAATATCATATCAAAAACTGCGAAGGGCCATGTGAAGATCTTGAAAGCAAGGAAGATTATGATGAAAAGGTAGATGCCATTCGTGGGATCATCAAAGGTGACTTCCGGAAGGCTAAAGATTATCTGGTGAATCAGATGATGAAAATGGCTTCCAATCTTCAGTTCGAAGAGGCACAAATCATTAAAGAAAGATTGGATATTCTGGAAGATTATCAGGCTAAAAATACGGTAGTCAATCCCAATATTGATGATGTGGATGTTTTCGGAATGACCAGTGATGAAACGGCAGCCTATGTGAATTTCTTCAAAATCAGAAATGGAAATATCATCCAGAGTTTTACTACAGAGATCAAAAAAATTCTTGAAGAAACAGATGAAGACATTATGGAGGAGGCTTTGATAGAAATTCGTCAAAAGTTCTCTTCGGATTCTAAAGAAGTCCTTTTACCGTTTCATTTGTCTGTAGAAATTCCTAATGTAAAGCTGATTGTTCCTAAAGTAGGAGATAAAAAAAGAATTGTAGAGCTTTCTGAGAAGAATGCTAAAGAATATCGTCTGGAAAAGCTAAAACAGGTTCAGATTGTGGATCCTGAAAGACATACAAACAGAATCATGGCAGAAATGCAAAAACTTCTGAGAATGCCTGTGGAGCCAAGACATATTGAAGGTTTTGATAACTCAAACATTCAGGGAACCAATCCTGTGTCTGCTTGTGTTGTTTTCAAAGACGGCAAGCCTAGCAAAGCAGATTACAGAATTTTCCATCCTAAAACTGTAGAAGGACCTAACGATTTTGCGACGATGGAAGAAGTGATCTATCGCCGCTATAAAAGAATGCTTGATGAAGGTGAAAATCTTCCCCAGCTGATTCTGATAGACGGGGGAAAAGGACAGCTGTCTTCTGCAGTGAAAAGTCTTAGATTATTGGGGCTTTATGGAAAAATTACCATTGTGGGAATCGCCAAAAGGCTGGAAGAAATTTTCTTCCCGGAAGATCCTATTCCGTTATATCTGGATAAAAAGTCCGAAACATTGAAAATCCTTCAGCGCGTGCGTGATGAAGCTCACCGATTTGGGGTAAAGCATCACAGAACGAGAAGGAAAAATTCTACTATAAAATCTGAGCTGGAAGAAATTCCGGGGGTTGGAGAGAAGACTATTGAACTTCTTTTATCTAAATTAAAGTCTGTAAAACGCATCAAAGAAGCCAATCTCGAGACTCTGGAGGAAATTTTAGGGAAAAGTAAGGCGAAAGTGATTTGGGAGTTTTTTAATGCTAATTAATTCCCTTGTGGTATAAGCTATTAAATTTTTACAACTAAAATGTACTTTTCATAGGATTTCACCACCATTTCCTATTTCATCAGAATGGGATAAAAAATCAACAATTTTTCAAAGTAAAAGGAAATACAATAAAGAAACTCATATTTTGATAAATATTTTATCAAATAATAGTATTATTTATATTTTTTTCATAAATTAGTATTGTCAACTAATACCAATAATACCATGTAAATCATTCAAATTTTATAAGTTTTTCACACATTCTATTTACCCATATAGGAAATTAAGTGATTTTATAAAAAACGCATGACTACTTTTTTTATTAAAATCACATCAAAAATATCATTTCCAATTTTGAGACTATGAAAAACACATCAACATATATATTATAAAAGGCTCTTTTTTTCAAGAGCCTTTTATATTTATTATTTTTTTATGATCTTACCGAGATAATCTCCTTTACTTGTCTTTATCTTCACGAAATATATTCCCGATGATAGTTCTGCAACATTAATATTATCATTATTGTAAGGTATATTTTTCAATAATTTTCCGGAAGCATCAAAAATCTTTATGGTTTCCACCCGATAGTTATCTTTCAATTTAATAGAGAAATACTCTGAAACAGGGTTAGGATAAATCTGCAGGTCTATGTTTCCGTTTTTATTTACGGTCTTAGGGGTTTCACTCGTTGCTAAATAAACCGGCAGTGGATCTGTTGTTTCATACAACTCACTTCCATGTTCTTTTGTAGAAATTGTCAGATATAGTTTTTCTCCGTCAGTTCCTATTTTCTGAATATTTTCATTAGCAAGCAGCTGATTGTCGTCATTGGTAACAAAGATATCTAAAGGAGATACAGAAGTTCCGTCACTTTTCCATACTTTCTGGGAATCTCCATTCAGGAAATAAAGATAATTGTTGGTACATATCATATCTTTTATAGAAGTAAAGTTTTGGGATAATTTCGACGTTCCATTTGCTGTACCATCTGTTTTCCAAAGCTGTGTACTGTTATTATTGGTAAAAAATAACTGATTTCCACATTTTTTAAACTTAACGTCTCCATAAAAATTTCCTTGTAAAATTTCTTCTGTTCCGGCGACTGTTCCGTCTGTAGAGTTCAGTGCTGGAGAAGGATACCCGGAAGTAATGTAAAACAGTTTATCATTAAATATTGCTGTTTCTCTTGAAATACTGGAAGAGCCATAAGGTACAGCGTAAGATTTTAATAATACAGCGGATGCCTGATCTCCATTTGAAGCCCAAAGTTCATTTTGCCCGGAACTATAATTACTTGATGTATTTTCTTGTTGTTTCGTAAAGAACAATTTATTGTTAAAAGCATTTAATACCTTTATATCACCATCTGTTCCATCCTGATAAGAGAACTGGATTGTCTTTAAAGTATTGGCTTCAGTGGCATCTGTTTTCCAGATCCCTAACTTCCCGTTTTCTTTTGCAATAAAATAAGCAAAGCCATTCAATACGGCTGTTTTAGAATCTACAGTATAAAGACTTCCCATATTATCAGCAGAAATATCCTTTACCAAAGTAACAGCATTAGATGTATTATCCACTTTCCAAAGTTCTGTCCCTACCAGATTGTTATATCCTGCAAAAAGCAAGGTATTATCATTCAAACTGGTATATATTACTCTACTGGAAATATCCGGAGATGAAATTTTTGTGGTATTAGCTATTGTTCCGTCTGTTCTGTAAGCACCTTCAGCGGTATAAAGGTAGTTTCCAACTTTAACGAAATTATCATTAGCTTCTGTATACATTCCAACAAATGAGTTCCCCCCAAAGTTAGAGAGCCTTTCTATCTGTTGTGTATTTTTATTTCTTTTATAAATCTGGTTGTTGTACTGTCTGTCTGCAGCAATAAAAATGAGATCATTGTTCAAAGGCTGGTAAGCATGAGGATTAGAACTTTCAAGCCTATTGATATCTGATTCTAATGCAATTTCCTGTGTAAATGGATTTACTGAAAATACTTCTGTTCCATATTTTGGGGTATTTCCTGTAAGGTAAATCTTAGAATTCAGGTCTATAAAGCTATTATTATAAGGCATTCCCAGTCCTGTAATCTCAAAACTCTGAGAAGAATTTCCATTCGTTACCCAATATCTGTTTCCGTAATTGGCCATCGTAAGAATCAAATGATTGCCATCTGAACTCGTCCCATATATCAAAGCATCCGTATGACTATTGAACAGAACTGTTCCTGCTTCCGTACCATCGGTTTCCCAGATATAGTTGCCATATGCAGAATTAACTCCATTAGCCCCGCTTTCAAAATATATTTTATTATTAAGCTTTGCAAATTTTTTCATCGCCATAGAACTTGTTGCTCCAGGCGTAAGATTTTTTAACAAATGAGTTCCTGCTGCCGTTCCATCAGAAACCCACGGCTCATATCCATTGGCAGCATCAAATCCTGTAAAAACAAAATAATTATCTGTTGCTGCTCCATCAAATAAAGGATTACCTATGGATTTTATTGATACCGTTCCTGCCTCTGTTCCATCTGTCTCATATAACTCATATCCCGCAGTTCCTGTCCCTAAATTAGCAACAAAATAAAGCTTATTATTAAAAGCCAATGCTTTAAAATCTCCATTGATACTTCCATATGTATTAGGAACGATATCCTTTAAAATAGATGTTCCGGCAATAGTTCCATCCGACTTCCATATTTCTTTTCCATGTACACCATCATTTGCGGCAATAAACAATGTATCATTCATGACATACATATTCATGTCTCCGGAAGAATACTGAAATGTTTTCAGGAGCTGAAGGTTGTCTGTAGTTATATTATAAACCCAAAGCTCATTATGATGATAAAAGAAAATATTATTTCCGGCTGCTGCAGCTGTTTCTACAGCAAACTCAAAATTCAGATCTTTTACTTTTGAAGTTCCGGCTGTAGTTCCATCTGTTACCCAAAGTTGATTGTTGGATGAATTGTTGCTCTGAACAGCAATAAAATATACTTTATTATTCAGCTTCATAAAATTAGGATTTCCTGATATCCCTACACTATATGCTGGAAAGATATCCTTCAATAAAGTTGATTTTTGTGTAGCAGGATCAAAACTCCATAACTCTCTTCCTTCTTCAGTAAATCTTGTTGCCGGAAAGATGATACGATCATTGAATTTGATAAAATTAGTGGGATCACTTGAACCGCCGAAATTGAATTCCTGTAATTTGGTGTTCAGAATAGTTTGTGCACTCGAAAATACTGACACAGCTGCCAGTATCGAAATATAGATTTTTCTCATTATGATAAGAGTTTATCCTTAACTCATAGAAATGAATTAAGGATATTTTTTTAGTTTTTTTGGTTATTTAGCTGTAAAAATTTCTTTGGTATATTTTCCGTCTGCCTGTGGAATATCGATTACTATGTTTCCATTTTCAAAATACCCAACAGTCGTATTTCCGTCAGCGAGTTTTACAATGAAAACAGAATCCTTAGAACTTGTTTTGAAAACAGCAAACGGAACAGAGCTGCCAGACTTAGCCAAAATAAACTGACTAGGATCAATCTGGATTTTCTGAAGATCCATTTTCCCATTTGAGAAATTGCTAGACTCAGGAGTTGCTGTAGATTTTACAGGTTCAGGAGACGAATTCTGAGTACTGGCACTAGTAGTAGTTGTAGCAGGTAAGAGTGCAACAGGGTTAGAAATCGGCATTTGTATTAAAGCTTCTCTCAAAGCATCCTGTAGGCCTTCTTCAAATTCTTTGATTTTTGAACCACCTTTAGACTCCAGAATCATATTATTATTACAGTCTTTAAACTGTACTATTACTTTATTCTTAAATAAGCTTTTATCATTAATGACATCAGCATTCACTACATTACAGAAATTATTTCTGGCTTCTGAAGGCCAGTTATCTTTAATAACTGGAAGTATTATATATTTTTTCCCTTTTAAAGCTTTGGTGAAAAAGTCTTTCAACCCATAATCCTCCCTAAACGTTTCAAATTTTTCAGGAACTGCAACATATTTGTAGTCTGAAACTTTCTGTGCAAAAACCATTGTTGAGCATATTGCCAACACCAACGTTGATACCTTTTTCATTTTAATTATTTTAATCGTTTCTGAATGCTCCCATATCCAGCTTCAATGAGAAGAAATTGGAATAGAAATTAGATCCGCCTATTCCTGAATTCGTAATCGCATAATCCAGTGTAAGCCCTCTGTATCTGATTCCAAGACCTGCACTTGGCTGGAAAGAAACTTTTCTTTTAAGGTCTTCTATATCTGTAATGGATTGGAATCTGTTGATCCCCAATCTCACAAAAATCATTTTCTGATACCCCAATTCAGCTCCTGCATAAGGACTGATACTGGCAAAATCTGTGGAAATCAATGAAGCAGTTTTAGCAAAATCAACATTGATACCCGCTTCCGGCAATACATATACACTGCTATTAATTTCAAATAATTTACTGGCACCTACATTCAGCTTAGGCATTGTAAGTTCCAGTTTGTCTTTCGGAGCCGGGTTGAACTCTTCCCCATTCACCACAGTTGAAAGTTCTTTCTGATTGATCGTCCAGAAGTTGACAGTAGTGGTAATATCTCTCACCATTCCCCCGAATTTCCATCCGTTATCTGCTTTATAAATAGCTCCAACATCAAAACCAAAACCATAACCATTTGCAAATTTACCCACATTTCTGTAGACAATTTTAGCATTTACCCCAACATCCAGTTTAGGATTTCCTCCCGGTCTGAATGCATAAGAAAGGATAGCTGCATAATCGGACTGGGAAAATTTGGTGATTTTATCGTAATCGATATTCCCTTCAGAGTCGATCATTTGGGTGGTATTCAAAATATTGTCTACTCCAAGTCTTACTACTGAAACACCAAAAACACCTTCCTCCAATACTTTTGCATACGCCAGATAGTCATATTTTGCGATAGACTCAAAGTATTCTGCGTGCATTGCTGCCCCCTGCCAGTCTCTTTCAACTGACATCAAACCCGCAGGGTTCCACATAGGAGAGTATACGTCATCCTGATTGGTAATTACTGCTCCTCCCATTGCAAGACCTCTTGCTCCGGCTCCGATATTTAAGAATTCATTGGAATATTTCCTGATAATCTGAGATTGAGACAGCCCAAACAGCAGTGAAAATGCAAGTAAAAAATATTTTTTCATCATATAAATTTGATGCTTAGTTTAAGTTTTTAGTTTTTCTGGCTTTTATTAATCCATTTGCAATGATTGCCAGTATCATAACACCTGAAGCGATATAAAATATAGGGCTCATATGTTCTGATTCCCCAAAGATAAAAAAAGCTAGTATAATTCCGTAGACCGGTTCTAAATTAACTGTTAAAATTAAAGTAAAAGGTGATATATACTTCATTAAATTCACCGATTCCAACATTGGAAAAGCAGTAAAAACACTTGCTAACAAGCATATTAACGCCAGATCTCTGTAGTTTATTTCATTCATCTGAAAAATTTGCCCAGAAAGCAGATAAAATAACATTAAAATAAACCAACCACAGAAAATTTCATAAAAAATAATGTTTCCCGAGCTCGTTTTACCAAACATTTTTCCATTAAAAACAGAAAAAATAGTTCCAAATACTGCACACAGGATTCCATAAATAATACCTTCTTTAAAATGAAACTCTGTTTTAAAGATCAAAAGTATACAGGCCACGATAACGGTTCCCATCACAACTTCAGAAATATCAATCTTCCTTTTGAAAATAATAGGCTCCAGAATTGAGGCAAAAAGAGTAGATAAAGAAAGACAGCTTAGTGCAATAGAAACATTGGAGACTTTAATAGAATAAAAAAAGCAATACCAATGTAGGGCCATCGCAAAACCTATGGCCGCCAGCTGAAAGAATATCTTTTTGGAAACCTTTATACTTTCCTTTTTAAAAACTCTGATGAATACGAAAAGAAAAAAGGAAGCAAACAACATTCTGTAAAATACCAGAATCTGAGCATTGGCCTGAATCAATTTTCCTAAAATTGCAGTGAACCCCCACAAAAATACTATTAAGTGCAACCTGAAAAGCGCCAATTTATGCATAACCTATCTTCTTTTAATTTTAACCCTGCAAATTTACAAATCACATTCCCAAATATTGATAAAAAGATAGGTTTAATCTTAAAAAAGTTAACAAAAATTAAAATATATCTTGAGCCATAAAAAAAACCCTGAAAATGTGTTAAACTTTCAGGGCCTTCAAATAATAAACTATTAAAAAAATAAACTAGGAACAGAGTAATTTTCAGAGGTTATCACCCTCCATTACTCTTATGTAAAGTTAGAAAAAATATAAATTATTTGAAAATATTTTTTAGTTAAAAATTTCACAATTTACTAAAAACCAAATAATTAAACATCTGTTTTACTTCCAATTCATATTCCTCATAAAAATAGTATCTTTAAGCGTAAAAAATTGAAAATTTTATGGACATCGAATTCAATAAACGAGAAGATCAGAACAGATTAAAATTATCTGAAATAAATCGCTTACTCACTGAGATCAAAAAAGGAGGTGGTGAGAAGAGGCTTCAAAAGCTTCGTGATGAAGGAAAAATGACAGCAAGAGAAAGAATAGATTATCTTCTCGATAAAGATTCAGATTCCATAGAAGTTGGAGCATTTGCAGGATACGACATGTATAAGGAGCATGGCGGATGCCCTAGCGGAGGAGTTGTAGTGGTTATTGGCTACGTTTCCGGAAGACAGTGTATCGTTGTTGCTAATGATGCATCTGTAAAAGCGGGTGCATGGTTTCCTATCACAGGAAAGAAAAACCTGAGAGCGCAGGAAATAGCCATGGAAAATAAACTACCAATCATTTATCTGGTAGACTCTGCTGGCGTTTATCTTCCGATGCAGGATGAGATTTTCCCGGATAAAGAGCATTTTGGAAGAATTTTCAGAAATAATGCTAAAATGAGCTCTATGGGAATCATCCAGATTTCTGCCGTTATGGGCAGTTGTGTAGCTGGAGGAGCCTATTTGCCTATCATGAGTGATGAAGCTATGATTGTGGATAAAACAGGTTCCATTTTCCTTGCCGGAAGTTATTTGGTAAAAGCAGCGATCGGAGAAAGTATAGATAATGAAACGCTGGGTGGGGCTACTACTCACTGCTCTATTTCTGGTGTAACAGATTATAAAGCGAAAGATGATAAAGATGCTCTGAATAGAATCAAAACCATCATGAAATCTATCGGAAGTACTGAAAAAGCAGGCTTTGACAGAATAGAAAGCTTCCCTCCAAAAGAAAATCCTGAAAATATTTTTGGAATAATGCCGGTTTCAAGAGCCGAGCAATATGATACCTACGAAATTATCAAATGTATTGTAGATAACTCCGAATATGATGAATATAAGCCAGACTACGGTAAAAGTATTATCTGCGCAACAGCAAGAGTTGATGGCTGGTCTGTAGGAATTGTAGCCAATCAGAGAAAACTGGTTAAAAGTGGAAAAGGAGAAATGCAGTTTGGTGGAGTAATCTACTCTGACTCTGCTGATAAAGCTACCCGATTCATTGCTAACTGTAATCAAAGAAAAATACCTTTAATTTTCTTGCAGGATGTTACCGGATTCATGGTAGGTTCAAAATCAGAACATGGCGGTATCATTAAAGATGGTGCTAAAATGGTAAATGCTGTTTCGAATTCTGTAGTTCCTAAATTTACCATCATTACAGGAAACTCTTATGGTGCTGGAAATTATGCAATGTGTGGAAAAGCCTATGACCCTAGATTAATTGTTGCTTGGCCTTGGGCAGATTTAGCTGTAATGGGTGGAGCCCAAGCTGCAAAAGTATTAGCTCAGATCCAGGAATCAACCTTAAAAAAACAAGGAAAAGAGATTTCCGAAGAAGAGCACAACGAAATTTTGGATACCATTTCAAAGAAGTATCAGAAACAAACAGAATCTACTTATGCTGCTGCAAGATTATGGACAGATGCCATTATCAACCCAGCAGATACAAGAAAATGGATTTCTATGGGAATTGAAGCCGCTAATCACTCTCCTATTACAGAGAAATTCAACTTGGGAGTAATACAGGTTTAATAGATAATTCAAAATAGAAATCGGCTACCTCATTGTGAGGTAGCCGATTTTTTATGATTTAAAAGTTATTTAAACTTCAGGATTTATCCATTAAGACAAAATACATCAGTACATTTAACTCAACAGAAGTACTCAAAATGTTGAAGTCCTGCTACAAAAAGGTTCTTCAAAAAACATAAAGCGCATCGATTACAAATATTCCTCTTTACACCAATCTTTTGGGTTACCAAGCTGCACACAGCACTGATATTTCGTCATACATATTCCATTAGGCCAGCCTGTAGGATAGCACATTCCAAACTGTGGATCATCTGGGCACCCTGGTCCTGTTGCTCCCCCATTAAGTGACTTTAAAGTTGTTCTTGAAATTTTCACTAAGTTATTCATAGTTTTTTAGTTTTTAATATTCCTACTCTATTTAAGCTTTTCGGATAACGCTTTTCTAATATACAATTTTATCATCATACAGTGAAATTTAATTAGAAAAACAGCTATTGAAGGTTTTATAGAATAATAATGCATATAGATAAGCACAATTTCAATTGGTTTATTCCTTAGGAATCCAAACTCATTATCCAGGTTTTCAAAATCCAGAGCCAAAACCTTAGGAGCTTCATCCCGCTATTCATTCATACTCCTCACACTAAAGCTCTCCCATGCTCCAGCCCATCCGCTCTCCCACACAAGCTGCGGGGTAACCATTGCTATCGGGGCTAGGGGAAGATCAATTGTGAATGATGAATTATAAATGATAAATGATGAGTGTTGTAAATCGTAAGTTGTAAATATCCATACTATCCCTATTGTGTCATTCCGTAGGAATTCTGGCTTATGATCAGAGTCTTAAAGATTCAAAAGATCAAGTACAGATACTTTGCAAGTATTGAATGATTTGATATTCTAAGAAATACTTTGTGATAGAATACCCTCCTGGATTGTTTAGACTCTTACGGAGTGACAATGCTCAGGGGATAAAGATTATACCAGGGTTAAAGGATAAGGCTGGGCGATGGGAGCTGGATTACTCATCCCTAATCCCTCTGAACTGTTTGTTTGAATAATAGAAGTATAGGGTTATGGAGCTGGAAATGTTTTTGTTTGGGGTTATTTTTATTTTTGTTTTTGTTTTTGGTATAGGTATAAAACAAAAAAATCCTTTATCATCAGATAA
>NZ_PCOU01000035.1 GCF_002979455.1 Chryseobacterium sp. MYb7
GCATATGATGGAAATATCATTAAAGCTCTTATTTTTGAAACTTAACAAGCAATTATCTATAATTATTTAACAATACCTTTTTTATAAATCTGTGTATAAATCAAATTATCTAATCCTCCCTTCTTCAATCACCACATAATGCAATTCATATCTCAATTTCTCAATAATCACTGTCATTTGATCAACCTCTTCCTCTTTTAAATTGGTAATATGATGATGAAGAACCATATGGTAATCTAAATAAGGAAAGAATTTAGTCCAGAATTCTTCAAACAGATAATTATATTTTCGCAATTCAGGATTTGCAAACTCGCATAGTTTCCACAAACTGTAATTGGATAAATAGTTTGGCATATAGTAAAGCTTAGCATAAACATATGTCCTGCAAAATGAAAGAAAAAATAGGGTAAAGAAATATGGCAACCCCTGATAAATTTCTCTTCCATCTTCTGCTATTGCAAGGAATTGTTGCGAATACTTCATTGTTGCATCATAGTAATAATCAAGATCTGCATAAGTGGGAGTATGAGGATTTTCCCAATGTGGTTCAGGATAGAAAGGATTAGATTGATAAATCCTGTTTTTGCCCTGAATAATGTCTACAAAGAAGCTTTGATAAAAATGTAGATTCTTCTGAACCCAATACCGATCGTGGCTGATCAGAACAAAATCAAAATTGTTACCTGTGTGACTCTTCAATGATTGCGTTATAGATTTTAATTTATCATTACCAACATTAAGACCAAGCAACAACAAATAGTAGGTTGTATTACTACCGTAAATGGCTTTGTGAAACAGATAGATTTCTTCGACCTCGACAGACTTTACAATTACTTCTACAACAATTTCAAGAACCATATCTTTATCATTTTCCTTAACTGTTTCAATGATTTTTTCCTCTTCAGAATATCCTATTTTTATCATTTTCTTTAGCTGATACAATCGTTTTTCAATCATTCCGGAAAAACTATCCTCAGCGATATTGAACGCTTCGAACATTTCACTTTTAAAAAATAGATCATCTTTCGATGCTTCTCTCGCTTTTCCGATTAAATGAATCAGGTAATATTCGCTTCGGCTTTGAGAAACAAAATGACTCTGTATCTCAGGAATATGTTTGGAGAGGTTTCTTATTCTTTCGTTCAGATTTTCTGAATTGGAACTATTTCCTGTATATAATTCTTCTAAGTATTCCAGATCATACTTAAAAATATTTCCATAAGCTAGCAAGGCACTTACTGATGATTCATCCGTAACAAATCCTCTAACCTGCGTTAATAATAAATCGTGATCGTGAAAAAAGGAATCTTTATACTTCTCGAATTCCTTATTGAATTTTTTGCTTTCTCTTGAAATAAGTAAATGGTTTCCATATCCAGCATTTTGATAAATAATTGCTGATGGTCTACAATACAATTCAACGAAAGGATCTCCGAGAGAGAATTTATTGTGAATTTGTAAAGAGTAAAAAATACATACTTTAACTTTGTATTCTTTAAAAGCTTTTTCAACCCATTTTTTTCGCATTAGCTCCTCAACATCTTTTTTGTGTTCAACAACAATTGTGAGGTGAGCGTACCCTGAATTGTCAGTCTTATTGAAAAACATCTGAATGATAAGATAATGCTGTTTGAAAAGTTGATTGATAGAACTATCTAAAAATTCGTTGCCATTCTGTGTGAACTGAAATTGATTTGAAATTTTCATTTTATTAGATTTTTGAGTTGTGATTTTCGGGATCAAAGTAGAAGTAAATAGCCTCAAGAAACACACGGATTAAGGAGAACCACATCATTAAATCAATATGCTCCTGCAATTCTTTATCTTTCTCAAGTTTCAGAATATTATCGATAGTAAAATCTGGATTTCCAATCTTCTCAAGGAATTTTTGGTAGTATTCTTCGCCAATAACAGAAAGTACACTCAGAAAAAGTTCTTTTAAATAATCATCCTGTAAATTCTGATTAAACTGACCACGTGATTCTGGAATAAATTGACCATAGTAAAATAGGTCAAAAATGTGGTCTAGAAAGTATTGCCAAAATACAAAATTATGGGGTATTAATTTCTTGTTTATTTTCTGTCTTATTTTCCCCTCTCTTTTTTCTCAAAGATTCACCTTTAAGCTCTATTCTTAGAGAGTTATGTACCATTCTGTCAAGGATCGCATCTGCAATGGTCTGCTCTCCTATAACTTCATGCCATGCGCTTACAGGCAGCTGCGAGGCAATAATTGTGGAACGCTTTCCGTGCCTGTCTTCGATGATTTCCATAAAATCTTGACGTTTAAGATTATCCAGAGCTTGTAATCCGAAGTCATCCAGAATAATCAGATCCTGCTTTTCTATACGGTCTATTTCCTTCAGGTATGTTCCGTCTCCTTTGGCCATTTTAAGTTTAGAGAACAGCTTATTGATATTAAAATACATGACTTTATATCCATTCATACAGGCTTTATAACCTATGGCAGAAGCAATAAAACTTTTTCCAACACCTGTGCTTCCTGTTACCAGGATATTCTGTTTCTGCCTTATAAAATCACAGGAAGAGAGTCTGCCTATTGCATTTTTATCAATATTCCTTACAGAACTAGTCGTTATTTCTTCCATGAAAGCTCTGTAGCGGAACTTAGCTGTGGTAATCAATCTTTCTATTTTCCGGTTTTCTTTATCATCGAACTCCGCATCAATAAGATAGGCTATAAGTTCATCATTGGTGTAGGAAGCGCTTCCAGCTTCCAAAGTGGTTGAAAAAGCTCTGTGCATCCCGTAGAACTTCAAAAGTTTCATTTTTTCTAATGTGTCCTGATTCATATTATAATGATTTTAAATTTAGATTTATTGGTTATCTCTTTGGACTTTTATTATGTTTTTTCCGACTATAAATAGTTACTGGTAATACTTTCCGCCCCTGATATTTTTGTGTTTTGGGAGCTTAAGCTCCTCGAAGAAGTGCTCGTCATCCTGAAGGTTATCCAGTCCTTTATCAAGTATACTTTTTATGGGCATAAGACCATATCTTTCATATCCTAAAGCTCTTTTACAGGCATTATCTAATCTTTGATGCCCTACTTTTTTGGCAAGATGAAGGATACCGGCACAGGACTTATAAGACTGCTCAGGATGTTGTTTTTTCTCTAAAACTTTAATGATGTATTCTTCGGTATTCTCTCCTATGCCCTGAGCCCAGCTGATAAAACGATCAGGGTTCCATTCTGTCATATACTGATATGACGAAGGCATATGTTCCTTGAGAGTGGTATATCCATATTTTGAATAGATTCTTTCATGAAAAGCAATCCTACGCTGCCCATAATACACCTCAATTGCGGTTTTACTGTAAATAAGCAATACTTTCTTTCCTATCTAAGCAAAAGGAACACTATAGTAATGTTTATCCTTGCTTAGATATACATGGCTTGTTTTATGAACTGTAGCTTTAGAAAAGCTTTTTAGCTGGTATTCCATAGCAGGAAGAGAAGATAATTCCGGCTGTTCAACTTCTTTGAAAATAGCTCTTCGGGAGCATTTTTCTCTTTTCATCGGAGCATCATTATGAACTTCTAAAAGCTCTCTGATACTTGTATTAAGCTCCTCAAGGCTAAAGAACTGCTGTTTCCTCAATGGAGCAAATATGCGGGTATATACGATACGTACAGCATTTTCCACCAATGCTTTATCCTTTGGATGATAAGTCCGGGTAGGAAGTATTGTTGTACTGTAGTGAAGGGCAAAGTCCTGAAGGCTATCATTAATCTGGGGTTCGTACTTATCACTCTTCTTAACTGCTGATTTAAGATTATCTGGAACAATGGCTGCAGGAACGCCTCCATAATAGTTGAGTGACTTGGTAAGGCTTCCCAGAAAATCTTCTTTACCCTGTGTCCTTGTAGCTTCTACAAAGGTCATACGGCTGGCTCCCAGAATACTGACAAAAACTTCAACCTCTTTTTCTTCTCCTGTTTCTTTATCTATAATATGAAGCTTCTTGCCTGTATAGTCTACAAACATCTTGTCCCCGGCCTTATGGTCCATATGCATTGATGGACTGATCTTACGACTCCATTGCCGATATAAATGGCAGAACTGTGAGTAACAATAGCCGTCAGGGTATTTTTCCTGGTATTCTTCCCAGAGAATATATCGGGTAACGCCTGTCTTTTTTAGCTCTTTGGTAACATAAGGAAAGTAATTTTCCAGTATTTTTTCCTTACCGTCAGGCTCTAAAATGGTAGTCTCAAATAAATCTTCTATCTCTTCAGAACTTAGCTCTGAGAGTTCTTCGTAAGTAAAACGGTGCTCATGGAATAGGCTTATGTATTTCTTGACCGTATTGCGGGATAAGCCCAGCTGCTTACTTATTTTAACCTTACTTAATCCTTGGGTATATAATCGTAATAACTGTTTCAGATGTAACATGTCTATCTTTTTATTTGCCATAACCTGCTTTTTTAGCTAAGTTATTTCTTAGACACATTATTTGAGTTTTTACTATGGTCAGATTCACCAGAATGGGGTGGTCAATTTGAAACAGAATGAACTGCTCACTTTGAACAGATTACTATGGTCAATTTTTCAAGATTCTACAGTCAAGTTGCTTTTTTATACTTCTATGGCTCTCTGCTCTTTTTGTTCTTCCGTTAAGGTCGTTGGGTTGTCGATTCTCGAAGTCCCACTCTTCAGGTTTTATTTTTTCACCTGTAGAATAGATGAAATTCTTATTTTCATTTCCAAAATAAGAACGGAAATAAATTAGTGTTTCCTTTTCGCCGTTGGGTTCTTTAAGTTTGAAGGTAGAATTCATAAGGTGCTAAATTAGGTGCTAATACTTTCATAATTAAACATAAAAACAACTTGTTTTTATTGATACAAATATAGTTAAAATATTGATAAATAGCACATTTATATAAAATTAGGTATGTTAATTTTAATAAGGTTCATTTCCCTCACTCTCCGCAAAAAAAGCCTTGAATCATTTGATTCAAGGCTTTTTTATTGCACATTTTTCTTTATTCCTATTTGGAAACATTCCCCAACCAGAAATATTTTATTTTCCAGATCATACAGGTAAATCCTATTTGTACATATTACTTGTACACACGACAAGTTTTGTCGCCTTGAGAATGTACATTTGTATATCAATAAAAATATGGTTTCCCGTATTAATTGATTTGATGATTTTTATATCTTTATCACCAAGAAAACTAAAACTTAAAATTAACACAAATAATGAAAAACAAATTTATTTCGAGGCTACTTTCCTTGGTAGCCATCATGGTCTTGTTGTATTCCTGTAGGAATGAACTTTCACCAGAGCAAGAGACTTACAGTAACAGCAGTCAATTCAGACCAACATCCAAAACAATTCGTTTAGAACAAAGTAAACACAAATTGGTTCTTACAACTGAATTACAAAAAGCACAAGAGAATCTGACAGAAATCAAAACCAACGCATCGGGCAAATCAGTTGATTATGCAAATGGTGTTTCCATTGACACAGACAATGTAACTTACATTGAAGTTGGACCTAATTTCCACACCTACACATTTAATTTGGTAAGAGAAAATGCACCTGAAAATGCACCTCTAGAAAATTTGGTATTGGCTTCTCTACCTGATGGCAGTTATAAAGAGCTTTTAGTGACTTATAATTTCACTCCGCAGGAAAAACAGGATTTACTTGCAGGAAAAGGAGTGAAAACTAAAGGAAAAGCAGTAGCGATGGAGCTTGCAAAAGGAACCTATGGAGGAGTGGTTTCTAATGGGATGGGAACTGTAGAATCCTGTTCTTATCAAACAGTGGATATGTATTTTTCTTGTTATACAGGAGACCATCATTCAGGTAATGAAAGTGAATGGTGGAAATGCAACTGGGAAAGTGAAGGAGGATATCCAGCCCAGCACATAACTACGGTTGCATTAGTTTGTACAGCAACTACAGCCTTGGGAGATGATGGTTCACCGGGAGGTGGTGAAATGGGACCCACAACAGGTTTAGGAAGTGGTCCAAATGATGGAACTCCGACAATCCCAACTCTTAGTACATTTTTTAAGTATGTAAACAAACTTCCAGCAGATTTGAAAGCTATTATTGATGATACAGCTAATACTGAGTTTTATAACGGCTTAAAAACTTACTATGATGTTAATTTTGGAAGTGATGAAACTAAAAATTTCATAAATTGGGCATTGCAATTTAAAAAAGATAATCCTGATATTACTTGGACACAGTTTCAAAATTGGTTTATTAACCTAGATGGAATGTCAAATTTAGTTTTCAACAATTCAATTAACAGCAGTAATTCTATCGTATTTAATACAAACACTGATTTTAAGACGGCATTGTCAAATAAAAATAATGTATTTACTGAAGAGAGTGTTTTGCAGGAGAATGGCTCTGAAAAAATTGTTTCTGCTAAAGTTAAAAGAACAGGAGTTTGGGGAAGTGGAGAAGAAGTTCGTGTAAAATTAAAGAAAATTAATAATAGGTGGGCTTTTGATAGTGTTACTTCAAGTGAACTTGGACTCACTTTAGGTGTTTGGACTTTTACACAGATTGATTACATTCAAAATACAAACGCAAATGTCCTAACTGTAGAAGTTACAGGATATGAGAATTACAATGTTTTCCTAGAAGGTCTTGGAACAGTTTATAAAGACAAAGTAATGATTCGGATAAAAATTAATACTACAACAGGAAATATTTTTAGTATAGAATTTATAGATTTATAACATTATGGAACAAACAATTAGTGAATTTAGCTTTGGTTTATTTGTATTGCAAATTTTTATACTAGTTTTCATAATATTACTAGGTTATTTTGTATATAAAATTTATAAGAAAATAAAATAATTCTAGGATAAATATGAGAAATAATACCAATGTCCTTAATTATAAAATTATGAGACAATTATTACTATTATTTTTAACAGTTATTACAGTTTTCTGTAAAGCACAGATTTATCCTCTTAATACGAGTCCAAGTGATATTCCTGATAATGCCTACCTAAAAGATACTAATAATGAGCTAGATAAATATGTTGGATTATGGAAGGGGACATGGAATGGTAAAACACTTTTTTTAGAATTGAAAAAAATTAAATCTTATTCTTCTGTTCCTGGAGATACTCATCCATACTATCGCGATGAAATTAGAGGTGAACGAAAAATAATCAACTCGAATGGAGTTGTAGAAATTGATAGAATTTCTAATTTTGGAAATGATGGGGCAGAATTTTGGGGAATGGGGATTAACCTAAAAAATGGTTTACAAAAAACTCTTACTTTCTCACCTAAAAATATGTGTAGGAAAGCAGCGACATTAATTATTACTAATTTTACTCCTACTCAAATGACCTTACACTTTGAATATTTACCTAGTTTTTATGATGACACCTGTCAACACAATGCTTATGTAGAGCAGAATAATGACTTTCCAATGAACTTTCCTAAAGATATTGTGTTGACAAAACAATAACTTATAACTTTAATATCTTAAATAAGAAATGATTGGTTCTACCTTAATCAGGTAAAGCCAATCATTGTTATTTTGAGACTCTAAAAAATATGTTATTTTTTTGTCTTTACAATAAATAAATTAATATGAAAAAATTAACAATAATAATTACAGGATGTTTTCTAGTTTCATGTACGGTTAGTAAAAGCAGTTTTAAAGAAGAGCTAACAATACAAAATTTTAAGGATAGAACTTTACAAAAATGTCTATTGAAAGGTTATGGGAATAAAGATCTTGTTAATAGAATATATGATATAGATAAAACGCTCTATGATCCTGTTGCAACAGCTTTATTTGATGATGAAATAGACTCTTTTTTGACTCCTAAAATAAATAAAATGAAAAAAGACTCATTGGAATCAATCGGTAAGGTTTCTGAAGCGAAAGCAGGGAAAATTGTATTTGGAAATTGCTTGTATGTTTATAAAAGTAAAGAACTGGATAAGTTTGCTACGAAGCATATTAATAAATATAAAAAAGTCAAAGATTTAGACTCGTTAATTCTTTCAAAAAATCCATCTTTTTAATTTATTTAAGATGCATTAGCTGTATTAATGGATGTTATTTAATATATAGATGTTAGGATATTACAATAAATATTTATAAAAAAATAATAACGAAATATTTAAAATTTATGACTAAAATAAAGTTAATTATATCCATCATTTTCTTTTTATTAATTTATTCATGTTCAATCAATGAAAGACCACAATTCAGATATCGAAGTGATAGAAAACAAAAAAACAATGAAAAGGAATTTTATACCAAAAGATTTAGAGATGCTGTCTTTTACAAATGTCTACAACATGGATATGGCGAGGATACTAATTTTAAAATAGGAAAATTAATGGCTGAGAAAGATTTATTTACTCCCTCTGATGAGCCATTTATTATAGAAGATAGAATACAAGATAGCCTAGCAAAGCAAATAATATCAAATCTTCCTCCTGTATATATACTTAATGAAAATGAGAATGGAATAAAGGGTAAAAATTTTATTATTTCTACTTGTTTAAGTTTTAATGAGAGTAAGGAACTTAATAAAATAGCTCATAAGTATTATAAAATGAAGTTAAAAGAAGAAAGAAACTAGAATATTAAACTCATTTTAAGCCACTTGCAAACACTTACATACACCATTCTTCGAATTTAAAACTTGGTAAAATACCGCAAAAACAGCTCTTGAACCATAAATCCCAGAACAGGAAACAAACTTATTTGTGGCTTTTTATTATTATCTCTTTATAAAGAATATCCTGATAACATTTTACTCAATCCAGAAATACCCCATAGAATACGTTTTGGCTTTTCCAGCTACAATTACTCTTTCATTTTTGTTTTCACAATAGAGCTGTCCGCCTCTTTCAGATATCTGACGGGCAAAAAGCTGATCTTTCCCTAATCTTGATGACCAGAACGGGATAAGTGAACAATGGGCAGAACCCGTTACCGGATCTTCAAGAATAGATGATTGTGAGGTAAAATACCTTGAAACAAAATCACAGTCAGTGCCTGCCGCCGTTACAACCACACCACCCGGATCAAGATTGATAAGATCAAATATGGATCTTTCAATTTTGATATTTTGTATATCCTCTTCAGAATCGTAGACCAGAACATAATCTCTCGCTTTGAAGACCTCTTTAGGCTGTATATTAAGCGATCTGGATATGCTGTCCGGAAGGGCAGAGGGTACAGGCATTCTTGACGGAAAATCCATATAATAAAATCCATCTTTCACATCAACCGTTAACTCACCACTTTTCGTTTCAAAAACGATTCTATCACTTTGATAATTTAAGATTGAGATTAAGCAATGAGCTGTGGCAAGGGTAGCATGTCCGCATAAATCCATCTCTATTTCAGGGGTAAACCATCTAAGATGAACACTATTGCCATTGTCTATAAAGAAAGCGGTTTCTGCTACTGCATTTTCACGGGCTATTTTTAACAGAATTTCATCGGGTAACCAATTTTTTAATGGAACAACACACGCCGGATTTCCATGGAAAATAGATTCTGTAAAAGCATCTATTTGATATAATTCTAACTTCATAGGTTGTAAAAAATTTGTAATACATAAAGATACTCCATTTCCGATAAGTAAACGTCTGGTATTTCAGAGAAAATCATTTTTAGAAATAGCTTTGGTTTTTTAACATTGTAAATGGTTGATATTCTGTGTTGTAAATATGAGTTATGTTAAAACGTAACAAGTAATTGTTTGATAATCAGTATATTGAATATTGTTTAGTTATATTGTGTTTTTTATGTAAAATGTAATATAATTAATTGTATATTTAGTATATAATTAATGATTGTATCTTATTGTTAATGAGTTAGGTATATTGTTTTGAATGTGTTTTTCAGCGTTTTGTGAGGCTGGATATATTCAATAAAATAATATATGGGTGAAAAAACTATAACTATTAAAACATACAATCATGAGTAATGAAAAATTTAATCCCCTTGAACTTCTCCAGAATAAGTTCAGGTATCCATTCCCAACTCTAAAAAATCCACATGCTGAACAGCTCCAGGAGATTACTGAAAATCAATGGATTGATGGAGAATATTTGTGGCTCTACGAAAACAATCCTAATGTGCGTAAAAAGTACAAAAAAACGAAGACTGCACATATCGCAGCACAGTGGTTTCCAACTGCTTCTGCTGACCGGTTCAAGCCAATCTGCAGGCTGATGCTATGGACCTTATACAATGATGATTTGTATGAGGAAAGCGACCCAGAAGAGATAGATGGTATACATACCAAGTCTATCGCCATACTGAATGGTGAGATCAGTGCAGCCCAGTCCGGAATACCTCTCGGTTCTATGCTGGCTTCGTTAAGAGAGGAATTGCTTCAGTTTATTCCACAAGAATCAATGCATCGTTTTACACAGATGATCAGCAGATATTTTAGTGGTCTTAAAAAAGAACAGGAATACAAGAAGAATAAGATATTTCCTACAACAGCAGAATGCATTGTCCTAAGGGAAGATTCCATTTGTCTGTATCCTTTCCTGCAGCTCACCGAAGTTGAAACAGGCATCACTCTGCCTCCTGAAATCCATAATCATCCTGTGATCCGCCGCCTGCAGGCACTTGCCTGTCATTTGGTAACTTTTTTCAATGAAGTTCAATCTGTAGTAAAAGATGAAGCAACAGGCAGCATTTACTATAATATTGTGAAGGTGATCCAGAATGAACGCAGGGTCTCATTAGAGGAAGCCTGCCTGGAAGATCTTCGGCTTCATAATGAAGATCTGAAGGAATTTGTAACCCTGCAGGCCTCACTTCCAGACTTTGGTGTATGGCACGAGGCTGTGGTCAATTGGGTACATTATATGAGTATGGTACTGAGCGGTTGGAAAAATATATCTACCAAGCTTGACCGTTACAACAGGACTGAATTTCCTAGTGCTTCCGAATTAAAAGAAACCTTAGGACAGAACCAATTTCAATAAAATATGAATGATTACCGCGGTGTTTGAAAAGACATTAACCTCGTGGTGATTATATATTGAGTACCTGCCAGATGTGCAGAACAGATTGATGGATATACCCATATGTGAATACATGATCTATGAAATACAAAGCGGTATTATAGCAACAATCAATATGCTAAATAAATCACAACTGGATTTTTTTAGCATAAAACAGTTGATATTGATTAAGTACAAATAATTTTAAAATATAAATAAAAATGACACCAGAACAATTTAATAGTGCAGATTATTTACTACGGGGATGTTACCCATGGCCTGATCTTATTAATCCACATGCTGAACAAATGGGAAAAGATATGGATGATTGGATTGATAATGATTATACTTTTTTGACTGAAAAACAACGCAAAATTTATAAAAAAATGGAACTGCATAGGTGTACTGCACGTATGTGGCCACACCTAACCTATGAGCAGGCCATTCCATGCAACCGGTTCATGCTTCAGTATGTTGCTCTCGATGATCAGGTGGAACATTCGTCTCTTGAGGAAATTCAGGAGTTACGAATTCGTTGTACCGATATTCTCAAGGGTGCTCAACCCTTGCCGGAGGAAAATGCACTCTATCATCATATGGCAATGATCCGGGATGAATTTCGTGCTTTTATGCCAGATCTATGGTTTGAGCGGTTTGTTTACTATTTTTATCAATCCTTCAGATATGGAATAGAGCTGGAGTATCCTTACAAAATAGCACACCGCCCGCCGTCACTGAATCTTTATAAAACCATTCGTGAATATTCGGTTCTCATGCGTCCTTATCTGATTTTTGGCGAGATTGAATCAGGTCTTGTCCTGCCGGAACATATCTTTGAGCATATCGTGGTACAAAAAATGATTTCCCATATGACTCTGGTTGTCGCCTGGCAAAATGATCTTCATTCTCTGCCTAAAGAAATGGCTAAAGGAACAGAAGTTTTTAATTTGGTTTTCGTATTACAGCAGGAATATAACCTCTCATTGGAAGATGCTTGTGCAGAGGCTTTGCGTATTCATAATGAAGAACTGGCAAGTTTGATGGGTTTACATAAAGAGTATCGGGAGTTTGGTGAATATCAGGAACACATCGATAAATTTGTTTACTATGCAGGTGTTGGGCTTCAGGGTGTGAACACATTTTATCTGGAAACAAACAGATATAAACATGGAGGAATTGGTTTTGCCTGGCCTGAAGATAATCATACATCAAATAAGAGTCTGTAATTACTATAGCAGTTAAATTTTAAAGATGAAACAACAGGATGTTTCTATTTTACAATACCCATGGCCCTATGAAATAGGGCCTTTTTTCCAATCATTCTATGAAGAACAGAGCGATTGGATTGATACTGATTATCTGTTTTTGTCTGAAGCTGCAAGAACTAAATATAAAAAGCATAGCCTGATGGAAGCAGCATCCTATTGAAGCACCCGATAATTCAACGATTGAAAATGCTTATGTGCCGTATTATGGCCATTCTCTTCTCCACAGAAATTTAATATTTTTATCCGGCAGGTGTGATTCATGTATCTTTATTTAAATATATTTGAATATAAAAACTTATACATCCAAGTTTATATGACCCAACCGCTATTGTTCTTCTCGACCGGATATTTTATCTATCTTGGACACGCCGTTGATACTGTAGTTCATGAGCATCATGCAATCCAGATTGCTATAAGTCTTGAGAACGAAATAGAAGTGATTTCATCTGGCTCTATTATGAAATATAGAGCTGTTATTATCAATTCTGATGAACCTCACGAATGCAGAACCCGCGACAATACTTTTTTACTAATCAATATTGATCCAGAAAGTAAAATAGGAACGAGGCTTAAGAAAGTTTACTTATCTGAGAAAAAAATAGCAGCACTACCGGAATCTGTAGTGGAAGAACTTTTGACGGATATGAAACCCTTATTGATTAATAATACAATTGCTGATCCTATTTTTAATACAGTACTTCAATTTCTTCAGGAACTGGCAGACACAAATGAAAGTGAGAATATGGATGACAGGATTATTAAAATTCTGGAAGTTCTTAAGCAGCCACAAAATGGGAATCTGAAAATTGAAAGCCTGTCGGCTTTGGTTCATTTATCTCCAGGCAGGCTTATTCATTTATTTACAGAGCAGGTAGGTATTCCGGTGAGAAAATATATTCTTTGGGCAAGACTTTTGATTGCGTTGCAATATATCTTCGATGGACGGAATATCACAGAGGCAGCTCTGGAAGCGGGATTTTCAGATGCTCCTCACTTCAACCGGACATTCAGAAGAATGTTTGGTCAGTCTCCTTCAATTTTATTGCAGAATAGCCAAATCATACAAGCGTATGTAAAATAGCTGGTGCATCTTTGCATATATAAATATGATATTATGTATGCTATTAATCACGCTGCCACAGCTTTACTCATTAAAAAAAATAGCCCGAAACTGCCATTGTTTCCACTTTTGATTTCTGTACAACTTGTAGAAGTATTATGGGTGTTTTTTAACTATTTGGGTTGGGAACATTTTTCAATCTCAGGAGGTAGAGTACATCTTGACTTTCTGCCTTATTCACATTCAGTTTTTTCAGGAGTTGCTGCGGCAGTACTTTCGTTTTGTGTGATCAACTGCGGGTATAAAAACAGAAAATTGGCGCTGGCTTTTGCCATTGGAGTTTTATCTCATGTCATGATTGATGTTATTTTTCATGAGAAGGATATTCAGCTGTCACCATTCTCTGCCAAACCGGCTTTTGGATTAGGTATTCTTGATTTTCCCATTCTGAATTTTATCATTGAATTTGTTTATGGACTATTTTGCTGGTGGTATTTTAAAGGAAGCAAGGCTTTGCTTTGGACAATTACTATCTTTAATTTCCTTGATTTACCCATGATGCTGGCACACGGAGATTCATTAAATATATTTGTGCATTATCCTTTTATTCTGCCCACTGTCATCCTGTTCCAGATATTGATCACCTGGTATTTTGTTTATCGTTATGCCCATTCAAAAAATGATAAGAACAGTCCTGTGATTGGTGAAATTTAATCTGAGACTTAATTTTTCTCTTCAAAATTAATAGAATAAAAAAGCATCACCGGAACAGTGATGCTTTTTATTTTGGATCTTAGATTATTTATGATACCATTTCTTCTTCAATAATAAACTTGCTTTTACCAGAAGGATAAGTACCGGAACTTCTACCAAAGGACCGATTACTCCTACAAATGCCTGTGGTGAATGTATACCAAAAACTGAGATCGCAACAGCAATTGCCAGTTCAAAATTATTTCCGGTAGCAGTAAAGGCAATAGATGCATTTTTATCATATGGAATTTTTAATGCTTTATTGATCATGAAACTTACGAAAAACATCAAAACAAAATAGATAATTAAAGGGATTGCTACCTTAGCAACATCCATTGGCAATTCCAGTATTTTGGAGCCTTTTAAGCTAAACATCAATACAATTGTAAATAATAAAGCATACAACGTGACAGGGGATATCTGAGGTATGAATTTTCTATTGTACCATTCCGAACCTTTTGATTTTATAAGGAAATAACGACTGAGAAATCCTGCCAGAAAAGGAATTCCCAGATAGATCAGTACACTTTCTGTAATATCCTTCATAGAGACATTTACCTTAAAACTTGCAAGCCCCAGTTGGTTGGGAAGTACATTAATGAACAGCCACACCATAAAACTATACGTAAACACCTGAAAGATACTGTTCAAAGCAATCAGCAAAGCTGCATATTCTCTGTTACCCTTGGCAAGGTCATTCCAGACGATGACCATAGCAATACATCTGGCCAGCCCAATAAGGATCAAACCAGCCATGTAATCGGGTTCATGCCTTAAAAAGAGTATAGCAAGACCGAACATCAGAAGCGGACCGATGATCCAGTTGAGAAATAAAGAGACACTAATTGCTTTTTTATCTTTAAATACCAATGGCAGAAGAGAATAATCTACCTTTGCCAATGGAGGATACATCATAAGAATAAGCCCGATTGCCAAAGGAATATTCGTTGTTCCAATAGACTGCGAATTGATTAAATCAGGAATAACCGGAAAAAAATATCCCAAGGCAATCCCCATACCCATGGCGAGAAATATCCATAAAGTAAGATAACGGTCAAGAAATTTTAATCTGGGCTGCATGATTAGAGTTTGATGTTAGAAAAGACATAGAACATTTCTTCTGCAATTTGCAAGCTTCTTTCAGCATATACTGATGCCTGTTCCGGAGTATTATCTGAAACTTTAGGATCCTCAAACGTAATAGGAATCCTTTTCTCTGCTCCTGGAATGAACGGACATCCACCATCTGCCTGTGAGCATGTCATGATCGCTGCAAATTCTGATACTGGATTGAACGGACTGTCATATTTTTTTGAAAAGCCCATAACTGGATGGCTGTTGTCGTTATATCTTATTGCATACACAGGATTGGCTGTATCAGTAATACTGAAAACTGTGAAACCCTGTTCCTTCAGGATCTCTGCAACTTTTGGAAATAATGCCGTCGTTTCCGTGCCTCCGGAATAGCAGTAAACTTTCGGAATCGTAAAGAAAGAAGCTGCTGCCTGTGCCCAAACCTGTGCCAGATGACTTCGGCGGGAATTGTGAGTGCAGATAAAATTCAGATTGATTTCTTTGCTATCGTTAACTTTTTGTTGGATAAAGCTGATCAAAGGTTCCAGAATCTCTTTTCTATCGGAATCTATATTTTCCCATTGTAAAGATCGAATCGTGTTTAATAATTCTTGATACATAACTTTTTATTAGGATTAATTAGCAGCAGCCTGATGCCGGATTACACACTGAAGTTGGGTTTACAGATAATTCAGACATATTTTTCTTTTGTTTTTCAGAATGAATCCCACAGGCTTCCTGAGCAAGACAGCCGGTTGTTTTGTTTTTCAGAACGAAGTTTTTCCCGTTAAATTCCAGATCATATTTGCCAATAGTTTCACCCTGATATTCTACTTCAATTTCTGAATCTTCTATTCCCAGTTGTTCTTCAGAAAGTTGAATGATATGAAGCAGTTTTCCCGGTTTCAGACGGTGTTGATAATCATCAGCATTCCATAACTGAAAATTAACTGCTTTTTCATGCCTGATTACCCCTCCGCAATCGATGAAGTTTTTTACAATTTGTCCCACTTCCGTTACATGGAAATGTTCTGGGACAAAGCTTCCGTTTTCTAATTGAAATTCTACATTTTCCAGTGTAGGTAGAATTTCTTTAATTTTTGATAGTCTCATAATAGATTAAAATTTATATAGTGTTATATTGCAATATTACGATATGTTTATTCAAAAAAAATGCCTTAACAGCATTGTTTTATAGTTACATCCTGATTAAAAAACAGGTTGAATTCATTTTGAAATTGCTTCCAGGTACTTTCATTAATACAGTAACATACAGATTTTCCTTCAATAGAACCTTTAATGATCCCGATATTCTTCAGCTCTTTTAAGTGTTGAGAAATGGTAGCCTGAGCCAGTCCAAGTTCTTCAACAAGATCGTTACAGATACATGCTTTTTGATTAATAATGTACTGTAAAATGGCTATTCTTGCCGGATGTCCCAAAACTTTAAGCAGAGAAGCCAGCTTATTTTGTTCTTCAGTATAGATTTCTGTTTTTGTAACACCCATTGTTTTAATTTTATATTGCAATATTACGATGATAAATTAATAAAAACCATTAAAAAGTTTATTAATTTTATTGAGGAAGATTTAAGTTGTTGAATTTTAATTACTTAAAATTTATTCTAATATAAATGAAAATCCCTGAAATAAAAAAGATGAAGCCAATTTTGCTCCATCTTTTTATTTATTGTTATGGTAAACTAATCTTTTTACCTTGCTCGGGGAAGGTATAATTTACTTTTAAAGGGTTGTTTTTCAATAGCTCTTTTTTGATAAGTTCGGGATTATCACCAGTAGGTTTTCTATGAGTAACTACGATGTTGAGCCCTTCAAGACTGCTTTGTCCAGTTTTTTCTTTCAGTTTACTCAATTCCTCAATCAACAGGTTAGGAGTAAGATGTCCGAATAGCAGATGCTCAGGCTGGCTATTAGGGAAAGAAACCTCAATTAATATCGTGTTTAACTGTCTTTTTTTAACAAGCGGAGCTATCGTGTTCCAAAGATGATCCAGACGGTCAGACTTTTCGATGCGGTCTGCACCAGTGTCCCCCAGATACAGTAGGTAATGATCATCTCTTCTTACCAGTGCAGCACTGCTTTTATAAGGGTTTACATGACTCAGTTCATAACCAGTAATAAAAAACGGAGTTTTAGGTGCCGGAATTTCAGTTCCTTCCTGAAGCTCATTATAATGATATTTTCCAAGAATGGGTTTTTGTCCTTGATCGGCAAAATTGATCCAGGTATCTGTGATAAAGTAATGATTTTGCAAGATCTGAATTACAGGAGCTATGGCAAAAATATCTTTCTTGGAATCTGCCGGAGAATTAATGATAAGTCCTGATAAATGATCCAGGTGGCCATGTGATACAAAATATCCTTTTATCTGATCTTTAAGAACTGATTCTGCTGATCCTTCAAGACTTTTCAATTCAATCCCTTTTCGGATTCCTGCATTTACAGTACCGGCATCAAGACAAAGAAATGCATTGTCTTTAGGAGCACCTACCAGATAAGCTGATAAATTGTCTTCCTGCTCACCACCATATATCCCCAGGGGAATTACATCAAAATTTTGTGCCTTACAAACAATATTCAGAAGAACGAATAAAGAAAGTGCTGTTTTTTTCATAATACTTATAATAGAAAACCGTCTCTTACAAAGATGGCAAAGCAAATTTACGCTATTTTTAGTGACTGGCATTCTCTATCAGTAAAGCCTGCTGATTTTCAGCAGGCTTTATTTTTAAGATTATTTATTGAGGCTGTTGCTGAGTTACACAATGCACCATTCCGCCATTGGCAAATAAGTTACGGCAGTCTATTCCAACCACTTGTTTACCAGGGTAGAGTTGTTGGATGATGTTATTGGCTACCGCATCATTCGGGTCATTATAATTAGGAACCAATACACGGTTATTCGCAATATAATAATTGATGTAAGAAGCACGGCCTACATTTTTTCCGTAAGTGGTGATCACATCATTTCTGGTTAAAGGAACTTTTACAAACTGATAGGCAGCTCCGCTTTTGGTGGTTGCATCATACAGTTTATCAATATCACCATTAGGAACCTGCCAGTAATTAAGGTCATCCGGATTCATTGTGATAATGGTAGATGAATTGGCAAATCGGGCAAACCCGTCAATGTGCATGTCTGTGATATCGAAACCTGCTTTTCCATTCAGCCAGATAAATTTCGTTACCCCTAAATTTTTAGTAAATATCGCTTCTGCCTCTTGCTGAGTCATTCCCGGATTTCTGTTGTTATTAAGAATGGAACTTTTACAGGCCATTAACACTCCGTTTCCATCAATTTCCACACTACCGCCTTCATTGATCATCACTGAATTGAGATTGATTTTTGGAATATTGGTATCTGTAGCGATTTTGGATGGAATCACATTACATTTGCTATATTCGGCTTTGTTTCCCCAACCGTTAAATCCCCAATCCTGAATAAATAACTGGCCATTTTGGTCTTTCACATAGATCGGCCCGTTATCTCTTACCCAGAAATCATCGGTCTGGTAAAGTTTGAAATTAATGTTGGTAAGCGGAACTCCTGCACTGTTTAATAATCCCGTAATACGTTTTTTTTCCGCAGCGTCATAAGCAATGATGTGAACTTTTTCATTTTGTACCAGCTCTTTGGTCATTGCTACCCAGGTTGCATCCAGACGGTTTCGGTAGGTTGTTCCATATTGATACTGGTGTGGCCACTGAAGCCAGGTTCCTTCGTGTATTGCAGATTCTTCCGGCATTTTGTAAACAGGAGTTACAGGGTTTGTAGTACCTGGAGGTTCCGGTATATCTGTCTGTGAACACGAAAGTAAAAGAGCAGGGAGTAACGTGAATAAAATTTTCTTTTTTTGCATAATTGATCTATTTTTTAATAAGGCAAAATTAGATCTGCGAAAATTTTTAAAGTTGTCCCAAATTGACAACTTACTTCAAGGGCAATAAAATATACGTCAGCTGTTTTTCCTGATCATCTTCATTCTCCGCATGCCTTTCATATTTTTCTATGATGGGAGTGTGGGAAAATTCCAACCCTGAATTAAAAATCCAGCGTGAATAGATTTTAGTATAGGTTTCATCTATTGTTTCATAGCTTCCCGTGTGAGTAAATCTGGCATATTTGCCTCCAAATATTGTTTTTGAAGGAAGCTTTTTGCTGACAGATTGAACAGAGGCACATGCGTCATATCTACAGTTGATTTCCGTTTTAATCAAAGGTTCATCCGCTATAACTCCAAAATATTCTGTCCCGGAATCCGGAAATTCATTTTCCATGAATTTTTCCCACAGTACTTCAATTTCTTCGTTGTTGTAATAGGTTTTAACACTTTGATAGTATACCTGTAAAGGCTTAATAAATATGATATCCGGTTCCAGCAATATATCAGATGTTACCGGTACAATCTCGTCTTCACAAAGAAGTTTTTCCTTACTTAATCTTGCCGCTTTTGGGGAAATTCCGAAATGTTGTTTAAAAGCTTTGGAAAAGGAAGCAATATTGGCGAAACCTACTTCAATGGCAATGGAGGTAAGGTTTTCCTGGGTGTAAAGAATTCGTTTATAAGCATTTTCTACTTTCAGCCTTTGCTGGAAAGCACCTATTGTTTCTCCACAGCTGTACTTAAAGATGCGTTGAATATTTCGGTAAGAATAATGGGAGATATCTTCCAGTTCTTTTACCGAAACGGGATGATCATAATTTTTTTCCATGAAATTGATAACTCTGTAAATACAATTCAGGGTGTCTTCCATAAGTCTTAAAATTTTTCCAAAATAAATAAGGCAAAATAAAATTACAAATAAAAGAATGTCTTGGCAATATTGTATTTTAGCTTTCGGTAAAAATAGATTTTTAACATCATAAACTTTTACCGTTTTAACCCAAAAATAACCCAAAAACTTATATTAAACCATGGAAAAAGAATTGTCAGAATTAACTGATCAGGAGCTTTTAGAGAAAAAAAGAACCATTGAAGCCAGAAATATTGTCAATGCAATAATTCTGGGAGTATTGGCTGGCATTGCTATTTATAGTACGATAAGTAAAGGCCTGGGTTTAATGACTTTTTTACCTATAATTTTTGCTTTTTTGTTGCCAATAGCTGGAATAAAGACAAGAGAGCACTGAAAAGGGAAATAGACTCCCGAAATCTGAAATAATGGAGGATTTTGACAGAAAAACAGAGGCCGGTGCTGTAGCCTATTTCCGTAACCGTATCAAAAACGGAGACGTGAAAGGTGCATTGAGCTGTTTTCATCCTGAAGCAGTCTACATAGACAGAGATGGGAGAGAGCTGAGAGGCCTTGATCAGATAGCAATGGCAATGAATGCGATCTGCAGATTAAAACTGGATATACAAGGTGAGGCTCCGCATATAACTCTTGTGAATGATCTTGCAATGTGGATGGATCAATGGGAAATGACGGGAATAGCTCCGGATGGACATCCTCTTCATATGACGGGTAATACTTCCTGCATCATGAAAAGAAATGAAGAGGGAGAGTGGTTGTGGCTGATTGATAGTCCTTTTGGTTCTGCCGTCTTAAAAGGGGGTAATATGGTGTAAAACTGATCTTATTTCTTAAAAAAATAAAAACCTCCAGCTGATCTGAAGGTTTTGTCATTATATTATTGTACTGATTTTAGTTACGTAAGAATTGACCAATACCCGGTGATTCAAAAGTAAAGGTATTCTGATTTTCAGATTTGTCAATTTTGTTACTGATCGTTAATGCCCATAAAACTAGTTCCTTACAGAAATTTTGATCTTCTGTACTCAATTCAGATGCATTTTCTTCAATTACAGTTGTGAGGGGTGCTATCTTATCAAGTTTAGCATAGAATTCTTCATCCGTATCATTGTAATTAAGCTCCAGATGATTTTTGTTAAACCATCTGATGAGGTCGGTATAAGGGGTTTTGATTCCTTCTTTTTCCAGTTTGGAAATACGCGGGAAAATGCTTTCAAATTGGGCCATTACCGCTTTGTCAATTAAAATTTTGGCTACATAATCTGCTCCTTCCTGTTCTCCTTCATACACCAGTTCAATTTTCCCAGTGATAGAAGGAATGATGGACATAAAGTCAAGCAGGCGGAGGGTTGTTTTTTCAGTGTCGGACTCAATCAATCGTAATTTTGCTGCTGCCACTAAGTTTTCCATAGCACTGATGGTAAGGCGGGCACTTACACCGCTTTTTGCATCTACATATTCACTGACACGGGCTGCAAAGGCTACTTCTTCCAAAAGATCTTTCGCCAGATCAGGAATCTGTATCTGTGCTTTATCTTCAGCAGAAATCATAGCCTCCTGTTCTGTAATCTGTCTTGCAAGGGCAATTGTTTTTGGATAATGGGTGAAAATCTGCGACCCGATTCTGTCTTTCAGCGGGGTTACAATACTTCCTCTGTTGGTATAATCTTCCGGATTGGCGGTGAATACAAACTGAATATCCAGCGGCATTCTCAGCTGAAATCCACGGATCTGAATATCTCCTTCCTGCAAAATATTGAACAGGGAAACCTGAATTCTTGCCTGCAGATCCGGTAATTCATTGAGAACAAAAATAGAACGGTTGGCACGGGGAATCATTCCGTAATGTAAAACCCGTTCATCAGAATAGGGTAGTTTTAAGGTTGCCGCTTTAATAGGATCTATATCTCCAATTAAGTCAGCGACATTTACATCCGGAGTAGCCAGTTTTTCATAGAAACGATGAGAGCGGTGTACCCACGAAATAGGAGTTTCATCGCCTAATTCTTCAAGAAGATCTTTCGCAAATTTTGAAATAGGGAGAAATGGGCTGTCGTTAATCTCGGAACCTTTTACAATAGGCATATATTCGTCAAGCAGATTCACCATACTTCTTGCAATTCTGGTTTTTGCCTGACCACGCAAGCCCAGCAGATTGATATGATGACCTGCAAGAATCGCTTTTTTCAATTGAGGGACAACGGTGTCTTCATAGCCCCAAAGTCCTTCAAATACAGGTTCTTTAGCTTTAATTCTAGCGATTAAGTTCGCCTGGATTTCCTCATTAATCGTTTTATGAGTGTAACCGGAGTTTTTTAATTCTTTGAATGTAATATCGTTTTTCATTTTCTTGTAATACTAATTATCTGGTAAGATTTTTATTTTGAATGCTTTAAAGTCAACAATCTGACTTTTATATTCTTCTTATTCTGTTTTTCTCGTAATCTTCAAAAATCATTTGTCCTAAACCTGAAAGTCCCGTTAGGAAAGCTTTCCCTTTGTTCTGAGCTGTAAATTCTTCAATAAACTGACGCAAGTAAGGATCTTGAGCAATCATAAATGTGGTAATTGGGATTTTCAGTTTTCTGGCCTGTGCTGCTCTGTTGAGACATTGGTTAACAATTTTCTCATCCAATCCGAAACTGTTCATATAGAACTCTCCGCTGGGTAACTGAATACAGCTCGGTTTTCCGTCTGTAATCATAAAAATCTGTTTGTTGGTATTTCTTTTTCTACGGAGGATATCCATTGCGAGTTCCAGGCCTGCTACTGTATTGGTATGATAAGGCCCAACTTTTAAATAGGGAAGGTCTTTGATCTTGATGGGCCATGCTTCGTTTCCAAAAACAATAATGTCAATGGAATCTTTGGGATATTTTCGTTTAATCAATTCCACGAGAGCCATAGCCACTTTTTTGGCCGGGGTAATACGGTCTTCACCGTATAGGATCATGGAGTGGCTGATGTCAATCATCAGAACGGTACTCATTTGTGCCTTGTGTTTGGTTTCCTCTACAATGAGGTCTTCCTCTGTCAGGCGCAGGTCTGAAATTCCGTTATTGATCTGTGCATTTTTCAAGCTTTCTGTTATGTTGACGGCTGCAAGATCATCTCCGTATTGAAAAGAGCGGTTTTCTCCATCTCTTTCATCTCCGATTCCCGTTTTGTTGGTACGGTGGTTTCCTGCTCCGTTTTTCTTCAGTTTACCAAAAATCTGATCTAAGGCATATTCACGAAGAGCAGCTTCCAGTTTGGGAGTCAATATATTTTTACCTTTTCCACTTCCTGTATTGCCTTCTTCGGAATCTTCCTCTCTGATATAACCTCTTTTTTTCAAATCTTCTTCAAGATCCTGAAGGGTATATTCATCACTGAAGATATCATATTCCTTATCCAGCATATCAAGCCACTCAAAGGCTTCCTCAAGATCTCCTGAGGTGTGGGTAAGCAAATCTTTGAAAACATCAAAGATCCGGTCAAAATGTGATAATTCTTCCGGCACATGCTTACTGAATATAAATCCTTTCTGAGGATTAAAATTTTTATCTGTCATAAGATGATAAGCTGTTTTGCTGTTATTGGTTTTTGAATATTTCAGATAACCTAATAAATTATCTGGTGAATTCTTTATTTCGTTTCAATCTGAAAAGTTAGGAAAATATAGTTTCAGGATTCCATTAGAAAAATAGAAAATACTAATGATGGTGATATGGAATTAGTATATAACAGCCCATATTTTGACAGAGTTTAGAAGAATGGATATTAGTTCTTATAGTAAGAAATAGTAAGAAATGCACAAATAAAAAGATTTGTGCATTTGTGATTGTAACTATTTTGAAATAAGCTTTTATACGGAATAGGTCTTCGGAATTTCCTATGACTTACTCATGGAATTTTAATCTGTCTAAGGCTTTATCTACCTTTTTATTGTCACCGTACACGATGATCCCTATCAGGTCCAGATTATCTGCAGTATGTTTTCCTATTTCAAGAACATTTTCTTCCCCGGATCGGGTATCAAAAAGCTGTTGAGTATAGATTCCGATTGCTAGCTCACGGTCTCTTGAGCGTTGAAATGCTCTTTGAAGCTTTTCCGTATTATCTGCTTTATAGATAAGGGTGGGGTGCTTTATAAATGGTAAGAATTCTTTCTGATCCGCGGTAACGAATTTTTCACCATGAGTTTCAGGGAATTTAATGGCAATGCTTCCGGCTAAAAAAGAAATAACATTAAGTTTTTGCCATGGCAACAGATCATCTTTTATAACGATGGCTACTTTTTTATCGTACATATTTTAATTTTTTACATTTAATTCCATTTGAATATTACAGCGCTGATAAGGTGTAGAACGTCCAGTTACTTTCTGGAATCCCAGTTTGTAATACAGATTAATGGCCGGTTTCAGTAAGGTGTTGCTCTCAAGATATATTTTTGATGCACCGGATTCCTTGGCTTTGCTGATGATAGCCTGTCCCAACAACCAACCTATATTTTTGCCCTGTGCTTTGGGAGAAACAGCCATTTTTGCCAGTTCAAAATCATATTCCGGATCATCCATCTTGATAAGAGCGCAGACACCAAGTGGTTCTTCATTGTATAGGGCTACAAGGATCTTTCCACCTTTATTTAAAATATATTCTTCAGGATTATCCAATGCTTTATAATCGGCATCTTCCATTTCAAAATAAGTAGAGATCCATTCTTGATTGAGTGCTTTGAATGCTGATTGGTATTTTGGTTCATAATCAACTATTTTTACATTCTTACTTTCACGGGTTTTTTTCTGATCTTTTACTCTTGCGAGCAAAGACTTTTTTTCAAACAGATGTTCCCATTCTGCAAGTGCCTCCCAAAGATTGTGTGTAGCTTCGCTGATCATTTCTTCAATGGCATGGTCAAGATCTGTACATTGGATTTTTATTTTGGCAGAAAGTTCTTTTCCTTTTTCAGTAAGTCCTGCAATATTTCTTCTTTTATCTTCTGATTTTTGATTATCCTTTACCAGGCCTGCTGTGGTCATTTCTTTGATAATCTTTGTCACCGATGGCTGAGAATGTCCTATTTCTTCAGCAATTTCAGTGATGGTTTTTGAACCTTCTTCGGAAAGAACAAAGAACACGGGAAACCATTTTGGTGAAAAATTAACATCATACAGCTCATAGATTTTTGCTGCTTCTTCTGTAATATTAGAAGCCATAAAACGTAATCTGCTGCCTAGAGCAATCTTTCCTGTTTTTTCAAATAATTCCATAATGTATAATTAATTATATAACTAGTTATGCAAATGTAATAAATTAATTAATAACACAATGGATCTCTTAGATAAAATTAAAATAATAAAAGCTCCGGAACAATCCGGAGCTTTACCTGTATACATCATCTTCTCTACTGATACTTGGCTACCACCCTAAATAATATTCAGGATCTAACCAGTATGGCCAGTCTAATTTAAAATGGGTCTGAAGCATTTTTTCAGCTTCACAGAAAGCTCCTTCCACCCAGCCCTGCTGATCAGAATACGCTTCCCCGATAATATGAATCTGCTCATCCATCAATGGCTTTCTCATATAAGGCATTACATCTTTTACGGAGAACCCTGCTTTCCAAGCATGATATCCTGCACCGTAAGGATCATCTGTCCAATCTCTGAAGTAAGTTACATAAGGCTCAGGAATATCTACACCATGTAATTCTTTCAGCTGATTCATCAATTCATTGACCATAAACTGAGTGGCCTGAACGTCATCAAACTTATGTAATTCTTCCAGAGATGCAGATCGGGCAGCTCTCACTTTAAACAGAACTTTATCATCAGAAAGCGCTTTCCAGAAGGTTTCCGTTTCCATATCACCATAACTTCCCAATAACATTGAGTTTTTGGTCTCATTATCTGTACCGAAATAATAACACTGTCTCATCGGTAAATCTGTAATAGAATGCCCGGAATCAATTCCCATATCTCTCCACCAAGGACCTTCGAAGCCCATCAGGATTTTAAACGCAGGCTCCATAATGATAGAACGGATATTTTTGTTCAGTTCTTGGTTTCTGTTGGCGTCAAAAAAGAAGTTATTCTGATCCAGAAGTTCAAGAGACTTTCTTGGCATACCCAATACGATTGAATTGGCGTACACTTTCCATGTGGTGTTGCTCTGAATATTCAGGAAAGTAAGCTCATATTTGTGAGTCGCGATTAAATGATGATCTTTAGTGAAAGTAATCAATTTGTTTTCAGACCAGATACGCGCTCCATCATATGCCATATAGGTGTTGGCAACTGCATAAGCAATGCTGTCATACCCCTCTTCAATAGTTTTGTAGGTAGTATCAGCAGAAAAATCTCCTACCATATAAGGAAATGCCTCTGCAGAATTCCAGTTGATTGTATTGGAATAATATCCTCCGGCATTTGCTAAGAACTCATATCCTTCCTGAGAAACCTGGTCTTTAATCAGGTTCCAGAAACCGATATCATTTACTAAACGCTTATCATAAGGAGAACCAGGGAAGTTGTAAATCATTCTCGGCTTTATAGCATCCCAATCTCTGCTGGTCAGTTTGAATGTATAATCATAGCCGTTAGGATCTGCAATAATAAGATCTTTATACGTTGCAGCCACCCATGGATCTGACATGAGTACATTATAAATGATTTTATTGAATAACTGATCAGAGCTGAACCCTTCATCATTTTCATTCAGGAAATAACGGGTAATCAGTTTATTGCCCTGTTTTTGCTCTTCTGTCCATGAATTTTGTTTGAAACGTTCTTTTCTGATGTACATGAATAGTTTGTCTGGCTCACCCATCGGGAATTCAACAGGGGTCATTTTATCCTTTAATACAGGTGTTCTTTTGTTCAGATCTTTTTCTTTTAACGGATAACCTTCTATCAAAGTGGTTACGATTTCCTGAGAAGTCAGATAACGCATTCCTCCAAGCTCACCCCAGAAATTCATTCCGGGCATGATTACGGATTCCAGTCTTCCGCCTAATCTGTCGCTCATATCAAAGATCTGAACTTCGTGACCTTTATATTTATTATCTGCTACCAAACGGAAAGCAGTGTATAATCCAGAGGTTCCGGCACCAATGATGGCTACTTCAGTTTTCAGATCTGGCTGCATTCCCGGATACAGCTGGGTATCTTTGTTTACGTTTTCTTGATTCATGGTTTTATAATTTTAAAGTGCTAAGAAATATTTATATCCTAATCGGAAAGGAGTGATATCGAAATCAGTATGGCCGTCCAATGCCAGGTCAGACATGATTTTACCTAAAAATGGAGTGAATTTGGCAGCCCATCCTGTAGCATACACCACAATATTTTTATGGTTGGGGACATAAGAGGGTGCAAAATCAATCAGCAGTTCTTTATTGGGGATTGTGCTCAGTGCGATAAGGCATGTTGAGGTATATTCCGGAATAATACTGAGTCCGGTCATATGTTTTTCTATCCATTCGGAGGTGTAAACCAGTTCCTGAGGGTTTGGAATCAATGTTCTGTCGCTTGGCTCTTCCAAAGGTTTGATAACAAAATCAGGTGCCACACGGATGTATTCCGGATGATCCCATTCCACGGAAGGGAAACCATAAAACTGGTTGCCATTTTCTCCTGTTGCATTCTGGAATACAAACCAGGTTGGATATTGTATCTTAGGATCGGTCTTTTTAAAATAAGCAGAAGACATATTCCAGTAAGTGGCTTCTATTTTAAAATCAAGCAGATTAATAACACTATTGATGTAAGGTCCCGGAATAATGGCCAATTTTTTTGCGATATAAATTCCATTGGGAGTGGTAAGCTCAAAAAGTTCACCTTTTTGTTTGATTTCCAATACCGGAGAATCTTCTCTGAGCTCAACGGTTTCTTCCTTTTTACAAAGATCTAAAAGTGTTTCAATCGTTGCTTTGAAATTAATGCTGGCACCATCAGGTTGAAACAGACCTGTATAATTATCCGGAAGGTTTTTGAAATGATATTGTTCTTCAATTTCCTTTGAATTCAAAGTGGTATAAGGAACGCCTAAGGCTTTTAAAGCTTTTTCTGCTTCAGCAATATTTCCTTCGGTAGAATGTACTTCAGGATCTCCAAACCAGAGTGTTCCCACTTTATCAAGCAATTGGGTATCTGTCTTTTTTTGCAGTTCATCCCAATAAGGTTGCGCGTCCAAAGCCATTTGTACCATATACTCATCTGGATAGGGAATCCGGAATTGACGTGATACCCCTGCAGAGCTGCCCAGCTGATTGACAAAGGTATATTGTTCCAGTACCAGTGTTTTAGCCTGGCGCTGACCAAGGTGATAAGCCGTTGCCAGACCTATTGCTCCTCCGCCAATGACGATTACGTCGTAGTTTTCTGTAATCATAGGTTATTTGTTTTTATTTTTATAATCGTATTGAAGAGATACAGAAAAAGTAAAGACAGCAAAATGAAGTAACGTACCTTCATTTCTGATCTTTAATAATCTCTGATCTTTACCATCCATACGATAGATTGAGTATAGAGATGAATCTGCCGGTACATGTGAATATCCTTGTCTAACATTGGATATTGTCACTATTAATAAGCATTTCAAAGTAACAAAGAAGAGGGTATATGTTCTTAGAGTGTAAATAACCAATTGTGGTATTGAGTAGAAATACGGAATGGTAATAAAACCATATGTGGCAGGGAGTTTCTTTCTTTAAAGAGATTGGAAAAAATAGATGGCTGTTTATGATTCAGACATTATTTTGCGGGGTATCATTTAATATTTATAATAAAATAGACAGAAGAGTAATATTTTACTGAGCATCAAGTTTTTGCAATTGATTTAAAAAAATGAGTTTACATGAATAAAACTTTATGTTTACAGAGCGTTTTTATATAAAATAAAATTGTTTTTTGTGGGTTTTATCAAATATTCATTATTACAAGAAGACAAAAATTACTTTAACTTTGCCAAATAGATGATATACAGCTATTGCATAATTATTGAAAATAATGGTATATTGTTGAGAATTAATATCAAACTCACTTATGGGGTATAAGAATTAATTTAACTGATAAACAAATATGAAAAATAAATTCTTAAATTTTAAATTGAGAAAAGTTGTTCATTATTCAATGATCCTTTGTATTTTATTGATACAGGTTATCATTGCCATATTTTTTTATAACGAATTTGTCAACGGGAAAAAGCTGAAATTTATTAAAGATCAGTTGGAGGAAAGCCGTGCACTGGGAGGATTGACGGACAATTCCCGGAAAGATTTTATGGCGGCGCAGGATCATTTGCAAAAATATATGGCTACACAAGATAATAATGATCTGCAGCTTTATTTTCAATCATTAAGAAAGCTTAAAACCAATTTTGATAAGATTGGGGAGTATGAAAACACAAGTCCCAAACTAAAAAAAAGTCTGGAAGCTTATCGTCAGGATACTCAGAAGACTGTAAAACTGGAAACACTGATAGATTCTGTATACAAGAATTCCCTGAACGGACCTTCGAATATTGAGGATAAGCCATTTGAACCCGCAAAGTATAAAAATGATTTTGAAGATTTTAAGATTCAGACCCGTACATATGCTGATACTGTTAAAAAGAAAGGCTTTTTTGGGCGTTTAAAAGATGCTGTAAAAGGAAAAGTGGATGTACAGAAGGAAAGTACGGTGATTACAATGACCAACAATAAAACCATAGATATTTCTCAGGTAAAGTCTAAGATGGACAACACCATAAAATCTATGGATAAACACTATGTTGCTGAAGTAAAGAGAATGCAGCAGATTGCTGCTCAAAGTCAAAAGAAGAATTTACAGTTTTACAGTAATTTCAGTAAGTTATTGGTTTACAGTAATAGTTTGATTGAGGTATATGAAAATGCAATAAAAGACTTTAAAAAAGAGCTTGAAAAAGAATATAGCGAACAGAGTTCCAATAATAACAGAATTAGGACCAATTTGGTCTTGGGACTCATGATACTGATGTTTATTGTATCCATTCTGATCATGTATTTTACAAGAATGGCATTTGTTTATGAGCAAAAACTGAATGCAGCTAATAAAGAGATTAAAAAGAATCTTAATTTCAAAAACAGAATTTTGGGAATGTTGAGCCATGATTTGAGGTCTCCATTGAAAATCATCAATATATTTATCGATAAGATTCAAAGAACAACAAAAGATGAAACAATAAAAGACTATCTGAAATCCATAAAGTTTACAAACAGTACTTTGCTCCTTCAGTCTAATCAGATTCTGGAATACACCAAAAATGAGAATGCTGAAAAAGAACTTATAAAATCAAATTTTAATCTTAAAGAAGAGATCAGTTCAATTGTAAAAGTAATTACTCCTTATCTGGAAACAAGAAATAACAGATTTGTAGTTACAGACAGAATTCCGGAGAATGTAGATGTTTTTTCGGATAATATCAGAATCAACCAGATTTTTATGAACATTATTGGGAATGCCAATAAATTTACAGAAAACGGGCAGATAGATCTTGTGATGAATACAGAAGTAGTGGGAGAAAATATAATTTCCCTGATTACAACAGTAGGAGATACAGGAGTGGGAATATCAGAATCAGATCTTGGTAAAATTTTTGATCCCTATTATCAAGGGGTGGTTTCTGATGAGGTAGATAACCTGGGAGCAGGGCTTGGGCTTAATCTTGTAAAAGAAATTGTAGAACTTTTTGATGGTAATATATCAGTGGAAAGTAAATTGCATAAAGGAACTAAAGTGACATTCAGGATCAATTTAAATAGTAATAATAATGGAAATATCAATTCAAAATAAAGAAATTATATTCCTGTTGGCAGACGATCACAGCATCGTACGCCAGGGAATGGAGATTGTTATCAGTGATATTGTCCCTGAGGCTACCGTGTATCATACTTCATCCTTACATCAGGTATTGGAGCTGGTAGAATCAAAAAAGGTAGAGATGGTGATCATTGATGCTCATTTCCCGGACGGAAACAGTCTGCATATTTTACCTGATATGAAAAAGATAAATCCTGATGTTAAAATTTTAGTTTTTACAGGACTTGAAGAAGAACTGCATGGACTTAAATTTGTGAAAGCAGGTGCCAATGGCTATCTGAGCAAGCTGAGTGAAGAAGAAGAGGTGAGGGAAGCTATTACAGCTTTTATAGAGAAAGGAGAATATTTTTCTGAGCGTTTGAGGAATCTTATGGTGCAGTTGGTTCACAATCCGAATCTGATAAGCCCTCTTATGGGTTTAACCAAGCGAGAACTAGAAATAGCAGAGCTATATGCTGATGGATACGGAAACCTAGAAATTTCAAATGCTCTGAATATAAAACAAAATACAGTAAGCACAATCAAAAAAAATATCTTTGAAAAATTGAAGATAGAAAATATGGTTGAGCTTATTGAGCTTGTCAAAACACACCATAAACTATAGAAATTCTTAGAGGATTCTACACTTCTTATCATCAAAATATTTTTTATAGATAAATATCGATATTAGAATCGAGATGTATCGATGGGGTTTATAGAAGATTTTATTCCGGAATATTGTTCCTTTGTACTGTGAAATTTAAGTAATGAAAAAGCCAATGAGAAATAATGGTTTTCGATTTTAAAAATTTCATATAAACACAAATAATGATTATAGCTATTCAAATAATAAACGATAGTTATAAGAATGCAAATGATGGGAAAAAAACAATTGATGAAAAATTAGAAGTGTATGAATAACCCTTAAACAGGGCTTCTTAAAACCAAATTTTTTTAAAAAAACACAAACACATATAGTGAGGTTCAGTTGATAGGTTACAAGTACAACAAAAAGGAGGCAGTCTGCCTCCTTTTTTGTTTTTTATCATTTGATAAACAGATGCTGCCATCTATATCTTAGTTTTGCAACAAAAAAAGATGTCAGGAGAAAAAGATTTAAATATTTTGCTTCAGAATATGGAACCGGTACTAAATGCCGGAGAATATGTATTCTGTACCATTGAAAACCTGGGTGGAATACCGGATATAGAAAAGATTCTTTTTTTCTTTCGGGAAACTGAAGCGGTTACCATTGTTTTAGAAAAGACTATTGCTGATAAATGGTCCTTGGAATATAGTTATATTTCTTCCTGGATCACCCTGAATATTCACTCTTCTCTTGAAGCTGTAGGGCTTACCGCTGCTTTTGCCAATGCATTGAAAAAAGAAAATATCAGCTGTAATGTAGTGGCAGCTTATTTTCATGATCATATTTTTATAGCGAAAAAAGATGCTGAAAAGGCAATGGAAGCTCTTCACGCATTGAGATTAGCTCAGGATCTTTAAGAACTGATTTTTAAAATTTTTGCTTTTTATTTTCACCTTGAAAAATGTCTGATTGGGCTGCTAAAATGTCTTGTTGATATAGCTTTTAAGTGTATTGTCTGTTTTTGTATTTTATGTTTGCACCATAATCTTACAAAAATAAACAACAATGAAAACAATCAGAAAAATCTCAGCCGTTAGCTTATTATGCTTAACTTTTTTTACAGTAGTGACAATGTCCTGCTCTGAAGAAAATGAGCCTCCCACGATACAGAAGGTACAAAATAACAGCCACCAAACTGCCAAAACCCAATTCATAACTGTTAAAGGAAATACAATAGCATACCGTGTTTTAGGAAAAGAAGATGGAATTCCATTAGTACTTTTTCCGGGGCTGGGTGGCTCAATGGATGATTGGGATCCTGCGGTGACAGATGGATTGGCCGAAAAATATAAGGTCATTATCTTCGACAATAAAGGAGTAGCTTCTTCAAAAGGTACAACACCCAATACGGTTCAGGCAATGGCTGATGATGCTGTTGATTTTATCAAAGCACTGAATTTGAGTAAAGTTAATATCATGGGATTTTCTATGGGAGGCTTTATTGCTCAAAGAATCGTGCTAACGAATCCAGCATTGATTAATAAAGTAATATTAACGGGAACGGGTCCTCAAGGGGCAATCGGATTGTCTAACCTTCCTACTATTGTTGCAGGAACAGCAGGATTAAGCCCTGAGGCCTCCTTTCTGAAATTTGGCTTTACAGAATCTGCCCAAAGTGTTGCAGAGGGAAAAGCTTCTTATGCAAGAGTTCAGCTCCGTACAACAGATAGAGACCTTCCGTTAAGTGATGTTGCTTCCAATTCGCAATTTACAGCGGTATTGAGCTGGGCTCAACCTAATGCTGATGCGCTTACCGAAATACACAAGATCAAAAATCCGGTACTGATTGTGCATGGTGAGAATGATCTTCCTGTATCTGTTCAGAATGCTAAAAATATGGCTCAGAATTTAGACGATGCAGAGCTGGTGATTTTTCCGGATTCGGGGCATGCCTCTTTTTATCAGTATCATAATGCATTTGTTGGAAAAGCCATTGAATTTCTTGGAAAATAAATGAAAACGATATCGATACATTCATAAAAAAACTCGCTGTAATTTTCAGCGAGTTTTTTGTTTTTATGGATGAATAGATTTAGCTGAATTTCTTTACAGCTTCCACACTTACGGGAGTAAAAAAGTTGATCATATTGCCATCCGGATCACAGAAAAGAAGTGATCTGTTTCCCCAGGGCATTGTTGTAGGTTCCTGGATGATTTCTGATGTCATACTTTTAATTCTTTCATATTCTTCATCTACATTTTTAACCAAAAACTCAATGATTGTAGATTTTGTTCCTGCGAAATCTGTAAGGCCTTCCGAAAACATCTGCATTGTTCGGGTGCTTCCAATAGCGATGGTGATAGAATCTGTAGAGAGCTCTGCAAAGTCTTCAGTGTACCATCTTGCGGTTATCCCTATAGTCTGTTCATAAAATTCTACGGCTGTCTTGATGTCTTTGCTGATAATTCTTAATGAGGTAAGTTTCATGTTGTTTTATATTTAAACAATTACATGACAAAAGTAGGGTAGTGTTATGACAACAGCTTGTCAGTAGGAAAAAGAGCTTTTAATTTCAATTGTTTCATTAATAAAAGTTGGCAATATGAATCAACCGCTTAAAGTCGGTGATTTGTATTTTCCGTCCTTCAGATCTGATCAGTTTTTCCTGCTTAAAATCATTGATGATGCGGGCTAAAGTTTCTCTGGCTGTTCCTACCATATTGGCAAGATCCACACGGGAAAGAGAAATAAATACTTCGTTATCAGGTGCATCATTTGACTTATACTTATCATGAAGAATCAGTAAACTGAGAGCTGCTCTTTCCCGGACTGTACGATGGGATAAAACGGCAATAAGGTTGGCCATTACACTGAATTCATGACTCAGAGATTTCAGCAATAACCTTGAAAGTACCGATGACTGGCTTAGGATATCCAGAAAACTGTCTTTTGAAATAAATGAGATGACAGAATTTTCAAGTGTTGAGGTGGTATCTCCATAAGATTCATTACTCAGAATGGCAGAATACCCAAAAAATTCACCGGAACTGTAAATGTAAATAATCTGCTCTCTTCCGTCATTATCAACCTTGTATTTCTTTATTCTGCCTTCATTAAGATAGTAAACGCCATTAGGTTTTGTTCCGTCAGTAAAGATGGGCTCATTTTTACGATAGTTCTTTGTTTTCATAGCTCCTGTAAGCAGATTCTTATCATATTCAGGCAGTTCATCAAAAAGATACTGATTATTAAAAATAAATTTTGAGATCATAATTTTTCTATACAGGCTATTGAATTTACGTTCAGTTTTTAACTTAAATCACATTTTAAGCGGATCTATATCACAAGCTTTTTTTTCTGAACGAATTACTTTTACAAAAATAATAAAATTGGTGCTGAAATAAGAAACAATAGATTTCTGAGGGCTTTGTGAAAGCTGTTTTCATTTCATGAGAAGACCATTGTTTATTATGAAACACCGGGATTTTACGTTGAAAAAATGATATAGTAAATTTATAAAGAACACTGGGTAAATATTTAAGCGGACATGTTTTTCACGGCTTTATGCTGACATTTCTAATTTATTTTTTTACTTATTTATTTTATCCAGCTGTTCTTTTTAAGTCCTAAAAATAGAGCCCTTATAGAAAATTAAAATGTTCAGACACAGAGGGAAAAACAGAACCTACTTTCACAATCTTAAACTTGCATCAGCACTTTCGTTTGTTGCAGGAATAGTGAATATTGTAGGGGTATTGTCTGTTAGAGTTCTTACAACCAATATAACGGGGCATTTTGCTTTCTTTTCTGAAGAGATTCTTCTCGATCATTACAGTGAAGCTTTTACTTATTTTATCTTTATTATATGTTTTCTGGGAGGAGCATTCTGTTCAAGTTTTATGGTTGAATTTTCATCAGGACATAAAATGTTCCGGCCACATCTTATTCCTTTGGTTACCGAAATTCTGATATTAAGTTTTGTGGGAATAGCAGATGATAAGATATTGAAAATCTCAATATCTCCTTATACAATTGCCGGACTTTTGCTTTTTGCAATGGGGGTTCAGAATTCATTGGTAACAAGAGTATCACAATCTGTAGTGAGAACTACTCATCTTACAGGATTATTTACTGATTTAGGAATAGAGCTTTCAAAACTTTTCTTTAAAGAAAGGGAAAATGAAAAAAGACAGCTTAAAAAGAATATTGCCTTGAAACTGGTGATTATTACCTGTTTTTTTTCAGGATGTATTCTGGGGGGCTTTAGCTACAGCATGATTCGTTTAAAAGTACTGATTGCGACTGCAGGAATACTTTTTTTTGTGATCAGGTATGATAAGCTTCTGTACAGGTATTATGCTTTAAAAAGAAAATTAAGATAAGGCAGAGAATAAAAAAGGATATTCCAACTAACGGAATATCCTTTTTTTTAATTTATGGAGTAACAGGCTGGATTACAAAAGTTTGTGTATCTGTGGTATGGGCAGAAAAATAACCTAAAGCTCCATTACTGATATTACTTGGCGGATTGGCTGGAGTAGCGCTTCCTCCATTACCTCCTGAAATCTGAAGTAAAGAACTGTAATAGGTGAAAATATTATTGTCAATACACTGCATTTCTACATGAATTTTATCTCCTACTATCACCTCATGATCTCTTCCTTTATTATCATCATTAGGAAGTATAAGAGGTTGTTGATTGGCCAATCCATTATTCACATTATCTGAAAAAGTATTCATATATTTTTTAGTAAGATCATTGATCGTAAAACTAAAAAGATATCGGTTTCCTAATGGCATAGGATCTGTGAAAAGGGGTAGAAGCGTATATGTATTTTTATCGCCAAACTTAAAAGAACTCTGCTCTAACCCATCAAAATTAACTACATCCGGCATTTTGCTTTGGGCATTATACTGCTTCCCGTCAGCCTGTACTTTTAAGGTATAGATTCTGCCTGGTTGTCCTGTAAATGTAGTGGTTTGATATATCCCATTTCCGGTATACTGAAGGGTTTCGGTTTGCCCTGTATCATCACTTAAAATTACCTGAGCTCCTGTTACAGCCGGATATTGATTGGGTTCAGAAAAACCGACTGATTTTGTGATTTTTACAGTATAAGGTCCTGGTTTATTCGTTACATTTCCTTCGATAACAATGTTTCCGCTCTGATTGTTCAGATCCAGCTCAATCTCTTTTTCACAAGAAGTTAATGCAAAGAGGGAGAATATGATATAAAAAGTATTTTTCATGATTTAGAATTTGAAATTATAAGTGATATTGGGTACCCAGCGGAACAAAGAGGTCTGCATGGCTCGTGTTGTGCCGGGACGGTCAGGATTATCTTCAAAGTTTATGGTATAGGCATTTTCTCTACCATAAAGGTTATAAATACCAAACGTCCATGATCCTCGGAATCGCTTATTGGAACTTGGTTCGTAAGTTGCACTCAGATCCATTCTGTGATAGGCCGGCATTCTGTCTGCATTTCTGTTGCTGTATTGGAATATGGTTTGTCCGTTAAGTTCATATTTTCCGGTAGGGAAGGTAACAGCATTTCCTGTACTGTATACAAACAATCCTGAAAAACTCCATTTAGGATTAAGCTGATAGGTGGCCACAATGGAAAGATCGTGAGTTTTGTCCATTCTGGCATTATACCACTCATTATTATTAATTCCATTGATTTTTCTTTCTGTTTTAGAAAGGGTATAGGAAATCCATCCTGTTAGTTTTCCGCTTTTCTTTTTGGCAATAAGTTCCAGACCGTAAGCTCTTCCTTTTCCAAATAACAATTCACTTTCTACATCCGCTCCTGTATCAAATCCAATCTGAGCTCCGTTTTTGAAGTCGATCTGATTCTTCATGTCCTTATAGTAAATCTCAGCATTCAATTCATAATTGTTATTATTGAAGTTTCGGCTGTATCCAAGACTGATCTGATCTGCAATTTCCGGTTTTACCGTATAACTGCTTCCAATCCACTGATCTGTAGGGTTTCCACTGTTGCTGTTGCTTAAAAGGTGAAGATTCTGGGTGTTACGGGAATATCCTCCTTTCACACTACTGACTTCATTGATACGATAATTAGCACTAATACGGGGCTCTAGATTTGTATATGTTTTCCCGAATTTTCCTTTTTCCAAGAATTTACTGTCGGTAAGAATTCCATTCTCATATGTATTAAAGGTATCTCCTCCCAGTACACTGAACATAGAAAGTCTTAGTCCGTAATTAATTGTCAGCTTTTCTGTTGCTTTATAATCATCATTGATGTAAACCGCGTTTTCCCATGAATATCTTGGATTTCTTGGAAAACTGCTCACGGTTGTACCAGAAGCACTGCTTGGGGTAAGCGTGTGATAAATAGATTGAAGACCAAAGCGTACAGAATGCTTGTTTCCTGCAAACCAGGTAAAATCCTGTTTAAGATTCCAGTCACGTATTTTTGAATTCAAATCAAATACAGTGTCATCATTTTTCAGACTGATTTTATAGTCATAATTACTGTAAATGAAAGATGTATTGGAGAATAGTTTGCTGCTGATAATGCTGTTCCATCTCAGCGTTGCTGTTGTATTTCCCCAGTCTGTATTGAAAGTATCTCCTAATCCCAAAACATCTTTTCCGAAATATCCGGAAAGGTAAATACGGTTGTTTTCATTGATCTGATAATTGGCTTTCAGATTCAGATCGTAAAAATATAATTTGTTGTCTTTGTAATCTTTATTGGTTTTAAGGAACAAATCGGCATAAGTTCTTCTTCCTGAAACAATGAATGAGGATTTCTCTTTCTGAATAGGTCCTTCCACACTTAGTCGGCTGCTGATAAGACCGATTCCTCCATTGATGTTATAATCTTTGTTATTCCCGTCTTTCATTTTGACATCCAGAACGGAAGAAAGCCGGCCTCCATATTGAGCGGGGCTGTTTCCTTTAATGATGCTGGCATCTTTCAGGGCATCACTGTTGAACGTGCTGAAAAAGCCAAGAAGGTGAGAGGCATTATAAACAGGAGCTTCATCCAGTAGTATCAGGTTTTGATCGGTAGCGCCACCTCTTACACTGAATCCGCTGCTTCCTTCACCATTACTTTTGATACCCGGTAAAAGCTGTATGGTTTTCATAACATCTTTTTCCCCAAAAAGAACAGGAAGTTTTTCTATATTTTTAATGCTCAGTGTTTCTGCCCCCATCTGAGCTGAAGTTAAGTTTTTGTCCTTTTTAATGCCGGTAATCACGACCTCGTCAATTGATTTAGTGGCTGCTTCTGCGGGAAGAAGAGGAAGATCGAGTTTTATATTCTGATCAACTTTGATCTGTTGTTCAAAATCTTTATATCCAGGATTGGAAATAATAATGGTGTAATTTCCCTCCGGTAATGAAAGAGAATAAAATCCATATTCATTGGCAACAACATTAATAGTGGGATCTTCACTTACTTTGACTGATACTCCGATTAATAGTTCTCCGTTTTTTTTGTCTTTCACGGTTCCACTTACAGAATAGGTTTGCTGGGCCATTGCCAGGGTGCTGAAACAGAGCGCGGCGGTGGCAGCGGTAATTTTTAAAAAGGATGTTTGCATTAGTTTATTTTAAAGTAGTAGATCTCTTGTATATGAATTAATATTTTGATGTTGTATGATTAGTTAGATGAATAGGGGATTTGTTACACGTAACAATTTAATTATGAAATAAATCTATTGAAAAAATAGGTTTTGGGAAACGGTAAAAGCAAGGATAAAATAAGACTGTTACATAAAAAATAATATTATGCATGGTATATTGATTTATTTACTATTTTTTTTGATGATTCTATTAAAAAACAAATTATTAACGGTTATTAGTTGATTTTTATTATTGTCAGTAAAAAAATAGACAAATGATCGTCCCACACGACATTATCTGTTTCTAAACTTGCTGGGCAGTATATTGAATTTTCGTTTAAATGCAGATGAAAAATGTCTCGGATTTTTATAGCCAATACTGTCGGAAATTTCGCTAATATTCAGATTACTGTCCAGAAGCATTCTTTTTGCCTGTTCCATTTTGAGATCATTCCAGAAACCAAAAACAGTAGTTCCGAAAAGTTCTTTAAAGCCTTTCTTTAAAGTGAATTCGTTGGTTCCTACCAGATGGGCAAGATCATTCAGAGAGCTGTCCGTATTTAGATTATTCACAATATAATCTCTTACGGCGTACATTTTTTCTATGTCTTTTTTCTGAAGAGAAGAAGGTAAGATTCCATTATCAAAAAACTGTTCGAGCTGCAACAAAAGCAGTTCATTTACTTTAGCCTCAAGATAAATCCGTTTGAAAGTTCCTTTTTTGTTACAATATATAATGTCATTCAGAATATGATACATTTCCTGAGTGATGCGGTGATGCTCAGTTTGAAGGAGGGATGAATTTTGTTTTTCAATTGAATTTTTGAACACTTCAAACAATCCGCAATGTTCTGGCAAAAAATTTTTAAAAAATTCAGGGGCCAGGTTGATTTCAAACAAATACATTTCCGGACCTTCAAATTCCATTCTGCCTTCCATGTGATGGGCATAGATAATGTTATGCTGGTAGCTGTCAAACTCTACGGTTTTTTGAAAATTTCCTGAAATTGCTTTACTCTTTCCTTTTAATGTAAAATGCATTTCTACGGAGTCAAAATCACTTTCAAGGTAAAACTGTAGCTGGTTGGCCAATGAGATGTTTCCAAAACTTATATGAACATTGGCAAAACTTATTTCGTGATAAAAGCCGCTGCCATAAGGAGGAAAAAGCTGAGTAATGCATTCCTGAATACCTCCGTTATTAAAGAAATAAGGAGCAGGATAATTCTTCTCCATCAGTATATTTCTCAAGTTTTCATCATATAGCCGTAGTGTCACCTTGTTTTCTTTCGTTAGAATTTCCTTTTTACGGATTTTTTATTCCGTTTTACATACCCTCTCTATTTAAGATTTACGATAGTTTTGCACAAAGATAATTATTATTTAGAATTATTCTTAATAATAAAATTAGCTTGATCAATCCTTTATTATGAGAATGAATGAGGTACACTTATTAAAATTAATTATTTAAAAATTATGAAATATTCAGGTAAAATAAGCTGGTCGTTTGCAGCAGCAATAGTAGTGTCAGTATGCTGGATCATTGGTGATATTTATGTTGCCGGATTTGATCCGAATCCTTCAGATTATCCATTATTTTCAAAAATGTATGCTGATCAGGTGAATGTAGAATTTGCAACTTTAATGCTGGAGGGGTCCACTTCAAGATTGATGTTTGGTGCATTGATAGGAGCTCTTACAGGCCCTTTGCTGCTTCCCGCTACGTGGCTGGTCTATCAGTTTTTTAAAGATACCCAAAAATGGTATGCAGTCTTTGTGTATTGGGTTTTACTGGCTGGTGCTGTTTTATCACCTTTAGGTCATGCCGGGTTCTTTTATGTAGGAGAGATTTATAAAGCGGTTTACCATACAGATTCTGCTTCTCATCCTTATCTTCTGGAGACGGGAAGAGGTTTTATGAAAATGCTGAACATCGCATGGGGATCAGCTATTGGCGTACTGGCAGTCGGATGGATTTCTTTTGCAGTCTGCATCCTTTTGAATCAAACCCTGCTGCCGAGATGGATGGCTTTGCTGACTCCATTTGTACTGACATTCTTTATTTTTCCTATAAAAGGTCTTTTACCACTTCCTTTCTCAGGATGGGTAGGAGGTGCCGTATTCAATATTGCCTATCTGACATTTTTCAGTTCACTGTTGTTTATTTTCAGAAAGAAACTTTTGAATAAGATTTAGCTTTTGAAAAATTTTACCATGATAATCACTTGAAATACATGCAGAGTGAAGTCTTTAAATCTTAGAGTTTAAAGACTTTTTTACTTTTAAAACTAAGGTTTTTAGAATCCGGATCAGAATATTAATCTTATATTGCCTAAGAATTAAGCGGAAGAATATGGGAAATCTGAAAACATGGCTAAAGAAAAATACCTCTACAGCAATACTGACCGTGTTGTTTATTGTTATTCTGGTGAACAAAGATGCAAAGGCATGGCTGATGAGACAGGTTGCTTCCACGGGAATTCTCAATTCCAGTATTTCGGAATCAAAAGAAATACAAAATACCACTACCAAAGCTTCCTATGCTGGATTTAGTCTGAAAAGAGAGGACGGAACTGGTATTGATTCCTCGACTTTACAGAATAAGGTTGTTTTCCTCAACTTCTGGGCATCCTGGTGTCCTCCGTGCCGTGCAGAGTTTCCGTCTGTTCAGAAGATGTATGATCATTACAAAAACAATCCTGATATGGTATTTCTTACCGTCAACCTTGATGATAATGCTGCTTTAGGAAAATCTTATTTAAAAGAAAAAGGCTTTACTGTCCCTTTCCTGATTCCGGCAGGTAATATTCCTGATGTACTTTATAATGGTTCTTTGCCCACAACGGTCGTATTGGATAAAAAGGGAGAAATCCGTTTACATCATAAAGGGCTGGCGGATTATAGCAAAGATTCTTTTTACAAACAGATTGATGAACTTCTTAAACAAAAACTTTAGCTGCTGAACAGTATTTTTGTATCATAAAAAATAGAGTATGCTGCATCTGCTAAGAGCCCATATCGAAAAAATAATTCCGATTAACGATGATGAATTCGAATTTATATCATCCTGTTTTACCTATAAAAAATATAAAAAACACCAGTTTTTAATACAGGAAGGAGAAGCAGTTCCCTACAATTATTTTGTATTGAAAGGCCTCCTGAAATTGGTGTATACAGATGAAACAGGGAAACAACATATTATCGGGTTTGCTATGGAAGACTGGTGGGAGACAGATTTTCCTGCTTACTATCAGCAAAATACAGCAACAATGTCTCTGGAATGTGTGGAAGATACGGAAGTATTATGCCTTAAACTGGATGATTACAGAAAACTTTGTGCTCAACTTCCAAAGCTGGAACATTTCTTCCTTGAAAAAGCATATATGGGATTTATTACAGCACAACAACGCACCGTTTCAATGATGACAACCGGAATTAAAGAACGGTATGATCAGCTTTTGAAAAAATACCCTTCTTTGGTTCAGCGTGTTCCAAAATCTCTTTTGGCTGCTTATTTAGGCGTATCCAGAGAAACGTTAAGCCGCCTTCCCCTGTAAAATGTGATCATATTCACATCATAATTGTGATCCGGATCACAGGAATTTATTGCCTCTGTTCTGCAATTTTGCATGGTAATAACAAAATCAATACAATGGAAAAAAGAACGGTTAATCCATGGAAATGGCAGAATGAGAGAAGCTATTTTCAGGCTGTAGAAGTAAAAAATGTTGAAAGTACCTTATATTGTTCAGGGCAGGCGGCTATTGATACTGATGGAACATCCAGTAATAAGGATATGAAATCTCAGCTGGAACAGGCTATTGCCAACCTGGAGGAGGTCATCAACTCTGCAGGATATGAATGTGGGGGGATTGTCAGACTCAATGTTTATACAACTTCTTCAGAAGAACTTTGGCCCTATTTCCCAATTCTTCAGAAGTGGATTGCTGAACATAAGATTCAACAGGCATTAACGATGTTGGAAGTAAAAGGTTTATTTGAAACACTAAAGGTTGAGCTTGAAGCTACTGTGGTGAAGTAATTCATAAGCAAAAATTAAAAACAGCCCTTCAATCACTTATTGAAGGGCTGTTTCTTTATTGAGTTGACTTATAAACATTCTGTTTTATTTATAATAAAGGGTTTTGTTCTGCTCTGAAGAACCAAATTTTTATATAAATATGGTAATGTCGAATGTTTTAAATATTTAATAAATAGTGAATTATTTTAAATATAATTCACTATTTTATGTATGTTTGTGTGTGTTTTTTTAAAAATAAATTATTATTTTTTTTATTTAAACCGTTCACTTGTTTGTGAAATTCACTATATTTGATTTAGTGACAGCGATTATATTAATTGAATTTTTAATGAAATAATCACTTTCATATTTCAGAAAAGTATTTAAATATTAACTAAAAAAGAAATTTATTATGAAACGTAAACTCGTCTATCTTTTACTTCTTTTGACAAGTAATTTTATTTTTTTGAGTGCATAGGTAGGTATTAATACAACAAATCCACAAGGCGTATTTAATATTGATGGTGCAAAGGATAACCCCACTACCGGAATCCCATCTGTAGCACAACAAGCCAATGACGTAGCAGTTACCGTTGGTGGAAATATGGGAATAGGAACCACAGTTCCGACGAATAAGCTCCACATCAATGGGACAGATCCATTACGTCTGCAGGGGGTAGGGTCTGGAAACAGTGCAACAGATCCTCTGCTGGTCATTGATGCTAACGGCGTTGTAAAAAACATTGGTACTTTAGGTGCGTTATCCATTCCTAGCCCAGCAGTTTTCCGTTTGGAAGCTGCACAGACCAACTTTTTGCAGGCACAGGGATCTGGAGGATCTCAGGTAGTACCTATGACTATTATAAAAAATTCTATTCCAGGGCTTACCTATAATGCGGGGACAAGTACCATAACTTTTCCGGCAGGTACTTATCAGATCACATTTGTTTATGAAGCAACACATAATGCTACAGGATGTACAATCAGTTCTTATTTTGTAGATTTTCCCCTGAATGCCGGAACTTCAAGAATCCACAATACAGGAGCCCATTCAGAGGGAGCCCTTTCCAATCATGGAGGAACAATTACCTATGCCACTACAGTTCCAGCCAACAGAAACTGGACGATCGCATTGGGAAGAGGACAGTCAGGTAACTGTTCAGGCGCAGGAATGAATCTTTCTGCAACCTCTACCCAGGTACTGGTTTTCCGAATCGGAGATTAATCTTTTTAATGTTCCCCAAAAAATAATTATCAAAGGAAGATTCTAATAACACAAATACTAAAGCACTGGCTTATGCTGGTGCTTTATTGTATTAAATAAGTTGTTTCCGGATTTTTTTAAAAGTAAAGCTTTTCATACATTTATTAGATCAATTCATAATCATTATTAAGATGAATATTCAGCTTTTTTCAAAAAATGCCTTAGTAGGAGGAGCTACACAGGGAATCGGAGCCGGAATTGCCATAGAACTGGCAAAATGCGGAGCTAATGTTACTGTTATGGCCCGTAATGAAACAAAACTTAAAAATTTTGTTTCATTACTGCCGATTATCAATTCTGATCAGAAACATGAGTATCTGGTAGCTGATTTTTCGGATTTTGAAAATTATAGAAAAACTATTGCTCAATATTTTAATACCCATTCAGTAGATATTTTGGTAAACAATACCAATGGTCCTGAACCGGGCTTAGCCGTTGATAAAAAAACAGATGATTATCAGAAAGCATTTGATCTTCTTTTTAAAACTGTTTGTGAAACAACATTGTTGGCATTACCCCATATGATCAAACAGAGAAACGGACGTATCATCAACGTATCATCTTTATCGGTAAAAGAACCGATCGGAAATCTGGCATTGTCCAATTCTATCCGCTCGGCAGTGATTGCATGGGCAAAAACACTTTCCAATGAGATTGCAGAACATAATGTTACAGTCAACAATGTTTTAACAGGATATTTTGACACGGAACGAATTCAAAAACTGGTAGCTCATGAGTCTCAGCAAAGTGGTGCTCCGGAAGAAGAAATAAAAAAGGCTAGGGAAAATAAAATTCCGATGAAAAGATTTGGACAACCTGAGGAATACGGACATCTGGTAGCTTTCCTTGCTTCAGAATATGCAAATTACCTTACAGGAACTAGTATTCCTTTGGATGGAGGGTTGAATAATACATACTAAAATTCTACTATTTAAGAAAGCAGTAGGTATTTTTAAACCACAAAAACCACAAAAGTTTTATTTTAAACATTTTAGAACGTTTAAAATGATTTGAAAGTAGTTTTATCTGAAATTTTAAACTTTCATGTAATAAACCCTTTTCCCCAATTGTTATATACATATTGGAAAATATTATATGAAAAACTGGTCTTTTAAAAAGTGGAACACCATACTGGGATGGTTCCTTTTCGCTATTGCACTTATTACTTATCTTTCAACGATAGAACATTCTCTGAGCTTTTGGGACTGTGGAGAATATATATCTTCCGCGGCTAAATTGGAAGTTACCCATGCTCCGGGAGCTGCTTTGTTTCAGATTGTGGGAGCTGTCGCGAGTATTTTTGCGTTAGGAAATGCTGAAAATTATTCCATTGTGATCAATGCCATGTCTGCGTTTTTCAGTGCTTTTACCATTTTGTTTCTATTCTGGACGATTACTCATTTTTTAAGAAGGCTTTTACATAAAGATGTTGAAGAGATTACGAAACATCAGCAAATCTCGATTCTTTTTGCAGGCGTAATCGGTGCTTTATGCTTTACATTCTCAGATACATTTTGGTTTTCGGCGGTAGAAGGAGAGGTGTATGCAATGGCTTCTATGTTTGTTGCTTTGCTGGTGTGGCTTATCACCAAATGGGAGAACGAATCCAAAGCAGCTGACAGAGAGCGATGGATTATTCTTATTTTCTTCATCATCGGGCTTTCTGTAGGCGTACATATGATGTGTATGCTGGCTATTCCGGCGATATGTCTGGTTTATTATGCCAGAAATTATACTTTTTCCTGGAAAAGCTTTATGATTGCGAATTTGATTACGCTGGGAATTCTTGCCTTCGTATTTAAAATTATTTTTCCTTTGATTATGACGATGTTTGGAAAGCTTGAAATTTTCTTTGTGAATGGGCTGGGACTTCCTTTTCATTCAGGGACAGTTGTGGCGTTTGTTCTTATGACAGTAATCAGCTACCTCCTGATTAAATATGCCCGAAAAACTAAAAGAAAGGTATATCAGACTGTAGTTTTATCCCTTGTTTATATGATTATTGGCTTCTCTTGCTGGCTGGTGATCCCCATCAGAGCAAATGCCAATCCTCCAATGAACCTTAATGATCCGGATACAGCCATCGGAATGAGAGATTATTATAACAGAGCACAATATGGCGACTGGCCTACCATTTACGGACAGAACTACACCGCATTTCTCGACAGTAACGGATTGGAAAAAGATGAAGAAGGAAATTACAAAAAAGACATCACTGGAGATATTTACGAAAAAGACGAAAAAACAGGTACTTACAGAAAAGCCGGTGAAAGGTTCAATTATGTATTTAATAAATCTCACATCAGCTTTATGCCGAGAATGTTCAATGAAGATAAAGAAGTGATAGCCAACTATATTTCTTTATACGGAGCTCCTGATTTTACCTTTAATTATGATAACGAAGAAGCGGCAAACAATCCGGAAGCAAAAAGGATTTTCGAAGAATTGAGAGCAAAATATGAAGGAGATTCCATCACTGCGGAAGATTATCTGAAGGTAAAGCCTTATGATATTATTAAGGTTAAACGTCCTTCTTTGGCTCAGAATATGGATTATTTTATCTCCTTTCAAACCGGATATTATTTCGTAAGATACCTAATGTGGAACTTTGTAGGGAGACAAAATGATCTTCAGGGACATTTGGAAAATACCAATGGTAACTGGATCTCAGGATTTTCTTTTATTGATAATGCGCTATTGGGAGATCAGAATCATATGCCTGCCAAATTTAAAAATGAAAGTACGGTAAAGTTTTTCTTTTTGCCATTGATTTTAGGTCTGATTGGTTTCTTTTTCCAGCTCAACAGAGATTTTGGAAGATTTTATGCCATGCTTTCACTGTTTATTCTGACAAGTTTGGGAATTGTTTTCTACACAGGAGTAAAACCATTTGAAGTGAGGGAAAGAGATTATGCCATGGTAGGTTCATTCTATGCCTTTGCTATTTGGATAGGATTGGGAGCGGGAGCTGTACTTTGGCTGATTCAGGCTAAGGTTAAATCCAATGCAGCTAATAGTATTCTTGGGATCATATTATTAGGAATTCCTTTTATGATGGGGTTTCAGAATTATACTTCGCACGACAGAAGCAAAAAGACGGCAGCCCGTGATTACGCCTATTCGTTCTTACGTTCGCTGCCTAAAAATGATATCATGTTCATTTATGGCGATAATGATACCTTTCCGGTATGGGCTATTCAGGAGACGGAAAGATTCAGGGATGATGTGAAAGCGGTCAATTTTACACTTTTAGGTACTCCCTGGAATATTGATCAGGTAAAAAGAAAAACCTACAATGCCATAGGAATTCCAAGTGAATTGACTCATGAAGAATATAGAGAAGGAGCGAATGATGCAGTATATCTGATGACAAAACAGGATTGGGAAAAGATTTTCCAGATGTTGAAAGAGCAGGGAGCACCGGACACTGCTTTTCAGGAGTTCAGAAAATACCTGACTCAGGATTCACTCACTTTAAAAGAGGCTATGAAATTCCTGAAATTAAAATCATCCGAAAAAGATGAGCTGCTGAAGATGTACGTTGGGGAACAATATGAAAGATATAATATCCTTCCGGTGAGTAAATTTATTCTTCCTGTAAATAAAGAAAATGCTGTAAAATCTGGAATTATTAATAGAACTGATCTTCCAAACACTTTGGATCAGATTATGATTAATTATGAAGCCAGTTTACTTTACAAAAGCAATCTGATGCTGCTGGATATGCTGGCCAATTTCGATTGGAAACGCCCCATCAATTTCTCTTCAGGCGGAATGTATGACAGCGAAAACATTTTTTATCTGGATGAGTATCTTCAGTTTGATGGTTTCAGTTACAGGCTGGTTCCTATTCATACTCCTCAAAAACCGGATGGAGAAAAGGGAAGAGTAGATGCCAATTCTCTTTATCAGGTAGTAAAAAACTTCAGATGGGGAAATTTTAAAGACCTGAGTAATTATTATGATGAAACGGCTACGTCTAATATTCTTGGCTACAGAACGTCGGTTAGCAGAGCTGTGTCTGCACTTGTGGCAAGCGGACAGAAAGCTAAGGCATTAGAATTACTGGATCTTGCCGCCAAAGAAATTCCTGTGGAAAAATATAATGATCCGCGATCACTAAGTGCCATAGTTACCGGATACATTTCAACCGGACAGGAGCAAAAAGGTCTTCAACTGGCAGAGAAGCTCAAGAAAGAGATATTTGAAGAATATGATTATTACCAAAACCTTGCTCCTTCATTTAAAGCAATGGCCAAAAGACAGATGAAATCAAAACCGATGGAATATGCACTTGTTGTTTCAGCGGTTACGGATGGCTATAAAACTTTGGGAGAGAACGAAAAGGCACGAGTTTATCTAATAAAATCAATGGAACCGATTGATAAGAAATTCAATATATTTATAAAAGGACTTCAAAAGATGGGCAAAGAAAAGGCCGGGAAAGAAGCTGAAAATGTCCGCCAGATTGCTCCTTTTTATCAGTATTTATTCAATGTGATGGAGCCTTTTGATTCCACCTATTCCAGAAAAAAAGAACTTGAAATTACCAATGCATTAATGAAAGTAACGCAGTAAATCTTAAATAAAAGCCTTTAAATTCAATATTTAAAGGCTTTTTTAATGTAAATGGAATTTTATTTTATAAACGCAAAGAATTAAATGCTTGATTCTATATATTGAGGGAGCAAAGAGTTTTGATCAATTTCATTGATCATTCTTAAGCGACTGTATTACTATAAAGCTTCATCCGCGACAAAGCCGCTCATCTTCGCTCTCTTAAAATTATAAGAATTGCAGATGAAACTTTGCATTTAATAAAATAGGTTTGATCAGATTTGAATCATTCATCCTAACGCTTTTCCTTCAACGACCAGCCAAATTTCAATCCAATAATAAAAATAACCAAAAGCAATTCACCGGCAGCCAATAAAATATCTCCCGGCACCCGCATCCATCTTAGAAAATGCATAATATCCGTTTGCATAAATTCTGCAGAACGTGCATACCAGTAACCTTCTTTTATAGAGGCTGCAGATTGCATGATCCCAATAGGAAGAAGGCTGATGGTAACCATCACCAGCAATCCGATATTGATCAACCAGAAAGCCCATCCTATTAATTTATCATTCCACTGACGGTCAGGATAAAGTCCGCGCAAAACAAACATCATTAATCCGATTCCCAGAATTCCATACACTCCGAATAAAGCTGCATGACCATGTACAGCAGTGGTATTCAGTCCCTGAATATAGTACAAGGCAATAGGAGGATTGATGGCAAATCCGAAGATCCCTGCACCAAGGAAATTCCAGAAACACATGGCAATGAAACAGTAGATGGGCCATTTGTAAGCCTGTATCCATAGGGTTGATTTACTCAGTTGATAATTTTGGTAGGCTTCATAACCTATCAAAACAAGCGGAACAATTTCAAGGGCACTGAAAGTTGCTCCCAATGCCAGCACAGCGGTTGGCGTAGCACTGAAATACAAATGGTGGAATGTCCCCAAAATCCCTCCGCCAAGAAAGATAATGGTAGAAAATAAAACGGCATTGGTGGCAGATTTTAGTCTTAATAATCCGAGTCTTGTAAATAAAAATGCAGCCACTACAGTTGCGAACACTTCAAAAAAACCTTCTACCCAAAGGTGAACCACCCACCATCTCCAATATTCGGCAATGGCCATATGAGTTTGTCTTCCGTACATCAATCCTGCACCATAAAATAGGGCAATCGCTACAGATGAAAGCGTAAATAAGATTAATAGATGACGGTCTCCATCTTTACGTCTTAAAGCCGGAAGTAGTGCTCTGACCATTAAAATTAACCAAAGAATAAGCCCGATGAGTAGTAAAATCTGCCATACTCTTCCCAGTTCTACATATTCATAGCCCTGATGTCCCCAAAGGAAATTATCTACGAGACCAAGCTTTTGCATTACACCAAGCCATTGTCCTGTTAAAGACCCCAGTACAACAATCAGTAAGGCACCGAATAATATGTTAACACCCAATTTCTGATATTTCGGTTCATGTCCTGAAACAGCGGGAGCAATATAAAGTCCAGTTGCCAGCCAAGAGGTAGCTATCCAGAATATCGCAAGCTGCACATGCCAGCTTCTGGAAACCGACTGCGGTAAAAACTGATCCAGAGGAATACCATAAAATCCGTTTCCTTCCACGCCATAATGTGCTGTCACTACGCCGGCAAGCATTTGAACAAGAATCAGTAAGGCAACCACCCAAATATATTTTAAAGTGGCTTTCATAGACGGGGTTGGCTTCATATTTCGGAGTGGATCTTCATGTGGAAGAGCCTCGCTGATCTCTTCCTCTTTGTTCCTTGCATGGTAAAATACCAAAAGCCCCACACTCCCCAATAAAAGTAAAATACTGAATCCTGACCATAAATGTAGTGAAGGGGGTGGAACATTTCCCACCGATTCATCATGCGGCCAGTTATTGGTATAAGTCACATCATCTCCCGGTCTTTCCGTGATACACACCCATGTGCTCCATGCAAAGAAAGCATTCATTTTAGCCATTCTTTCAGTATCTTTGATGGTATTCTCCGGAATAGCGTACTGATCACGGAGCGTTGTCATAGAAGCATCATTCATGAATAATTTTGAATAATATTGTGAAAGCTGTTTCTGCACTTCAGTCCGTTCAGGAGAGAAGATAATTTCATTTTTACTTTCGTTAAAAGTATTGGTACGAAGTTCTTTTTTCAGTAATACCTGATATTTAGCCTGTTCATCATCCGGAAGGTCTTTATAAACCTTTCCATCTTTTTTGGCCAGTTCATCAAGCAGCAGAACAGATTCGCGGTGAAGGTAATCAGCAGTCCAGTCCGGAGCAATATAGGCACCATGTCCCCAGATACTTCCTACCGTTTGCCCGCCAATTGACTGCCAGACATTCTGTCCGTCTTTAATATCCTGTGCGGTAGCAATCACGGTTCCTTCTGTACTTACGACTTTGTCCGGAATTGGCGGTATTTTTCTGTAAATTTCAGTTCCATAGAAGATCAATACAGCAAACGAAGCAACCATTACTACAGCAAGCCATATCCAAAGTTTTTTAGGTGTCATTCTGTATTAATTTTTAAGATTCAACGGCAAATTCTTTCTCCAGTCGGATCGCTTTTGGGAAAAGGATGTTATTCTCAAGGTGGATATGTTTGTGCAGATCGTTTTCGAAATCCTGAAGCATGGCAAAAGCTACTTTATAGGTGTTGCAGGCATCTGCAGGTGGAACATATTCATTGGTGATTTCTGCAATTTTTCTGAAACGGTCACCTTCTACAGTATGATCATGTTCCATCATATGAACTGGATTTTCTACTGTCCCGAAATGCGGCTGAGGAAGGGCATTGCCTGATATTTGAGCTTTCACCATACTTTTTACAAATGGGAACAGGATCAGTTCTTCTTTCTTCATATGAGCGGCCAGATCGTGTGCCGATTCATTAAATAAGGAATTGATTTCAAACAGCTCAGGATGCCTGCCGCCGTGAACTTTGCATAGCTTATCAAGGAATGTCTGTAAAACGGGCGTTTTTTCTTCTACATAACGATGGTGGGTTTTCTCAATGTAATCTGTCAGAAGGTCGAGAGGCCAGCTATTAAAGTCTATTGAGGAACCTTCATTTTTTGGAAGGGCTTCCAGTTCTTCATAAATTTTTTCGGGAGCAAGTTTCTTATTGCTGCATGCTTCTTCAATGGTTCTTCCACCCTTACAGCAGAAATCAATACCATGTCTTTTAAAAATTGCGGCTGTTCTGAAATCTTCAGCCACCATATTTCCTATAAAGTCTGTTTTTGTATTCATAATATAATACTTTTTTGTCTTTTATTATTTTAAATTTTTTTTTATTCCTTTTTAAGGGATAGAATATATTTTACCATCTGCTTGGCATTCTCTTTACTCAAGCCTTTATGAGGAGTCATGGGAATTTCGCCCCAGTTGCCTTTACCGCCGTCAATGATTTTTTGTGCCAGCATATCAAGATCTGCGTCCGTATATTTTGCAGCAACTTCATGGTAAGAAGGACCTATTAATTTTGAATCTATTTTATGACAGGTAAGGCAGTCGGTTCCTTCTATTAATTTCAATCCTTCATGTTTTGATGCATCTGTGGAAGCAGGAACTTCCGCTGCCGTTTCTACTGGCTGTGGCTCAATATTTTGTTGTGCAGAATAAGGTTCCGGCTGTGGAATGGGTGTCGTTTCTGTTTTGGAACAAGAAAATAGTATTGCAGTTAAAGTTAATGCTGTTATGGTATTTAGAATGAGTGTTTTCATAATGAATCGTGTTTTTTATTAATCTGTATTTTTTTTGAATTGTAAAATGATTGCTGTTGTGAGCATTAATGTTTTTGCGATTTCTGCATAAATAAAATAGTCGTGCAATGGAGTAGGAGATACTACTTTTCCTATCGAAAGTAAATCGACACGGGTATCCAGTACAGGCAGCAGCCAGAATTGCTCTAAAACAAGTAATGAAAATAAAACAGTTAAAATGATAAAATCAATTTTTGTATAATGTTTCCAACTGATGAGCATCAGAATCAGTATTGCAATAAGAAATCCCCATTGTATTTTTGAAGAGAGTCCAAACATGAGCTTTCCCAGTCCTAGCGCTGTTGGAAGAGTAATCCCCGGAACCTGAAACTTCAATGGGGTTTCCAGAAAACTGATGGTCATCAACATTCCGGTCATTAGACAGAATAGTATCAGAACAAGAGGATTTTTAAGATATATTTTCATTGTGTTATATTTAATATTAAAAGATCTTTTTGTCTTTTATTAATTTAAATTTTTTTAAGCTCTCAAATGAGTAAGCTGTAAGTCCAGATTATCGACAAACATTTGAATTTTTGAGGTTTCAAGCATTATTCTAAGATCCTGTCGGATACTTTTGAATTGATCATGAAGCGGGCATGGATGTATTTCTGAACACTGATCAAGCCCAAGTCCACAACCGGTAAAAAGCTTATCCCCGTCAATTTCTTTGACAATATCAGCAATGGAAGTATTCAGATTTTTCTGATCCATATAAAAACCTCCGTTTGGACCTTTGGCGGATTGCACAAATCCTTTTCTGCTCAGTTCCTGTAAAATTTTAGCAATAAAATGTTCTGGTGAATGGATGCTTTTTGAAATGTCCTTAATCCCGACCCTGCTGTCATTTTTAGACTGCTGGGCGATATAGATCAAAGCTCTTAAAGCATATTCACAGGTTTTTGAAAACATTTTACTGAGTTTTATGGGACAAATATAGAAAGATATTTTTAATAAAAGATAAATTAGTCTTTTATTTTTTTCTAAATCTGACGAAGATCATTTCTAAGTTCTCTATCCCAACATGTTTTGGGTCGCTTTATTACTCTTTCTCAGATCAGACGGTCTCGATTGGGTAAATTCATGAAAGGTATCACTGAATGCACTAATAGAGCTATAGCCTACATCATCGGCAATTTCATTGATGGGTTTGTCTGTATTTAAAAGCAATTCAATGGCTTTAATGATTCTTAAGGTTTTCAGATATTGGAGAAAAGAAATGTCCATATCTGCTTTGAAAAGTCGTGACAGAGAGCGTTCACTCAGCCCAAACTTGCTGCTGACACTGGCTAAGGTTAGTTTTTCCCCGATATTCCATTCCAGATAAGATACAATTTTCATCATCTGTTTGTTGTGGGTAGCTGGGAGAATAATAGGTAATGGTTGGTTATGGGTTTTAGGGAGAATTTTTTTTAACGCCACTAAAAATTCAAAATTTTCATCTTTTGCAGTGACATGTTTTTCATCCCAGATTTCTGTATACTTGATCATCTGGATCAGAAGTTCTGATGCAGGATAAATTCCCAGCCGGCTATAGAAAGGATCTGCGGAATCATCATGAGCATAAAAATAAAGAGATCGCAGGACGGTTGCAGTATATCCAATCTCTAAAATATGCTCCATACCCTGCGGAATCCAGAAAAAATGTCTGGCCGGGACTACATACGTTCTGTTATTGATTGTAATATACGCAATACCACCTTCTACATAACTCAGCTGTCCTTTGGTATGTTTGTGAAAAGGAATCAGCTTCTCCGATTTTTCGTGCATCACAAATACACTTTTGTCGTCTTTATCAATATCCGGAAGTGCAGCAATGAGTCCCATAAAAAATTTGAAATACCAATGAAAATGCAAATATAATCATTTGGCCGGAATCATGTAAAAGTTGACTATTTTAGATAAATAAAATTTAATAATTGCCAATAAATTTGCAGTGCAATAATTCAAAAATTCAAATGAAAACTTATGTCGCCGGATTGCTGATGGTTGGAATTTCCTACACCCTATCTGCTCAAACCGGCACTCCAACAAAGGATACCATACGACTCTCCCTAAAAGACGCATGGCAAAAAGCGGAGGAAAACAGCCGCCATATCAGAATCAATGCCATTAATGTAGACATTGCCGAAGCCGAAGTAAAAGATGCGAAAAGAGAACGCCTTCCGGAAATTGAAGTGAAAGGTTCAGTAGAAAAAGCTTCAAATATTCCCATCTATGAAAATGGAATTTTTTCTAAACCCACACAGCATGAAGTGATCCATACGCTTTACCGGGCCGGAGCAGATTTTTACCTGAACATTTATAACGGAAACAAACTGAACCTTAAGATTAAGGAAAACCAAACGCTTCAGAAAATTAAGGATATTCAGAAAGAGCAGTCGATTTCTGATATTCATTACAAAACAGCAGCTCTTTATCTTGAACTTCAGAAAACTTTAATTTTCAGAGATCTGATAAAACAGGATATAGAAGATCAAAAAACACAACTCAAAGAAATACAGTCTCTTTATAAAAACGGTGTAGTTTTAAAAAGTGATGTGTTAAGAATTGATCTGGAACTTTCAAAACGGAAAATGACACTCGTTACCATAGAAAATGATATTCTGATTGCTACCCAAAAGCTGAATATTATTTTGGGTATTCCCGATTACCAAATGGTAATGCCCGAAGCACCCATTAATCAGTGGAATGAGAATACAACCTACAACGAGTATCTGAAACTGGCATTGGACCATTCTTTCAACTATCATGTTTCAGAACAGCAGACAGAACTGAGTAAACTGAAAGTGAAGCAGGTAAAAGCCAATGTACGTCCTAAAATTGGGATGTATGGCGAATTTTATTATGCCAATCCGCAGATTTTCCTTTATCCTTATAATCCTTATTGGTATTCATTGGGAATTGTGGGAATTAAGGCTTCATTTTCCATTTCTTCCCTTTATCATAATACGAATAAAGTAAAAGCAGCTCAGTTGGAGTTTGAAAAAGAAGAAGAGGTACATAAGGATACGGAAGATCAGGTAAGACAGCAGGTTAAAGAAGCGTATTTGCGCTATCAGGAAGCCCTTGAACAGATAAAGGTTGCAGAGGCGAATGTCATTCAGGCTAAAGAAAATACACGTATCATTAAGAATACCTATTTCAGTCAGACTTCACTTATTACAGAATTGCTGGATGCGGATATACAGCTGCTTCAGACAAAATTTGAACTGGAAGCTGCGAAAATTATGGCCCAAAACAATTACTATTTATTACAGAACATTACAGGCATTTTATAATACAATGAAAAAAAAATATACTCCCACTGATAGATTAATCACTAAGATTACAGGATGGATCTCAGTTCTAATCGTAGCTGCACTTGCTGTCTGGGGCGGTTTTACCCTCAAAAATTATTATACTTATGAGCAGACCAATGATGCACAGGTTCAGGAATATGTGAATCCTATTATTTCAAGAGCGGGAGGGTTTATCGTAGCCGTAAAGTTTGAAGAAAATCAGGAGGTTAAAAAAGGAGATACCCTTTTAATCATTGATAACCGTGAATATATTCTTCAGGAAAAACAGACTCAGGCAGCTATTCAGAAAGCCCGTGCTCAACTAAGAGTACTGGAAAGTACAACAGGTACTACTGAAAAAGAAGCCGCCGCAGCAATGGCTCAGGTGGATGCAAGTAAAGCAAAAGTCTGGAAACAGCAGTTGGATTATAACAGATATAAAAAGCTGTATGATGAAGAATCCGCCACCAAGCAGCGTCTTGAAGATGTGAAAGCAATGCTGGATGTGAATGAAAGTGATTATAAATCGTCACAGGATAATTATGCCGCTTCTGTATCCAAAATCAAAGACATTCAGGCTGAAAAAACGGTTGTCTTAGCTGAAATTGCAAGACTGGAAGCATTGCTGGACCGTCACAAGCTGGATGTGAGTTATACCGCTGTCACAGCAGCCTATGATGGAAGAATGGGACGCAGAACCGTTGAGGTAGGGCAGATGATTGATGCTGGAGAAACACTTGCATTTATTGTCAATAATGAAACCGATAAATGGGTGGTGGCCAATTATAAAGAAACGCAGATCAAGGATATGCATATTGGAGACCATGTGAAAATCGTAGCAGATTCTTATCCGGACAGAGAGTTTAAGGGAACTATTATTTCGCTTTCTCCGGCAACGGGATCAAGTTTCTCACTGCTGCCTCCGGATAATTCTACCGGAAATTACGTGAAAATTGTACAGCGTATTCCTGTGAGAATTAAAGTAGACGGAATAAGAAAAGATATTGATATTCTGAAAGTAGGGATGAACGTGAATGTATATGCCGATAAAAAGCATTCCAATGGTTAAAAGACAAATGCCCTATTTTAAAAAATGGGCACCGGAATGGCTGGTGAAGATTATTCTTTTTTCAATGACGCTTCCGGGAATTATTATATTTTTTCTTCCCCTGGCGAATGTGAATGCAGCTGCGGGATATTATGGATGTGAACCGGCAGATATTCAGTTTTCTGTAGCATTGTTTTATGCCGGATATGTAGGTTTTTACAGTCTGGAAAGAAGGTTTTTCAGCTTTCTGGCCGCCAAAGAATACTTTCTTCTTTTCACCACATTGCAGATTCTGGCTTGTCTCATTTGTTATTTCACCCGCGAAGTTTACATTCTGTTTCCGGTTCGTTTTATGCAGGGAATGTTATTTGCAGGGAATGTCAACCTTTCGCTTACCCTTATTTTTACAAGGTTGAGCAGTGAAAGAGGAAGGGAGATCAGTTTTTCTGTGTTTTTTGGAATTCTGATCTGTGCCTTGCCGTTCAATAATCTGATTACCGCAGATCTCATAGATTCCTATAATTTTAATATTGTTTATAAAACTGCTATATTCTCGTACCTGCCGGGACTTATTTTCCTGACTTTTGCGATGAGTAATTACAGAACACACGCGAGATTTCATTTATATAAACTCGACTGGCAGAGTTTTGGACTGTTCAGTGCCATATTGGTTCTGATAGGGTATATTAGCATTTTTGGTCAGGAATATTATTGGTTGGAAGATAACAGGATTTTAGGAAGTGTAATCGGAATTATTGTTTTAACTGGTATATCCATATTCCGCCAGCAGGCCATTAAAAGACCTTATATTGACTTACGTGTTTTCAGATACCGGAATTTTAAAGTAGGTTTACTGATTCTTTTTGTGATGTATATCTGTAGGTTTGCATCAGGGATTGTCAATAGTTACTTTGCTGCAGAATTGCATTTGGATCCGTTTCATATTTCCTATATTAATATTTTCAATCTTGCTGGATTGGTTGCTGGGGTGATTATTGCCTGTTGTATGGTTTTACAAAAGAAAAACATACGGTATATATGGGGGCCTGGCTTTTTAATGCTATTGATTTTTCATGGTTTAATGTATTATTCTTTTGATGTTCAGGCCGATGAGTTTAATTATTATATTCCATTATTCATTCAGGGATTGGGGGTAGGATTGATAATGGTTCCGACAATTATCTTTATTATTTCTTCCGTTCCTGCTGTTATTGGGCCTTCTGCTGCTGCGGCAGCTTTAGCTGTACGGTATTTTGGATTTTGCATCAGTATTGCCCTGATCAACTTTTTTGAACTATTTGAAAAAAGTCGTCATTATAATGCTTTTCAGGATCATTTAAGTGCTGTAGATCCTGCTGTCAAGATTTTTCTTCACCAGCAAACGGCTAAACTGGTTGCCAGAGGAATGCCTGAAGGTAAGGCTGTAAAAGCTGCCAATAAATTATTGATCGGAAGGATGAATGTTCAGGATCATGTCCGTTTTGCTATGGATTATTACGAAATGATGGTCTGGCTTCTCGCCGCCTCATTGTTGTTGATTCTTCTTTTCCCCTATCTGAACCGTACTGCCCTTTATTTGAAATCCCGTAGACTGTCACCTGCATAAGAGCTGGTTTTAATTTTTAATCAACCAAAAAGTATAGCTTATTAGCTAATTTTATAGTAGAGTGTTGAGACTGTCTTATAGACAGTCTCTTTTGTTGTGTTGGAATCTCTTATTTTGGCCGAAATCGTATGTTTTTTGTCATTGCAGACAACATGCTTTCTCTTTACATTTGTACTCGTACAGAACGAGATATGAAGAAAGAGAAACAAGATATCGGGAAGAAAAACATAGTGCTTCTGGCATTACCACAGGTACAGCTGCTTGATATTGCAGGCCCTTTGGATGTTTTTACGGTAGCCAACCGATTTTTGAGTGATGAAAATCAAAATTCCGGTTATCATGTTTATCTGGTTTCCGGAACTTCGGAGAAAATCATTTATTCCAGTTCAGGAATGCCTTTATTGTGCAGTCACACGATTTATGATATTGATTTTTCTATAGATACTTTGTTAGTGGCTGGGACAACCTTGTGCATATTAGATGAGATCAGCCCGGATATTTATCATTATCTCCAAAATATAAAACCAGAGGTAAAGCGGTTGGGATCGGTATGTGTGGGAGCATTTGTTCTTGCCAAAGCAGGTCTGTTGGATGGTAAACAGGTAACAACGCATTGGAAATTTGCAGATACATTGCAGAAATCATATCCAAAACTGAAGGTGAATGTCAATCCTTTTTTTATTTGTGACAAGCCTATCTATACTTCAGGAGGCGTTTCTTCGGGGATAGATCTTGCTTTAGCTCTTTTGGAAGAAGATTTTGGAAAGCCATTGGCCACAGAAGTTGCCCGTCATCTTGTGCTGCATTTAAAAAGATCCGGAATACAGTCTCAGTTTGGGGATTCAATGCCGGAATATGAAATGATGTCTCCTCTTACAAAAGACGTTCGTGATCTATTGAAAGACAAGCTGGGTGAAATAATAACAGTAGAGCATATTGCGGAATCTCTATACATGAGCACACGTAATTTTTCCAGGGTATTTGTAAAAGAATCAGGAATGACACCTGGTAAATTTCTTGAAAAAATGAGACTGGATCAAGCTAAAAACATGTTGGAATATACTGATATGAGTGTAGATATGATTGCTGATAAATGTGGTTTTAGCAATGCAGTTTCGCTTCGCAGGGTATTCCTTAAAAATGTTTCCCTTTCTCCGGCACAATACCGGAAAGCATTCAAGACCACAGAATAATTGCTTTTTCGTCTGAATTAACATAAAACTGATCATCCTCAATGGTCAGCAGGGTAGACCTATGCCTTTCTTTAAAAAATAATAATCTTAAAAATAACAGCATTATGAAACACGTACAAAACAGGAAAACAATGAATGTCGCATTTTTAATCTATGATCAGGTAGAGGCCCTTGATTTAAACGGTCCTTTGGATGTTTTTGTAAAAGCAAACGTCATTCATCCAAATTCTTATCATTGCTTTACGGTCGGGAAAACGAAAGAGCCGATATATATGGAAGCCAATACAATGGCCGTTATTCCTACCAATGACATCCATACATGCCCTAAACCAGACATGATTGTTGTTCCAGGAGCTAATCCTGAGCATATTATGAAATATATTCAGGATAAAGACTTTCAGGATACGGTTCTGGAATGGATTAAAACCCATTACGATGCCGGAACGACTGTATTTACAATATGTACAGGAAGCATGCTTTTATCCGGAACAGGTATATTGGCTAATCATGATATTACAACCCATAGTATGTTGTTAGATGCCCTGGAACAGCATAATCCTGACGCTAATATAATCAGAAATGTCCGTTATGTGGATCAGGAACAACTGGTAACAACAGCAGGAATTACTGCCGGAATTGATGCTGCATTATATCTGGTAGGAAAGCATCTTGGTAAGGAAATAATGGATAGCATTATTAACATTTTCGAATATCAGAAGAGAGAATCTGAAAGTTTGATATATAACACAAAAACAGATTGATTTAAAAATTTTCGTCAACCGTAAAAATTGACGAAAATTTTATTTTTAATTATGTAGCCGTTGATTCTGTATTTTTTATTGAAAAAAATAACAAACGTAATTAATTTATAAACAGGTGTTTGACTTTTTAAGCTCAGATTTTATCATAAAAAAGCCTGGAAAAATTTGGATTTAATGGGGGTTTTCCTATCTTTGCAGTCCCTTAAATAAAGGGATTTACTTAAAAAAGTAAGTGGCCGACTCGGTAGCTCAGCTGGTAGAGCAATACACTTTTAATGTATGGGTCCTGGGTTCGAATCCCAGCCGGGT
>NZ_PCOU01000036.1 GCF_002979455.1 Chryseobacterium sp. MYb7
TTTTTATTATATCTGAATTTATAATCTAAAAGTGTAATTTTTTTGTGTATTTTAGTTCTATGCACAATTGCTATATCCTTCATTCCAAAACTTTAGATAAATTCTATATCGGACATTCTTCAGAATCTTTACAAGAAAGATTAAGAAAGCATCTGTCTGATCACAAAGGATTTACGTCAAAAGCTAAAGATTGGACACTTGTTTATTTTGAAACTTTAAAATCTAAATCTCTAGCATATAGAAGAGAAAGGGAAATTAAAGCCTGGAAAAGTAAATCAAAAATTCAAAAACTCATACAGTCAGCAGAAAAGATAGAGCATCCCGATTTTTAATCGGGACGTCAAAGGTTCGAATCCTTTCGCGCTCACATAAAGACTTACTATTTTTAGTAAGTCTTTTTTGTTTTTCATGGTTTTCATTGATCAAAAATAAAATCTTATACAGAGAAACTATTAATACAAGATTAATTATCTGTAAAGTATTGCCCAAACCATTGATCAAAACTTTCTTTATATTGAGCCTGAGCATTTTTAATCAGTAAATCAGGTTCTTCAATTTGATTTAAATCATAATCTCCTTTCATCCACGTCAAATATTCGTTTAAATCTTCACTTTCTTCATAATCGTCTTCGTCTTTATAAAAATAAGCCTCATCGAAATCTACTGAAATTTCAGTGTCAAAAGTGAGTAAATGTAAAAGTTGTACCATATTTTCAGCAACAATATGGACACCTCCTTCATCTCCAAAAACCACAACAGGCATTTTATGTAAAGGCTGATCCGTTCCGTTATTCCAGATGGCATAGAATGAACCGGAACCATTGGCCTGAGCAAAAGGCAGCATACTATTCAAAAAAATTTCGTCATCACTCCAACTTTTCAATCCGGATTTACGATCAATTAAAACACCAAAACCTTGTGAATAGTTTTCAAACGATGAAATAGTATTCTGGAAATAGATTAGTTTTTCAAGCTCTACAGGAATTTCACTCAAACTCAAATTCTGTTTAAATTCTGCAATATCTACCATGATCAATTATATGGGATTAATAAAATTTATAAAATGAAAGAAGAACAGCAAATTTATTAACTATCTTTAATTTTCCGGGTATCTTTTATATTAATTTAACAACATAAACATTCTGTTTTTCTTCCAAAACATACCTCACAACTCAATCATTTTCAATAGATTACATTAAAAAAAACTATTGATTACATAAAATATCTTTTTCGTTATTATAAAATACTTATATTTACCACCAAGGAGTTCTTAAAACCTTCTTTATCAACCGAAACTGGTTACACTTAGCTGTGTATTAAAAGGGAATCGTGTGAAAATCACGAACTGTCGCGCAACTGTAAGTAACAAATAAAAAGTTTTTATCCATTGATATCCACTGTATATTTTTCATATGGGAAGGATGATAAAAACCGTTACAAGTCAGGAGACCTGCCTATTTCGTATTGACGATGCTTTCGCGATTTGAAGCTTACAGTCAGGTATGATACGATATGGATATAGTGCGGTAACTTTTTTATCAAACTGTGTTATTTTTTTGAGATGAATATGAGTGTACACTAGGTGCTTCTCATGATTTTATAACTCATTCGTATCCTCTTTCCGTAATTTTCTTTTTTCATAAAGCACCGCGAAGTTTACAAAGAACTTTTTATTGGATTTAATCAATGTAAAAAGTGATGGTGTACCAAAGCAATCTTAATTATTCGTGGAGTCGCAACAGGTTTATTTTACAGACCCGGACAATCAGAATTTTTCAAAATTCTCAACATCTGCACGACTGTATGATTTCTCAATTCATTTCCCGCCTTTTCTTTTTTATTCAAAAGCTAAGTCTTAACAGATCTTCTGCTTCTTCACTGATAAACAAATTTCAATTCAACAATACATATTAAAATGATCAAAAATGAAAACTGGAAGTCACCCGGCTTAAAATTCCGGGAGGCCATGGAAAAAGAAAATCCCCTCCAGATTGTGGGAGCCATCAATGCAAACCATGCATTACTGGCACAGCAGGCTGGTTTTAATGCTATTTATCTTTCAGGAGGAGGGGTTGCGGCAGGGTCTTTAGGAATTCCTGATTTAGGAATTACTACTCTGGATGACGTACTCATAGATGTTCAGCGTATTACTAATATTTGTGATCTCCCCCTTTTGGTAGATATTGATACAGGATTTGGGCCTTCTGCCTTTAATGTTGCCCGAACGATAAAATCATTAATTAAAGCAGGAGCAGCAGCCATTCACATTGAAGATCAGGTAGGTGCAAAACGCTGTGGACACCGTCCCGGCAAAGAAATCGTAAGCAAGGAAGAAATGGTAGACCGGCTTAAAGCTGCTGTGGATGCCCGTACTGATGAACATTTCGTTATTGGAGCAAGAACAGATGCTTTTGCTAATGAAGGTCTGGAAAAAACTTTAGAAAGAGCCATTGCTTATAAAGAAGCTGGCGCAGACTTCATTTTTGCCGAAGCAGTGCCTGATTTAAGCTTTTATCAAAAATTTGTTGACGCTACTGGAATCCCTGTACTGGCCAATATTACGGAATTTGGGATGATCAAAATGTATACTGTAGAAGAATTAAAAAATGCAGGTGTAGGACTTATCCTCTACCCTCTTTCCGCCTTCAGAGCAGCCAATAAAGCAGCGCAGAATGTATACCAGCATATCCGTAAAGACGGAACGCAAGCCCATGTTCTGGATACAATGCAGACCAGAGAAGAACTCTATCAAAGCATTGGCTACTATAATTATGAACAAAAATTAGATAACCTTTTTAAACAAAATACTCATGTCAACGAATAGCGAACCAACATTTAAGCCTAAAAAAAGCGTAGCTCTTTCCGGAGTAACCGCAGGTAATACCGCTCTTTGCAGTGTAGGAAAAAGTGGAAATGATCTTCATTACAGAGGTTATGATATTTTGGATCTTGCAGAAAGAGCACAATTCGAAGAAGTAGCCTACCTACTAATCTATGGTCAGCTACCCACTGAAGCTCAATTAAAAAATTATAAAGCAAAATTAAAATCACTGAGAGGGCTACCCCACTCTGTAAGAAATATCTTAAAAAGTATTCCGGCAGCGGCGCATCCAATGGATGTTATGCGTTCTATGGTTTCAGCAATAGGAAGCATTCAGCCTGAAAAAGATGACCACAATGTGGCTGGGGCAAGAGATATTGCAGACAAATTACTGGCATCATTCAGTTCCGGACTTTTATACTGGTATCACTATACCCACAACGGAAAAGAGATTAATGTGGAGACTGATGATGATACTATTGGCGGACATTTTCTTCACCTACTACATGGCAAAAAAGCACCAGATTCTTGGGTAAAAGCAATGGAGATATCTCTAAACCTGTATGCTGAACATGAGTTTAATGCTTCTACGTTCACTGCCCGTGTTATTGCCGGAACCTCATCAGATTTTTATTCCTGTATCACTGGTGCCATCGGTGCTTTGAGAGGTCCAAAACATGGAGGAGCCAATGAAGTGGCTTTCGAAATCCAAAGCCGTTACAACTCTCCTGACGAAGCAGAAGAGGACATTAGAAAACGTATTGCTAACAAAGAAGTAATTATCGGATTTGGGCATCCTGTTTACACCATATCGGATCCAAGAAACGTGGTGATAAAAAAAGTAGCCAAAGAACTTTCCGAAGAAGCTGGAGACATGTTGTTGTATAATATCGCAGAAAGATTGGAAACCGTCATGTGGGAAGAAAAGAAAATGTTCCCTAATCTGGACTGGTTCTCGGCAGTATCTTACCACCTGATGGGAGTTCCCACGTTGATGTTCACTCCACTATTCGTTATCTCAAGAGTCACAGGATGGAGCGCCCATATTATCGAACAAAGACAGGATGGGAAAATTATCCGCCCAAGTGCCAATTATACAGGTCCTGAAAATAAAGACTTTGTATCCATCGAAAACAGAAAATAAAAAATCAATTCATAATTAAACTAAAAAATAAAGATGTCATCACACATTTCAAACGAAAGACCACAACCAGATCAGGTATTAACAGATATTGCAGATTATGTACTAAACTATGAAATCAAAAACGATTTAGCCTGGAAAACAGCTCACTACTGTTTATTAGACACGATTGGATGCGGATTGGAAGCGCTGACTTATCCTGCATGTACCAAACTTTTAGGACCTATTGTAAAAGGTACCGTAGTTCCGAATGGTGCTAAAGTTCCGGGGACTCAGTTTCAATTAGATCCTATACAGGCTGCTTTCAACATTGGAGCCATTATCCGTTGGTTAGATTTCAATGATACTTGGTTGGCCGCTGAATGGGGACATCCTTCAGACAATCTGGGAGGAATTTTAGCAACAGCAGACTGGCTTTCAAGAACAAATATTGCAGAAGGAAAAGCTCCGTTAAAAATGAAACAGGTTCTGGAAGCCATGATCATGGCTCATGAAATCCAGGGAGTAATTGCGTTGGAAAACTCCTTCAATAAAGTAGGCTTAGACCATGTTTTATTGGTAAAACTAGCCTCTACAGCCGTTGTTGGAAAACTGATCGGTTTAACCCGTGATGAACTGATCAATGCCGTTTCATTAGCATTTGTTGACGGACAGTCTTTAAGAACCTACCGTCATGCACCTAATACAGGAAGCCGCAAATCATGGGCTGCAGGAGATGCTACTTCAAGAGCTGTGCGTCTGGCATTAATTGCGCAAACAGGCGAAATGGGTTATCCATCAGTATTAACAGCGAAGACATGGGGATTCTATGATGTATCTTTCAAAGGAAATGAATTCAAATTCCAGAGAGATTACGGTTCTTATGTTATGGAAAATGTTTTGTTTAAAATTTCATTCCCTGCGGAATTCCACTCTCAGACAGCTGTAGAAGCAGCCATGACTTTACACCATCAATTAAAAGAATCAGGAAAATCTGCTGAGGATATCAAAAAAATAACCATTCGCACCCACGAAGCCTGTATCCGTATCATTGATAAAAAAGGTCCATTAAACAACCCTGCTGACCGTGACCATGCTATTCAGTACATGGTAGCAGTTCCATTGATCTTCGGAAGACTGACCGCCGCAGATTATGAAGATAACATAGCATCAGATCCAAGAATTGATATCCTTCGTGATAAAATTGAATGTGTGGAAGACCTACAGTTTACTACAGATTATCATGATCCGGAAAAACGTTCCATTGCCAATGCTTTAACAGTAGAATTAAACGATGGAACTGTCTTGGAGGAAATCGTTGTGGAATATCCAATCGGCCACAAACGCAGAAGAGATGAAGGAATTCCTGAACTGATCAAAAAATACAAAGTAAACCTTGCCAGGATTTTCCCGGAAAAACAACAGAGAATTGTATTAGAAAATTCTTTAGAATACGATACCCTTATTAATCTGGATGTCAACAAATTTGTTGATCTGCTGGTAATATAATCTAATTCAAAAGTTGAGAGTGAAAATTCACTCTCAGCTTTTCACTCTCAATCTAAAAATCATGTCACAAAAAGTAAAAATATTAATCAACGGAAATTTTATAGAAAGTAAAGCTGCAGAGCATCTTCCCGTAGAAAATCCTGCCACTCAGGAAATTCTTGCAGAAGTTCCTTTAACGGAATTGTCTGAAATAGATCAAGCCATAGACGCAGCTAAAGAAGCCTTCAAAACATGGAAAGAAGTAGCCATCCCGGAAAGAGCAAGATTTTTTCTAAAATACCAGCAGCTTTTAAAAGAAAATCAAAAAGAAATTGCCGAAATTCTTTCCAAAGAAAACGGAAAAACATTTCCTGATGCCATGGGAGATGTATGGCGTGGAATTGAAGTAGTAGAGCACGCCTGCAACATTCCGACACTCATGATGGGAGAAACGGTTGAAAATGTGGCAAGAGGTGTTGATACCTACAGCTATATTCAACCCCTTGGAGTGTGTGCAGGAATTACTCCTTTCAATTTTCCCGCAATGATTCCTCTATGGATGTTTCCAATGGCCATTGCCTGCGGAAATACCTTTATTTTAAAACCTTCGGAACAAACCCCGATGACTTCTATGAAAATGGCTGAGCTATTTTTAGAAGCAGGTTTTCCTAAAGGAGTTTTAAATATTGTTCACGGTTCCAAAGATCAGGTGAATCACATTCTGAATCATCCGGAAATCAAAGCCATTTCATTTGTAGGTTCAGTTCCCGTTGCAGAACATGTCTACCGCACCGGAACCGATAATCTGAAAAGAGTTCAGGCTTTTGGCGGAGCGAAAAATCACATGGTAGTAATGCCGGATGCTAATAAAGAACAGGTCATCAACAATCTTGTAGGTGCTTCCTGCGGAGCTGCCGGCCAGCGTTGTATGGCCATCAGCGTAGCTGTTTTGGTGGGTGAAGCTCAAAATTGGGTGGATGATATCAAAAAAGCCTTAAGCACGATTAAACCTGGAATTTGGTCTGATGATTCTGCGGCATTTGGCCCTCTGATCAACAAACAGTCAAAAGATAAAGTTTTAAGATTGATTAAAAGCGCTTATGACCAGGGAGCCGAAGTATTGCTTGATGGCAGCAGCTGTAAAGTAGAAGGCTATGAAAACGGACACTTTGTAGGAGCCACGTTATTCAATAATGTATCAACGGATATGGATATTTACAAAGAAGAAATTTTCGGACCAGCTCTATTATTGCTGAAGGCAGAAACACTGGATGAAGCTATTAAAATCATCAATGCCAATCCTTATGGAAACGGAACTTCCATCTTTACGAACTCAGGAGCAGCAGCAAGAAAATTCCAGCACGAAATTGAAGTGGGACAAATCGGTGTAAATCTTCCGATTCCTGTTCCATTACCGTTTTTCTCTTTTACAGGATGGAGAAAATCATTCTTTGGCGACCTGCATTCTTACGGAAAACAGGGTGTTCGTTTTTACACAGAAACCAAAACGATTACAGCCCGTTGGTTTGAAGAAGACATACCTGCAGGTGATCTGAATATGACCATCAGTTTAAAATAAGTTTTCTATGGAATTCAACCTAAATCAAGATCAATTGGCGTTTCAGGATGCCGCAAGAAGATTTGCAGATAAAGAACTGGCACCTTATGCTTCGGAATGGGATGCTCAGAAGATATTTCCGAGAGAAGCTATCGCGAAAGCCGGAGAACTGGGTTTTTGCGGAGTATATACCCGTGAAGATGCCGGAGGTCTGGGATTATCGCGGCTTGACGCCACCATTATATTTGAAGAACTCGCTGCAGCCTGTCCTTCCACTACCGCCTACATTACCATACACAATATGGTTTCATGGATGATTGATGAATTTGGGAATGAAGAGATCAGAAAACAATTATGTCCGGATTTGTCATCAGGAGTATTATTAGGATCCTATTGTCTTACTGAGCCGGGTTCCGGTTCAGATGCGGCAGCTTTAAAAACGACAGCAATAAAAAATGGGAACAAATACATCATTAACGGGACAAAAGCATTTATCTCCGGGGCAGGCGAAAGTGATATACTCATTGTAATGGCTCGTACAGGAGATTCCGGTCCCAAAGGAATCAGTGCTTTTGTGGTTCCGGCCAATTCTAAAGGAATCAGTTTCGGGGAAAAAGAGAAAAAATTAGGTTGGAATACCCAGCCGACACGCTTTGTTTTCTTTGATCATGTGGAAGTAGATGAAAAATATCTTTTAGGAGAATTAGGAGAAGGCTTTAAAATAGCTTTGAAAGGTCTGGATGGCGGACGCATCAATATCGGAACATGCTCTGTAGGAGCTGCACAGGGAGCCATTAATCAGGCCAGAAAATATATGCATGAAAGGAAGCAGTTCGGAAAATCACTGGCACAGTTTCAGTCGCTGCAGTTTAAAATAGCTGATATGGCAACAGAGCTTGTGGCAGCCCGCCAGATGGTTCATTTAGCCGCTTTCAAATTAGATTCTAAAGACACAAATGCTACTACTTACTGTGCTATGGCAAAACGCCTGGCTACCGATATGTGCTTCAATATTTGTAATGAAGCATTACAGATATTAGGCGGATATGGATGTACACAGGATTTTCCGGTGGAACGCCTTATGCGTGATGCAAGAATACATCAGATAGTAGAAGGAACCAACGAAATTATGAAACTGGTGATTTCAAGAAAGATTTTAGAAGAAGGAGCCATGATACAAATCCGTTAATTCAAAAGATTAAAAATGAGTTTAGTACTAACAGAAATAAAAAATAAAGTCGGGATCATCACCCTGAATTCCGAAAAAACACTCAATTCGCTTTCATTAGAAATGATTGAAGAACTGAAAGCTGTTTTGGAAGACTGGAAAACATCCGATGAAATAGCCTGCATTTTTATTCAGGGAGCAGGTGAAAAAGCCCTCTGCGCCGGAGGAGATGTAAGAAAACTATACGACGCCATTATTGAACAACAAAGCATCGATGGAACACAAGTACCTCAGCCATGTTTCGATTTCTTTTTAAAGGAATATCAGGTAGATTATGCTATTCACACGTATCCGAAGCCTATCATTGTCTGGGGACATGGTATCGTGATGGGTGGCGGTATTGGTATTATGGTAGGAGCTTCCCACCGTATTGTGACCGAAAGAAGTAAGCTGGCAATGCCTGAAATTACTATCGGTTTATATCCTGACGTTGGCGGAACCTGGTTTTTAAATAAAATGCCTTCCGCTTATGGGGTTTATCTAGGATTAACAGGCGCAAGATTAGACGGAGCCGATTGCAAATTCTTAGGATTGGCAGATTATTACATTTCTTCAAATTCAAAAGAAACATTATTGAATGCTCTTAATCAGGCTCAATGGAATGGAAATAACCATCAAACTGTTTCTGCAATTCTGGAAAACATTTCAAAAGAGACAACAATACCTGAATCACAGGCACAGAACCATCATTCATTCATTAAAAAGTTTGAAGGAATAGATTCTTTAGAAGCATTTAAAGAAATTTTACTGCAATATCCTGATAAAGATGAATGGATCAATACAGGGATCAAAAGCTTTGAAGCAGGCTCACCAAGTTCAGCACACATCATCTTCAGACAATTGAAAGAAGGTGAAAACTTAAGCATGGAGGAAGTCTTTCAATCCGAATTAAACTTATCCTGCCAATGCTGCATTCATCCTGATTTTGCAGAAGGTGTAAGAGCTTTATTGGTAGATAAAGACCAGTCTCCAAAATGGCAGCCTGCAACATTAAATGATATAACCAAAGAATGGGTAGACAGCTATTTTACTCCGCTTTGGCCTCGTGAAGAACATCCATTAAAAAACTTAGGAAAAAAAAATTAATTATGTCAAATATAGCATTTATAGGATTAGGAAATATGGGTGGTCCTATGGCCATCAACCTTGTAAATAAAGGTCATCACGTTACCGGATTTGATCTTTCCAAGTCAGCTTTAGAAGCATTGGTTTCTGCAGGTGGACAAATCTCGGATTCAGCTATAGCAGCAGCTAAAGACGCGGATGTCATTATTTCAATGCTTCCGTCTGGAAAACACGTTGCAGAACTCTATTCTAACGAATTTATCAGCCTGCTGAAACCTGATACATTGATCATTGACAGCAGTACTATTGATGCAGTAACCGCCCGTTCTGTTGCTGAGCTGGCCGCTTCAAAAGGATGCAAAATGATTGATGCGCCCGTTTCCGGTGGTACTGCAGGAGCCCAGGCAGGAACATTAACCTTTATTGTGGGCGGTAAAACCAAAGACTATGAAAAGGCAAGACCTATACTAAAATGTATGGGACAGAATATCTTCCATGCCGGAGATTCCGGGGCCGGACAGGTTGCGAAGATCTGTAATAATATGCTTCTTGCTATACACATGATCGGAACCTCTGAAGCCATCAATTTAGGAGTCCGTCACGGATTGGAACCTAAAATATTAAGTGAAATCATGCAGAAAAGTTCCGGCAGAAACTGGTCATTGGAAGTTTACAATCCGTATCCCGGAGTGATGGAAAATGCTCCATCTTCAAGAGAATACTCAGGTGGTTTTGCAGTGGATTTGATGACAAAAGATTTGGGATTGGCAGCAGAAGCGGGACTGGAAACAAGAACCTCTACTCCATTGGGAAATGCAGCTTTAAACCTTTATCGAATCTGGAGTGAAGCAGGAAATGGCACGAGCGATTTTTCAAGCATTATTCAATTCTTAAACAAACATCAGTAATCATGAATTTTGAAACATTACTATATCATCAGGAAGGATATATCGGAACCTTAACTATTAACCGCCCACAGTCTTTAAATGCTTTGAATGAAACAGTTTTAAAAGAATTGAAATCATTTGCGGATCAAATCCAATCCAATAAAGACATTCGGGTTTTAATCATTACCGGAGCTGGGGAAAAAGCCTTCGTTGCAGGTGCTGACATCAAAGCAATGCAGGGTATGACACCAAAGGAAGCTACAGAGTTTTCGTTGATGGCTCAGAACGCTTTCAATTCCATTGAATCATTACCATTTGCAGTAATTGCGGCAGTCAACGGTTTTGCATTAGGCGGAGGGTGTGAGCTGGCTTTGTCCTGTGATATCATTCTGGCCAGTGAAAAAGCAAAATTCGGATTACCGGAAGTAACCCTTGGATTATTGCCTTGTTTTGGAGGAACACAGCGTTTACCGAGAGCTATTGGATTGTACAAGGCGAGAGAAATGGTATTCTCCGGTGAATTTTATTCAGCAGAAGTTTGTAAAGAATTAGGGTTTGTAAACCGTGTGATCACTCCTGAAGAATTATTGAATGAAGCCCAAAAATTGGCTTCAATAATAGCCTCAAGAGGTCCTGTAGCCGTAGCAAAAGCAAAACAATCACTGAATACAGGTTTCGAATTACATATTACCGATGGCTTACAACAGGAAGCTGTTTTATTCGGGGAATTATTTGACACGAAAGATCACAACGAAGGTATCGGCGCCTTTATAGAAAAAAGAAATCCAGATTTTAAAGGAGAATAAAAGAGCAAATAGTTTTTAAAGATATATTTGATTTTTAGGAGGCTGGCATATTCTTATGACCGGTCTCCTTTTTTACTTCCATAAAATGATTGTCATACAATCAAATTGTCTTAATTTTGTCTTTCCTATTCAAATTCAATGAAAAATTTTAATCTCATTATCGCAAGCTGCTTCCTTGCTTCGGTTTTATCGTGTACAGCGGCAGCTCCGGTTGCGAAGACTTCCACAGAAGAAACTCCTTATCAAAACCTTGGACGTGACGGAAAAATATACGCTGCATTTTATCAGCAAAGAGCAGCAGAATATGAAGCGCTGTGTCTTCAGGCATACAATATTGCAACACTCCGTCTGGATCAGGCTTTAGCGCAGAAATCTGACAAACCTTTAGCCATCGTTTCTGATATTGATGAAACGTTTTTAGATAATTCCTATTACGCTGTGGAGCGATCAAAGTTGGGGAAAAATTACGATCAGAAAACATGGGAAGAATGGACAGCGAAAGGTATTGCTACGCCACTTACGGGCTCTCAAAAGTTCTATCAATATGCAGCAAGCAAAGGAATCCAGGTTTTTTATGTGACCAACCGTGTCGAGCAGGAACGTGAGGGAACTATGAAGAATTTAAAGAAATACAATTTCCCTGTTCAAAGTGATGCCAACCTTATTTTAAGATCAAAAGAAAGCAGTAAGGAAACCCGCAGAAAAGATATTGCTAAAAATTATAATATCGTTTTGCTGTTGGGCGATAATCTTGCCGACTTCTCAGATCTTTTTGATAAAAAGTCAGAGACAGAACGTTCTTCAGCCGTGAAAAATTCCGCGGATGATTTTGGAAAAAAATTCATTATCATTCCGAATGTAGGGTATGGAGACTGGGAATCCTCCTTTTATAACTACAAATACGATTACACCGATCAGCAGAAAAACTCAATGATGTATGATGCCGTGAAATCTAATCCTTAAATAAAGTCTAAACTTTAGATACCAACTCAAAACCTCTCAACAAAATTGAGAGGTTTTTTATTGATTTTTACAAAACGTTTCTCTACTCTCATAAATTGTCTCATTTTTTTGAGACATTTTTTATTTTCAGAGGAATAATATCCTTTAATATTTCCCAACAATAGGAAAAACATGACGAATTGACACCATTTTCGGTATGGTATCATTTTCGACTTAAAGATAATTAATTTTAATGCAAACCTTTTATTTTTTGTTAAATTTAAAACTAAGTAAGAAATTGAATACACATTTAACAACTGCATAATTTTGAATGAATGAAAAAAATATTCTACACTTTTATAGTTTCAGTTATTGCAGTTTTACTCCTGAATAAAATTGTTTTTAAAGATATTCCGGAAAAAGAAAAACAGGAATTCCTGAACGATGTTCAACGATACAAGTATCCTATAAAAAGTATTTCAATGGATTATAAGGACAACAGTGACCTGAAGACTTTGGATGCTGCACTTAAAGACAACAGCATTGTAATGCTGGGGGAAAACACCCATTACGATGGAGCTACAATGCAGGCCAAAAGCAGACTGATTAAATATCTGCACGAAAATCTGGGTTATAATGTAGTACTGTATGAAGCCGGACAATATGATACCTGGATGATGAATGAGGAAATGAAAAACCGCAGTCTGAAAATTCCTCCAGCATCTATCGGAGGAACAGGGCTTTTCGATTTTTGGTGGAATAATAAGGAAACGCAACCTTTGATTACCTATTATCAAAAAAACAAAACTTCTGCTCAACCGATTGAACTGGGAGGTTTTGACATTCAGTTTTCCGGAGATGAACTTTATGATAAACGTAGTAAACTTTTGAAAGATTTTTTAAACAAAAATAAGATTGATCTTAAATCTTTCCCTCTATTACATAAGCATATAGATCAGATTTCTAATTTTATGTATAAGGGATTTGCCAGTAAAAGCTTACCCGGAAATCAGCAAAAAGATATTCTCAATGAAATCAGCCGACTGGAACAAACCGTTTTAAAGTTGAAAAAAAATCCCGAAAACATAATGTATGCAAGGTATTTACATGACATGAGAAACAATTTTGATAAAATATGGAAATATAAACCAGGATCCATGAAGAGTATGCAGTTCAGAGATTCTCTGATGGCTAAAAATCTTATTTATCAGATTGATTCCGTTTATCAGAGACAAAAAGTTATTGTCTGGTGTGCGAACATTCATACTTTCGCAAGTCGTTACAACAAAAGTTATCTGCCTCTGGGGGCCTATATCAAAAGCAAGTATGGAAAAGCTTCTTATATGATTGGTTTTTCATCCTACGCCAAATACAATAAAACAGGAACATTAGCAGATAAACCAGGAAAACTTGCCATTGAGAATACGTTTCATACAACGAAAACACCTTACTTTTTTATCAACCTGAGAAATATTCCGCAAACCTCTGTTCTGAGGAAAGAGTTTGTATCTACCATCAATCAGGGAGTAGATCAGAAAAAGAACTGGAGTGCGTTTTTTGACGGAATATTTTATATAGACACCAACACTTCTTTAACACCCATCAACAATGGAGAGCATTAAAACACAAAACCTTAGCTATACGATAGGTTCTAAAACCATTCTAAACAACATCAATCTTACTATTCCTGAAGGCAGCATATATGGCTATCTGGGAAGAAATGGAGCGGGAAAATCGACTACCATAAAACTTCTTTTGGGTCTTTTGGAATCATCAGGGGACAACATTTTCATTCAGAATAAAAGTTTAAAACAAAACCGGACAGAGATTCTTGCCAACACCGGAAATCTGATTGAATCACCGTGTTTTTATACCAAACTCACGGTTTCTGAAAATTTAAAATATCTGGATATCATTTATGGCAAAGGAAATAAAAGGATTGATGAGGTTCTGGAGCTTGTAGATCTGAATAACGAGAAGAAAAAGAAGGCAAGCGCACTGTCTATGGGAATGAAACAGCGTCTCGGAATTGCTATGGCTATTTTTCATGATCCGAAACTTCTGATTCTGGATGAACCCCTCAACGGACTTGACCCTCAGGGTATTTTTGAGATGAGAAAACTCTTCCAACATTTGAATGAACAGGGAAAAACGATTTTCCTTTCGAGCCATATTTTGAGTGAACTGGAGAAAACAGCTACTCATATTGGAATTATTGAGGGTGGAAAAATGATTTTCCAGGGAACTAAAAATGAACTTTTAAACAAAGTAGAAAAAGATATTGTCTTAAAAATTAATAATACCGAAAAAGCCTTATCTATCCTACAGCAAAGCTATGCAGTGACCTTGAACAGTCCTAACAAAATTTCTGTGAAAATCAATGATGACAAAGAATTCAACGGACTACTCACAACGCTGATCCAAAACGGAATTGAGGTATATGACATAGAATCTGAAAGTACCAATCTTGAGCAGATCTTCATTAATTTAATTGCTAAAAACCATGACTAATACCAATACTTTTTTCAAGGCATTTTCATCCGAGCAGTACAAGCTCTCCAAAAACAAAGAAATTTTCGGAATTCTGCTGATTCCTATTTTGATTATTTTCGCTGTTGATCTTTATATCACTTATGATGTAATCCGTTCCGGAATAGAGGTATCAGAAGGAACTGTGAATCCATGGAAAGCTTCATTGGGAAGAACCGTATTTATGTTCTTTTATCTGCTGTTTCCTATCCTTGTTTCACTTTTTGTACAGGCCTGCTGTGATGTAGAATACCGGAATAACAATTATAAAATTCTGTTTACACTTCCTGTTTCGAAGACTAAAATATTTTTCTCGAAGGCTCTGTTTATCCAAATTACAGTTTTCCTGTCTGTTCTTTTTTCATATCTGGCATTACTGTTAAGCGGATATTTACTCAGTATTGCTTTCCCACAACTGGGTTTTCAGAATTATGATTTCAGAGAAGTCATATTTTATACCTTTCTGAAGTTTTTCATTACACTTTCTGCGATTGCTATGGTACAGCTGGCATTGAGTCTTCTCTTCAAAAATTTTATTTACCCTATTGGGTTTGGGGTATTTATGCTGTTATTTTCTACGATCGTTAATGAAAGAGATTTTTCTGATTTTCTGATTTATACCGGAGGCTACAAATCCATGTTGAATTTTATGAATGAAAATATTGTCTTTGAAAGACTGGATTACTGTAATATCGCTGCCATTTTTATCTTTATGGCTGTGAGTTTTTATCTTTTCGTAAAGAAGAAAGGAGGTTAAAAGGTTGGAAGATGGAAGCTTGAGGATGGAAGTTACTAGCAGACCTATCAATGAATAAATATTGATAGACTTCCCTCTCCCATCTTCAAGCTTCCTTACCCAATATTTACGCTACGGTTTTTACTTTTGTTCCGTTCTTAGCTGCTTCAATTTTCTTATTATTTCTAAGCTCACGTTTCATTTTACGGTAATCCCAGGGAGACATAGCATTACTATCCTGCCATAAACCAACTTTTTTACTTTTTGCATTTTCCTGAATCTTACCCAAAGAAGCATCTTTGGAATAGGAAAAATACCACCAGCCCATTCCAGCTTTTATAACCTCTTTGGAAAGGTATTTTCCATCATCATAATACACCTTTGCAATAGATCTTCCATAGCGGTCTGTAGTGGTTTCAACAAAACTTACCGTTTTCCCAAATACCTGAGCAGAAGTAAACTGTTTTGCATTTTTCCCGAACGCTTGTCCACTTTCCGGGCAATCAACTTCAGCAAGTCTGATCTTTTTTTGCTGGTTTCCTTTTAGCAGTAAAGTAATGGTATCTCCGTCTGAAATTTTGATCACTTTTCCGGTAGTCTGTGAGAATAGAAATACAGGGAAAAGTACATACAGCAGCATTAATCGTTTCATGGAGTAAAGATAGTACTTATAAAAGATAAAAATGTATCAAACATTGAGCTCAACAGGTAAAACGTTCGTCATCAGACACTAAATTTTTACAGTAAAAAAGTATCATTTCTAAGAAAATATATTTCGGTTTATAAAAAATGTTCTGAAACTTTTATAAGATTGTTTTCTCTAAGATTCCTTTTCATAGCAATAGAGAGAAAAAAAGTGAAAATTTTTTCATCATTTTTAAAGCAAGCTAAATCAATGGTTATTAATCAGGTAAAGGTAATAAAAAACTTTTCATGAAAAATTAATTAAAAATTATTCTTTATTTTATTTTTTTATTTGAAAAAGTATTGTACCTTTGCAACCGCAAAAACGAAGTAAATATCGTTACTGATGACACCCTCGGGGCGTAGCGTAGTCCGGTCATCGCGCCTGGTTTGGGACCAGGAGGTCGCAGGTTCGAATCCTGCCGCCCCGACTGTTTTAATAGTTTTCTCAAAACTATTTAATGGGTGCGTAGCTCAGCTGGATAGAGCATCTGCCTTCTAAGCAGACGGTCAAAGGTTCGAATCCTTTCGCGCTCACATAAAGACTTACTGGAAACAGTGAGTCTTTTTTAGTTTTATTACTTACTCAACATTTATTGATAAAGCAGACTGGATAGAAACATCCCGATTTAAATCGGGACGGCAAAGGTTCGAATCCTTTCGCGCTCACATAAAGACTTACTGGAAACAGTGAGTCTTTTTTGGTTTTATTACTTACTCAACATTCATTGATAAAGCAGACTGGATAGAAACATCCCGATTTAAATCGGGACGGCAAAGGTTCGAATCCTTTCGCGCTCACATAAAGACTTACTGGAAACAGTGAGTCTTTTTTGGTTTTATTACTTACTCAACATTCATTGATAAAGCAGACTGGATAGAAACATCCCGATTTAAATCGGGACGGCAAAGGTTCGAATCCTTTCGCGCTCACAAAAAGACTTACTATTTCTAGTGAGTCTTTTTCGTTTATATCTCTTTAAAATAGCTTAAAAGGGATAAAAATGAATATTTACAATAAACCATGAAGCTTATAAAATAGGAAATAAAAAAGGCTGCCTTTTTAAAGACAGCCTTACCAAATAATAAAGCAATGTATTATCTCTTAATAAACTTATAGCTTTTTTTATCTATCATTAATAAATAACTACCACTAACTAAAGAGGAAACATTAATTTTACTTTCTTTAAGCTGTCCTTGCTGCATCACTTTTCCCGCAAGATCATAGATTATGTAAGCCTCATTATCTTTTGAGTTTGTTACATTGATTTCCTTATCTGCCGGATTAGGATAAAGACCAATATCAGTACCTTTTATATCCCTATCTGCAATTGCAGAAGAAACTTTGGATACATTCGCATTAATATTTAAAGTATAACAAGTAGTGCTATTAGCTCCATTATATCCGATAACCCTAGCATAGTATGTACCTGCTGATACGTTTGTTAAAGATACGCTTTCAACTGCTGTAGCTCCTTCAGATTTGCCAAGGAGACTTCCATTGGCATTATAAACATAAAGATCATAATCTACACCAATCGGGCCATTTAACTTTGCAACCAGATTTCCATTACCAATAGTAAACTTGTAAAAATCCTTATCTGTTCCAGATCCTATGGCTGCAGAAATTGTTTCATTAGCATTGATAGCTGCAGCGGTAGATAATGTTTCATTAGCTTCATATGCTTTAATACATGATGGAGTCTCAGGAGTAACTACTCCAGAATCTGCCTTCCCTGTTACAATCAATGTATAATTTTGTGAACCCCCTACTAAAGCTCCTTTATGGCTTATCTCTATAACATATTCTCCAGCTGGTACAACACCCAGATCTACTCTTTCAAAATTATCGTTATTATTTTCCGCTTTGGCATTCGTAGATCGAGACGTAAGCACCCATGGTCTGTAAACTGTATTATCACTTTTACGAGTCACTTTAAGATCCAAATTATTCACCAGTCTTTTTACAGCATTATTATTGAGCTGGTTTGATGTCTGAATAGCCCCAGCTCTATCATACCATGATATGGAAACAGTTAAAGGATTAATACCGTCTGACTGTACTATAAGTGACTCTGTTGCATTATTATTCAATGTTTTATTATCTATAATAGAATTCTTACCTTTTCCATTAATAACCTCCACCATTTTCTTTGCATTTAATAATCCCCATCCAAACATTGCATCAGGTCCTACTACTCCTGCATCGTCAGCCGTATGCAAAGCTAATCCTTTGAGTTCAGCCCCCAGCATATACCTCTCCTGAACATTATTATGATGTTGCTGTACCAAAGACAAAGTACCAGTCACATTGGGTGATGCCATTGATGTACCTGTCATAATTCCATAGGTGTTATTACTAGCAACATTTCCATTAAACGCAACCGGAGATGTTAATTCAGTCCCATTACCGGTAATATCTGGTTTAATCCTTAAATCATCTGTAGGCCCCTGGCTGCTTGAACTGTTAATAACTACATTTATTAAATTGCCGTTTACATCAACATTAGCATCTTCTGCATTAGCAACAACTAAAACGTTTTTGGATGCAGCCGATGCTGTTAATTTATCATAAAGGTCTGTTGCTCCTCCCATAGGGCTTTCGTTGAGAATTCTCAAAACCCCAGCAGCATCCCTATATCTATTAAGTCCATCATTTCCTGATGCTTTTACAACAAGGTAAGAAGGAGCATTAAACAAAATAGCATCCCAATTACTTGATTCATCTATATAGGCTCCAAAATACCAATCTGGTACTGAATCAGATCTCAACCCATAAGAGTGATTCGACAATAAAAGTCCTCCAGTAGCAGCGGCTGTCATTTCAGCTGCATCAGAAGTCCAATCATAAGATTCAATCTGAGATGAAGAAGCCATTCCTTTGGCAGTGGCTCTTACTCCAGCTGCACCAATAGTTCCCGCAACATGGGTTGCATGATTGCTATTAAGAACTGCATTAAATGTTCCATTATCTTTTCTGGTAACTCTATTTCCAAATTCAACATGAGTATTGCGCACTGCTCCTCCATCCCAAACTCCGACTATCATGTTTTCACCATTAAGATTTAACCCTAAAGACCCTCCCGTGTTAAGGTGGTTTGCTCTTGTAGATTTTGCTGCATCAACATTCTTAGTTGAATAATAAATAGGTGTACCATTCTCATCAATTCTCATCAACTCTGAAACAGAGCCATCTTTTTCTTCAATTACAAGAGGAAGGTTATTTTTTCTTGCATATGCAACTGCCTCTACCTTATTTTGTTTAGATTTTTCAGAAAAATCGTTAAATAAGTTTTGTAATGTTTTTTGATCGTACTTTTTTGTTATTTCTCTTCTTTCAGTTTCTGTTTGTGCAAAGAAACAAGCTGAAGCAGAAAAAGTAAATAATGCACTAAAAAGGATTCTTTTTTTCATTTTTTAAAATTTTAATGATTAATTATATATAAATACAGCGCTGTTCAAACGTTTTTTCATTTATAGTTCTTCAATAAGAACTCATACTCAATATTTTAAAATTCTTAAAAAAATAATATCTTAATCAACAAATCTATACACCAAATATTATTGGACTTTTTCGATTCAATAAAGTTTAAAGAGAAAGTCTTCATCTGAACACCCAATTACACCCTTGCAACTATCTCTTATGATATCTCTATTTATGAATTAAATTCACAAATAAAAAAATCAAAAATAAATCATTATCAACCATAAAAACGCAATAATTTTATTAAAATATTACTATAGCGGCAAAATAAAAACAAATAAAAACAAATCCATAACAAAAAAATAACTATTTAATAAAAATCATATTTTTAGATATAATTAATCAAATTACATTAATTTTTTAAACCAATAAATCACAAAAAAGAGAATTTAATACTATACAATGCATATTAAAAAAACAAAAAAACTGGTTAGGACTTTTAAATACATTCCCTTTTTTGGTTTATTTTTATAACGTTTCTCTACATTCTACTGAAATATCATTAAAAAGAAAAAAAATAAACAAAAACTTATTAACCTTTAAAATGTATACATAATTGCAAAATTTTATAAAAACAAAAAAGAGGCTGTCTCAAAAGTGAGACAGCCTCTAATATATTCCGAATATACTATTTCAGTTTATAAGAACTTCCGTTCCAAAGATAAGTTTTGGAAGAGCTTTTCTTCTTCTCTCTGTCTTTCTCATCTACTTCCATGTCTTCCACTTTTAAGATAAATGCGTTGGGAATTCCTCCTTTACCATTAGGAAAAATATATTCTTCACTGTGATAAAAAGCACCGGCATCCCCTACGTTCATTAATTGTGGTAGGGTAATTAGTTTTTTATCTTTAAAAAGAACATACTGATCATAGCTGGCAATTCCACATGCTTCTCCGGAAACCATTGCTTTTAAAGTAAATTCAACATTTTGAAGTTTATGACCACTTTCAATATTGAAAGATGCAGAGCTCAACTCTTCTCCTCTTCCTGTGTCGAAATACACCTCATCAATAAGCATATTTCCTTCCATTACTTTTATTCCGGCAATGTTCTGTTTTTCGATCTCATTGAATTCCTTATTCTTCCTATCAATGGTTTTGGAAAGTCCAAAAAGGAAATCATACCCGTTTTTGTTACGATAACCTACACAAAGATTACCACCCCAGATATACCCTTCCTGTGTATTTTCTCCCTTCTGATAAGAGGTTTTATACCAGTTAGCATTTCTTTCTCCCAATTTCAGGACTAAATTCTCTTTTTTAAGAATCATAACCTGCTGATTGGTCTGTAGCGAATCTACAATCTGAGCATTCACTCCGGGATCCTGTCTCACACGAGTCCAGTCAGTAAAAATTTTCTGGGTTTTATTTTCCTCAAAGCCAAAGACTCCATCTGCATATACTTCACTTTCCTGCGCTGTAAAAAACTGCAGCATCAGTAAAAATAAAGCTGTCCCTAAAGTTTTCATAGTTATATTTTGTTTTTTGGTGTGTTATTTTTCAAGCAGAAGGCTTACCCATTCTTCACGCTGCAATTGCTTTTTCAGCTCAAGTCCGCTTTCTTTGCATACTTCCAGGATATCATCTACATCAAAGAAACATAGTCCTGAAAGCAATAGTTTTCCTCCTTTATTCAACACTGAAACATAAGTTGGAATATCTGAAATCAAAATATTTCTGTTGATATTGGCTAAAATAATATCAAAATTCTCTTTTCCTAAATTTTCGGCAGTTCCCTGTTCAATATCCAGTTCTACATTGTTTCTTACGATATTTTCTTTTGAATTTTCTACTGACCATTCGTCAATATCGATGGCTTTTGTATCTCCTGCTCCCTGTTGTTTTGCATAAATGGCCAATACAGAAGTTCCACATCCCATATCCAATACTTTTTTACCATTGAAATCAATATCCATCATCTGTTGGATCATCAGATGGGTAGTTGGGTGATGTCCTGTTCCGAAAGACATTTTAGGCTGAATGATAATTTCATGCATTCCCGGTACAGACTCATGGAACTCTGCTCTGATCAATACTTTATCATCGATATTAATTGGAGAGAAATTCTTTTCCCATTCCTCATTCCAGTTGATGTTTGGCATTTCTTCGAAAGAATATTCGATTTTTACATTTTCGTTTTCAAAGATCGGAAGTGCTTTCAAGTGATCTTCATGAAACAATTCTGTCTGGATATATCCTAAAATTCCGTCAATCTCTTCTGTAAAGCTGTCAAAACCTATTTCTATAAGCTCTGCCATTAATATCTCATTCCAAGGCTGCAATGGAGAAATCTTGAAATTGAATTCTAAATAATTTTGCATGTGACTAATTTGCTGCAAAAATACTAATGTTATTACGGTTAAAAAAATGATGGAAGGATTTTTGGCTGAAACCGGAGATTTTTTTTATTTTTTTTTGAATGATACTATGGGAAAGTTTATTTATGGAATTTTTATCCCATAGATTGCACGGATGACACAGATTTTTTGAAAAATAGTCTTGAAAATTAAGTAATTCGGAGCTTGTCATTCTGAATGAAATGAAATGTAGTGAAGAATCTCATCTTTAAACGACTAATAAGATTCTTCCTTCGTCAGAATGACATTTTGGGAGTAGCTTATATTGTATGAATGCTATTCTTTTGTTGCACGGATGACACAGATGATTGCGCATAATATATTCAATAGGGAGGTCTTAAAAATCATGACAAATGCCATTGGCTTTAGCCAAAACTTATTTTTTCTATCTAAGACTATGTAGATTTTTTTGAGATGTGAAAGATTCTAAGTTTTGGCTAAAGCCTAATAAAAACGTAAAAAATAAAGCGGGCTAAAGCCCGCTCCTATTGAATTTTTATTATCCAATGAAGATTAACCGTTCTTTGCTGAAAGCTTTAAACTTTAAACCGAGAACCTTAAACTCTAAACCTTGAACTTTAAATTTTAAACCTTATTATGGATTCGTAGAGAAAATGGAACCGTTTGCAATTAATGCTCTTCTGTTCATTTTCAGGATATCTCTTACCCATTCTGCAAAGTCTTCCGGCTGTAATACTTTATCAGGGTTTCCGTCTGTAAGCCCTCCCTGAATACTCATATCAGAAGCAATGGTACTTGGAGTCAAAGTGATGACACGGATATTCTGCTTTCTCCATTCTGCCATCATCGACTGTGATAAAGATACTACAGCTGCTTTTGAAGCGGCATATGCAGACATATTCAGGCCTCCTTTCAGACCTGCGGTAGATGCTACGTTTACGATATCTCCTTCACCTTTAGCTTTCATGAATGGATGAGCTGCTTTCGCTGCGTAATATACTCCAAACAAGTTGGTTTTAATCACCTGCTCCCATGTTTCAGAAGGCATTTCTTCAATGGAACCAAAGTCCCCGATTCCTGCATTGTTGATCAGAATATCAATTCCTCCCAATTGCTCTGCCAAAGATTCTATTCCAGCTTTTACCTGAATTTCATTGTCTACAGAAAAAACTGCGTAGGCTGAGTTCACGCCCAATTTTTTGATTTCTTCAACCGTCATTTTAAGGTTTTCCTCGTTTCTTCCTGTAATGGCAACGTTTACTCCTTCATTGGCTAAAGCTAATGCTACAGCTTTCCCTAGTCCTCTTCCACCACCTGTTACGATGGCATTTTTTCCATTTATATTCATAGTAATGATACTTTTCTTACCACAAAGTTACGAAAGAACATTTTTATGAGGCGATGAAAACAAGGATTTAATAGTTTTTTAATGGTTTTTGTGAACCTTCAATAAAAATTAAAACCGGCTCATAAGAACCGGTTTCAAAATCTAAAAAAAGGTATAGTAAAAAAATAAAATGCTTAAGGAATCTGAATGGCATTCTGAACTTCAAATTCTTCTGAAGCTGAGAATTCATTGCCATACATGTCGACCGCTTTCACCTCAACTTTATGTTTTCCTAATGACAATTTTTTAGGAAAATCTGCTTCCCAGATGTGTTTTGACATTTCAGGGTTGGAAGGTCTTCTTCCCGGAAGAATTTTCTCTGTAGTATCCCATTTGAAAACGGAAAGGGCAAAATTTGGATCTATCGTTTCATCGTATTCCATTTCTTCCCATTTTCCACCGTCTATTCTGTATTCTACTTTGTCATTTTTGCTTCCCATGAAGAAATTAGCCAATACTTTAGCAGAGGTTCTTGAGGATGGAATCACTTTCGGAACATATAATTTGATCTGATAATCTTCCGGTTTTCCGGCTGTTCTGTATTTTACTTTATACTGATTGTCTGTAAAACTGATGAATGAATACCCTTTTGCGGTTCCGTCTCTCATAGTGGAAGTAGGGAGTCCGGCATCATCAGGTGTTCCAGAATACCAGTCGCCACAAGTAGTTCCTACGTTGTATTCGTGTAGTTCTTTTATTCCGTTCCAGCCTGCTTTTTTTCCATAGAAAATCTGTTGCTGGATGTGCGTATGTGCGGATAAAAGCAAGACATTCTGAAATGGATTCAGGAAATCAAATAATTTCTGACGGTCTGCATTTCTAAAGTTGTCTTCGTTTTTATGTTCTAATGGAATATGGAAGGAAATGACAATCAATTTATTCTTGTCAACCAGTTTTAAATCATTTTCGATGAACTGAAGCTGATCTTCACGGAATCCTCCCCAATATCCTTTGCCATCTCTCGGATCCGGATAAAGAATATCATCCAGAATGATGAAGTGCACGTTTCCATAATTGAAGGAATAATTGGCAGGGCCAAAATTGGATTCAAATGTTTCGTCAGAAAGCCTGTCTTCTTTTGCATCATAGTTCATGTCATGATTTCCCATTACGTTATACCAAGGCAATCCTACTTCTTTCATTACATCTGCATAAGGTTTCTGAAGGCTTAGGTTGTCTCCTACCAAATCTCCCAGACTGATTCCCAGCACAGCATTTTTCTTGGTGTTTTTCACTTCGTTTACAATTCCTCTTTTGAAATAGTCCAGTTCTTTTTCTGTGTAAGGCTGCGGATCACCAAAAACAAGGATATCAAAATTTTTATCTTCCTTTTGTGGGTAAAGCGGGAAATTCAGTTCTTTAGGAAGATCTCCTGTGGCAGCTACTCCTTTGTATTTAAAATCTGCCGGAGAACCTTTTGGTTTATGATGATAGTAGAATTGTGGAAGATTGTTTGCGTTTAAAGCCGTTTGATAACCTGAAGGTTTGATCACAAAAATAGTCTGATCTTCCTGAACCGGCAGGCTGTATCTTCCGTTTTTATCGGTAAGAACCACCTGAACACCATTGGAAACAGATACACCTTCTATTCCTTTCTCGCGGTTTTCTTTCTTTTGGTTTTTGTTGCTGTCTTCGTAAACATATCCTGAAACAGAAGTTTGTGAAAATGCCATTGCTGAAACCAACATACAAGGCATTAAAAATTTTATACTGATACTCATCATTTTTAAATCTTTAAATTATTTTTAAATTTTTCAATTGAGGTTATTATTTATTCCACCACATTTTTATATTGATATTGTCTCCTCCCATAGATTGTACAGCTGCGTTGTAATTATCAGCATTCATCACTTTTGTCGTGGTTGGGTACATAAATCTTACAGGCATCTGTCCGCTGTTCTGAAGTCCGCCGTTATTAGGCAATACAGGTAGTTTTGTACGTCTGAATTCATACCACTGCTGATGATCTACAAAAAACAGGGAAATATATTTTTGAAGCATAATTTTTTCAAGAGAACCATCGTAAGCCACTTTTGTATTGCTGAAATAATTAGCCGGAACGGTTGCTCCCCATTGTTCAATAATAGATTTCACCCCTGTTTCGTAATAAACCTGCTGATTTCCTGCAACAATTCCTCTATTGACCAACTCTGCCAGGATAAACTGAACTTCAGAATAGGTCATGATTAAAATCTTTAAAGGTGCTTTTGCTAAATTTTGGTTAAGGTTAGAAGGCTGATAGTTGAAAGCTGTTCCCAACGCATATCCTGAAGGAGCTCCTTTATAACCAAGATCTTCTCCTGTGGTGGCTTTAGCTTTCGTAAAAAACATACTCATCCTTGGATCGTTATTGTCTTTCATCGCATTCACAAAGAACTCACCTGCTGATCTGTATGCCGTGAAATCCTGTGGACGGGCAATTGGTGGTAAGTATGGAGATACCCCCGAAAGCGGTAATACAGCACTGTCTGCATTATTCTGGAAAATGGGATATTGAGCCGGATTGTTGACAATTTCCTGAATTCTTTCATATACATTTACTTCTCCGTTTCTGCTTAGAATTCTGGTCAGTAATCTTAACGATAATGAATTACAGAATTTTTTCCATCCTAAAATTCCTGTCTGGCTGTTGGTATTGGCATTGTAAAACAAATCAGTTTCTGTGAGTGCCTGTGTTGTATTAAATAATGTGTTAGCTGTTTTCAGATCATTTAAAAGCTGGATGTAAATATCTTTCTGTTTATCATATTTCGGTCTCAAAATATTTTCTTCAATCTTCACCGCTTCTGATAAAGGAACGTCTCCGAATGCATCGGTAAGGTTTGAGGCAATCCAGGCATTTAAAACCATCGATATGGCCAGATAATTATTATTCTGCTCTTTTGTGGCATATTTCCGAAGATCACTTACCTGTTTCAGCCATTTATAAGAAGTATTCCAATAGCCGTTACCACTTTTTTCGTCCATATAATATCTGCTGTAGGTATTACCTTCACTCGGAAAGTCTAAAGCGATCTGCATGATATCAAAGGTAAAATCATCGGCTCTGTTATATCCATAACTTCCCATTTCATATTGAATAGGTGCAAGAAGGCTTCCTACTGACGGATCTTTGATCTTGCTGGTATCTGTATTGATTTCCTCGAATGTTCTGTCGCAGGACTGAAGCATAAAAACAGAAACAGTCAAGGCAAGATGTATGATTATTTTTTTCATTTTTAAAGATTTTAGAATTTAAGATTTAATTGAAACCCGACTGTCCTTGCAGTAGGAAGCTGTCCCATTTCCACTCCCGGAGTGATAGTCGCATTATCCAATGTAGCTACTTCGGGATCAAACATTGGAAACTTGGTCCACATCCACAGATTCTTTCCGAAAATAGCAAGTGTAAGATCATCCAGCCCTAAAGACTGAATCGTTTCTTTCGGGAAAGAATAGGCAATTCTGGCATCTCTAAGCTTAATAAAATCTGTACTGAAACTATTGGTTTCCACATTGGCTCTTCTATAATAATCTGCATAATAAGAAGATACTGTTACTCCTTTTGTGTTAGGGCTGTAAGATCCGTCAGGGTTCTGAACCACTCCTTCTCCTACAATCATTCCGCCCGGATTATCTCTTCCCGGAAGGGTAGATTTCAATTTCCCCTGTTCAGACATTTTATGATGCGACTGAGAGTAAGCAACACCTCCATACTGACCGTCAAATGAGAAGCTTATGGTAAAGTTTTTAATCTTGAAATCATTCTGAAGACCGGCTCTCCATTTCGGGAATGCATTTCCTACTTTTTCAATGTCTGCAGGTCTTCCGGGAAGTCCGTTGTCTCCGTAAATTACTCTTCCATCTGGTGTTCTTAATAATTTAAATCCATACATATCACCCAGTGAACCACCTACTTCCATTTTATAGAAGACCACATCTCCTACGTTGGAAACAATTCCATCAAATCCTTCAGGTAAGGTCATTACCCTGTTTTCATTGGTAGACCAGTTTCCACCTACTTTCCAGGAGAAGTTTTTACCTTTAACGGCTAAGATATCTGCTGATAGTTCAAGACCTCTGTTTCGGATTTTTCCTGCATTGATTACCCTTTTGGAATATCCGCTTTCATAAGGAAGAGACACCGGAATAATCTGATTTTCGCTGACGTTCTGATAAGCAGTAAGATTAAGGTTCAATCTGTTTTTGAAAAGACTGAAATCCATACCTGCTTCAATATTGGTGTTCTTCTCTGGTTTAAGAGAAGGATTGTTAAAAGTGCTTGGTGCCACTACGCTTCCGGTAATATTACTTGCGGTATAATAATTATCCAGAAGATAAGGATCACTGTCTATCCCTACTTTTGCCCATGAAGCTCTCAATTTCCACAGATTAAGATTATTACTTTTCAGGTTAAATAGGTCTGAAAGAATAAAACTGGTACTCACCGAAGGATAAAAGAAGGATCTGTTCTGCTTCGGAAGTGTAGAACTCCAGTCATTTCTTCCGGTAACATCTACAAATATTTTATTGTCATATCCCAGCGTAAGCAATCCGTAAACACTGTCTACATGCTTATCTCTAGGCGCGGGATATTTAACAGGAATAGAAAGCGCATTGGTAAGGCTGTACTCACCGGCAGTTTTCAACCCGATTGCCTGATAATCGGTCATCAAGTATTCATTATAACGGATACTTCCTCCTGCTGATGCGGAAATACTGAATTTATTCCAATCTGCTTTGTAGGAGAATAAAAGATCATTATTATATTCCTGATTCTTGATAAATTGTTCTCTGTAGAAACCTTTCAGGTAATTGGCAGAACTCCACGGTCTTTTGGTCGTTCTTTTTTCGTTCAGAATTTCAAGTCCTGACCTCAGCATTAAACTGAAATTTTTATTAAACTGATACTCTGCCGTGATATTTCCTGTAATGGTCTTTTTTCTTACCCCATTCAGCATTTCGTAGGCAATCATATAAGGGTTGTCGATATAAGAACTGAAAGGGTGTATCTGATCTACCTGCTCCTGTCCGGGTTTCCAGATGGGTCTGTACCATTCAAGATCCACATTCGGATTTTGAAAAATCATGAAATAAGAGATCGACTGGTTGTTGTATCCCGTTGCAGGAAGATTGTCACTGGTAGTCGTGTTATAAGCAAATTTGGTTGAGATTTTTAATTTTTTAGTAAGCTGATGAGCAAATGATAAGGCGAAATTGAACCTGTCAAAGCCTGTATTCGGCATCATCCACTCGTTATTAAGGTAAGTAAGTGAAGATCGGAAACTTGTTTTCTCGTTGGAACTTTCTACGGAAATGCTGTTGGAATAGGTAGAACCTGTTCTCCAGAAACCTTTGATGTTATTTTCGTAAGGTCTCCACAGCTGTCTGTCTTTACTTTGTCCCTGTAAGTTAGGATCATACTGGAAGTAATACTGCCCGGCAAATTTAGGCCCGAACGCACTACTTGTACCACCAGTGCTCGGTCCATCTGCGGAAAGACCATAAGAGTAGTAAAAGTTTCCTGCTGTATTGGTTGCCAGAGTTCCCTGTCCGTATTCATATTGCCAGTCCGGCCATTTCAATACGGAATCAAAGCTTGAAGAAGAATTAAAAGTTACCCTCAGTTTTCCATTTTTTGTTTTACCGGATTTTGTTGTAATCATTAAGGCTCCGTTGGCGGCACGGGATCCGTATAATGCAGCTGCAGAAGCCCCTTTCAATACAGTTACAGATTCGATGTCATCCGGATTGATGCTGTTCAGTCCATTTCCAAGATCAATCGGAACATCACCTCCGGAACCAGCTCCGTATGCTGCGGTACCGGAACCTGTGGTAGAATTTCCCAATGGTACTCCATCTACTACGATCAGGGCATAGTTATGATCCATCATGATAGATTTTTCTCCTCTCAAGGTAATTCTGGAAGTCCCAAGAGGCCCTGCACCGGCTGTCTGAACTTTAAGACCTGCCACTTTCCCTTCCATGGACTGTGCCCAGTTGTTGTTTTGGGTTTCTTCAAATGTTTTGGCTTCTACTTTTTCTGCAACATACCCCAAAGCTCTGTCGTGCCTCTTGATTCCCAAAGCAGTGACCACCACTTCGTCAAGTCCTTTGATCGTATCTTTTTTAGCTTTCTGCTGAGCTGCCAGATTGACGCTGACTAATCCTAACAGCGACAAAACCAACAGTTTCTGTGTCTCTTTACGCATTTCCTTTTTGTTTGCGCAAAATTAGAACGACATAACAAGGATCACCTTAACACAATTTTAACGTTTCTTAAAAATTTATTAAACAATATATTAATTCACCCTTAATAACATTGGATAAATAATTAATTAACAAATACTTAAGTAATTAAGTATTATTAATACCGTTTCGCAGTTGTATTTGTGTATCTTTATTGTCTTGCCTTGAGATAATACTACATAACACGCGCAAACAATTGATTTTCAGTAACATATTACAAATTCAATTATACTCTTTCTTTCGCTATTATTAAGAAGATGTGTTTAGTGTCTAAAAAGAAACAGTCTGCCCTTTTAAAATAAGGCAGACTGTGTAAATTATGATTGTTATTGGTTTAACCGAGATGTCTTTTTAAACCACCCGCCAAAAATTCTTTTGAATTTTTGCCACCCCTCATATTTTGTCCTTCAGTTGTACTATTGGTGAAGGATATTCAATTGTTATTTATTCTTTAGCTGATCAGGAATATTGGTGGTTACGAACCCGATTCCCTGTTTTTTCAATTCGTCGTATACGGCAACGTCATTTACTGTCCAGGCATTGGTGATTAATCCTAAAGCTTTTGCTTCACCAATCCAGGTAGGGTTTTTCTGGAAAACACTGTAGTGGTAATCCATCCCGTCCAATCCTTCTTTTTTGATCTGCTCAGGAGACAGTTCACCGTTCAGATACTGAACTTTAAAGGCAGGAGCCAGTTTTTTGATCTCTTTACAGATATTAAGACTGAAAGAAATAAACTCACTCTGAGATTCCAGCTTCATGTCTTTGATCATTTTGATCGTTTTTTGAGTGATCTCATTTTCAATTTCCGGGGTCTTGGCAGGTTTAATTTCAACGATCAGCTTTAGAGATTTGTCTTTTTTTCCTTGTTTCAAATAGTCTTTTAAAGTAGGAAAGTTTTCTCCGTTGGATAATTTCACGGCTCCCAATTCTTTGAAAGAAGCCTCTGAAATTTCCATATTACCATGGTGCTCATCATGATTGATCACCAATACACCATCTTTGGTCATTCTCACATCAAATTCGGATCCATATACTTTTAACTTCTGAGCATTCTCCAACGATTGAAGTGAATTCTCCGTTGTAGGAGGCTGAGCCTGGAAATATCCTCTATGGGCAATGATCTGGGTTTGTGCTTTCATCATAACTGTACTTAAAACTGCTAACCCTAAGATAAAATTTTTCATAATATAATTTAGATAATTTATAAAAGAAGTCATGAAACTTCTGATAAAGGTAGTTATTAAAAAATGGAAACCACAAAGACATATAAGATTTTCGGGCTAAAACTAAGGTTATGTCAAACCAATCAGCCGTTTCAAATTCTTCTATGTCTTCAGTGGTTCATAAACAGAAATTAGAAGGAATACTTCGCTCCAATCTGAATCTGGTATGGATTTCCGGATAGTGGAACCAAGCCACCTCCACTTACGTTTTTGGTGTATTCATACTGCATCGTATCCTTGTTAAACTTGGTTACTTTATACAGAGAGGTGTTTCCGTATGATTTGTTTACCCCCCATTCTTTGTTAAGAAGATTGGCTACATTGAAAATATCTACAGAAAGTTCAAAAGCACCTACTTTGTCAAATTTTATTTTCTTCGCTACACGTACATCCCAAACGCCATAGAATCCGTTTTTACCTCCGTTACGTTCTGCAATTTTACCGTTGTATTCGTTGATATAATCTTTCAGAGCTTGTCCTACCTGCGGATCATCTAGAATAGCTTTGGTAAGGTTCGGAAAGATAAAAGCAAGGTCATTTGAATCTACGAAGTCACCATTGATATTTCCTCCTGTGGTTGCAGAGAAGCGGGTACCTCCGATTCCTGAATATCTGATTCCTAAAGTAAATCCGGCAATGGTAGGTGAGTTACCGTAGATCACTACTTTATTACGGAACTGATTATCCGAATAGGTCATTCTTAAGTCTCTCGGATCACTCTGAATCATCGTAGACAACGTTGCTGAGTTCGCTACGTTTCCGTTATAAGAAGTATTGTCTTTGATGTCGGACCATGTATAACTTGCCGTGATTTCTCCGTCTTTCCAGTAGCGGTAACTTGTATCTATTACGAATGAGAACTGGTTTACTTTACCATCACTTACCAATTCCAGTACTCTACCAAAATTTTTATTGATTCTTCCTGCTTTCCAGTCAAAGCTTACACTGTTATTCGCGTTATTGGTAATAGCACTTGTAGGGATGAACACTCCTCTTCCATCTTCATTAGCTAAGGTGAAAAAAGGATTAGCCACCATGTTTCTGTCATAGTAATAGTAATTATTTCTACCCAAAGCCATATATCCTGCAATTCCTGCTCTGAACCTTTCATTGAAGAAATGGGTGTAAGAGATATTCGCTTTATAAACGATTGGAATTTTTGCGTCTTTCCCTGTATAGTTGATGGTTGGAATCTGATACTGGGAAAGCGATGGAACAGAGTTATAATCATTTCTGTAGCTGTTGAAGTCCGGGAACGGAACATCTTTACCCGTTACATCCACTGTAGCCAAATGTTTTCCGTCGAATACAAGGTTATTGATGATCATATAATTGTTGATATCGGAAGAGAAAATTCCGGCACCGAACTTAAGGAAGTCTTTATTTCCTTCATTGATGTTCCAGTCAAACTGGAATCTTGGCTGGATCACGAATGATTTGATTTTATTATCCGTTCTGATTCCCATTTCATCAAACAGTTTCTGGTTGAATTCTGCTTTCGGATAGCCTCCGTAGTCTAATCTTAAACCGGCCATTAAATCAAGACCTTTTGCAATTTTCGTCTGAAACTGTCCGTACACACCGATATTCCAGATATTGGATCTTACAGACGGATCTTCTACAAGTGGAACTTCCCTGTAGAATCTGTAAGGAGTCATCGCATCGAAATTACTCATTCCCTGGAAATGGAATCTTCCGTTCACTTCGCTTCCGTATACAGATTTTGCTGTTGTATACATTAAATCAGCTCCGAAAGTATATTTTACCTTATCTGTATTGTAGTATAAGTTATTTACCACCTGGAATACATTGTTTCTAAAGCTTTCCTGCCCGAAACGGTGCCCTCCGATCTGGATATTGGTAGATCCCGCACTTGAAGCTACACCTTCCACAATAGCTCTAGGAACAGGTTTTCCTAACTGATTGTTCTGGTAACTATCCTGGAAAGTATAAAGATACTGAGCCTTTAATTCATTGGTTAAATTAGGCTGCAGGTTGGATCTTAAGGTTAATAATAAACTGTTGTCAAGGTTTTTATCATTTCCATAAGATTCGAAGAAATTGATATTGGTATTATCACCCAATCCGTTTTTATTAAGATCATAGGTGAAGTTATTTCTTAGGGTCAATAAGTTTTTTTCGTTGATCTGCCAGTCTAAACGTAAGAATGCAGCATCAGAGTTTCTTACTTTATCAAAGGTTCCGAATTGCGGGCTGTTTCCTACCCCATATTTTGCTCTTGCAATATCCAGAAACTGATTAAGGGTTTGCGTGGTAGTACTGAATCTCTTCTCATCATCCGGAGATTTGATATCAGCAATAGCCAACGGTCTCGAATCCAACTGGTGATCCCATGCTACGAAGAAATGTAATTTATTTTTAATGATCGGTCCACCCAATGAAAACCCGAACTGGGAAGTAGAGAAATCATTATCTCTTTTGTTTCCTCTGATATCGTATGGGCTGGAAAGCCAATTTGTTCTTAAATATTCCCAGGCACTTCCGGAAAATTTATTGGTTCCTGATTTGGTAACGGCACTTACGGTTCCACCACCACTTCTTCCCAATGTTACATCATATTGGTTGGTGGTAATTTTGAATTCACGTACGGCTTCAATGGAGATAGAGAAAGGGGCACCGCTTCGGCTGGTAGTAGCTCCTGCAGAAGTTGGGTTTTTCGCCGTCATTCCATCAATCGTAAAATTGGTAGAAGATCCTAGCTGTCCGGAAAGATTTCCTCCTTTTCCGCTTAATGGGGACAGCTCAGCAAGGTTAGCAAAGTTTCGTCCATTCACCGGAAGCATGCTGATATTTTTAGCAGAAATGGCTGTTGCAGCTCCAAGGTTTCCTATCTTATTTTTAAGGTTTCCGGTAATCTTTACTTCTTCAATGCTTTTTTCATTACCAAGATCCATATTGACTGTAACCTGATCACCGAAGTTGACACTGTAACCTTCTTTTTTATCATCGTTTACAATGACAGTGTAAGGCCCTCCAAGAGGAATTTCTTTAAAAATATACTCCCCTTTTGAGTTGGTTTCCGTTTCCGTCCTGAATCCTGTAGACTCATTCACGATCGTTACTTTCACTTTTTCCTGAGCCGTACTTCCAGGCCCGGTAACTTTCCCTACAATAGAAGCCTGCGTGGTCTGTGCATAAGCCATTGTCCCAAGCCCTAAAAACAATAATCCCAGTACAATCTTTACTTTTTTCATTTCTTCCGAAGATCTTTATGATTAATTTTTTTGTGATCATTCAAGAACCTCTTTGATTTTCATATCAATAGATCATTTGAGGTTTCTTTCAATTAGATGTGCAAAGGTATCTTGACTTTAATGGCGGGGTGTTTAAGAAAGTTTTAACATTTTTTTAATTAAATCAGAACGATATGTTAAATTACTTTGAACATATGTTTTATTTCCTGCAAAACCAGTTGGTTAAGACATATTACGCATTCTTAATTTTCCTGTACTATTTTATTCTGTTATTTTTTAAATGTGATTACTTTAGTTATTTTTGCTCAAAAGATAGAAAAGCAATGTCTGAAAACATTCAACAAAAGATAGAACAGCTCCGCAAAGAGCTTCACCAGCATAACGAAAACTATTACCTACTGGATACTCCCACCATTTCGGATTTTGAATTCGATATGCTTCTGGAAGAACTTCAGGATCTGGAAGCCAGGTACCCCGAATTTTATGATGAAAACTCTCCATCAGTACGTGTAGGTGGCGGTGTTACCAAGGTTTTCCCTACAATCCAGCATAAATTCAGAATGTATTCACTGGATAATTCCTATGATTTTGACGATCTGGAAGACTGGGAAAAGAGAATCATCAAAACCATTGACGATCCTGTAGAATTTGTTGCTGAGCTGAAATATGATGGTGCTTCTATTTCCATCCTTTATGAAAACGGAAAGCTGTCGCAGGCTGTTACCCGTGGCGATGGTTTTCAGGGAGATGAGATTACCCCGAATGTAAGAACCATTTCAGATATTCCTTTGACTTTAAAGGGTGATTTCCCAGCTCATTTTTTTATGCGTGGTGAAATTTATCTGACCAGAAAAAACTTTGATAAACTGAATGTACTGCGTGAGGAAGAAGGACTAGATCCTTTCATGAATCCAAGAAACACAGCCAGCGGAAGTTTGAAAATGCAGGACAGCGCTGAGGTAAGAAAACGTGCACTTTCTTCTGTACTGTATCAGTTTATCTCCGAGGATATTCCTGCAGAAACGCATTGGGAATTGCTTCAGAAAGCTCAGGGCTGGGGCTTCAAAACCTCACAGCAGGCCAAATTATGTAAAACGATGGCTGAAGTACAGGAATTTATTACGTTCTGGGATACAGAGCGCCATAACCTTCCTTTTGAAATTGACGGTATCGTTTTAAAAGTGAATTCATTACAGCAGCAGAGACAGCTTGGTTATACAGCCAAATCTCCACGTTGGGCAATGGCTTATAAATTTAAAGCGGAAAAAGTAGAGACAGAGCTTCAAAGTGTGTCTTATCAGGTGGGAAGAACAGGTGCTATCACTCCTGTTGCCAACCTTAAACCTGTTTTGCTGGCCGGAACAATTGTAAAAAGAGCTTCTCTTCATAATGAGGATATCATCAAGAAACTGGATCTTCATGAGAATGATTTTGTGTATGTAGAAAAAGGAGGTGAAATTATTCCGAAAATTGTTGGGGTAAATACGGATAAAAGAACAGAGGAAAGCAAAGAAATAGAATACATCAAACATTGCCCTGAATGCGGTACTGAACTGGTAAAAATTGAAGATCAGGCGATTCATTTCTGTCCGAACGAACTTCACTGTCCGCCACAGGTAGTAGGAAGAATGATTCACTATGTTTCCAGAAAAGCTTTAAATATTGACAACCTTGGAAGTGAAACCATAGAACAGCTCTACAGAGAAAAACTGATTGAAAATCCTGCTGACTTTTATGTTTTAACGAAAGAACAGCTTCTTCCACTAGAAAGAATGGCTGAGAAATCTGCTCAAAACATCATTACAGGAATCGAAAAATCCAAAGAAATTCCTTTTGAGAAAGTACTATATGGAATCGGGATCAAGCATGTAGGAGAAACCGTTGCCAAAAAACTGGTAAAAAACTTTCCAACGATTGAAGAATTGAAAAATGCTACTACAGAAGAGCTTTGCCAGGTAGAAGATATCGGGGCGAAAATTGCGGTAAGTATTGTAGAGTTTTTCCAGAATTCGGAAAATCTATTGATGATCGAGCGCTTGAAATCTTACGGAGTACAACTTGAAAAAGGAGAAAGTACAAATGAAGTTTTATCCAATGTTTTAGAGGGAAAAACATTTCTTTTCACCGGAAAATTGTCTTTATTTACGAGAGAATCTGCTGAAGAAATGGTAGAAAAGCATGGCGGGAAAAATATTTCTGCCGTTTCGAAAAACCTTAACTACCTTGTGGTAGGTGAAAAAGCAGGAAGTAAGCTGAAAAAAGCTCAGGATATCGGAACTATTGAAATCCTGGATGAACAGCAGTTCCTGGATTTGATTGAGAAACAATAAATATTATTAATAATTATTTAGTAAACCATTAAGATATTTCTCTTAATGGTTTACTTTTGCTTTTTTAATTAAATAAGCTACTAAACTAACCCATGAAAAAACTCTACTTAATTATCTCTATGATATTTTTTGCCTTATTTCAGGCACAAATTGTTAATATTCCTGATGCCAATTTTATGGCAAAATTACTTAGTGCTACCAGCAATACGAATCAAATAGCTAAAAATTTGGCCGGAGCATGGACTAAGGTTGATCTGAATAATGATGGACAAATTCAAGTATCTGAAGCAATAAATCTTAGTTATCTGGATTTATCATCTTCTCCGAATACAAATTATATGTCAAATCTTTCAGGAATTGAAAGTTTTATTAATCTAATTTCTTTAGATCTTAACAGAAACAATCTTACCAACATCAATTTAAGCCTTCCTAATCTGGAAAAATTAGTTGTAAACAACAATGGTGTTACTTCTCTTGGTATTCAAAATTGTCCAAAATTAAAGAATTTAGATATTTCTAACCATGGCTTTACTGCATTGGATATACAAAGTACATCTCTTAAAAATATTGTTGTGGGTGTAAGTTCAAATCCGTTTAGTATGACCTTTCAAAATCTCCCGAATTTGGAAACCGTAATGATGTTTAAGGCTCCTATTGTTTCCTTGGATCTAAGCAACAAACCTACTCTTAAAAATGTACGTCTTGAGGAAATGGATATTTTAACAAGCCTGAATTTACAGGGTTGTAATATGCTGAATGAAGTACAGCTTACAAAACTCTACGCTTTACCTTCTTTAAATCTCCAGAACCTGCCTGAATTAAAAAATGTATATTGTTCATATGGGTCTAATTTGCAAAGTATGCAACTAACTAATAGTTCAAATATTAATATTTTACATATAAATAATAATAAATTATCTAACATAGATATCAGTACACTTAATAATCTGGTAGATTTTAATATAAATAATAATATATTAACATCATTGAATGTAAGCAATCACAATCTTTTAGAAAGCTTAGAGTGTGGATTCAACAATATTACTAATCTTAATCTCCAAAATACTCCTGCTCTGAAAGTACTTAATTGCTCATCAAATATGCTGCAAAATCTCAATTTACAATCCTCTCTTCTATTAATGTCATTAAATTGTACTAATAATAGCCTCACAACCTTAGATCTTTCAATGTTATCAAAATTAAACAGTTTAGGTTGCGGAGATAATAATTTACAGACTTTGGATATTACTCATAATCCACTTTTAACAAGCATAAATTGCAGCTCCAATAATTTAAAATTTCTTTTTGCAAAAAATGGAGCATTACAAGCTCATATGTGTAACTTTAGCTTTAATAATTTATTAAAGTATATTTGTTGTGATCCGAATCAAATTGATAATTTCGCGTATTACGCTAACTATAACGGAATTAATTCTGCTGTTGTAATTAATTCTTACTGTTCTTTTACTCCGGGTGGTAGTTCTTATACAATTCAAGGAAATACAAAATATGATAGTAATGGGAATGGATGTGACTCCAATGATTTAAATAAAGTATTGCAGCAATTTAATATTACTAATGGATCTGTATCAGCAACTTTTATTGCTAACAATTCTGGAAATCATTCTATTGCTGTAGGAGCCGGAACCCATACACTAACTCCCATTTTAGAAAATCCTGCCTATTGGACAATTTCACCAAGTTCTTTGACAGTAAATTTCCCATCCCAAGCAAGTCCATTGACTCAAAATTTCTGCTTAACATCGAACGGAACCCATAATGATCTTGAAGTCTTAATTATTCCTACTACAGCTGCCGTTCCGGGATTTGATACAAAATACAAAATTATTTACAAAAATAAGGGAACAGTTGCCCAATCAGGAAATGTTGTTTTCAATTTCAATGATAACCTGATGAATTTCCTGAATGCAACCGTTTCTCCCGATACTCAATCCACAGGAATTTTAACATGGAATTTCACCAATCTTCTTCCTTTACAACAGAAAGAGATCACAGTAACTTTGAAATTAAATACACCAACACAAACTCCAGCTTTAAATGGAGGTGATATTTTACATTACACAGCACAAATCATTGGAGCTACTGATGAAACGCCTGCTGACAATACCTTCACATTGAACCAAACTGTTGTCAATTCTTTTGATCCGAATGATAAAACCTGTCTGGAAGGAACTTCCATTTCTCAAACTCAGGTGGGAGACTATGTACATTACCTGATCAGATTTGAAAATACAGGAACAGCAAACGCAAAGAATATTGTGGTGAAAGATGAAATTGACACAACTAAATTTGATATTTCTTCCCTAGTAGCGTTAAACGGAAGTCATAATTTTGTTACAAGAATTACAAATCCGAATACAGTAGAATTCATCTTTGAAAACATCCAACTGCCTTTTGATGATGCCAATAATGACGGATATGTTTCATTTAAGATTAAAACAAAATCTACCTTAACTATTGGCAACAGCTTCAGTAATACAGCCAATATTTACTTCGATTACAACCATCCGATTGTTACCAATACATACACAACAAGTGTTCAAAATGTATTAGCAACAGCAGAAACGAGTAAACAAAACGCTATTATTTCGATCTATCCTAATCCGGTAAAAGATGTTTTAAATATTCAATCTAAAAATGAAATTGTAAAAGCTGAAATCTATGATGCAGCCGGAAGAATTATCAGTTCAATAAATGTAAAAGAAAACTCAATCTCTGTTTCAGAACTTTCTAAAGGAAACTATATTCTAAAAGCTTTCGCGAAAGATAAAGTAATGGTACAGAAGTTTATTAAGTATTAAACTTACCCAATATTTATGTAAAAAGGCTGTGATCTATTTCACAGCCTTTTTAATATTTTGAATATATCTTAAAATTCATATTTTACTTGAAAACAATAATCGTATACGGATTTTTCTGTCCCGCTTTAGGTAAAATCAACCTGATATGCTCTTTATTCTTGTAATAATCTGCATAGGATTCTTTGGTGATAATCTTTCCTTTTTCAGTTTCTTTATATCCTGCCGTCAATATCAGCTTAAGATATTGATCATATTCTTTTTTATCTTTAAACTCAAATTCAATTCTGTTTTCTGATTTTTCTTCTTTGTATTCAAACTTTCCGATTTTTGAGGTGTAGTCAGGGGAATCATATTCAGTTAAAAGGAAACCAAGCCCTTCTGTTCTGTCATAAAATTGAAACTGAAGCTGTTTCATTTCTTTTTTAAACTCATTCATGGTAAGTTTATTGAATTCATTAAGCTTCTCTAATGTGAAAGTCTGTGCAGAAAGCTGAATACTCAGTAAAACTGAAAATAATAAGAGCCCAAAAGTTTTTCTCATTTCTATTTTTATGGCAAATATAAAATAATCCTTATGAAACCGGCAATCTGAAGTAAAATGTACTTCCATTATTCAGGGAGCTTTTCACTCCTATTTCTCCGTGTTGTTTTTCAATAAAGTTTTTTGAAATGGCTAATCCCAGCCCTGTTCCGTTCTGATGTTCTCCCGGAACCTGAAAATAACGGTCAAAGATCTGGCGGTGGTATTTTTCATCAATTCCGCTTCCGGTATCAATTATACTGAACTGAATAAATGAATCCAGTTTTTCTACCACAATCTTAATATTTTCATCCTGAAAAGAATGTTTCACCGCATTGGTCAGGAAATTATTCATGACCCAGACTGTTTTATCAAAATCTGCGGTTACCGCATCAGTTTCTTCCAGAAGATATTCTGTACTAATCGAAATATTTTTCTGCTCGGCCAATTTTTCAACATTCTTTACAGCGGTCTGTACAATTTCTTTAGGTGAACATTTTTCAATGGTCAGTCTAATATTTCCGGATTCTACCTGAGAAAGATTCAGCAATTCTCCGGTGATATCCAATAAACGTTGTCCGTCTTCATTGATACTTTTCAACAATTCCTGCTGCTGCTCATTCAGTTCTCCGAACTTTTGGTTTCCCAAAAGCTGAACTCCCATTTTTATAGCTGAAATTGGGGTTTTCAGTTCATGGGAAATGGTTGCAATAAAATTGGTTTTCGCAAAATCCAGTTCTTTAAAAGGAGTAATATTTCTCAGCAAAATTACCTTTCCGATATATTTTTTTTCCTTTTCGCCAGTTTTTACAATATTAATGGGAACAATATCCTGTTCAAAATAATTCTCTTTATTATCACGGACAATTTTGATAGGGTCTTTTACCGGATGGTCTATATTTTTCAATAGTTCACGCATCAGATCATTGTTGATAGCTACTTCATGAGCTGTTTTTCCAATAATATCTTCTTTATGGAGATTCGTGATTTTCAATGCTTCATCATTAATCATGTAGATGAAATGATTCTCATCCAGACCAATCACCGCATCATGCATGTTATTAACCAGCGTTTCGATTCGTTTTTTATCCATCAACTGCTTAGAAAGTGTACTGCTTTCGTACTCCTGAAGTTTTTCCGCCATGGTATTGAATGAATCTGCCAGACTGCTGAACTCTTCACTTCCTTTGAAATGAACTCTTTCATTATAGTTTTTATCAGCAATCTGTTTGATACTGAAAGTAAGCTGATTGATGGGCTCCGCAATGGTTTGTGGTAAATTGAAAAGCAGAATAAAAGCAATCAGAAAGCATACGGTTCCTAAACTTACGATCCAAAAGGTGGCATTTTCTGCTGTAATAATCGCAATATCACTTTTCCGTTCTATACCTTTCATATTCAAAGACATAATCTTGGCAAGATCCTCACGGATGAGTTTTTCTTTATTGATATCAGGAGCTTTCAGATAGCTGTTGAAATGCAGATTTAGATTCTGAGTGGCTTCTTTTTCACCAAATTCTGTAAGGTTCTTTTCCTGCAGTTTGTTATTCTTCTGAAAATCTGCTACCGCAACAGTGCTGTCTGTACTGATGTTATCCAGCGCCAGAAGCATATTTTTAGAGAATTCCAGACTGTTGTAATTAGCTGTAAGAATTTTCTCAGTATCGGATTTTAATTTATTGATATATACAGAACCTATTACTGAAAGCAGAACAATCAGCAGAAATAAAAGGCCAACGCCTAAGGTAAGTTTCGTTTTAAGTTTCATTACTTTCTAAGATAAAATAATAATATCTATCTGTCTTTCATTCAGCCTGTTCATCAGGGTATAGATCCAGCTGTACCCCAACATTCGCTGCCAGAAACTGGCATGAGGTTTCCCAATACAGACTGTTGTAATATTGTGATCAATCACATATTCCAGGATTCCGTTATGAACACTGCTTTCTTTGATCCGGACTACTTTGGCACCTAATTCCTGTGCTAAATTAAAATTATTAATTAAATACCGCTGCTTATCCAATGCAATTTTTTCCGGATTTTCTGAGGGTTTCTGAATGTACAAAACAGTCCATGGACTGTTATAGTAGCTGGCTAATCTAGCTGTTTTACGGATAATTGTTTTGGCAATTTTCTCGTTGCTGCTGATACAGGCCAGAAATTTTATAGGTTTAAAATTTTCAGTTTTAATCTCAGTTTCCACCTTCCTTTCCACATGGGTAGCCACTTCTTTTAAAGCCAGCTCACGAAGCTGAAGAATATGCCCGCTTTGGAAAAAATTGCTCAGAGCGATCTGAATTTTTTCCTTTTTATAGATTTTTCCTTCTTTTAACCGGGTCAGCAATTCATCAGCGGTAAGATCAATGTTTACCACTTCATCTGCCAATGCCAGAATTTTATCGGGAACACGTTCCGCTACTTCTACTCCTGTGATTTTCTTTACCTCTTCATTCAGGCTTTCAATATGCTGGATATTCATGGCACTGATGACATTGATCCCGTTATCAAGGATTTCCAGCACATCCTGCCATCTTTTTTTATTTTTGGAACCTTCCACGTTGGTATGCGCCAATTCATCTACGAGAACTACTTCAGGATGTTCATTGATGATAGCCTGAAGATCCATTTCTTCAAGATTCTTTCCTTTATAAAAGACCGATTTCCTTTCAATTTCAGGAAGACCTTCTGCAAGGGCTACGGTTTCTTCCCGTCCATGGGTTTCAATATAGCCAATTTTTACATCAATGCCATTTCGCAAAAGAGAATGCGCTTCCTGAAGCATACGGAAGGTTTTTCCTACGCCTGCACTCATCCCTATATAAATTTTGAATTTTCCTTTACGGGATTTTTGAATCAGTTCTAAAAAATCTTTTGCTGATGACATTGATTTTATTCTTTTTAATTTTACTTTAAACACTTTTAAATGTGGTTAAGCTGATCATTAAAACCAGGCTGCAAGACTTGTTGTAATGAAGAAATTTCCTTTTTTAAATTCATCATTTTTCGCAAAAATGGCATCTTTAGCTGTAAAACCTCTAGCTTCTGTACGAAAAACCACATTTTTAAAGATCGCATAATCTACATTGAGAGAATATCCGAAGGTCTGAAATCCATTAGAAGTTCCAGTATTGATAATCACTCCGTTTTTATCATTGTAATATTCTAATCTTCCTGCCAGCGCCCACTTGTTATCGAATTGATATTTCATCAGAACATTCGGGCTGTACCAGATATTATACTGCTCACTTCCTTTTGATTTTTGCTCTGCACCGATATCAAATCCCAATACAGCAGAAAAGTGATCTGTCAGCTGAAAGCTTCCATACAAATCATGAAAATAACGCATTCTTTTATCTTCTTTTGCTTTATCATTCCCGATAAACGAGCTGCTGTTCAAAGTAATTTTATCATTGGGTTTATAAGTCACCTGATGCCCAAAAGAAATACTCTGGTTTCCTTCCGGTTTTGCAATTCTTTGCCATCCATTCAATACTAATCCGCTTAAAAACCACTTCCCATTATCTGAGGTATAAGAAATTTTGGCACCTGTTTCAAAATAGGGAGAGTTTTCCGCTGCAAAACTTCGGGTAAGGTTGATGTTATCTTTTCCTATAGCGCTTTCCCAGCCGATATGAGACGGCATGATCCCTGCATCAATCCACAGGTTTTTATTTTTAGAAATTTTGATCCCAATATTGGCTTCGTTGACATAGCGCAGTGCATTTTGTTCAGCGGCCATATTATCCTGGGCATAAGTTCCAGCCATTAAAGCTACATTGGCACGGAGATTTTCACTCTGATAGTTGGCTTTAACCAATCCCAGATTAAGATTCATCTCATTATGCCTGTTATATGAGTATAAAAAGTTTTGACGCATATGATTGCCCGGTTCATTAAAATCATAGGTGTAAAAGAGTTCTGCATAAGCGGAAAATGTTACTTTATTTCCTATTTTCAATGAATCTGATGATTGGGCTTTTGAGAAAAACATTCCCAATACGGCACCTATAACTAAATATTTTTTCACGTTATTTTATATATTATTTTTAGACACTAAGAAGAATTTAGCTATAAAGAAAAGTTAAGGATTTGCAAACGAATTATAAATGAGAAATATTTTAAAATCATAGATTTTCTTAATATTGCTTAGCTCCTTCAATCATCTTAATAGTTTCAATTCTTCTTTTTGTCATGTATGAATTGAATTATTTTAATTGATCCAAAGCAATATTAAGCTTCAGAACATTTACTTTTGATGGTCCGAAAAGTCCTAAGAAAGGCTTTTCAGTTTGATTATTGATTAAGTTTTTGACTTGCTCTTGTGAAAGGTTTCTCACTTTTGCAATTCTCTTTGCCTGATACAAAGCTCCTTCCTCAGAAATATCCGGATCCAGCCCGCTTCCGCTTGCTGTCACCAATTCTACAGGAACTTTGACATTTGTCATGTCAGGATTGTCCATTTTTAAAGTATCAATTCTTTTCTGTACAATTTCCAGATATTCCTTGTTGCTTGGACCTTTGTTGCTTCCCCCACTTCCTGCTGCATTATAATTGACAGAAGAAGGACGGCCATGGAAGTATTTTTCAGATTTAAATTCCTGCCCGATATTGGCATACAACTTCTGCCCTTTATTGTAAACAATTTCTCCGTTTCCTTTGTTGGGAAGTATTTTAGAACCTGCGTATACAACTGCCAGATAAATACCTGTAACCACCAACATTACAAGAGTTAATCTGAATGCTGAAACAATATGATTTTTCATTTTTTAAATTTTAATAGAATAAACTGATTACCAAATCAATGATTTTGATTCCGATGAACGGAACAATCACCCCGCCAAGGCCGTAAATCAAAAGGTTTCTTCTCAATAATGCACTTGCACCAATCGGTTTGTAAGCCACTCCTTTCAACGCCAGCGGAATCAGGAACGGAATAATAATCGCATTGAAAATAACCGCTGATAATATGGCTGTTTCAGGGCTGTGAAGATTCATGATATTCAGCTTCTGTAGGGAAGGAATAAAAGTAATAAAGAGTGCAGGAATAATGGCAAAATACTTCGCTACGTCGTTCGCAATACTGAAAGTCGTCAAGGTTCCTCGTGTCATCAGCAGCTGTTTTCCAATTTCCACAATTTCGATCAGTTTTGTCGGGTCGTTATCAAGATCTACCATGTTACCGGCTTCTTTAGCAGCCTGCGTTCCGCTGTTCATCGCTACTCCTACATCGGCCTGAGCCAGTGCCGGAGCATCATTGGTTCCGTCTCCCATCATGGCTACCAGTTTACCTTCCTGCTGTTCCTTTTTGATGTAATTCATCTTGTCTTCAGGCTTAGCTTCAGCAATAAAGTCATCTACTCCTGCTTTCTCCGCAATGAATTTTGCGGTTAAAGGATTGTCTCCGGTTACCATTACCGTTTTCACCCCCATTTTTCTAAGTCTCTGGAAACGTTCCTGGATTCCGGTTTTGATGATATCCTGAAGTTCTATCACTCCCCATACTTTTTCATTAACCGATACCACCAAAGGAGTTCCTCCGTTTTCAGCTATTTTGGTTACCGCATCCTGAGTTTCCTGTGGGAAGATGTTCCCGGCTTTTTCAGTCAGTTTTTTTATCGTATCATAAGCTCCTTTACGGATTCTTGTGTCGTCAAAATCAATCCCTGAGGTTCTGGTTTCTGCTGTAAAATCAATATAAGTAGGATTAGGAACCAATAAATCTTCAGATTTCAAAGCGCTCAGTTCAATGATGGATTTTCCTTCCGGTGTTTCATCCGCTACAGAACTTAATGCAGAAGCTTTAATGAATTCTTCAAGCTGAATTCCATTAGAAGGATGAAATTGAGTTGCCTTACGGTTTCCAATGGTAATTGTTCCTGTTTTATCAAGCAGCAAAACATCAATATCTCCTGCTGTTTCTACTGCTTTTCCACTTTTGGTAATCACATTCGCTCTCAATGCTCTGTCCATCCCCGCAATCCCGATTGCAGAAAGCAGACCTCCGATAGTTGTCGGAATAAGACAAACGAAAAGAGATATAAATGCCGCAATAGTAATCGGAGTCTGCGCGTAGTCTGCAAAAGGCTTTAAAGTGAGGGTAACAATAATAAATGTAAGTGTAAATCCTGCTAAAAGTATAGTTAATGCGATTTCGTTAGGTGTTTTCTGTCTTGATGCTCCTTCTACAAGGGCAATCATTTTATCCAGGAAGGATTCTCCCGGCTTTGTGGTTACTTTTACTTTTATTCTGTCGGAAAGTACTTTTGTACCTCCGGTTACAGAGCTTTTATCTCCTCCTGCTTCACGGATTACCGGTGCACTTTCTCCTGTGATTGCAGACTCATCAATGGTTGCCAAACCTTCAATGATCTCCCCATCCATAGGAATCTGATCTCCGGCTTCACAAAGGAAAATATCGCCTAAAGTCATTTCAGCAGACATTTTCAAAACGGTTTCTACCTGAAATCCCGGTTTATTATCAAGCACTAATTTGGCTGGAGTTTCTTCCCTTGTTTTTCTAAGGGTATCAGCCTGCGCTTTTCCTCTTGCCTCTGCAATAGCTTCTGCAAAATTGGCAAACAGAACGGTGAAAAATAAAATAATAAATACTAAAAAGTTATAGGAAAAGCTTCCCTGTGATTGATCACCAGTAAGGCTGAACATGCTCACGATAAACATGACAATGGTTCCGATCTCCACCAGGAACATTACTGGATTTTTAAACATAATTTTCGGATTCAGCTTTACGAAGGACTGTTTGATCGCTTCGTTTACCAAATCTCTTTGAAATAATGTTTGTGACTGATTTTTCATTTTTTGAAAGAGTTTATATCATTGTAAATCAATAATCACCATCAAGGTCTGCCAAATAATAAGGATAGATATGGATAATATAAGTGAACGTTTCAGTAAGTGTCAGACTGGTTTCTTCCAACTTTTCAGCTCCCTTAATGGTTGAATATTGATTATAATTTTTAATGTTCACATTTTATTTAGAGAAATACTCAATCTGCTCTGCGATAGGCCCTAAAGTCAATGCAGGGAAGAAAGACAGTGCTGCAATCAGTAGAATCACCGCAAGGGTCATAAATCCGAAGGTAGCTGTATCTGTTTTCAGTGTTCCTGAGCTTTCAGGGATATATTTCTTTTGTGCTAACAGCCCTGCAATCGCTACCGGTCCTATAATCGGGATGAATCTTGATAGTAACAGCACAATTCCTGTTGAGATATTCCACCAAGGGGTATTATCTCCAAGTCCTTCGAATCCGGATCCGTTATTTGCTGCAGAAGAGGTAAATTCATAAAGCATTTCACTGAAACCATGGAAACCGGGATTATTCAATGTTTTTGTTCCAAATTCCGGTAAATAAGCCGTTAAAGCTGTTCCTGCAAGAATTAAGAAAGGATGGAATAAAGCTACAATCATCGCGATCTTCATTTCTTTGGCTTCAATCTTTTTGCCCATAAATTCCGGGGTTCGCCCTACCATCAAACCGCTTATGAATACCGCCAGAATGATAAAGATGAAATAGTTTAGAATTCCGACTCCACAGCCTCCGTAGAAGCAGTTGATCATCATCGCAAGCAATTCATTCATCCCTGAAAGAGGCATTGTACTGTCGTGCATCGCATTTACAGATCCTGTAGAAATTACCGTTGTTGCAATACTCCAATATCCTGAAGCAGCGCTTCCAAAGCGGATTTCCTTACCCTCCATAGCACCCAGACTGTGATCTGCTCCCATTTTGGCAATTAAAGGATTTCCTCCGGTCTCATTCACGATATTCGGAATGGTAAGCGCCAGAAAACCGACTGTCATTACGGTAAAGATCACCCATGACAGTTTTCTTTTATTCAGATAAAAACCTAGCGCAAAAACCAATGCAAACGGGATGATCATCTGAGCAACCATCTCTGTCATATTGGTCATATAATTAGGATTTTCAAGGGGATGTGCTGAATTCGCTCCGAAAAAACCACCTCCATTAGTTCCTAAATGCTTGATCGCAACAAATGCAGATACAGGGCCTCTGGAAACATCAGCTTTCTGTCCTTCCAATGTGATGATATGATCTTTTCCTTCGAAAGTCATAGGACTTCCGTTAATAGAAAGGATTAAAGCAACAATTACACTTATCGGAACCAGGATTCTGATCATTGATTTGGTGAAAAAATCGTAGAAATTTCCTAGTTCTGTACTTGTTTTTTCTTTAAAAGCTTTGAAAAGAACCGCCATCGCAGCCATACCTGTTGCAGCCGTTACAAACTGTAAAAACATCAGATAAAGCTGGCTCAGATAACTTACTCCGGTTTCTCCCGAATAATGCTGTAAATTACAGTTGACTAAGAATGAAATGGTAGTATTAAAAGCCAGATCAGGTGACATGTTTGGATTCCCGTCAGGATTTAAAGGAAGCCATGCCTGATTCAGCAAAAGAAGAAAACCAATGATGAACCAAATCAGATTAATTGCCAGCATGGCATACATATTCTGTTTCCAATTCATCTGACGATTGGGATTAATTCCCGAAACTTTATAAATTAACTTTTCAATGGGTTCAAAAACCGGATCTAGAAAAGTTTTTTTGTATCCGTAGACATTAGCTATATATTTACCTAAAAATATTCCGATAACTAATGTAATAGCAAACATTGCTATAATGCCTAAAATTTCTGTATTCATGACCAATTAAAATTTTTCAGGTTTAATTAAAACATAACAGATATACACAAAGGCAAGTATTGAGAGGAAAAATAAACTCCACATAATTTATATTCTATCAAAAAATTCAACTGATTTATATAAAAGCCAAAATAGTACTGCAAAGAGCAGAATTAAACTTACAAGCATCATATCTTGATCATTAAGGTTAAAAGAGTAAATAATACATACGATACAATCAGCAGACTAAAAGTCGAATGCTCCCGTTTTTTAAACGTTTTTCTTGAAATTGTCATTTTTAAATATTTTATTCAGAGACTATATGCCAAAAGAAAGTCCATTTAGAAAAACAAACATATAAAACACTGAATAACAATATAATAAATACAATTACTAATAATCATAAAACAAGAAAAGCCTATCAAAATGATAGGCTCTTTATTAAAATGATAAAAGATTTATTTTACTCCGTATTCTTCCAGTTTCCGATACAGCGTAGCAATACCAATCTCCAGTAATCGGGCTGCTTCTGCTTTATTTCCTTTTGTATACTGTAATACTTTCTGGATATGTATTTTTTCCAGTGAACGCATGCTTAAAGAATCACTTTCCGGAACTGTTTTTTCAGAATAATGAGGAAGGCTTTCAGCATCAAGGATATTGTTATCCATTAAAATCAAACTTCGCTCCACTGCATTTCTTAGCTCACGGATATTTCCTTTCCAGTCATTTTTCTCTAAAACTTTATAATAATCTGGATCAACCTGCACAGCTGACAAGTGAAGTTTATGTGAAAAAAGATCTATAAAATGCTTGGCAATTGCTTTCAGGTCTTCTTTTCTTTCTCTTAATGCAGGAAGAGTGATCTCAAATACATTCAGTCTGAAATAAAGATCTTCTCTGAAATTCCCTTGTTTTATTTCTTCCACAAGATCCCTGTTAGTGGCTGCAATTAGTCTGAAATCAGATCTTGAAACTTTTGTTTCTCCCATTTTGATAAATTCTCTCGTCTCCAGTACTCTAAGTAGCTTTGCCTGAAGTTCAATCGGCATCTCACCAATTTCATCCAGAAATAAAGTTCCTCCGTTAGCTTCTTCAATCAATCCTTTTTTATCTTTTACAGCACCCGTAAAAGCACCTTGCTTATGACCAAAAAGTTCGCTCTCCAAAATTTCCTTACTAAATGCCGAACAATTGATTGCCACAAAACTGTTTTTCTTTCTGTCACTTCCCTCATGAATAGCACTCGCAAAGACCTCTTTTCCGGTTCCTGTCTCGCCGGTAAGAAGAACTGCTGCATCCGTTAAAGCTACTTTCTCAGCAAGCTTCTTTGCCTGCAAAATTAAAGGTGATTTACCAATGATTTGATCAAAGCCTTTCGTGATAATCTGCTGCCCCATCCTTGACTTATTATCTTTCACTTTCTCAAGAGCTTTATATACCAGAGGAATTATTTTCTCATTGTCATCTCCTTTTACCAGATAATCGTAAGCTCCGTTCTTCATAGCCTGTACAGCATCTGTGATATTACCAAATGCCGTCATCAGGATAATCTCCAACTGTGGATATTTGGTTTTAATAGATTTCACCAAATCTACCCCAAAAGCATCAGGAAGACGAACATCACTAAGAACAACATCAAATTCATATTGCTCCAGCATCGTCATTGCTGAACGTGCTGTAGAAGCTTCTTTTACATTAAAATTTTCTTGGGAAAGGATCATTCCTAATAGTTTAAGGAGTTTGATCTCATCATCGATGATCAGAATATTTCCTGACATTATAATTATTTTTGGAAAACTACTACAAACTTATTGAATTTATTCGAGTAAAGCGGGGTTGTGTAAGGAAATAGTTTTTTGAATAGCTAATGATGATTGATAATCCGAGTTGTGAGTTTCGTGTTCCTGGGTTAGTAATGGAGAGCTATTAGGAGTTTTAAAATCCTGATTCCTATAGAATAGATGGGTAGATTTCCATTTGTCATTTCGTAGGAATCCAAGGTTATTGATGATAGTTTTAAAGGATGTAAGATGACAGGATAATGCTTAAATTTTTTTAGCACTTAGTATTAGCCGTGTCATACTGAGCATAAACTAAAGGTTTACGAACATAGTTCATGAAGCATCTTAATTACGATGAATTATATTTCTGCTATTGTA
>NZ_PCOU01000037.1 GCF_002979455.1 Chryseobacterium sp. MYb7
TAGAAGAACTATGGCATTTTGGACAATCCATTTTTTTTATTCCAAAAATATAAAATCTATTTTATTTTAACAATACCTTTCTTTTATGTAATGATTAAGTGTTGAACAAAATCAATCTTTTGATTCATGAAAAGCTAGGTTGGATCGAAATTTCGACGGTACTTTTTAAACAGGAATTTAATGTACCCATTTGTATTGATTGAATCCATTAATTGTTTGAGAATATGTCTAAGTTTATCCAGTATTGGAGAGTTGGTAATTCTATTTTATAAATCATTATTCCTAGCTATTGAATTTGTTAAAGAAATCTCACCTTCAGTAAACGCTACCATCAGTTTGGTAGTCAAGTAAATGGAGGACTTTTTTTTGGAGGGATTCGAACCGTCTCTTTAAACCTCTTTATTTATCAACATTTTTTAAAGCTGAGTCCCTGGCTACTCACCGAATTACTCACTTTGAAAATGTAGGTTTTTGATTCATTTTACAAATCAAAGATAATAACTTATTTTGTATTTTAATGAATATATATCAAAGTTTTATGCAAGATTAGAAATGGGTGGTATTTAAAATTGTGTGACTTCTGCTCGATGTTCTATATCCTATTGTTTAGTGATTTTTTGAATGCTCGAGTTTCTATTTTAATATTCTTTTTATTAAATGCATCTGCCATAGAGCGTAATGATAACTTTGAAAGATCTATATTCCATAGAGGTTCATTTTCATTGACCACCCGAAGTGTTCTGTTATTCAGATCGAATTCTTCAATAAAACAATAATAAAGTATGCGTAGAAGCATTTTTTGAGCTTTATCTTCCTTCTTATGAACCTTAAAATAAAGATAAGAAGACTTATCACTCGTTAGGTTGAGGGAAAGAATCTGATCTTCTCCATAAAAATGAGTACCTACTCCCCATCCACTCAATCGTTTTACCCTCCCTTTATTGGAAATAGTATATTTACCATCAAAACCTGGTACTGCTTTCCATTGTTCATCCGGTAAATCACTTAGAGATAAATTGAAAATAGCTGGTGGATTCTTCTTATTAATCCGGGGTTTACCTAACTTTTCCCAAAGAGAGTCATTGAATGCTTTTTTTGAATTAAGTACTGTTCTCACTTTAGTAGCATACTCTTTATTTCTTTCCTTAAGGATCTCATTAAAAGGTTTCAAAGTAAGGTTCGAAATATCTATATCCCATTGAGGAATACTACTGTTTACAATTACCAGATTTTTATCTTTAAGATCAAATTCTTCTACAAAACAATAATAAAGTAATCGGGTAATTGGTAAACAATATTTTCTTCCATTACAACTTAGTTGAGCATAGAGATAATTACTATTGGATTTGAGTACAGAGAGTGACGTGATATGCTCTCCCCAAAATGTTTTATTTCTGTTCTCTGTCCAGGTATTTAACCGCTTTATTCTTCCTTTATTGGAAATGGCAAAATGCCGCTCTAGGTTGGGAACTGGTTTCCACCTTTCACCGGAAAGATCTTTTAGGAATAAATTCATACAGGCGGGTGGATTACTCGGATTAATAGGTGGCTGCCCAAGCTTTTTCCAAAGAGTTGCATTGAAGATTTTTTCCGGTTTTCTTTTTCTTCCCGGTATAAAATCTTCTTTAGAGGGGACGTAATCTTTTACAAACCATCGAAATTTTCCGGCTGTAGTCCTTTTTTTATTGATGACAGGTAGAATATAAGTAGGACGAATTCTTAAAGCTTCACTTGCTGCGTAAATATTTGCATAGCTGGCAACAAAATCACCATCAACTGTGTATTGGCTGACTGCCTGTTTATAATTTCCTCTTTTTCCTCTACCTGTATTCATTGATTTCCGATGCAGCTTACTTATAGTTAACTTCTCCAGATTTCTAAAATATACATTAAACTGATTATTATCTTTAAAAGATATTCGAAATGAAAGATCATCCATATCAAATTTTTCTACAAAATAATAGTACACTAAACGGGCTACTGATTTTCCATACTTTTTCCCTTCAATAGATAAAACATTCCTCACATTATAAAAATGAGTCTTTAAATGTTTATTAAAATATTTAAAGACATTTGGCTTCTTAATACTATCCAAGATTTTCCGCTTTACTCCCGCAGGATTTATTGCCCAACGTTCTAGGCTTTTTATACGTCCATAATTAGAAATAGCATAATTTTCAAAACCTTCAATCTCCTTCCATTCTTCACCTGGAAGATTTTCCAGAGAAAGATTGGAAAGGACTTTGTTTACATATTCATCTCCTAAATCAGTAGGTAATTTCATAAAATGGAAATTCTATTGTATATTGTTTTAATATAATCTAGTAACTAATTTAATACGAAATTTTATAAAATCAAAAATATCTCTAGTAACTGCATGTTAGAATACAATAAGATATAGGGGCAAATATGACTTGATAGACTTAAATTTGCCTTTATATATTATGATTATATTATATATTCAAACATTCGTATTTTTTCTGTTTGCAGAATTACCTAAAAATTTGTGATACTTATTCATTCCTGAAAATTTTTATACTACGAAATTTTTTTAGTTTCTTTTTTATTAGCTTAGCAGTAAAGCTAAATGAAAAATGAAAAAAATCAACATTATTTTATTTTTAGTGTATTTTACTCTTGGATTGTCACAGGAAGCCAATCTTAAAGATCTCTACAGTAAAAAGGAATATGACAAAGCCATTAAACTTGCCCAGACAAATCTTATATCCTCACCTGAGGATTTTGAGACCCAATTGATGCTCCTTAAAATCTATAATTCAAAATGTGATTATCCAGCCGCGAATGCATTATTGACAAAAATGGATAGCAGTGATGCAAAATTCTTAATAGAATCCCTTAAAACCAATTATGGCTTAGGAAATACAAAAGAGGCAAAAAGAATATACGATCAGCTGATTAAGAACTCTAAAAATGAAGTATTGAAAAATGAGCTGTTGAAATTCGGACTAGTAACGGGTCTGGATCCGATATATGATGACTGGAAAATAAAAGAAACGCAAAATATTGTTTTTCATTTTCAACAGTCAGTTTCGGCAGAAAAAATGCAGAATATTGTTGCTTCAAGACAGAAGGCTTTTGAAAAGATTAATAATTTCTTCAATTCGGTACTTCCCAAAAAAATAGATTTCTTTGTATGGGATATGGAGGAAAGCTATAACTCTTATCTGAAAACAAACTTGGGCTTTACGTTTGCTCAATTCTGTATTTCTCATAACAGAATCAACCAGTCACCCGGACACGAAATTGCTCATAATATCAGTTTTTGGAAAACCCCGGAACAGAAGAAGATAATATTTATCAATGAAGGCATAGGAGTTTACTTTGACCAGCAGGGAAATAACAGGCTGGAAGCAGCAAAAGAGGCATATCGAAAAGATCCTGCCAATATTAAAGAAATATGGCAGAATAAAAGAAGAGCTGAAGAAAGTATTATGTATCCGATTGCAGGAGCATTTATTGAATATTTAATACAGTATGATAAAGAAAAATTTCTTCAGCTTACAGAAGATCAGACATATGAAAATGCGGTCAAGGTTTACGATGAAAAAATTGACAAGCTGATCGAAGATTTTCTTAAAACACTTGAATCCCACTAAGAAAACAAAACAATTCTGTTTATTGTTCTGATATTCTCGGCTCTGTTTAGCTGTCTGATTGAAAGAAAAAATACAAAAATTAATGCCCCAATAATTTAGGATTTTTTTTAAACATGCTCGAGATTTAATTACATAATTTTACCAATATAAGCATAGATGAATCATGGAAAACACTGCTGAAATAATAACCTATTTTAACTTCACTCAGACAAGAAAATCCAAGCAATATTTAATATCATTTTTCAATCAAAAATCCTTTAACAAAAAACAGACCTTATATGTTCAACAAAAACTAAAACTGTTCCTGGATAATTTTCAAATTATTAATAGCTATGAAATCAAGGAAAATAGAGTTTCTGCAATTCAAAAATTTTTGGATGAAATTGATGTCAGCCAATACAATTATTTCACAAGCATTAAATACCGTGAATATTTTAAAGAGATAAATACTAGTATTTCTTTGTTATTAGACTTCTTTTATCACTTCGGATTATTATTGAGAAATTTCCAAAAGAAAGAAACTTGTCTAGAGTATTCTTGTGAGATAGAAAAAATGATTCTGTTCATCAACTCACTGCCCATCAATGAGTTTTATAATAAAGAACTTGATTTTAAGCAAAGAAAGAATATTTTAGTCAAAATTGCACCCGAAATTGATAAGGGCAATTTCGACTTATTCTGGGATTTCTTTTACATGTTTGATGTATATTCCAGTATTGCGAAAGGAATTAAGTTAAACAATTTGATATTTCCTGAGTTCAATTCTGAAAATATTTTTACAATTGAAAATTTCTACCATTTAGATCTTAACAATGCCGTTAAAAATACTATAAATGTAAAAAATAAAGCTATTGTTATTTTCACAGGAGCAAATATGTCTGGGAAATCTACTACAATGAAGTCGATTAGTATTATTGTTCTACTCGCTCATTTAGGAATTGCGGTTCCGGCCGAATACTGTAATATCCCTTTTTATGACAGTATTTTCCTTTATTTTTCTGTTAATGATAACCTCAAAGAAGGTTATAGTCATTTTGCTCAGGAAGTCATAAATGTAAAAGGTGTTTTATTAGAACTAAAATCTAAAAACTGTTTTGTTGTATTTGATGAGATTTTTAGCGGTACAAATATCAATGATGCTGCGCAGATTACTGTAAGTACAATAAATGGCTTATCAAAATTTAAAAACTCTCTCTTTATTTTTTCCACACATTTAAATCTTATCGAAGATCATTTAACTGAAAATGAGAATGCTTTATTGCTTCATTTAGAATGTTTTTTAGAAAATAATGAACTGTCATTTACCTATAAGTTAAAAGAAGGCTGGTCTAAACTTGAAATTGGAAAATTATTATTTGATCAATATGGCTTGAATGAACTTTTAAAATGAATACATATAACCAAATGTTATCAATCTTAGGGGGTAACATTTAATTTAAGTAAATTTCAACTTACCAGTAATATTTTTTTATTTTAGTAAAAATATTTCATTGAAAGTCCAGTAAATTAAATAGGTTTTTTTATTAAAAAACAGGAAGAAAAATTGTTTAAAAAATTATTTTATCAAACCGCAACTTATGGTTTTAGTACAGTTTTAGTCAAGCTATTTCCATTTATTATATCTCCATTTATATCTCAAAGGTTTGGCCCAAGTGCGATAGCTCCATTTGTTGATTTTTATTCTGTGGCGGGTATCATAATTGTTTTGCTAACACACGGAATGGAAACCTCTTTTTTTCGTTTTGCTCAAAAAGATATTAGCTCTGGAAAGTTAATGTCAACAGCTTCCTTAAGTGTTATTGGAGCTTCGTTATTTTTCATTATCATATCTTTATTTTTTAGGCAATCATTAGCAATAGCATTTAAAACACCGGACCAGGTTAGTTTTTTAGTAATAATGCTAATTATATTATGTGTAGATGGAATATGTGCGATGCCTTTTGTAATTCTTAGAAAAGAAGGAAGATCAAAAAAATATACATTAGTTAAAACTGTGAATGCAGTTATGAATTTTTTATTTGTTATTTTCTTCATTGTTTTGTTTCCAAAATTTTCTAATGGGCTATTTGGATTTCAATATGACCAAAAGTTCGGAATTGGTTATGTTTTTATAGCTAACCTAATAGCCAGTATATTTTCTTTAATTCTATTATTTAGTGAGTTTAAAAAGATAAATATAAAGGAGTTTGATTTTAATTTATGGAAAGAAATGTTATCCTATTCCTGGCCTATAATGCTTGCTGGTTTATCTGGGGTTGTTAATGAAACAATGGATAGACAGTTTCTAAAATACCTCTTACCTAATGGGGAGAATGTAATTCAAATGGCAATTTACGGTACTGTATGTAAGTTAGTAACATTTATTACTTTATTTAGACAGGCGTATTTGCTTGGCGTAGAACCTTTTTTCTTTGCACATGCAAAAAATGAGAACTCTGCTCAAACATACTCCAAGCTAATGACTTGGTTTATTATTGTGAATTGTGTGATATTTTTAGGATTATGTGTGAACCTCAACTGGATTTCAGAACAGTATATACGAAACTCCTCTTTTTATGTTGGTTTACCTATTGTTCCAATTGTCTTGATTGCAGCTGTATTTTTAGGTATATATTTAAATCTTTCTATTTGGTATAAGCTTTCTGACAAAACTAGATTTGGTGTATATATTTCAATTATTGGGGCAATAGTAACAATAAGTATTAATTACTTTTTTATTCCTTCATATGGTTACTGGGCTAGTGTTTGGGCTACATTTGCCTCATACTTAATAATGATGATAGTTTCTTACTATTTAGGACAAAAATATTATCCGATACCATATGAGATGAAGACCTGCATTATTTATGTATGTTCAGGAATTGTAGTATCATATATTTCTTATTACTTATTGAAAGGGAATATTATTTATGGGAATATTTTGTTTCTGTTATATTTGCTATTTATATTTTTTGAGCGCAAACTTTTTATAAGCGCAAAAAATTATATAAAAAAATAACTCCACAAAAGTTCTCCAACCTTTAAATGTGAGAGTAAAAAAACTATCAGTTGCAAATGTAAAATTTTATAAATTAATCATGAAATTTGTATCTTAATGAAATGTATTTAAAATTAATACCGATATCATTAGTATGAATGTGTAATGTATAACTTGATTAATTTTATTTTATGAAAAAAACATAATTTATGAAAAAGTTTCTATTTTTGTTTAATCTCATTTTGTTGTGCCCCTTAAATGCGGTTGCACAAAATTATCTTGACAAGGCAACTGCAATAAGTAAGAAAAAAATTGAACTGTTTTGCAAACAGAACGATATTCCAGGAATGGCTATTTCTATTTCATATAGTGGGAAATTTATTTTATCGGAAGGTGTAGGCTTTGCAGATTTAGAGAAGAAAATTAAAGTAAATCCGTCTTCAACAAAATTTAGAATAGCAAGTGTCACAAAGATTATTACTGCCCTTACATTAATGAAGTTAAATGAATTAGACTCCCTAAATATAGACAATTCAATTCATTTTTATTTGGACAATCTTCCACATGACAAATATAATTTTTCACTAAGACAGCTTGCAGGTCACCTTTCAGGGTTAAAGAGAAATCCCAGTAAAGAAAGATGGGATAGTTATAATACATATAGCGAAGATGATTTATATCAAAGCTTGAAAGATGATGACTTGGATAGTAAACCAGGAGTCCAGTTTTCGTATAGTAATTATGGTTATAAAGTATTGGGCTTAATAATTGAGAAAAAATGCCACAAGACGATAGTTGAATGTCAGGAAGAGTATATCCTTAATAAATTAAATATGACTAATACCATTCCTGATACAGGCTTATCTAGTCCTAATACTACAAATTTTTACCTAAAAAAAGATGGGCTAATCCAACAGGCCCCATATATGGATTGTAAGTTAAAGTACGCACAGGGATGCCACCTATCTACTTCGGAAGACCTAATACATTTAGGAAATCTTTTTTTTCAGCCTAACCTAGTTTTTAATAATATTAGACCATTGCAAATTATGACTAAGCAACAAGTTTTGTTTTCAGGAAGTAAAACTGGTTACGGACTGGGAATTATATCTAATAAAGATATGTATGGTAATTTTTTTTTAGGTCATAATGGGTTAGAAAATGGATCAAGAGCTATTCTCAGAGTGTATCCTAAATATAATCTGGTTATCTCAATACTTATAAATAATCAGGAACCTCCATTAGAAGATTTGATTACTGAAATAGCATATACTTATATTGAAAATTTAAAAAAAATTAAAAAAGATTAGTTTAAAGGAAATATTATGAATTTCAGAGAATGTGAATAAAAGTAAAGGATAACTTGATAAAAATGCAAGAAAAAAGTCCCTCAGCTTCATAAAAATTGTGAGAAATAAATGGAATAATATTCCGCATGAAAGAAAACATACAGGAAAACATTGTTACGGTAAAACACCGATGCAGACGTTTTTTGGATAGTAAACCTATGGCAAAAGAGAAATTATTGGAAACGCTTGCAGAGGAACAAAAAATCCTTACTTTTGGAAGTAAGGACAGTATTGGATAACTGACAATTATTTTTAAACCCTAACTCTCAGATAAAGTCGTGGCTATTACATGTAAGATTTAATAACTACTTCTTAATTGCCAAGCTCCAGTTGATTTTTGACCAAACGATAGTATTCACCTTTCAAGGTTACCAGTTCATGATGATTTCCTTCTTCAACTACCTTTCCCTTATCCAACACAATAATTTTATCAGCATTTTTTACTGTAGAAAGACGATGGGCAATAATTACTGCTGTTTTACCTTTAAGAAATGGTTGCAATTTTTCATGAATATGCTTTTCGTTATCAGCATCTAAGGCACTGGTTGCCTCGTCGAAAAATAAGTAATGAGGATTTTTATATAATGCACGAGCGATCAAAATACGTTGTTTCTGTCCTCCGGAGATTCCATTTCCTGAAGCTCCTATTTTTGTTTTGAGTCCGAGTGGAAGTTCATCTACAAAAGCTTTTATATTGGTTATTGTTAATATATCATTTAGTCTTTGATAATCAATGCGAACATCATTGGTCGCAATATTTCGTTCAATCGTATCAGAAAAAATGAAGCCGTCCTGCATCACAACACCGCATTTTTTTATCCAGTTTTCGAAAATATGGTCCTTTAGATTTGTCTCGCCGATAGAAATGCTTCCGAGGTTTGGAGCATAAAATTTCAGCAGCAGTTTCATTAAGGTTGTTTTCCCGCTGCCACTTATTCCGACAATTGCGGTAGTTTTGTTTCGGGGGATTAGCAGGTTGATATCTTTTAAAATATATGCCGAATTTTTTGTTTCGTACTGAAAAGACAAGTTTTCGAGTTTGATATCCGAGTGTATTGTTTCATCTTCAGCAAAACCGTCTGTGGGAGATTCAGTGTTCTGGTAATTGTTTATTTCATTAATTCTTGAAAAGCTAAGTTTAGCATCCTGCAATGATCTGAAAAAACTTACGAGATGACTTATGGGAGAGTTCATTTCTCCAATGATATAAGATATACTTAACATGCTTCCTAGGGTCAGGTGCCCGGAAACTACATTCTGAGCAACGATGTAAGTGACAATAATATTTTTTAGACTGTTGACACATTCATATCCAGATAACTGTATTTGATCAATATTCAACACCTTAAAATTAATTTTAAACAGTTTTTCCTGAGTATCTTTCCATTTATTTTTTTTGTAATCTTCAAAACTGTTCAGTTTTATTTCCTGCATTCCGGTAATCAATTCCAGTGTATTTTCTTGGTTTTCAGAATTAAGATTGAATTTTTCATAATCAACAACCTTTCTTTGCGACTGGAAATACAGTATCCATAAGATAGACAGTCCTGTAATGAAAACGTAGTATATCAGTATTGTCCAGTCGTAGTATGCCAATACAAAGAAAAAAACACAGAAATTAATCATCGAAAATAAAGTAAGAATACTTTGCGAGGTCAGGAAGTTTTCGATTCTTTTATGGTCATAAATTCTCTGTATAATATCGCCCACCTGTTTAGAATCAAAAAACTGCAAAGGCATTGTCATCAGTTTTCCTAAGAAATCCGAGATAATATTGATATTTATTCTGGATCCGAGATAAATTGATATTCTACTTCTGATAATTTCTATAATGGTTTGACCAATAAAAAGAGATAATTGAGCAATCAGAATTAGGAGAATAAAGTTGAGATCCTTATTGTTTATACCTTTGTCTACCAATTTTTCTGTTAGGAAGGGGAAGGCGAGGGTAAGAATACTGCCTAAGATTAAGGTGATGAAAATCTTTGATAATTCCCATTTGAAAGATTGTACATACTTTAATAAATGCTTGGAATTAATCTCTTCAAGATTATTATCATTACTGTAAAATTGTTCAGTAGGCTCTGTATATAATGCAAATCCGGATCTAGTGTCGGCCCATGATTTTTTAAAATTAGTTTCATTTAATCTGATAAGACCATGTGCCGGATCAGCTATATAAAATGTCTTTTTTGGGGTAAAAATGTTTTTTCCTATTTTATATAGTATGACAAAATGTTTCTCGTTCCAGTGTAATACGCATGGAAGCATATCTTCATCAATAAGACTATTCAGGTCTGTTTCTACCACCGCATTATCTATACCTAGCTCATGGAAAGCATCGGAAATATTCAGCATGCTAACCCCTTCCCGTGAAACGGCAGAAATTTCTTTTAAATAAGTATATCCAAATTCTTTTCCGTAATGTTTACAGATCATGCTGATACATGCAATTCCACAGTCCATCTGATCTTTTTGAGGGACAAAAGGGAATTTAGAAAAAAAAATGGATTTTACTATGTTACTCATATACTTTGCCTCTATTCTTTAATGGATTAGCACTCCAATCTTCCCAAACACATGTTTCTGGGTTGTATCCGCATTTTAAAGGTTTACTGTATACATCACTACTATCCTGTAAAAAAGCTCTGCAGTCTGTACATGCATATCTGAATTCACAATCCTGGCAGACTGCGATCTCATCTTTTTTTATGTTTCCAAAAAACTGGAACTCATCCTGTTTTATAATATTTTCTATAAAGGCATTTTTAATATTACCATATTTTTTTTTCATGGATGGGCAGTTTTTAATGTTGCCCTCTTTGTCAATCGTTACTTTTTTATAAAGGCATCCATTTTTTTGCTTAAGTTCATTGTATTTCAAAATGTTGTCAAAATTCATAGATTCTTGCGTAATGATTCCGCAGCAACTTCCACTGTTCAGAGGAGTCTGGGCGTAGTAAATATTTCCGAGGAGCAAAGGATAATAATGATCATGCTGAATCTTATGCTGATATATTCTGTTCTCGGGTGCGTTATAGACAAAAATATGAGAGAGGGAAGGGTAGTCCTCAATCAGGCTGAGCAGAAATTCTCTACTGATTTTTTCATCATATTCGAAATGGAGTTCTATATAATTAATGTCCGTATTATTTATCGAACAGAGAAGTTCATGAATAAAATCTGTAGAAAATTCCGAATATAATCTTAGCTGGATATCATTGCATCTCAAGCTGTTTAATTGCTGAACTGTTTTTGAAAAAACGTCTGCAATAAAATTTTTAGGGTCAATTTCAATAATAGAATCTCTGATGAGTTCAAAATCATCAGTTTCTTCGGACAGCTGAGGAAATAATTCCGGTGTCTTGGAAAGCATGATGATTTCATTTTCCAACAAATATTCTATAAACTCAGAAACAGAATCGTGATCTTTAGAATCTACCATACTAAATGCATGGCTTACTGGTTTTCTATCGATTTCTTTCAGTAGTTGATAATAATCGTTCGAAATAAAGAAAAGTTCATTCCTTAAATAGTCTACAATAAGACTTCTGCTTTTTCCTTTTGTAATCTTACAGCTTGAGGTAAGAATTATGGTTTCACTGGTATAGGTACTACTCTTCATTTTCAAAAAGTTTAAAATCTAATGTCTTGCAGATTCTTCGGCTGGAATAATAATGGCGCATAAACGAACATTGAAGAATTTCATTATGTTTGAACAGCTTCATTTCATCATTAATATTGGTAACTTGGTTATAATAGATTGTTTTAAAGAAAAGCGGCAGGTTATGAATTTTTTCTTTCTTTAATTTAATTTTCTGTAATCCTTCCATTGATTAGATATTTAGCTATTTTTTTGTCTAATGAGTAATTGCATGGATCAGATACCATTCCATACTGACCAACAGGGTTTATTTCCAGAAAAACAAATTCATTTTGATCATCTAGAATCAGATCTACGGAGCCGCAATTCAGTCTCAGTTCTCTGAACATATCGGTTATTTTTTCTTCAATTGAGGCGGGAAGTTTATAAGGTTCCACCTTATTGGGCTTTTTATGGTTGTACTTTCTGAAATCTATACTGGTCTGGTCTGATGATTGTGAAAAGATAGCCATCGAAAAAAAATGTCCTTCAATGAAAAAGACTCTGACCTCCATAGTTTTCTTTATAAGATCCATTTTCAATGATGGGAATAGAGGGACTTTTACATCTTCTTCATATTCAATAAGTTCCGTGTATGAGTAAAAACTGTAATTATTGACTACTTTATAAATTCCGTTCGATATAGCCTTTGTTATGCTCAGGTCATTTTGCTTTATTTGATCGGTATTTGTTATGATCTCGTAATCAGGAACCTTCAGACCGCAATTTTGGGCAATATTCATGGTGATAAGTTTATTCAAATTGAATTTCGGCCGTCCAAGATTTATTTCTGTATTCTGATAAACGGAATGGTAAATAAAATTCTTAAGATCCTCCGCTTCATTACTGATTAGGTCTTTTTTTATAGAGGTTAGGTCAAAATCATTCATCATTAGTTCTTGATAATCAGAATTATGAAGAAACAAGCTTTTGCTGATTCCATTTCTTCTCCACCAACAGCTTTTGGCATCAAGTAAATTAATGATAGCGGACGATCTTGTATTTTTGAAAAATATTCCTTTGCTGTCTATTTTAAAGAGTTTGTGCAGTCCGTCATCGGAATTAATACGCACTACTTTTTCGCCATAATGAGTCAGCCATTTAATGACATTCGATGTAGAAAAGTCATTTTGGATAGTAAATATTAATATCATAGAAATAGTGTTGGGAATAGTAAGAATAAGTGAGTAATATTTCTATTACTCACTTATAGAAATTTTGACATGATTTGATTAGTCGCTATCGTGTCTGCTTCCGTCATGATCAGAACCTGTACAAGAAGTAGAATGTCTGTTTGATTGAGTAGAACCTTCTTCAAGCTCCATTTCCATCTGCTTTAGACCACCTTTAATACCTCTTAGAGTAGCTACAGATAGCTGATCTTTTTTGAATTTAGATAATTTCATATCGATAAATTTTTGTGATTAGACAATATTCTTTCTTTTTATTTAGGCAAAGATTCTTCCTTAATGTTTTTTTAGAAATTTTGACATGATTTTGATTAGTCACTATCATGTCTGCTTCCGTCATGATCAGAGCCTGTACAAGAAGTAGAGTGTCTGTTTGATTGAGTAGAACCTTCTTCAAGCTCCACTTCCATCTGCTTTAGACCACCTTTAATACCTCTTAGAGTAGCCACAGATAGCTGATCTTTTTTGAATTTAGATAATTTCATATCGATAAATTTTTGTGATTAGACAATATTCTTTCTTTTTATTTAGGCAAAGATTCTTCCTTAATGTTTTTTAGAAATTTTGACATGATCTTGATTAGTCACTATCATGTCTGCTTCCGTCATGATCAGAGCCTGTACAAGAAGTAGAGTGTCTGTTTGATTGAGTAGAACCTTCTTCAAGCTCCACTTCCATCTGCTTTAGACCACCTTTAATACCTCTTAGAGTAGCCACAGATAGCTGATCTTTTTTGAATTTAGATAATTTCATATCGGTACATTTTTGTGATTAGACAATATTCTTTCTTTTTATTTCGGCGAAGACTCTTCCTTATGTTTTTAATTAGGAGAAAATTATCTGATCTCCTTTTTATTTATAACCTGCTTTGCTCTAGGTTTTCTATTTTTTTGTTAGTGGTTTTTATTTTTTTGTTTCCAAAACTGTAGCTTATTGATAAATTGAAACTTCTCATATCGTTGTAAATGGTAGAGAAATAATTATACGTAGGATAGTATTCCGTATTTTTATTTCTGTTCTGAGCAAAAATATCGCTTATTAAAGCATTAACCTGTAAACTTTTATCAAGGAACATTAATCTTAAACCTAAATCTAAGCTAGCCCTGTTAAAAGATTTAACGAAGCCTTCCTTGGTAGGTAAGTTTTGAAAAAAGTTCAATACCAAGAATGATGTTTTTTTATCATTCAATGTAAAGGTATTTTTTGTTGAAACAAAGGCTCCATATCCACTAAAGCTAGGTATTGTAAGCTGTTCCATATAAGATTTTGAATCATTATAATATCCGCTTAAACTATTATAACTATTGAACCATTTATAAGGTTTGTAGGTATAGCTGATATCTAATCCCAATGTATTTTGATTGTAAAAATTCATTGGTTGTGAAATCGTCGAATTAGAATTATCTGAAACAGTTGTGATATAATCCTTACCTTGTGCCAAACGAGATCCATACAATGTGACAGAAAGGTTGTTTTTATACAAATAAGACAATTCTATATTATGAGTGTTGGAAGGAATCAAATTAGGATTCCCTGAATCATAGGAGTAAAAATCTGTATATATTCTGAATGGATTCACTTCATAAAACCCAGGTCTGTCAATTCTTTTGGAATAGGCAATAGAAAAAGAGTTGTTTTTGTTAGGCGTGTAGGTTACAAATACACTCGGGAAAAAATTGTCGAATTTATTGTGTTGTGTTTGGTTAAGTGTTTTTGAATATCCTCTGGTAGAGGCGTTCTCGTATCTAAGTCCTATCTGAACTTCCCATTTTTCTACAATTTCCTTTGTGGCTGAGAAATATAGAGCGAATATGTTTTCTTTGTAGTTAAATTCGTTACTCTTAGATGGATTAAAAATAGAGGCTCCGTTTATTACATTGAAATAGGAAATGTCACTATTATTTGTGATAGAAGTATATTTTACTCCGGCTTCTATATCTGCGAACTCATATGGTAGTGTAAAATCTGCATTTCCTGAATATATACTGTAATCTGCCTTTGATCCGTATAATGCTGCATTATTTAAACCACTACTGGTTGTTGTGGAAAAATCTCTGTCAGATCTGTTATTTTTCCCAAGATAATTAAAATATACACTCATTTTTTTTCCCAAGGTGTCTAATTTTAAATCATAATAAGTGGACAAAGAGTGATAATTATATTTTGTCACATTCTTATAAGGAGAATGCTGTAATGAGTCAAGTTGGTTAAGAGGTTTTGACATAAAATAATTCATAATATTCCCTTTCTGATCGTTCTTGATAAAACTGCCATTGTAAATCAGACCGATGTCATTCTTTTCATTGATGGAATAGTTAATGTTCATATTTGAATTTACTCCTGTATAATTTTCTTTTTTCTGTTCAGATGATTTTCTGTAAGTTGAACTAAATTCGATTTCTCTTCCAGAGGTTGGGCTTTTAGCCTCTGCATTTCCGGATAAACTAAATGCTACGCTTAATTTTTTACCGGTGTAATATAAGTTTGCTGAAGGCGCAATTCCAGCATAGGATCTTTGGGTGTAGGAAAGTGAAGTATTTCCTTTCCATCCTAAATTTGCATTTTTCTTCAACACGATATTAATAAGGCCACTATTTCCTTCTGCGTCATATTTTGCAGGGGGATTGGTAATTACCTCTATTCTGGCAATATTATCAGATCTCATAGATTTGATATAGTTTTCCATATCAGCTCCAGTTAGATTAAGAAGGCGTCCATTTACCATTATTCCTACACTACTTTTTCCAATAAGTTGAATACCTCCCCGTGAAAGATCTATTTTAGGTGTATTCTGCAAAACTTCTATTCCGTTTACTCCTTGGGATATAATACTGTTTTCCACATTAAAGATCAGCCGGTCTACCTTCCTCTCAATAAGCTTCTTTTTTCCTTGTATAACTACTTCTTTTATTTCTTTTACGTTTCCTGCTTTTACGTTTCCAAGATTAATATTACTTTCCAGGTTAACATTTCGTGAATAAATAATATCTTTTAAATGTTTAACTTGCAAAATATAGTTGGAATTGGCAGTTCGTATAGAAAATATCCCTGCTGCATTTGAAAGTTCACTTTTAACAGCTACAGAATCTTGGTTTAAAAGCAATATTTCTGCAAACTCAATTGGATGATTTTTTTCATCAACAATTTTTCCTGTTATTTGAAACTGTTGTGAGAATAAAAAATTACATAGAAATAATCCTGTAAATAGAATGCTTATTTTTAGAGTCATTTTCATTTTTTATTTTAATCTAAATATAAAAATTTACCATTTAAACTTATTTAGAAATTAAATCTCTTTCTACATGGTTTTTATATAATGAAAATTTTTGTTTCATCTTGGACAAACTTACATCGGAATTGTTCGTAAAAAAAGCATATGTATAATGGATTTATAAATTCATATTATGAATTTATAAATTGTTGAAATTAAAAACAGTTGAAAATCAGTTTGTTAAACTATTTTTGAGTCTCGATTTCTTTAATATAAATTGATGGGGTAGTTCCGGTTTTCTTCTTGAATGCAGTTGCAAATGCCTGCACATTATTATAACCAATTTCTTCCGCAATAGCCGGTAATTTATAAGAACGGAATTTTTTATCTTTTACAAGTCGCTCCAAAACATAATCAATACGCAGATCATTAAGATAAGAAGTGAAATTCTTGCCTTTATGATTATTGATCGTTTCAGACAAATAAGATGTGTTAGTTTTTATATTTTTTGCAAGACTGGCTAATGTAATGCCACTTTTTAGAAAAAGCTGCTTATTTTCAAAGATTTCCAATTCCTTTAGAATAAATTGGGTCACCTCTTCAGGAGCAGTCTTAGTTATTATATTTTCCGTTTCAGCATGTTCAGACATTTGAGACAGCTCAGGAATTTCTTTTTTAATATCTGTAGTAGATTCAAAATTTCTTTTTTCAATACTATAAATCAGTTCCTGGGCAATTTTCCGGTGTTCTTTTGCTGTTTTCTTTGCTTTATAATAAAGATAAAGAACCAATAAAAGAATTAATAATAAAAAACCAATAGAAGCATATAAAATTATTTTCCTGTTTTTTAGATCGTTGATAATCTCTTCTTTTTCTTGTAAAAGATTAGGGGTATCATATTTCTTGGGTAGTTCTGTGGACAAATATTGAAACTGCTCATCAAGTTTTTTGTCTACTTTTAAAAATCGATCAATATAATACAATTGTTTTTCTTTATCATTCTTTTCTTTGTAATAATCTATAAGATAAGTGTATGCTTCCCGAAGTTCTGGGAAAGTAATATCAGTTTTTTGTACGTAAGAATCTAACTTAGTGTATGTTTCTACAACTTTTTCTTTGTTTTTTAAACCATCATAAGCTTTTCCTAAATTATAAAGTGCATTATTAGCATTGTTTGGATTGATTCTTACTATATCGTCATACACTTTGGATAGTTTTGTAATGGCAGTTTTATATTTTCTCTGTTTTAGGTCATATTTTGCTGATAAAAAAGAGTACAAACTAATATCATAATTATTTTTACTGATACTGGCGTATATTTGTCCCTCCCGAATCAGAATATTTGCAGAATCCAATTTATTAATATCAAGATAGCAGCTTATGAGTGCTATACGCATTTGATTGTGCTGATAATTATCAGTTATGTCATTTTTATTATACAGATAATGTCTGAATATTTTTGCCGCTTCTGCATTTTTGCCTATATAGCTGTTAATGTAAGCAATATTTATGTCAGCATAGGCAATTTGTCTTTTATCATTTTGCTCTTTTGCGTATTTCAGCCCCAAAACATAGCTATCCAATGCTGCTTTTAAATTATCATTCTTGTAATATAGATTTCCTTTTATCAAAAAAGTTCTGGCAGGATAGAAACTTCCTTTTATATCTTTTGTAATTGCAGCTATGCTATCAACGTACTTTAAAGCAACGGAAAAATCTTTATTAAAATGTATAAGGTTATAACCTTCCGCTATTTCAAGTGTATTTTTTTCTTTTTTAGCTTTTTGGAGGTAATATTTTGCTATTTGTTCAGATTGCTGAAATTGATTATGATCATAATAATCATAAAATTTATTTTTCAGCTGGGAATATTTGAATTCAGATAAACTATCAATATTATGGTTTTGAGCACCTGCCAAATTATTAAACAATAATATTATAATTGGAAATATATACTTCATCATTTTGTAAATACACTGCAAATTTACATTTTATTCATTAAATTAGGAATCCATGAAAAATCTTAAATAAATGTATTTAAATTTTTGATAATTAGTGTTTTAAATTATTTTTGAAATAATGGATTTATAAATCCATATTGTATTTTTATTGTAGCTTTGGAAAATATTCTTTTATTTGCGTTTGATTTTTAAATATTATTATCGATGAAAAAAAAGACAATTAAATCAGAAAAGAAATTATCATTAAAGAAAATGCAAATAATGAAAATTAGTGAAATGAAAACAATTAACGGAGGAAATAATCAATTAGATAATGCTAATGATGAACCAGGAACTTTAATTCCTCAAAATCCTGTATCAATAAGAAGATAAAAAATGAGACAATTAATATTTATCATTATTAGTACTTTCTGTATCCTTCCTTTAAATGCTCAAAAAAGCAATCCTGCTCCATCTGTTCCTACAACAGATGAATATTTTGAGACTAAAATCGTAGATGAGTACAGAAATTTAGAAAATTTAGAGAGTCCTTTAACAAAGAAATGGATGAAGACTCAAACGGATTATACTAATTTAATTCTTAGTCAAATTCCTAAAAGAAAATTTTATTTAGATAAAAGGCTGGAATTTGATAAAAGGCAGGGGTATTCTGTGTCAAATCTAAATGTAACTGATAATGATAAATATTTTTATTTAAAAAAAAACGGTAATGAAAAAGCAGCAAAGCTTTATTATCGGGAAGGGTTTTTAGGAAAGGAGGAATTACTTTATGATCCTGCTAATTATAAAAGTAGTGAAAAGAATCATGAGTTTGTAATTAACCACATTAGCCCTGACTTAATTGGAAGTAAGGTAGCTATTGCAATGGCTGAAAAAGGGAAGGAGCTTGCAGAGGTTATTATTATGGATGTAAAAAACAGATATATTCATCCTGAAGTAATTACTAATACAATGCCCGCAAATGTAGGAGGGATAAAGTGGTTGAATGATAATTCAGGATTTTTCTATACGTATTTTCCAATCGATGATTCCAAATCTCAGAATTTCTATAAACACTCACAAGCTATTTTATACAAAATAGGGACAAATCCAAAAGAATTGACAGATATTTTTTCTGCTAAAAATAATCCTGAGCTAAAGATAGATGAAAAAAGATCCCCTATTATCTTGGATTCTAATGATAAATATTACGTAGGAATGTTACTTGACAATAATTATTACAGACAAACATTTATAATTCCCAAACAAGATTTATTAGAAGATAAGAAAACATGGAAAACTCTTTATACGAAAGAAGATAAAGTTAGATCTTTACAGCTGGTAGATAATGATTTATATTTTTTATCGCAGTATAACGCTCAAAATTACACACTTTGTAAAACTAATATAATAGCTCCAAATTATAAAAATCCTGAAATTCTTATTCCAGAAAGAAAAGATGAAGTGATAGGACAATATAGATTCACTAAAGATGGTATTTATTACACAACTACAAAAAACGGAGTTGAAGCAAAATTATACTTATATAAAGAGGGAAAAAGCATTCCTATCAAACTACCTTTCCCTTCAGGAAATATCAATTTGCAAGCAAAAGGAAAAGATTTTTCAGACATTTGGGTAAGCTGCTCCGGTTGGGCGAATGAAGAGCAGCGCTTTAGATATGATATAAAAATAAATTCTTTTTTTCCTGAAAATATGTCTCCTATTACAGAATATCCTGAGTTTAAAGATATATTAGTTGAGGAAATCACCATAAAAGCAAGGGACGGTGAAGAAATACCATTATCTCTCATATACAATAAAAATATTATATTAAATAATAATAATCCGGTTCTAATTGATTCATATGGTGCTTACGGATATTCACAGAGCCCATTCTTTGCCCGAACCTATTTATTATGGGTAAATCAGGGAGGAGTAATGGCTATTGCTCATGTGCGAGGAGGAGGAGAAAAAGGAGAAAAATGGCGCTTAGGAGGGTATAAAGAAACAAAACCCAATACTTGGAGAGATTTAATTGATTGTACAGAATATTTAATTAATGAAAAATATACCTCAAAAGATAAAGTTGCCATTTGGGGAGCCAGTGCAGGAGGAATTACAGTAGGACGAGCCGTGACAGAAAGACCTGATTTATTCAAAGCTGTAATTCTGGAAGTGCCAACAACCAATACATTAAGGGATGTGCTTACTATTGGTAGCAATGTGGATGAATATGGAACATTAAAAGATCCTAAAGAGTTTAAAGCTTTACTGGAAATGGATGCTTATTACCATATCAAAAGAGGAGTGAAATATCCTGCAACATTAATAACCGGAGGGATAAATGATCCTAGAGTCCCGGTTTGGGAGCCTACAAAATTTGCTGCTAAACTACAGTCGAATAATACTTCAAAAAATCCTGTATTACTTCAAATAGATTATGAGGGAGGTCATGGAAATAATACAACTGTAGCCCATGGGCATTCAAATCTTTCGGATATTTTTGCCTTTGCATTCTGGCAATTGGGTCATCCCGACTACCAGCCTAAAGAGCATAAAAAAAAATAAATGTCACGTTTCCCTTACCAGTTCTTTAATGAGTATGGAGTACGTACTCCTTTATTTTCACGCAAAAACTTTCAACAAGTAATAAGTAAAGATGAAATTACGGATGCAGAACTGAAAGAAATCTGTTCCAATCCCATATTTCAGGAAGCTATTTATTTAGCCTCTCCAAATTTGCATGACGAGCTGACTAAATGGTTTCATTCAGAAAAAGAGTTTTCCCAAAAAGAATCTCAAAAACTAAAATATACCCTATTAAAATATTATAGCCGAATAAGTACACGTTGTACTCCATTCGGTTTATTTTCATCTGTTGGGTCGGGGAACTTCAGTTTAGACATTCCCAACACTTTCAGTAACAAAACTGAAAATCATCAATTCACGACTGATAATCTATTGCGGGATACCAAACTGGATATGTACTTTCTTGTCTCCTTAGCCCAATATTTAATGCAGCAACCTGAGATGAGAAACAAGCTTTTATTTTACCCTAATAACAGTATTTACAAAGTAGGAAGCAGGATCCGCTACATAGAATACCAGTACACCGGAGGAAAAAGAGAATATATCATTTCCTTAGCCCCACTTTCTGAGGAATTACAGCAGATATTGAATTTTTTAAAAGAAGGAAAAACGAAACAGCAAATTGCAAAAATTTTGATTGATGAAGAAATCACACAAGAAGAAGCCATAGAATTTGTGGAAGAACTCATCAATAATCAGGTGCTTGTAAGTGAATTAGAGCCGAATGTTTCAGGAAACGATTTCTTAGATGAAATAATTTCTGTTTTAAATAAAATAGAAGCTAAAGATGAAGCCGAAATTTTAATTTCGATAAAAAATAAGCTGAATGAATTAGACCAAAACATTAGTAATTCAACCTCCAGGTATGCTGAAATTGAGGAATTAATAAAATCTTTTGTAATAGAATACGAGCCAAAATATCTTTTCCAAACTGATCTTTATTATAAAACTTTGTTTCATTTATCATTTGAATGGAAAAAAAAATTAAAAAAGGGAATAAGCTTTTTGAACAAAATCACTTTGAGTCAAAGGGAAAGTGAGTTTTCAAAATTTAAAAAAGCTTTTAACGAAAGATTTGAAGAGCAGGAATTACCATTGCTGTATGTTCTGGATAATGAAGTAGGTATCGGTTACAAACAAAATGTTTTTGCAAAAGGTATTCATCCTTATTTGGAAGACCTGATATTTCCGGTTTTACAGAAACACCCAAACAAGAACATTGAGCTTACTTCGGTTCATCAGATTCTTAATGAAAAGGTGCAGGAAGCTTTGTTGGACAATAAATATAGTATTGAATTATCCGACGAAGATTTTAAAGATTTTGAAGAGAAATGGGATGATTTACCGGATACGATTTCTTTTATGGCAGAGATAATTTCTGAAGATGGTCAGGAAAAATTATTCTTAAGTAGTAGTACTGGAAGCAGTGCGGCTAACCTCCTGGGGCGATTTTGTTCTGAGAAATCAGAAATTCAGAATTTAACAAAAACGATTACTAAAAAAGAAGAGACGCTTCGGCAGGCTCAGCATGACAATAACGAGATTTTGGCAGAAATTATCCATTTACCAGAAGCAAGAATAGGAAACGTCATTAGAAGATCTACGCTACGGCAGTATGAAATTCCCTATCTGGCACAATCTGTTCTTCCGGAAGAAAACCAAATACCTGTTGATGATCTGTATATTTCTATAAAGAATGACAGAATTGTTTTGCGTTCTAAAAAACTTAATAAAGAAGTAAAACCTTATTTAACGAACGCTCATAACTATTATACCAATACGCTTCCTGTCTATCATTTTTTGTCTGATCTATATTCTCAAAATACCAGATCCGGGCTTTATTTCAGCTGGGGTGGGTTGGAGCATATTTATAAATTTTTACCAAGAGTAGGATATGATAATATTATTCTTTCAAAAGCCAGATGGAAAATTACTGAAAAAGATATTTCTTCTTTAGAATTGTTAAGTTCAGACAAAGAGGATTTTTTACTGGAACTAAAAAATTGGAGAAGCAAAAGAAAAATTCCTGCATGGATTCAATGGGTAAAGTTTGATAATACGCTAACAATGAATTTAGAGAATTACGATATGGTAGAGCTTTTTATTCAAGCTGTAAGAAATGAAAAGTCAATTATTATAGAAGAATTCTTATATAATGAAAATGATGATTTTAAAAGAGAATTCATTTTCCCCATGTATAGAGAGAAGAAATAAGAGCAAAGAATTATGGCTACAAAAAGAAAATTTGTTCCGGGAAGTGAATGGCTGTATCTTAAAATTTATACAGGAGTGAAAACTGCCGATCTCATTTTAGAAGAAGCAGTACAGCCCTTAGTAGGATATTTACAGGAAAATAATTATATTTCAAAATGGCTTTTCATCCGTTATCATGATCCGAAGCCGCATTTGAGGGTGAGATTTAGGTTAAATAATACTAATGATTACGACAAGATTCTTAATAAAATTAACAAAAGTCTAAAAGAATATATAGAAAGTGGAGAAATTTCGAATATTCTGATTGATACTTACAACCGGGAAATTGAACGTTATGGTGAAAATACCATTGAAGAAGCTGAAACCTTGTTTTGTATAAACAGCGATTTTATCCTACAATGCCTACATTACGATGATGAGGAAAAAATCATTGTTTCTCTTTTTTATATTGACGAAATTCTGAGTAGGCTCAATCTTTCAGTTGAAAAAAAACTAGATTGGATAAAAGATTTCAATACGGCCTTTAAACAGGAATTTAATACGGATAAAAAGCTTAACTCACAGCTTGATAAAAAATATAGGAATTTTAAACCAAAATATTTATATTTTACTCAATCAGCAGAATTTTTGGAAGAGCGGAATGTAATTATCTCTAATATTGAAGAGAGCAATTTAGTATTACAGAATATTATCAGCCATGAAGAAAACGAATCTTTGGGAATGTCTTTGCAAAGCTTTTTCAGTAGTATATTCCATATGAATATTAATAGACTTTTTGTTTCTAATCAACGATTGTTTGAATTGATGATTTATGATTATTTACTGAGATACTATAAAATGAAATTGTATTGTTAGGAAAGTGCCACGAGCTGTGTCAGAGATAATTTAGTTATTTCAAAAATTACTTAATGCTGCCTTCAAATCGGACTTTATTATTATAGGCAATAAAAGTTTTCACATTATAATTTTAGGAGTTTGTTTTTTATATGATATTTTACAAACAAAAACTCCAAACTTTCGTCAGGATTTAGTCTTCTATTTTGTATTTTGTGATATCAAGTTCAAAATCAAATAATTCTTTTGGATGAACTTGTAAGGCAACCGCAAATTTTAGAAGTGTTCTTAATGTTAAATTTATCTTGCCCGATTCGTACTTGCTTATATCAGCTGTATCAATTCCTGTTAAAAATCCCAACTCTTGTTGGGTTAGTTTCTTTTTAGTTCTAATAATTGAAATTCTCTTTCCAATATGAATTCTCAAGTCTTTACTAATATCCATACTTGCTAATATTTAAAGCAAAGTGCAATATTTTAATAAAAATTATATTGGGATATATCCCAATATTGGAAAATATTATTATATTTGTAAAACATTATATCAAAAAGATGTAATTTTGCGATACTTCAACGAAAAATAGAAGCTATTGCTTAGAATCTCAATTCGAAAACTGGTAATTTTTACATGCGAGAGGATAAGTAAGTAAGCTCACGACCTAGGCGTGGGTTTCTTCCTCTTATCTGCATGTAGGTATACCAGTACCCCGAATTAGATAATGTAGAGTACCCATGCCGTTTTTGTTTCTATGCAGTTCCATACATTCTACACTATTAAAAACTCTAAGTTCAACTTTTGAAAATATAAGAGTATGCATTGACAGGTACAATGGTTGCGCAGCCATTGAGAGCTTTACAGGCTTTTTAAGAAAAACATACATGTTAATATTTTTCGGAGCTTTCTTAAGCTGCCGATGCTAAGGAAGTATCTGGAATTTTTGCAAAACACAAAGTAACCATAAAAAACCCATGAAAACGAGTATAGAATATTACAACGATTCGTAGAAGCCAATTATCAGATTGATCAGAAAATAGAAAAGCCCTTTCCGCAAAAGTTGACAGCTGGTGCAGGAAAGAGCAGTTAGTTATAATAAGTTTATTAAACCCAACAAATTTATGAAAAAATCCTATACCAGCATAGGGCGCGTTTCAGGTGTCCTTATGCTGACGGTAGCAGGCGTCTCTTTTCATGCACAGGTACAGAACAATTCTGATACTATTTCCCGAAAGAATACCCCTGAAGCTTCCGTAATCAGGGAAAAGACCGATACCTTATCCCCTTTAAATAAACCTCTTTCGGAAAAAGTAAGCAGCATTGAAGAAGTACTGCTAAATGCAGGATATTATAAGGTCAAAGATAAAGAACGCACCGGAAGCATAGCCAAAGTTTCAGCTAAGGATATCGAAAACCAGCCTGTCACCAATGTGCTATCCGCAGCTCAGGGGAGAATGTCAGGAGTAAGCATTACCCAGAACACCGGAACTCCCGGAGGCGGATTTGATATCCAGATCAGGGGAAAGAACAGTATCCGTCGTGAGGGCAATGAGCCTTTATATATTATAGACGGTGTTCCCCAGGCTTCCGAAACCCCTTCGTTGTATTCTAATAAGATCCTTCCGTGGTCCTCTATCAATCCCCTGAATGCTATCAATCCGAATGATATTGAGAGCTTTGAGATTTTAAAAGATGCTGATGCAACAGCCATTTACGGATCAAGAGGAGCCAACGGGGTGATCATTGTAACCACTAAAAGAGGAAATAAAGGACGATCTGAGCTCAAGCTTAATACCTCGTATTCCTTAAGCAGGATTACTAGGTCTATGGAAATGATGAACACGGAGCAGTACATCAGTATGCGCCGGCAGGCATTCCAGAATGATAATGTAGCCTATCCCGCTACCATGTATGACATCAACGGAACCTGGGACCAGATGAGGTACACCAACTGGCAGAAGGAACTGATCGGAAACATGGCAGATGCCTACGGCGTTCAGTTGTCAATGAACGGGGGGGCTGAAAATTTTTCTTACCAGATCAGTTATGGCCATAATGAGCAGACCACTGTTTTGCCTGCTGATTTCAGGTATAAAACCAATAACATCAATGCCAATTTCAGTTATCTTACTCCCGACAGGAGAATGGAATTTAGCCTGGTAAATACCTTCTCTTTTCAGCAGAACAATGTGCAGAATGATGACCTTACCTTGAAAAGTATTATGCTGAGCCCCAATGCTCCGGCACTTTATACCGCAGACGGGAGCATCAACTGGGAGAACGGAACATTTAACAATCCCGTGGCTTCGCTTCTGAGCGAGTATTCAAATAAGATCGCCTACTTTAATAACGGCCTTAATGTGTCCTATAAGCTGTTTCCTTTCCTATCATTAAAAATGAACGCCGGAATCAGCTATCAGAATTTCGAAGAACGTTCGATAAAGCCCCATACGATCAATAATCCTTCATTCGGACAAACCAGCATGAATTCTACCTCTTCCAGGAATAACCAGGTCAATTTTTCCTATATCCTCGAACCCCAGCTGGTGGGAGCCTACAAAATAGGAAATCACCAGTTTGAATTTTTATTGGGAGCAACCCTGCAAAAAACACAATCGGAACAGGGAGCTATCCAGGGAAAAGGCTTTGAGAGCAACGCTTTGATTGATAATATCGGAGCCGCCAGCGTAAAAACCATCTCCGATCAGGTTCGCAGCCAGTATAACTATACAGCCGTTTTTGCCCGCTTTAACTACCAGCTGAAAAAAAGATATATTGTGAATCTTACCGGAAGGCGTGACGGTTCCAGCCGTTTTGGAGCTAATAACCGTTTCGGAAACTTCGGAGCCGTAGGCGCGGCGTGGCTTTTCTCAGAAGAACCATTTCTGAAAGATGTAAAATGGCTGAGTCTGGGTAAGCTTCGGGGAAGCATCGGAACCACAGGAAATGATAAAATAGGAGATTACCAATATCTCAATACCTATATTATTTCATCGGGTATCTATAACGGGCAGACCGGTTTAAATCCGGCCCGTTTGTATAACCCTGATTTCAGCTGGGAGAAGACTCTGAAAAAAGAATTGGCTCTGGAATTAGGGCTATGGAATGGACGCTTTAATTTTTCCACGGCCTATTATGAAAACACTTCTTCCAACCAGCTGGTGGGTATTCCCCTTCCTACCACCACTGGCTTTCCTTCCGTGCAGTCCAATCTTCCGGCAAAGATCAGGAATACAGGCTGGGAATTCGATACCTCGTTGCAGGTTTTGCGAAAAGGAAAATTCAGGTATGAAACCTCTTTTAACCTGAGCATTCCTAAGAATACGCTTGTAGAATTCCCGAATCTCGAAGGCTCTACATATTCCAATCAGTATGTGATCGGATATCCTACCACCATTGCCAAAGTCTACCAGTATGAAGGCATAGACCCTGCAACCGGGCTTTACAAGTTTACAGATTTCAATGGTGACGGCAAGATTACTTCCCCTGACGATAATAAGACAGTAGAAAAGCTGGGTGTCCGGTTTTTCGGGGGATGGTCGAATCAATTCAGATGGGGAAACTGGTCAGCATCTTTCCTGTGGCAGTTTGTAAAACAGAGAAACTGGAATTACAACCGCCAGATGCTTCTGCCCGGAGCACTCAGCAATCAGCCTGTAGAAGTACTGGATGCATGGTCACCATCTAACCCGGGAGGCAGCTATATGGAATATTCAGCAGGGTACAACCCCCAGAAGCTTTCCCTGCATGGGTTCTTCCAGAACTCAACAGCGGCAATAAGTGATGCTTCCTATATCAGGCTGAAGAATGTGCAGCTTAACTACCGCATTCCCATGCAAAAGCTGGGCATCAAAGAAGCTATGATCTATGTGCAGGGACAAAACCTTCTGACCATCACCAATTATTTTGGAATGGACCCGGAGTTTTATCTCGTAGGCTACCTTCCACCCCTTAAAACCTATTCCCTGGGATTCCAGGTGACTTTTTAACGATTAAGATTGATGATTAGTGATTAAAAATTAAAGATAAAGATTTGGGATCATTAACGATTGAGATGATTGAAGATTTATATGTAATAACTCCAAATAACCAACAACAATGAAAAATATTATAGACTCTATCATAGCGCTTCTTTTGATGCTTTATGCTGCTTTAAGCGCAGTATCGTGTGAGAAATTCATAGAAACAGATTTTCCGAACAACCAGCTGGCCACAGAACAGGTATTTGAAGATGAGAGAACCGCAGATGCGGCGCTCGCTGGACTGTACTCGGGACTATGGACCGGTTCCGTGATCAGTGGCACAACAGACGGTTCCGGTGCTTTACTTGGAAATTATACCGATGATATTACTTGCGTTTTCACCAGCGCCGGAAACGGTATCCTGGATATCTACCATAATCAGCCGCTGGCGACCAATGCTACCGTGAGCCAGGTATGGACAACGGCTTATCAGCAGGTATATATGACCAACAGCATCATAGAAGGCGTGGAAAGATCCAAAAGCCTTTCGGCATCAGCAAAAAGCAGGATAAAGGGAGAAGCAATGCTCATCCGCTCCCTTATCTACTATTACCTGTACCAGATGTACGGGGAGATTCCATATACTACCACGACAGATTATGTATATAATTCGACCTTAAGCAGAATGCCTAAGACTGAATTTCTGGCAAGGCTGGATGCCGATATTTTGGATGCGGTGAACCTTCTGCCCTCAGCATACCGGAATGCAGAAAGGATTTATATTAATAAGGCAGCAGGCCTGGTTTTACAGGCTAAAATGAAAATGATGCTGGGAAAATGGCAGGAAACAGAAGCATTATGCCGGACGATTATTCAGAATGCTGACTATGTTTTTCAAAATGACCTTCCCAAAGTATTTCAGAAAACCGGAAAGCATATTATCTGGCAGCTAAAGCCTAAGAACAATACTGACCCGACAAGTGAAGCAATGCTCTATAACTTTGTGGGTGCGCCTACTTCATTTATTTTGAATCCGGATCTTATAGGTTCTTTTTCAGCCACCGATCTTCGACGGCAAAACTATTTTACTCCGGTGGTATTTGGTTCACAGACCAATTATAAGCAGACCAAATATAAAATAACTACCGCTACCAATACGACAGAATATTCTATCATCTACAGGCTGGAGGATATCTACTTGATGCTGGCAGAAGCGCTAGTGATGCAGAATAAAATAGTCGAGGCAGTTCCTTTCATCAATCAGACCAGACAAAGGGGGGGATTAACGCCGCTTGGTACTGCTATTTCACAGGCTCAGGCGATGGAAGAAATAAAAAATGAAAGAAGAAAAGAATTTTTTGCAGAACACGGAAGTCGTTTCATTGACCTGAAACGGTGGGGGCAGCTGGATTTATTACAACCCATAAAACCTAACTGGAAAACGACCAACCAATATCTGCCGTTGCCACAGAAAGAAATGCTTTTGAACAATCACTTAACACCACAAAATGATGGATATTAAGGCGTCACATATTGATTATATCACTTTCAAATCTTTCCGAAGGCGAAAGACCTATGTGGTCGCATGGATATTATGGATATTTCTTTTCATTATGCCACAAAACCTTTCAGCCCAACGGTATGAGCACTTGGAAAAGCTTGTCAGGGATACCGAAGAAATGAAATTTCCTCAGGCTTCTGATAATGGTAAATGGCTGGTATGGTATATATTCTCTGTTGACGGGACAAAAAACATGATGCTGCAAAGAACAGGAGATAAAGACCACAGAACGGAAAGAAAAAATATTGATTTTATCATTTGGGTGGGAAACGATCTCGCGATACAGACAAAAGATACATTGGAGTATCTTAATCCCGAAACCGGAAAATCCCGTTTTTTTCAACACGTAAAAAAGTTTATCTACAATAAACAGCAGCATGCCTTTATGGTGCTGTATACTGAAAAAGATGAAAGCAGGCTGGAAGTTTATGATACTGATCTTAGCCTTCGACAAAGTATTTCCGGTATTCAGCATATCTATTCTGAAGGGGATGAGACCATCGCCAGGAGAAAGACAGGTGATCTGATTGAAGCATTAATTTTAAAGAATGGAGTTTTTGAAACAATCTTTTCTACCCATGATGAGCTGAGCAATATTTTGCCTTCAGGAATGAAACAGAAAGGCTTTGTGATTCAGACCCGAAAGAAAGGCAAGACCAACCTCTATTATGTTTCTCAGGATAAAAAACAATATGTGTTTGATGGAAGCAGTTACGCTGACTATGATCAGATGATGCTGAATCCTTCCCGTTCTGATAATAGTATTGTCCTTAAATTAGGAAAGAAAATCCCGCCTTCAAAAGGAATGGTTGATATCTGGTACGGAACGGACTTCGACCTTAAGAAACATGCAAAAGCGATCACAGAATTTATCCGGGTGGACTGGGAGCCGGTAAGCGGTAAGCAGGTCCTGATGACCCGCCTCGGATATTTCGGGGAGACTGCTATCGGGAATTCACGCTACATGATGTATGAAACCGATAAGGAGCAGGTGGATAAAATGGATAAAGCGGGAGGAAATAGCTATGACAGGCTGTATCTCTGGAATGCGGTAACTGACACATATACTCTGATTACGGATGTGCGGAAACAGATGGTAATCTCAACTTCAGGTCAGTACCTGCTAATCCAGAGGGAAAACAACTGGCAGCTGTACAATACGTTAACTCTGGTGATGGAAGATGTAAAGATTTCTGCGGCTATGGTTCCTTATTTTACTTCTGAGAAAGAAGTTCTATGGGTAGGAGGAAACAGGATCTCTGAATATAATCTGGCTACTAAGAAAATGAAAGAAATGTTTACCATAAATGATGATTCTGAAATTGAGCTGATAGATTTTACAAGAACCAGTACGGAATTAGGATACGGAAGAGATTTCAGGACAGTGGATATCAAAAAGTGCTTGCTGCTAAAAATCACGGGTCCGAATAACAGTTATACCAGCTATGCTTCATTAAAAAATAGGAAGCTGGATATCATCCAGGAGCCAACGGCTCATGGAATCACAGAATTTAAAAAGATGAATCAGGGTGGAAATTATTACTGGATCGAAGAAAACTTCAATAAACGGCCAAGGCTTGTAGTAAAGAAAGAGAAAGAAAATCCAAAAGTTCTTTATGTTTCAGATCAGAATAATCAAAAATTTGAACAGGCAGAGCTTATTAAAATTTCCTACAAAGGCTCGGATGGAAAAACCATAAGCGGAGCTTTGTATATGCCGATGAATTATGACAGCTCAAAAAAATACCCCGTTGTTATCCATGTGTATGAGAAGCAGGATTATATGACCAAAAGATTCCTGCGACCTTCCTTCTCGAATCCCACAGGGCTGAATATCCCGCTGTTGATGGAGGAAGGCTTCGCTGTACTGCTTGCTGATATCTCGCAATCTGACAAAGGAGCAGGAATTTCAGCACTGGAAAGCATTAATAATGCCTTAGACGAATTACAGAAGATTAGGAATGTAGATATGACAAAGATTGGACTCATGGGACAGTCTTTTGGCGGTTATGAAACTAATTTTATTGCGGGTCATTCAGCCCGTTTTGCAGCCTATGTCTCAGGATCAGCAGTTTCTGATGTGGTACGGACTTATTATGCATACAATTATCATTTTAATGCTCCCGACTATTACAGGTATGAAGGGCGCCAGTACTGGTTTAAGGCTACGATGGCAGAAAATCCTGAAAAATATATCAAAAATAATCCGATAATGTTTGTTCAGAATGTCAGTGCACCCATGCTGCTCTGGACAGGAACTGATGATGGAAATGTAAGCCCTGAAGGAACCAAATCCATGTTTATTGCCTTAAGAAAATACCGGAAACCTGTTATTGCCTTGTTTTATGATAAAGAAGGCCACAGTTTAAGCAGAGCTGAAGCTCAGAAAGACCTTACCCTGAAAATTCTGGATTGGTTTAATTATCATTTAAAGGATGAAAGAAATATCCCCTGGATACAGAAATACATAAAGGGTGCTCAATAAAGTGCACCCTTCTTTTAGTAGTTAGTAATAGTTAACAGTTAAGGAATTCTGAATAATTCTGTTTCGCAACTGGATTCATACAGGTCATGGACACCGGAAGCATCACTTACCGTACAGACAATACCAGTATTATCTGTCGTACACAGCTGACTAGTCATGACACAAGGCTGTTCCGGATTTTCAAGATCAATTTTCCATCCAGGAATATCAGCTTTTTTAGTCTCTGATGCTACATTGGTAGCATACGCGCTGCCTGCTCCGATTAACAGGATAGCCAATGGCAATGCGATTTTTCTCATTTTTTTCATTGTTATAAATTTATTATTGGTGCCTACTCTGTGTACAGGTTTTCGGCTTCCCCTGAAATGAAATGTTGAGTGATGTTTTGCGCAAAACGATATCTGATCAGTTCATTTTCTATTATTACATACAAGATGTTTCCATGTATTGTAAATTGTACACGTTGCTCCTTCTTTCTGTTGGGAATACTGATACTGCCATGGTATTTCTGCTCTTGAATAGAATAAAGATCAAGTATAATGGCTCTATTACCCCTGTCTTTTTCCAGCTTTCCTTTGCGGTCCGACTCCACAAACAGAACCCCTTTATAGGCAATTGATCTTTTGTTGACCACCAGCGGATTGTTAAGCTTTCTGCTGCCATCGGCTAAGTGGGAAAGACCCAGCCGCGGGATGCTGACGGTATCAATGGTCCTGAATACATGTTTTGATTTCAGATTTCGATCAGTAACTACAAACCTGTTCTTATAATGGTAAACATAAACAACCTTACCTGTAAAAGAATCATAATTTAATTGCCCATCGGGTTCAAAAAAACCTTCTTTATTCTTTTCCAAAAGCTCTGGATTAAACCTTACAGAATCCTTGTTTCCTCTACTGATAATTCCCAGACTCTGAATCTGCTTTTTGCGGTGGAAAGCACCTATGAGAAAGTTATTATGATCAATTCGTTTGATTTTCCTGAAATAGGTTTTTCCAATATTTTGCTCAGTGAGCTTATTGCTTCCGGTTGTTCCTTCAAAAATGATTGGGATTGTCCCGTCATATAATGTGATTAGCCCGTCTGTTACTTCAAGTAGGGGGGACCTGAAATTAATGTCTGTATGGTTGAGTTGTAGATTTTTTCGTTCCATTCCCGTAAAATTGGTAATCTTTGTGAGTGAGAACGGTGCTGTGTAATTCCCAAGATATAGGGTATCGCCTGAAAAGCCGGCAAAATAATAGGAGTTCAGTTTTAAATCATACGTACCATTTTTAAGAATAGGATGCTGTAAAAATCTTCTTTGAAAACCATTATCTTTCTTAAGAATATATTCTGACTTTTGATACATGATGAGCATTGCGGTGATACAGAGCCCTGCTGTGATTAGAAGTGTGAAGAAGAGCTTCCCTTGTTTTTTGTGGTTTGCATACGTGTCGATACTAAGGGCAACTACAGCAACCAGTACACATATCAGATTAAAAATGAGATGTGTTTGCCAATCCATTTTTTCAAGAATTCCACCGCAGGAACAGGGAACAAACTCACTATAATTGAGGATAAGATAAATATAGATACTAAAGAGAACCATCAGTATGTAGGAACCGTACAATCCAATGAATCTCGTTTTATCAAATATCAAAAAGAAGCAGACCAAAAGTTCAAGGAAAAGTATTCCATAGGTAATTATTATAGCATAAGCACTTAACAATGGAGACTGGGCGATTTGAACCTGAAAGTTTTCAAAATCAAATATTTTGCTGATGGATGCGTAGCAAAACAACAGGATAAAAAAATAAGCAATCCATATGGCAAGTTGTGTCAGTTTCTTTTTCATAATAAGATTTTAACAATGGTATAACAATATCCAGCGTACTTTTACGCCGCAATAGGTAGGCATAGCAGATTTTTCATTTACCGTGATGGTAGTAGTAAGAGGTCCTATGGTTTTCCATATTCCACTAACGGGACAGGCCGTTCCCGATTCAATGATGAGTGGCACCTGAGTCTCCATGTTGGTTCAAAATTTTGTTACTTACTGGTTTTCCAGTTGTCCCGATCCTTTGGCGGATCTTTTTCACTGGGTTCTAATTCTTTTTCAAGTTGGGTAGTGTCTGCTTTTGAGACCATTCTTTCAGTCGTAATGACAGGCATCTCCGGATAAGGAATCTGCGGAAGGCTTTCTTCACGACAGGATAAAATAACAAATGAAAGTAAAATTCCTGCAACAATATGCAGTATTAATATTTTGGTTTTCATGATTTTGGGATTAAATAATTAACAATCCCGGCCGGTAGTTTTTTAGAATTCTGAAAGCGAATTTAGAGCATGAATTTTTCGAAAAAAAAGGTTGGTGGATCTGATTTATAAATTTTCAGGATCCGATTTATAAATCGGATCCACGTTTAATGGTGTGTTAATTGATTGTAAATCAGATAGTTTTATTGTGTTTATTATGCATGATTCCTAAAGTGTTAAAATAATTTTTTGCTTGATTCATTTTGCTTAATTTTGAATCATATTTGTAATATTTTTAACATTATATTGTCAATTTATTTTTATTTTGAAAATAATATTCTGTTTTTTCGTGTTCTTTTGCTTTTTGGTTAATGGTCAGAAATATTCTGATTACAGGGTACGTTATGATAATTTTGAAGAAAACGATGAACGTGCTCTTGAGTTTGTCAATGCCTATATTGAAGAGGCGAAAGCATTTAAAAATTATAAGGAGCTGACCCAGGCGTATCGTGATGCCGTTAGCTTTTCGAGAAATAAAAAAATAGAATACTCGGACAGTGCTGTATGGGCTGCTTCCCAAACAAGGGACCCTGATCTTATAGGGAATTCCTATCTTACAAAAGGAAGTGTTTACTATTTTACCTACAGAAAATATCAGAAGGCTCTTGATCAGTATCTGAGGGCTTGGCAATATTTGGATAAAAGTAAAGATCCCTATTTGCGTCATAAGAATATGTACCATATAGGAGTTGTCAAAAGTTATCTGGGATATTATGAAGAAGCCTTTACACTTTTTTCAAAGTGCCGTTCCTATTATCGGGATACAAGCGTTCCCGATGATTTTCCCAATCTTCGATACAATATGAAGAAGGGATATCTGAACAGCCTTCATCAGATGGGTATCTGTCTGTTTTATCAATCAAAAATAAAAGAGGTTTCCGATCTTATTAATGAAGGATTGGAGGCTTCAGCCGAGGATAAAAATTTTTATATAGAAAGAAGCTATTTTTATAAGCTGACTGGGATCCTAGACTACCTAAGAAAAAATGACCGGGAGGCTTTGTCGGATTTTAATATTGCTTTGGCAGGCATTGAAAAGAAGAGTGATTTTACCAATGCATCGCTGATTTATTTTTTAAAAGGTAAAATTCTATTAAGAAATCACAGAGAAAATGAAGGTATTAATTATTTACAAAAAGTAGATAGTATATTTCTGAAGCGAAATTTTGCACATCCTTCGGTAAGGGAAGCGTTTGAGTTGCTTATCACACATTACAAAAATAAAAATGACAATAAAAAAGAATTGTATTATACCAAACAATTATTGCAATTTGACAGAGTAATGCTTAACGATTTTAAATACCTTTCAGGAAAAATCCATAAAGAATATGATACCAATGACTTGCTTACATCCAAAAAAAGACTGGAATCTTCCGCTTTTTACGGATATGTTATTGCAGGAATTTCTTTCAGTGCTCTGCTCGTAATATCCGCAAGGTATTATAAGGTAAGAAAAGGTGTTAAAAAGAACCAAATTGTTAACGACCCGATTTTAGAAAATGAAAACCATAAAGATCCAGTTTCAATAAAACATTCCAAGTTGCCTGAGAATCTGACAGACGAAATATTGGAAAAACTCGAAATTATGGAGCGAAACAAATTTTATTTAGAAAAAAGGCTTACCCAAAATCAGCTCGCAAAGAGGCTAAAAACGAATACTGCTTATTTATCGGCAGTTATAAATGAATATAAAGGAGCGAATTTTAATACGTACATCAATAGGTTACGGATCGACTATGCTAAAGAAATGCTAAGAACCAGTGTGCAATGGAGGAAGTATTCCATTGATACGATAGCTGATGAATGCGGATTTTCCACAAGACCCAAATTTTCTACATGTTTTATAGAATTAACAGGTGTAATGCCTTCGGAATATATTCAAAAAATCAATGATGAGTTTGGTGATTCATAATTTTATTGGGTTTCACGCTGTGTAATTTATCATTAAACATTTGTATAATTCTTTAAAATTCATACTTATTATTTAAAATATGCATGCCAATTCGTTTTTTAAAAAGTGTAAGCGATTAGAGACTAGTTTAGGGAAAAAGCTTGAACAGATTAGTTTTGATCAAAAAAATAATCCTATTGATTTATATGAGAGATCATTGATGGAAATTGATTCTGTAATAAGAATCATTAAACAGGAGGTAAGCTTATATCAGTTTTCAACTGTTGCAGACGAAGTTTATTTCTTCAAGGAAATCAAGCCCGTTTTCATTTCGCAGTTTATTTATTTTTCAAAGCTTTTATCAATTGAGGCGGCCAAACCAAATGCAGGAGAGTTAAGCCTGAAAGAATATTTTGAATGCGAATTGGAAGTGTTGAAAAATTTTTATGAAAACCACATCGATTTTTATGAGTACTATAGACGTAGAGCCACCTATCTTGATCAAAAATATTTCGTCCGGAATCAGTTTGATCTGAAAACGAAAATAGAATCCGGTCTTTATGATTATGATGAAAAATTTGCCACTTCACATGACCACCTTATTTCCCAAATTATTGCTAATGATCGATTGGAAAAATACCTTTTGAAATCTATTGCTGAAATTAACGTGTATGTATATGAAAAGATAACGGATAAATCCCCGCTCCAATGGTCGGCCTCAAAATCTGCTTTGGTGGAACTTCTATATGCGCTCCACAATACACGTTCATTTAATGGTGGCAATATTGAGTTTAGCGAGATTATTAAATTTACTGAAAAGTCACTCAATATTAACCTGGGGAACTTTTATAAGACGCTTCATGAGATAAAAAGCAGGAAAACCAACCCTACTAAATTCCTTCAGCTGCTCAGTGATCATTTGAATCAATCATTCCAAGATGGTGATCAATAGACATTTTTCCCTGTTTGTACACAATAAATCAAATTATTAGTACTTTTTCCACAATTCCTTTATTGATAAGAGGTATATAAAAATCTTTCGGTAGTACCGAAGACCTACCGAAAGAAATCCGGTCTGATTTCGAAAATTTGTCAAACAAACAATTTTTGAAATTATGGCAATATCCATTATCACCAAAGAAGACCTTCAGCAATTCAAAATAGATCTGCTGGAAGGGATTAAAGAATTACTTCAGGTAAGAACGACAGAACAAAAATTATGGCTCCGTACTTCGGAGGTCAAAAAGCTTCTGAATATTTCTTCCGGGACCTTACAGAATCTTAGAATCAACGGAACCCTGTCTTATACGAAGATAGGGGGGATCTTGTATTATAACTACAAAGACATTGAGAAGCTGCTTACGGATTCTAAATAATCACAGAAAACAGGAAATCATGAGTCAGACTAAAGATATCATCAATTTTTTTGCGCATGTGATTAAAGATAACCGGCTACATCCATCCCATATCAGTATTTATGTTGCACTTTTTCAGTGCTGGAGCATGAACCGGTTTCAAAGCCCCTTTCGTATTTATCGTGGTGAGGTCATGAGATTGGGTAAGGTAAAATCCCTTGGAACCTATCATAAGTGCATTAAAGAATTACATCTGGCAGGATTCATTATGTATTCCCCCAGTTACGACCCTTATATTGGAAGCCTGGTTGATATTGTTGACTTTGAGGAATCTGGAGTTTCTTTACATAAAGCATTCCGGGAGCAAAAATTATCAGTACAAAAAGAAAGCCTCTTTTCTGCACCTGAATTTCATGAAGTAGAATTATATTTTAATGAACGTGATCTACCTTCTGCTCAGGCACATGAGTTTTATTCTTTTTATGATTCTCAGGGTTGGAAATTAAGTGACGGGAAATTAATGAACAGCTGGCAGGCTGCTGCAAGGAATTGGATTTCTAAGGAAAAAAAAGCTAGCTAAAATCAATAAAAGAAGGAAATGAAAAAGATAGATCCGCAAACACCCCTTTGGAAGCTGACCGTTGAGGAATTTTTGGAAATTATCAAAACCCTCAATTCGGAAAACAGGCATGAATACGGACTCAAGGGATTGGCAAAAGTCCTGGGATGTTCCGTTTCAAAAGCTTCGGAAATAAAATCCTCCGGAATGTTGGATGAAGCCATCATACAAAAGGGGAAAATTATCATCATTGATAAGCAAAAAGTACTAGAGCTTTTTGGCAGGAAGTAGCGATGTATTATCAGGAACTCATACAAAAATTTTGGGAATCTGGTCCAAAAGCGCAACTGGGTACCACTGCTGTTGCAATATACCTGTATCTGCTGAAATTAGCGAACGATAATAACAGATATGATGTTACTGTTTCCGACGTAGCGATTGGTAATACGTTAGGACTAACAAGAAAAACGGTAAAATCCGCAAGAGAAGCGCTGCTCAACTCAGGGCTGGTCCGGTACGAAAGTAAAAATGGGTACTCCTGTTCTTACAGAATAGTGCAAGATTATCCTTTATCAATCCAAAAGGATAAAGAAGACCAAAAGGCAAAAAGAAAAAATAACCCTCGGATTCCGGTAATAGAAAAAAAGGAAAATTTGTCATTGACTGGTTTACCCGTCATAAGTACTCCCGAAACTACAGAACAGAAAGAGAAAGCATCTTTTGATAATGGTGCGCCTCAGCCTTTTAAAACAGTAGTCGGCAATCCTTCTTTAGAGGAATTCATGGCATACGCCTATACACTGAGTGGTTATGAGGCATCTATGGAATCTGATATTAAGGAAAAATACGCTTTGTGGGCGGGTAATGATTGGTGCAATAATTTAGGAAAACCGATAACCAACTGGAAATCCTCATTGAAAAATCTTTTGCCCTATATAAAAAATGGGACGGATAACGGACAGCTGTCTTTAGATTCAATCCCTGTTATTAAACCTCCAAAATGATCCTTTAAAGAACCTAAGTATTGATGTTTATCTATTTAAAATTTTAAAACGGTAAAAAATGAAACTATCAGAATTAAAGCCTGGACAGAAAGTAAGTCTCAATGGCACTATCGCCGAGTATCAGGGAATCCAAAAAGTTAGAATACCCAATTTCGGGAAAGTAGAGAAACGAGTTTTCAGAATAGATGAAACAGGGGAGTACCTGTATTATAATCTTACCGATGGCTCAAAAACATTAAAAAGTGAGAAAATTAAATTGCTGTAGGTCTTGCAAAGAATAGAGTTCTGTTAGAATAACAAAGTTAAAAGCACTTAAAATATAAATTATGGCGATTCCGGAAAAAGATGTAAGGCTTGTCAGAAGGATATTTGAAGATAAAGATGAGAGAATTTCAGAAAGAATACGCCTGGGTAATCATTTTGTGGACGATTTTATTTTTGAAGACCAAGAGGCGGCTGATATTCCGATCAATGCACTACGTGTTATTTTTAACATCATTTTGATTATCAGTAGTGAGCAGTTCCGTCCGGAAGACCGTCCGAAGCAGCTCTCTTTATTTGATGAAGAATTTGAAACCGAAAATAACATTTTTGCCTCCATTAAAATCCGGAACAGCAAGATCTCACCGAGTGGCTCAACCAAACAGGTTGTGGAAGCGTATGAGTTTCTTGCCCGGTTTAAAATGGGCTGGTATAAATCCGTAAATTCAAAAGGAAAAGAGATTAAAACATTCGGTGGGCTTATTTCCACTCCCAGTTATGATGAGCGTGGATATACAAGCTTTCTCATCAGCAGTTACTGGCTGAAAAAGCTAATGATTATACCTGAATATAACTACATCTTGTACAATCTGGTGTATAATATCAGAAACAACAAGCACATTATTTTTGCGATCTGGCTTTCAAAACTGCCTGAAGATGGAACAGTGATAAAACTTTCGTCACTGAACAAAAAGTTTGGGCTGAACTATAAAACCGCGAATGATTTTTGTTTCAAGTTCCTCAAAACTGCAAAAATAAATTTCAACAGGTACAATACCCTTTCATTCAATTATCATTACAAAGGTGATTCTATTTTCATTCATCCTTTTTTCAATAAAATGGTAAGCGGTACCGATATGTCGGAGCACACGGCAGAGAAATCAAAAATTGCAAAGAGGCTCTATTATTTTCAGAAAAGGTATGGCCTGGAAGAACGCGAAATGCTCCAGTTTTCTTACCAATACAAAACTATTCCGCAAACCCGCCAACTTATAGAAAAGGCTTTTGGCGAATTTATAAGGATGAACAGGCTGAAAGGGGTAAAATCCACAAATTATCAGGGAACGGCTTTTTTAAACAAAATACAGGAGCTTATTATACAGCTATACAGGGAAACAAAAATGGGAGAAATACTGCCCAACGGTTATCCCGTGATTCTCTGATTTCGGAATTGCGCTCATCCGTATTTCGGATTTGTACTCATTCGGAATTCGGAATTGCGCTCACTGAAGTTAAGGAATTGTTAAAATTTAGAATTTTATGAAGCTGATTTCGGAATTGCACTCATTCCGATATTGTAAAGCCAGTGAAAATGACAGATACGCTAAAAAGAAATGATGAAAACATAGTTCAATTCGGATTTGCGCTCATGCGGTAAAGGGCATCTTTTCGGAATTGCGCTCATCTGTATTTCGGATTTGCACTCATTCGGAATTCGGAATTGCGCTCATTTGAAAATCATTGCAAACGCTTTGTGACAGGCAGATACCACGAACTATTAAAAGTTATTTAAAAGATAATAAAAGTCTTTTTTTTATTAAAAGGGAAATCCAGGGTAAAAAATTGCTTTAAAAAGAAAAAAAATGAATTGCGAAAAAATCAAACAGAAAGTCGGAATCCGGACGGTTTTAGAATCCTTCAATCTTTTTCCCGTGAAAGAAAATGGGAAAACAGCCTTTTATTTTGCGCTGGACAGGGACGAAAAGATTCCCAGTCTTTCTGTCGATTTTATTAAAAATGTTGCATTTGATTTTGGAACAGGAAAGAGTTATGATGTCATTTCAATTGTTCAGCAGGTGAACAAATGTTCTGTTTCGGAAGCTTTGAAATACCTTGGAAATTTTGATTTTTCAATACAGGATCAAAAACAAAAGGGAGAGATTACAACACGGCCTCATTACAGGATCTTGGAAATAAAAAGAATCGGGCATCCGGTTTTGATGCAATACCTGAAATCAAGGAAAGTTTATCAGCAAAGGGATCTTGTTAGAGAACTGCAATATGAGTTAAATGGGAAAAATTATTTCGGAATTGGCTTTGAAAATAATTCAGGTGGTTTTGAAATCCGCAATCCGTATTCTAAAATCTGTTTAGGTAAAAAAGATGTGACTTTGATTCAGGGCAAACAAAATAATAAAGAAATCACGGTATTTGAGGGGTTTTTAGATTACCTGACTTTCAAAAATATAGAAAAAACTAAAAATTCTGATTATCTGATCCTTAATTCTACGGTAATGCTTTTCAAAGCAATGAAAAGGCTTAATGAATATGATAAAATTTACCTTTTTCTTGATAATGATTCGAATGGAAATATCACTAAAAACAAAATATTAACGAAATATAAACATGTAGAGGATTGTTCTCTAATTTATCGAGATTTTAAGGACCTTAATGAGTGGTTTTGCCAAAAGATATAATGAGTAACTGGTTCTCTGAATGCTCATTATAGAGTGTTACAAAAATAAAGCTCCCTCCATCTAGAGGAAGCTTTTGACTATTTCTTGCTTTCCTCGACGGAAATTTTTCTGAAATCTTTTAGAATCTTGGCTAATTCCAAAGCTGCTTTTCTTGCTCTTGTTCCGGCTGCTTTGTTTCCTTTTTCAAGCTGAAGGTTGGAGTCTGTTTTAAAAGTTTCAAATTCTGCGTTAATTTTTTCTAATAGTTCTTTCATAAAAAATGGATTTTAAGGTTGCAAATATAGAATAATCTTGTTTATTTCTATATTGCAAATAATTTACTTGTCATTTTTTATATACGGTCCTATAATTTAGGAGGTAATTTCATGAGTTGAAAATTTTTTTCAATTTAATATACCTAATTTTTTCAGGTTCATCAGCTAACAAAAATATAAAATCTTCAATAAAACTGTTAATTTTTAGAATTTCGGTCTTGAATGTTGATGACGGTCATAAGAAAATAGACTTCAAAATCACATCAACACAAGGAAAAATCCAATTATTCATTATTGTTTTTAGATCATTCTCGGGTTAAATATCACCCATTCAATTCATATATATAACTGTGGTTTTTCACTTTTTACTGTAGCAAATGTAGTACAGGTCATTCACTCAAAAAAATCTTTTTGGGTTTCTACAAAAATTCTCTCCACTCCGCTCCAACAATTTTTCCAGACACTCCTGAATCCTTCGGACAAAAAGATTTCAGAGCCTTCATTTCATTTTTTTCCATTCAGGTTTTAAGTGCCTGATCCTGTACTATGGTCATTTAGCAAAGAAAAAGTCGGAACCTCAGTTATACGAATCAAACAGTCGCTCTTTAACATAAGAATAATCAAACAAAAAAAATAAATAATGCTTTTCCCATTGGAAAAGGTGAAAAGAAAGAAGCCGAGTGTCCTCGATACCGAATCAAATCACTCGAAATTTTACAACTGAAAAAAAGTAATCATTAACAATTAAAACAAAATATTATGAACACCATTGTCGGTAGAATTACCAAAAACGCAGAAATCAACACATTGAAAAACCACAGACAGGTCGTGAACTTTTCAGTAGCCATCAATGACAGCTACAATACCAAGCAGGGAGAACGCAGAGAGCTGACTACCTATTACAATTGCTCGTATTGGATAAGCCCGAATGTTGCCAAAATCCTTACCAAAGGGACGGTGGTAGAATTAACAGGCAGGGCAAGCTCAAGCGCATGGATAGGTAAAGATGGGGAAATCCGTTCAGGATTGAATTTTCATACTTCATACATTCAGGTTTATGGAGGTGGAAGAAATGTTGAAAGTGAACCGAAGCAAAATGCAACGCAAGAATCAAACAATCCTTTTGCAGGGGATACGGATGATGATTTACCATTTTAATCATTAACACAAGATTATCTTAAAACTTATGGAATCACAATATAATTTTCAGATGAAATCCCGAAATGACCGAACAGAATGGGAGCAGGTAGCAATATACTTCAAAATCCATTGTGACAGGACAACAGCGATACACTATGCAAGGAGCTTGTCATTGAAATTTAACAAGGAAATCCGATTGACACAGGGTGCAGACCCCTTTAAAACAAGTGGAACTTACATCTATGAAAATCCCTGACTATGAAAACAAAATCTAAAACCGAAGCCAAAAAACTGGCAAAAGCATATAGCTACAACAAAGATTATGCAGATGTACCTGTATATGTTATTTATTGTAGCCGAACAGAAAAATACTATGTAGATATCAACGACTTAATACGGCTTTTGGAAAAGCTTATCGGCTACTACGTGAACGGGGTTTATACCTCGGAGAAATAGAATTAATAGAATTAATAGAATTAATAGAATTAATAGAATTAATAGAATTAATAGAATTAATAGAATTAATAGAATTAATAGAATTAATAGAATTAATAGAATTAATAGAATTAATAACATAAATAAAACAAAAAATGAAACGATCTGATATACCAACGGAATATTTACTTGTAAAAGCAAAAACCAACAGTGAATGGGATGCTTGCGACTTTGCCATTATCAACATTACAGGGGAGTGGAAACGAACCCAAAAGAAGCGGCTTGAAGTTATAAAAATCATTGAAAATGATGAAGATATAAAATCGCTGAACTATTTCGACACCCATGTGGAGTTCTTTAGATTTTCGAAAGTATATTATCCTGTGGTTGAAGAGTGGCTCTCTGAGAGAAACAGAGTTTTCATTGAATTAGAGAAAGAGAATTTAAAAGAACTGAAACAACCTAAAAATAGCCTGTGTCATTACCAGATGCAGATATCTAAGGATGGAAATGCCATTTATAAAGCCTATGGAAAGCATACGGAAGAAGAATTTAGGACAGTGGAGTTTTCATTATGGGAACTAATAGACTTCAATACTCATTTAGTAATTAATCCATAACCCAACAAATTATGCAAACCAATTTTTTCAATCAGATAGCCAAAATGGATATTAATAGTAAGTTGATACTAACCATTGCCAAAGCAAACGAAAGCCAAATAGTGGCTTCCATATTAGTACAAAATGATGGATGTGGAGATAAAGCAAAAAATATCATTCCTCCTCTTAACCTTAAAGGAACGGCAGACGAGCTTGATGCCGGATTTTTTGAACACATTAAAGCCCCATTACAAACCGCTTCGGGACTGATGGTCGGTATGGAAAGCTTTATGAAGCAATTAGAGGAAGCCAAAAAGCAGTCGGCAATGGAAAAGGAAAAATCCGACAAAGAGAAGAAGGAAAGAGAAGCCAAAGAGAAAAAGTACAAAGATGCTTTTCAAAAAGCCGAAGAACTTGAAAAAGAAGGAAACTACAAAGGGGCATGGTCAGCACTTCCAAAGGCTTCAGAATATCCCGACTATGTAGAAACTATCCTCAAAAAGCAGGACGAATATGAGAAGCACTTTGCGCATAATCTTTTCAGTCAGGAAGAAACTTCTACCACAACCATTAATTAACAGCCGTGATAACCATAGAAACCTATATAGCAACCTTACAACATGATAAGGGTAGAATAAGATTCCAAATAAATTCTATGAGTGGAAAACAGGGAGCCATACAACAGATAATGGCAATAGAAAATTGCCTACTGTCAGCAATCATCAGACTACAGATGAAGCGCAGAAAAATAGTAAAATAAAATACATCAAATCAGAAAATCAACAATTATGTTACTTGCAACCCAATTAGAAAGAGTTTTTATCCTGAGAGATAACGGACAGGAAATCCGATTGACAGATCCAGAACCGAAATGGAGTGTAGAAGCCGTGATGAATTTTTACGCCAATACCTATCCGATTTTAACCACTGCAAAAGTTTCTGCACCACAAATCAGGAATGACACGGTAGAATACCGTTTTGAAAGTGTAATGGGAACGAAAGGCTGATAAAATTTTGTGGTCGGGTTTTCAGTAACCTGCTTTAGATCCAACCACTATTTACTAAATATCAATCACTAAATTATGATAAATGCAACAAAAAATCATATCGGGAAGAATACAGCTTCCCGAACAACAAAAACAAAAGCAACTGCACAAACAGTTGGGAGAGTTTGCCCATTGGATGCAAAGACCAAAGGATGCAGGAGAAATACAGAAAGACAAAATGAAAGCAGTACCGATAGTCATGCTACCCATGCTTTTCTAAAATGTTCGTTTCTGCCTAAGCTGAAAGACACACCATCCCCACAGGATGAAAAGAAAACAGGCAAAATGGAAAGGGATTTTTACCTGTCCCTTTCCCAATTGGCTGAACATTACGGAATCATACCTGCACCATCAAAACATTTAGGTTTTCCTTACAATATTGCTTTTGCTTTAGAGGATATCAAAAAGCAGTTAAAAATTAAAATAAAAAATTGGGAGCAAATCCGCTTGGTACAGGATAAAAAGAAAACGTATTTGTTGAGTGAAGAAAGATATAATACCGGAGCTACTCTGTATTATATTCCAATAATTCCACTGTATCGATTATCTAAAAACCCCAATTACAGGCAGGCAACACAGCTTTTGCAATCCGTCTGCTCATATTTGTATCACATTGCAGATGTCCCTTATTATAGACAACAGGAAAGTTACCTGTGCTGGATGTACGAAATGATTTCGGAGTGGCTTATTTATGATGAAACTGATGATACTCCTGAATACTTACGTGAAATAAGACAAAGTGTGTGGATTGGTGATTATATGGAGCAAAAAATATTCAATCATCAGAATTTAACCCGATTTAAAGAGAGAATCAACCATTTTGAAAATAGAGATTCCTTTGAAACCGACTGTCTCCTATTAGCCTGTGATGCCCTTGCCCTCTATGAAATGTTTCCTGATGCTAGTATTTATCGAAATATTCAACAGGACAAAAGAAATACAGCTCATGACGATTATGATGAGGATTATCATGAAAGAACCATCACAATGGAAAAATATGTTTCGTTCTGTGCAGATGATAAGGGAATATTATTTCAAAATTTATTTGATTCTGTTAATGCTGAATTTCAGGAATGTACTGAAATAGAAGAACCTTCCACCCAAAAAAGATTTGACGGAACACCCATCGAAACTGATATACTGGATTTTGAAAACAGCATTTTTCCCCTGATTGAAAGATTAATTGACATTTTAAACAGTATTTAAAATTTAACCTATGAATGACATTACCCATCATTTCGGAACATTATATCATCCGGTTTCAGCACTGGTCATTTATCAGACCAAAGACGATGATAAAGATACTTATGTAGAACATTTTGATATGGATAAAAACGGAAATCCCATTAATGCTCATCCTTTGAGTGAAAGGGAAGCTAAAATATTGGCAAAGTCGCTTAATACGGAAAAAGAAAAAAGCAAAGCATTTCTGAAACCTGAGAGTATTCTGCCAACAAATGTTCTATATATTAATCCGACCGAAAAAGGCTCGGTAATATGGTATACTAAAGCCAAAAAAGTAAAACTATTCTTTACCGAATCCCTTGGAATTCCCAATGGTACAGCATCCATACCTGCTATGCTGTGGGTGGCTTCAAAGCAAAATCTTACCTTATTTGCCCTCACTTCCGACAAAAGACCCACAGAAAAAACAATTTTGTATCATGCTCCCTTTTTTAATGTGTATGAAAACGGAAGTGTCTGTATGGGAACAGTCAATGTGGATATTAAAAACTCAGCTTCGGTTGAAGAATTTATTGGTGCTTGGGAAAGTTATTTTTTTAACAGCAGGTTCAGTCATTTAAACCATAATCCTACCAATGGAAACTGTGTAAGCATTTGGAAAGGTCTTATTGATACTGATAAAACCTTCCCGAAAGAAATATTAAAAAAGACCAATAAAACCCTTAAAAACATACTGCCATGACAAGTGAAAAAACAAAAGTCCATTTTACAGATAATTACCTGATTAATCCGACCAACCCTGTAACCATTAACCTGATCGGTGCAGGAGGAACAGGGTCAAAAGTATTGACGGCATTAATGGAAATGAATTACAGTCTTATACAATTGGGGCATCCAGGACTAATGATAAGACTTTGGGATGATGATCTCATTACCGAAGCTAATTTAGGGAGACAACGTTTTGCCGAATCGGAATTAGGGTTATACAAATCAGTTGCCTTAATCAACCGTGCTAACCGTTGGATGGGAACAAGCTGGAAAGCAGAAACACAAAAATTTAAAAAGAGTGAATCGGAAAAATTTTCCGAAAATATTTCTGCAAATATTTATATTTCCTGTGTTGACAGTGTGAGTGCAAGATTTGAAATTGCGGATATATTAAAAAGCCTGAATAATGGCAGATATTATGCTAACCGTCCGTTATATTCCTTAGATTTTGGAAACAGCAAAAATACAGGTCAAACAATATTGACAACCATTGGAACAATCAAACAGCCTAATTCACAGAAATATGAAACAGTGGATCATTTAGCTTTTATCACCGATGAGTTTGGGGATTTGCTTAAGCAATCAGAAAACACTGATGATACACCAAGCTGTTCACTGGCAGAAGCACTGGAGAAGCAGGATTTGTTTATCAATTCAACATTGGCACAGATGGGAAGCTCTCTATTGTGGGGTTTGTTTAGAAACGGATTAACGGAAAACAGAGGATTTTTCCTTAACCTGAAAAACTTTCATTCCCAACCCATAAAAATTGCATGATTTTACCGCCTGAGAAAAATCGGGCGGCAAAAATGCATTTCCTCTCGTTGGTCGGAAACGCATTTTTGCGGAAAGCGGTGCAACCCTATTGAAAAACAATGCAATGCTGTTGCCTTATGTTTTTAAAAGAGGGTGCGGATTTTATATTATTTTATTGGTTTATTAGAATATTTTGTGTCGGTGAAATCCTGAAAGAACAAATGATGTCAAAAAATATAGAAAAAGGCAGCTATACTTTTCTACAAGATTAATATATTAATTGTTAAATTTGACAATCATTAAAGCAATTCCTAATTACTACGATTGTTTTATAATGTGCTAATCTTAAAAAGTTATCTCTAAAATGCCATCATTACACTGGATAGGAAAAGAAAAAGTCATTAACCATCACCAAGAAGTTCCTTACAGGATATTGGAGAACCAATATACCATTAGTAGTAGAACTGAAAACTCAGTTACTTCTGAAAACAAAATCATTCATGGAGATAACCTAGAAGCTTTGAAAAGTCTTTTACCCGAATATGAAGGAAAAATTAATTGTATATATATAGATCCACCATATAATACAGGAAATGAAGGATGGGTTTATAATGACAATGTCAATGATCCTAAAATGAAAAAATGGTTGGGAGAAGTAGTTGGCAAAGAAAGTGAGGACCTCACAAGACATGATAAATGGCTTTGCATGATGTATCCACGGCTAAAACTTTTGCATAAGCTTTTGGCAGATGATGGTGCTATTTTTATTTCTATTGATGATAATGAACAGGCTAATCTCAAACTTATTTGTGATGAAATTTTTGGGAGTGGAAACTTTATTTCAAATGTAGCAGTTGTTAACAATTTTAAAGGAAGAAGTGATGATAAATACATCGCATCAGCACATGAAAGCCTTTTAATTTATCATAAAGGTAAATTTATAACTAATGGGGTTGAATTGCCAGAAGATTATTCTAAAGAATATAAAGAAATAGATGCGAAAGGAAAAAGATATAGATTATTAGGGCTTAGAAAAAGAGGAAGTAATGCAAGACAAGTTGATAGACCAAATCTATATTATCCAATTTATTTTAATCCTAAAACAAATAATGAAGTCATCTTGACTTTTTCAAAAATTATATTTTTTATTTGAAATAAAAAAAGGGATTAGGAAATTAGAGTCGCTAA
>NZ_PCOU01000038.1 GCF_002979455.1 Chryseobacterium sp. MYb7
TACAATAGCAGAAATATAATTCATCGTAATTAAGATGCTTCATGAACTATGTTCGTAAACCTTTAGTTTATGCTCAGAATGACACTGCTAATACTAAGTGCTAAAAAAAGCCTTAGACATTTTACTGTCATTTAGCATCTAAAACTATCATCAATAAGCCTGGATTCCTACGAAATGACAAATGGAAATGAAAATCCATCGCTAACCATCTATTCTATAGGAATCAGGATTTTAAAACTCCTAATAGCTCTCCATTACTAACCCAAAAACTCGCAACTCATAACCCGAAACTCTATAACCTGAATCCCGGATTCAATTCGGGCCTATTGTGAAAACAATTTGGGTAGCATAAGTTGTTGCGGGAATGGTTACAGAAACGCCACTTATTTGAACTTGTCCATTAATACCTGAGAACGTTACACTGTTCCCCAGTCCTAAAATTCCGGAAAAATTGATGGTAAAGAATGCGGTAGCCACGGCTTGTGGTATTTCCACATAAGTAGTTCCTCCATTGATGGTTGCAGTACAACCAAGGCAGAGTCCACTGATATTCGTTGTTCCGCCACTTCTTTTAGTATAGAGATGCAGATTACTATTCCATGTAGTTGGGGTATGATGTACGCTTATTCTTGCGGCCCCACTTGTAAGAAGATTTAGAAATGATCCGGGTAATGTTCCGGATAGAGTATATAAATTGGTAGCACTCTCATAAGTTCCGGCATAGTTTGTTCCTGCTTCGGTGATGGCAGGTACACTTACAGTCCAGTTACTGCCGCCTACATTTATTGTTTGCCCTTTCATATAGTTAGTGACAATAACAAGAATAAAGCATATATATATCTTAAAATAGATTTCTTTGAAAAAGTGGGTGTTGATTTTCATTTTTCAATTTTATTCTGTGATGGTGTAGGTAATGACGACAGCTGTATTAGCCTGTGCAACTAAATTAGCATAAGTATTGGTAGTTAATGAAACAGTAAGCAGATGGCCGTTACTTAAACCATTTCCTGTATATGCACCTCCAATTCCACTGATAATAGTAGTGGCAGTAGTAGATAGGGAAATGATCCCTGCGGAAGTTCCCAATGTCCCTCCTCCAGCTCCGGTAGCCGCTGCGGCCTGTACTCTTATATTAACTCCTGCGATGACTTTATTCACAGACGCTGTAATTCTTCTGGTAAGACCTCCGGGAGCAATAGCAGAAGTATAATTGATCCATTTAGAGGTATTGGGTGTGGGATTGCCAATAGCATTCCCAGCTTCTGTAGGAGCGGTAAAATTGAGTGAAAAACTTCCTGTAGGCTCAATATCCATTAAAGTGACAACAGGCAGTGTCATTGTTACATTGGTCTGGGAGTAAAATAATCCCGACAAAACAAAAAATGTTATTAACAAAAGGGAACGGATCAAAATCATTTCTTCTTTTTTATTTCATTATATCCCACTTTTAAGGATTCCTGCTGGTATTTTATTTCTATCTGCTGCTTAACAACATTGATGCTTATTTTTTTTGTTTCCGAAGGCTGTAGCGTAAACTGAAATTTATCGTTGGAAACCTTGTAGCGTTTATCAAGACCATTACGGTAAACTTTTACGATCCAGTCTCCGGGTCTGAGGTAGGTGAAATCAAAATCCTCTCCTATAAAACAGATTTTTCGGTACGTTTGATCTTTACTGGTCGCTTCTATAATAATACTTTCCTTTTTCTTTTTTTGAACTAAAGGTTCAGGAAGTCCCGGTTGATTTTTATTTTCTGTTTCCAGAAATTGAATATGCCCCTTAACATTGGCCGCAGTAGTTAATCCGAAATTAAAAATATTTTCTTTGTTGCTGAGAGAAAGTGTGGCAGGAAAGGTTAACGTAGAAATATCATTGATATCTGTCGTTGAGCGGTCTATTTCCAGGAAATAATTTCCAGGGATCACATTTTTGAATACATAATTCCCCTCTTTATCGGTGACTGAAAGATAGCTGCCCAGCATTAATCTTATTCCTTCAGTCTTTTTGATCCCAAGGTTACTAACGTTTCCGGATAAAGAAATATATTCTGCTGTTTTCTGTACCGGAACGTTAGGACGCCAGGTATACCGCATGGAAAATATAAAATCTTTGTCTCCAATTTCTCCTCTCTGTAAAGAATATCTTCCGGAGAGGTCCAGTTCATTTCCGGGAAATAGCTGTTGATGAAAGAGAAGTTCAAACAAATTTCTGTCTTTAAAATATTCTTCAGGCATATAATTGTTCTGATAAAAAATACTTAAAGAAGTTTTATCCGAGAACCTGCTGTATATTCTTGCTCCGTAGTAAAGCTGTTTCTGATTCTGCAGCTGGTATCTTGAGCTGATAGCATAACTTCCGAATACATTAAAAGATGTTCTGAATTTTTGAAATGAAAGATTAGCGGAATAGAAGGTTGAATTACCACTAAATCCTAGCAGATAATTGTTTGTCTTTCCAAACTGTCCTTCTAAGTTTACCTGAAACATTCCGATCTTCTGATCTATGCTCACTTTGAAAAAACGCTCATAATAATCAAACTGTTTGGGTTCCAGACGATCCTGGTATTTCTGATAGCCATTATTAAGGATAATAGAGCCATTGGATAGATATTTATACTGTAATCCATACTGGAAATACTGTCTGTACGGAGCAGCTAAAAACAGAGTGTCTCTCTGAAAATTTTTAACATCCTGAGTATAATTGACAAAAGCACCTAGTTTTTTTGAAATTTTGTAATAAACACTTCCATTAAAGGTATTGGTGTTGGTGAAATATCCGGCAAATTCTGGGCTTGCTTTTACATACATTAAACTTCCGTTGAATTTTTCAAAAGTAGCATCAGCCTGAAGCATATAAGCTGTTCCATCGGTCTGTTTTGTAGTACTGTATGCCACTTCTCCGGAGAGATTGATGTTTCCGGATATTTTGAATTTTCCCTTTGCATAAGGAAGGTGTGCATCAGAATCCAGTCTTACGTCACTATATCTGGTTTCTCCTTTTCTTGGTGTTTTATAAAGATATCCGATAGAAATTTCTGACTGTTTCCTGATTTTAAAGGTGGAATAGAAATTAAACTCATCTTTTATATCTCTGAAAAACCTTGGATGATTATAGAAACCTCCAATGCTCACTTTATTAAAATCATACCGGATTTCTGCACCGCGGCCGTATCTTGCAAATTCCGTTAAGTAGGATGAAGAGTAGGTTTTATCACCCAGATGAATGAAAAAATCATCACGTTTATAGTTTAAAAAATATTCTTCATATTGAGTAAATGAATTAAGCTCTACAGGATTGTGTGTAACTGCCCGAAATTCGACTTGGTTTTTATTATCTTTATCAAGTGTCCCTTTCCCATAGATTTCCCCCTGAAAACCGTCATTGTAAACGCCCATATTCTTCATTCCGATAAAAGATAACGAAACGGCAACAGGAAGCCTGTGATAAATGTCATTTTCTGAGGGTTTTATGGAGATTACCTGAGTGCTTATGTAAACACTTTGATTTTCCTTACTGTGACCTTTTGAATACACCGAAAGATTAAGGTTTTGAAATTCATTTTGGCTCAGTTCAGGATTTGTTACTTTGTGGATTGTGATTATTTTTGACTCATTGGGTTCTAATACTAATGAAAAATCACCATCAATAACTGCATTTTTACTTTCCAAAAAAATGTCTTCCGTTATATTGCCATTATTTTTTAAAAGAAAGGTAGCTCTGATCGTTTCTCCAGCCCTTACAAATTCTGGTGAATCCAGAGCTGTGACAGAAAGATTTCTGCTTCCTGAAACGTTTATTTTGGATGTTTTTGTGAAGGATATTCCGTTGCTGCGATCGGTAATATTCAATGTTACGGAATAATTACCCTGTCCTGTTTCTGCTGCTATACGCAAGGGTACCAGATAAACCGAAGTTTCATGGGGGGCAATCTGAAACTCTCCTTTTGCTAAAATGGGGGTAATAGATGGAGTTGATGTGGTGGCTGAAATCTCATACGTTTTGTTTTCAGCTGAATTATTTTCTAATGTAAAAGGGATAGAAGTAGACATTCCCGGCATTAGACTATCTTTTTTACTGATCAATCGGTTGGATTGATGTTGAGAAAAAATAAATACCGGGAATAATGATATAATAATAAATAAAGTCCAAGTTCTAATCATTTTTTACTTCTAATTCCACATTGAGTGCAAATGCATTCTCCTCTTCATCCGTAGCTATAATGGTGGCTTTGTATTTGTCTGGTGGTACTTTACTGATATCAATGTAAAATGTCTTTGAGGTTTCAGGTAACAGCCCCATTGTTAAACTTGAATAAGTTCCTACTTTTTCACCTGTTTTACGGTTATAGATTTCAATAGTTGTTGTGGGTTTACAGTAAAGATTACCATTATTGGCTATTGCAATCTTCGCGGTTTGTTTTCCCTCCTGCTTTTCTACTTTTACGCTTTCAAACTTAAGATTAGGTTTTGCCTTTTCTGTTTCAAAATCGGTAATAACCTGAATAGCATATCGTATCACAGAAGTGATGCTCACTCCAGGTTTACCGTCGCTGGGTTTTATTTCCTCTACCGGCTCTACAATGATGACACTCCAATAGCTTCCCGGATCTATGGTTTGATTGGGAATGGTTATTTCATAAAATACCTCTGTCTTTTCTTTACCTTTCAACGTAACCAGATTGGTATTAAGTTTTATCCACTCTCCGTTGGTACGTTTATTGGTACGTACTGCTGTGTAATTGATGGTTCCATCAGCATGATAATCAAAATCCTGTAAAAATAATTTTACACTCTGAGGGTTACTGCTCGTGTTTTCAATGGAAACTTTTCCTTTGTAAACCTTCCCGTTTTCTATTTTATAAGAATGCGTAAGCCCGTTGAGAATCACAATGCCGGCATGTAAAAAGCTGAACTGCAAAATCAGGGTGATCAAAAGAAGAATACGCTTTATCATCATGTAAAGTTGGGTGTTAAATCATTAATAATACAAAACCAGGAAGAAACTGAATGACAACTTCTTCTTGCTTTTGAAATACGAATTAAGAATTTATTTAAATTCTAATTGTCTGATATCGTATAAGTAACGGTAGCTGCTACTGTGGCTGTTGCCTGCAAATCTGCGTACGCTGCTACCCCTCCAGGACCACTTCCGGCAGCAAGGGCATAGGTAAGATTGTGTCCGTTGTTGGCGCCATTTCCTGTATAAGCACTTCCGATACCTGAAATAATCGTCTGGCCGGCAGCACTTAAAGTCAATAGACCTGCGGATGTTCCTAATGTACCAGCTCCAGATCCAGTAGCTGCAGCAGCAGTTACATGAAGATCAACTCCAGGGATGATAGCATTCATGACTACACTTACATTACGGGTAGGATCTGCAACAGATTTGATGGAAGAATAATTAAGCCATAATGTAGTGTTGGCCGCAGCTGGAATAATAGGATTCCCCGCTTCTGTAGGCGCTGTAAATCCAAGAGTAATATTTTTCGTGGCAGCTGGTTCAATATCTACCAACGCAACTTCGGGAATAGAAATAGTGACTGTATGATTGTCTGTATTGGTATCCTGCGCGCTCAGGTTCCCGGACAGAGCAAACGCAAATAAAGACATTGCAATAGTTAAATTTAAATTTTTCATGAGGCTGATAATTAGTTGAGTGAATATAACAAAAATCAGTATAATTTGAAAAAAATATATTATAATTTTTATATTAATACATATTTCAATTATGTAATGCATTATATGTGAAATATTCTTTAACAGAATAAGTCAAAAAAATCCTGCACAAAAATGTACAGGATTTTATTAGTATTATAAGCGTTTTCTATGCCCAGTGCGGATCAGAAACAGACACTTTTCCGGTCTCTATTCTTCCTGCAAAATGCCATAGATGATCATTAAGCGTTAATTTCAAATCATACCAACCTTTATTTTTATCAAGATCAATGATGATTTTTTCTTCAGGCTTTTGTACTGCAATTGTCTTTTTAGTCTTTCCGTAAAGATCTTCCAGCTGTAGGGAAACAGTATTCTTTTTATGGTTTCTGACAGTCAGCTCAATCTGACTTTTTGAAGCCAAATTCACCAAAATTACCTCCAATTCCGGGGTATTCTGGCCTTTAAATTTCCTAAAAAAGCCATTGGGACCGAAAATTTCGTAATCATAAGCTTCGGATTGTACAGGATGGGATAGTTCCTGCTTTGCATAAAGCGCGTATGAAAAATGGTAATTATTACTATCAAATTGGGTTCTGTTATACACTAAAAGTGGAACTCCATTTTCTTTTAAATTCACCATTTTGATATGTTCACCTTCCAAATTGACATGGAAATGATAAGGAAGCGGATTTGATGGTTTTAAACCTCTCTCCTGAATGTCAAGTAAGTTCTCTTGAAGTTCATTTTCAGAATACCATTTCAGATTGGGAACAGGTTTATTTTTAGCGGCATTAATAGTTTTAGCATAATCTTTCTGATCCAGATAATCCATCTGTGGAGCTTTTACACTGGAAGAATTGAATGCAGAAGTAAGATCTCCGCACACCGCTCTTCTCCAGTCGCTGATATTATCCACATGTACATTCTTTTTGAATTTCTTCATAATGAATTTCTCCAGAAACTGAAGCACAGAAGTATGATCTGATACTTCGGAATTTACAAAACCTCCTTTTGTCCATGGTGAAGCAATGATCATTGGTACTCTATAGCCTAATCCAACAGTTCCTTCTACTTTTTCATAACTTTTTAAAGAAGGATTGCTCATGTATTCCTGAGATTTATCCACATATTCTACTCCTTCTTTTCCGTTCATATCAACAGGCTGGCTCGGGTTCACCGGTGGAGCGAATGGTAGTACGTGATCGAAATATCCGTCGTTTTCATCGTAATTGATGATGAAGATTGTCTTTTTCCATGTTTCAGGATCTTTGGTAAGAATATTTAAGACTTCAGAAATATACCATGCTCCATACCAAGGTGATCCCGGATGATCAGAAAAATGTTCGGGAGCTACAAGCCATGAAACCAGCGGCAATTTTTTCTCTTCTACATCTTTACGGAACTGGAACAATACATCACCTTCCGGAACAACCAGTCTTTCGCCGTTTTCATCTTTTCCGATTTCCAGTTTCCAATAATCAGGATCATTGGAATTGGTAGTAAAAGCTTTTTCATGAATGTTTTTTTCTTCTTTTGAAAGTTTGGAATAATTATCCGGATGATACTTTATCTGGTCTTCCTGAACTTCAGCCAGCATTGCTTCCAGCCTTTCCTTCTGATTAGGGGTCTTTTCAATTTCCTGCTTCAGGTAAGCAATGATATTGGGAATATTCTGATAATATCCTTTTGAAAACTTAACGTTGAATTTTGCAAACCATTCAATCGGGTTATCGGTGAAATTACTTAGCCAGGCTTCCTGTTCTCCGGACATTCCTTTTTGAAGACTGATTTCATTCTGATAAATTTTCCACGAAACATTCTGCTGTTCTAAAATTTCCGGGAAACTTTTCCATTTTGCCTGTTTCGCTTTATCATAATCAATATTTTCATTCACAACATTGGCTTTTACTTTTCCGTTTTGCTGCTCTCTCAATGTTCCGGACCAAAGGAAAAGTCTGTTCGGAGTAGTTCCGGTAAGTGAAGAGCAGAAATACTGATCAAATATGGTAAAAGCGTCTGCCAGCTGATAATAGAACGGTAGGTCTTCACGATTATAATAACCCAGTGTAAGCGGAATATTTTTGTAATCTTTATTTCCTGAAGCTTTCGCCTGAAGCCATTGGTCAAATTTACCTTTGTTCAGTGCTTTCTGTTGATCAGCCCATGAATGGGGCAGTGAGCTCATCCATGTTGATTTGGTATTTCTCAGATCCAGACGGGCAGGAGATGCATATTTTCCCTCATCATTCTTTTGAAAGAAAACAGAATGACCATCCTGTTTTACAAAGGCTCTTTTATCCAAAAAACCTCTTACTCCTTTAAGAGCACCAAAAGCGTGGTCAAATGAACGATTCTCCTGCATCAGGATTACTACATGTTCTGCATCATAAAATGTAGACTGTGCAGTCGGATCAATGGCTAAAGCTTTTAAAATGGATGGATGAAGAACACTTGAAGTTCCTAATCCAGCTAGTAATAGACTTGATTTTTCTAAAAATTCTCTTCTGTTCATGTTCAATCGTAATAAGAAAGAAACCGCAAGTTAATAGGATTTTCCTGCGATTTCTTTGTTTTATATAAAAATAATCAGATTTCTATTGTAACCACCAAGGTTTGGAGTTGATATTGTCATTTCCTCCATACTGAGCAGCCAAAGCAGCTTTTAAATTGTTGCTGTTATAGCTGTATTCCGATTGCGGATATCTGAACCTGAAAGGCGCTGCTACTCCTGCTTTTAGAGGATAGTTTGGATATCCCGTTCTCAGATAATCATAATAAGAGGTCCACTGCGCTTGGTGAAACATCGTCATGTACTTTTGAGTCATGATTTTTTCAAGCTGTGTCTGAAGGGGATCTGCATTGTTGTAAACTACCAAAGGCGTTGTCAGATATTGGTTCACATCAAACCCTGAGAAATATTGTCCCGAATTTTTTACATAGGTTTGATAAAAATTGAAACTGGCTTTAACGGCATTGTCATAATGCGTTTTTGCCGACCCGGAAATCCAGCCTCTTGCTGTAGCTTCAGCCAAAATAAATTCAAGTTCTGAGTAACTTAACACAGAAGCAGGCTCATTAGTAGGATCTTTATAGAAACGGTCGTTTACCTTAGAAATATTTTTTGCCGTGATCAGTGCAGCGTTGTCAGAATAAGGTGAGATAGGGTTTCCTCCGTTGTATCCCGTGTAATCTGTGATGGCTTTTCCTGCTTCTTTCGCTCCTGTAGTTTGTGCTGCAAAAGTGAACAAACGTGGATCATGTCTGTCTTTGAATAGATTAATAAAATAATCTGCCATATACAAACTGGAGCCATATCCACTGTTGTTAAACATCGTATATCTGCTGTCTGCAGCATCAGCAAATTTAAGCTCACCATTGTCTGCAATAGAAGTCATAAGAGACTGGCTTCCTGCAATAGCAGCAAATTCTGTAGCAATATTATAATTTCCTACGGTTGTCTTTTTAGAAAGCGTGATTAAAACCTTCAGACGGAAAGAATTGATCAGTTTTTTCCATTTCATAGCATCTCCGTTGTACACAATGTCGCCTTCAATTTTATCATTGGTATTGATAAGATCATTGGCTTCTTTTAATTCTGATAAAATTCCGGACATGATGGCTTCCTGGGTATCATATTTAGGCTGTGTAATTCCGGATTCTCCTTTTGCCGCTTCAGAATAAGGAGCACTTCCTACTTTTAAACTGATATTGAAAAAATGATAGGCTCTCAGAAATTTACCAATGGCAGCATAGTTTTTATTGTTGATTTTTTCCGCTTCCTGCATCATTTTTCCGGTATTCAGAAGTCCTTTTGTATAGACTTCAAAAGAGGCATCATTCCATTTCATATACTGGTATGAATTTTCACCATCAGTACCAATCATCATTCTTGAAGCGTACATATTATCACCGTTTACCTGAAATGTATATTTTTCCACATAAGTAAGAAGGAGTTTAGGATCAATGCTTGCCTGATCATTAGGATTTTCATTGATCTTATCAAGGTTGGATTCACATGAAGCCAGTGTCAGAAGTCCGGCAGCAAACATACTCTTCATTAATCCTTTCGCTGTTTTTCCTTTTGCTTTGTTTATATTATTTTTCATTGTTTCGACGTACTTTTTAGTTAAAACTTAAGATTAAAACCGATTCCGAACCATCTGCTGGAAGGATCCTGAATATCATTCTCTGTTTTTGCCTGGAAATCAGGGTCAGAATAAAGATTCTTTGATTTTTTCCACATCGCCAGATTATAAGCAGAAATATTGGCGGTGAAACCTTTTACCATTCCTTTCGGATTCAATAATGAAGAGAAATCGTATTCCAGAACTACAGATCTAAGTTTCACGAAAGTTCTGTCGAAAACGTTGGCAAACTCTTCACTCTCATCCTGCGTTACTCTTGCCTGGTATGGATAATTCTGTGCCCAGTCCTGGAAACTGATGGCTTTAGTGTGTGGGGTATACTGACCTGTTGCCGGATTATAATTAACCCCATCCGGTACAAAATAGTACGTTCCTGGATTGGCGTACTCAAGATCCCTGTAAGCTACAGAATTTGGATGTTTTCCTCCCCACCACATTTTTTCCACTACCTGCGATCTCATTACTCCACCGATGCTTCCGTCAATTCCGATATTTAAAGTAAATTTCTTGTATTTGAAGGTGTTGTTGAAACCGAAAGTCCAATCCGGATTGAAATGTCCCAGATTGCTTGGTGCATTGGCTCTTGTCGGCATTCCTGTGTTGGCATCCAGAATGACTTTTCCGTCCGGAGATTTTTGCCATGTATAATCATAATAACTGTCCATTCTTTCGCCCAGCTTAATGTTTTTGTAGTTCGGCATATTGTCATAAATGGAAGTCAGCTTTTGTTCGTAAGTACTCCAGTTGATCAAGGTTTTCCAGCTGAAATCAGCAGTTTTTACCGGAACTAAGCCAAGAGAAACTTCAAAACCTTTCGTAGTATATTCATTTCCGTTTACATATTGTGAAGTGAAACCAGAGGATTCAGCAGCAGGGAACTGAAGAATATTATTATAATCTAATGTTCTGAAATAAGTAGCGTCTAAGGTAATTCTGTTATTCAGGAAACCTGCGCTTAACCCTAATTCATAAGATTTTGTCTGTTCCGGTTTCAAAGAATTTTCCACATTCAGAGTGGTTGGATAATAATACGTAGGGTTTCCGTTGAAAGTAATTCCCTGGTTATTCAGATAATAATTTCTGATAGAGTAAGGCTGGAAGTCATACGCTACTTTTGCCCATGAAGCAGACAATTTCAGCATATTGATAGACTCCGGCAATTTTACAAGGTTTGAAATAACTGCACTGATGGATGCAGAAGGATAGAAGTAAGACCTGTTGGCCTTAGGCAGCGTAGAAGACCAGTCGTTACGTCCTGAAATATTGATGAAGAAAGCATTGTACAAACCAATATCAATCGTAGAATAAGCACTGTAAATCAGCTTTTCTTTCAGATAGGAATAATTTTTCAGTGCTCCGATAGAGTTTTCAAAGGAGTAGACTTCAGGAATTTTCAATCCATCTGTTGATCTCTCATTATTGTTGTTTTTATAATAGAAAGCTGAACCTCCGGCATTGATAGTAAAATCAAAATTTTCGGATATTTTTTTCTTATAAGTAGCAAGGACATCGTAGTTGAGATTCCAGGTTTTATTGTCTTTTAAAATATAACCTCCACTTCTTGGCGCACTATAATTGAAGTAAGAATAAGGACTCAATACTTCCGTTTTGCTGTGGTTTTCCACAAGAGATATTTTCCCTTTTACCGAAAGATCCTGGGTAGCTTTATATTCTAAACCTGTCTGTGCATTGATGATATTGGTTCTGTTCTGATTTTTATAATATTCAGCTCCGAACCAAGGGTTGTTGTACCATGCATAGTTCCAGTTGGCCTGTGCTGTTCCTTCTCTTCCCGGAATCCACATGTGGTTTTTCAGGGCTTTTCCATCTACATCGCCTCCCATCCAGATCAAAATAGTGTACATGTGTCCGCTTGGATTGTAATCGTAGTTTGGAATATTAGGTGTAAAAGCCTGGTTGAAATTAAATTTTGTATCAAAGATTAATTTATCTCCAAGATGATTTTCAGAAGAGAAGTTGATTCCATATTTCTGAAGATAAGAATTTGGAACTCTGTCATCATAGTTCATGAAGTTTCCGGAGAATCGATATATATCTTTATTATCTCTGTAGCTGATCGCAAAATTATTATTATTGATCACTGCAGGCTTTAAGAAAGTACTTAAGTTATCATGGTATTTCCAGTCGATCGGAACTCTTTCGTATCTTGATTTATCATCATATTGAGTTCCAGTTACAGCGCCGTACCATGGCACTACCTGTCCTGTTACTTTATCTCTGATCGGGCTATTCCATTGGGCAATCTGTAAACCGGGAACAAATTTTGGCCCCCAGATCATATCTCCGTCATTCACTCCGCCATCGGCTCCGTCCCAGAATTCATATTTTCCGTGTGAACCGTTTCCGTATTCAGTCTGGGTTTTCGGAAGATTGGTAAACCCTCCGGTGATCATGGTATTCTGAGAAAACTCTACGGAAAAGCCTTTCTTTTTAGCATTTTTGGTGGTGATCAAAACAGCTCCGTAACGACCTCTTGAACCATATAAAGCCGAAGCAGTAGCACCTTTCAATACATTGATGTTTTCAATATTGTTAGGATCCAAATTCTGGAAAACCTCTCTTTCCACAATCACACCATCAATAACAAAAACCAGGTTGGAGTTTCCTCTCAGAGTAAACTGCGGAGCCTGTTGCATTCCCGTAGGATTGGAAACATTCAGTCCAGCTACCTGTCCTGAGAATAAATTTCCAATACTTGGTGTGGTGATGGTTTCAAACTGTTTCGTTCCCACTTCCTGAGTAGAATACCCGATTTTTTCTTTCTTCTTGGCAATACCCAAAGCAGTGATGACAACGCCTTCAATCTGCTTTTCGTTTGGCTTTTTTAAAACAATGGAGTACTGTTTTTTTGAAGAAACCTCAACGGTATAAACAGAAAAATCAGGAGCAAAAAACTCAAGAATATCTTTGGGATTTGCAGAAATAGTGAAATTACCATTTTCGTCTGTAATAGCAGTCTTTCCTGTGTTTTTGTCGGTGATGTTCACACCGGAAACACTAGAACCGTTTTCAGATTTTACATTTCCTGTAATATTGATTTCCTGAGCAGAAAAATAAAGGGGAAGTAAAAAAACGGCAAAAGTGGCTAGAGTCTTCTTCATTTTTTTGAAGGCAAATTTAGCAGAGCACTGTTACCAGTATTTTAATGAAGTATTAAAATAAAAATACGATTTTAATATTTTTTAACAAGAAGAATTAATAGAAAGGTAAAATGGAAAATATCCTTTGTATAGGGACTTTTGCTTTATTATATAGATATTAATATAAGGTAGGAAGCTGGGAGAGGGTTGCTAGAGGTTGTTATCGTGTTATAAGATTAATGTGATGCCTTTTTATAGAAATACTAGGATATAGTGAAACCGAGACCTCAATAACTTTCAGCATCCAGCTTCTTTCTTCCTTTCTTTTTTTAAAACCTACTTAGAATTCCCCAGTGGATCTTAATATCATTAAACTTAAAAGGATTTCCGAATTCGTTACCATTAGACAGCTGGAAACTCATCAAACCGATAGGTATGAAGAAATTGAAACCGAGTCCGACACTATAAAGCTTAGGCTTCACCTGTAAAGATTTATTATTGAGCTGTCCATATTGCCCGAAGAAATCGAAAAATGCCTGATTACCGATAAGATAACGGTATTCCAGGCTTCCATAATAATAAAAGTCAGCGAGAAGCGAGTTTTCATTGAATCCCCGCATGGAATTCCAACCTCCGAAACGGTATAATTCATTGGTAGAGAATGCTATTTTAGAATCCATCATAGCCCCTTCTCCTTTAATATTCAAAAAGTGATTTCCTGAAATATGATAATTGTGTTCTCCGAAGAAATAAAACTGATTTTGATTAGCTTTGATATTGTCTTTGGAATAGGTGGTTGTTAAAAAGTCATATCCGGCATTGATCCTTGTCTTATAAAGGAAAAGATCAATATCAGTAGGTTCCACCATTTCAAACCATACCCCAATTCCTTTCTTGTTATAGTCCTTTCCCTGCGTGTAGAGCTCATCTATAATTGTTGACGTTTCCAAAGTTCCTCTGATACCTATTTTATTTCGGTTGTTGATATGGTAATAAAAAGCAGGCAGGAATTTTACATTGGCAAACGTAGAATCCTGTCGGTAGATATTTACTTTGGTATCCATTCCGACGTTCGATTTGAACAGGTATGGAATATCCACACGAAGATCAAAAGTCTGTCCCTTATCCGGGTTTCTCTGCCAGTATAAATTGACCGTTTCAAAACCATTGAACATATTCCTGAAATTGACATTCATCGTTCCGTTTAATGTAAATTTGGAAGTTTTATCATTTCCGAAACCGATTACCCCGTCAAAGGTATTTGTCTTTTTCTTTTCCAGAAAGAGGTAGATACTCGTGGAGTCTTTTGTGAATAAAGATTGTGGCTGCCGTTCAAGGGTCAGAAAAGGATGGCTCTGAAAGGTTTTATTGATGGCTAAAAGGTTTTTATCATCATAGTTTTTGCCTTTAAATTCCTTTTCAAGGTTTTTGATGAATCTCCTGGGAACTTTTTCGTATCCTTTTACAACAAAGCCGTCGATCGTTCTTTTATCATTCTTATTGATGTCCAGTTCTACAATCGGATAGCCGTTTTTCTGTCCTTTATATTTAGATTTGATTCTGCTGAAAGAATAGCCTTCATCAATATAAGTCTTGTTGATACTTTTCTTGGTGGAATCTAAATTTTTAGTGAAAAAATCTTTCTGAATTTTCAGTTTCTGAACCAGAGAATCTGTAAGGTTAACATAGGTTTCATTGAAATTTTTACCTTTATCATAGAAAATTTCGGTGCTGTCCCCCTTTATTTTTACATCTTTCAATTTCGTGAAGAAATAATTATTCTGGGCCAATGAGTCCAGAAACTTTACTGCAGAAGTGGAATCTTTTACCTTTTTCCTGATTTTGGTTTCTGAATCAATCAGCCAATACTGTTTCTTCTGCGCTTGGGTAAAAACGCAGAACAGTACAAAAAATATTTTCAGAAACAGTTTCAATCCCAAATGTATCTACACCAGACAAGTGATGAAATTAAGCGTAATTATGATAAAACTTAAAGCGAAGCTTATCTTAATAATTCTTTACAACTTAATTCTTCTTAATGGTTTAAAATTTTATTATCAAATAGTTTTCAATAGAACTGAAACTAATCCAGTTTATTATATTTCTTCATCAAATTCTCATAAGTTCCCTGTGGAAGAATCCATTTCAAAGGAACCCCGATTTTCTGCCCGAATTTACCAAAATAATAATGAGCTTTCCATTTATTTTTTGATAAAAGTTTTTCAATGTATTCAGCCACTTCCAATGGATCTGTTCCGTCATTCACATGAGAATTCATCAGCGCATATACTTTATCAAAAACATTTTTATAAGGCTTGGAAACCTTTGCAATGACTCTGTTGTCTGCTATATTGGTTTTAATATCTCCAAGATGCAGCGAGCATACGTCAATATTCCATGGGTATACTTCGTATCTCATCGCTTCCGTTACTTTATCCAATGCCGATTTTGAAGCGGAGTAAAATCCACGGAAAGGCAGCCCCATTTCACTTCCGATACTTGAAACATTGATAATCTTTCCAAATTTGTGCTCACGCATATTGGGAAGTACAGCACTCATCATCTGTACAGGCCCGGCAAGATTGAGGCTGAAAAGTTTCAGAATATCCTCTTTGGTAGAATCTTCTACGGCACCTACCATTCCCATTCCGGCATTGTTGATCAGAACGTCAATTTTGGGTTCTGTTTTTAAAACCTCAGCAATAGCATTCTGAACAGCGGTATTATCTGTTACATCAGTAGGTATAGATTTGAAATACTGACTTTCTGTATGCTTTCGGCTTAGTCCATATACTTTATGTCCTTTTTTACCAAAATATTCGGCCAATGCAAACCCGATTCCTGATGAGGTTCCTGTAATAATGATGGTCATTGAATTCGTATGATTTTTAATGTTTTATTTTCCTTCTGATGCTAATAAGACGTTTTTAAAGGTCTGTGTTCAAAAGTAAAATCTATTTTCAACAAATGTAAAAAAAGAAAAATGAACTCAGTTATTTATTATTCCTGAAATAATTTTAATGATTTCTTCATCTATTGTCTCTGATTGATGTTAAACTTAAAATAAAGTTAACCTCAATTCTGTACATAATATCAATGGAATGATTACTTTTAATTACTTATATTGTTGAATTTCAGTTGTTTAATTTTGTTTTGTGGTAGGTGGTACTTGTAAAAAGCTAAAATTTCTTAATAAAAACATAAGAAAACCTTAATGAGTGGTGGGAGCAGGCTGTTCTAATTTTGCACCTAATCAAAAAGGATATCATGAATGTATTTAAAATCCCTGTCTCTGTAACGTATTTAACGGGAAGGGTATTACTTATTGGTGCAATATCAGCTTCACCGATGTTCCTCGCTCAGAAAAAAGACAGCTTAAAAGAAAAATCCATCGACGAGATTGTTGTGGTTGGATACGGAACACAGAAAAAAAGTAAAGTTTCCGGGGCTGTTTCGGAGGCTTCACTGGATAAGCTTACTTCCAGATCTCTGTCTGGGGTAGGAGAAGTGCTTCAGGGTAAAGCTCCCGGAGTAACTGTAGTGAACGAAGGTGGAGATCCTAATGGAGCACCGAAGGTAAATATTCGTGGTCTGGGAGGAATTAACGGAGAAACTCCCCTTTATGTAGTAGATGGGGTGGTTTTCAATGGAACGCCTTCTATTAATCCCAACGATATTCAGGATATTTCTGTACTTAAAGATGCTTCTGCGGCTATTTATGGAGCAAGATCTTCAGGAGGGGTTATTCTTATTACCACTAAAAAAGGGAAAAAAGGAAATCTTACTGTAGATTTTGATGTTAAGTATGGTTTAAATGAGGCATGGAGGCTGAAAGAATCTCTGAATGCAGCAGAATTCCAGGATGTGATGTACAAGGCCTATGAAAATGCAGGTAAACTGGGAAGCTTACCAATAGCTTTTAATCCTACTCAATATCCGGATGGTAGAATCACCAGAACAGACTGGATGAAAGAAATTTTCAGAACAGGAACAATCCAGGAATATAATATTAACCTAAGCGGAGGAAGTGAGAAATCCAGATATTTTGTGGGAATGAACCATAGAAGTTTGGAAGGGATCTTACTGAATACTCAGGCAAAACGATACAATTTCAGAGTCAATTCTGAACATAAAGTAAAAGATTGGCTGACGATCGGAGAAAATATGTATTATAATTACTCTGATGGAAACACAGCCGATACCAAGAGTGGATATACAGGAGCTTTGGTAGCAGCCATGTATTATCCGCCCAATGTTCCGGTATATACTCCTAACGGTGCATTTTCAGGACTTCCAATTGATGTGGCAGGAGGTTATGGAGATATGATCAACCCGGTAGCTTATCTTCAAAGAATCAGTATCAGAAATCCTACCCACGAAATTTTAATTAATCCTTATGCTGAAATTACACTGGCAAAAAATTTAAAATTCCGTTCCAATTTTTCACAGACTTTTAAACTGGGAGATGTAAAGAACTTTACGTACAGAGTGTTGGAAGTCGGGAAAATTTTTGATACCAATAATTTAGAATACCAGTCCAATAATTCATCTACAGCACTTGCAGAGCAGTTGTTGACGTATAAAATTTCAGCGGGACAGCATAATTTTGATTTCCTTGGAGGTTTTACCTTCCAGAAAACCATTGATGATGGGTTTGTGGCAAAATCGTATGACTTCAGAAGTGAAGCTGAGGTTTTCCAACACCTTCAGAATGCTGCAGATACCAATAAAGATGTTTCCAGTTACAGATTCAAACAGTCTTTGGTTTCTTATCTGGCGAGAGTAAACTATGATTATGCCGGGAAATATATCGTTAGCTTATTGGGAAGACGTGATGGTTCTTCACTCGTAGCAAAACAAAACAGATTTGCGAATTACTATGCGGTTTCTGGTGCTTGGGTAGTTTCGAAAGAAAATTTCATGCAGGATATTTCATGGTTGTCAAGCTTAAAACTAAGAGGAAGTTATGGTATTCTGGGTAACCTTGGAGGAATTTCACCACAGGCTGTGAATCCGTTAATGACCAGAGACAATAATGTTATTTTCGGTCAGGATCCTTCACAGAATATTGCTTACTATGCAACTACACGACCGAATCCGGATCTGAAATGGGGGAAATCTGAGCAGACCAACTTCGGGGTGGATGTTTCATTTCTTCACAACAGCCTTTCCTTACAGTTCGATTACTTTGTAAAGAATTCTAAAGATCAGATTTTCAATGTAAGCTTACCAAGTACGGCAACGTATAATAATCAGTATGTAAATGCCGGATTATTCCAGGATAAAGGTTTTGAATTAGGAATCAATTACAACAAAGTGATTTCATATGATTTTACTTTCTCAGTAGGAGCTACGATGAGTCAACTAAAAAATACAGTGAAGCAGCTTGCCAATGTAGATGAGATCTTTATCAATGATAATGGAGTAAGAGGAGTATTGAAACCAACACGAGTGAAAGTAGGTGATCCTCTGTATTCTTTCTATGGTTATAAGACGGGCGGGATTTTCCAGACTCAGGAAGAAATCAATAATTATAAGGATGCCAACGGAAATCTTATCCAGCCGAATGCTAAGCCGGGAGATATCAAATTCCTGAAAAAAGAAGGAAATACGGGAGTGCTTAATAATAATGACTTCGTTAATCTTGGAAGCCCATATCCTAAGTTCTCTTACGGATTTTCTTACAACATGACCTGGAAAAACTTTGACCTGAATTTATTCTTCCAGGGAGTTTACGGAAATAAAATATTCAATGGGATGAAGTTTATTTCTTTGAACCCGGGTGGAACAGGACAAAATTACAATATGGACAGAGATATCCTGAATGCATGGACTCCTCAGAATACCAATACTGATATTCCAAGACTGGTACACGGTGATCCAAGTGGTAATTATTCTAAAGTGTCTGATTTCTATGTGGAAGACGGATCTTATTTAAGACTGAAGAACCTTACCATTGGTTACTCATTACCGAAAGAATTGTACAGAAAGCTGGATGTAAATAAAGTGAGAATCTATATGACTTCCAACAACCTGTTTACGATTACGAAATATACAGGATTTGATCCTGAAGTAGGAATGAATTCTTACGGAGTAGACACCGGAAGATATCCTCAGGCACGTTCATTCATCTTTGGGGTGGAGATCGGATTATAATTTTTTAACCAACAAAAAGTAAAAAAATGAAATTTTTCAATAAAATATTGTTAGTATCAGGGCTATCTGTTATGCTTCTGTCATGTACGGGAGAGCTGGATGTTCAGCCGGAAGGAACCCCTACAGAAGCCAGTTTCTGGAAAACCGAAAATGACCTTATTACCGGAGCCAATGCAATGTATAAACCTTTGTTTGATGGAGAATTTTACGGAAGAGGATTGTTCTGGTTTATCAATGCTAGTGATGATATGGTAACCGGAAGAGCGAAAAGTGAAGCCGATAATGCCAAAAATTTCAGCAGCAATTACATTGCAGCAGGAGATCTTGAAACTCAATGGAACAAAAGATATAATGTAATCGGAGTGGCCAACCGTGTCATCCGTAATGTTGATAATATTCAGACTTCATCGGCGATTAAAAATAAATATCTTGGAGAAGCTTTGTTCATGAGCAGCAGAATGTATTTTGAATTAGCTTACTCTTACGGAAATGAAAAAGCCGGAATTCCCATTATTGACCGTTCAAAAGATCCGGATCCCAATCCAATTCCAAGAGCTGCCAATGTAATGGAAAACTACACTTACATTGTGAACGACCTGAAAAGAGCTGCAGAATTATTACCTACACAGGCAGAACTTCCTGCAAAAGATTATGGAAGACCTCATAAAGCGGCAGCTTGGGCATTGTTAGCAAAAGTATATCTGTTTATGAAAGACTGGAAAAATGCAGAATTCTGGGCTAATGAAGTAATGACCAAAGGAAACAGAGCTTTGTTGGGAAATTTTGCTGATGTTTTTAAAGCAGATAACAACTATAGTTCAGAATACATTTGGTCTATTCCGGGAACACCTAAGTTTACAGCATGGGGAAGTATTCTTCCAGGGGTAATGCTTGAAAATAAAGGATGGGGAGAATATAATGGATGGGGATATTTCCAACCAACTAAAGAGCTTTTTGATGAATACGAAACCGGAGACCTTAGAAGAAGTGCTACTATTCTGAAAACTGGAGATCAATTTACGTTTAATGGAAAGGTAAGAACATATGCTTCTACCAATTCTCTTACCGGATATCAGTTCAATAAATATATGGATGCCTTCAAATATCAGCTGAACAGTGGTCACGTGAGTGCCAACGGAGATTATCCATGTACAGATCTTGCCGTTCCAATCATGCGTTATGCTGAGGTGATTCTTATCAAAGCAGAAGCCTTACTGATGCAGGGGAAATCTGCAGATCAGGAAATCAATATGATCAGAGTGCGTGCAGGTTTAACCGCAAAAAACGGATGTACAATGGCAGATCTGAAACATGAAAGACGTTGTGAACTGGCAGGTGAATGGGCAGACAGACACAGAGACCTTGTACGCTGGGGAGATGCGCAGGCGGCTTATGCGAAGCCTCTGCACGGAATCAATGGACAGGTAGTGTGGGCAGCAAGAAACTTTAATCCGGCTATACATAATGTTTGGGCAGTTCCACAGGCTGAAATCGTAAACAGTCACGGGATCATTAAACAAAATGAAGGCTGGTAACATTTTAATCTTTTATATAAGCCACTATATCATTGCAGAAGTTTCTGTGATGATATAGTTTTTTTCAAAGGTATGGAGATAGGCCGTTTGTTGGGCCTATAATAAAATAATGATATAAGAATGAAACTATCAAAAATACTGGCTGTACTGGCCCTGGCTGTTTTTTTCGAAAATCAGGCACAGAATTATTTACATTATAATGTAGGAAATGCACATTCACATAATGACTATATGCAGGAGATTCCTTTTTGGCAGGCTTATTATGCTCAATTTGGTTCTATCGAAGCAGATGTTTTTCTGGTAAGTGGTAAGCTTTGGGTAGCTCATACAGAAAAGGAACTTTCTGCAGATAGAACACTGGAGAATCTTTATCTGGATAATATTTCAAAACAAATTAAACTCAACAAAGGAAATATCTATCCTGATGCCAATAAAAAGCTTCAACTGCTGATTGATATTAAACAGGATTATAAAACATCATTGGATGCTTTAGTCAGTACTTTAAAGAAATATCCAGAGATTACTGGAAATTCGGGAATTAAAATTGTCATTACCGGAGGAAGACCTCAACCGGAAGATTTTAAAAACTATCCGAATTATCTTTATTTCGATGGAGATCTTGATAAAAACTATTCCACAGATCAACTGAAAAGAATCGGAATGTTCAGCGCAGACCTTCCGGGATTGGTGAAATGGAATGGAAAAGGAATTCCAAGGGATGAAGAAACGCAAAAAATCAAAACAGCAGTTGATAAATCGCATGCTCAGGAGAAATCGGTTCGTTTTTACGGAGCTCCGGATTTCCCAAATGCCTGGGTAAATCTCATGGATTTGGGCGTGGATTACATCAATACCGATCATATTCCGGATCTTAAAAAATTCATGAACACGATTCCCCAAAACTTTTATAAGAATACAAAAGAATACAGTACTTATACTCCGACCTATCAACCAGACGGTGTGGTGAAGAAAGTAAAGAATGTCATTCTTCTTATTCCGGACGGAACTTCTTTGCCACAATATTATGCTGCTTTTACCGCAAATAAAGGGAAGCTGAATGTTTTCAACATGAAATTCACAGGACTTTCCAAAACCAATTCTTCCAACGCTTACATCACAGATTCCGCACCGGGCTCTACAGCATTTGCGACTGGTGTGAAAACCAAAAATACTTTTGTGGGAGTTGATAATATGGGAAAAGCATTAGCACAAATCCCTGATATTATTGCTGAAAAAGGAATGACTTCCGGATTGATTTCCACAGGAGATGTTACAGATGCTACGCCTGCAGATTTCTATGCTCATTCGGATAACAGAAACAGCTCAGAACCTATTCTGAAAGATTTTGCCGCTTCGAAAACTAAAATACTGATCGGCGGTCCTACAAGCGGATTGTCTCAGGATAATCTGCAGAAATTCAAAGAAGCAAAAATAGATCTTTACCAGAATTTGAAATCAGTAGCTAAAATAAATAACCGCACTCTGGTTATTGATCCTCTGGCTTCACAAAGAATAACCAATGGAAGAGGAAACTGGCTGGCTGATGCATTTGATCTTACTTTAAATGATCTAAAAAACAATAAAAAAGGATTCTTCATGATGATTGAAGCTTCCCAGACAGATGGCGGAGGCCATAGCAATAATATAGAACAGCTTGTTACAGAATTACTGGATTTCGATCATGTGGTAGGGAAGGCCATAAAATTTGCTGATGAAAATAAAGAAACATTAGTGATTGTAGTGGGAGACCATGAAACAGGGGGATTAACCCTTTTGGACGGTAGTCTGAAAGAGGGCTGGGTATTTGGAAATTTCAGTACGAATGATCATACCTCTATTCCATCAAGTGTTTTTGCTTACGGACCAAATTCAAAAGAATTTACAGGATTGTTTGAAAATACGGAGATCTTCAACAAAATATTGACAGCTTACGGAATTCAGAAATAACTTTTTAATTTATACTTTTACTTTTACAAAGAGAGACTGTTTCAAAAACGAAACAGTCTTTTTTATTAATTTAAAATGATCAAAGATTAAGTAGATACCTATAATTAATCTGCGTAATCTGTGAAATCCGCGGGAGATAAAAGTAGAACAAAATTCAAAAAGGCTGCCTCAAAAAGAGAGACAGCCTTTGAGTATATCTAACAAATAATAATTTAGAAATTTGTTTTAACGATTAATTCAGACAATTCAGCATTCACAAAGTCAATCGGCATTACTCCGAAAGATCCTTTAGTATTCGTCTGGAAGAATGTTTTAAGCTTTGGATTAATAGCATTGGATACGGTAGGAATACTAGGAATTCCGAAGATTCCAGGTTTATAACCGCTGGTGAAATTCACGAAAAGTTTCCCATTCGTATCATTTTTAGCTTCATTAAGAAGGCTGGAAATCCCATTCCACTTATCATCATTGTTGGTTACTTTATAATAATCCTGTACTTTTAACTGTACCCCGGAATTGTTGATGTCAAAAGTGGTATTATCCGCCCATGGCGAAGCATTGATTCCCTTAGTTGTTCCTGCAGAGAATCTTCTTAATAATTTGATCTTTCCTCTTACAGCACCCAGCGTAGGAATGTTTGCATCAAGATCCCATTTAGAAGGGTTTTTCTGTACATAAGAATCAAATGTCTGTTCAAAGCTTCTGGTCGTGTTGGAAGCATCGTATTCTTCTTTTACAGACATGATGATTGTTTCAGATGGATGGCTGTTAAGGAACGCATAGCAGGCATTCAAGACATCATCAAAATTCAGATTTTGGTAAATCGCTCCGTGATGAATGGCGAAAGAATTGTCAATATGCCTGCAACGTATATCCAGGAAACGAACTCCTGCATTCAGTTGTTCTGCAATGCTGAGGTTTTGAGTTTTAGCTGTACCTGATACAACAGGGGCATCTACACGTGCTCCGGAATCATGAGTTCCGGGAATCGAGATTTTTGATAGGGAAATATTATCCTGAAGACCAGACATCCAGCTATTCATTTCAATGGGTGCTAAAAAAGCTCTGTTGTTAGTTTTTGTAAAAGAAGCTAAATTGTTTTCATTAGAATCCCTTTCAATCAAGCTGTCATTCGAACAGGAAAAAAAGATAGATGCAGTAACAACCCCAAGAGTGATAGCGGTCATACGTTTCATGCTTTGTTTGAACATAGTTTTTTTATTTTTTAAAGTAGCTTAAAAATAAGAATATATCAAAACACAAGGAGTTAATTTAACTTTAAGAGATAATTAAGTTGGTATAAAGTCAGGAAGCTGGTTGATGGATGCTGGAAGAAGGAAGACCGATTTTTATTAATGCAAAGTTTATTTTTTGTTTCGGAAATATAGAGGAAGCAAAGATGAAATCAATAAAATTGATTTTTCTAAGCTGATGTATAAAAGAAAGCTTCATCCCCGACATAGTCGGTTTCTTAGCTCTCTTTAATATTGCGGCAGGATTATTTTTACTTTGCGTTTAAAATAAATAAAAAGTAACATCCATCTTCAATCTTCCATCCTAAAAAATAAAATCCTCCTTCAACCCGGAAACTTTAAACTTATGTTCCCCGATTTTGAAATCATCCATTCTGATGAGGTTCTGAAGTTTGTGAGTAAACTCCTTGTGGAAATCCTGAGGTATTTTCGCATCATCATCACAGGATGAATATTCCCTGTCAATAATTACTTTTCCGGTAGAAAAATTGATTTCATTCGTAAAACTGAAATCACAGGTGTCTTCAAAATGATCAAGTGATCCTATCAGATAGAAATCTCCGTTTTGAAACCTGAAAGTATGTTTGTATTGCTGAGTATGCCTGGAATTGGTGAAAAAAGATTGCCTGATTTGAAGGCTGTTATTTTTTATGTTAATTTCAAGCGTATTATCTGAAGGGTAAAATCCGGTTCCACTTGAAAAAAGAATAGAAGAATTCTTTTTCCAGACTTTGAGTCCGTCATTTTCGTTTTTTAGAATATAGAAAACTCTCTTGTAATCTGTGGTGCCTTCCAGATTTCGGTCGTCTGATGCTTTTATATTGGTATCAAAGACTAATATCATTTCATCTGTTCCATCTTTGTCAAGATCACCTGTGGCTTCTGCAATCTGGGTGTATCCTTTCGGAACCGAAAAGTTTTTCAGAGTCTGAGCAGATAAAATCGAAACAGATAAAACAGCCAAAAAGGAAAAGAAAGTTTTCATTATTATTATATTTAACTTGTTTAAACTTTTGTTTTTGAAACATTAAGATTATGTTAAGTTGTTAAGACTATTAAGATGAGCTTCGCTTTAAGCTTAAAAATCAGAATGATTCATCTTAACTATACTTTATTTCTTAAATCCTACTTAATGGTTTTAGCATATATTCAACATTGTTTAAACAGCTTTATTGTAAAAATGTGGTAATCCGAAATAAAAAACATTTTCAAATTACCACACTTTTATATTGTTAAATTAATGAGTCAGTATACTTTCAAGATCTTTCCAGAACATCGGATAAGACTTTTCTACTACATCTTCATCTTCAATATTCAGTTCTTTAATCAGGCAGAACGGAGCAAAACTCATCGCCATTCTGTGATCCTGATAGGTTTTGATTGAAATATCATCTTGTGGTTCTCCGAAACTAATGGATTGAATGGTTAAATCCGTGATTTCTGTTTCAGTACCCAGTTTTTTAAGCTCATTATATAAAGCAAGAAGCCTGTCGGTTTCCTTTACTCTTAATGTTCCCAATCCGGAAATCTCAAAAGGAATTTTTAAAGCAGCAGCTGTTACACATAGAGTTTGTGCAATATCCGGACAGTTGTTCATATCCAGGATAATCTTTTCTGGGAAAGAAAAATCTGACTGAGGTTCCAGGGTGAGTTGATGCTTATCTTCTGAGAATGTAGTTTTAATCCCGAAGAACTTCTCGTAGATGTCAGCAATTGCAGAATCTCCTTGTGTGGATTCTTTGTAAAAACTTTTCAGGTGAATGGTCTTTCTTCCCAATGCACAGATAGAGTAGAAGTAAGAAGCCGAGCTCCAGTCGCTTTCCACTTCATAGTGAACTGCTTCGGTATTATTGTCAGGAGTGAAAGGTTCTACTTTGATGGTGTTTCCTTCAAAGCTGCTTTGAATGCCAAATCTGGTCAGAATATCAAGGGTCATTTCAATATATGATCTTGAAGTAACATCGCCCACAAGATTAATGACCAAACCATTTTCTAGCTTTCCTGCAATAAGAAGGAGTGATGTGATAAACTGGCTTGAAATATTAGCCGGGACATTCACAGAAGTCTGAGTGATCTTTCTTCCGATAATTTTTAAAGGAGGAAATCCTTCATTTTCCATATATTCAATTTCTACTCCAAGATCTCTCAAAGCAGTTACCAGATTTTTGATGGGTCTTTCTTTCATTCTTCCGGAACCGGTAAGAACGGTTGTCTTTCCTTCCTGAATAGAATAATAAGAAGTAAGAAAACGCATTGCCGTTCCTGCATGATGAATGTCTACCACGTCTGTATCTTCGGATAATGCTTTTTTCAGCAACTGAGTATCCTGAGAATTGGATAGATTTCCGATTTTTATATTGCTAAACAGACTTTCCAGAATCAATAAACGATTCGAAATACTTTTCGAACCGCTGATCTGTACTGTTTTATCATCTAATAATTTTGATTTTTCTAGCTTCATTATAATCTACATTATCTTTAAAAATGATGAGTTATAAATTCATGCATCATTCATAACTCATCATTTATCATTATTTCAATTTTTCGTTATTCTGATGGCGGTCTTTATCGCGGTCAGTTTTTATTTTCATTTTTCTGTCGAAGGCATCCTGCAGATTCACTCCGGTCTGATTGGCCAGACACAACGTTACAAAAAGCACATCTGCAAGCTCTTCACCAAGATCTTTAGTCTTGTCGCTTTCTTTTTCGCTTTGTTCACCATATCTTCTGGCAATGATTCTGGCAACTTCACCTACTTCTTCTGTCAGCATCGCCATATTGGTCAATTCATTAAAGTATCTTACCCCAATGGTTTTGATCCATTCATCTACCTGCTGTTGTAACTGCGTAATCTCCATTATTGATAAGCTCCTAAAGTTGGATTAGTCGTTCTGGATACATTCACAATATCGAAAGGCACCGTTGCTGCTACAGCTGTATTTCCTTTTCCTATGGCTGGAGAGGTGGATTTTACTCTTAAATTCATTTTAGCCATAAAATAATTGACAAACTGAGGATCAGTATTTTTAGTGGTTTGTACTACACGCGGATTGTTATCAAAAGTGAAACCTGCTCCCGTTGCACTGGTATATTTGATTAATGAATTTTGAAGTAAGAATTCAAACTGCTGTCCCGGAGTCTGTTCAAAATGCACAGCATCATCCCTGTCAGAATATACAATACTGTTTTTGATATCAAGAAGTTGTAGAGCTCCTTGTTGGGTTTGCCCGGCATCGTTTTTCCATTCATTGGCTGCAAAAATTCCGGTTCTGTCGAAAGAACTCATGGTCTTAGAATAATTCGCAATAGTAGCATGGGTATAACTGTGTTTTCCACCAAGGAAGATTCCGATACATGATAAACCACAATTGTTCATCACAAGGTTATTGGCATTCACGGTAGAACCTACTGCATAAATTCCATATTCAAAGAAAGTATGGATGAAAGAATTAGTAATAGTAGCATTGGTTTGTCTCATATCAAGACCCCTTGTTCCTCCGAAAAGTCTGGCATGATTCATATTAAGAGTAGAATTGGCTTCCATTCTGATTGAATTCCAGTTTTTAGGAATCGTATCATAATAAGGATCATTTCTATCACCACGAAGAATAACCTGATCAGTCTGAGTTCCATTAATATTTAAAACAGCACCTGAAGAAACTTTCATTCCGCTGTTTTTGTGGAAGTAGACTTTAGTTCCGGCGTTGATATCAAGAGTAACACTTGGATTGATAGTAAGATTTCCGTAGATGATCTTTGCTTTATTGTTATTCCATGTGGTGGAACTGGTAATTACATTTGGATTGCCAGGTGTCTGGATAAAAAACTCAGCATCCTGAACCACGGAGAATAATGTCACGTGTTGTTGCCCGCCAGGACTGGTGAAAAGTACCTTGTCTTCAGCAATAGCTTCAGGTCCGGTAGCTTGAGGAGCAATTTCAACAAATATATAAAGACTGTCTTTCTTTCTTAAAGGAACGTTTTGAAAATCATATCCTGGTTTTCCATCCACATTGATTCTATATAATGATGCGGCACCCTTTTCAAGATTTACTCTTGGGATCATGATATCTTTGTCTTCATTATTATATACCTTTACAACATAAGTTTCTGAACGCACCTGATGATATACCGTATCACAGAAGACCGTATCTCTTGAAAAACGTAATTGCTGTGTAGGGCTATCAAACGTTATATCATCTTTATTACATGATACTGCTACAAGTAACATCCAGAAGGAAAAAGCCAGTAATAATTTGAATTTCATTGAAATTAAAGTTTAAGTAAGTTCCAAATTTAACGAAAATACTTTGAATTTCTTATCAATAAAAAAATATTGAATCGAGTATTTGGAATTTAGAAAAAATGTTGTATTTTTGCAACCTAAAATTTAGCAGAGAAATATCCATTACTATTTCGAAAGCAAACTTAATTTTTTTAAAAATAGTATTATGAAAAACGGAATCCACCCAGAAAATTATAGACTTGTTGTTTTCAAAGATATGAGTAACGACGAGGTGTTTCTTTGCAAGTCTACTGCAGAAACAAAAGACACTATCGAGTATGAAGGACAAGAGTATCCTCTAATCAAAATGGAAATCTCTTCAACTTCTCACCCTTTCTACACTGGTAAAGTAAAATTAGTTGACACTGCAGGTAGAGTTGATAAGTTCATGAACAAATACAAAAAATTCGCTAAGTAATTTTTGTATAATTAAAATAGTAAAGTCTTCCAGTTTTTGGGAGACTTTTTTTATTGTAAATTTGTTAATCTTAAACTTTAAACCAAAAACTGAACGATGCAATTAGTATTTTCAGATGCACAATATTGGGAAGACTTTCTTCCACTTACCTTTACACGCCCGGTTGCTGCGATGCGATGCGGAATTCTTACATTCTCTGAAAGATGGCAGAAAATCCTTGAAAACACTGAGGTTTCATATTTCACAGAAATGTATCTTCAGGATAAATTTAAAAGCCCGGAGGAAAAAGAAAGTCTCTTTTTAGTTCCAAACTTCCTTCCTACAGAAACTGTAATTCAACAGATTAAAGATCTTAAGCAAGGAGAAGCTTTGGTTTATGAAGACGAATTGATAGCAGCTAAAATCAATATGAAAGGTTTTTCTCTCAATCAGATTGAAAAAATGACCGATATTAAAGAAGATCTTATTTTCTTCAAAAGACCAAAAGATCTGTTTTCTTATAACCATCACGCGATTGATTTCGATTTTGAATTGCTTACCAAAGGAAGAACTTCGCAGGAACTATCTTCCACAAACGGTTTTTTAGGAGATAAAAAAGATTTGTTCATCGAAGAAGGTGCTGAAATTGAATTTTCTACTCTGAATACTAAAACCGGGAAAATTTATATCGGTAAAAATGCTGAAATAATGGAAGGCTGCCATCTTCGCGGACCCATCACATTAGGAGAAGCTTCCAAATTTAATCTTGGTGCTAAAATTTATGGAGCTACCACTATCGGACCTCACTGTAAAGTAGGTGGAGAAGTGAATAATATTATTATTTTTGGCTACACGAGTAAAGGGCATGATGGTTTCATTGGAAACTCAGTCATAGGAGAATGGTGCAACTTTGGTGCAGATACCAATTCTTCCAATATGAAGAACAATTATGGAAATGTAAAGCTGTGGAATTACAGAACAAAAGCATTTGAAGATACAGGCTTACAGTTTGCCGGTTTGATCATGGGAGATCATTCCAAAGCAGCAATCAATACCCAGTTTAATACAGGAACGGTAGTTGGAGTTGCTTCCAATATTTTCAAACCAGGTTTTCCTCCTAACCTTATAGAGAGCTTTTCATGGGGCGGATTGAAAGATGATGAAAGATTCAAGCTTGATAAAGTATATGAAGTAGCAGAAAAAGCCATGGCGAGAAGAAAAGTAGCTTTAACGGAAGAAGATAAAGCGATTATAAAACATATTTTTGATACGTATTAATAAGAGAAACCTCAGAAATTTTCTGAGGTTTTTATTTTGAATATAATAAGTATAAAGTGTCTACAAAGTTATCTTGCGAAATAATATCAGCTTCTTTTCCTTCAAAAGAAAAATAGTGGTATTGAGGATTCTCCTTTCTTAATTTTTCAAATTTTTCTTTGCTAATATTTCTTCCATCGAAATAGTAATAATTTGGAGGTGGATTTTCGATAATGACCACCGCTCCAATTACAAATTCTTTATAGCCAATTTGAAATTTCCTATTTTCAATTTTCTCTTTTCTTGAGAAGATTATGGTTTGATTTCCATAATTATAACTGCTTACTGTATCTTTTCCCTTATGTTCTTTTAGTTTTTCTTCATTTAATTGATCAAAACTAAAATATAAAACATTTTCTTCTTCAATAAGATCGTTGGGAATATCAAGAGAGAAATAACCATTTTGATTCGTTACAGATTTTATTAACTTATCTTTATTGATAAAGTAAACTTCTGCATTGGGAATTATTTTCTGCGTTTCTTTGAAAATTAATTTTCCCGAAACTTTTGTAATATCAACTGCTTGTTGTTCAGTAGTAATTTCAGAATTATTTTGAATCTGCGCCTGAATAAAAGTAAGATTGGTAATTAAAATAATTCCTGTTGCAGCTAAAGATAATGTTCGCCTTGAAATTCTTCCGCAGATTTCTTTGCCATTAGCCGTTTGAAGAATCTCATTAATTTGTGCATCCGTTTTCTCCGTAAAATCTACGATACATTTTGAACATTTCTCGCAGAATTTCCCTGAAGGAAAATCCTGCATATTTTCCCAGTTTTCTGGGCAGGGGTTTTGGATTCTAATTTCGTTTTTCATAATTTGTGTTGGTAAATGAACCTCCAGCGCTGGAGGTTTTATCTTATTGTTAATACCATTTTCTTTTTTTATTTGATTAAATATATAAAACTTTTATTACTCTACAAATGTGTGAATAATATTTTGAAATATTACGGTAAGAAATTACTGGTTTCCGTAATGTGCAGTGTTTTTCTAATAAAAAAAGACATATAATTTTAGAAATAGTTTCCGGATAAAAATAAAAATTTCAGAATTTTTCAAAGTTTTTTTATTTTTGATGTAATAGATCTGTAACGGCAGCTGTCTTACCTATAAGAAACAAAACTCATGACCCAAGAAACTTTCAAGAATACGGTGTTTATTCTCAAAGACGAGATGTATCGTTTTGCGAAGCGGTTTGTCATGAGCAGTGATGAAGCAGAAGATGTGGTACAGGATCTCATGATGAAGTTTTGGCAGAAGAGGGACGAGCTGGGGCAATTCGGGAATTTTAAATCCTATGCACTGAAGTCTGTCCGGAACGAATGCCTGAACCGCCTGAAGCATCACGATGTAAAGATCGGCTTTGCGGATATGCAGCTTCATCGCTCGGAGCTTTACAGTATGGAAGTTGATAACCTTAAGGAACATATTGTAGGATTTATCAATCAGCTCCCCGAAAAACAAAAGATGGTCATCCACTTGAAAGATGTAGAAGAATACGAAGTTTCCGAAATTTCTGAAATGCTGGAAATGGAGGAAAATGCAGTCAGAGTAAATCTGATGCGTGCGAGACAAAAAGTAAAAGAACAAATCTCACAACTGATGAGCTATGAAAAAAGATCAATTACAAGATAAATACGACGAAATCTTCCGGGATATTAAGGAAGAAAAAATGGACTGGAGTTTTGAAGACTTTCTTCAGACTGCAGAAGGTGCGGAACCTGAACAGAATACTGCACCTGTTATTCCATTGCAAGAAAAGAAAAAGCCTTCCTTTCCTAAATGGTTCTGGATGGCCGCCAGTGTGATGCTTATTTTTAGTATAGGATTGTTTTTTAATTATAATAATTCCGGTACAACAGATGCACAGGACCAAGAAAAACTGGTAAAAGACGAGATCTTAAAACAGAAGTCAGGATTTATGGAAGAAAACAATGATCACCAGGAACAAGTAGCAGTAAATCATACTGATTCTATTTCCGGAGTGAAAAAAGATTCAGTTTTCCAGGAAAATCAGGTGGCAGAAAAAGATGTAATGGACGAAATCCTGCCCAAAAGAGGAAGACTGAAAAAAGAAAGAAAACCCAGATATGTTGATAATTCTTCCTTCCCGAATAAAAATTTAAATGATTCTGCAGTAGCATACAATGACTCTTATGTAATTGTAAACGGAAAAAGAATCAGTAGTGAAAAAGAAGCCCTGGATGTTACAAGATACTCCTTTATGAAATTAGGAAGTGAGTTTAAAAAAACAGTAGCATCTTCTCAAAAAAATGAAAATCTTGACAGCGAATACTAAAAATCAGAACAATCCCATGAAAAAAATATTTTTTATAATAGCCATAATGCTAAGCAGCTTTGCAACTTATTCTGCACAGACTGAGAAATTGGATAAGCTTTTTCAGGATTTTGAAAAAAATGGAAGAGTAACATCTATCAACATCAAGAAGCCAATGTTCAAACTATTGAATACCATTGATGTGAATGATGCTTATATTGGAAAAATAAAACCTATCTTGAATGAGGTAGATGGTCTTAAAATTCTGATTATCCCTAAAATCACTTTCCCAGACCGTTTAAAAGATGAGAATCTTGCCAATATAAAAATGAATGAAGATAAGACAGAAAGAGTGAACAAAGCTTTAAAGTCTCTTAACTTCAATGAACTGATGTCCATGAGCAGTGATGGAACCTCTATGAAGTTCCTGGCTGAAGAAGAAAGAGATAATTATCTGGAAAATCTTGTTTTCAACGTTGATTCCAAGGAAGAGAATATTATTTTTATTCTCAACGGAAAAATGAAATTATCAGATGTCAATAAAATCATTAATTCTGGTGAAACAAGTACTTCTACTATGACTAGTACCACGAGAAGCAGCCTTACATCAGATAATATTTCTTCTTACCTGAACGGAGATAACAGAAATGTAGGTGAATTCTCAAAAATAGATGCCAGCGTTGGGGTAAATGTTACCTTCAAACAGGAAAATACAAGAAGTGTAAAAGTAATCGCTGATGCGGATAAGCTTCAATACGTTATCACTAAAGTAGAAAACGGAGTGTTGAGAATATATGTAGACAATAAAGGCGTTCGAAATCTGAGATTTAAAAACCTGAACGTTAATGTTTCTGCCCCTAGAATTGACGCTATAAAAACATCATCAGGCAGTGTATTTACAGCAGTAAATCCAGTTACAGAAAAAAATATGGCAATTGAAGCAGAATCTGGTTCTATTATTAAAGGAACTTTCAATGTGGATCAGACAGCTGCAGTGGCCGTGAGTTCAGGTTCTGTAATGGATGTGGATATTAAAACACCCAACCTGGCATTGGATATTTCCAGTGGTGCAAGCATTAGCTTATCAGGAGAAGCTGCTTCTGCGGTGATTGATATAAGCAGTGGAGCATCCTGTAAAGCGGATGATCTTAAGATCGGTACAGCAGTAGTAGAATCTACTTCGGGGGCAAGTCTTTCCTTGCTGGTAACAGATAAACTGAAAGTAGGCGTTTCATCAGGAGCCGCTGTAAAATTGAGAGGAAATCCTGAACTGGATGCTAAAGTAGATAAAGTGTCCGGAGGAAGCTTTAGACAAATCAAATAAAAAACTAACCTATGAAGACTCTTAAACACATTTTTCTCACTATTCTGGCAATAGGATTGTTTCAGTCATGTATTGTTTCAGAAAAACCGAATATAGATTTTTTCCAGAATTCAAAATATGATTTCAAGGGAGCACAGTTTGCCAGTATTAATGTACCTATGGTTTTGGCTAAATCTTATATTAAGAAAGCCCTGAGAGAAGAAGGAGAAAGTGAAGAGACCATAGATCTTGTTAAAAAGGCTTCCAAAATAAAAGTACTTACCGTAACCAACGGAAGCAAAGAAATGCTAAATGATTACGCCCAGTTTTTGAATAATAACCATTATGAAGAATGGGCCAGTATAAAACATGAAGGAGACGATATCAACATACGCGTAAAACAGGATGGAGAGATTATTAAAAATATGCTGATTACCGTAGGTTCCAAAAAGAATGAAATGGTGTTTGTAGATGTGAAAGGGAATTTTACTGCCAATGATATTTCAAAAATGATCAATTCTGTTTCGGATAAATAATCACAACTTTAAATATTTAAAGCATGGAAAAGTTAATAAGAGAAGTTCGTATCCTTAAAATTTATGCCGTTGTACTTACCATACTATGTGCCATGTTTTTCTTCCTTGCATTTAAAAATCAGTCTTCCAACGAACGTTTTAAAGAAATAGATGTAGAACGTATCAATATCGTTGAGAAAGACGGAACACTAAAGATGGTCATTAGTAACAAAGAACGCCAACACCCCGGTTTGGTGAACCATAAAGAACTGAAACCCCGCGAGAGAGAAGCAGGACTTATTTTCTTCAATTCCATGGGAGATGAATGCGGAGGTCTTGTATATGATGGCAATGAAAAAGAATCCGGAATGGTGTATTCTGTAGATCAGAGAAACACAGATCAGATCATGCAGCTTCAGTATTTTGAAGGATCCGGACAAGATAAAAACAGAGTATATGGATTAAAACTTTGGGACCGCCCAGATGATTTTCCACTGGAAGATATTATTAAGTTTGAAGACTCTCTGAAAAAATTAAATGACCCGGCTGCAAGTAAAAAAGCCTATGCAAAACTTAGAGAAGAAGGAAAACTTACCAATGAACGCTTCTTTGCTGGTAAAACTGCCACTGGTGATGTAGGGATCTTTATCCGAGATACCAAAGGAAAGGTAAGATTAAAACTATACGTTGATAAAAATAATCAAACCCATATTGAGAATCTTGATGAAAGTGGAAACCCTGTCAAATAAACCATTCATGTTCATTATTTAATAAATAACTAAAGTAGTTTCATACTTATTCAATTATTTTGTATCGTAACCGTTCTGACAAAAGAACGGTTTTTCGATTTAAGTTATTGATTATTAAATTTTATTTAAACTATTAAAAAGGATTTTCATATCTCACCAAAATAACCTAATTTTGCAAAGAAAGTAAAGATGTCTATTCATAACAAAATTGTAGAGACAGCCATCACTTTCGATGACGTTCTTCTAGTCCCTTCTTATTCAGAAGTTTTACCTAACCAGGTTTCATTAAAATCAAGACTTACCGACAAAATCACGCTGAATGTTCCGATAGTTTCCGCTGCGATGGACACTGTTACTGAAGCTGATCTGGCTATTGCTCTGGCAAGAGTTGGAGGGTTAGGATTTATCCACAAAAACATGACGATCGCTGAGCAGGCTGCTCAGGTAAACCGTGTGAAGCGTTCCGAAAACGGAATGATCTCAGATCCGGTTACATTATCTAAAGATCATACTTTAGGTGAAGCTAGAGATCTTATGTCACGATATAAGATTTCAGGACTTCCCGTGGTAGATCCTAATAATGTTCTGATCGGAATTATTACCAATAGAGATGTAAAATATCAGGAAAATCTTGATATGAAAGTTGAAGAGATCATGACCAAAGAAAATCTGATCACTTCCGACAAAAACACCAACCTTGAAAAGGCAAAAGAAATCCTTCTTAAAAACAGAGTTGAAAAACTTCCTATCGTTGATAAAGACAATAAACTTGTAGGTTTAATTACCATCAAGGATATTGATAATCAATTGGAGTACCCGAATGCTAATAAAGACGAAAATGGTCGTCTTATCGTAGGTGCAGGAGTAGGAGTAGGAGAAGATACATTGACGAGAATTGAGGCTTTGGTAAAAGCAGGAGTTGATATTGTTGCCATAGATTCTGCGCACGGTCACTCTAAAGGAGTTTTAGATAAAATTTCTGAAATCAGAAAAGCATATCCGAACCTTGATATTGTAGGAGGAAATATCGTAACTGCAGATGCTGCTAAAGATCTTATTGCAGCAGGAGCAAACGTATTAAAAGTAGGAGTAGGACCTGGATCTATCTGTACAACCAGAGTAGTTGCCGGAGTAGGAGTTCCTCAGCTATCCGCAATCTATAACGTATACGAATATGCTAAATCTCAGAATGTAGCTGTAATTGGTGATGGTGGTATCAAACTTTCAGGAGATATCGTTAAAGCAATTGCCAGTGGAGCAGGTGCAGTAATGTTAGGTTCACTTTTAGCAGGTACAGATGAAGCTCCGGGAGAAGAAATTATTTTCCAGGGGAGAAAATTCAAATCTTACCAGGGAATGGGAAGCCTTTCAGCAATGAAGAGAGGTGGTAAAGAAAGATATTTCCAGAGTGAAGCTAAAAAATTCGTTCCTGAAGGAATTGAAGGAAGAGTTCCCCACAAAGGAAAATTGGAAGATGTGATCTTCCAGTTGACTGGAGGTTTGAGAGCTGGTATGGGATACTGTGGAGCAAAAGATATTGAAACGCTTCAGAGAGATTCCAAATTAGTAATGATTACTGGAAGCGGATTGAAAGAGTCTCACCCGCATGATGTAATTATCACACAGGAAGCTCCGAATTATTCTTTATAAAAATTAAGAAATATTCAATATAAAATGTCCCCATTGGATTGGGGACATTTTTTTTATTCTGTTTCAAAAATTCCGAAAGCTATAACGGTTTATTCCTTTTGAGAAAAGGTTATTTTTTAACGAATTTAAACTGATGAGTCTGAAAATTTCGGGTGCTGATTTTCAATACATATCCACCAGGAACGAGTTGTGAAACATCAACCTTCGAATCAAACGCTTCAGATTTTACAAGACGGCCGTCAATATTATAAATCTGGATAGACAGTCCGTCATCAATACCTGAAATACGGATAAAATCTGTTACAGGATTAGGGAAAATCTGGATTTTATTTTTCGAAAATTCTGAGGTCCCTAATGTTGAACTCTGCACATCACCGGTCATGGTAGAATTTACCGCGGTAAGATTTCCGCCGCATTGTCCGCTTGTAGCTGTTGTATTCTCTATCCATGTTCCGACAGTATTACCCGGAGGGATTGGGATTGAGTTATTTCCTGTCGAATTGTAATAGATTAAAGCCGGATTGGCAAAAGTTCCATTTCCATCATCAGCAATAAATTCCCATCTTGTAAGAGTATTGTTCCACTGGATTTTAAATTCGCAGGTTCCTAATCCACCACAATCTTGCCCACCATCAATAGGAGTAGTCATATAGATATTCTTATTAAAGGCATCTACCCCTGTTTTGTTAAATACATAAGTATTAGGAGGGCTGCTAAACAGATTAGGACATCCGGTAAAAGTTATTGTCTGCGCAAAAGCTGAGCTTCCCAGGGCAAGACATACTAAGTAAAGAATTTTCATAGCTGTTAGTTTTGTGATGGAAATACTCCCACTAATGAAATAATACATTTCAATGTAATAAACGGAGGTCTGTTTTCATGGGGCTGGCTTCCGCCGGTGTTGTTTATCATTGTACTCTTCATAGTAGTATTTGCCGCTGCATCAGAATACTCTTTGTCCAGAACTTTGGTATCTGCCGGAAGACTGTTGGTAGGAGAATTTTGATTTCCCTCAGTAGTTACTGCATTTACCGTATGGCTATGTGCCGGCATTTGTGTTACCAATAATGTTACACTTTCAGTGCCTCCGGTCTGTCCCATGGTGTATGTAGTAGGGCCTCCCGGAGCCTGTCCGTTATGAACAAGTACTCTTCCTCTCATATCCGGCAGAGCAAAAGTGGTTGTTCCGTTTCCTCCATAAGTAGTTCCCAGGAGTGAAAAAAGGGCTGTGTTTTGTGCAATAGACAGAAGTTGTCCGTCACATGATGCCCAGTTTTTAGGAACAAAATTATAAGGAACAAAAGCAATTTGACCTAAAAATGGTTCCGATGCCTGAGCTTTTAAGGAAGGAGTGAATGCACTGCTGATTAGCAATGTACATGCAATAAATAAGTTTTTCATGATGACAAGGTTTTAAGTAGTATAAATTTATAAAATATTTTACATAAAACGTTTATAAATAAAAAAACCTTTCATTATATAATGAAAGGTTAGATTTTATTAATTAAAATTTACTTTTTTATAGTTTTTTTTCTCTAATGTATTACTCTTTTAAAATTAACTTTAATTTTTCAGATTATCCTTAAAATCCTCGATCCTGAAATCAGTCAAAGCATTTCCTTTTTCAATTTTCTCTTTAGAGTAAAGCCTGAAATCATTTTCTGTTTTTTCCAGAAGATAATCATAAGGTCCTATATGAGAAATTAGTTTTACCAATACCGGAGAAATTTCAAGACAGATAAATAATCCCATGATAAAAGAGGCTGCAAGTCCTATGATCGCAGAATTTTTTCCAAGCTCATCCAATGCCTGAAGTCTTGCCGCAAATCCATTGAATTTATCTTCAAAAGTCTCTGTAGATTTCCTTTCCGTTTCAAGGTTGGTATATACCTTAGAAATTTCTTTATCCAGATACTCCAGTCTTGGAGCAGCCTGTTTCTGATAATTTTCCAGATCCTGTTTACGTTGTTCTTTTAATTCCTGTTTACGTTTGGCATTTGGTCCGTAGCCTTCTTTTCCACTGGTTAATCCAGATTGTTTTCCGAGAATTTCCTTTTCAAGCTCTACTGAAGCAGAATCATATGCTTTCTGGTACTGAGCAATTTTTCCGGAAATTTGCTGTTTTTCTGTTTCGAAAGGTCCGCTTTGTTGAAGAATTCTTCCGTTCATTTCCCCTTGAAGCTGTTTTTTATTTCTTTGAATAATGGTATTCAGCTGCTTGTTTACCTCTTTCTCAAAAATTTTAAGCTCTAATGGTTTCGAAATAATGATCCCTAAAAATGTAGCAAGGATAAGACGCGGAATGGCCATTAGAATCTGATTCCACCAGGTTCCTGTCTTTTTGATGGATGAAACAATATAGCGGTCAAGGTTAAAAATCATTAATCCCCATAGAACTCCAAAACCTACTGAAGTCCAGATATTATCAAATACCGTATACATGGCATAGCCTGCAGACAAAGTAGCAAATACCGCAGTGAAAAGCACGATCCCTCCAATTCCGGAAAATTTATTCCATTCACTCGGAGTCTTTCTTAAAATATGGATGTTCCCTCCGGAACATACCATCAGAAACTTTTGGAACCAGTTTATTGTATGAGTTCCTTGATTTATAGTTTGTTGGTTTGTTTTCATAACTGAAAATTTATACAAAGGTAGTACTAAAAATCATACCAATGTAAAAGATAGTATTATGTTTTACCAAGTAATTGTTTATTTTGTTACATTTTATTGTAAATCAGGTTTTTAATTTATTTTTTTGAAATTATAATAAAAAACAAAAATTTTCGCTTTGTGTTTTGAGTTTTTATCAATTAAAATGATAATTTTGCCGCGAATTAATTAATAGAAATTATATAAATGAAAAAAATTAACATTCTATTTCTACTTTTGTTATTTGTGAATGTGTTTTCCCAAAGTCAAAACCATTACTGTGGATTTGATAGTGAAATGACTAAAATGGATCAGAGATTTCCAGCACTAAAACAACAGAGAGAAGAGATTGAAGCCAGATTGAGAAATGTGGATCAACAGTCTTTCCTTAATAAAGTAGGTGGTTCTACTTCATGGAACGGACTTTATACAGGACAGGTTTTTGAAATCCCGATTGTAGTACACGTTATTGAGTCAAGTGCAGCAGCTAATGCTAACTTAAGTCTGACAGATCAGAATATCATTGATTGGGTGAACCGTGCAAATAGCATGTATGCTACTACCTATGGAAATGGATTTTATCCTGAAGGGTCAGGCGCAACAGGAGGAAATGTAATTCCTTTTAAACTGGTATTGGCAAAAAGAGCCCCAAACTGTTCTCCTACAACAGGTATTGTAAGATATAACGGAAGTACTATTCCTAATTATGATCTGAGAGGAGTAGATTCAAATGATGGAGGTAATGGTGCCAATGCATCTGATATCAAAACAATGGCACCACACTGGCCGGAAACTTCTTATTTCAATATTTATATTGTCATAGGATTTGACGGGCAGCAGCAGAATGCCGGAGGGTTGATGGGATACGCAAGATTCCCGGATTCTTATGATTATTTTTATGAAAGCTTCATGAAAGTAGCGACTTTGAAAAATCTTAATGATACTACTCTTACTCATGAACTTGGACATGCATTTGGTCTGTACCATACTTTCCAGGGAGTAAGCTATACGAATCAGTCAGCATGCCCGGTTAATAATAACTGTGATACAGATGGGGACAGAGTTTGTGATACTTCACCATCCAGAAGTATGTATGGAGTAGCTGTACCTAATAATAATGCTATCGATCCTTGTACAACTCAGAATTATGATGGAACTCAGTATAATGTAATGAATTATACCAATTCCAACCGTAAATTTACCGAAGGCCAAAGAAACAGAGCGATCATGCAAATGATGGAATATAGAAAAAATCTGATTACTTCTACAGCAGGCCAGGATCCTACGGTTGTAGTTCCATCTCCTGTTTCTGTAGTGGCAGCACAATGTAATCCTTCCGGAATTGTAAACCCTGCAAATAATAATTTTGCAATTGGTGCTACAAGAGTTCAGTTTGGTTCAATCAACAGTACTACCAACGGATATGACTCTGATGAACCAGCTCCAAAGTTTTATGAAGATTACTCCACAGCAACTTGTATAAGACCTGCTTACTTTACTGATATCCCGTCCAATACAAGTACTGCATTAAAAGTAACATATGCCAATGGATTTGGCCAGTCTAACAGATTCAGAACAAAAGTATGGATAGATTATAATAATAACGGGACATTTGAAGACTCAGAGGCTGTTGTAAATAATGTTTCTTCTCTTATTGTTTCTCAGGGTGTTAACATTGTTACCACCAATATTACTCCTCCGGCAAATGCTGTTGCCAATACTTATGTAAGAATGAGAGTTGCGGTAGATCCATCTTCTTATGGAGGGACCACTTTTTCAGATTTGACAGCTTGTTCTCAATTACAATATGGGCAAATGGAAGACTACGCAGTAAGAATTACAGGAAGCTTAGGAACAGTAGAAGTTAAAACAGCTGCAGAGTCAAAATTAGTATACCTGAAATCAGAAAACAAACTGAAATTGGCAGGCGGTAAAAATGATGTGTTTGGTGACTACCAGATTTATGATTTAAGTGGTAAGCTTATTCAAAAAGGAAATTCTAAAACCAATGAAATTCAGATTGAAAGGATATTACCAAAAGGAGCATTTATAGTAAGTTACTCTAATAAAAATATAAAAGAATCTAAGAAGTTCTTAAATAACTAAAAAAAAGCCCTTTTTAAGTAGCCATGGTCGGAAGAAAAATCTTCCGACTTTTTGTTTTTAGATATTCAATATTATTATTTTAATTAACTGATTATCAGTTAATTAATTTATTTTACCGTTTGTTTTTTGTATCTTTACT
>NZ_PCOU01000039.1 GCF_002979455.1 Chryseobacterium sp. MYb7
TACAATAGCAGAAATATAATTCATCGTAATTAAGATGCTTCATGAACTATGTTCGTAAACCTTTAGTTTATGCTCAGTATGGCACGGCTAATACTAAGTGCTAAAAAAATTTAAGCATTATCCTGTCATCTTACATCCTTTAAAACTATCATCAATAAGCCTGGATTCCTACGAAATGACAGAGTGGAAATAATGTTTTATTACATACTATATCATCACCTGATAATATTTATTCAAATACCAGGGATTTTTTATATTTTAATTTGAAAATTGTGTAACTTAGTCATATCAAAAATGATTACGAATCTAAAAAAAATATAATATGAAAAAACATTTATTCCCTCTATTTTTACTGTTATTGGGTATTAATGCACAAGCACAACAGGATTTCTTTGCCATTACGGGAAAAGATACTCAGAGTATTACCTTCAATGATTTCCGCACAATTGATGCTGTTAATGGAACTTCTGGAGAGAAAATTTTTACAGCTGATTCTTCAACTAAAGTATTCTCACAGGCTAGAAAAGGTGTTGTCGCAGAAGATAAAAATTCTTACAATAACTCTCAGTCAATAACACTGGCAGCCCTTGCTTATGATTCTTCGAATAATAATCTGGTGTATATGCCTATGTTTTCTTCCAATATTTATGTTTTAAACCCTCAAACTAAAGAAATTACCTTGGTAGAAAATAATGTGGCAAGAATTTCTTCCTGTGATATCAATTCTCATATTACAAGAATGGCAACAGGATATAATGGAAATATTTATGTTGTAAATAATGCCGGGACACAATTTTTGGAAATCAGCAAAAAAAGTGGACAGTATGTGGTAAATGATCTAGGAATCATTAAAGATGAATCTTCGAATGGTAAAAATTCATTTACAGCTATGGAAACGGGATTTGGTGGTGATATGATTGCTGATACCGATAATAATTTCTATGTTTTTTCGGCTTCAGGAAATGTTTTCAAAGTCTTGACAAAAGATATGACCGCTAAATTTGTGGGTAAAATTGCTGGGATTCCAGATAACTATTCTGTAAACGGATCTGCTGTAAATGCTCAGGGCAAAGTGGTTATTGCAAGTGCAAAAGGAGGTGCTTTATATGAAGTAGATCTGATATCCTTACAGGCTATGCAACTTCCTGGGGAACAGGGATTGCATATCTATGACCTGGCAAGTAAATATTTTGTGAATGATAAAGCCTCTACTGCTAATGCTTTAGCCGATCTGGATATTTATCCAACAAAGGTGGATGAGCATTATATTAATGTTCATGTTAACAAAAATGTAAAAGGTAACATTCAACTGAATATTTTTGATATGTCCGGTAAAAATGTGATGACTCAGAATCTCTCTGTGAAGGATATTTCTCTGGATGAAAGAGTATATCTTAAAGGATTGGTGAGTGGAACTTACATTGTAAACATCACTAATGAATCTGGAAAAGCAATTTTTAATAAGAAGATTCTTGTAACAAAATAATTAAGAATTATAATTCAAAATATAGAGACCTTTTCAAACATTTTGAAAAGGTCTTTTAATGATTATTTGATATTCAATAAGTTTTATTTTTCGATATTAAAATGTACTTTTATAAAAAAATATAGATGAAACTATACTTTAATGTAGGATATATTGTAAAGGCCGGAGAAAATTTACAGCTTGTAATTAGTGAAGAAGGCGCTGCAGTACATATCCATACTATGTTTTATGGTGAAAATGGTTTATGGAAATGTGAAGTGGATAACTTTTCAAAATCTATTTCTTACCAATACAGAGTTGTAGATGAGAAAAAAAATGTATTACGAGAAGAATTTGTTCCGCATCATCTCAGTTTTCCACACAATTATAAGGAGTTTGTCATTTTTGACGAATGGAATAACAAGAATTTTCCAGAGAACTATTTAAACAACAAAATCCTTTACAATAAGCTGCACGATTTTGTTCCTGAAAAAGTAACGATTTTAAAAAAACATACTCACTTATTCAGAATAGAAGCACCTATTTATAATCCAGACTGGAGAGTTGTACTTTTTGGAAATACGGAATCTTTAGGGAGTTGGAATTATGAAAGAGTAATTCATCTTCATCAGACAGATTTTGGAATGTGGGAAGTTTCTGTTGAAATTCCGGAGAATGAATACATTCAATTCAAGTACTGTCTTTTTGATGTCAAACAAAACAGAGTCATTGATGTAGAAACAGGAGAAAACAGATTTACAGTAGCGAATCAGTTTCCGGATGTTTTACAGATTGTATCCAATCATTATTTTAAATTTAAAGGATACCAGATGTATCACGATGCTGGGGTAGCTGTTCCGGTATTCTCTTTGAGAAGTGAAGATGGATTTGGAGTAGGAGAATTTACTGACATTAAAAAACTGGCAGACTGGACGAAGGAAACCAACCTTGGTATTATCCAGATTCTTCCAATCAATGATACAACAGCGAATTATTCCTGGACAGATTCTTATCCTTATGCGGCCGTATCTGTTTATGCGTTGCATCCACAATATATCTCTTTAGAAAATCTTGACTTTTCTTTACCGAAAGAACTAGTTGATGAATATCTGCTTGAAAAAGAGAACTTAAACGCTCTGGATCTGATTGATTACGAAAAAATGATTGTGGGCAAATGGAAGTATCTTTCAGCTGTTTTTAATGCTGAAAAGGATAAAATTTATAAAGATAAAAACTTCAAAAAATTCATCAAAGATAATGAATACTGGCTTGTTCCGTATTCAGCATTCTGTGTATTGAGGGATAAATATAAAACACCCAATTTCAACGAGTGGAAAACCCACAAAAAATATATTGCAGGCAAGATCTCTCAGTTTTTTACAACAAAAAATAAGGATTATGATGCCTCTATGCTCCATGCATGGGTGCAGTACCAACTGCATGTACAGTTGAAAGACGCCGTAGATTACGCTCACAACCTGGGAATTTCGTTGAAGGGAGACCTTCCGATTGGTATTTACAGATATTCTGTGGAAGCATGGACAGAGCCTGAATTATTCGGAATGGATTTCCAGGCAGGAGCACCACCAGACCAGTTTACAGAATTAGGACAGAACTGGGAATTTCCAACTTATAATTGGGAAGCTATGAAAGCAGATGACTACAGATGGTGGAAAAACAGGTTCAAAGCATTGGAACAGTATTTTGATGCCATGAGAATAGATCATATTCTAGGTTTTTTCAGAATATGGAGAATGCCGATTTCTGCTGTACAAGGAATTTTAGGATACTTTTATCCGGCTGTTCCCATCGTAGTGGATGAATTTAAGGCATGGCAGATTCCGTTTAATTTTGACAGGTATTGTAAGCCTTTTATAAACAATCAAATTTTATGGGATTACTTTGGAGAAGAGGGCGGTAAAGCTCTTGAGTTTATGAATCGTAATGATAATGGAACTTATGCCTTCAAAGAAGAATTTGATACCCAAAGAAAGCTGGTTAATTTCTTTAAGAAAAAATCTTACGGTTCCCTTGAAGAAAAATTGATTGCCCTGTGTGCCAATGTTTTGTTCTTAACCGAAGAAAGAAACGGGAAAACTGTTTATCATCCAAGATTTAATGTTTACAATACAGAGTCTTATAAATACCTTCCGGAAGCGGAACAGAAAAATATTTATGAACTGTATCACGATTATTTCTTCAGAAGGCAGGATCATCTGTGGTTTGAAAAAGCTATGGAAAAGCTGCCAGTTATCCTGAATGCTACGAAAATGTTGATCTGTGGGGAAGATCTTGGGATGGTTCCTGCATGTGTACCGGTTGTAATGGATGAATTAGCCATTATAGCATTAAAAGTACAGAGAATGCCTTCTGAAAACATTCCGTTTTATAATCCTAAGAATGCAAGTTATATGAATGTAGTAACCGCTTCTTCCCATGACAGCTCTACATTGAGACAATGGTGGAAAGAAGATCCTGTACTTACCCAAAAATACTTCAATCAACAGTTGATTCAGTACGGAAAAGCTCCTGCAGACCTTAATCCTCACCTTGCGGAGATCATTATGAAGCAGCATTTATATAACGAATCTATGCTGGCAATTTTTCCTATTCAGGAGTTTCTGGCAACCGATGCAAAGCTCACCAATAAGAAAATGGATAACGAAAGAATAAATAATCCGGCAGTATTCCCTCATTATTGGCGCTATAGAATGCACATCAACCTGGAAGATCTGAAAATGCAAAAATCTTTCAACGAAAAAATTGCTTTCTGGATAAAAGATAGTGGAAGGATGTAAATTTAACATTTGATTATCAGTGAGTTAAAAAATATTTTAAAAGAAGTTTGATCTTAGGATTTAACTTCTTTTTTTTATTTGTATCAAAAAGATAGAATTAAGATATTCTGCTATATATTAACCAATTAACGACTATAGAGATGAAAAAAATATTTTTAGGATTAGCTTTTGGGTTAGGCGTTTTGACGTCAGCTCAACAGTATCCGAATAATGGTTGGGGTGATGACGGTTATTATCAGAATGATGGAGGCAATTACAGCGATGAAGATGATAGAAACTATTTCCCGGATGATTATTATTACAATTATCCTCAGGATTATTATCCAAGTGATTATTATCAAAGCTATTATAACGATTACAGAAACAGTATTATTAATATCGATTGGAATGGGTTTTTCGTTCAGAATAGATTAAGCAGATGGCAGGTAGACCAGATTATGAGATTGAATAATCTGTATGCAAGTTTTACATCATGGAATAATTTCTACAGATATAATCCGGATAGATGGTACTATGACAGGTTTTATGCGATGCAAAGAATTTTAGGCCCAAGAGTATTTGTTGTTTTCCAAAATAACTATTACAGAGGTTCCAGCCCAATTGTATATTTCCAGAATTATAGAAGAACATACTATGTACCGAGATATACTGTAATGCCAAGATATAGAAATATCAATATCAATGTCTATAGAGTAGACAGATCAAGATTCCGTAGAATGGACAATCCTACTTTTGATATTGTAAGAAGAGATAACAGAGGTGGTAACGGTTTCAGAAATACAGGAACTACAGAAAGTTCTGGAAGCTTCAGAGGAAATAATGGAGGTTTTAGAAACAGCAATGGAACAAACAGCGGAAGCACTACCAATAATGGAGGATTCCGAGGAAATTCTAATAATGGCGGAAACACTACCAGCAATGGAGGTTTCAGAGGTAATAATGGTGGAGGATTCCGAGGAAGTTCTGATAATGGAGGAACCAGAGTAAATACAGATAACAATGGAGGATTCAGAAGTAGTAATGGAGGCGGTTTCAGAGGAAACAGTGAAGTGAGAAGAGAAGCTCCTAGAAGAGAAGATAATGGTGGTTTTAGAAATAGTAATGGAGGAGGCTTCAGACAAAGATCTGAAAGTTCTGGCTCAAGACATGAAAGCCGTGGTAATGGTGGCGGGTTTAGAGGCAGTTTAGCAAGGAATTAATTTTCATATATTATATTTAAGTGGTGTGAAGGGTAGGTTTTTATAATCTGCCCTTTTTTTTGCTTTTATTTGATTTATTTTAGTTAAAATTTAACATTATTTATGAACTTGTTAATTTAACTTGTGTTTTAATTCATAATCAAAAAGATATAAAACAAGAAACAAGTAGAAAATAACAATTAATTAAATTTTAAAAAAGATGAAAAAATTAGTTTTAGCAATAGCATTGATCGGAATGGGAAGTTTTGCAATGGCACAACAAACCAATACAGCTACTCCACAAGACAGACAGGCAAGAGCTGTTGAAATGAAACAAAGAATGGAGCAAAAACAGCAGGATCGCCTTGCAGAAATGCAAAAAGATCTTAACCTTAATCAGTCTCAGGTAGCTCAAATAAAAGCTCTTCAGGATAAAAGAAAAGCAGAAATGAAAGCTGAGTTTGAAAAAAACAAGGGAGACAGACAAGCTAAGATGCAGGAAATGCAGGCCAAAAGAGCACAAATGGATGCAGATATGAAGAAAATCCTAAGTCCTGAACAATATGATAAATGGCAGGCTGACAGACAAGCAAAAGCAGATAAAATGAAAATGGGTATGAAGGAAAGAAGAATGATGAAAAAGCCTATGAATACAGGGACTGCTGATGTAAATTAAGAACCTTCAATTTTAGTTTTTTAATGTGTAAAGGATGGATGTTTTTCCATCCTTTTTGTATTAAATTTCTTTAAAACTTTTGATTTCGGGCTTTTATTCCCTATTTTTGACTATAAATTTAATACTTATGGTTAGCGAAAAAATTGCAAAATTAATTAACGAACAAATTGCCCACGAACAATACGCCGCTCAATATTATCTTTCAATGTCTGCATGGTTTTCCGGAAAAGATCTTGATGGAATTGCCAACTACTTTAGAGTACAAAGCAAAGAAGAATTGATGCATGCAGATAAAATGTTTGATTATCTGAACGATGTAGGAGGGGAAATTATCATCGGAGAAATTCCAAAACCTCCACATGAGTTCGAAAATGCAACAGATATTTTTGAAAAAGCATTGGCACATGAGAAAATCGTAACTAAAAGTATTTTCAATATTGTAAAAAATGCTAATGAAGAGGGAGATTTTGCTACAACATCATTCCTGCAATGGTTTATCAACGAGCAGGTAGAAGAAGAAGCAAGTGCTTCTCAGTATGTAACAAAAATCAAAATGGTATGTGATAACCCATCAGCATTATACCTTTTTGACCAGGAACTGTCTCAGAGAGTATTCACTCCTAATACAACTGCATAAGATTGAAACTTTTCAAAATATAAAACCGCTATCCCTAGGAATAGCGGTTTTTATTTTATACTAATATTTCTTCATATATTCAATAGAAGTGGGCTCGAATCCTGAGCTTAACCGAAAGAAGCCCGTTATCAAAAAATCAAAATCCCCATAGTTTTAGCCAAAACTTATAATGTAATAAGGATCATTTTTTCCTCTGTATTTTAACGGCAACAATAAAAACAAATGCACCTAATACAAAACTCAGGAGTAAAGATTTTAGAATGTTTCCAATAGGCATATATTGGTGTCCATCCTCTGTAACAGGCGGATCCAGAGTATCAATAATATTAAAAGTCACCACAGTGGAGACCGACATGATGATCACACTTATTACAAAGGAAATTAAATATATTCTCATGGTTGGTTGTAATCAAAATAAATGATACATCATATTCTATTCGTACTTAATAAAAATAATAAAATCATTTCTATTTTGAATCATTTTTATATTAACCTTTTGGTAATGTTGTTTTTAAAGAATTTATAGATATATAATCTGAGTTTTGAGAACCTTTTTCCCCAGACGTTCCAAGATATTTTTATAACCTTCTACCTGTGCTTCATCCTTGGTTTTCTGTTCACCGGTTTTGAAATCAACAATCATATACCCTTCATCACCCTTTAAAATACGGTCTGGTCTGAATATATGGCTTTCTCCGTTTTCAGAAATCATAATGTCCTTTTCATTGATTACTTCCCATTTTTCATCAAAAAATTCAGAATAAGTTCTGACGATCTCCTGTAAAGTGAGCTGTATTTCATTTTTTTCCTCCAAAGTGATCTGACCTTCCAAAGCATAGCCTTCCAATACCTTGCTGATATCTTTTTCAGTATTGATCTTTGATAAAAGCTCGTGTACAAAAAGCCCTATTCTTACCTTTTCATTTCGAACCTGATAGTTTTTTGAAGGCGTTGCAATCTTGATAGAAGTACTTTGTTCGTTGACATTCTTCACATCCTGAATATTTTTGGTTTTAAAAGATGAACTTTTATCTTTCGAGTATTTTTTCAACATTTCAGGATTCACTTCATATACATCAAATTCATCAGATTGTTCCTTATTCTTGGTTTGAAGGAATTCCAGCAGCTCAAGGTTATTAGAAGTCTTGTTGGCTTTTTGAAGATAAAAAAACAACTGTTCAACAGGTCTTGTGGTGGCAACATACTGCAGACATAATCTGTCAATTAGATTTTTATAAGAATTTTTGGTGTTGAAAAACAGAATTTCATCATCATACGCTTCCAGGTTTTTGCTAAACTGGTTGATGTTGACTGATTTCAAAGCTTCATTCTCATTCGTATCAAACCAGTTGGTAAATTCACTATCCCGGTTCTTATTCATCATAGGAATAAAAACAATGGGGAATTCCAATCCTTTAGACTTGTGAATGGTCATGATCTGAATCGCGTCAATATTTTCTGAAGCCTGAATAGTATACGAAGAAGCCTCTTCATCCCAATATTTCAAAAATTCTTTCGTGCTTGCACCAGCATTCTGGGTAAAGTTAAAAAGCATTTCCAGAAAGTTCAATAAGAAATCTGTTTCTTTGTTTTCGACAGAAAATTCGTTGATATAATACTCAATAAAATTATACAGATTAAATCTCGGGAAATTATCCTGTTTAAGCTGAAGTGAATATTTCTCCTGAATAAACTGAAGAATCTCTTCATGGCCTTCAATATCCAGAATTTCTTTCATATCTAAAGTAAAATCCGGCATTTGAATTTTCCCCAATGTATTCAGGTGGTACATCATCATAATCAGACAATGTTTATTCTTGGGATTAAGTTCCCAACGCAGATATTCAATTACAGCCTTTAAAGTATTGGAAAGTTCCAGCGTAAGACCTTTATCAGATATTGTCTTAATGTTGATTTCCTCACCACGATAATTGACCTTTAAAGCACCCAGTTTTTGGGAATAACTGAAAATGTCAAAATTTCCACGGCAAAGGATGGTGATATCAGAAAACTTAAAACCATTATCCAGACATTCCTGTATATCTTTTCGCATTCTTTCCGAAGTATCCTGGTAAAACTCTTCATTCGTAAGATTTTCTATCAGATTCACCTTTACACGCCCATCCATCTTGGATTTTGGGTTTTGCTCTGCATCTGTCCCGAAAATATTCTTATGCTCTTCCAGCAATCCTTCAGAATGAAAACGGTACAATTCATTATTGAACTGTACAATGTTTCTTGCACTTCTCCAGTTATCTTTTAATACAAGGAGATCTGCTTCCTTCGGCGAGAATTCTTTTTTGTTGATAATATCGAGCATCAGTTTACTCTCTCCACCACGGAATCTGTAAATACTCTGCTTAGGATCTCCCACCAGTGTAAAAGAAGTATATTCTGTAGAAACGCTATGATCCCTCAGCGGAACAAAATTCTGCCACTGAAGTTCTGATGTATCCTGAAACTCATCAAAGAAATAATGCTGAAACTGGGCACCTACTTTTTCATAAATGAAAGCAGAAGGTTCATTCTTAAGATTTTCATTAATCAAGATATTAAACTTGGAAAGAAGAACAAGATCATTTTCTTCTTCAATTTTTTGAAGCTCATCCTGAATATCTTTATTTACTTTTAAAGGAAGAAGAGCAGATAATATTTTTTCTTTCTTTTGGGTCTCAATGAACAGAAGAATAAGTTTCATTCTGTTATCAAGAAGCTGATCCAGGATTTCAAAAATCTCAGATTCTTTATGCTTTGATTTTGAAGATGCTCCCTTTTTATAATTATTGATAACAGATTCTTCCTGAGTCGTAGGAAAAGGGAATCCGGCTCTTTTCTGTTGATAGAAATCGATCACTTTAGTAAAGAATCCTCCAATTCCGTTTTTACCCTGGGCAAAATCTTCAATATCAATATCTCTTGATTTGAATAATTCAATAGAACCGGCAGCAAGTTCCGCAGATTGTTTTTTATTAAGAACGATCTCTTTACGAAGTGTATTTTTTATATTTTCATAATTGGCATCATCAAAGCTTTTGTTGCTTTTCAAATGCTCGTAATGAATGTCCTTCACAAATTCTTTAGCAGAATCGTAAAGGTTTTTATTAAGATTGATTCTTTCATTATTTTCAAGACTGTAGTCTACATAATCCATAAAAGAATTGGAAATCGTTTCATTCTCACCAATCTGATCCAGCATTTTATCAACTGCTTCTATCAAAAACGGTTCTGCTTCAATTTCCAGATTGAAATTTTTTGCTAGTCCCAATTCATAGGAAAAGCTTCTTACCAATCTTGAATTAAAACGGTCAATTGTACCAATATTCAGTGTGGAATAATTGTGGAGAACATAATCCAAAAGTTTTTTTGAACGATGATGAAGCTCATCAATGGTAATTTTTAAACCCTGTTCTTCAAATGCTTTCTGAATATTTTTCAGATCAGTATTCTCTGCATACTCTTTTGCTGAGAAATTTCCCAGCCAGGATAAAATTCTTTCCTTCATCTCGTTTGCAGCCTTATTGGTGAAAGTCAGAGCGAGAATATTCCTGATCGACTGTTGTTGATTAGGATAACGGAGACAGATCATCAGAAGCCTTTGTACCAGGGCGTAAGTTTTCCCGGATCCGGCAGAAGCATTGATGACTGTGTAAGAATTTTGCATTGTTGAAAGAGAATTGAGACTGCAAGTTAGCTAAAATTTAAAAGAATTTTTAACAATTTAATCAACCGATTTAACAGTTTAGAAGGCAAAAATTAAAAAGAAATATTAAAACACGTTAACTGTGGTTAAACTTATGGTATAAATTAAAAATAATTTTAGCTTTGCTTTATAAAAAATAGCCTGTGAAACTTAAACTATTCTTTTTTTTATCTTTTATTTTATGTATCCACACTCATGCCCAAAATTATATTTTTGGAAAAATTATTTCTGAAAGCGGTACTGAAATGCAGGATGTAAATGTCATCAACATACGGACTGATGAAATAGTAGTTTCAAACCGGGACGGTCACTTTATGATTTCCGGAAGGCAGGGTGATGAATTAAGGTTTGTAAAAGCAGGATATGAACGTCTAGCAAAAAAAGTTTCTTTGGAAAATACACAATCTCCGATGAACGTAAGTTTGGTTCGCCAAACCATTCAGATTCCTGAAGTAGAAGTGAAACAAGGTCTTACCGGAAACCTGAAAATAGATTCAAAGCTTTATAACAAACCTAAAAAAGTGGAAAAGCTGATTAAAGAAATAGACCAATATATTGCTCAGAAATCGGATCCGAGAATATTAGCTGCAAGACCTGGGGAATTTGTACAGCCAAAAGGACAGGGATTTTCGATTGGAAAAGTGAAAAACAAATGGGATGATATTGATTTGATGAAATATATCAGAGCCAGTCTTGGAGATGAGTATTTCACCAGTCTTAAGATAGAAAAACCTCTGATAGATCATTTTATTTTTTATGTTTTTGCAGGTGGTTTCGAAAGAAAAAAAATCCTGAAATATGGATTCTGCAGTGATGCAGATCTGAACAGGTTTCAGAGTTTTGTTCTGACAAGAATTTCATCTTATCGTGCTCCGCAAACTCAAAGATAGATGGAAATAAAAAATATCAGTAAATGTATTTTTCTTGTACTTTTTTGTATGGCTTCAGAAATTTGGGCGCAGAAAAAAATATCAGGAAGGGCTATCACCATTAATGAGCTGGATTTAACTCCCGTGCTCATTGTCAATATTTCAAGCGGCAAAAGTATCTTAAGTGATATGTCCGGGAAGTTTGAGATCGAAGCAAAAGAAAATGATGAGATCAGATTTGTTAAAGAAGGATATTACCGCATTGATAAAAAGATTACGGGAGATGATTTTAATTCTCCGTTGAGTATTATTCTGAAAAAAATGGAGATTCAGATTCCTGAGGTGAAAATAAAATATAAACCTACAGGAAATCTTGCAAAAGATAACCAGCATTTGAATGAATCAAGAAAAATCCAGTCATTAAAATCTGATTTGGAGAATTATATGAAAAGCCCCCTTTATCAGCCTTTACCCAATAATGCCATATCAAAAACTTTTACGGGACATGATTTTAATGCGGGACAGGTAAATGTACTTGGAGTGTTGAGTGCTGTAGCTGGTTTGGTAAATAAAGCAACAAAACCTAAAATTACCAAAGCTAATTACAATGAAACTCAGGATTTCCTGAAAAGAGTAAGAAATGAAGTGAATCTGGGATTCCTGAAAAAATACGGAATGGGTGAAGAAGAGATTGATGCTTTTCTTCTTTATGCAGATAAAACCCGTTCCCTTGCAAAAAGATTTAGGAAAGATTTTCAGATAAGTGATGTAGAATATGAGCTTAAAGTAGCATTCGCGGAATACAGTAAAACGAATAAGCTAGAAGGGGCTAAAGAATAACTTTTTATAAAAATTGAATTATTTCATTAAAAATATAGGAGCATTAAGGCAGAGAAAGATTTTTCTTTTCCTTATGATGCTGTGTAGTACTTTTATTTTCTCCCAGCAGACTGTTACAGGACGAATAGTGGATGAAACAGGTGAAAACCTAAGTAAAGTAATCGTTATCAATATGTCTACTGACAAAAAAGTATACTCAGATGCAGAAGGAATATTTTCTATTAACGCTAATCCTAATGATGAACTGAGATTTGTAAAAGAAGATTTCAAAAGGATATCAAGAAGAGTTCTTACCAATGGTGTTAATTCCCCTTTGTTTATTACTCTTTATATGATTCCGAAAGATGTAGGTGAAGTTAAGATCGTGAAAAAACTTACCGGAGATCTGGAAACGGATTCGAGGATTGTAGCTAAAGTAGATAAGGGAGAGCAGGTAAGAGATGCTGTAGGACTTCCGCAACCGGTAGGAAAAATGAGGGAAAAACCAGCAGAAGTGAAAAGTGTTCTTTTACCTATGCTTTTAGGAAACCTGAATGTTCAGGGTGTGTATGATCTGATCAGTGGGAAAGCAAGAAGACAGAAAAGACAATATAAATATGATGATCTCCAGGAGCACATTGCATGGGTTCGGGAGAGGATAGATGATGATTATTTTGTCAATGCAGGGATTCCCGCAGATAGGATTTCAGAATTTATTCAGTTTTCATTCTTGGCAAAACCTCAGGTACGAACTTATGTAAAAGCAAAAAACCTTTCGGGCGTCATGCTGAGATTGGAAGAAACAGTTCCTCTTTTTATAGAAAGGCTGAAACAGAATCAAAAATAAGTTTCTAAGCTTTCAGCTTTCTGTTTTTAAAATGTTAAAAAAATCTTAAAATATTGGAATAAAAATTGATACAACCTTTATTGTAACAACAACTCAATTCACAAATTTTATGAACAAAAACATTTTTGCAGTAGCCATAGCGGCGCTAGGTTTCGTAATCGGCCTCGGCTTTTTAGGAAATGCTATTAAAAACAGAAACAAATCTGAAAATACAATCTCCGTTACAGGGCTTGGAATAAAACAATTTACTTCGGATTTGATTACCTGGTCCGGAAGTTTTTCCAAAAATAATGCTGACCTGAAATCCGCTTATGATGAATTGGCAACAGACAGAAAAGTGATCAACGATTATTTGCTTTCAAAAGGAATACAACAGAAAGAGATTGTATTTTCTTCCGTAGATATTCAAAAACAATTCAGAAGTTATAATGATTCTAACGGAAATTATGTACAGGGAGAATTCTCTGGATATAATCTTACTCAAAAGGTGTCGATTGAAAGTAAAGAAGTGGGGAAAATAGAAAACCTGTCCAGAAATATTACAGAGATTATCAATCGCGGAATTGAATTTACTTCTTCTTCACCAGCCTATTTTTACACTAAACTGGCCACTGTAAAACAGGAAATGATTGCCAGTGCAACAAAAGATGCTAAAGAACGTGCTGAAAAAATTGCAGAAAATTCAGGAAGTAAATTGGGAAATCTGAAGAAAGCAACGATGGGAGTTATTCAGATTACTGCCCCAAATTCTAACGAGGATTATTCCTATGGAGGAACTTTCAATACTTCTTCCAAGGAAAAAGAAGCCAGTATCACCATAAAACTGGAATATGAAGTAAATTAATCAAAAATATAAACAAAAAACGCCGGAAAATAATTCCGGCGTTTTATATTTTAAGCGTAAACAGTATTACAAATTTCGTTTTTAAGCTCTTCCAGATTCTCTGGAGTATAATTAGCAAGCAGCCACAGATTCAAAGATTTTTTCCCTTCTCCATAACTTGGCTGTACATGAGTAGTATCAATCAGGCTAAAATTATTTCTCTGATAAAAAGTATAGCGCCTTGAAGCATCTTCACTCAGCTCCGCTGGTTCAATTTCCAAGATAATATTCGGATAACTTTCTGATAAATGATTCATAATATGAGAACCCAGTTTTTTACTTCTGAATGCTTCAAACACTTCAAAATGTTCTACAAAAACAAAAGAACTCAGCTCCCAAAGAATGAGATAGCCAATAGCTTCAGATTCATGAATGGCAGACATGAACTTTACATGTGGATTTGAAAATAAACCCTCAAACTGTTTTTTATCTCTTTGTTCGTCTACAGGAAAAGTAGTGGTGTAAGAAGTATAGATTTCCTGAACTCTATGATCTTCAGCTGAAGTAATTGGTAAAAATTCCATAGTTTATAAATCAAAGACGCTAGGTCTTCTGGTGATGAAAATATCTTTAATCCAAAGTGTAAATGCCAATCCCAGATAGATCAGGAAGAAAAAACCGGCTGTGGCAAAAGTAGAGTAGATGAAGAAGATTCTCAGCTTAGATACGGGAATCCCCAGCTTGGCACCCATTCTTGTCAGTACACCAAACCACTCTCTTTCCATTTTATGACGGATATTACTCAGCATTTCCAGATTGTTATTTAAAAGTTTAAATCCAATACTGCAAGGTAAGGAATTTTTTTGATACAGGTTTTTCTCGTAGGTCTCTATTATCTACGCCTATTCTTTTAAAAGTTTAAATCCAATGCCGCATGCCAGGCAGTTTTTTGTTTCACAATTGGTTTTATGATGATAGATCATACTTTGGCTTTCTAATGCATTAGCAACTTCCAGTCCCAGTTTTTTCCAGCCTGTAATGATGGTATTTTTCTCAGCAGAAATAGATTTGTACAGTTCAATAATTTCATCTGTAATTTCTTCGTGGTGATATCTGTGATAAGCATATTTTAAAGGAAGCACTGTGTTTAAAATAAGTAGATCAATAAATTCTTTGCTCAATGTTTTAGGGTGTACTTTGGAAATATTTCCAAAATTAAAATGAGAATTCCAATATTCAGAGGCTTTTATAGAACCGAAGATATTGTACAACTGATCAGCATTTTTGGCTTCCATGATTTTTGAGAATAAATTCTGATGTTTGTAAAGATCTGCCAATTGAGAAAGGCGGATTGTTGGAAAATTGGGAGGTCTTAAACGTAAAAATTTGGGATGAAAAGTAAGATCTGGAATAGAAAACTTGGCTTTAATGAATTCAAATTCTCTTTTCCAAATCTTCATTTGATCGTCCTGTGGCTCATTAAGCCAGCCTGAAATCCCAAACAATAAAGCTTCATGCTGAATAGGATTCTGACGGATTTTATTAATGATGCTATAATCTATACTTTCAGCAATCTGCCGGAAAATATGAGCATTGACTTTTAAACCAAATGAATAAGCAAAGCTGTGAAATAAAACAGCTTCAAAATTATTTTTATAATGACTTAAACTCTGCTCAATTTCTGAAGATTTCTCATCCAGCTTTTTCAGAATATTTTCTTCATGAAAATTGACCGGGATTTTTTCTGTATCGAATATGTTTTCACAGGCGATAAATTCTTCTTCGTCAACAAATTTTTCATATTTCCGGACAATATTTTCATCTGTATAATCTTTAAGTTCCAAGGTAGGAACATGTTTTCCGGTAAGTTCATGAATATCTATATCGTGAAGAAAAACTACATGGAGAATGATATTCTGATAATTGGGGTCCTGGGAATGATTATGGAAAATCCAGTCTGAAGAGCGGATATGCAGTTCGATATTTCCCGCGAGAAGTAAGCTGTTTACTTTGATTTTAGCATCCAGAAAATCAGGGCCGGCATTTTTATTCCATTTTCCAAAATGGATGATTTCAACGGAATTCCCTTCAATATCCTTGAAGTCAAAATGTTTGAAAATCTTATAGTTCCAAAGATATTGAAGTAGTTTTTCCGTCATAAGTGTAACGTAAATATATTAAAATATTATTGTATTTGTTTGGTTCTTATAAAATAATAAGTTTTTATTAATTTAATATTTATGATTTATTTATTTGATTTAGTGAAAGTTGAAACTATAGCTGTTTTTTTTACTTTATGGTTATTTTTTTCAAAAGTTGAATTTTAAAATTATTTATATCTTAGCTCCAATAATTTTAACGAAACAAGCGTAAGCTGTCGAATTGGTATTAGAAAACTGCGAATCTTCTATGACAACCAAATATTGACAGACTTACGCCTATGTACCTATATGGGCATGGGCGAGGTCTTTTTGGTTGTCGGGTTCTTCGCAGTACCTCTAATACGGATTGACTTTTGCTCCGTGCCTTTCTTTTTTTTAAATAAAGAAAATTTTTTTTGGTTATGATATAATACGACACGATCTGTCGCTTTGAAGCGATAGCTTTGTTACTAGAGAAAAAACAATTAAAAAACAACAATATAAAAATTAAAAAATATGAAATTACTTTACTTCCCTTAAAATCAGAATTTAAAATACCGTGATTTTACGGATTGTCAAAAAAATAGATAGTGTTTAAGTTTACTGTCGAAAAACAATAACAAATGAGAGAAAAGAAATTATGTTTTCCTGCTTAATTTCTTGTATGCGCAGTATAAGAAATTTTCCTTACTTCTTTTGTGTAGGGCTTTAAAGCCTAAGGTCTTTGTGACTAATTAAGTAAATCCTGATTTTTTAATCAGGCTATATCACCATTTTTAAAAATAAGCCAATATGAAAACATTCTATCTATCAGGATAAACTTTTCCTGTCACACTAAGTCATATCAATAATCGGTCTATGCCTTATTGAGACTCATTTTAAATCAAAAAATATAAAATCTCAAAAAACAATGAAAAAAAATTACACGATTGCACTTTTCTTGTGCACATTTCTAGGCATTTCCGGCCAAGAAACAGAAGTAATCTGGCAACGTGATATAAAGTCCAGTACGCAGGATTTCTTAAGTCAGGTTGCCACTACAATAGATCAGCAGTATTTGATTACAGGAAGCTCAATTCAGAGCGGAAAATTACAACAAGCTAACAAACAAAATAACGGTTATGATTTCCATTTGGTTAAACTTAACCAACAAGGAGATGAAGTCTGGGAAAAATACTTTTCCGGGCAAAATCATGACTATCTGTCCGCGACAGTCACCACACAAGATGGTGGATTTCTTTTAGCCGGAACTTCTTATTCAGGAAAGGGTCTGGATAAAAAAGAAGACTCCAAAGGAGGCTCAGACATCTGGATCATCCGTATCAACGAGTTTGGAGATGAATTATGGCAGAAAACATTAGGGAGTTCATCTGATGAAGAAGCCAGAGCAGTAATTCAAACGACAGGGTTAGGATTCTTTGTTGCAGGTAACGTGCAAAACGCTACAAAATGTTACGGTTCTAAAGATGTCTTAATTACCAGATTAGACAAAGACGGAAAAGAATTATCACAATTAATTTTAGGTGGAAAAGGCTTGGATGAGGTGGAAAAGATGATTCCAACCCGTGATGGGGGAGCACTACTTGGAGTATATTCCCGAAGCAATGCCGGAGGAACAAAGAAAACAGAAAATTATGGAGAGGGAGATTTTTGGGTGATTAAACTTGATAAAAACTCTAAAGTAGAATGGGAAAAGAACTTTGGAGGCAAGGGTGATGATCATTTGAGAACTCTGGCTTTGACTTCAAACGGATTCATAATTGGCGGAGAATCCAGGTCAGAAAGATCGGGAAACAAAACAGTAGGTATTGAAGAAGGAACAGATCTTTGGTTGATTTCTTTAAATGAAAGGGGTGATGAACAGTGGCAGAAATCTTACAATTTCAAAAGCCGTGATGTTTTGATGGGGATGAGCGTCCTGCATTCGGCGGATGACAAATCATTTAAAGGTCTTCTTTTGGGGGGGTATACGCAGGCAGAAAGAAGAATACAAACTGATGATGAAACGTTCTGGATGCTGTATTTAGATCAGAATGGCAATGAGCAGTGGAGAAAGCATGTAAAAGGAGAATCCAGTAAGAATGAAGAAAGACTTTCCGACTTAAAACTCAACAGAGATGGATCTATTGTTCTAGCCGGAACAAGTGCAGAAGAGCTTGGTAAAGAAAACTGGAAGATAGTAAAGCTGGGCGACAAACAAGTGGATCAGTTAATCGAAAAATATGACATCAAAATCTATCCAAACCCTGTCTCTGATTATGCTTATATAGAAATTGGTTTTGATTTCAAGGATGCAAATATTCTACTGTATGATATGAGTGGAAGACAGCTTCAAAATCTTACAACGAAAAACAAAGTTACCAAGATCAATACTCAGGCACTCATTCAGGGAGCTTATCTGGTGACGATAAAAACGGACACCAATAAAACAGCAAATGCCAAATTAATTAAGAAATAAAACCATGTTTAAGAAAATTATTTTAATTCTGACTTTCCTGATTTTTAATTTCGGAAAATCACAGATTGAAAGGAACTATGGGGATACTTCCCAACCTGTACCATCTGCCTCTTCATTTTCATCATATGTAAATACCCCCGTCTCATCTTCTACTGGCGTTCCAAGTATCGGAATTCCTTTATTATCATTGCCAACCGGAAATAAGGATTTTGAGATTACAACATCACTAAGTTATCATCCTTATAATACGGGAGAAGAAAACCCCGCCAGTGAAGTTGGTCTTGGCTGGTCTCTTTTAAAAGGAGGTGCTGTTATTTCTAGAGTGATTAATGATATAGTAGACGAGTCTAATTATGACGCAACGAAATCAAATTATAAAAAGAATTTATTTGATGATATTTATTATTATGATCTACCCAATAATTCAGGAAAATTTAAGTTTGTAAGAGATACTATTAACAATACTTTTACCCTGAATAATATTTCGGGAAGTAACGTTAAAATAGAATATACCAGAGATTCAAATACAGCAACCCTTATTCTTAACTCTTTTAAAATAACTGACAGCAAAGGGTTTAAATATGTGTTTGAGGATTATAGCATCTCCAGATCTGATACAAGTTATAAAGGATTTAATTATAAATCTGCCTTTTTTCTGACCAAAGTAATTGATCAAAATAATAATACTATAGCTACTTTCACTTATCAAAAAAACAATAAGTATGTAGGTACTACTAGTATTCTTTTATATCAGAACTGTAAAGTAGAGAGCATTTCTACTTCCTATGGAAAGATTGCATTTGAAAACAATTATACAAATTCAGAAGATGATGACCCCTATGTTGTAAAAAGCATTGGTTTACTAGATTTATCGTCACATCTTATCGCCAAACATCAGTTTTATTATTCTAATTTTTCCAGTCCTGCTTATCCTAATAATTCCAATAAAGGGAAAAGAATATTAACATTGCTTCAAAAGTTAGATAAAAATCAAGCTGTCACAGAAAGGAGAGAATTTGCTTATGATCAAGAGGGATCTGAAACTAATTATGGAGCCTCTCCTAATCCTAATGAATATGGAAATTTTCTGTGTCCTGATGAAACAAAAGTTAATCCTAAAACGTATACATTGGGATTGCTCAAAAAAATGACTTTACCTGAAGGTGGGTATATAGTATATAATTTTGAGGCTAATGAAGTGTATGAAAATAAAAGTAATTTACAATTAGATACTAATCAGCTCAAAGAGCCTTCATTACAATATTTAAATATTGCTAATACCGTTAATTATAATACAAATAGCAGTAGAAGTTATACATTTCAGGTATCAACAGCACAAAGATATTTTATTAAACTTTTAATTGATGAGGTTTACGAAATTGTAAATATTCACGGAAATATTATCATCCCGCCAAACTATAAATTGTTGCGATCTACAGGAACAGAAGTTGGAGGAAGTACTAATAATTGTTCTATAAATATTAAGTATTTTGATCTGGTTCCAGGAACTTATACACTTCAGTTTACAGGAAATGGTAACGGAAGTATCAAAAATTATGTGATCACCAATTTACAGACTCCTTATAAAAATACAACTCAAATGAAAAAGGGTGCCCGTATTGCTAATATCAAATATTACGATACAGATAATACAGTAAAAAAAGGGGTATCGTATAAATATAATTTATTTGATAATAGCGGTACTAGCGGTAAATTATTTTCTGGGGAAGTCTGCAATGTGGATGGATATTCTAATCAAACGATTTTATATAGTAATGTAAAAGAAATATATGAAGGAACTTCTGGAAATTTAGGGTATTCAAAATATTATTTCAAATTGCCAAGTGATTATACATCTAATAACTATTCTTATCTTCCTTATTATAATATTACTTCTACTGGACTTTTAGCTAAAAAAGAAATGTATGATACACAAAATCAAATGCTTTCCAGTGAAAATACAGATTATGTACTGGATGAAATCATTGGTGCACAGGAATATACTATTTGTACTTCTTATAAATCTAAAAGTGCCTGGTTAAAATCATCAACAACAACATCTAAAACATTCTATGCTAACGGAAGCAGTTTAGAAGGTACTACAGAAACAACTTTTAATACTTCTAATTTTCAACCTGCCTATACAAAGAGTACTTCACCAGACGGTAAAATTACAGAAACCACTATAAAATATCCTTCAGATCTTTCGAATACCCGTTTGATCAATGCCAATATGCTTTCAATTCCTCTTCAAACGGAAACAAAGGTAAATGGAAGTGTTGTCAGCAAAGGTGGGGCAAAGTACGAATTTGCCGATAATTTGTATCCCTCTTCTGTAGTTACTTTTGAGATGAAAGATTTAACACCTATAACCACAATGACTTATGATATGTATGACAGTAAAGGAAACCCTATGCAGGTGAAAGGTAAAAATGGTATTCCTATTGTAACAATCTGGGGATATTATCAAACATTACCGATCGCTGAGATTGCTGGAGTTTCTTATAGCCAAATCTCTAGCTTACCTTCAGTCCTTGCTGCTATAAATGCCTCCAATGCTGATGCTGATAATCCTGCTAACGAGGCGTCTCTACTGCAAGCTTTGGAAAACCTGCGTAGAGACCCGGCATTACAATCTAATCCTGTGACAATTTATACCTATGATCCTTTAATTGGGGTTACTAATTCAGTTTCTTCTAATGGAGCAAAAGTATCCTATGTATATGATTCTGCCAACAGATTGGTAAAAACAATGAATTCTGATGGAAAAACACTACAGGAATACCAGTATAACTATAAACACTAATACCTGATGAAAAGAATTTTAAATATATTCAGTCTTTTATGGATAGCAGGGCATTCTTACGCCCAAACATTAAATGCTACAACTAGTGAGAATTATGTTTATACCAAAAACTGTCTGGATGCGGACTGTATCAAAAAAACGGAAGCAATACAGTATTTTGACGGGTTGGGAAGAACGAAACAAACAATAGGAATTAAAGCCACTCCATCCGGAAAAGATGTAGTAAATCATGTAGAATATGATGCATTTGGAAGAGTAGCTAAAGAGTATCTTCCAATCCCACAGAATACAACACAGAATGGTGCTTTTTACTCCACTCCGCTAGCCAATGCTCCCGTAGTATTTGGGCAGGAGAAAATTTACTCTGAAAAGCAGTTTGAAAATTCTCCCTTAAGCAGGGTTGATAAGATTACACCTTTAGGAAATGATTGGGCACAGCACCCTGTACAGATGGGATACAGTGCAAATATTGCCGGAGAGGTGAAGAAATATACTGTTATCAACTCTTGGGTCGATGAAGCTACTTATTCAAAACTGGTAGAAAGTGGAACCTATGGTGCCAATCAACTGATGAAAACTACTGCCATAGACAGCGATAATAATACTTCTGTTGAATTTAAAAATGCTGCCGGGCAAACAATTTTAGTGCGAAAAAATGATGGGATAAAGGATGTAGATACCTATTACGTTTATAATGATTTGGGAATGCAGGTTTTCATCATTACCCCATTGGCATCTACAACCATGGTAGATGGGAATGCTTTAGATAATCTTTGTTATCAATACCGTTATGACAGTTTGGGAAGGTTGGTAGAAAAGAAACTTCCTGGCAAAGATTGGGAATATATGGTATATGATAAAGCCGACAGACTTATCCTTTCTCGTGATACCAATATGAAGCAAAACAACCAATGGTTGATAACAAAATATGATGAGCTTGGAAGACCTGTTTATACAGGCTTTTTAACAGGAGGAGATAGAGCAACGAGACAAAATGATTTGAAAAACCTTATCATCACTGAAAAAAGAGATGCAACTGGGTTTTTCAGGAGTGCAACAAATGTTTATTATACAGAAAATTATTTCAATGGTGAAACACCTGTCATTTTAAGTATCAATTATTACGATACATATCCACAAGGAACTCCCTCTAAACCTGCTTCTATTTTCGGACAGGACATCATAGGGGATAATCTTAGTGCTTCCCAGAACACCAAAAATCTTCCTACCGCTTCTTATGTGAAAAATATTGATGATGATAACTGGACGTATAACTGGATCTGGTACGATTCAAAATTAAGGGCAGTTGGGAGCCATTCTATTAATCATTTAGGAGGATATACGAAAACAGAAACAAAACTGGATTTTGCTGGTGTTGCAATGCAAAGTAAAGCATACCACAAGAGAGTACAGACTGACACGGAAAGAATTATTAGTCAAATTTTTGAATATGATGATCATAACAGGCTTTTGGTACAGAAACATCAGGTTGATAACAATCCTGTTGAAATTCTATCTCAGAATGAATATAATGAACAGTCTCAGCTGAAAAGAAAAAAAATAGGTGGAACTTTACCTTCTTCACCTCTTCAGGCTATAGATTATAGCTATAACGCTTTAGGTGCGCTTATTAAGATCAATGATCCTGTTAATTTAAATGGTAAATTGTTCGGATATGGAATTAAATATACCAATCCGGAATATAGTAATGTTGGTCAAGGGAAATATAATGGCACGATTACAGAAATAGATTGGCAAAACGCATCAGAGAATGTACAGAAAAGATATACCTATACTTATGATAAGCTTAACAGACTGAAAGATGCCATATACTCAGAACCAGGTTCTACAACTCCATTTAATAATTATTATAATGAGTATCTGACCTATGATCTGAATGGAAATATTAAAACCTTAAAAAGAAATGCCTTTCCTATATTTGGCACAACGGCAACACAAGTGGATGACTTGGTGTATGATTATACGGGAAACCGTTTAACCAAAGTAACAGAGAACTCTTTGAATGACTCAGGGTATGAAGGGGGCAATAATACTATTACCTATGATCTGAATGGGAATATGAAAGAAATGCTAGACAAAGGAATACAGTCTATCAGCTATAATTTTCTTAACCTGTCAGATACTTTTACTATTGTACAGAACGCATTTGGTAATCCTATTAATAATACTCTTAAATATCTTTACAGTGCTGATGGAACTAAGTTTAGAAAAATCTACACAAGCCAAACCACAGGAAGAGGGGCAAGCACTACTACCCAGACTACAGATTATCTGGATGGATTTCAATACACTTTTGAAGATGGGAGTGCCTGTCTGACCTGTAGAACAAGTAATGCTTACGAACAGCAGGCCTACAAAGGGATTGCTGATCCTGAAAGAGTAATTACACCATTATGGAATCTTGATTTTGTAGGAACGTCGGAAGGTTATTACAGTTTCACTCAAAACCGCTATATTTACCAGTATAAAGACCATCTTGGAAATACCAGGGTAAGTTTTGCAAAAAACAGCGCAGGCGTTCCTGAAATTTTAGATACCAACAACTATTATCCTTTCGGATTAAACCATATAGGGAATACATTCTCTCCATTTGGAAGTTTCTACAGCTACAAGTACAATGGGAAAGAATTGCAGGAAAGCGGGATGTATGACTTTGGTGCAAGAATGTATATGCCGGATTTGGGAAGATGGAATGCAACAGATCCGTTAGCAGAAGCATTCAGTCAATTTAGTTCTTATCATTATGGAGCCAATAATCCGGTAATGTTTACAGATCCTGATGGGATGAGAAATGTTCCTTATGATGGAGGAGTTATCAGTAATGTTCCTGATGGCTCATATTGGTTTGCCGGGATGAATGGAAATTTCACTTATACTCCTCAGTTTAAGCAAGGAAGCAAAACTGGAGGCGGGAGTGGTGGTTCTAGCGTGAATTTGGTTAATAGAATAGCATCATTAGGCGGAAACTGGACTAATACCGGTTCTGGTTTCCAAGACAGCAGTTTTATAAGCCTCGGGTATGATGGAAGCTATCAAAGCCTTAATAGCAAAAACGCTGAAGGTGGTATTGGAGATGCGTATGTAAATATTCCTACAGTAGAGCTTTCGGGTAATTTTGCGATTGAATTTGCATTACAGCTTCGAAATCACATAAATGATTATATGGCTGGGTGGAATGCCCAAAGTATGCTTGAATGGAAAAAATTAAGTTGTCCACGTTGTTTTGATGGTCCTATAACTTTTATAGGAAATGCTGGAGATCCAGCTGGGGTCTTTGATATTGGAGGTCAGGTGATTAGCAACTGGAAGCCTGAAAATAGGTACCTAGCGATGGGTGTTGGAATTATTGGAGGTATAGCTTTGAGAAAGCCGGGGTTAGCGGTAAAAGAAGCTGATGGTGCTTTTTATTCAATTGCATATGAAATGAAACTTGCTAAATCATCATACCCAGGAGTAACCCGATATATGCACTTCAAAGAAGCTAATATTGCATTAGAGTCTGCTATGAAATCAAACCCATTATTAAATGAATTAGGGATAGCTATACCAAAATCGGTATCAGGCTCTATTATAGGAAAGTCACCTAAAAATTGGGTTTGGCACCATGATATTGATAAAGGTGTTATGCAGTTAGTTCCAAAAAGCCAACATCCTAATGTTCCTGGTGGAATCTTTTGGGAAACAATGCACCCAGGAAGAAAAGGAGGATTTTCAATTTGGGGAAAAAAATAATTTAAATATAAAAAAATGAAACTACTAGATTTAGTAAAGTATTTTAGAGATGGAGGCTCTTTTGAAGAGTTTTGTCAAAAACAATCTTTGGATCTTGAATCTGAAGCTATTGAAATTTATATGGAACAGCCCTTGAAAATTGACAATGATCTGGCTTTCTTTGAAATTGAGAAAACAGAAGGTTATATTGAGTATGATTATAATAATATAAAATATTCTAACCTTTTTGATTTCTATTATTTTTTGGATGCTATAGAAGAATCGAGAAATGATCAAAATCAGTCATTATCAAATGAAGAACTTACAAAGCTTCTGTTCAATTATGCAATTAATGATGCGTAAACAATATCTGGTTAAAGGTAGCCTATTTCTATAGGCTACCTTTTTCCTAATACAAAATTTGCTAATGTATAAACTTATTGAACCAGAAGTAGCCGGAAGCTTAGGTAATCAAACGCAAATGGATATTTTTTTCCTCCTCTTATTAAAAATCTTCATTATGAATTCGAGGGTTGGCTAGATAATGATATTTTAGAGTCCTTTCCATGTTATATAGTAATAGTAACAGAGAAGCTAAGAAAAGTTATAGAAACTGAAAAACTTACAGGTATTATTTTTGATGAGGTCATAATATCTAAATCAGAAACCTTTTTAGAGCTTTACCCTAATAAAGAACTTCCAACCTTCTTTTGGGCCAAAATAAGTTGAAAATCAAATAGAGATGACTTTTTTATAACGGAGAAAAATACTTTAGCTGTTTCTGAAAGAGCTTATTTATTATTAAAAAATTACAACATAGATCAAGCTGATATTGAGGAGTTAGAATATTAGAGGATATTTTAATATATTAACTAAGCGGGCAACCCATATAGGATTGCCCGTTTTTTATTTTTAATGTGAATCTATAATTAGAAATGGACTTCACAGTTTTTTATTTAGTTGACACAAATATTGACACTTTTTATTTTAAATTGTTAGTAAATTGTTGGTTATTAATAATTTAAATTACGTATTTATAGTTCCAAAGATATTGAAGTAGTTTTTCCGTCATAAGTATGACGATAAATATAATAGAAATATTATACTTTCGTCAGCTCCTTATTAAAATTTTCTATGGTTGTTCTATACATTTTCTCATAGATAGGAAGAATATTTTTCAAATCGAATTTTATAGCCTGATCTTTCGCATTTTGTTTCATTTTGGCTAAAAGTTCGTCATTGCTCAACAACTTGATAGTATAGTTACTCATGGCTTCCACATTCCCGATTTCAGCAAGGTATCCTGTCTCACCCTGAATATTCACTTCAGGAATTCCTCCTGCATTGGAACTGATGACCGGAGTATAAGCCGCCATCGCTTCCAAAGCCGCCAGACCGAAGCTTTCCTGCTCCGAAGGAAGAAGAAATACATCGGAAAGCTGTAAGATTTTATACAAATCATTCACCTTTCCTAAAAGACGTATTTTTGAAATAAGATCGGGATTTTCTTCCAAAAACTGATTCACTTTTTCCATATCCGGACCTTCACCAATGATGATCAGCTTGGATTTTACTTTTTTCTCCACATTTTTGAAGATCTGAAGTACTTCATCCACACGTTTTACAGGACGCAGGTTGGATACGTGAATCAGAATTTTTTCATCAGGATTGGCAAACTGCGTTCTCTGGCACTCAGAGCAGTCGTCAAATTCAGAATTATCAATAAAATTGGTAATCACCTGAATTTCTTTTTTGATGTTGAAAAACTGCAGCGTATCTTTTTTCAGACTTTCAGAAACTGAAGTAATCGCATCTGATTGATTGATGGAAAATTCTACTGCATGTTTATAACTTGGGTGCTGGCCTACAAGGGTAATATCTGTACCGTGTAATGTAGTTACCAAAGGAATATCATTATTATCCTCCCGAAGCATTTGCTTTGCCGTAAAGGCTGCATATGCGTAAGGAATGGCATAATGTGCATGAAGCAGATCCAGTTTATAAAGATTCACAACCCTGTAGATCATCGAACTCAATGCAATATCATAAGGCTGATACTGGAAAAGAGGATAGGTCTGAACATTTACCCTGTGGAAGAAAATATTCGGGTTGGTGATGTCTAATCTTGCAGGAAGTGCAGAACTGATGAAATGTACTTCATATCCTTTATTCGCAAGAGACATTCCCAATTCTGTTGCTACAATTCCGCTTCCTCCGTATGTTGGATAGCAAAGTATGCCTATTTTCATTAGATTATTGTTGTTTTTGATGTTGTATTATTTGGTAGTAGCTGAGGTAGTTGCATTAAGCTCTATACCCATTCCTGGTTTCAACTGATCATTAACCAGTACAGGAAGTTTACCCCATATTTTTGTTTTTCCGTTTAAAGCATCCGCAGCAGCATTCATGGAATCATCATTGTTTTCATAAGAAACAAGTATTGTTGAAACTTTTGAGACATCAATATCCTTTAAAGCATAAGCACTTCCGAATACATTCAGAATTACATTTTGATTTTTGGTAAGATCAGAAAGCACTTTCTTTGATTCTGCCGAGATTTTATAAGGTTTATAAGCGGTTGAATTATCTTTATGGAAACCCACGATTACCGTTGATCCGGCTGGTATCGTATTAATTTCGCCAGCCTTTTTAATGATTACATTATTTCCTAATCTGTTGGCAAAAGTTTGATAAGGGGCTTCTTCCAAAGGAACATAATAAGTTTGTTTTCCTGTAAGAGGCAGTAATTTCTTTTCGTCTTTTAATAAAGTCAATGCGTTAGAATAAAGATTCTGTACTAAAGTAGTATGAGAATTATTATTCAGGTCAGCATTGATATTTTCAGGATTTTTTGGAGTGTACTGAGTCAATCCAAGGAAATATTTGGTCAAGAGAATTTTTTTCACACTTTCTTCTACTCTGGATTGAGGGATTTCTCCTTTATCAATAGCTTTCTGAATCAATTTTTTACCTTCAGAAACTCCTTGAGAGAAAAGCATAATATCATTTCCTGCTTTAAATGCCATAGTATCCAGTTCACCTGGTTTGTACTTATTTGCTACAGCGCCCATGTTTAAGGCATCGGTAATGATTAAACCTTTATAACCTAGTTTATCTTTCAATAATCCTGTAATGATGTTTTTAGAAACAGAGGCTGGAATTCCTTTTCCTGATTCTAAGCTTGGAACATATAAGTGAGCAACCATTACACCACCAATTCCTTTATTCATCAAAGCTTTGAATGGTGCCAGTTCTATTGTATTAAGTCTGTCCATCGAGTGAGAAACTACCGGAAGGTCAAGGTGTGAGTCTGTGCTGGTATCTCCGTGTCCCGGAAAATGTTTGATAGCTGCTAATATATTGTTATCCTGAAGACCATTAGAATAGGATAAGGCAGAACTGATTACATTATTTACCTCAGAACCAAAACTTCTGTTCCCAATGATAGGATTATCAGGGTTGGTGTTTACATCCACTACAGGAGCAAAATCCCAGTTGATTCCCATTCTGTGACAGTCATCAGCAATTTTTGCCGCCATCTGATACACAAGATTTTTATCCTGAATAGCCCCTAATGTCATTGCCCATGGAAATTTGTGAGCCGTTGCAATTCTCTGGTACAGTCCCCATTCTGCATCCATCCCAATCATTAAAGGGATTTTAGATTTTTGCTGAAATTCATTTACCAGATTGATTTCCCTTGCTGCATCATCCTGCATTAGAATCAGACCGCCTATTTTATCTGTTGTAACAATATTCCTTACCTGGCTGATATAGTCTTCTCCTTTATTGGTATAAAGTGCAATAATAAAAAGCTGTCCTAGTTTTTCATCCTGAGAAAGGGTTTTGTATGTTTTGTCAACCCATTGCTGAGCCTTTTTCAAATCTTCCTTAGAAGCATTTTTAGGCTGATATTGGGCGTTCACCTTGGGACTTATCAATGCGACAATAAAGAGGGAAGTATATATTAATTTCTTCATGACTTTTTGAATAAGAACAAAAATACAATTAAAAAAATGAGGAAAACAAAGTTTTTGCAATTTTTGGTATATGATTTGAATACGCAATATAAATAATAACTAAACTTTAATAAGAAATGAAAAAAATACTTCTGTTTTTATTCTTTGGTGCTGTAGGCTTTACTGCTTATAGCTGTGATAACAAGGATGATGTTGTTGTACAAAGTAAGGATACGTATTCAACAGCTTATGATATTATACCGAAATTTAATAAAGAAGATAGCTTTACGTATCACTTTGATGATGCTTTTAAAAGCCCATTATTGGAATCTGATGTAGTGCTTATCTATTTACAGACAGGTCTTACTACTAATGGTTCTCCGATATGGAAATTGCTTACTTATACAGAATATCCTAATAACGGTGCTGATAAAGTTGAGTATTCATATGACTTTAGTAAGGTTGACATTGGGATTGATGTAAGATCTACCAATGGAGTTAATTTAGATAACAATCCAGGGTATTACACAAACAAGAAATTCAGAGTAGTAATTGTTCCTGCAAAAACAGGTACATCTAAAAATGCAGCCTTTGGTGAGGTTGATTATTCAAATTATAACAGCGTAATTAAATATTATAATATTAACGAGTCCAAGATTTCAACCAAATACTAAGAAATATCTTTTCAGTTTTTTATAATTAAAAAAGTCCCGGGAGAACATCTTCCGGGGCTTTTGATTTTATCAAATTTATCAACATCCTCCTCTAAAACCGCACGGGAGGCTAGGGTCTGGGTTAGTAACTCTTGGTGGGACAACATGGGTTGGGTCAAATGGTTTTTTTATTATTCTTATGCCTGTTAGATGCATACCAAAAAAACTTTCAGGAATATAAGGGTCTGATCCACGTTCCGGTAAATAATACAAAATAAATGCATTTTTTGCTTCTGTAGTTGAAAAGTTAAAAACAAATGTTTTTTGTTGAGATGAAGGAGGAACGACTATTTCAGCTTTTTGAGTTTTATAATAGTTTGCTGAAACAAATCTATTATTTAATACTGGCCTTTTTGCACAAGGATCATTTCCAATAATTTCAGGTACATTTGCTAATTCCACTGCTACTATAGGAAACGCCTCGCTTTGTTGAGGATTGTGATTGTCATCATTTAGGCGATATTGATCATGTTTTTCTGTACGTATTATATCTTCGATGAACGATTTTAAAGTAATCTCATAAGTAGCATTTGGTTCAAAAGGAAATTCTATAGAAAGTGCATTTTCAAAAAGATTATTAACTAATCTACTTTGTCCTCTGCTGAAAACAGTTGCCGGAATATTTTCTGCCTGAAGCCTTATCCCTTTCCAAAGAAATCCATCTGTTCTTGGCATTCCATATCCCCTAATTGTATATCCAAAAAATGTAAGTGGATTAGGTCCAAATGCAGCTGTTGATGTATAAATATTGTCGATATTATATCCTGTTTCAAATGAGCACCCTCCGCCACTTGGTTGGATAAGAGTTTTATTTAAGTCCAAGTCCATTAAAGTAATTTCACCTCCATTTAAGGCTAACATTTTATTTGATACAGATGGTAATGTTTCCTTTAGGTTTAAACTTTGTTCTTCATCTTGGGTATAAAGCATATCATTACTACTTGCACAGCCAACGAAAAATAATGAAGAAATAACGAATAATGTTTTTTTCATAATAATTTAATTTTCCGTGCAAAGATAAATTAACTTTATAAAAAATACACTATATTGTGAGTTATTGAATAATTAAAATGTTTTTGTTGATTTCAATTATTAAAAAGCTCAAAAAAATATATATTTTTTTGAGCTTTTTAATATTTACTTTATAAAATTAGTTATCATTGTCATCCAGTAGATGTCCAAAGAAGTCTTTTTTTGTCTGCAGATATCCTTTGCTTATTTCGTTCGCAGGAATCTGTAGCGGTACTCTTGAATTAAGGTGAATATTGCTGTCTACAACGTATTTTACCTTTTCAGGATTATTGGTCAGAAGGTTGATATCTTTTACATCCAACAGATTAAGGATTTCAATGGCTACGCCAAAGTTTCTGTCATCTGCGGGAAGTCCCAGCTCAAGATTGGCCTGTACGGTGTCCAAACCTTTTTCCTGTAGGGAATAAGCCTTCAGCTTGTTGATGATCCCGATGTTTCTTCCTTCCTGGCGAAGGTAGATGATAATTCCACCGTTTTCATGGATATATTTCATTGCAGCATCTAATTGCTGGCCGCATTCACATTTTTTTGAATGGAAAACTTCTCCTGTAATACATTCTGAATGGAAACGAACATTCACTGGTTTTGAGAAATCTGTATTTTCTGCAACAATGGCCATATGCGGCATCCAGTCGTTGACGTTTTCGGAGAAAGCTATCATTCGGAAAGTACCGTGTTCTGTAGGAACATTGGCTTCCGCCTGAATTTTAATCATTGATAGTTCAAATTGTTTTTTTAACTTCCTGGCAAAGCGTCTTCAATAACAGAAATATTGGTTTTTAAACGAACCAGATATCTGTTGAGAACTTCATCGTCATCTCTGTCAAGATTCTGCCTTAGCTTTTGAATTTTTTTGTAAGATTTTTCAAAGCTTTTAAGGGCTCTGCTCTTTCCTGTAGAGTTATTGGCATCAATGGCATATAAATAATTCTGAAGACTGTATTTCAAGCTTGTAATCTCATCATTCAATCCGTTATTTTTAAACTTGGGAAAAGTAGAGACCATGTTTGAAATTTCAGAAGCATTTACATTCTCTTTAATATTGATATTAAAATTCTTCTTTGAGCCTCTATCGGAATCAGAACCTTTGGTATCACTATAAAAATTATTTGACAACGGAGAAAGGTTAAGCTTTTCCGTTGCGCAGGAAGATGTTAATATGATAAGTACTCCAAGAAAAATTAGTCGTTTCATTTCTGTTGCCCTTTTTGATAAAGGATTGGGTTAAGACTTTCATCGTTATACATTTTCATTTGTTTGTATACTTTCATCTTAACGTTACCGTTTTCAATATCAGCTAGCAACTGATCTATAGAAGTTGACAGATCCTCTTTCTGAGTAAGCAGAACATCCAGTTTAGCCTGGCAGTTGTTTCTGTGTTCTTCAGAAGCAGATTCTCTATTAGCTTCTAACGACATATGATAAACCTTTAATGCAAGAATTGATAGCCTGTCTACTGCCCAAGCGGGAGTTTCCGTATTTATTTTTGCTTCAGGTTTAGGAGTTATATTTTCAAACTTATTAAGGAACCAGCCATCAATATATTCTACCAGATCAGTTCTTTTCTGATTGGAAGCGTCTATTGTTCTCTTGAGTTGAAGAGCTTCAGCCGGATCAATATTTTCATCTCTAATTATATCTTCCAGATGCCATTGAACGGTATCAATCCAGTTCTTTGCATACAAAATCCGTTCCAAACTGTCTTTTTCGAACGGGTTATTAATTAGAGTGTTAACGTCATCAGACACGTGATAGTCTTCAATAGCCTGATTGAAGACTTTCCATGCAGTCTCAGTAAATTTCATTAATTCTAAGGAATTTTAGTTGCTTGAAGAATTATTACTATTGTCAGAAGAAGACTTGTTTTCAGAACCTGGTTTGTCTTCTTCTTTTACCGCATCTTTAAATTCCTTGATGCCTGAACCTACTCCTCTCATTAATTCCGGAATTTTCTTTCCTCCAAATAGTAATACTAAAAGTATTGCTACGATAAGGATATGCTGCCAAGATAAGGCAAGTATTGTTAGTGTATTCATCTCTTAAAATTTTTGTAAAGTTACACTTTTTTTAATATGAAATCCAACCTAATGGATCAACTGGTGTACTTCCGTTCCATACTTGGAAATCAAGTGTATAAGCTCCGTCAAAATCCTGAGCAATTGTACCTATCGGTGTTCCTGATGAAACCTGCTGTCCTTTGGAAACATTTGCATTGGATAAGTTGGAATAAATAGTAAAGTAACCTCCGTGCTTGATAATAACAGTTTTTGTACCATCACTGCTGGCTACAACAGAAGATACAGTTCCTGGAAATACAGATTTGGCACGTGTACCTGAAGGCACAGAAATTTTAATACCGGTATTGTCTTCTGATATATTTTTGAAAACCGGGTGCTGTTGTCTTCCGAAACGGTGAGTGATTTGTCCGGCTCTGTCTGCAGGGTAACCAAGTCTTCCTCTGTTGTCTGCAAAGCTGTTTCCGGTAGCGGTAGAAACTCCGTAGCTTGTCATAGCTTTAGTTTCAGCTGCTTTTTTATCTTCTTCTTTTCTCTTGGCAAGGGCTGCTTCTGCGGCTCTTGCTGCTGTCAATTTATCTGCCGCATCTTTGGCTCTTGCATTGGCTTCGTCTGAGGCTTTTTTAGCAGCTACTCTTCTGGCTTCATCTTTGGCATTAGCTTCTGCTTTAGCAGCATCTTCACTACGTTTTCTTTCTTCTTCAGCTCTTCTTGCTGCCAGTTCTGCTGCTTTTTTAGCTTCAGCTTCAGCAATTCTTCTTTCTCTTTCAAGGGCTTCTGCTCTTGCCTTAGCTTCTGCTTCAATTCTTGCTTTTTCTCTTTCAGCAGCCAGTTTCGCTAAACGAATTTTTTCTGCTTCTGCTTTTCTTCTTGCTTCTTCCTCTGCTTTGGCAATTCTGATTTCCTCAGCAATGATGGCTCTGATCTGTCCTTCCAATGCTTTAGACTGAACTTGTTTTTGTTTAAGTTCAGCAGTCAGTTTGGACTCGTTTTTCTTAAAGTCGGCTACCAATTGTTCTTTTTGGGCTCTTTCAGCATTAATCGTCGCCAAATCCTTCTGTTGGTTTACCAGAAGGTTTGTTTTCTCTTTTACAGAGTTTTGTTTCTGTGCAATTGTTTTTTTGATCAGATTGGCAGCATCGGTAATTTCAGCTGCTTTTTTATCCTGATAATCTGAGTATTGTTTCAGATATTGTACTCTACGTATAGCTTCTCCTAAATTCTTTGCAGAAAGAATAAAGGTTACTTTGTTCTGTACTCCTTTATTTTTATAAGCATTCACCAAAACCTCAGCATAGTTTTTTCTCAAAACAGCCAGTTCTTTATTCTGACGGTTGATTTCCAGCTGACGCAGATAGATATCATCCTCAATGAATCTTTTTTCTTTCTGTGTATTATTGTATACCTTTTCTCTTAATACCAATTTTTGATTGACATTAGAAAGATAAGCTACGGAAAGTTTAGATTCACTTCTGGTTTTGGCTAAATCGGAGTTTATTTGTGCAATTTGTTTTTTAAGTTCGGCATTTTGTTTCTGCAGCTGTTCTTTGTTCTGCTGTCCCTGGTGCAGTCCGAACATCAAAACACCTATTAAAAAGCTAAATTTTTTAATCATTTAATCTCAATTTTCTTATAACTGGATGGTACAGAATAAGGTGTTTCCATCCTCGAAAAGTCAAATTTCGTATTTTCCATTAAAATTTGACTAGATTTTGAGCCTTTTATAATTATTTTAACATTTTTTGGAAGACGGATTCCTTCATATTCATTCCAGTCACTATAAGAAACGTCAAGCTCGTCTGAAGACAAAATATCCTTTAAGTTGACATTCAGTAAATCGTAATTGGTATCATATTGAAGGGCAATTTTATACTCTCTGTTTTTTTCATCTGTCACAATTTTCTGATTGGTGTTAGAAACCATTTTGAAACCCTGTGCATTTTGGGTAAGGCTAAATTGTCTGTCGTTGATTTTCACAAAAGTTCTTCCCAACAGGATTTTTTCCAGAGATTTATAATCAATGAAATTAACGTTCAGGAGATTATTAAGATAATCAAAATCGGAATCTATATAGGTTTTATTAATTTTATCCTGTCCTTTTATTCCTTCAGGAGTGGCAATACCTCTGGCGGCGTTAATGAACAGTGCTCTGAGGTTCATCCAAACCTTTGTATCGTTTTCAATATAAACCGTAGCGTCCAGCGTAGGTACATAGCTTCCCGTTTCTACCCTTATTTTACTGTCGATCTTGATCTGCTCAAATTTTGGAGGAACTAATACATGTTCGTAAAAGGTAAGTTTATCTTTCACGGGTTCATTCACGTCTTTTGGATTTCCATTATCCTGATCTTTTGTAGCAGCAATGCTGTCTCGCGTATGATCTGTATCATTTTGAGCTTTGGTACGGGTTTTACAGGATGATAAAGCAAGGAGCAATAAAAGAAGCGGGATCCAATTTTTCATGTATTTATCTTTAAATTAAAAAAATACGGTGCAATATTAACGCCAAACCACACAAAATCTTTTGTGTGGCCTGATGATATCTTGTTTTAAGTTAAATAATTTCTATTCTTATTTAGAAAGAAAATCCAAAACGGAGTAGTCTCCTAAAGAAATTTCTCTGGCAACTCCGAAATACTGTGCAGAATTACCGATCATAGAGTTAGAAAGGTTTCCATGATTAATTCTGGTGTTTTCCTGGATAAGAGAATTTTCAATATTCGAATTCACAACAGTGGTATTGTTCCCTAATGAAACTCCAGGCCCTACTTTTGAATTGGAGATTTTCACATTTTCACCAATAAAGCATGGCTGAATGATCAGAGAGTTTTCAATCACTGCTGAAGCAGGAAAGTTCTTCATTTCCTCTCTTTCATATTCAAGGATTTTACTGTTGGTTTCTACTGTCGCATTTTTGTTACCGCAATCCATCCAGTCATTTACTTTTCCCAATGTAAACTTAGCTCCTTTTGCTCTAAGGTTCTCTAAAGCAGTTGTCAATTGATATTCGCCACCATTTTTAATATCATTGTCCATGATATAGTTGATCTCTTCCATCAGCTTTTCAGCGCTGTTGAAGTAATAAATACCAATGATCGCAAGATCTGAAACAAAAGTCTTTGGTTTTTCCACAAAATCTGTGATGAAACCGTAGTTATCTAATCTTACCACTCCAAAAGCAGATGGATCGTCTACACTTTTCACCCAGATGACACCATCTGAGTTTTTATCCAATTGGAAATCTGCACGGAAAAGAGTATCGGCAAATGCAATCACAACATCTCCCTGCATAGACTGCTCTGCACATTTGATGGCATGGGCAGTTCCAAGAGGATCGTTCTGGTAATATATACTTCCTTTTGCTCCCAGTTTTTCGGCAATCTGAATAAGAGATTTTTCAATCTCAGGACCAAAATCTCCGATGATAAAAGCTACTTCTTCAATGTTTTCTCCTGCAACTTTAGCAATATCTTCTACCAATCTCTGTACGATAGGCTTTCCTGCAATAGGAATAAGAGGTTTTGGAACTGTTAATGTATGAGGACGTAATCTGGAACCACGTCCAGCCATAGGAACAATAATTTTCATAAATTATATAAAAGATGTTTTTATTAGTTGTTTTTTATATTTAGGTTAAAGATAATAATTAAAACTGTTGTCTTGTTATGATTTATATCTTTTAAATATTTGTTTAAATTGACGATAGGTTTTGTTTATTATCAAAATAAAGACCAAAGTTTAATTCTTTCTGATTCTCGATAAAATCATATCTTTTTCAGAATAAATCAAAATTCCGGTGAAGGCCAAAAATAGTAAATTACTCGTTATAATGTTATAATCTAGATATTTTACTATAACGAAGCTGAAGACTCCCAGAAGGATCAGGAAGAAAGACATTTTCTTCATTCTGTAAGGGATAGGATAATATTTTTGTCCCAGCAGATAAGAGACAATCATCATAATAATATAAGCTCCGAATGTAGCCCACGCAGAACCAATCATGCTTTTGTAATAGGTTAATGCTAAAAGGTTAAGGCCAATATTGATTCCTGCTCCAAGCCATGAAATGATAGTTCCCACACCCGTTCTGTCTGTTACTTTGTACCAGGTTGAAAAGTTATAATAGATCCCGAAACAAAGATTGGCAATAACAATGATTGGGATGATGTCTATGGCAATCCAATAAGATTTGTTGGGGATAAAGACAGCTTTCAACCATGAAATGTTGGCAATAATTCCCAACGCTACAGCACAGGCAAAGAAGGCGAAATACTCAGCCACTTTGGCGTAGGTTTTCTTGGCATCGCCTTTATCCATCTGTTTAAAAAAGAAAGGCTCAATACCCATTCTGTAAGCTGTGACAAATAAAGTCATCAGTACAGCCAGTTTATAACAGCCGCCATAAGCTCCTGCCTGTTCGTCTGAAATATAGTTTCTCTGGATAGATTTATCAAAATTTTCATTCACCATAAAAGCCAGTCCTGCAAGCATCAGCGGGAAGGAGTATTTGATCATACGTCCGAACAATGAAGTGACAAACTGAAATCTCACTTTTAATATAATAGGAAGTAATAATAAAAAGCCTAAGGCACTTCCTGCCAAATTGCTGAAGAACGGATAATCAACATTTTGATCCAGTCCCATACTTCTTGATATGTTTTCCGGAATCCAGAAGAATAAAGCTGCTGTAAAAATAGCCTGAAAAATAGCCTGAACAACTCTTACCGCAGAATATTTGATGGGTTTATTATGAAAACGAAGCCACGCAAATGGAATGACCAGTAAATTATCAAAAAAGGCAATTAAAGCAAACCACCTTATATATTCAGGATTATCATGATAGCCTAAATAATCTGCAATAGGCTGATTGAGCAAATAACACAAGGCAAGAAAAACCGTGGATGTAGAAAACAGAAACCAAAACGAAGTATTGAAAGTTCTTTTTTCATTACCATCTTCCGCAGAAAATCTGAAATATGCCGTTTCAAAACCAAAAGAAAGGATGATATTCACAAATGAAATCCACGCATAAAGCTGTGTGAAAATTGCAAAACCTTCATTGGGAATCTTATAGATCAAAAGTGGATTCAGGATAAATAAAATAATTCTGGGTGCTATTGCCCCCGCTCCATAGATGATTGTCTGCCCTAATAGTTTTTTGTACAAAGTCGAAATTTTTTACAAATGTAAAACTTTAAGTATTCGTTTAGTGATTTTGGAGCTAATTAAAACTTAAAATCTTAATTTTGTGTGGAAATAAATTGAAATGAAAGTTCTTATAAAAAATGTAAATATCGTCAACGAAGGAAAAGTTGTTGAAAGCGATATCCTGATAGAAAATGATTTAATATCTAAAATAGCTGCCGATATTTCTGAGGATGCAGATCAGATCATTGACGGATCAGGAAAATATCTTCTTCCGGGAGTGATTGATGATCAGGTACACTTCCGTGATCCGGGGCTTACTCATAAAGGAGATATTGAAAGTGAATCAAGAGCTGCTATCGCTGGGGGAATTACCAGTTTTATAGATCAGCCTAATACGGTTCCCAATGCTGTTACCCAAGAACTGCTGGCAGACAAATATGAGATAGCATCTCAAAAAGCTTATGCCAACTATGGTTTTATGATGGGAGGAACCAATGATAATCTGGAGGAGGTTTTAAAAACAAATCCGAGAAATGTTCCGGGAATCAAATTATTCTTAGGTTCATCTACAGGAAATATGCTTGTGGATAATCCGGAAACACTTGAAAATATTTTCAGTAATACCAAAATGCTTATTGCGGTTCACTGTGAAGATGAAGCGACCATCAAAGCCAATACTCAAAAATATAGGGATGAATATGGGGATGACATTCCTGTAAAATTCCATCATTTGATCAGAAGCGAAGAAGCGTGTTATAAATCTTCGTCTAAAGCCATTGAACTTGCAAAAAAAACAGGAGCAAGACTTCATGTTTTCCATCTTTCCACCGCAAAAGAAATGGAACTTTTCAGAAATGACATTCCTTTACAAAATAAAATGATCACTGCTGAGGTATGTGTTCACCACCTTACTTTTACCAATGAAGATTATGAAACGAGAGGAAATCTTATTAAATGGAACCCTGCTGTAAAAACTCAAAAAGATAAAGATGCTCTTTGGGAAGCACTGCTGGATGACAGAATTGATGTGATTGCTACAGACCATGCGCCACATACTGCAGAGGAAAAGAACAATGTGTATACAAAATGCCCTTCAGGAGCACCTTTGGTACAACATTCACTGGTAGTAATGCTAGAAAACTATAAAAACGGTAAAATCTCCCTTGAGAAAATCGTTGAAAAGATGTGTCATAATCCGGCAATCCTTTTCAAAGTTGAAAAAAGAGGATATGTGAGAGAAGGATATAAAGCAGATTTGGTTTTAGTAGATCTTAATGAAGACTGGACGGTTTCCAAAGACAATTTACTATACAAATGCGGCTGGAGTCCATTAGAAGGAATGAATTTCCACTCTAAAGTTACCCATACTTTTGTTAATGGACATCTGGTATATGACAATGGAAAAATTGCAGAGGAGAAATTTGGTGAGAGATTGCTTTTTGAACCAAGAGATTAATAAGATATTATTAGGATAAATCAATAGGAGCGGGCTTTAGCCTAGTCATGGTCGGAAGATTTTTTCTTCCGACTTTTTGTTTTTAGATATTCAATATTATTATTTTAATTAATTGATTA
>NZ_PCOU01000004.1 GCF_002979455.1 Chryseobacterium sp. MYb7
TTAGGATATAAAACAGCTAAAAGACGCATCGCTATGGAACTTCGGGATATGATTACCGCAATTCTAATAATATTTGCAGGGGGTGATCCTGCAAAAGTCTTCAAAACTTAAAACATAAAAAATGGTCGGAAATTTCTTCCGACCATGACTACTTTTTAAGGGCTTTTTTTTATTTCAATCTATCAGGATTCTGCTTTAGAAAGCTTTCCCATCCGGAATAAGATTTAGTATCTGATATCGTTCCGGAATTAAAATGATGGCATACCGCAACAGCAAGGCCGTCGGAAGCATCTAAATATTTTGTTGGGAACTCCTTTAAGTTAAGTAGATTCTGGAGCATTCCTGCAACCTGTTCTTTACTGGCATTTCCGTTTCCGGTGATGGCCATTTTGATTTTTTTAGGAGAATATTCAGTGATAGGAATATTTCTGTAAAGACTGGCAGCCATAGCAACTCCCTGTGCACGGCCCAATTTCAGCATACTTTGTACATTCTTTCCAAAGAAAGGAGCTTCCAGGGCTACTTCATCAGGATGAAACTCATCAATAAGGGATAATGTTCTTTCAAAAATATATTTGAGTTTCGTTTCGTGATTAGGATATTTCTTTAAAATAAGCTCATGGATAGAAACCATCTCCATTTTTCCTTTTTTTACGGAGATAATACCAAATCCCATTACTGTAGTTCCCGGGTCAATACCTAAAATTATTTTCTCTGAAATCATTGCCCCAAAGATAAGGCTTTCTAGGCTTTAAGTATAAAAAAGTATTGAACTGAATTGTCATTTATGTTTGATATATTTAAAACTTTAGTACCTTTAAACAAAAATGATTATGAAAAATGTATTTAATGTACTCATTGTTCCTGTTTTTCTGTTTTGCAGCTTCCAAAAAGAGAATGGAGAGCCTCAAAACAAGAAATTGAATTCAGAAACGGTTATAAAGAAAAGTGAGAGAATTATTTATCTGTTTTTCAAGGCGGATAAAGATCAGTCAGGAAACGCAAAGATTACCCTTCAGAACAGTAAAATTGCAGATGGCAGATTGAAACATATCTCTTCTTTTGAAAGAAATGAAGTTCGTAAAGGAGATCTTATTATCAGTTTGACAAGTTCAAACGGAAAAGAAGTGGCTCAACAGCTTGTAAGAGATCCTTTCAATCCTGAAATGGAAGTATACGAAAAAGAAGGAATCACCAGACATAGAGCTTCCCTTCAAAAAACGGAGTTCAGTGCAAGATTTTCCTTTTCTGAGAATGTTCAGATGGTGAAAGTTGAAAAAGCAACTGAAGACGGAGTACAACTATTATTTACACAAAAGCTATAATATGAAAAAAGTTTTATTTTCCCTTTTAATAGGAAGCAGCTGTTTTGCCCAGACATTTGAAACGGTTCCGCTTTTACAGAACGGAGACAATAGTAAGCGTGTTATTATTGCTATTCTGGGAGACGGATTTACCGCGGCACAGCAAACCGATTTTACTACATCTGCTCAAAATACAGTTAACTACCTTTTTACAAAAAGTCCTTATACAGAATATAAAAATTACTTTAATGCGTACGCTGTAAAAGTAATTTCTACAGAATCTGGAGTGAAGCATCCGGGGACGGCAACAGATGTTGTGGAGCCCGTAATTCCTGTATCCAATCCTAATAACTATCTTGGTTCTACTTTTGATGTCGGAGTTCACAGATGCTTATACAGTAATACGTCCAATACAGTAGGACAGGTATTGGCTGCCAATGTTCCTGATTATGATATCACCTATGTATTAGGGAATTCTACAGAATATGGTGGTTGTGGAGGAACTTATGCTTTTGCTTCGTTAAATGCTTCTGCAAATGAAATTGTAGTACACGAGCTGGGGCATTCCTTCGGAAAATTAGCTGATGAATACTGGTTTGCAGGATCATTGGAATCACCAAATAAAACTCAAAACTCTAATCCTGCTACCATAAAATGGAAAAACTGGGTAGGATTGAACGGGGTAGGAGTATACGCTCATGCTGAAAGTCCTACATGGTTCAGACCGCATCAGAGTTGTGAGATGAGGTATCTCAACCAGCAGTTTTGTTCTGTGTGTAAAGAAGCGATCATTGAAAGAATTCACTCTTTGGTTTCTCCTGTAGATTCCTATACACCGGCAAACAATACTTCAGTGGATGCTACTTCTAATGTTACTTTCACAGTAAATGAAATTCTTCCTATTCCTAATACATTGGTAAATACCTGGACCTTAAACGGTATGCCTCTGTCATCATCAACAGGATATTCAGTCACAGTTACACCAGCACAGCTTAATGAAGGAAATAATACACTTACAGTTTCTGTAGTAGATAATAATCCGCTTTTGAAAGTTGATAATCACAGTACCCTTCACGTTACCAATGTTACATGGACGCTTAGTAAAGCTACTCTTGGTACTTCGGAAGTGAAAGCAGAAGAAAGACGTTTCAGTATCTATCCAAATCCTACGGACGGAGAGTTTTTTATTAAAGGAAAACAAGGCTTCTCAAAAGATGTGAAAGTAGAAGTTTATGATGCTTCCGGGAAAATGATTCCATCCAGATTTGAACTCAATGATTCCGCAATAAAGGTGGATATTAAAAACTATCCGGTAGGCACTTACCTGCTGAATGTAAAAGAAAACAAAACGCTGATTCTTTCTCAGAAAGTCATCAAAGAATAATATAACGAAACCGGCTGTAGCAGCCGGTTTTTATTTTGTTAGTTTTTTTTCAGCAATAGGAATCCATTGCTCTTCATGACGCAGGAGTAAAATCTTATCAACTAAGAATTTAGTTTGATATTCTTTCCCTTTGTATTTATCCCAGGCTTTGAGGTAATTCTCCCAGGTCAGATTTCTATATCCTACAGTCATGTGAGGATGAAAAGAATATTTACCAAAATTAAACTGTTCCTTTACTCTTTGATAAAGCTCTGTTAAATATAAGTTTTCTGTTGGCTGAACATAAAGCACCGGATTTTTAGGATTAGGAAAGCTTCCAAATCCATTCAGTTCGATCTCAAAAGGAGTCATTTCTGTATTGATTTTCTGAAAAGCAGTATGAATGTCACTTTCCAGTTCCAATTCTCTGGAAAATGGAGGGAAGAGCGTAATGTGGGCTTCATTCTTTAAAGCTTTGGAATTAGCATAATAAATGGCTAAATCTTTTTTAAAGACTTTTACTTCTTCAATAATCTCCTGAGGAGGGTAGATGGCTATGAAGTACATTTTTTTCATAGTATAATTTAAGCTTTTTTAACGGCCAGAGAAAATTAATCCTTTGATCTAAGTTGTGCAAGTGTATTTTCAAGATGATCTGTGATCTTTTTTACTTCAATATGAGGTCTGAAGATTACGCCTTTTCCTCTTTCCTCATCGGCAATATTCGAAAGTATTATTACAGAAGTCTTTGTATCCGGGTAATAGATGTTTAAAGAAGGGGAACCTTTAATATAGCCGCTGTGGAAATAAGAATTTGGCAGTCCTATATTAAGCATGATTCCATAAGCATAGCCTATCTTTCCGAAGGTGGCATGGTGCCTTTCCGAGCTTTTTGCCATGAATAGCTTCAGTGTTTCAGGTTTTAAAATTTTTCCACCATACAAAGCATTGTTCCACGAATGAAGATCCTGAATGGTTGATAATATTCCGCCGGCTGGAGTTCCTATTTCTTTTCCGCCTAATCTTTTCGGCATATTCGGAACTTCTGAAAACTTAGCAGGTGTACCGACATAAGCACTTGCAAAGTTATTTCCTTTAAAAATATTTCCAGTTGAAGAATGAGCCATTCCTGCTTTTTTGAACAGTTCCAGAGCATTCTCATCATATGACTTTCCGGATACTTTTTCCACAATCTTTCCAAGCGTATTAAATCCGTCATTGGAATAGAAAAAATCTGAACCGCTTTTAAACATCAGCTTTCCACCCATCAGGTTCAATCCTGAAGTATGATTGAGTAACTGATGAATCGTAATGTTTTCATATTCTTTGGTCTGGAATTCCTTCAGATATTTTGAAGCTTTATCCGTTACATTAAGTTTTCCCTGTTCCATCTGAAGCAGAATCATGACAGCAGTGAACTGCTTGCTTACAGATCCTATCGCAAAAATAGTATTGCTGTCAATTTTAGTTTTCCTTTTAAAATCCGAATAACCATTTTCTCTTCTATAAAGAGGAAGAGAGTCTTTAAAAACGGCAATGCTTCCATTGAAATGATACTTTTTGAAAGTGGAATCAAGCTGTTGTTCTAAAAGTGTTTTCTGAAAAGCTGCAATAGTAGAATCAACAATAGCTTTCTTGTCAACAGGAGCAATTTTAGGAGTTTCAGTGGTGCAGGAAAACAAAAAACAGAAAAGGGACAGGATAATAAAATTTTTGATCACAGGTGTTGTATTTTTTTAATGATGATTGATACTCTTAAAGATACTAAAATATCCAAAAGAGTAGTAAGGGAAGCAAATTGCGTGCTAGGATGAGGTACCGGAGCAATTTAATAAGGATTTAATCTATACTTGTGAAGTATTCGGTAAATATTTAACCTTATGAATGAAATCCTGAACGAAATGAAATAATAGATTGAAAAAGCCTGTGAAAGAATATTCACAGGCTTTTTTTATAGTAGATCACAAAACCAGAAAACGTATTCTCCATCTTCTTCATCAGGAGATGTTTTTGGTTTAGGATACGTTTTCTTTACTGTTTCTCCAATTTCAAACTGAATTGGATTTTTGAAAATCGGCCCATCAAAAGTAAAGGTATGAAATTCCCCATTTTCTCCGCATGGATCTACATTTTCAGGAAGATCATCAATGAATTTCTGATCAATAATTCGTCCGGCAAAGCTTTTATCAAGGTAAGATCCATTGACGCAGGTTACAATGGTTTTAAAGCCAAGATCTAAAAATTCATGGATGAGGTGGGAGGTATTTTGTTTCCAAAGAGGAAATACAGCTTTTATCCCGATGGTATTTAGTTGGTCTTCTCTGTATTTTCGCAGGTCTTCTAGGAAAATATCCCCAAAAACAGAATGAGTAATACCCTGAGCCTGTATTTCAGTCATTGTTTTACTCATAATTTGCTGATACTCTTCCATGGATGGCTCTTTGGGAAGTTCCATTTTAATTAACGGAATCCCGAGGCTTTCTGCTTGTTTTTCTAAAAAAGAAATGGGAACGCCATGCATAGAGATTCTTTGAAACTCCTGATTGATGCTGGTCAGCAGAGTTGCAATCTCGTACCGATCTTCCTGTAGTATTTTATAAAGGGCAAGGGCAGAATCTTTTCCGCTGCTCCAGTTGAATAAAGCTTTTGGTTTCATTTAAAATAAAAATCTCTCAAAAATAGGGAGATTTTGTGGTTAATACGATATGAAATACTATTGCCGGTAGGATACAATCACTCCGTTTTCCACATCATATTCTTCGAAGAGTTCTTTCGCATAGGCTTCCGTTAGAAAATAAGACCGGATATTGTTTTTCTTTTTATTTTCTTCATATTCTTCCTTAGAGATCAACACACCATCAAGAAAATACAGAAAGTCATTATTCTTAGGATTGGGTTGCAATTCTTTTGCTTTATTCAAATCCAGAGTTACCGAGAAATCATCTTTAATCTGCCTGCTTTCAATAAAAAGGAAATACTTATTTTTGTTCCATTCATCATCCTTACCTGTCTGATTTTCAATGACAAAAATGTTTTTAAATTTTATATTATCAGAAGGAATGTTTAGGTAATTCTCATAGCCAGAACTAAATTTTTGGGTGGGAGTAAGAATGGTAATAAAATAATTTTGACTTAAAATTTTTTCATTTCCCAAAAGCTTAATTTTCAGATTTCTGGTCACATTACCTTTAGGATAATATCCTTTTGATCCATAAGGAGGCTCTTCTACTGGCTTGACGGCATAGACAATAAGTCCGTCCAAATTATCATATCTTCGGAGGGTATCCATTTTTGTTTTTTGTGCCTCGATATTAGACATGAATAGTACGGAAAGGAAAACTCCTCCGGCCAATTTATTCAAAGGAATATCAGACAGACTATAGCTGATGATTGGCTTTTTACCAGGAGAAGATATTCTGCCTGCCTGAATTCTTCCACAAATGGAATCATTGGATTGCAATAATACTTTGATTTCTTCATCCGTTTTCTGCGTAAGATCATGGACTTTCCTTGAACAAAAATCACAAAAACTTCCGCCGGGAACATCCTGCATGTTTTCTCTGCCGACGTGGCAAGGCTCATTGATTCGAAATTCCTTTTCCATGATATCAGTTTTGTTTAGATTAAAAATACAAAAAAACTCCTGAACCTATCAGGAGTTTTTTATTTACAAAGGAGATTTCCTTATTTTGAAGCTGGCTTTCCGTAGTTGTTTAGGGAGCTTGTAACATCAACTCTATCTTTCTCTGCCTTATCTCTTTTTTGTAATTCTTCCACATTTCTAACCATATCGCTTTTATGAGCATTGTCCACAGGAGTAGTTTTACAAGAACTTAATACCACAAAAAGGCCAAACACCGAAATAATTTTAATACATGTTTTCATTCAAATTTTTTGCTGGCAAATATATAGGATCACATCAGTTTATTTTTAATTTTTAACAAACATTATAAACAAGCCCATCAAAAATTATAATTTTTTCACATTAAAAATAAAAAAACCTCAAAGAATTTCTTTGAGGTTTGATGTATAAAAAATGTCTGTCACATAGACTTACATATTTCTTCTGTACTTACCACCTACTTCAAATAAAGCATTGGTAATTTGTCCTAAAGAACAGTATTTCACAGCATCCATCATCATTTCAAACAAGTTTTGCTGGTTGATGGCTGCGTGCTGAAGTTGTTTTAAAGCTTCTTCAGATCTGCTCTCATTCGCTTGCTGGAAGTTATGAAGAGACACAATCTGTGCTTGTTTTTCTTCTTCTGTAGAACGGATAACTTCTCCCGGTAAAACGGTTGGGGAACCGTCTTTTCCTAAGAAGGTATTTACTCCGATGATCGGATATTCGCCCGTATGTTTCAACCATTCGTAATGCATTGATTCTTCCTGGATTTTTGAACGCTGGTACATGGTTTCCATTGCACCAAGAACACCGCCTCTTTCTGTAATTCTGTCGAATTCTGCATATACAGCTTCTTCTACAAGATCTGTTAATTCTTCAATGATGAATGATCCCTGAAGTGGATTTTCGTTTTTCGCTAATCCTAATTCTTTATTAATGATCAGCTGAATAGCCATTGCTCTTCTTACAGATTGCTCGGTAGGTGTTGTAATTGCTTCATCATAAGCATTTGTGTGAAGAGAGTTACAGTTATCATAGATCGCATAAAGTGCCTGAAGTGTAGTTCTGATGTCGTTGAAATCAATTTCCTGAGCATGCAGAGAGCGTCCTGAAGTCTGGATGTGGTATTTCAGCATCTGGCTTCTTTCGTCTGCTCCGTATTTTAATTTCATTGCTTTAGCCCAGATTCTTCTTGCTACACGTCCAATTACTGAATATTCAGGGTCGATACCGTTAGAGAAGAAGAAAGATAAGTTCGGTGCAAAATCATTGATATCCATTCCACGGCTTAAGTAATATTCCACATACGTGAAACCGTTTGCCAATGTGAATGCCAATTGGGAAACCGGGTTGGCTCCTGCTTCAGCAATATGATATCCTGAAATAGAAACAGAGTAGAAGTTTCTTACTTTTTCTGTAATGAAATATTCCTGAACATCACCCATTAATCTCAAGGCAAATTCTGTAGAGAAGATACATGTATTCTGAGCCTGGTCTTCTTTTAAGATGTCAGCCTGAACTGTACCACGAACAGTAGCGATTGTTTTTGCTTTGATTTCCGCATATACATCTGCAGGAATCACTTCATCTCCTGTTAGTCCTAAAAGCTGTAGTCCCAAACCATTATTGGATGGAGGAAGTTCCCCGTTGTATTTTGGTCTTTCTAACCCTTTATCATCAAATTTCTCCTTCAGCTTAGCTTCTACTTTAGCCTCTAAACCATTTTCTTTGATATATTTTTCAACATTTTGGTCGATGGCAGCATTCATGAAGAAAGCTAACAGCATCGGTGCAGGGCCGTTGATGGTCATTGAAACCGAAGTCAATGCATTTACCAGATCAAATCCGGAGTATAATTTCTTAGCATCGTCCAATGTAGCGATAGAAACTCCTGCATTCCCGATTTTACCATAAATATCTGGTGGTAAAGCAGGATCCTGACCGTACAATGTTACAGAGTCAAAAGCTGTAGAAAGACGTTTTGCAGGCATTTCTGCAGAAACATAATGGAATCTTCTGTTGGTTCTTTCAGGGCCTCCTTCCCCTGCAAACATCCTTGTAGGATCTTCACCGGTTCTCTTGAACGGATAAATACCTGCAGTATAAGGGAAACTTCCCGGAAGGTTTTCCTGTCCTTTCCATTGGATCAGATCACCCCAGTCATTGTATTTTGGTAATGAAATTTTTGGAATTCTTAGGTGAGATAAAGATTCTGTAGAAGTTTCAACTTTGATCTCTTTTCCTCTTACGAAATAAGAATAAAACTCTGCTTGGAAAGCTTTTTTTGTATCGTCCCAAGTTCTCAGGAAATCGATATTATCCTGTTGAAGCTCTTTTTCTGCTTTTTGATATTCAGCATCCAAAACTTCATTGGATATGATATTTTTTACGCCTTCAATATGATACATTTTTCTGGCTAATTCTGCCTGTTTTTCAATATTGATGTCGTATTGTTTATTATTTTCAACAATTTCAGAAAGGTAACGAACTCTTTTTGGAGGAATAATAGTTACTTCTTCTGTAATTTCCTGCTCCACAAAAGTTTTTAGATTTAATTCAGAGAATTTATCATTTACTTTTGAAACTAATCTGTTGTATAATTCTGTAGTTCCGTGATCATTAAACTGAGATGCTTTGGTTGCATACACCGGCATATCATCTAATGGACTTTCCCATAGCAAATGGTTTCTCTGGAACTGTTTTCTTACCGCCTGAAGAGCATCCAATGCGCCACGTTTGTCAGATTTATTCAATGCTACCAAATCTGCATAGTCTAACATGTCGATTTTTTCCAACTGTGTAGAAGCTCCATATTCAGGAGTCATTACATACATGGAAACGTCTGCAAAATCCGAAACTTCTGAACCAGACTGCCCGATCCCTGAAGTTTCAAGAATGATTACATCCGGATGTGCCAGTTTCAGTACATTCAGTGCAGAGTGAATGAAAGGAGAAACAGAAACGTTGTTTTCTCTGGTAGCCATAGAACGCATATAAACTCTAGGATCATTGATCGCGTTCATACGGATTCTGTCTCCCAATAAAGCACCTCCGGTTTTCTTTTTCGAAGGGTCAATGGAAATAATGGCGATTTTTTTGTCAGTATTTGAACGTAAGAAACGTCTTACCAATTCATCTGTTAAAGAAGACTTACCTGCTCCTCCGGTACCAGTAATACCAATGATTGGAATGGTTAAATCTTTGGATTTTTCATCGATAGCCTTTACAAGTTCCGGTTTTTCTTCTGAGAAGTTTTCAACGGCAGAGATGATTTGTGCAATGCTTGATGGGTTTTCAAAACTGATATCATCAAGATCTTTTGCTGTAACGTCTTTTCCTGTAGCAAAATCTGATCGGTGTACCAGATCATCAATCATTCCCTGAAGTCCAAGTTCACGGCCGTCATCCGGAGAATAAATTCTGTCGATTCCGTAAGACATTAAATCTTTGATCTCTTCCGGAAGGATTACACCGCCACCGCCGCCAAAAATTTTGATCTGAGGTGAATTTTTTTCTCTCAAAAGGTCGTAGATATATTTGAAATATTCATTGTGACCTCCCTGATATGAAGTTAATGCAATTGCATTGGCATCTTCCTGGATTGCTGTGTTTACAACTTCCTCTGCTGATTTATCGTGTCCTAAGTGGATCACTTCGCATCCTGTTCCCTGAATAACACGACGCATAATATTGATCGCAGCATCATGCCCATCAAATAATGAGGCAGCAGTTACGATTCTTACCTTGTTGGTTGGAGTATATTTTTGGGTTTCCATAAAAAATTCTAGACAGTTTCTAAGTTCTCAAATATAGTAATAAAATGAAAACCTTGACTTGTGGATTAATGTGTTGATTTTTAGATATTTATAATAAATGTTTTTTTAGTTTTGCAGACTTTGTAGAAGGTTAGGTGTGTATTTTCCAGATTATTACACAATTCTATAAAAATATAAATGTCGGTAGAATAAATCTACCGACATTTTCTCTTTGGTCTAAGCCTGAAGTTTGGTCTTTGTTGCAGGAAAGATTTCCTGTTTTATTGTTTTTCAGAAAAAAGTGTTTTTCTTTTGCTGTCCAGCCCCCAGTTCAATCCTAAGAATGAAATGAGATTATCCTTATCACCGTAATTTTTTCCGAAAGCGGCATTAATGTACACACTGTCAGATACTTTATAATTGATGATTCCATTGGAGCGGTAAGTGTTGTCCAAATCACAGCTTCTGTAGATGAATTCATATCCAATAGAGAATTTATTGTAAACAAGCTCTATTTTTCCACCAAAATCATAATTGTTGGTTTTGCTGAATCCGCTGGCCACATCGTAAACCGTTTTGTCCTGCATGTATCTTGCAACGGCGTAGAAATTCAATCTTTTTTCGATCTTTGAAGCTTCTGTAGGGGTTTCTTTAATCGTTACTTTGGGCTTTTCCTTCTTTTGATCTTCAATTATCTTTTGTTCCTCTGCCGATTTTGACTTTGGTTTAGGTTTGGGTTTTGGCTCAAGATTGATTCCTGAACTCATTGTCATCCAAACTCCGAATTTTCCGAATTGATTATTTTTAAACTGGTTATCCAAAAAGAAAGTACTGTAGGCCGAAGCTACATCCAATTGAAAAGCAGGTTTTTCGTCAAGGTATTTTTTATAATTTTCGGTTTCTGTCTTGTAATACTCAGGGACAAAATTTTCTAATGCTTTTGCCTTCATCTCATTTTTTTCATCTGGGCTGGCATTGGATGCTTCTATATCATTATATTCCTTTGATTTTCTAAACTCTTCCTGGATATCGGTTAATTCCCTTGAAATATTATTGTTTGATGCCGCAATAGCCTCTATATTTTTTTTATTTCTTACTTTAAATACTGTGGTTCGCAAAGAAAAGGATACCGATGGATTTTCTGTGTCAAGATTTTCAATTTTATAATTTCTCAGAAAGGCAAATGAGAATGAAACGTTTTTGGCTTCACTGAAAATGTTATTCTTATACTCCTCTTTATTATCCGCATTTTTAATAGTTTTAATACCTGCATATTTCAAAGCATCCATCTCCGTCAAAGGAAATAGATGGGTGGGGGTAAGTTCTACTGCGTATGCATTGGGAAGACCTTCATTTTCGCTGAATGAATTGACAATACTGGTCATGAAAGCCTTTTTCGATTTTGGGGTTTCCAAATCAGAACTCGCCAAGCCAAGAAGCATTACACTTGGAGCATTGGAAAGCTCCAGTTTGTTTAACTCTGCACTAATTTCTTTGCCTTGAGAAAATAGTAATGCCGATACAACCATCATAGTTGTCATTAATATCTTTTTCATAGCTCAATTTTTATGTACTTATAGACTCCGTAGATGAACCTGCCGGCTAAATCTTCAGTTGTTTTGCCTTTAAAGGGGTTGAAATTAAAATTCTTACTAGGGATTTGAGGGAATTCGAATTTTATTTTACATGTATTAATTAAAATCTGCAAATGGTTCACTTGCATATTAATATTGAAAGATGTTGCAAAAAGCAAATTATCAGACTTTAAATCTGCTTTTGGAATGGTAAAAGAAAATCCATCATCCTTTAAATTGTTGTCATCTATCCGCGTTCCATTGATAATAAAATGGGGATCACCAAACTGTGTATTGGCACTGATTATTACATTCACTTCAACATTGTCTTCGTTAAAGTCCGTAATTTCTACTGTTTTTTGAGGAATCTTTTTCATGTCTATTGTTTTTTAGTTTGTGAATTTTTTTCAAAATCTGATCTCTCATTTTCAATACCTTTAAAATAAGTATGATGATTTTTCAGTTTTGATTGTACTTCAAATTTATGATTTGTAATAATAGAGGTCAATTACCTTTTCGGGTGATATTGTATTGTTTTTAACCATACTATCAAATTTCTCTGAAATGAAAAAAAATGCAGCTTTAATCCAATAATTAAATAGGATCAAGAATTCTGCACCCCAATTAATTTCTCTATTTTTGCAGCATATTTTTACAGACATGCAAAAAGCTTTTATGTATTTCGCGTTAGGAACAGTAGTAAGCTTCCTGATTAATTATTTCTTTATAAGTTCGGAAAATATTGCACTTGATATTTATTATGCCTTTGCCTTTGGTTCTGCATGGGGAATCGCTTATTATCTGGATACTCCTAACTTTACACTGCCGAAAAAATTAATTCTTTCATTTGTAGCGATGGGTGTTCTGGTACTTATTGGTGCTTTAATTTTTAACCTTGAACTGGCGATTCCGTCTATCCTTAAATTTTCAACAGTCTTTGTTGCCTATTATTTATTTGCCAGCTTCAGAGGGAATAAATCCCTTAGAAACTAAACTAGTGAAGCATAATAAAACTCAGGTACATGAGTACCATAAACATCAAAAGCAATCCTATATAGTTAAAAATAAATAATACGGAACCTTTCAGAATACTTATCCTTTTTTTTTGTTTCATATACCCTGTGGTGTGCTACAAAGAAATAGATAGTCATATAGAGCCCAAGACCCAGACAAGCTAATACATATAATAACGTAAGTAAATTATTACTTGGAAGAAAGCTGGTAATCTTTTCGCTAATTATAAATACCAGTATTGCCAACAGAAGGAATGAAAAATAGTGAAGGGTAAATATACCATGATCAAAGTACCACCATTTTTTCTTGTTGTGGAACAGCCATAAAAAGAATGCAAATATCGGTAGATAAACAAAAAGTGCTTTCGGAATGGTATGGATGAAATTTTCTTTATACTTTTCCCAAATCTGATTTTTGGTATATCCATCATCCTTCAATTCAAATACTTTTCCTGCAATAGGTCTCATTATAGTATAGATTCCGGTGTCATCTTTGGCAAGAATAGAATCATATTGTTTCATGGAGTAAGCATGCATAATGGATGCTTCCTTAGGATCAAAGGTGCTGTCAAAAAGCTCAGTTTTTTTGGTACCATCTTCTATCTTTAAAGTATCCAGTGCTTTTTGAGTAACGTTTGCCGTTTCGTTGGACATAACGCCTCCTTTTTGTAAGCCTTTTACAATGTCTTTGGAAATGTCTTTCTGATCTTTTGCCTTAGTCTCTTTTTTGATATGGCTAGGTTTTTCAGCTTCCTCTTTGGCGTGAGGTAAGACATTTGGAAGGAAAAATGTGAGAAAACTTATAAATATATAGAGTTTTACGGGAGCTACATATAATTGTCTTTTCCCAGCCAGATATTCTTTGGTCAATAGTCCGGGACGGGTAAACAAATACTGTATCGTTCTCCAGAACTGCCCGTCATAATGGGTGAAATCTTCAATGAAATGAGTAAAAAGAAAATGGAAAGGCTGTCTGCTTTCAATGTTTTCTTGTCCGCAGTGTGGGCAAAACCTTTCTTCAACTTGATATCCGCAGTTTAAGCAGGTTTTGTCTTCTCTTAGTTTTCCGTGGCTCATGGATTTTAGAATATGATTAGCGCAAATATAATTATTTCAATGAAATTATAATTATATCTGTGTGTTTTACGGAAATCTTTAAAGTAAATTTAATAAAAGAAAGAGTTGAGGGAAAAAACTCTTTGCTGTTTCATTGGTGTTTTTAGAATCTTCGAAGTGTTTTTTTTCATCGGCACATGAGTTCACAAGATTTATGCCAAAATTGTAAATAGTGTTAAAATCTATTGATAGAAGGGTGTAGAACCAAGATTATATAGATTAAATAAAATATGTTTTTGGGTTACAAAAATAATTTGTACCTTTGCACACCCTTTTAGGGGTAAATTATGTTTAATCTTTAACTAAAACGTGTGAATACATTAAGTTACAAAACTGTTTCAGCGAACAAAGCTACTGCTAATAAAGAATGGGTTGTGGTAGACGCTGAAGGACAGCCGTTAGGTAGATTAGCTTCTACGGTTGCAAAGATTTTGAGAGGTAAGCACAAAACGAACTTTACACCTCACGTAGATTGTGGTGATAACGTGATCGTTTTGAATGCTGGGAAAATTACACTTTCCGGAAACAAGTGGGCTGATAAGACTTATATCTGGCATACAGGATACCCTGGTGGACAGAAGTCTATGACTGCGGCTGAACTTCAAAAGAAAGATTCTTTAAAGGTATTAGAGAAGTCTGTAAAAGGTATGTTACCTAAAAACAGATTAGGATCTGCTATCCTTAAGAACCTTTATTTATATGAAGGAACTGAGCACAAACATGAAGCTCAACAGCCAAAAACAATTAATGTTAACGAATTTAAATAATTAATTATGTCTATAGTTCACAAAATCGGAAGAAGAAAGACTTCTGTAGCAAGAGTTTATGTAAGACCAGGTTCTGGTGTTATTACAGTAAACGGGAAAGATGCTAAAGAATATTTCTCTACAGACGTGATGGTTTACAAATTAAACCAACCGTTTATCCTTTCTGAGACTGTTGGTCAGTATGACGTTACCGTAAACGTATTCGGTGGTGGAAATACAGGTCAGGCAGAGGCTATCAGATTAGGTATTTCAAGAGCTTTATGCGAAATCAACGCTGAGTTCAGATTAGCATTGAAGCCAGCTGGTTTACTTACAAGAGACGCAAGAATGGTGGAAAGAAAGAAGCCAGGTCAGAAAAAAGCAAGAAAGAGATTCCAATTCTCAAAACGTTAAGATTTCTCGTTGGCAGATGGCTTATGGCTATTGGCTACAGGAATGTATTAAATTTTTTTTAAACTTAATCTCGGCGAAAAGCCCATTGCCAAAAGCAAAAAGCAGACCGCCAATTGCCCGTTACGTTTAGCATCCAAACGCTTCTCCCATCTAAAGAAGTTGTTGATTGTTTAAAAGACGGAAAGTAAACTAACAAAAACAGAAAACATGGCAAAAGCAAATGTAAAAGACCTTTTAGAGGCTGGCGTACACTTCGGTCACATGACTAGAAAGTGGAACCCAAATATGGCTCCATACATTTTTATGGAGAAAAACGGTATTCACATTGTAGACTTACATAAAACAGCAGTTAAATTAGATGAAGCTTGCAGCGCTTTAGAAAAATTAACTTCTGCAGGTAAAAAAGTTCTTTTCGTAGCTACTAAGAAGCAAGCGAAAGAAGTGGTTGCAAAACACGCTTCTGAACTTAATATGCCTTATATTACAGAAAGATGGCCAGGTGGTATGTTAACGAACTTCGTTACTATCAGAAAGGCTGTAAAGAAGATGAACTCTATCGACAAAATGAAAAAAGACGGTACGTTCGAAACTTTATCTAAAAAAGAAAGATTACAAGTTGACAGACAAAGAGCTAACCTTGAGAAGAACTTAGGTTCTATCGCTGACATGGTGAGACTTCCATCTGCTGTATTTGTAGTTGATATCTTAAGAGAGCACATCGCGGTAACTGAAGCTAAGAAATTAGGTATTCCAGTTTTCGGTATCGTTGATACAAACTCTGACCCTAGAAAAGTTGATTTCGTTATCCCAGGAAACGATGATGCTTCTAAGTCTATTGATATGATCCTTAGCGTAGTTTCTGAATCTATCAAAGAAGGTCAGTCTCAAAGAAAAGCTGATAAAGAAAAATCTAAAGAAGAAGGAGAAAAAGTATCTGCTGATACAGATGCTGATTTCGATGCAGAATAATTGAAGATTTTCTTTTATATAGGAAAAACGCTGGATTTCGGTCCAGCGTTTTTTTATTGTTTATATACTAAGGTTTCTTAGGCATACCGTAAATTCAGGGAAATCAGGATCTGTAGTTGGAACAACTACTCCTATTCTGCATACACCGCTGCAGCACATTTCGCCCATTTCGATATTACAGCCGTCGATACAGCTTCTGTATCCTCCTTTGATTGTTCTTAGCTCACTTCTTGTGACCTTTTTTAAATTTTTCATGGTTTTAGTTTTAGTTTTTTTCCTACTCTATATGCTTTTCGGATACCGCAATTATTGAATTCTAAATATAGGGAAATATCTATTACGAATGAGATTTGTAAAATAATATTTTGATTTTGTGGAATTTAGTTCTTACACAACTATAAAAAAAAATAAAAACCCACAGAATTCTGCGGGTCATATGTTAGTTTGAAAGTTTTATAGAATAAGACGTTGTGATAAACTTTGTAGATTGGTAGGTGGAGTTGCAAACCACCCCCGACAATCTGTAGTTCTGGTTTTTCGGAACCATTGTATATCCTATTTTTCCAGCACCAATAGGGATTTTCTTGAAGAAACTGCCTCCGCTTACTGTAAGAACCATATTGCATGAAGATAGGTTTTCTACCGAAATAGAGGTCCTGGGATTCTTAGGATCATCACTGTTAAGAAGATCATTAAGAACATCAGCGGTCTCTGGTTTATAGGTCTTAATAAGTTCACTATATTCTCTTTCTACATTAGCTCTATTCCCGGTATTACTTGTAGGGTAAGGGTAGGAGGTTCTTCCCGGATAGCTGCCATAATTTACATTACAGCTTACAAGGATTAATGAAATTCCGGTAAAAACTAATAGTTTTTTCATCCTATTTTACTTTTTGATTTTTGTTTTTTCGGAGACTTTTCCGGTGTTGGTTCTTTTTGGACAGATTTCACTTCTGTACCAGCCTGTTTCGGATTGTCTATCGTTACAAATATACTTTTTTTAATGTCTTTCCGCGAGGAATATTTTATATCGCAGATGTTGCTGCTAAGCGTATAGGAGTCCTTATTGAGTACAATAAAGTTTTCCGCACGGGCAGGAACAGCAAGATTGTAAAATTCTTTTCCTTCAATCCGCAGGACGATATTGCAGTCTGAATTATTTTTGAATAAGAGAATAGCTTCATTACGATTGATATCCTCATTAAACATGGCATTAAGTAGCTTTACTGTTTTTTCCTTGTGCTGAACAGAGGTTTCAGCAATGAGCTTCTTGAATTCCTCAGCATCATCTGAATTAGGATTTCTCATAATGCTCTTAGGAATATCCGTAATGATGGGCCTTGTTTCCATAGGTTTGGCATTGCGGGCTCCCTTTGTCCATTCAGCGTTTTTTAAAGCAATAAGCTTTGGTTTGAGCACAGTTTTCTTAGGATCGTCAGGGTGTGCGTTCTTCAGGTATTCTTCAATTTCTTTAATGTTTGTGCTTTTTAAAATGTCTTTACTGCCTTTTTGAGCCTGTGTAAAGTTGGGAATAAGAAATGTGAAGAATAGAATCATTAAAAATTTTTTTTTCATCAAGTTTTTCTATTTCATCAGCTTATCCGGAATTTAATGTAAGTAATCGTTTTTCCTTTCGCCGAGAAGAGCTCTTCATAATACGTTTTGATATCTCTCAAATGTTCCGTATTAGGATCGTATTCTGGGGCACCATAGATGTCATGGTGAGCAGAAATAATCTCATAACCTGCTCCCTGTAAATATCCAAGGGTATATCCATGCAGAAATTCAGAATCGGTTTTCAGGTGGATAATTCCTCCTGGCTTCAGGAATTTTTTATAACGGTCTAAAAAGTCCGGATGTGTTAATCTGTGTTTTGTTCTTTTGTATTTTATTTGTGGATCCGGGAAGGTAATCCAAATTTTATCTACTTCATTTTCAGCAAAGAAATAATCTACAAGTTCGATTTGCGTTCTTAGGAAAGCCACATTCGTCATGTTGCTATCCACGGCTTCTTTAGCACCAAACCAAAATCTAGCCCCTTTAATATCAACTCCGATAAAGTTTTTTTCAGGAAATGTTTTGGCGAGTCCTACAGAATATTCTCCTTTTCCACAACCTAACTCCAATACAATTGGATTGTCATTTTTAAAGAAGTTTTCTCTCCATTTTCCCTTAAGTTCGAAACCTTTTAAAGCATCTTCCCTTGTGGGTTGGATTACATTTGGTAATATTTTGTTTTCTGCGAATCTTGCTAATTTATTCTTGCCCATTGAGTTATAAAATGAGTGCAAAAATAGTGAAAATTTATGGAGAATCTTTGCCTTTTGGTGGTAAAAGACATAGAGATAATTCGTTTTTGATTGATATTATTGGCCTCCTAAAGCTACCATAATTGCCTTTTCAATTGTTTTTTGTGAAGCATATTGAGCTCCGCAAACAAGGCTGGTGAAAAGATACTGTCCTTTTTCTATAACAATTGAACCTTCGCCATGAGCAGGAACAGCCAGTCTGTATTTAGTAGTACCCACACCTTCCATTCTTACAATGATATTACAGTCTGATTTATTTTGTATCAAAATAATAGCTTCTTTAGCATTAGGGTCATTATCAAATAAAGAGTTAAGAATTTTTACGGTCTTGTTTTTATGTTCTACAGGGGATACAGCCATTAGCATGTTGAATTCTTCTGCTTCAGCATTAGGAACGGCAGCATTGGCAGCAGTGTTTACAACATATGCATTCTGAGTAGTACTTGGGGTATACACAGTGGTAGATTGTTTTGCAGCCAGTTCAGCTTTATATTTTGCAATCTGTTTCTGCTTGATGATCGCATTCATCTCATCAAAAGTGATCTTTGTAGAAGGTCTTCTCCTTAGCATGGCCAGCATTTCCTGCATATCTTTTACTTTCTGATCGGCAGGATGTGCATTTTTGATGTATTCTTTCATCATTTCCATTACCCTAGGCTTGAGTACAGATCTTCGGGGATCATCAGGATGGGCATCTCTTAAAAAGGCATTGATTTCGTAGATGCTCTTACTTTTCAAAATTTCACTGTAGTCTTTCCCTTTTTTTTGAGCAGACACAGCAACGAAAAACATACAACAAAGAAGTAAAAGTACTTTTTTCATTAATTATTATTAAATTAAAAATTCGGTGCTTCTCTTTTAATTTGCTTTCTGGGTTAGTTTTTATTTGAATAACGAAATACAAGCATTTTTATTTTTAAACACTTGTTTGTGAGATAAAAATAAACATATTTTTGAATATTAGAGAATAATCTATTGTTAAAGTTGGATAATTTATAGTGAATACATTATAAAAAAGACAAAGAAGTTGGATGTTTGGATATAAAAAATCCATGTGAAGCACATGGATTATATATTTTTAGTTATTACTTACAACCTCCTGTAGGTGAGAACTTTTAAGCCTTTTCTGATAAATAGGCATGTATTTTTCAATTGGAACCTTTATCGCTTCAAAATTTCCAGCAAGGACATAAGCTTGAATATTTTCAGAACTATAAACGAATTGAAGGAAATTGTCAATTAAATTTTCAGGAATTTTAAACCTTGTAAAATAATCTTTTCCCAAATAATTTTTGATCTGCACAACGGAGGTATTCATCCTTTCATAAGCCTGATAACGCTGTTTTTTCTTTCTGTCACCCGAAAGGATGTCATAAATACTTTCAAGGCTGAAGGTAAGCCCGCCATCCCGTAATCCGGCAACAGGTAGTTCCGGTGGAGTACCATCACCTTTTGGTTCAGGAAGGCCGATTACTTTCTTAAGAGCATATGCTTTATCTTCTTTTCTTAAAGAATTTACATCATACCGGAGATTTCCGGTAGGTTTGAACCTGCTGAGTACAATTTCCTGAATTTCATAATAAGCAATTTTAAGCTCAACCAGATTCTTTTGCACCATGGATTGAGGAGTTAGCTTAATATCTTTTCTCTCAGTAACAATAGAGGTAAACCGGATTACATCTCCAACATTAGCCGGGATATTATAATTACCATTGTAATCCGTAAGAACGGTCTTTTGAGTATTCAGGTTCGTAACATATACCTGGTTAAGATATAAAATAGAGTTGTCTCTCAGAAATACCTCTCCGGAATATATTTGTGCATTAATTTTTGCCAGAAAAATCAATAGCAGTAGAGTAAACAGTTTCTTCATATAATGCGCAAAATTACGTAGAAATAAAGCAATTCTGCCTAATTAGATGATGAATAGTGGTTAAAGTTATATTAAACTTTAAGATTTATTTGTTAAGGAGTGTTAGAAATTTATCAACAACCTAAAAAAGAGTGAATATAAGTAAAGAAGCCAGAAGAAAGAATACTTGAAATTCAGTGTCTCTTTCTTCCGGCTTTCTTTGTTTTATCTGTGCTTTACGAGGAGCCAGCTTGAATATTTTACAGTGAGCGTAGAGCCATATTCTGTCCAGGTGATAAAATACCAGTACGTTGCTGTAGGAACATATCTTCCTCCTATTCTTCCATCCCAGGTAAATCTGTTTTCCGGAGTTCCTCTGAAGACTTCGGCGCCATACCTGTCAAAGATTCTGAATACAAGATTATCGTTTGCCATCAAAGCAGAATAGTCTATTCCTTCATTATAGCCATCTCCATTCGGAGTAATGGTATTGATCAGATTGATAATGGCAAATGGTTTTTTCACCTCTTCACACATTTTTGAATCTCTCACAAATACATTGTGTGCTCCTCTCGGTACGTTGGTGAAGACATTCGAACTCTGCCATGACACTCCATCTAAAGAATATTCATAAGGAGGTGTGCCGCCACTTACTCCAACTTTTACCGTTGTCCCATCTATTTCAATTGAGGTAATCATTGGAGTTGGAAGTTCTGTAACGTTCACATACTGTTTGTAAACACAGCCATTGAAGGTAAGTTCTACCCAATAACTTCCTGGTGCAACGTTGGTGATGGAAGGGGTTGTTGCTCCCGTACTCCATAAATATCTCTCAAAGCCAGGCCCGGCATCCAATGTTGTGGTAGTTTTCGGACAAATAGCTTTATCTACTAATATATCAGATTTTTTAGGAACTTTAATATTGATGATAAGGGTACCAACTTCAGGGCATACCCCATTTTTTTGAAAACGGATATAATACGTCTGGGAAGTGGTAATATTAACAGGTGATGAAACGATATTCACATTGTTCTGAGCATCTGCTAATGTTGCATGAAAAGTATATGTAACATTCGGATCCAGGGTAAATTGAGGTATAAACTGAGTTAAATTGACACTTTTTATACCATCCAGGTTGTCATCACAAACGCTTTCTGTAACGGTTTTGGTAATCAGTGTTACTTTATCTTCGATACTGAATTGTAAAGGTTTAATCACGGTGGCACATCCATCCGGAGAATCTACCCTGATGTAAATAGTCGTTGTAGCAGTGTAGCTCCAGTTGTTAGGGAGTGTATTGTTATTTCCGGCGTTGGCATCTGCCAGATTTGCATAATATCTTACGTTGGTAAAATAATTAGGGTTATTCAATACAATAGGAGTGATATTGGAAAGGGTCACGGTGACTGTCCCATCCAGATTATCATCACAGAAAACACCATTGTAATTATCCATGACAATTGCTTTATTGAAAAGAGATAATGTTATCTGTGCAATACTTTTACAGCCGATACCGTTTTTTACAACAGCATATACGATAGTCCCGTTTGGTGCAGTGTAAGCTGTTGTATTGGTAATCAGTGCTGCAGCATTTTCATTCTGAGCATCCAAAAGGGTAGGATAATAAGTAATGGTGACAGGTGAATTATTGGTTATGTTGGCTGTAGTCAGGTTGAATGTTCCCTGTCCATTAATGTCGCAGGCAAATAATGTGGTATTCATTACCGTAAGCGCCTGAATATTGATGGTAACCGTTACCGTTTCACAGTCTGGAAAATCCGGATCATTGCCGCAAAATGTATAGGTGAATGTATCTGTTCCTGATGTTCCCGGAGTATTTACAGTATAGGTAATCACTCCGGTTGCAGCATTTACCACTGCTGTTCCAAGTGCAGGGGCTGTTGTAATCGCTACAGTACCGGGAGCTGTTGTTTGTGTAGAACTGCTTAATGCAGGAGCTATAACCTGAGAAGTACATACATTGTAGGCTTTAGTGCTTAGTTTTGTACAGTTCAGTACCTTAATTTGCTCAGTGACTAAAGGTGCACAACTTCCCATTGTAACGGAACAGGTATAATATCCCGGGAGTGTAGGGGTAATTGTAGATGTTGTAGCTCCGGGAACTATCGTTCCGTTTCTATACCACTGATAGGTGTCATAGATAAGAGGGTCTACAGTAAGAACAATTCCTGGAATACAGCCGGTTCCTGATTTTAAAATAACAGGTTGTGTAGGAAAACCTGCGAAAAATCCTCCATATCCTACAGCATCACTTCCCGCGGTAATTCCTGCCATAATAGCTTTGTCTGAAACAACGGTGATGGTTCCCGTTACATTGGGAATTCCATAGGTAACCCAATTGGTGGTTCCTGTCATATTGTAAGGTCCCGTTATGGCAAGAGGAGTTGCACTGTTTACTGTAACGTTGGCACCTCTTTCTGTAATAAGGTTTAATTTTGTTGGAATGTTCAGAACTCCTCCGACATTCCCATTGGAATGAACAAAGTTTTCGTTAATGAGTCCCAATTCATTGATCTGCTTTGGAAGATAACAGTTTAGTGCAGGAATAAAGTTGAAACCTCCTGTAGCTGTTTCATTCCCAGAGTTGGAATCTCCGGCTAGAATCTGATAGACATAGGCATTCTTTGATGTTCTGACATATAAATTATAATGTCCGTTTCCTTGAAGAATGTATTTTGAATCAGGAATCACATAATATTTTCCTGCATTGATGGTAGCTATTGGAGGGATTTCATTGTTGACGAAGATCTGAGTATTATCTTCAGTGGCAATAACCACAGCTCCTTCCATATTGGAGCCAATAGGTCCGTTTCCTTTTACCAGAGCAAATTCATTCCCAAGTCTGTTGACCGGTACTGCCTGATCCATCAAAATATCTGAACTGGAAGGGAAGTTTCCGGCATATTGTCCGTTGAAGTTTCCATTGGTGACGTTTACGGGTTTATTCGAGATGATTTTTGAACCAATAAATCCGTCAAAATTTCCTGTAATATCTCCAATCCCATCAAGAATGTAAGATTGTCCTTTGTTTAAAGTGAAAGTCATTGTTGGATTGGTAGCTCCCGTCATTCCGTTAGAAAACTGAACGGTGGGGCTATATCCGGAGATGGTAACGGTGGTGTTATCTTCTGTTGCCAGTACACTGGTCATGAAGTTGAGGATATTATTGCTTACCGTAATAGGAGCGGAGGCTGCATAGAATGTCATTCCTGTAGAGGGAATTCCTTTGGATGTAATGATTTCTGCATGGTTGAATACCGAGAACCTTAGGTTAGCATAAAAAGGAAATTCTGCTTTAAGATATAACCCTTTGGTAGTTGGGGTAAATAGATCCGTCTGCTGTGTGGTAATAATATAATTCCTTAAAACATCGAATTTTTGTGGATTGTTTTTGCTGATATTTACTGTTCCGATCAGAACATTATTGTTATAAATACTGACCGGAAAAGGGGTGGTTCTGCTGGTAGATAAATACAGTTTCTGGTAAGGATTGGGAGCGCCTGTCCTGTCTACCATGGGAGCAAACCAGTGCTCTCGGTCCAATTGGGCGAAGGTAGAGGTGAAAATATAAAATATAAATAGAAAAGATAGAATTTTCTTCATTCAGTATTAGTATTTATCACAAATTTAACAATAAAAAGTATTAAATGCTTGAAAACATAATAAAAAAGCCTCGATTTCAAAATCGAAGCTTTTAAAAATTTTATGTATGTAGTATTACTCTCTGTTTTTAACCATAATCCAACCTGTGAATTTTATCGGTGTCTGCTTGGCATTAGGTTCATTCCAGCCTATTTCATACCAGTAATTTCCTGTAGGAACTCTTTTGCTGCCATCTGCAGATCCGTTCCATTTGTATCCGTTGGTTTTGTCTGCCTGGAAGATTTTACTCCCATATCGGTCAAAAATGTTAATGACAAGATTATTTTTAACAGCTAACGAAGAATAATCTATAGCATCGTTTACCCCATCATTATTAGGTGTAATCACATTAATCAGATTAGGAACGGTGATATTCATCTGAATTGGTTCACAATTATAGTCATCTTTTACATAGATGGTGGCATTTCCTCTGCTGATATTGGTGAATACATTAGAATCCTGCCAATTGATATTATCCATAGAATATTTGTAGGGTGGAGTTCCTCCTGCAACATTTACGGTTACGGTATTATTTGAGATATCAATATTGGTAATAACCGGTTGTTCCGATGCATATACTTTTACAGTCTGCGTAGTTACACATTCTCCGGTTTTTAGTTTTACCCAATATACTCCTACTCCTACATTCTTTATTGTCTGGGTAGTTGCTCCCGTGCTCCATTCATAGCTTTTGAACCCTGGTCCTGCATCCAATGTAGTTTTTCCTTCCATACAGATGATTTTATCTGTCAATACATTTGATTTTACCGGAGCTAAAACTACAAGAGTTACCATAGCTACTCTGTAACATCCGTTTGCATTAATTACTTTGATATACACAACACCATTGGGCGCGATGTAATTATTAGGAGTTAAAATTTCGTTGGTTCCTGCGTGTGCATCTGCAAGAGAAGGGTAGTATTTCTTGGTAATTCCGGTTGCTAATGTTACGCTGACATTGGTAAGATTAAATAATCCGGTAGATGGATTGGCTTCCAGGAAACATGTTCTTATTAAAGCGTCATTTACGATAGGGCTTTCAGATACAGTTAGATTTAAAGTGACTTCTTCACAATCTGTAAAATCTGGATTGTTTCCGCAGAATTTATAAACGATTTTATCCGGACCAATATAATTATAAGCAGGTGCGTAGCTTATTACACCAGTATTCGGATCAATAACTGCATTTCCATTAGTAGGTGCTGTGATGATGGCTACAGTTCCCGGTACTACAGTTTGAGTAGAAGTTGAGAATGTAGGGACAATTTGTTTTACTCCATCACATACCGTATCATTGATAATCGTTTTCTTAAGACAGGTATATACTTTATAGACAGGAGTGATCACTGGAGGACATGATCCTACAGTGATTTTTACTGTGTAATTTCCTGATTGTGTAGGCGTATAGGAATGGCTTGTAGCCCCCGGTATAGGATTGTTTTCTTTATACCATTGGTAGGTATCAAAGCTGTCATCTACTTCAAGAACAATTCCCGGAATACATTCACCATTTTGTTTTGCAATAACGGGAATGGAAGAGAATCCTGCAAAATAGCCACCATATCCCACTACACCACTTCCTCCGGAGATACCGGCTGTAACAGCTTTTGTTGAATTAATGGTAACATCTCCTGAAATATCGGGAACGGAATAAGATACCCAGTTGGGTGTTCCTGTTACCTGATAAGGGCCTTGTGAAGTTGGCAATTGTGCTCCGTTTACAGTAACAACAGCACCTGCTTCTGTCAGGATGTTCAGTTTTACAATATGTCCTGAAAGGGTTGTAGAATAAGGAAGATCTTTAATTTTTCCAATCTCATCAATTTTTCTTGGAAGATAGCAGTTCAATGGCGGGATATAATTAAACCCAAGTGTTGCGTTGCTGGCTCCAACCCCTGCCATAAGTTGATATACATATACATTTTTTGTGGTTCTGATGTACATGTTGTAGTGATTATTACCTTGATTGATATAGTTGGTATTATTGATTTTGTTGACTCTATAACTTTCACCTTCAGCCAATGTTGCAGCTGGTGTAGTTGCGTTGTTAATATATACCTGAGTTCCACCTTCTGTAGCAACAATTAGGGCATCTTCCATGTTTCTACTAATGTCTCCGTTTCCTTTTACAACTACAAATTCATTTCCTAATCTGTCTACCGGTACAGACTGGTCCATGATAATATCAGAACCTTGATAGGAACCGCCAGCTGCCATGGCAAACTGACCGTTAAAATTTCCATTGGTCACGGAAATGGGTTTATCGGCCTCTATTTTAGCACCAATGAAAGCTTCTTTATTTACAGTTTTGTCACCTATACCTTCAATGATATAAGATTGTCCTTTATTCAATGTAAATGTAAGAGTTGGATTGGTAACTCCGGTCCATCCGTTGGTAAATGCCACATTGGGAGAATAGTTTGAAACGGTAACCGTGGTATTATCTTCTGTTGCCAGAATTCCGGCAGTGAAATTATACTCGCTGTTAAGTTCTTCAATGGGAGCGGTGACAGCATAGAATTTTGTGCCAATTCCTGCTTTTCCTTTTGAAGTTAATATTTCTCCATGTTGGCTTACTGAGAATCTGTAGGTGACAAAATAAGGTTTTGAACCCTTAGTATAAATCCCTTTATTTCCCACAGTGAATAGTTCACCATTGATAGTGGCAACCATTCTGTTCAATGGAATATTAAATGTCTGTGGTGAGCCTTTGCTTATGGTGACTGTTCCCAATACCGTATTATTGCTGTAGATGTCTACAGTAAATGGAATGGCAGAGTCTGTAGAAAAATACAGTGCCTGCATGGGAGTAACTACTTTTGGGGATCTGGCTGCCATGGGGGCAAACCAGTGTTCTGTATCTCTTTGGGCAAAAAGCATGTGAATGGGCACCAGTAAGAACAGGAAAATTAATAGAATCTTCTTCATGTATTATAGTTAATTAGGTTTTTTACAAAAATAGAAGAATAATTCATTGATTATGGAAATATTTCACGATATCATTATTTAATTAACAAAATAAGCCACGATAATACAATCGTGGCTTATAAAATATAGTTTTAAACTAATTATTACTCTCTGTTTTTAACAAGAATCCAACCTGTATATTTTATTGGAGTCTTTTCTTTGTTGGATTCATTCCAGGTGATATGGTACCAGTATGTTCCTGTACCCAGTTTCTTATCAAAGTGTTTTCCGTCCCATCTGTAGTTATTGAACTTATTTCCGGTAAATACCATATTTCCGTATCTGTCATATACTACAAAACTTAGGTTCTCTTTGTAAGCAAGCTCACTGTAATCTATATAATCATTTACATTATCTCCATTAGGTGTAATGGCATTTAATAGATTCGGGATTGTAATTTCTACAGAAGTAGGAGTACAGTTGTAGAAATCTTTTACATAGAAAGTGTGCTGTCCTCTGCTTAAACCTGTGAAGACATTTGAATCCTGCCAGTTAGCCGTTCCGTCAACCGCATATTTGAAAGGTGCTTTACCACCGCTTACAATTACTGTTGCTGTATTGTTGTTGATCTCAATCGTTTGGATTACCGGATCTTCAACTTTTTTCACTTTCACTGTCTGAGTAAGGAAACATCCGTTTTTACCTAGTACTACAGTGTATTCTCCAACTCCTACATCTCTGATACCTGAAGAAGTAGCGCCTGTGCTCCATTGGTATGAATCATATCCGGAACCTGCATCAAGATTAGTTTTTGCATCCATACAGATATACTGATCTACCAGGATTGGAGATTTCTTGATTGGAAGTACAATTAACTCAATTTTTGCATTCGCTGTACATCCTTCAGCAGTGGTTACTTTTACAAATACGAATCCTCCTGTTGATGGGAAGTTAGTAGGTGTTGTAATTTCGTTGATCCCTGCTGTAAGATCATTTAAAGTACGGTAGTATTTTTTAGTAACTGCATTATAGTCTGTTACTTTAGCTTTCGTAAGGTCAAAATAAGCATAAGGATCTACATCATACCAACATGCCTTAATAGAAGTATCTGTTACGATGAAAGGTACTACAGTAAGGTTTAATGTCACCTGCTCACAATCTGTAAACTCAACGGAGTTTCCACAGAATTTATAGATGATTTTGTCTGCTCCTAAATATCCTGCATTCGGAGTATAAGTGATTGTTCCGTTTGGATTCACCACTGCTGTTCCTTTTGTAGGAGGAGTTAAAATTACTACTGTACTTGGAACCACAGTTTGAGTGGAAGAAGTAAATGTAGGGGTAATAATTTTAGTAGAACAAGCATTAAGAGCCTGTGTTGTTTCTTTTAAACACGTTTGTACTTTATAGATAGGTGTTGTAACAGGAGGACATGTTCCCATTGTTACTTTAACCGTATAATTTCCTGACTGTGTAGGAGTATAAGTATAAGTTGTTGCCCCTGCAATAGCTACTCCGTCACGGTACCACTGATAGGTTTCGTATCCGTCATCTAATTCAAGAATAATTCCCGGTACACATTCACCTGTCTTTTTAGCAATTACAGGGATAGAAGAGAATCCTGCAAAATAACCTCCGTATCCGGCAGAACTAAATCCTCCGTTGATACCAGCTGTTACAGCTTTTGTAGAAGTAATATTAATGTTTCCTGTTACCCCGGTAATTCCATAGGTAACCCAGTTTGTGTTTCCTGCCACCGGATATGGTCCGTCTGTTGCAGCTATAGGCATGCCATTTAGCAATACAGTAGATCCTGTTTCTGTTAAGATATTTAGTTTTACAATGATATCCTGCACAGCACTCGCCCCTCCGGTACCAATAGGCATCTCATTGATTTTTCCGATTTCGTCAATTTTTCTTGGAAGGAAACAGTTCAATGGTGGAATATAGTTGAATCCATTAGTAGCATCACTTCCCAGAATTCCAATAAATTGATATAAGTATACATTTTTAGTCGTCGAAATGAACATATTTGAATGTCCTGAAGTACCCTGAGCTACATAGCTGGTTTCATTAATTCTGTACCATTCTCCTGCAGCAAGTGTTGCAACAGAAGTACCTCCGCCATTTAAAAATACCTGAGTGTTATCTTCAGTAGCAACAATAAGACCTCCCTCCATATTTAAGTTAGGAGCAGTAGATCTTGTTTTTACCATGGCAAAAGTATTTCCAAGTCTGTCAACTGGAACCGACTGATCCAGAACCGGGTCACTTCCCGATGGTGCAGTAGAGAAATTGGCATTACAGCTTCCGTTGGTAAGTGTGATGGGCTTATCAGCAACTATTTTTGCACCGATAAAACCTGTCTTGTTTGCAGACTGAGATCCTGATCCTGCAAGAATGAAAGACTGGCCTTTTTGTAACGTGAAAGATTGGGTATTACCAGTAGGTGTTCCGTTAATGAAAACCACTCCGGCAGTTGCATTCCATGTTACTGTTACATTGGTGTTGTCTTCAGTAGCCAAAACACCTGCTGTAAAGTTTTGAATGCTGCTGGTATTTGTATTAGGAGCGGTAGCAACAAAAAATGTTTTTCCAATTCCGGCTCTTCCTTTACTGGTAATGACTTCCCCGTGAACACTTTGGGCAAGTCTTAAACTACAGTAAAAAGGTTTGGCTGCTTTTAAATACAGTCCTTTATTACCAACATTGAACGCTTCAGTAGTGGTACCTGTAGAAATAAGGCTATTGGTAACCTTGTAAGTTTGCGGGCTACCTTTACTGATGGTAACCGTAGTAACTACAGCATTGTTGTTATAAACGGTTACATCAATGGGTGTTAATGAATCAGTGGAAAGGTATAGCATATTGGTATACCCTCCAACACTGTCATAATAAGGAGCAATCCAATGCTCGGTATCCCTTTGTGCAAAGAGTGGATTAATTGTCAAAAAAATTAATACCAAACTGAGTAGAAATCTTTTCATGTGTATGGAATTAGGATTTCTACAAAATTAAAATAAAAAATGAAATACTTTTAATAAAATTTAAATAAATGTTAAAAAGTTACTCTCGATTTTTAATTAAAAGCCATCCTGAGTATGAAACTGGTAATTGGGTGTCAGGCTCATTCCATCTGATAATATACCAATAAGTTCCCGTAGGAAGATTTCTTCCATTGACTGTTCCATCCCATGTATAATTCTTGTCAGAAGACTTATAAACAGAGGCTCCATAACGGTCTGCCACCTCAATAGTGACATTTTTTTTGATTTTTAATTCTGAATAATTCAGAACGTCATTAATTCCGTCTCCGTTCGGAGTAATGGTATTGATCAGGTTGAGCACCAGAAACTCTTTGGTTACATGGGTACATCTGTCAGAACCCAATACATATACCGTATGAAGACCTCTTGATAATGCTGTGAAAATGTTGGAAGTCTGATAGTCGAAACCATTTAATGAATACTTATAAGGAGCAGTTCCTCCGGTTACAAAAACGGTTGCTGTAGTACCTGTTACCTCTATTTTAGTAATAGTAGGTGCCTGTGAAGAGGTTATATTGACATACTGACGGTATACACATCCGTTGAATCCAAGGTCTACATAATAGGTTCCGGGTCCTACAGAAATACTTGGAGAAGTAGCACCAGTACTCCATAAATACGAAGTGAATCCCGGACCGGCATCCAGCATTATTTTTTCATCAGAACAGATCACATGATCATTCAGCTTGTTAGATTTTTTTGGAGTTTTCAGATTAAGCGTTAAAACAGCTGTATTCGGGCATGCAGTAATGCTTTGGAATCTTACATAGAAAATACTCGCCAATGAAGTAAGAGTCTGTGATGCAGAAATGGGGTTTAAACCAGCCTGAGCATTCGCCAGGGAAGTGTAAAATGATAAGATAACGCCTGGATCTGCTGTAAATAGAGCTTTATAGTCATTAAGATTTACAGCTTCGGAACCATTAAGATCATTGTCACAGATATCAGCCTGTGCATTGTTGGTAATCAAAGGAATTTTATTTCCGATTGTAAAACTGATCTGGCCTAAAGCAGGGGGGCATTCCCCAACAACACCGGATACTCTTACATAAACAGTGGTGCTAGCGGTGAACGTCCAGTTGGCAGGAAGTGTGTTATTGTTTCCGGCATTGGCATCAGCCTGATTAAGATAATATTTTACCGTGAAGTTGGCAGGATTGGTAACAATTTGAGGAGTTACGCTCGTAAAATTGACACTTACAATTCCATCAAAATTATCATCACAAATGGCCGCATTGAAGTTAATTGTGTTAATATTGGGAGTAGGATAAGTATTTAAAGTAATGGTTGCTGTTTTAGAACATCCATAGATTGAAGTTACATTCGCATATATGGTTCCGGCTTGTCCTGAGTAGGCAGCTGGATTAGTAATCTGACCTGTTAAGTTTTGATTGGTAAAGTAAGTAACGGTAGCACCAGGTTCCGAAGTTACATTAGCTGTAGTAAGGTTAAATGTTCCGTTTCCGTTAGCTGCTGCACAGGAATTTAATGAAGCATTGTTTACCTGAAAAACATGGGTGTTGACTACGATTTTAAAATATTCAAAAGCTGCCGGATTTCCGTTCCCCTGAATATAATAAGTGAATGTATCTGTAGTATTGGCTGTAATACCGGCATTAGGAGTATATATAAGTTGTCCTGTTGTCGGATTTATGCTTACGTTTCCGTTCGTGGGTGATACAATAATATTTGTATAAGAAGGATCAATAGTTTGGGTTGAATTACTAAATACCGGATTGATGATTTTGGTATTACAAGATCCAATATCATAAGTCGTTGTAGTGATAGGTGGACATGCAGTATAATCAAATTCTGCAGTAAGTCTGGATTCGCAGTTTGTTCTGGTGATAGAACAGGTATATATTCCTGTACCATATAAATCAGGATTGATGGTTGGGGTAGTTGCTCCTGTAATCGGATTTCCGTTCAGATACCATTGATAGGCATCATAACCGGTTTCTACAGAAAGCTGAACTCCATTATAACAGTCTCCTGTCTTTGTAATCACCGGAACAGAAGAGAATCCTGCGAAATATCCTCCATACCCTACGGCCCCATTTCCTGCAGCAATACCTGCAGTAACCGGTTTTGTAGAACCTACAGTAATATTTCCTGTCACACTTGGAATAGAATAAGTAACCCAGTTCGGATTTCCAGTCACCGGAGCCGGGCCTGTACCTGCCGCAATAGGGCTTCCATTGATGGTAACTGCAGCACCAGCTTGAGTAATAATATTAAGTCTTGTATTGAAGGTATCAGTTCCAATTTTATTAATAAATCCGATTTCGTTAATTTCTTTAGGTAAAAAACAGCTTAAAGGCGGGATAAAATTCATTCCTCCCGTAGCATAAACCGTACCTGTAGAAGTTCCTGCCAAAAGCTGATATACATATACATTATTATTGGCGGAAATACTCATATTGTAATTTCCGTTCACCTGATTGATATAGTTTGTTCCCTGAACAACATAGTATTGTCCTGCATTCAAGGTAACATTATTCAAAATTGTTCCGTTTACAGTAAGCTTTGTATTATTTACTGTTGCAATCACTACGGCTACTTCCATTCCGGAATTAGCTGGGCCATTTCCTTTCATCATCACAAAATCTTTTCCCAATCTTTCTACAGGAACAGCCTGATCCATCAGAACGTCTACATTGGTATTGTTTTGAGTGGTATAAATACTGTTGAAATTTCCATTGGTTACAGAGATTGGTTTATTGGAAACAATTTTTGCTCCCACCAGTCCCGTTAAATTATTAGAATTAAGATTGCTCTGTGCTTCAATGATGTATGATTTTCCTTTATTGATGGTGAAAGTTCTCGAAGGAGCTGAAATACCATCAGAGAAAACAACGGCAGGGTTGTATCCTGATAAAGTTACCGTAGTATTATCTTCAGTTGCAGTAACTCCAATAGTGGAGTTTACATAGGGTTTGGCAGTTGTATTGGGAGCCATTCCTACAAAGAATGTTTTCCCAAGTCCGGCTAATCCTTTTGATGTAATAAATTCAGCCTGATCCTGTACAGTAAATCTATAGCTGGCGAAGAATTTTTTGCTTCCTTTTACATACAGTCCCATTGAATTGGACGTAAACAGTCCGGATGGGGTAGAGGAAATCATCATATTGTTCGGGATAGTTACCTGAACAGGATTTCCTTTGCTGACCTGAACGGTAGAAAATACATTGTTGTTATTAAATACCTGTACAGAGAAAGCTGTTGTTTCATTGGTTGAAAGATAAAGGTAACCTTTCGGAGTTCCGAGGAGACTGCTTGCAGACATAGGAGCAATCCAATGCTCAGAATCCAATTGTGCATTCACAAATAAACAAAGAAAAGTGCAAAAAGCTAATAGAAGTTTTTTCATGCGTTATTATAAGGGGCCGCAAATTTAAACATTAATAATCAATTTTTTATGCAAAAAAAGTTTTGAAATAACGTTTATTCTGTATTTGCTGAATATTTAAAATTCCCGTCATATTCTGTTAATAATCACATGCTTTTATGGAATAAAAAAATCCCGGTGAACTTCACCGGGATTCTATATTTTTTGAAAAAGGGTTAGCTTATAGGCTTACTCTTACAAATCCTGTTACTTTTAGGTCTGCGTTTACAGATTTTACATAATCAGCAACTGAGATACTTCCGTCTTTAATGAAATCCTGGTGTACCAAAGTGTTGTCTTTGTAGAATCTCTGCATTTTACCTTTAAGAATGTTATCGATAATGTTTGCAGGCTTACCTTCTTCAGTAAGTTTGTGTCTTTCGATCTCTAATTCTTTATCGATAGTTTCCTGAGAAACTCTGGTTTCGTCCAAAGCGATTGGGTTCATAGCTGCAACCTGCATAGAAACAGCTTTAGCAGCTTCGTCAGCTCCATCTACTTTAGCAGAAAGAGAAGAAATTGCAGCAATTTTGTTTCCAGCGTGGATGTAAGCTCCTAAGAAATCTCCTTGGATTCTTTCGAAAGATCCGATTTCGATTTTCTCACCGATAACTCCTGTTTGCTCAACTAATTTTTCAGCAACAGTCATTCCGTGGAAATCTGTAGCTAAAAGCTCTTCTTTAGTAGCAGCAAAAATTGCCATTTCAGCTAATTCGTAAGCTAGCTCGATGAACGCTTCATTTTTAGCAACGAAGTCAGTTTCGCAGTTTAGAGAGATTACTACACCTAAAGTGTTGTCCTCGTTTACTCTTGCGATTACTGCACCTTCAGCAGATTCTCTGTCAGCTCTGTTAGCAGCAACTTTCTGTCCTTTTTTTCTAAGGATGTCTACCGCTTTTTCGAAGTCTCCTTCAGCTTCAACTAGAGCTTTCTTGCAGTCCATCATACCTGCACCTGTTTGGTTTCTCAATTTTGCTACGTCTGCAGCAGCTGGTGTATAAGACATAATATCTATTATTTTTTTTATTTAAGATTAGTATTAATTTTTAGCTTAAATTTAGAGCAGTGCAAAGATAATGATTTTAATGATAAACTAAAAAATGACTTTTCACGTTATTAATATATTTAATACTATTTTAAAGATTTGATTAATGAAAAAAATCTTATTCCTTCTATTTATATGCATTTTCTCTCTTGGATTTTCCCAAAAAAAGAAAAAAACAAAATCTAAAGCTGTTGTTGAAAAAGAAACTGTTATCATCTATACAGAACAGGAAGCTGAGATTTCAAAAGAAGCCAGAGTGATCGCTGGTTTCCTGAAACAAAATCCCGGACACGCTAAAACAGATTATTTTAAAAGAAAACTGATTGATATTATTATGGCGGGGAATTCTCCCGAAGCAAAACCTACTATTAAGCCAATCAGTAAAGAAAAAATCGAAAACATTGTAAAAAATAATGAGCTGAATAGCGGTAAAACGATTGCTGTAAATAAAACTAATACAGTTAACGGTAAACCTGTTTCTGATAATACTGCTGCTGCTATTGAAGCTTTAAAAGAAGAACGAAGAACAACTACTTTTGCATCGGCAGGTTCTGCAAACTCAGCAAAAAGTGCAGGAAGTTCTAAAGCTGGACCAAGTGAGGAGAATAAAAAAACAGCAGCTATGCTTACCCATCTTTTTAATAATGATTTGAATAAGAATGAAGCCTATGTTAATATTAAAAACAGATCAGCCTGTAATCTTATCGTAAAAATAAGTGGCAAAAAATATTATAATCTGACAGTTCCTGCAAAAGGGGAAAATTTTATTCTTGTTGATAAAGGAGAATATGTAATGACAACCTCAGTATGTGATGCCAAGTATTCTGCTTTAAAGAAAATTACTCAGGATATTGAAATTGCACTCAACGTTGCAGAATAGGATAAAATAAGATAGAAGAAAGCTAAAGAAAAAAGGTTAAGAAGAAATTCTTAACCTTTTTATTTTTTTATCCTTTAAACTGACCCATTGCAATGAATTTGTCCTGTCTTTGGGTTTCAAGCTCCTGTCCTGTAAATTTGGAGAAAGCTTTGATATTTTGTAAAATTGAATTTTTCAGGTTCAAATAAGTTGTCTCCTGATCATAATGAGCACCTCCAAGTGGTTCTTCAATAATCCCATCGATGAACTTCTCTCTTAATGCATCTGCCGGGGTAAGATTCAATGCATTAGCTGCATCTTCTTTGTGATCCCAGTTTCTCCATAAGATAGAAGAGCAGCTTTCAGGAGCAATTACTGTATACCATGTATTTTCTAACATATATACCTTGTTTCCTACACCTATTCCTAATGCTCCACCACTGGCGCCTTCTCCAATGATGTAAGTGAAGATTGGAGTTTTCAGCTGTACCATTTCAAAAATATTTCTTGCAATAGCTTCACCTTGTCCTCTCTCTTCAGCTTCCAATCCTGGGTAAGCTCCCGGTGTATCTACTAAAGTTACCACAGGGATATTGAATTTTTCAGCAAGCTTCATTAGTCTTAAAGCTTTTCTGTATCCCTCCGGATTTGGCATTCCAAATCTTCTGTGCTGTCTTTCTTTAGTCGTTCTTCCTTTTTGAGTTCCTATGATCATTACTTTTTGACCATCAAGGGTAATCAATCCTCCAATCATTGCCGGATCATCAGCGAAATTTCTGTCTCCATGAAGTTCTAAGAAACTGCCTTTGTCTGCCATTCCGTTGATATAGTCTATTGTGTAGGGACGATCCGGATGACGAGACAGTTGTACTCTCTGCCAAGGTGTAAGATTTGAATAGATTTCTTTTTTCTTTTCTAAAATCTTATCCTCAATCTGGCTGCATGCTAATTTTACATCAACACCACTTTCTTCTCCTACTAAAGAACACGTCTGGTATTGATCCATCAATTCTTTGATAGGAAGTTCGAAACTTAAATATTCCATTTCTTGAAGTAAATTAAATCTTTCAAATGTATGAAAAATTATGGTTATTTTAGTTAAAATTATTTATAGCATTCTTTATTCTGGCGATACTTTCTTCTTTACCAAGCGTTTCCAGAATGTCCGGTACGTCTGGCCCTTTCAGTTCTCCTACTAAAGACAAACGTAGTGGCATCATTACTTTACCCATTCCTAACCCCTTGCTTTCCGCAAAATCATGCATTTTTTCTTTTAATGTTTCAGCGATAAAGTCTGTAGATTCAAAAGCAGTTGCCAATTCTCTTAGAATTGCAGATGTATCATCATTCCACGCTTTTTTCGATGCTTTTTCATCATAAGAAACAGGAGCTTCAAAGAAAAATTTCCCATTTTCATAGATGTCTTTCGGAAAAGTTGCTCTTTCTTTCATCAGTTGAATTACTTTCAACAGTTTTTCATCAGAAGCACCGGAAAGATTAAGATCTGTCTTTTTTAGGATCTGAAGAAGCTCTTCATCAGATTTCATCTGAATATACTGATGGTTGAACCACTCAGATTTTTCTTTACTGAATCTTGCACCCGCTTTATGTACTTTATGAAGATCAAATTCTTTGATCATTTCTTCCAATGGAAGAATTTCTTTATCATCAGCAGGAGACCAACCCAATAATGCTACCATATTGATGAAAGCATCAGGAAGATAACCGTTTTCTCTATATCCTTTAGAAATTATTCCTGTAGCGGGATCTTTGAAATCAAGCGGGAATACCGGGAATCCGAATTTATCTCCGTCTCTTTTGCTTAGTTTTCCTTTTCCTTCAGGTTTTAAAATTAAAGAAAGGTGTGCAAACTGCGGTGCTTCCCATTGCATTGCTTCATATAATAAGGTGTGAAGTCCTAAAGACGGCAGCCATTCTTCTCCACGGATTACGTGAGAGATTTCCATTTCGTGATCATCAATAATGTTGGCGAAATGATACGTTGGCATTCCGTCATTTTTTACCAGCACTTTATCATCTAAAGTATTGGTATTTACAGAAAATTTTCCACGGATAATATCTTCTAGATTCAATACTCTGTCAACAGGCATTTTAAAACGTACTACATAAGGAGTCTTTTCATTCAATAGTCTTTGAACTTCTTCCTCCGAAAGAGTAAGGCTGTTTCTAAGACCATTTCTTGTTTTATTGTCATAGGAGAAAACATCACCTTTTGCTTCGTATTCCGCACGAATTGCATCTAATTCTTCTGCAGTATCAAAAGCGATATAAGCATAATCGGTTTTTAAGATCTGTTCCGTATATCGATCGTAGATGTCTCTTCTTTCAGATTGTCTGTAAGGAGCATATTTTCCTCCTTTTTTAGGACTTTCATCAGGGATGATTCCGCACCATTCTAGTGCTTCTTCAATATATTCTTCAGCACCTTCTACATATCTGGCAGTATCAGTATCTTCAATTCTCAATACAAATTCTCCTCCTTGATTTTTAGCAAAAAGATAATCATATAATGCAGTTCTTACGCCTCCCAAATGTAACGGTCCTGTAGGACTTGGAGCAAAACGTACTCTTACTTTCTCCATTTCAATTTTAATTTTTGCAAATTTACTTAAAATTATGCGTTTACGGACTGATTTCTGACCAGGTATTCGCTTTTTGATTTTAACTTTTGTATTTATTTCTTTAAATTTTCTTCAAATGTTGTTTTAACTGCCTCACATTGTATTTTCGGATCATTTTTAATCTAAATATTACAATTCATGAAATTTATATTGTAGAAGTTGGATCTGTAAACAAAAATTTTTGAATTAATTTTAATGTTCTTTTTATGATCTGTTCAAGTTTGTTTTTATAATTATTTTTAATTACTAAATCACTTTTTTGTGATTGATTAAGCCTTTATTCATGAATGATTAAATCATTATTAAAATCACATATTGATGATATATGTCAGCTGTGATTATGTATTTCACTCAGTATTGAAGGTTATATTTGTGAGGAATTTTAAAATTAATACTATGAAAAAACAAATTGTATTTTGCTTCAGCTCTCTGCTGATGCTTTTCATGGGGTCTTGTTCTTCGGAAGATCTGAACAATGAAACTGCGACTCCTGATAGCCCGGCAAAAGCTAATCGTTTGTCTGCAGCAAAATTTGCAGGAGATGGAGTTTATGATGTCTTAGGACACGGTTTTGATGCGGCTGGTGAGTATGCTAACGCCAATTCTGCCGGTTTTAAAGTAATTGATATCGACAGATTCAAAACAGAGCAAGCGGGCAGGCTGATTTCTGAAAATGCAAATACCCAGCAGTATGTGGAAGAATATGGAGAGAATGCAGAAGGTTATTCCAAAATGGTTTCTACGAAAGTAGATGTTACTGCAGGAATTCCTTTATTCAAAAAGACCTTATCAGTAGGATTCAACTCTGCAGTTACTACCAACCATAAATTTGATGCTAAATATATCTACGGGAGCTATAATCTTTTAATTAAGCAAAAAAGGCTAAGATTTAACGCTACAACAGATATGCTTGCTGACTATGTAACTCCTGAGTTTACGCAGGATTTGCAAACTAAATCTCCTCAGCAGATTGTACAGGATTACGGTACTCATGTAATGGTTGATATTTACACTGGAGCTAAAATGGACATCATGTTCCAGTCTGAAACAACCAACGAAAGCCGCGATCGTGCTGCAAGAATTGGAATTAAGGTCGGAATGTCTAAAATATTTAATGTAGAAGGAGCCAATGATGTAAATACGGCAGAGTATAGTAAAAATATTAATAATAAATTATCTTACAGAACAAGAGGTGGAGATCCTTCAAAAAGTCTGGTTGGAGAGTTAAATTTGGATGAAACTACCTCGAAAATTAATATTGCAAACTGGCAAAGCAGCTCGACGGTCAATAATTCTGTGTTGGTAGAATTTGGAAATAATGGATTGGTTGTTATTTACAATCTGGTAAAAGATCCTGTTAAAAAAGCTCAGCTTAAAGCATATGTAGATCAGTATTTAAAGGATAACCAAATTTCATTAGAGTATAATACCAAAATGCTATATGGTTACCAGAATCAGCCGGACAGTAACCATTATTTTAGTTTTAATACTAATCTTGGTCCATTAAGCTATTGGACGAATGAAGGGCCAACATTCAAAGTTTTTGAATATAAAGCGCCTAATACAGTTCCAATTTACTGTTTTAAAAGCAATTCAGGAGCTCATCATTATTACAGACAATCAAGCACATTGCAGCCATCTTCTTATTGGGATGTATATATGGGAGTAGCATTTTATGCGTATAAAGATCCGGCTAGTGACAGAATTCCGGTTTACAACTATAAAGCGAGAAATCAATCAGATCATTATCTGACAGTGAATCCCAACCTTGGGCCAACAAGTTACTGGGTAAAAGAAGGAATAGCTTTCTATATTCCTGCTAACTAATTTTCAGAAATATAAATCAATTTGTGGTCATTATAAAAGTGGAGTCAGTAATTCTGACTTCACTTTTTATTTGAAATAATGCAAGAGTTCTAAAAATAGATTGGGAAAAACTAATAAATTTTATGCCTGGTTAGTAAATTTCTTTGATAAAGCTATCTGAATAGCTTGTTAAGAGGATTTTAATAGATTATTAAATTCACTAAATAATGATATAAATCATTGTGTAATTATTTTTTCACTCGCTGTTGAATATTATATTTGCGGAAACTTTTAAATAATCATGAGAAAACAAATTGTATTTTGCTTCAGCTCTCTGCTGATGCTTTTTATGAGTTCTTGTTCTACAGAAGAACTCAACAGTGAGGTAACACCTGAAAGCCCGGCAGCAAAGGCTAATAACCGATTAGCTGCGTCCAAATTTGCAGGAGACGGAATTTACGATGTTCTGGGACACGGTTATAATGTTGCCGGTGAATATGCCAATGCAACAGCAGCCGGTTTTAAAGTGATCGATATTGATCGTTTTAAAGCAGAACAGGCCAACAGACTAATCAGCGAAAACACATTCTCACAGGAATACACTGAAGAGTATGGTGAAAATGCTGAATCCTATTCTAAAATGGTTTCTACTAAAGTGAATGCTACTGCGGGTATTCCATTATTCAAAAAAACACTTTCTGTAGGTTTTAATTCTGCCGTTACTACCAACAATAAATTTGAAGGGAAATATATCTACGGAAGCTATAATCTTACTATTAAGCAAAAAAGAGTAAGATTCAATGCTACTACAGATATGTTAGGAGACTATCTGACTCCGGAATTTGTTCAGGATTTACAGACAAAAACGCCACAACAGATTGTACAGGACTATGGAACTCACGTAACGCTTGACATCTATACAGGAGCAAAGCTTGATGTTTTATTCCAGGCAGAAACAAGAAGCCAAAGCCGTGACCGTGCTGCAAGAATTGGAGTGAAAGTAGGAATGAAAGATATCTTTGATGTAGATGTAACAAACGATGTGAACACATCAGAATCATCTATGAACTATTCTAAGAAACTATCATTTAAAACAAGAGGAGGAGACCCTTCAAAAGGTTTATTGGGAGAACTGAATCTTGATACTTCAAATCCTAAAATTAATATTTCCAACTGGCAGAACAGTTCTAGTACGAGCAATTCTGTTTTGGTAGATTTTGGAAGCAACGGATTGGTTATCATCTATGATTTAGTGAAAGATGCTGCTAAAAAAGCTCAGCTTAAAGCATACGTAGATCAATATCTGATTGACAATAAGGTGTATATGGAATTCAATACGATTCCGGTTTACAGATATTATAACGGAGTAGATCATTATTATACTAAAACTCCTGGAAGCTACAGCGGATATTCTTATGAGGGAACAGAATTCAATGCATTCTTATATAAAGCACCAAACACAGTTCCAATCTACAGATATTATAACGGTAAAGATCATTATTATACAAAAACTCCAGGATATTATCAGGGATATGTAGACGAAGGAATAGAGTTTAATGCTTTTGCAACGCAACAGCCTAATACAGTTCCAATCTACAGATATTGGAATGGTAAAGATCACTATTATTCAAGATCTAGCGCAAGACCATCAGGTTATGTGGCTGAAGGAATTGAATTCTATGCCTATTAATTAAAAAATATTGATATTTTACAGTAAAGAAACCGTCTCAGTTTTGAGGCGGTTTTTTCGATAAATAAAGAAGCATACTTTCAGATTTTGATTTGAACAGGAGACCTTAAAAGAAAAAGAAATTAAAAAAAGGATAATCATTAAATTATCCTTTTGTATTTATTGTGTAATAGTATTCCAAATACTTACTGTATCATTTATTTCATTTTTTAAACTGTAGTTTTCTAAAATAAAATGAGAAGAAAGTTTCCCTTTATTCAAAATTTCCTGAGGATTCTCTTCGTAAATCTTTATGATTTCCTCTATTTTTTGAACAAACTCTATAATATTGCCATCTTCTATAGGGTTAGAAAATTCCGGCTTCAGATACTCTTTTCCACCCTGACCAGAATATCCTATTACATAGCAGCCACAAGCCATGGCTTCTGCAGGAGGAAGACCAAAGCCTTCTTTATGATTAAAGCTTAGAAAAACAGCGCTTTCTTTCATTATTTGTGCCACTTCCTGCTCTGTTTTATTATCTATTGCAACAAGATTCCAGTCTTTTAATGTACCTCTTTGTTTTAATATAGAAATGACCTGGGTCACATCATCACCAAGTTTTCTCGGCATAAAACAAATCTGCTTCTTTTTATTTTCGCTATAATTGAATACCTGATTGTCAATACCTAAGCGCATTTTGAAAACCTCAGAGTCAGAAAAAGTATATTTTAAATATCTTTCAGCGTCCTTAGAGGCTACAATGGTAGCTAGCGTTTTAGGATGATTATAAGGATTCACTTCATAATTTTCATAAATTGAAAAATAACCAAAAGTATAATAGCAGTTTTGATTAAAAATCACTTTGGGATTCTCAGGTGCCAGTTTATGAATATTTGGACCGTAAATTTCAGGAAAAACCAGAATAACATCTTTCTCAATCTCTATACTTTGAGTTTTTAAAAAACTTAAGACTAATTTTTTAGAGAAATTGATTTTTTTTCCTTTATACAGATATTTTAACTCTTTAAATAGATATGGACTGTACTTTATTGGAACATTATTATTGAACCAGTTTTCCTTTTTTCCTCTTTTTTTAAGCAGCAAATAAGCCTCGAATCCATTTTTGTTTAAGGTCTCGACCTGTCGGTAAATCTGTTTTACACCTCCACTCGCAAATTTATTAGTGGGGCATACAAAATAAATTTTAGTTTTCATGAAATGAAAGTATTGTTTTTATCCAGTTCTTAATATAGTATTTTTCTTTGATCCATTCTTCAGACTGTTCATAATCCTCCGTTAAAAAACTTTGGGGAATTGTGAAGTTTGAAGGGTCTTTCACTACAAAAATATTGTTCGGATTATAAAAATCATATTGAACAATCTCCTGATTAGTTGTGATCAATTTCTTATTCAATCCAATGGCTTCATACGGTCGGAATGATAATCCCTTTTGATGAGGATGGGCTATATCAAGAATAATTTTACTGTCCAAATAGTATTTATATGAACTTGAAAAAGGAATAATTTCATGAACCACCTCTATATTCCTAGGAAGTTTTTCTTTTATAGGAATAGATTTGTAAGTAAATAATTTTCCTTTTGCAGAGATATTATTATTGTTAAAATATTCAAAAAGAATTTGAGTTTCTTCTATTCTCTTATCATAGGTTGCTAAATAACAAACATCGACGTTTGTAATTGTTTTTTGATCTTTGATGAAGTAAAAATTGGTTATATAATTTAAATTATAATTTTTACAGTCATCTGTATCAAAACTACAACAGATATCAAATTTTTGGATGTATTCTTTTTGAGAAGGAATCTTCTGAATGCTGTCCCAAAAAAGAACAATAGATTTTTTGGATTTCTCAAGAGCGAAATTCATATCTGCCTCACTCAAAACATCTGGTCTGTTTACCAGCAAAACATCATAATCGTGAAGATTGATGATGCGTTGAATATGTTCGCCTCTTTTTATGTTTTTGAGATTTTTTTTAAGAAAGGTCTTTAAAAAAAAATTATATATTTTTTCTAAAATATTTTTGTATTGGTAGTTGAGCGTTGAATTGATATGTACTACTTCATAACCGCTATATTTTTTTAAACCATCAAAAACCACTTCATTAAACCCATAGTAACCAGGAGCTATAAATAAAAGTTTTTTTTTCATAAATTATTATTTATTTCAAAAACTTTGTTCACCCAACTGTCCAGAGTGTATCGTGCATAGATTTCCTCCGGAATTTTTTCATAAGGCGTTTCAAAGAAAGATTTGTCAAGATTACTAATATTTTTGTTTAAAATCAAAATATTATTGGGATTGTAAAAATCATAGGTTTTAATGGCTTCATTATCAGTAATGATTTTCTTCTCCAGAGACATGGCTTCAAATACCCTGAAACTTAGCCCGTATTGCCCTTCACGCATAAGATCCAATAAAACCCTTGAATTCTTATAGTATTTTGGAAGATCATTATGAGGAATCTTTTTGATGCTGAAAACCAGAAAAAGATTTTTAGGCACCGTCATGAACATATTCGTCAGCTGATGTTTCCAGGATTTTTTACCAATAATCATAATCTGGAATTTGAGTCCTTGTTCAATCAGTTTTTTTGCCAGTAATTTAATCAGTGAAACCCTTCTGTTATCATATGATGTAATATAGAAGAGATCCATTTCCGGATGCTGGTTTTCTTTTACGCAGTGAGGCAGATAAATGTAATTTGTTAATTTTTCAAACCCGTGCTTTTTGACATCTATATGATCAAAGGAGAATACTTTGTCAAAAAGGTACAGTTTATCTTCTACAGGAACCCTTTCAAGATTGTCATAAAGATAAGTAACCAAACGGTCTGTATACTTTCGGATTTTTTTTAGCGTAGAAAGATCAAATGTATCTGGATTCATCACGAGTATCTGATCCTGATGACCTAATTTTTCCAGGGAATCCAGAACATATTTCTGCCTTTTTTCAGTCTTAAGATTCTTATTTAAAAAAGTTTTGCTTAAAGCATTTACAGCTCTTTCATTGAAGTTGGAATGAGTAACGGTACTGATCTTTATATGATGAGCATCAATACCTCTTTTGCATAATGTTTCAACAATATACTTATCATAATCCCAAAAATCATAACTAATGATACAAATCTTCATTCAACTAATTTTGCTCTTTTTTTAATGATTCATAGGTTTCATAAACGCTTAAAGATTGCAGGTAAGATAATTGATATCCTTCTTTGCCGTCTAAAATTCCCAGTTTCATTATGTAGGCTTTAAAGAATTTAAAAGCTGTTTTAAGATATTGAACTAAAACACTGTACTTTTTCCCTTTTGCAGCCAGTTCTTTCCCCTTTAAAACTCCGTAATGAATCATCTTTTCTCTATATGATTCATAGTCTGAAACGGAGTAATGTAGTAATTTATTTTTTAAGATCCCAATGTTTCCGTCTACTTCCAGAGTTTCATGTACTTTTTTATCAGCCATGTATCTGGCCTTCGATTTTCTGAACAGTCTGAAGTTTTTATCAGATTGTGTTCCTGAAAAGTGAATTGGTTTCTGGGCAAAAAAGAACTTCCTGTAAAAATAGTAGGCATCTTTTTGCCTTGGTTTATCCAGCTCATCAATGATTTCCTGCTTCAGGGCCGGAGTAATTCTTTCATCACCATCCAAAAATAAAACCCAGTCATTTTTTGCAGCATCCAGAGCCAAATTTCTTTGCTTTGTAAAGTCTTCAAATTTATTCTGAATCACCTTTACATTAGGGAATTCTTTTGCAATTTCTACAGTTTTATCTGTACTAAAAGAGTCTACTACTATTATTTCATCACAGATATCAAAAGACTCCAGTACTTCCTGTATATTTTTTTCTTCGTTATATGTTATGATTAAACCACTTATATTCATCACAACGGGTTATTAGATAAGGAAGTACATAAAATGCCTCCTTAAAATTGTTTTTTAAAATAGTTTTAATCTGCCAAAGATAAGTTTTAATTTGAACTTTATTATCGAATCTTTGCCTTTTATATCAACTCTGCATAGTTCGTATGGATGCTGGGTTGGATAGTAATTAACTCTATTTCCGATTCTTACTGCAAAATCAATTCCTATTTTTTTCAAAATAGAAAAAAAAGCAGTTTTTTCCTCTTCCTTATTAGGGTATTTGCCATATGGATATGCCAAAACCTTTGAATATGCTATGCTATGGGCATCGAGAATTTGCATATTTTTTTCTAGATCTTTTTCTATAAGATCATAAGATCTGTTTTTGAGGTTTTCATGGGTATGAGTGTGAAGAGCAATCTCAAAATATTTTTTATCCAGATTTCGGATCTCATCAAAGGTCATCATAGGGTAATTTTTATACCCATTTTCTATGAATCCTGTTGGAATAAAAATGGTAGCTTTCAGATTGTATTTCTTCAATAAAGACGGCAGATATTCAAGGTTATTTCTGTATCCGTCATCAAAGGTAATGATAATATTTTTTTTAGCTGAAGTAGTAAGCTCTGAAAAAAACTGGCAGGTGTATTTTTTACGGCTTAGATAAGAAAACTGATCTTCAAGATTCCTTAAACTGACTGTAAGATCTTCATGGCTTTCCTTTTCGATCTGATGGTACATAAGAATAACCAGTCTGTTGTGCGGAAAAGCAAAGAGATACAGACGGAAATAGACGACGATAAATACCGCCAGTAAAACAGAAATAATATACAGAATCATACTACTTTACTGTATTTTGTTCACTTTCAGACAACCTTATTTTTTCACGTAATTTAATGTATTTCAAAAAAGTGTAATAAGACATTGTTTTGGCAATGTAAAATCCAGGAAATCCATCCAAAAAGCCTCGTTTGAAAATAAATACTTTGATAAATTCAAAGATAGGACTTACAATGATTTTGAATCTATTGATTCTTTTCCCTCTTTCAAACATTTTTTCCGCCATCATATCAGAATATTTATTTATTTTTGAGACATGATGGTGAATACTTTTGTAAGTATAATGATTTAGCCTTCCTTCCAGAAGTCCTGATTTCTGATCGGTAATCAAAAATTCGTGTACCTTATCATCAGAATATCGGGCGTATTTTTTTCTGAAAAGCCTGTCACGGTATACATTTCCCCATCCTCCGTATTTGATCAGGTGAATCCCAAGGTGGTTATTGAATTTAGCCATATAAACATTGAACTCCGTGCTTTCTGAAGAAACGATCTTTTGTATGGATTTTTTCATTTCTTCATCAGGAACCTCATCGGCATCCAGAAACAGAACCCATTCATGAGAACATAAATTAAGGGCATGGTTTTTTTGTTCACCATACCCATTAAATTTTTTCTCAAAGAATTTTACCTGAGGATATTTCTGAGTGCAAATCTCTTTGGTCTTATCCGTAGAAAAGCTATCAACAATAATAACTTCATCTGCTATATCTGCCAGAGAATTTAAAAGTCTTACGATATTCTCTTCTTCATTATAAGTGATGATTGCAAGGGAAATTGGCATTTATATTTAAAATTCTAATATTGTTTTCTCAATAATTCTGACACAATCCAACAATTGCTCTTCAGTAATTATCAAAGGTGGTGCCAACCTGATAATGTTACCATGAGTAGGTTTTGCCAGTAATCCGTTTTCTTTTAACTTTAAGCAGAGATTCCATGCAGTGGAACTGTCAGGGGTATCGTTGATCAGAATAGCATTTAAAAGTCCTTTTCCTCTTACTTTGGTAATAAGGTCAGTCTTTTCGATTAGCTTGTCAATTTCAGCTCTAAAAAGCTGTCCTAATTCTTCAGCTCTTTCAGATAGCTTTTCGTCTGCTACCACATCCAATGCTGCTATAGCTACTGCACACGCAATTGGGTTTCCTCCGAATGTAGAACCATGTTGTCCGGGCTTAATGACATTCATGATGTGATCATTTGCTAAAACAGCTGATACCGGGTACATTCCTCCGGAAAGCGCTTTACCTAAAATTAATATATCCGGCTGTACCTCTTCATGATGACAAGCGATTAGTTTTCCTGTTCTTGCAATACCGGTTTGAACCTCATCTGCAATAAAAAGGACGTTGTATTTTTTACATATTTCAGAAGCATTTTTAAGGAAGTTTTCATTCGGAACATATACTCCTGCTTCTCCCTGAATAGGCTCTACAAGAAATGCTGCAATATTTTCTGCTTCTCTGCTAAGAACTTCTTCCAGGGCTGCAATATCGTTGTAAGGAATTTTGATAAATCCTGGTGTAAAAGGGCCATAATTTTGATTGGCATCAGGATCATTAGAGAAAGAAACGATAGTTGTTGTTCTTCCATGGAAGTTATTTTCACAAACGATTATTTTTGCTGCGTTTTCTGAAATTCCTTTTACTTCATAGCTCCATTTTCTGGCAAGCTTTACTGCCGTTTCCACAGCTTCAGCTCCGGAGTTCATGGGTAAAACTTTATCAAACCCGAAAAGAGTAGTTATTTTCTGTTCGTATTCTCCTAATTTCGAATTGTAGAAAGCCCTTGAAGTTAAAGCCAGTTTTTTTGCCTGCTCTACTAATGCATTTACAATTTTAGGGTGAGAATGCCCCTGATTCACTGCAGAATATGCTGAAAGAAAATCATAATATCTTTTGCCCTCTACATCCCAAACGAAGACCCCTTCTCCACGATCCAGAACTACTGGAAGAGGGTGGTAGTTGTGTGCTCCGTGTTTGTCTTCAAGGTCAATAAAATACTGTGAGTTTTTTGTTTGTTCTGCTGTTGACATATATTTTGGTTTTCAACAAAATTACACAATATTAATGATATGGATGAACAAATGTGCAGTATGGTTTTGGGATATAATTGAAGTAGATTTTGGGTGTAATAATGTCGTATTAGAAAATATTTTCTTTGTTGACAGATAGTTTTTAGGTATTATATCTTTCTTATTGCAGGTTTTTTATTTTCTGCTTTTTGATTAATTTTTATTAATGAAAGTTCCAGTTATCTTTATAATGTTTAGTTTGAGCGGATTCTGTATTAGTGATCAAAAATAAAAACTGCCTCAAAAAGAGGCAGTTTCATTTTATAATTTAAAATAATCTTAGTGATTATCGTATTTTCTATCCATTACAAAATCTTCCATGAATTTTGTAGTATAGTTTCCTGCAAGATAATCTTCATTATCCATCAGTTGTCTGTGGAAAGGAATGGTAGTTTTTACTCCTTCAATATAGAATTCCTCAAGGGCACGTCTCATTTTAGCAATAGCTTCTTCACGGGTCTGAGCCGTAGTGATAAGCTTAGCAATCATTGAGTCGTAGTTAGAAGGAATAGAATATCCGGAATAAACGTGAGTATCTACTCTGATTCCGTGTCCGCCAGGGATGTTTAATCCTGTGATTTTCCCTGGAGAAGGTCTGAAGTCTGCGTAAGGATCTTCTGCGTTGATTCTACATTCAATTGAATGTAATTTTGGGTAATAGTTGATTCCTGAGATAGGAGTTCCTGCAGCAAGAAGAATTTGTTCTCTGATCAGGTCATAATCAATTACCTGCTCAGTAATAGGGTGCTCTACCTGGATTCTTGTATTCATTTCCATGAAATAGAAATTTCTGTGCTTGTCTACAAGGAATTCGATAGTTCCTACCCCTTCATATCCAATGAATTCAGCAGCTTTTACAGCAGCGTCACCCATTTTCTCACGAAGTTCGTCTGTCATGAAAGGAGAAGGAGTTTCTTCAGTCAATTTCTGATTTCTTCTCTGTACAGAACAATCTCTTTCAGAAAGGTGGCAGGCTTTACCGAATTGGTCACCAGCAACCTGAATTTCAATGTGTCTAGGCTCTTCAATCAGTTTTTCCATATACATCCCTCCGTTTCCAAAGGCCGCTACAGCTTCCTGAATGGCAGATTCCCAGTGATCTTTAAGGTCCTCAGCTTTCCAAACAGCTCTCATCCCTTTTCCACCACCACCGGCAGTAGCTTTGATCATTACAGGATATCCTGTTTCTTCAGCTACTTTTACAGCGTGCTCGTAAGATTCGATCAATCCGTCAGAACCTGGTACACATGGTACACCTGCTGCTTTCATGGTAGCTTTAGCGTTCGCTTTATCTCCCATTTTTTCAATCTGTTCAGGAGAAGCACCAATAAATTTGATCCCGTTCTTCTGGCAAATTCTTGAAAAGTTAGCGTTTTCAGATAAGAATCCGTAACCTGGGTGAATGGCATCAGCATTAGTAATTTCTGCAGCAGCAATAATGTTAGGGATTTTAAGATAGGAGTCTTTACTCATTGCAGGGCCAATACATACCGCTTCATCAGCAAATCTTACGTGAAGACTGTCTTTATCAGCAGTAGAGTATACTGCAACGGTTTTGATCCCCATTTCTTTACAAGTACGTAAAATACGCATTGCAATTTCGCCACGATTGGCTATTAATATTTTTTTGAACATCTTCTTCAATTTGAAAATTAGATAATTTGAAAATTAGATAATGTTATTTTAATGTAGAATTTAATCTAACATCTAATGTCTAACATCTAACTTCTAAATTAAGATGGATCTACTAAGAATAAAGGTTGGTCATACTCTACAGGAGTAGCATCGTCAACTAGAATTTTAACGATTTTTCCGCTGATTTCAGATTCAATCTGGTTGAATAATTTCATTGCTTCAATAACGCAAACTACTTTACCAACAGAAACTTCGTCACCTACATTTACAAATACATCTTTATCAGGAGATGGCTTTCTATAGAAAGTACCGATCATTGGAGACTTGATCGTTACATATTTACTGTCATCAGATGCAGCTTCAGCTTTCTCAGCAGCAGGAGCAGCAGGAGTTGCAACAGGTGCCGGAGCAGCTACTGCTTGAGGTGCAGTGTGGTATACTGCAGGTTGTGCATAAACAGCATCGCTTCCAGCTAATGGAGTTTTAATAGTGATTTCGAAATCTTTAGTTTTGTACTTCACTTCTGAAACTTCAGCCTTAGATACAAACTTGATAAGATTTTGTATGTCTTTAATGTCCATAAATTTGATATTTGATTTTGGTTCAAAGATACCAAAAAAACGTAAAAAACAACAAAAAACCGCCAAATTTTATCAAAATTGGGCGGTTTTTGTATTAAAATGAGGCTTTTTCAGTGAAAAGCGTCTCTTAGTTTTCTTCAGTAGCAGCTACTTCTTTTTCCAATACTACTTTACCTCTGTAGTAAAGTTTTCCTTCATGCCAGTGAGCTCTGTGGTATAGGTGAAGCTCTCCTGTTGTTGCATCTTTAGCTAATTGAGGAACTACAGCTTTGTAGTGAGTTCTTCTTTTATCTCTTCTTGTGGACGATTGTCTTCTCTTTGGATGTGCCATTTTCTAATAACTTTTTTAATTGATGAGCGATGAGATTCATCATCTCATCATATTTAAATTATTCTATTTAATTATTGTCTTTTAACTTTCTTAAAGCATCCCATCGGGGATCACTTTCATGTTCTTCTTCCTCATTTTCCTCAATATCTTTCGGACTGAAATGGTCAAGAATTTTAAGATCTTCATCATTGACGTTCGGTGATATTTTTTTCATCGGGATAGAAAGCATTACATTTTCATAAATCAAATGTGCTACGTTGAAAGCATGCTCTGTGGTAGGAATGGTAATGACATCTTCATTGCTGTCATCATATTCTTCCCCGAAATTCACCAAAATCTTGATTTCATTCTCAATAGGATAGTCGAAATCTTCATTTGTGATGTCACAAACCAACTCTACCAATCCATTAATTTTAATCTCAAATTCTAGAAAAGTAGTATGCTTATCAAGGGATACATGTACTTCTATTCTAGGATTTGTAAATTCCTGTTCAGTGTCAAATAATTGAAAGAACGTATTATCTATCTCAAACCTGAACTCGTGTTTCCCGTTTTTTAGTCCGGAAAAGCTTACGTCATAGTTTCTTAACTTGTCCATAAAATGAGTGTGCAAAAATATGCATTTTTTTTATAATAACAAATAAAATCTGAAACAAATTAATTTAAAATTTGTTTTAAAGATTTATGCTTCAGTTTCCTCCGGTAGATCTTCATCTATTCCGTTGTCTACAACCATTTTTCTTGGCTGAAGGCGGTCGTTCATCAGTTCGCTGTATTCGCTTCTGTTCTTGAAAACTTTGATGGCTGTGAAGATAGCTTCTGTAAAACTTTGCTCATCTGCCACATTTTTTCCTGCAATATCATAAGCAACTCCATGATCCGGAGATGTTCTGATAAAAGGAAGCCCTGCCGTATAATTCACTCCTTCTTCATATGCAAGCGTTTTGAAAGGTGCAAGTCCCTGGTCATGGTACATCGCTAAAACAGCATCGAAATTTTTGTATTTATTCGGCTGAAAGAAGCTGTCTGCAGGAAAAGGCCCGAATGCCAATATTCCGTTGTCAGAAAGTTCTTTGATAGCCGGGCTGATGATTTCAATTTCTTCATTGCCGATGACACCACCATCTCCTGCATGAGGATTTAATCCCAACACGGCAATTTTAGGTTTTTGAATACAGAAATCTTCTATTAATGTCTGGTTTAATACTCGGATCTGCTTCTTTATTTTTTCCTTGGAAATATTTTCAGCAATCTGTGCAATAGGAATATGATGCGTAGAAACGGCTACTTTAAGATCTTCAGTGACAAGGAACATTAATCCCTTTTTGTTGAATTTCTCTTCAAAATACCCTGTATGTCCGGCATGCTTAAAGCCCATTTTTACCATTTCATCTTTGTTGATGGGAGCTGTTACCAGAACGTCAATCTCTCCTTTCATCAAAGCTTCAGTAGCCGCCTCCAGAGAATCTATTGCCATTTTGGTAGATTCTTCTGTAGGAACTCCCAATTCTACATTAACGTTTTCTTTAGTAAGGTTAACCATATTCAGTTTTCCTGCCTGAGCCTGTGAAGCTTCGTTAACATAGTTGAAATTAAGATTCAGCTTGAAAATATTTTTCTGATAAGTGAATAATTTCCCCGAACCAAAAATTACAGGAGTGAAAAAATCCGTAATGGTTTTGTCTTTCAGAGACTTCATAATGATCTCCGGGCCGATGCCGTTGAAATCACCGATTGAAATTCCTACTCGTACTTTATGGTTTTTTGGGCTCATTTTGATTATCTTTGAAGATTATAATTTACAAATTTAGCAAAAAATAATATGTTCACAGGAATTATTGAAGCAGTTGGTGTTATTGAGAAGATTGAAGAAAAAGGAAGCAATATAGATTTTACCCTGACTTGCCCTTTTACAAACGAGCTGAAAATTGATCAGAGCCTTGCTCATAACGGCTGCTGCCTTACAGTTGTTGAAATAAAAGACAACCAATATGTGGTAACAGCGATCAACGAAACTCTTGAAAAAACCAACCTTGGAAAATGGGAATTGGGTACTGTAGTGAATCTTGAGCGATGCATGAAGATGGATGGAAGACTGGATGGCCATATTGTTCAGGGGCATGTTGATAAAACCGGTGAAGTAGTGGGAATTGAAAATAAAGACGGAAGTTATTTTATTACCATGAAATATGATAATGACGGAAGTTTTGTGACAGTGCCACAGGGTTCAATCACAGTAAACGGGATAAGTCTTACAGTGGCAAAAAGTGAGGATGTGCAGTTCTCTGTAGCCATTATTCCTTATACATGGGAATTTACCAATATGAAACATTTGAAAATTGGAGACAAAGTAAACCTGGAATTTGATATCATTGGTAAGTATATTGCTAGGTTAATTAAAAAGTAGAATGTCAATTAATAAATATAAAGGATATAGCTTAAGGAACCGTGTGTTTTTTGGTTTCCTCCTGGTATGTTTTTTAAGTGTTGTAGCTACTTCACTTGTGCCGTACTTTGTGTTGAGGAATAATTCAATGCAGCAAAGTAATATTGATATGCAGGAGAAGACCAATGCCGTAATGCGGTATCTGGATTATGCGGTTAGCCAGACTCTTGTAGAAACGAAAGATCTTCCGAATGTTTTAGGCAATAAAATCTTTGAAATAGCAGATATCAACCAACATGATATTGTTATTTATGATCTGAAAGGAGATTATCTGCTTTCCAATAAAGATGAAGCCCTGGTTGAGCAGAAAACAATTCCTATGGAGATTGTTAATAGAATTCTGGCTACTGATGCAAGGGTAGATATGGTCAGATATGATACCGCCAAAGATGCTAAGCTTACTTCTTCCTATCTTTTGTTGAAAAATAATGAACTGGAGCCGGTTGGGATTGTTTATATTCCTTTATATCATAATGAATCTGCTTATCTGGATGTCCTTCACCAGTACGTAAAATATATTCTTTTAGTTGATATTTTCCTTATTCTGTTTAGTGTATGGATCAGCTGGGTGACTTCTAACAGTCTGGCGAAGACTATTACGAAATTCTCTGATATGATTACCCGTATTACATTGTTTGAAAATGAAATGCGTCCTATCAGATATTATAAAAATGATGAGCTTAATGCTCTGGCGCGAGCTTATAACAGAATGATTCTACAGATTCAGGATCAGAAAGAAAGACTTAGGTTTAAAGCATCTGAAGAAGCCTGGAGAGAAATGGCAAAACAGGTGGCTCATGAGGTGAAGAACCCACTGACTCCTATGAAGCTGACCATTCAAAATTTTGAAAGAAAATTTGATCCGGAAGATCCGAATATCAAAGAGAGAGTAAAACAGATGAGCAAAACTATCGTTGATCAAATTGACCTGATTGCAACGGTAGCTTCAGCTTTCTCGGAATTTGCGAAACTTCCTGAAAAGAATAATGAAGTAATCAACCTGAATACAGAGGTTGAAGATATTCTCCGTGTATTCAATGACGACAGTATCTTTATGCATGCTAATAAGAATAATATTATGATCAATATGGATAGAATTTATCTTTCCAGGATTATAACAAACCTTGTTACCAATGCAAAACAAGCAGAAAGTGACGAAAGAAAGCTGATCATCAACGTGGATGTGGAACAGCATCAGAGAAGAGTAATCATTTCTGTTCAGGACAACGGGGTTGGAATTCCTGAAAATATGTACGAAAGAATCTTTGAACCGAATTTCACTTCTAAAAGCAGTGGAATGGGGCTTGGTCTGTCTATGGTGAGAAAGATGATTGAGGATTATAAAGGAGAGATCTCTGTAAAATCAGAAGTAGGGAAGGGATCCACATTCATAATTACGCTGCCTACCAATTTATAGTGAAGCCTTTTACTTTTAAGCAATTTCAAATTCAGCAGTCTAAAGATGTCTTTCGTGTAGGAACGGACGGTGTTCTGCTTGGTGCTTTAGCTGATGTTGAGTATGCTTCCAATGTTTTGGAAGTAGGGACAGGCACTGGACTGATTTCTTTAATGCTGGCACAAAGAAATGCAAAGACTCATTTTTTAGGACTGGATATTAATGAGGAGGCTGCTGCAATTACTCAACTTAATTTTGAAAATTCTCCTTTTCATGCAAGGCTGAAAAATAAGTTTCAGGATTTTAAAACTTTCGGTACAGAAGAACGGTTTGATCTTATCGTTTCCAATCCCCCATACTTTGAAGAATCAGGATCAGAGAAGGATAAGATTGCCCGTCAGACGGTGGAATTGAACTTTATACAGTTAATATCCAAAGCGTCGCAGTTGTTATCTGAAGGCGGGATTTTTTCAGTCATTATTCCTGTAGAGGCGGGAGACATTTTTATTTCAGTTGGAAAAGAAAACGGTCTGTTTCTAAACCGTAGAGTCAATATCAAAGGAATTGAAAATTCAAAGACTAAAAGATTAGTTCTGGAATTTTCCTCAGAAGAAAAAGAAATCAAAGAATCTGATTTTATTATAGAAAAAAGTCCGAGACAATACTCGGACCAATATCTTGAACTCACAAAAGAGTTTCATGTTTTTAAATAAATTAGATTGTAGAAGCAGTTGCTTTCTTAATTTCTGATATTTAATTCTTATTCGAATAACTCAGACGTATCCAATACAGAAACTTTTCCGTCTTCACATCTGATGGCTTCACCAGGGAAGTTTTGAATCATATGGTAATCGTGTGTTGCCATTACTACGGCAGCACCATTTTCAAGGGCAACCTGCTTTAATAGCGTCATAATTTCGTTGGAAGTTTCAGGGTCAAGGTTTCCTGTAGGCTCATCCGCTAATATAAGATCCGGGTGGTTAAGAAGGGCTCTTGCAATGGCAATACGCTGCTGTTCTCCTCCGGAAAGTTCGTGAGGCATTTTGTGCTTTTTGCTCTTCATGTTCACGCTTCCCAAAACCTCGTTGATGCGGTCTTCCATTTTTACTTTATCGCTCCATCCTGTTGCTTCAAGAACGAATTTTAAGTTTTTCTCAACTGTTCTGTCCGAAAGTAACTGGAAATCCTGGAATACAATTCCTAGTTTTCTTCTTAAGTTTGGAATATCAGACGGTTTTAATTTTGCCAGATCAAATCCTACCACAGCTCCGTGTCCTGATGCTAATGGAATGTGTCCGTAAAGTGTTTTCAGAAGTGAGCTTTTTCCGGAACCTGTTTTTCCGATAAGATAGCAGAATCTACCTTTTTTAATGTTCAGATTTACATCAGAAAGTACAGTAAAGTTTTTTTGCGCAATCTTTGCACTTTGTAAACTTATAATATTGTCTCCGGCGATATTGGTATGTGGCATAATTTAATTTTAAAGACTGTTTCTAACAAAAATATTTCAACTTTTAAAAATAGAAAAAAGATGTTGATCTAGCCTAAATTTTAGTAAATTTTAACAACAAAAAATGCCTGAAAAGAGACTTCTCAAGCATGTTTTGTATATGATAATAAAAAGATTATCTCTTAGCGCGTGATGCACTTACAGTTAAACTCTTTCTGCCTTTAGCTCTTCTCGCAGCCAAAACTCTTCTTCCATTTGGCGTAGACATTCTTTCTCTGAAACCGTGTTTGTTTCTCTTTTTTCTTTCTGATGGCTGGAATGTTCTTTTACTCATTACTATATGTTTAAATCGTAATTAATCTATTAATTTTCAGGTTGCAAAGATATATAAATTTTTATAAGTTACAAACTTTATATATTTTTTTTTAAAATTAAATGGAATGTTTTTCGACCGGATATTTACAAACCCTTATAGGAAAACCATTTTCCGGTGCAAAAATAATATTTAAATGATTTATATAAAAGCTCTATCTTTGAAAACTTTAATTTTAACGAAAAAAAAACACCGGATGTTTACACCAGCAGAACTTTTAGATATCAATACATTACTTACCCAAGATAGCAAAATCGTTATCCTTACCCATTATAATCCGGATGGAGATGCTATTGGTTCAAGCTTGGGATTGAAACACTATCTGAAAGTAAAAGGAATTCATGCAGAGGTAATCGTACCCAATGATTTTCCAAAATTTCTGAAATGGATGCCGGAGGCTAAAAAAGTTATTATTGCTGAATATAAAAGAAAGCTTGCTTCTGATATGATTGCTGGTGCAGATGTTATTTTCTGTCTGGATTTTAATTCTCCATCAAGAATAGGATTATTGGGAGACTGGTTGGTAAAAGCTCCAGGAAAGAAGATTCTTATCGACCACCATCAGCAGCCGGAAAAATTTGATTTCGTTTATTCCAATACGGTAATCCCTGCCACTTCACAGATGATCTATCATTTTATTGAAGCAATGAATGATGAAAAACTGGTGAATCAGGATATGTCGGAATGTCTTTATACCGGAATTATGACCGATACAGGGGGGTTCCGTTTTCGTTCTACGAGTGCCACTACACACAGGATTATTGCTAATCTTATTGAGCATGGTGCAGATCCTGCCATGATTACATCCAATACATGGGATACCAATACTGTTTCCCGTTTGCATTTGCTTGCTTTGGTTCTCGGAAGAATAGAAGTTGTAAATGACGGAACAGTAGCTGTTCTAAGTCTTACAAGAAACGAATTGAAAGAGTTTGGCTTCCAGAAAGGAGATACTGAAGGTTTTGTCAATTATGGATTGAGCATTGCCGGAGTGAAAATGTCTGCATTTTTCATGGAAGATCTATATGAGGACTTCGTTAAAATTTCTTTTAGAAGTAAAGATGATGTTGATGTGAACCAATTCTCAAGAAAATATTTCAACGGTGGTGGGCACATTAATGCAGCTGGAGGAAAATCTTTAGATTCTTTAGCTGGAACTATTATCAATTTTAAAGAGAAAGTAAAAGAGGAAGGTTTGTAGGAGCTGAGTGGAGGTTTATAAATTTTCCATATCAAAATTCCTAAACACTTTTACGAAATCCTTTTTCTTCAAGTTCCTGACAGGTATAATCGTATACCTGTTGAAACATTTCATCTATATACCTTTTGTTGAAAAGACTGTATTTCGTCATTTTGGGTGGATCTAAAAATATATTACAGAATTTCGCTTTTGAATACACCGATTTTGCGATGGCTAAGTGGAGAATTCGGTCGAATTCTTTCATCAGGCTCATTTTCTTTAATTCATCAAAGCTGATCGAGTTGACATGGGATGCTATAAGGAAGTTGCATTTGTCCATAATAGGTTCAATGGGAAGGTTGTCCAGAACACCGCCATCCACATAGATTTTTTCACCAATCCTTACGGGGGGAAGAATAAAAGGAACACTGGAAGAAGCTAGTAACGGACCGAAAAGTTCTCCTTCAGAAAAGAAGTCTACAATACCCTGGGTCATTTCAGTAGCAGCAATGTAAACAGGGATTTCCAAAATACTGAAATTGTCTTCCGGAAAATAATCTTTGAACAGTTTTAAAATAAAATTAGAGCTGAAAATGCCGTTTTTGGATAGTTTTAAAGATGATCTTGAGAAAAATGAGGTCTGTCTTACAATTTCCATCATTTCATCCGGTGTTTTGCCAAAAGAATAAAAAGCCCCAATAATAGATCCAGCGCTGGTTCCGGAGATAATTTGCGGTTTTAGGTTATACTCTTCTAAAGCTTTCAGTACGGCAATATGAGCAATCCCACGCATTCCTCCGCCTGAAAGTGTAAGTCCGATAACCTGTGGTGCCGGTGGTTTCTTTTTTTTAAATGAAAATAAAGCCATTGCAAAAATTATCCTCTACTAATATACAGGATTTTTTGTTAAACACGGCTTTAATCTGTTATGAAAAGGATGTTATAAAACCAGTTTTTTAGGAAGGTTGTGAAGAAGTTCTGTATTGATGATTTCAGCACAAATGCCAGGTTTTTCCCAATGGCCATTATGTCCGCAGTCCAGAATATAAGATTTGATATTTGTTCTGTCCGGAAGATGTTTGATCATCATGTCCGTTTTTACAGCATTGTCATGTTTGCCTGCCAATACTAAGATTTTTGCCTCCAGGTTTTCCAGAATATGTCTTTTATCGGTTCTTTCTACCATTCCTTTCACACAGGCTAATGCACCCAGATTGTTGGTGGAAAGTGCCGTTTCAAGAGCGGTTTCTATTTTGCCTTCCAGGATATCCCTTTCATTGGGATTGAATAAATTGGGAACGCCAACTCTTGCATAATGAACAAAAGCATCTTTTATAATTCGGTAGCTTTTGATGCGCTGCTGTTTTTTCTCTTCATCATCAGGAAAGTAGGTAGAGAAAAATAAAGTCAGACTTTTTAAAGAGGTTGGATATTTTTCAGCAAAAGCAAGGGAAGTATACCCTCCCATAGAATGACCCAGAAGGTGAACTTTTTCTAAATGCAGATGATCTAAGACTTTTTTTACTTCCTCAGCCATCAGTTCCATGGTGTGAACTTCTGCAAGAATTTCAGACTGTCCGTGGCCGGGAAGGTCAATTTTGAGCAGTGAAAAATCTTTGGAAAGATGAGATTCCATATCGCTCCAGATGGATAGATTTTCCATAAATCCGTGAAGAAGTGCCAACGTTTCTTTTCCGTTTCCTTTTCTCTCAAAGTTCAGCATGATTCCAAAATTATAGAAGGTTAAAAATAATGCAGTCAGCTACGTACTGCAAATCCGTTTCTCCTTTCAAAAGTAAACAAAAAAGAGCATTTTTTAAAACGCTCTTCGTCTTTTATTGATTTAATTCCTTGTAAATCTTTGTTTCCCAAGGTTTGATATCAGTTACGCCATATCTTTCCTTTTTAGAGATAGCAAGATTATCCAGCATGTCTACAAAATTCTTGTAATTGGCATCGTCCGTTGGTTTTACAATTACGGTGAATTTTTCCTGAGCCGGAGCTTTTTGATAAGCTTCCGCAATGATCTTTGAAATTTTTATTCCACTGAAATCTGTTTCTTTAAGATTGGTGGTATTTAAATCTGTGGCATTGCTCTGATGATAAAATACACGGTTGTCTTTTCCTAAAATAAAAGTAATCTGATTTTGATCTCCGATTACAGTAATATCTGTTGGATGAGGATTAGGATCTTTTGCCGGGAGTCCCAGATCCATTACATTAGGTTTTGTAAAATTAGTGGTAAACATAAAGAATGTGATGAGTAAGAATCCTAGATCTACCATTGGAGTCATGTCTACTCTGATCATTTTTTTCTTTTGTTTGCCTCCTTGTTTCTCTTGTGCGATTACTTCTGCCATGATTAAAAATTTTTAAATGTTAAACGGTATTTGTTGAAAAAATCTTACAAAACACATGCCTTGTTTGTTGAATAATCAATAGATTCATGAATCTATTGATGGTTTTTGTAAATAATTTTAAAAATTCTACTATTTCTTAATCTCTCTTTTAAAGATTAATCATCATGATGCTTTGGTTTACTGATTTTTGAATTTTCAGAATAGTTTTTGTCAAAAGGTTTAAACAAAAAAACTCACACGATAAAGTGTGAGTTTTTAAACGATATATAAATGATTTATTTATTCTTTTTATAGAAATTAACGCCACATTCCAGGAATTTTTTGAAATCCTCTTTTGGCATATATCCTGAAACAGGAGTGTTGATTACTTTTCCGTCCGGAGTGATTAATACATAGTGAGGCTGAGAGTTATTATTAAAGTTAACCTGTTGGAATAAACTCCATCTGTCACCAATTGTTTTTACCTTTTTAATCTGTCCTTCCCCAAGGTCAATTTTAGTTTTTTGATCCTCAGGAAGCTCTTCTTTGTCATCTACGTATAGAGAAGCTAATACGACATCATTCTGTAATATTGGTAAGATGTCTGGTTCGCTCCATACAAATTCCTCCATTTTTCTACAGTTTTCACATCCGTATCCAGTGAAGTCAATCAGAATTGGTTTATCTTCTTTTTTAGCCAGTTCTATTGCTTTGAAGAAGTCGTGTTCCGGATGCATGCCTAGAATTCCGTCTTTTTCATCATGGAAATAGCTTACGTTTAATGGAGGCAAAATCCCACTTAATAATTGAAGTTTCGGACGATCAGAAGGGATTAAACCTTGAACCAGGTAGATCACAAAACCGATTCCCAATACGCCCAATATTTTTCTTGTGATAGAAATTTTAGGTTTTTTATCATCATGCGGGAATCTGATTAATCCTAACAGATATATTGCTAATCCTAATGCAATGATGATCCAGATTGCAATAAAAAGTTCTCTTTTTAAGAAGAATGTTTTAGATACAAGATCTGCTTTAGATAAGAATTTCAATGCTAACGCCAATTCTACGAAACCTAAAACCACTTTTACCGTATTCATCCATCCTCCGGATTTCGGAAGACTTTGTAATGCCTGCGGGAATAATGCCAGCAATCCAAAAATAATAGCCCACGCCAGCCCGAATCCAGCCAAAGCAAAGGTTAATAACATAGGAACGTTTGTAGAGCCTGTTACTGCACTTCCCAATAAACTTCCTAAAATAGGTCCCGTGCAAGAGAAAGAAACAATCACCAATGTCAATGCCATGAAGAAAATACCGATAATTCCTCCCGCTTCTTCAGCTTTCGAAGATTTGTTAGCAATTGAACTTGGTAACGTGATATCATAATACCCGAAGAAACTTCCGGCAAAGAAGATGAATATGATAAAGAAGGCTATATTCAGCCATACGCTGGTAGAAATCTCGTTGAAGATATTTCCGGCAATTCCATCAATAATGTGGAAAGGAACACTTAATAAAACGAAGATCAGAAGAATGAAAAATCCATAAATAAGAGCATCTCTTTTTCCTTTTGCTTTGTTCTTGCTTCCTTTGGTAAAGAATGAAACCGTCAGTGGAATCATCGGGAAAACGCAAGGTGTAAGCAAAGCGATTAAGCCTCCGATAAATCCTAAGAATAAATACGTCCAATAATTTTCATCCACTTTCGTAGATGCTGTACCACAATCTGTCAATGGCTTTTTGAAATCAATTGTTGCAATTTTTAGCTGCTTAGGATCCAGTTTTGAAGTTTCTGTGATCGTAGCTTCTGTTTTTGTAGGATTTTCAGTAATCGTTTTTGTTGTTTTTACAGAATCTTTTGCAGGACCTGCTGATTCCTCAGTAGCAACCTCTTCGGTAGCCCCTTTTGGCGTAACTTTTTGGTTGAATTCTAAGGTATTGGGAGCTAGACAAACTCTGTCGTCACACGTCTGATAGGTAATCTCAGAAGTGACATCTGCAGGTTTTGTAGGATCTTTTAATTTAAATTTTTGCTTAAATCCAGCTGAATTGGAGTAGAAAACAATTGTTCCTCCAAATGCTTCAGAAAATTCTTCATGTTTTTTACCTACTTCAGTAAATTTTCCAATCAATTCAATATTCTTTCCTGTTACTTTATACTCAGTAGGAATTCCGGTATCTTCCGGTAAATCTTTTGAGTAAATGTGCCATCCACTTTCCATCGTAGCATTCAATACAGCTTCGTATTGATTATTTCCAAGATCGTTGATGGTAAATTTAAATTTTACAGGATTTTTTATCTGTGCATTAATTCCTGTCGCTAAAAATAGTAGAATTAATAAAAACCAATTTCTAAATTTCATTGTTCCTTTCATTAAAAATTTTGAGACTCCACTTTGTCTTCTCATTCTTTGTATATCTTCCATTCTGTCTGAAAAAGAGTGATCCCGAGTACGGAATCATTACTGTCAGTCAGTATCCAGATTTTTGCCTCGCTAAAATAGATAATTTTTCGTCCCTAAAAAACTTAGAAACTTTCTTTTTTTAAGCCTGATGTTTAAAATATTTCGTCTATTGCCTTGATTGCAATAAAACTGTTACTTATTTAACCATTCAAAATGATTATTGATTTTGTGAATTCGGTTGATTTGGTATTATGATAAGCATTCTTCCAAGGCAAAAAACTTTAAGAAAATCAATTCAGATTTTTTACAATATCTTCTACAGATGCTCTCTTTTTATAGTCTGTATCAAAATGTCTCCATGTAATTTCTTTATCCTCGTTAAGGATGAAGGTTGCCGATACAGGAAGTCTTCCGGAATTATCCGATCTGCTGTTGGTAAAATCCTCCTTTAATTTTGAGTTGTAAAAATTAAGAGTTTCACTGTCGGGAGTATAAAGAACATCAAATGCTTCTGCAATTTTATATCCTTCATCATATAAAACCGTATAATCTGTCTTTGTTTTGCTAATCGTCTTTTCTATAAATTCCGGTTTTTCAGGAGAGATGATCACAAGTCTTGCATTTTTTGATTTCAATTCCGGAGACAGATTTTGTAATGTTTCCACATATTTGTTACAATAAGGGCACCATTGTCCGCGTATAAAAACGATGACCAGTTTTTTGCTTTCTTTTGATAAAGAAAATGTATTTCCCAGGTGATCTTTCGCATTGAAATCATCAATTTTATCTCCTACCATTTTTCCTTTTACCTGATTTAACATTTTTCCGGATTGAGGCTTCTTTTTTTCCAGAACAGAGGCTCCTACTCCTAAAAACTGTTCAGGATTATAATATCCGAAGTCATATTGAACCAGTTTTCCTTTTGAATCCAGAAATAAAAAAGAAGGATAGTTTACCACTTTAAATTCTTTCGCCAGGTTGATTCCTTCTTTTTCTGCATCTATAGCAAGATTTACAAAATTTTTGTTGAACATCTCACCAATTTTAGGATCAGTAAAGGTTTTTTTTGCCATGAGCTTACAAGGTCCGCACCAGGTGGTGAAAAGATCAATGAAGATCAGTTTATTCTCTTTTGCTGCAATTTTTTTCGCAGCCTCTAAATCAATTTTTTGAAAATTGATGCCTGTGCTTTGTGCATTAAATGAAACTCCTACTAATATAAGAAGACTCAATACGATTTTTTTGAACATATATTTCTTTTCTTATTAGGTTCCCTGAAAAAGAAAAAAATCACCCATAAATTATATGGTTTCGAGTAATTGTTTGATTTTCAGGTTAAAAAAATGCTTTTGTTTTTAATCTTTTTGATCTGCTCTACACATTTGTACTTTTGATTCTGAGCATTATGTTTGGTGGAGTACTGATATTTATTCTGGATTTCCTCCATACTTTTATTTTCAATAAAAATATCATGGATCAGATTTTGACAATGTGAAGAGATAGATTTCATGTAACCCATCAGCTTTTCCCAATAATATTTTTCATTTTCTATAGCAGCACTTATTTCCTGCTGATTTTCCATGAAATAGCTTTCGGGAGACTCTACATAAAAATTTCTGTTTTTTAATTTTTTTAACCACAAATTTTTAACGATTCCAATGATATAATTTCCCAGACAGGTTTGAACCTTGAATTCATCAGCATTCAGTTTTTCATAAAGAATCAGCAGTGCATCCTGAAAAATATCTTCCGCATCTTCCAGATTCCCTTTATTATTAAGAACGAATTTTTTGGTATAACCGAAATACTGTTGGTATAAAATCATCAACCGCTAACGAATTAGTTGTTCTTCTGTCCACTTTACAGTTATCTTTTTTTGAGTAGTTCTGTCTGCCTGATATCTGCGATCCTGTCTAAAAGGGATGATTCCCAAAATATGATTTCCGGAGTCACATAGTAACCAGATTTTTTCCCTGGCCAAAGCAGATAATTTTTCGTCCCTAAAAAATTTAGAAACTTTCTTTTTCCCTGAAAACTCTGTTGGATAGAATTCGTCCCCATCCTGTTGTCTTCTCAAAAGGAGAGGGAATTGAAGCTTTTCAGCATCGAAATCCCATTCAAATCTTTTGTTGATTCCATCAATGTTTTCAATACTATCTACGAGATTGATGCTGATCTGGTTTTGTGAAAAATCATAATGTTCAATCAGTAATACTTCTTCTTGAGCTTTCTTTTTGTCATTTTTATCAATAAAAATTAATTCATCACGATTGACAATCAACTGATATTCTTTTGATAAAAAAGAACTGTTGTTTTCTGCTTTAAAAATTTTGGGTATTTCTTCCTCCTGATTGAATCCGTATTTTTTTAAGATTTCAAATTTTACGAAATCGCTTTCCTGATCCAGCTTTTCCTTTGATAAAATTTTATAGTCTTTGTTAAATATTGTAAGATGATTTTCTATTTTCTGGATCTGTTTCTGAACAAAATCTTTGGTTTGATTCATCAGCAAAGAACTCTTTCTGAAGTTTTCCAGAAAGTGATCATTGGTTTCCATCAGGATGGGAACAATCTCATTTCTAATCTTATTTCTCAGATAATCATTCTTTTTATTAGAAAGATCTTCACGAAATTCAATGTTATTCTGTTTGGCCAACTGATAAATTTCTTTTTTTGAAAAATTTAAAAGAGGACGCAGAATATTATTGTCATTAGATGGAATTCCGCTCAGGCCATTGATACCTGCCGCTTTGGAAAGATTGATGATAAAAGTCTCCAGCTGATCATTCAGATGATGTGCTGTAACAAGGAATTCAAGTTTTTCTTTTTCCTGAATTTTTTTAAAAAAGGCATAGCGAAGTTCTCTTGCCCAGAGCTGAATAGAGTTTTCTGGTTTCTGATCTTTTTCCGAAACTTCATACAGATGAAATTTTATATGATTTTTCTCACAAAAATCCTGTACTGTTTTCTGATCCAGCTCCGAATCATTTCCGCGAAGTTTATAATTGATATGAGCTACCTGAAACCGGAACTTTGAATCCTTAATTTCATGCCCGAAATCCCTGAACAAAGAGGCTAAAACCATAGAGTCAGCACCTCCGCTTACCGCCAGAAGATAGGTGTGATTTTCCGGCTCGTGAACGAGATTTTTTAATTGATTGATAAAGGTTAATTTTTTCAACATATATGTTGAGAATTTCTTTTATGCAAAGATAACCGATATAATTCAATTGAATTTCCCTAACTTTGAGTAGTCTAAAAATGATTATTTATGAAGATTTTAAAAGTTTTAGCAATTTCTGCAATGGCGCTGGGAATGACATCTTGTGTCAGCAAAAAGCAGTATGATGCTTTGAGTTCCAACTATAAGCAGTGTATTGAAAACATTGGAGAAAGACAGAGAGAAATTCAGGATTTGAAATCTCAGAACTCTGCATTGACAGGTGAAAACAACTTGCTGAAAAGTCAGCATGATGCTTTAAAATCATCCCTTGATGCATGTCTTTCCAATACAGGAAAAAGTTCTGCTAACATTGATAAACTGGTAGGAGAAATCAATGCTTCTAATTCTTATATCAAGCAATTGATCTCCAGTAATGCTAAGAATGACAGCTTAAACCTTGCATTGTCTAACAAATTGAAGAGATCTTTGGATAATGTTTCTGATGAAGATGTACAGGTAAAAGTATTGAAAGGAGTGGTAATGATCTCTCTTTCTGATAAAATGTTATACAAAACAGGTGACTACAACATTTTGCCTGCAGCTCAGGAGGTGTTAGGTAAAGTAGCGAAAGTAATCAATGATTACGACAAATATTCAGTATTAATTGAAGGTAACACCGATAATGCTCCTTTGAATTCTCCAAATCTTCCAAGAGATAACTGGGATCTTTCTGCATTAAGAGGTACTTCTGTTGCTAAAGTTCTTCAGACTCAGTTTGGAGTAGATCCGGCAAGAATTACAGCTGGTGGACGTTCTGAATACAACCCTAAAGCGACTAACATGAGCGTTTCAGGTAGAGGAGAAAACAGAAGAACAGAAATCATCATTATGCCTAAACTGGATGAGTTTATGAAACTGATGGATATTACTCCTAAGAAGTAATCACTAAAACATATATTATAATAAATCCCGAAGCAATTCGGGATTTGTTTTTTTATGAACTGATCTGTTTCGGAATATAGTGAGTTGATAGTTTTTTCTTTGATGAGGTGACAGCCTTTTTAACGGGCTGTTCAAAATAAAAATTAGTGATATTCCATACAATCATAATGGCTGAAAAGTAGTATAAATTGAGGATGAGTGCAATTCCTATGTGCATAGAAATCGTTAGAAAAAGCCATGTTTTTTGTGTCGGTTTATACCAGATAATAATCGGATAGCACATTTCGATGAGAATTGTACTCCATCCGATGAGGCTTAAAATGTAAGAGTGTTCTATCAGCCAGCTGAAATCAATATTCAAATCTCTGTTAGAGTAGGGCAGATGAATGGCTTTCCAGATAGATTCTCCGTTCCACCAATTAAATCCTAATGCTTTATCCAATCCGGAAAAGAAATAAGCAATAGAAATATGAATCTGAAATAATCTTTTCACCGGAGTAATATTTATAGAGACGGGTTTTCTGTTGAAAATAAAATTTCTCAGTGAAAAATGCTGATCTGTTGGAAAAAGAATCAGATAGAATAAAGACATGCTTGTGAAAAAATCTGCACCATAAGCAAAGAAAGAACTTCCCTTAAGCAATGCAATCTGCAGGATAAGCAGCAACAATGCAGAAATTCTGGAATAAAATCCGGTAATAATAAATACACACAGTACAATAAATGATACTTTGGTAATCATAATTGTTGTAGTTTCTTCAATTCCAAAAGTTTGTAAAAAGCTTACTATTTTTGAGAACGTTATCAGCCAGTCTGGAGTGAAAACACTCATAATATCCTGTGGGATGATACTGTTGCTTGAAAATAATTTGTCAAAATCTGGCAATACTGCAGTAAACTGTAAGAGGATAACGATTCCTATGGCAACCCGGAAGAAGCTTAAGAATTCCGTTTGGTTATCCTGTTTGAAAAAGAAGTTTTCAATTTTGGTGTAGAATGTATTCAGCTTTTTCATGGCTTTATTATTTAAATTCATCAATGAGAATAAGGTTTTCATTCGTTTTTCCCTTTTTGAAATTGGCAATCGTAGGATAGTCATATAGATAAAGTTTGGTGGTGACACTGGCTGCTTTCGGATTCTCCTTCATGACATGTGCTGCAATCTGTCTGATAATAATATCCAGATATTGATAGTACTTTTTGTCGTATTTATTCTTGTCAGAAAGTTTATCAAGGAACATATTAAAGACTGTGGTATATCTTACTCTGCTTTCTTTATTTTTAAAGTATGGCAGATTTTTTTGTTCCAGAATTTTCCCATTTTGATCTTTTAATTCAAAGTTCATAACAAAGTCGCTGGCAACATTCGGTGCGTAGAAACCATATCCTGTATCAAAACCCGTGTAAGAAGTAAATATGTTGACAGGTTTTGACTCTGCAATATTCTCTGAAATCTTATAAAGCAGTGGCTTTTTATAGTCTTTGTTTTCATAATAAAAACCATAATAACCATCAAATGTTCCTTTCAGACCAATGGTGAAAACCACCAGCAGGATCATGAAAATTCCGGATAACTGAAGCTTTCTTTTCATGGCAAAAGATTTAAGAAAAGGCTGTCTTCGGACTAAAAACAGCCTTTTGTGGTTATTTATAATTCATCAATACACTGTTCAGTTTTACATTGATTCTTGGATCAATAGCTGTATTGACTTTGTAAGATTTTATGATCACATTGGTAAGATTTTTTCTTCCCATGGTTGGCGGACAGATGGTGTACTCTTCAGCGCCTCTTATCGTTAATTTACTTAAAGAGGCAATGTCCTTCTGGCTTAATAATGCTGCATTTGTAGCAACCTGGTTGTTTTGAATAGCATAATAATTGGCACCCAGTTCTTTAGCTCCGTATTTTTTCAGAATCCCTTCCACTTTTGCTCTCAGATCACCATATTTTGTCCAGTCGATGTTGGCTTTCATAAGACATCCGCGGATCACATACTGTCTGTTGATTTTGTAAATAATAAAATTGGTCCCCAAACTGTTCTGGTGAAGTTTCTGCAGGCTTAATAAACTCTTCATGTCTTCATCAGAAATTTTTTTTACATCTTTCAGAATGTAATTGTTGTCTACAATGTAATTGCCTTTTTCTTTATAAAAAGACATCTCCTGAGGCTTTAGTTGGGAAAAAATCATAACAAGTCCCACTATAGCTCCAATTAATAATAAAGTCTTTGTTTTCATGTGGATGTTTTTAAAATATCCCTACTCTGTTTAGGATTTTCGGGTTCCTCCTTGATTTGAATGTTTCATGGTTGAAAAACTTATATCAAAGGTAGGAGCACAAGAATGGATATACATAAGTGTTTTTCCTGTTTTTTTTGAGGATTTTGACTTTTGGAAATGAGGTTGAAGTAAAGATTTCCCGGATAGAATGCCTGTTCATAGTAATTTTAAGCGATGGTGAATTGCTTAAATCATGAATTTAGATAAAGGCTTGTAGAATGAATGTTTTAAATTGATAATTCAGGAATGGAATGTAGTGATTGGGTTTAAAGCAAAAATAAATCCCGAAGGTGGCCGGGATTTATTTTTTAATCAAATTAATTCTTCCTTTTTCAGGAGCGAAATAATTCGTTGCAAAAATGAAGTGGATATTTCTTTCTTAGTTTTTGCTGCAGAAGCATCAGCTCTACCTCTCGGTATGACTGTCTTGCGATTCTCATGGTTAGTTTGTGTCTCTCCTGCAATCATCTTGTTTCTCTTAGTGTTTTTACCCCTTATTCTTATTGCAAACTTATCATTAATACCATTACAATACCACCCGTATTTTCACGGTATTTTATATGGGGTTTTCACTGTATGTTTTGACTTTTCTATTTTTTAAATAAGATATTTAGTCATAATTCTTTGATTAATAAAAGAATATGTATATTTAAATCTCTGTAAAAGGAAATAAATAAAAAGAGATATCCGAAAATCTAAAGAGTAGGAAATTAATACTAAACTAAAATTATTATGAAAAATTTAAAAAAACTTTCAAGAGAAGCAATGAAAACTGTACAAGGTGCTATTAATGGGTGTAATCCACAGATATTTTGTACTAGCCCACAAACAAAATGTTGCCCAGGATGGGTTTGTGCTGGTATAAGACAATATTGTATAGCCGTATAATAATTTTTTAGAGCCAATACACACATATGGAAGAGAGATTAATTTCTCTCTTTTTTGTATCTTCTTTTGAATTTAAAAAGTAGCTTTAAAATCCTTAAATTTGCTTAAATTAAAATGGTATGAGTTTTTTTGAAGAAAAGAATCCTGAAATGGACAGATATTTGGAAGCACACGCTTCTTCGGAATCCGAAATTCTGAAAAAACTGAGAAGAGAGACTTACCAGAAGACGACACAGCCTCATATGATTTCCGGTTATCAGCAGGGAAGACTATTAACAATTATTTCCCAAATGCTGCAGCCGAAAAGTATTCTTGAAATAGGAACATTTACAGGATATGCTACCTTATGTCTTGCGTCAGGATTAGCAAAAGACGGAAAAATTACGACTCTGGATGTTAATGAAGATCTTGCCTATCTTCCAAAAAAATATTTTGAGTCAAGCGAATATGCCAGTCAGATTGATTTTAAACTTCAGGATGCCAAGGAATATTTAAAAGAAACGGATGAATTTTTTGACCTGATTTTTGTAGATGCCGATAAAGAAAATTACGCCGAATATTTCAGGCTCATCAAACCCCATACAAAATCTGGATCCGTAATTATGTTCGATAATGTTTTGTGGTACGGAAAAGTATTGGAAGAAAACCCAAAGCTGAAATCTACCCAGTCTATACAGGAATTAAATGATTTGGCAGCAAAAGATGACGATTTTGAAAATCTTATTCTACCTTTGCGTGATGGAGTCAACTTTCTGCGAAGAAAGTAATTAAAATATCCAAAGATTATAGCATTTAAAGAGAGTATAGTTCGTATTTTTTCTTTAAATTATTCAATCTTTAAATTGATAGTTAATGAATAAAGGAATTTGTATTGTTACAGTAGCGCCGGTTCGTGCAGAAAATTCTGACAGAGCTGAAATTGTTACGGAAATATTGTTTGGAGAAAGTGCCGATATTTTGGAAGTAGATAAAAACTGGACCAAAATAAAAATGCACTATGATGGTTATGAAGGATGGATGGATACCAAACAGTTGAAACCAATGACAGACGAAGATCTGGCCAAAAGAAAAATGACTATCGTTACTGAAGATTTTTCTTCCGTATTGATGAATGATGGCAAGACCTTACTATCTATGGGTTCAGAAGTAGAGTTCCCGGTAGTCGCTTCCAGAAGAAGCCATGATGTACGAGAAAGTATCGCTCTAACGGCAAAAGAGTTCCTTAATGTGCCTTATCTGTGGGGTGGTAAAAGTTTTTTTGCCGTAGACTGCTCCGGATTTACGCAATTGGTTTATAAAATTCATAATATAAAAATACCCAGAGATGCTTCACAGCAGGCTGAGGTAGGAGAAGCACTCACTTTTGTAGAAGAAACGCAGCCGGGTGACCTTGCTTTCTTTGAAAATGCAGAAGGGAAAATTATCCACGTTGGAATTATGCTGGACAATCAAAAAATCATCCATGCTTCCGGAAAAGTAAGAATAGATACGCTGGATTCCACAGGGATTTTCAATAAAGAAATGAATAAACACACTCATAAACTGAGAGTACTGAAAAGCGTCATTTAATTCTCATTAAATCTCATCTGAAATGGAAAATATTCTTTTTATAATTTTTGATGTTTTTAATTTTGGATGGGTAGCGTTCCTTTGGTGGTTTACCATCAGAAATTATAATACTTTACCCGAAAAAATTCCTGTTCACATGGATCTGGACGGAAACCCGGACAGATTTGGGGGGAGAATTTATGCTTTTTTAATGCCAGTACTGGCAACGGTATTTTATGTTGTATTTACCTATGCTACAAGGCATCCCGAAGGGACAAATTTTCCGGTAGAAATTACAGATCAAAACAAGCATGCCCAATTTTTAATTATGAAGATCTTTATGAGGGTTTTATTCACATTCCTGATGCTGATGTTTATAAATAATCAGGATTATATGATCAGACGTTCCACCGATGAGAATGCAAAACCGAAAATTTCGATTGCTACTACTATTTTAAGTGTTATTGCATTTTTGCCTATACTATTGGTAATTATCAATTTATTTAAATAATACCCTATAAAGTCAATTTGACAGAATTGAAATTAAAGAATAATTAAAATGGCTTTTCTCTACAATATATTTATCAGTCTCCTTACTTTCGGAATGAAAGTTTTCGCATTAATTCATGATAAAACTAAAAAAGGCGTTGAAGGGAGAAGTCAGTCTCTGGATAAAGTGAAATCTGCATTTTCAAAAACAGATAAAGTAATCTGGATGCACGCAGCCAGCCTTGGCGAATATGAGCAGGGCTTACCTGTTCTGGAAATGCTTAAAGAGAAATTTCCTCAATACAAAATACTGGTAACTTTCTTTTCACCCTCTGGTTATGAGAATGTGGTTAAAAAGAAACATATTGCAGATGTGATGTGTTATCTGCCATTCGATAAAAAAAGAACTATAAAGGAATTTATAGATCAGTTTAATACTGAACTATTTTTTACGGTTAAATATGATTATTGGTACAATCTCCTTGCTGAATTGAAAAATAAAGGAACAAAAATCTATGTAATTTCTGCACTTTTTTATGAAAGACAATCTTTCTTTACATCCTATGGAAAATGGTTTGTAAAACAGCTTCAGAAAAATGTAGATTGGTTTTTTCATCAGACTCAGTTTTCATTGGCTTTGGCGAAAAGTGTAGGGTTGATAAAGTCTTCCGTAACGGGAGATACAAGATTCGACAGAGTAAAACAGCTTCGCGAACGGGATAATCACGTAGACTTCATTGCAGAATTCCTTGGAGAGAATAAAGCAATTGTTTTCGGAAGTTCCTGGCAGGCTGAAGAGAAAATAGCAGAAGTGGTTTCCCGCAAAAACAATACGGTGAAATTCATTATAGCACCTCATGATCTGAAAAGAGTAGAGCATTTGAAAAATATATTTCCGGACGCTTTATTATACAGCGAATTACAAAATACCCAATCTTCAACTTTCAATTCTCAAATTCTGATCATAGACAGTATTGGTTTACTATCAAAGCTATATTCTTATGCAGATGCAGCTGTTGTAGGTGGTGGGTTTCATGATGCAGGACTTCACAATATACTGGAAGCTGCAACCTTTGGAGTTCCTGTGATCTTTGGAAATCACTATAAAAAGAATCCGGAAGCTGATGACCTGATCTCTGCTAATGGCGGAAAGTCTTTCCCTGACGAATATACAGCTTCAGAATTTGTTTTATTTCTCATAAATGAAGAGAATAGAGAAGAACTTGAAGAAATGTCTCAAAATGCAGGAAAATTCGTAGATGATAAACCGAATTCTACCAAAATGATTCTTCAGAAGATTTTAGCGTAAATATCCCTGGCTTTTCATTTCCTTCATAATCTGGTCAATGTTTTCAGGAATCCTGTCACATTCCAGCCAGCTAATATCAAGACCATTGTTGGTGCATAGTTTTTGAAGATAATGATTCTCTGAGATTTTCTTTTGAGTATCACGAAGATATTCATCAATTTCCATCCAGTAATCTTCATCCAGTTTTTTTATCAGGATTAATGATTTGAAAACTTTATTGATGATATAAATATAAAGTTTGTAAACATTGTCAAACCTTTGTCTGCTGAGATCGCTATTGTTTTCCAAAACCTTGTTCACGAGAAGAAGATTCAGTGAAACTTCCCCAAATTTATCAGTAGTAATTTTTACGTGCTCTGTAATTTCAGCACTTATTTTTCGAACGACAGTCAGGAAATATTTGGCATTTCCCACATATTTTGAAGCCAGAAGAACCTGTTTCTCCACATGTTCTTCCATGGAATTTCTTTTATCATCCGTGGTTTCCGGATCAATGAGTTCAAAGTAAAGCTTTTTAGACAATAATTTATCCTTTCTCAGGAGTCTGAAAATAAGTTTGTCTTTATCGGAACCGGAAAAAGCACTCAGAGCAGCTTTGAACTCTTTTGAATATTCCATTAATTAAAAATTTTCGAGTATTTCAGGAATCCGTTTAACGCCCAGTTAGCCGTGTAATACAACGATTTTACTGTGGAGAATCCCATGAAATCTTTATAAACAAGATATTGATCTTTGATGATATTTTTTTTGTTTCTGGAGACACTGTTTTCACGCATCCTGTATTTGGCCATTGTCTTTTTTACGGGAATCCCTTCAGGAATTACTTTTAAAAGATTCAGCCACATCACATGATCTTCACGTTTACTTTTTACAGGAAACAAAAACTTTCCTACTCTTTTGGTATCATACATGGTTGAAACCGGTGCAAGACGGCATGTTTTCAGCAGGTTGGAGAATGTAACCACTTTATCTGCCAGAAAATCTTTCAAAATAGGCTGAAGCTGTTCATTGCATCTTGAATAGTTACAATACACCAGTTCAACGTTATGTTCCTGCATATAATCCGTCATAGTTTCCAGATATTCCGGATACCAGTAATCGTCAGAATCCAGAAAAGCAATATATCTTCCCTGTGCTCTTTCCATGCTTTTGTTCCTTGCATTTCCGGCACCGCCGTTTTTTTCCAGTACCTGCAGTTTTATTCTTGGATCATTATATTTTCTAATGATTTCAACAGTATTGTCTTTGGAAAGGTCATCAGTAATCAGCCATTCCCAGTTTTCATAGGTTTGGTTCAGGACAGACTGTACGGTTTCCTCGATAAATTCCGCTGAATTGTAGCAAGGAGTAATAATGGAGACAAGATCTTTCATTTATGTTTTATAAACTGCAAAATTATAAAAATCTTTTTTCATAAAGATGCCAGGAGCTTACACCTACCGCAACAACCACCAGCATACATACCAAAGCCATTACAAATGGATTGTAATCTTCAAACAATCCTAAAGTCTGGAAAGTTCTGATAATAGGAAAATGGAAAATGTAGATTCCATAGGTGAAATCACCATATTTTCCGAAATTATTTAAGAATTTGAATGAATAGGCAATATACATGACGATAACGCCGATCATCATGGGAGAAAAAAGCTGAATATTTAAGAATAAATCAATCCATACGGTGGCAATAGCAATGATGAAAATGATATTTTTATGTTGGATGAATTTATCAAAATTAAAGTAAATAAGCATTCCGGGGATGAAATAAGATAGTGTTCCGGGAAGCTGTTTGGCAAGTGAAATTTTATTCAAAGATTCAAAATAATTGAGATAAATAAGCGACAAGAAGTATAAAATAACCAAACTTATATTCCTGTATTTATTATTCTTTCCGAAAAGCAAAAACAACAAAGGAACCGCAAAATAGTAGCACATTTCTATTTTCAGCGTCCATAAAGCGCCATTCACAGCTTGATTCCCAAAAACTCCGGGAAGCCAGGGTGCTTTAAAATTTAAAAATAATGAATTCCAAAATAGATATTTGTAAACTTGTGTATTGCTGAAATATTCGGTGAAAGAATAGGTACTCACCAAGCTTAATAAAATCGCACATAAAAAAATAACCAATAAGTAAGCGGGAACAATTCTTTTGATTCTCTTTTTTAAATAACTTTTCAGGCTTGAAGATCTGTCATAGCTCCTTGCAATAAGAAATCCGCTCACTGCAAAAAAACCGAAAACGGCAATTTCTATAGGGCTGTGCTCAAAAATCTTGAGATCAGGAGAAGCGCTGAGGGTGCCAAGATGTCCAAGAAAGACAATAAAGGCGAGGAGAACACGTATAAAGTCAAAATTGTTTTTCGTTATATCCTGCATTTGTATTTTGTTTCCTGCAAAAATAACTTTTTTAATAGAATGAATGATGCTCATGTATTCATTATTTGTTAAATAAAGGGAAAATGGGGTCTGAGTATTTAAATATATATATAAATAAAGGTTGATGAAATAATTTTTCATAAAAAATAGTAATATAAATCAAAAAAATTATAATTTTAGCGCTTGAAAAAATTGATCTATGAAGAAATTAGCATTACTATTTGCAGGTTTGTCATTGTTTGCCGCTACAGGATGTAGTGATAGCAATGATGCTGTTTTGGAAGCTCCTCTAGTTGGGACCTGGCAACCATTGAAAGAAGTGGTTACTACTGTTAAGACTGGTGAAGATCCGGTTTCTAACACGATTACTTATACGGACTGCCAGAAACAGACCAGATGGTGGTTCAGCGTTGATTCCAAAGGAGGAAAAACAAACTGGGGAGATACCGCTACACCAGGTCAGTGTGCTATTCTTTCAGATATAAAATTCAACTATACCTATAATAAGGAAGGGAAAGATGTTCAGATGAAAATTCAGGGAGTAGTAGAGCCTCAGAATGCAAAGATTATTACGTTGGATAATACAACACTCAATCTTGCTGTAAGAGAAGAGACTCAGGATCCTAAGATATTTCAGACCAGAACTTATACTTTCAAAAGAGTTCCACAATAATAATATACTTCAGGACATAAAAATAGATCTCATCCCCGGATGGGATTTTTTTGTTGAGCAGAGAATGGCAATTCATTATAAATTAAATTTCTATTTACTTTAAAATCATTAATTTTGTGAATCTTGTCAAAAAGAAAAATAATTCAGTCTAACATATAACAGATATATAAAGTGTTTTACGATCATCAGCAGATAGAAAAAAAGTGGCAGAAATACTGGGAGGAAAATCAAACCTATAAAACCTCTAATAACACAGATAAACCTAAGTTTTATGTACTCGATATGTTTCCGTATCCATCAGGAGCAGGACTTCACGTAGGTCACCCGCTGGGATATATTGCATCAGACATCTATGCGAGATACAAAAGACATCAGGGGTTTAATGTGCTTCACCCGGTAGGATATGACAGCTTTGGATTGCCTGCTGAACAATATGCTATTCAGACTGGGCAGCATCCGGCTGTTACTACAGAACAAAATATCAACAGATACGAGGAGCAGCTGAAAAAAATCGGATTTTCATTCGACTGGAGCAGAGAAGTAAGAACTTCAGACGCTTCTTATTATAAATGGACGCAATGGATTTTCATCCAGTTGTACCACTCCTGGTATAATAAAAATACCGACAAGGCTGAATCTATTGATTCATTAATTCAGCATTTTGAAGAAAAAGGAACAGAAGGATTAAGTGCCAATCAGAATGACGAATTAAACTTTACTGCAGAAGAGTGGAAGAATGCTTCTGATCTTGATAAAGAAGATATTCTTTTAAACTATCGTCTTTCTTACAGAGCAGAAACAACCGTAAACTGGTGTCCTGCATTAGGAACCGTATTGGCAAACGATGAGGTGAAGGATGGAAAATCCGAAAGAGGAGGATTTCCTGTATTCCAAAAGAAAATGATGCAGTGGAGTATGAGAATTTCTGCTTATTCTGAAAGATTATTGCAGGGATTAAATACATTAGACTGGCCACAGCCTTTGAAAGATTCCCAGGAATACTGGATCGGAAAATCTCAGGGAGCACAGGTTCAGTTTAAAGTAGAAGGTCATGACGAAACCGTTGAGGTGTTCACCACAAGACCTGACACTATTTTCGGAGCAACCTTTATGGTATTGGCTCCGGAAAATCCATTAGTGGAAACCATTACTACAGATGCTCAAAAAGTAGAAGTAGATACTTATATTGAAGAAACTTCCAAAAAAACGGAGCGAGACAGAATGTCTGACGTGAAAAACGTGAGTGGAGCTTTCACCGGAAGTTATGCGGTTAATCCGTTCAGCAACGAAAAAATGCCGATCTATATTTCAGATTATGTATTGATGGGATATGGAACAGGAGCTGTGATGGCAGTTCCGGCACATGATGAACGTGACCACAGATTTGCAAAGAAATTTAATCTTGAAATCAAAAAAGTAGTAGAAACTGAAGAAGATGTTCAGGAAAAATCTTTTGATTCTAAAGATTCCGTTTGTGTAAATTCTGATTTCCTAAACGGGTTACATTACAATGAAGCGAAAGCAAAAATGATTTCAGAGATCGAAACGAAAGGAATCGGTCATGGAACTACAAACTACAGACAACGTGATGCTATTTTCTCAAGACAGCGTTATTGGGGAGAACCTGTTCCTATATATTATAAGGATGGAATGCCTTACACGTTGCCAACTTCCGCTTTACCATTGGAACTTCCTGAAGTTGAAAAATATTTACCTACAGAAGACGGAGATCCACCACTAGGAAACGCAAAAGAATTTGCATGGGATGAAGCTAACCAGAAAGTAGTAGCTACAGAACTTATTGATGATAAAATAATTTTCCCGTTAGAATTATCTACAATGCCAGGTTGGGCAGGAAGCTCATGGTACTTCCTTAGATATATGGATCCTAACGATGAAGAAACTTTTGTTAAAAAAGAATTAGCAGATTACTGGGGGCAGGTAGACCTATATATAGGAGGAAGCGAGCACGCAACCGGTCACTTGTTATATTCCCGTTTCTGGAACATGTTCCTGAAAGACAGAGGATACATCAGCCATGATGAACCGTTCCAGAAACTGATCAACCAGGGGATGATTTTAGGAATGAGTGCATTTGTATACAGAATTGACGGTACCAATCAATATGTATCTAAAAATCTAGCTAAAGATTACCAGACTCAACAGATCCACGTAGACATATCCTTATTAAAAGGAACCTCTGATGAATTGGATACTGAAGCCTTCAAAGCATGGAGACCGGATTATGCAGAGGCAGAATTTATTTTGGAAGAGGGAAAATGCATCACAGACCGTGAAGTAGAAAAAATGTCCAAGTCAAAATATAACGTAGTAAATCCTGATGACATCTGTGAAGAGTACGGAGCAGACGGTTTAAGATTATATGAAATGTTCTTAGGACCATTGGAACAATCCAAGCCTTGGAATACGCAAGGACTAAGCGGAGTATATGGTTTCCTTAAAAAATTCTGGAACCTGTATTTCAATGGAGACGTATTTGAAGTTTCAGAGGAAGAACCTACAAAAGCGGAATATAAAGTTTTACATACCTTAATAAAGAAGGTAGTATATGATATTGAAAACTTCTCATTCAATACATCCGTATCATCATTTATGATTGCGGTGAATGAGCTGCAGAAAATAAAATGCAACAAGCGCAATATTTTAGAACCGCTTGCCGTTATCATTTCTCCGTATGCACCTCACATCTGTGAAGAACTATGGAGTTTATTAGGAAACGGAACATCTATCGAGTTTGAAAAATTCCCGGTATTGAATGAAGATTATCTGGTTGAAGACGAAATTGAGTATCCGGTAAGTGTAAATGGCAAAATGAAGTTCAAAATTTCACTTTCAGCTCAATTATCTGCTAAGGAAGTAGAAGATTTGGTGATTTCGAACGAGAAAATGCAACAGATTTTGGAAGGTAAAACCCCTAAAAAAATCATTGTAGTCCCTCACCGTATTGTGAATATCGTAATTTAAAAAAAAATTAACATTGGGAAATTAAAAAAAATGGGGGTCTTATTTTTTTGATTTTTTAACTGAAATGTTAAATTTGGAAAAAATAAATAAAATAATTTAAAATAATTATTATTTCGAAATCGTATTAAAATTTCTTTATCAAAAAAAAGCAAAATGTTTAATTAAGACTCTTGCATTTTAATTAATTTTGCCTTTAATTTACACCCTGTAAAATTTTAAAACAATATAATTTAGTTAAATATGGAAATGAATGTTTCAAAAAATGATGAGCAAGTAGTTGCTAGAAAGGCAGGAGGTTTAAATCCAGCTGTTATTATTCCTATTCTATTTGCTATAGGAGTATGTATTTATTTATTCGTTCTTGGGAGCCCAGGAAACTTTAAAGATGCAGATAAACTAGGAAGTGGTTCTGTAGCTTTTTCAAGTGTTGAAGGAAAAGACATTCACCCAGAATCGTTTTTAGGTATTATCTACAAAGGAGGGGTTATCGTACCAATCTTGATTACTTTCATGATTACTGTAATCGTTTTCTCTTTTGAAAGATATTTCGTTCTTGGTAAAGCTGCTGGAAAAGGAAACTTAGACAACTTCGTTGTACAAGTAAGAAGCTTACTAAACCAAAACAAAATTGACGAAGCTATCGAAGAGTGTGACAGACAACAAGGTTCTGTAGGTAACGTAGTGAAGGAAGGTCTTACTACTTACAAAGCACTTTCTCACGATAACACATTAAATAAGGAGCAGAAAATGGTAGCACTTAACAAAGCTATCGAAGAAGCTACAACTCTTGAGATGCCAATGCTTGAGAAAAACATGATGATCCTTTCTACTTTAGGTACTGTTGCAACGCTAATCGCACTACTTGGAACGGTAATCGGGATGATCAAGGCATTCTTCGCATTAGGTTCAGGAGGTGGTACTCCAGATGCTGCTGCTCTATCTACTGGTATCTCTGAAGCCTTGATCAACACGGCATTAGGTATTGGTACTTCAGCAATCGCTATTATCCTTTATAACTTCTTTACATCTAAAATTGATGGATTAACTTACAAGATCGATGAGATCTCTATGAGTATCCAACAATCTTTCGCTGAATTCAACTAAGAATTAGCAAGATATTTGCATTAGCAATTAAAAGAAGTTTAATTAAAAATATTTTATAATAATGGCGAGAGTCAAACCTAAAAGACATGGAGTCGTAACGGACATGACCGCAATGTGTGACGTTGCGTTCCTACTTCTTACGTTCTTTATCTTGACCACTCAGTTTAAAAAACCTGACGTGGAGCAGATCAAACCGCCATCTTCAATTTCGGAAAAATTGCTTCCTGATGCTAGTTTAATGACTATCAACGCTACTCCGGACGGAAAATTCTATTTCCAGCCGGTAGAAAATGCATCAGAAAGACTTGCTCTTTTGGATAAAATGGGACAAAAGTATGGAATTACTTTTGACAACAACCAAAAAGCAGCTTTCCAGAAAGTTCAGGCAATTGGAGTTCCAATGAACCAACTTAAAGGTTACTTGGACTTGCCTGCAGATGAGCAGAAAAATTATAAGAGTCCTTCAGGAATTCCTATGGACAGTACAAATAAGCAATTAATTGATTGGGTAAAAGAAAGTTTAAGCGTTAATCCTGACTACAAGTTAGCTATTAAAGGTGACGTTACAACACAATACCCTAAAGTGAAAAGCCTATTTGAGGGTTTAAGAGATATTGATTTTCTTAAATTTTGGTTGATTACATCACAAGAAGGTAAACCTAACGAATAATATCGATAGAAATGGCAGAAGTACAAGTACAAGAAAAAGGCGGCAAGGGCGGCAAGGTCCGTTCCAAGAAGCAGAACACCAGAGTCGATATGACTCCGATGGTGGACTTGGGTTTTCTATTGATTACCTTCTTTATGTTCACAACTACATTTAGTAAACCGAATGTTATGGATTTGGGTCTTCCGGCTAAACCGAAAGATGAAACAAAAAAACCACCTCCAACAGAAATTAAACTTTCAAACTCAATTTCTATCTTATTAGGAAAAAACAATAGAGTTTTTTGGCACCAACAAGATGCTACATCATTGAATGACCAAACTCTCATGGAAACTACTCTTGATAGAGAAGGTATTAGAAAAGTAATTCAGCAGGCAAAATCTAGAGCTGCAGATCAAACGAAATTTACCGTGATCATCAAGCCAACTGACGATGCTATATATAAGAACTTTGTTGATATTCTTGATGAAATGGCAATTACCAAAAGTGAGCAGTACGGAGTTACTGATATCAAACCTTGGGAAAAAGCTATTTATGAGAAGAAAGTAGGAGGTGCTGCTGCACCAGCTGCTACAAAGTAATTTAACCATAAAATTGTATATCTAATCTATGGCAGATGAAAATGTATACGGTCAGAATCTTACTTTAGACGAGATCGTATTTGAAAATAGAAACAAGGAATATGGTGCCTATGATCTTAGACATCAGTATCCGAGACTTTTAACAAAGTCTTTTATCATTGGAACAGCATTATTCCTTTTGGCGGCTTTGTCTCCGTTCATCTATCTTACGATTAAAAATCTTACAGCTCCACCTAAGCAAGAAGTAAAGGCAGATCTAGTAGATATTATCGAAGAAGAACCGATTATCGAGCAGCCTAAAGAAGAAGAACCACCACCGCCACCTCCTCCAAAAGAGGAAGAGAAAATTGAGGTGATTCAGAACGTGGTTCCAGAGCCTGTAAAAGCTCCGAAAATTGAAACACCACCGCCGCCGATTTCTAAGCAGTTGGAAACTACAACTGGTTTACAGAATCAGGAGGGGGTAAAGGCTCCGGCTTATACGCCACCGCCACCACCACCATCTACAGGTACTAAAGCTAGTACTGTGGAAGTAAAAGCGAATAACCCGAACGAGATCTATAAAGATGTTGACCAGTCTGCAGAATATCCTGGAGGTATGGGAGCATTAAGAAAGTTCTTGGGAGATAACTTCGATACTTCTCTAATGGAAGGAGGTGAAGGAACGCTTAAAGCTAAGCTTAAGTTTGTTGTAGAAAAAGACGGAACAGTTTCTGCAGTTACTATTGAAGAGAAATCTCCAAATGGCGACTTCAACAATGAAGCTATACGTGTAGTTAAGAAACTTAAAAAATGGACTCCTGCGAAGAGAAACGGGGAGAGCGTTAGATCTTACTATAGTGTTCCATTTACTATGAACTTTGAATAAGACTTATTTATTCGAAATATAAATAAAAAGAGAAGCATATGCTTCTCTTTTTATTTTTTTTGGTATTTTTGTTACATGATGTTCAATTGGTTATCCCTGGTTACGGGATTGTTTTATATCGTTTTAGGAATTGTAGTGATTGTCTACAAATTCTTCTTTACTACTTTAGAACCTGCAATTGCCTATGCATTAGGTGTAGTGCTGATTATTTATGGTATTTTTAGAATTTACAGGGCGATCTCAAGAATTAAAAAATCGAGAAATGAAGAATAGTTTTAAGCTTGTAGCAATTTTTGTTTTAAGCATAATGCTTGCAAGCTGCAAAAAGGAGAAAAACGCTCCTTCCTATCACAAAGGTGAACTTACAATTTTTACTGACGAATCCTTTCAAAGCGTCACAGAAGCATTAGCTGATGGCTATATGATCAATTACCCTGACACCCACATCAAAGTAGAAACAAAGAAAGAAGACTTAGGACTTCTTGATCTTCTGAAAGGAAGTGCAAAAGCAGTGGTAATGTCCAGAAATCTTACTCCTGAAGAAATAAAAACATACGAGGAAAGAACTGATCTGAAGTTCCTTCCCTCTAAATTTGCTGCGGATGCAGTGGTTTTTGTAGTTCCTAAAGATTCTCCAAAAGAAAGTATTTCAATGGAAGAAATCAATGCCGGCTTGATGTCTGATAAAAAAGAATTTATTTTTGATGGAACTAACTCAAGTAATCTGAATTTTGTCGCTGAAAAATTTAAAAAACAGCCAAAAGACCTTCAATTTTCCATTATTCCGGGAAATCAGAAGATTATAGAGGAATTAGGAAAATATCCTAATAAAATAGGTGTTGTGGGGCTCAATACTTTTAGCCGTCCTTATGATAAAACTTCGGAGAAATTGAGAGAAATGGTTAAAGTTCTTCCTGTAGTAAATAAAGGAAAATTGTATAATGCGGATTTCGAAGGACTTCGTACCATGGAATATCCATTTACAAGAGTACTTTATTTCCTGATTAACGAAGGCAATTTTAATATTGCCAATGGATTTATAAGATTTTCATGTACCCATTTAGGCCAAAAAATTGTGCAAAAAGAAGGACTGCAACCTTATAATATTTATAAGAGAGAAGTGCAGATGCGTTAAAAAATATTAAATTCGCAATTTATCCTTATTAAAAATTTTGATTTGGTCTGAAAATTGTGTAGAATAAAACTCAATTATTAGAAAATATAAAATGAAAGATATAATGAATATGAATGTAAAGAAGATTGCTTTTGGAGCAGCCGTGGTATTTTTTACCGGTTTTGCCTCTGCACAAACACTGCAGGATGGTATCAACAGTATAGACAGTGATAAATTTGCTCAGGCAAAAACGAATTTCACTGAAATGATCGCTAAAGAGCCTACAGCTGACAACTACTTCTATTTGGGAAATACTTTCTTAAGACAAGGAGAGCCAGATTATGCTAAAGCAACTGAAAGTTTCAACAAAGGATTAGCTGCTGATGCAAAAAGCTATCTTAACAAAATCGGTTTAGCTGCTGTTAAATTAGGTAAAGGCGATAAAAATGCTGTATCCGAAATTCAGAAAGTAGTAACTGATTCAAGAGAAAAAGATGCTGAAGTTCTGTTCAGAGCTGCAGAAGCTTTAACTTTATTCGAAAAGAACAGTTCACCTGATCTTGCTATCCAGTTTTTGACCAAAGCTATTGAGAAAGCTGAGAAAAAAGGTGTTCCTGCACATTACTATTATACATTAGGAGATGCTTACAGACTAAAAAGAATGCCGGGAGAGGCTATGTCTGCTTATGATAAAGCATTACCTACTGCTAAAAATAAAGCTTCCGTTTATACAAGAATGGCAACTTTATGGATGGCGGCACAACAGTGGCAGCAAGCCAAGCAAAACATTGATAAAGCTATTGGTGTAGATGCTACTTATGCTCCTGCATATAAAGCATTGGCTGGTTATGATATCAGATATCAACAGAATGCAAAAGCAACTCAAGACCTTATCAACTATACAAAATATGCTGATGAGGATCCGTATACTCAATTAGAAATTGCAAAATTATACTTCACCAACGAAGATTATGCAAACTCTAAAACTGTTTTAGATAAAATCTTTGACAAAATAGATGACCCTATCAAGTTCAAATTAAGAGCTTACCAGGCATATGCAGATAAAAACTATGCAGATGCTAAGCAAAATATGGATACATTTGTTTCTCAAGCTGAGAAAACAAGAGTACAACCTGCTGACCAAGGTTTACAGGGACTTATTGCTGCAGGTTTAGCAAAAGATGAAAAGGACGCTGCTAAGAAAACAGCTTTAATGACAGAAGCTCAGCAAAAAGTTGGTATTGCTAAAGCGGCTAAAGATGAAACCATGAAGTGGGATCTTGAATTAGCTAACATCGCTGGGGGTGGTGGTGTATCTCAGTCAGACGTTGACAAAGGACCTACTAACCCTGCTATTGAAGCATTAAAACAAAAAGTTGCGGCTAATAACCAGGATTCTGATTCATTATTTAAGCTAGCTACAGCTTACCAGGATGTTAAAAACTGGAACGGAGCAATTGCTACATGGCAAAAAATGTCTGCTCTACTTCCAGACTGGGCTCCTGCTTATTACAGTCAGGGGTATTCTTACCAGCAGGCAGGAAACAATGATGCAGCAAAAATGGCTTATGAGAAATTCATCAGTACAGTAAAACCTGCTGATCAGGAAGCAAACAAGCAAACTCTTGCTTATGCTTATTTTGCCGTAGCATATATGAGCAAAGACTCTGATGCTGCTAAGGCAAAAGATTATGTAGCAAAATCTCTACAGTTGGATCCTACTTACCAGGATGCTGTAAAATTAAATGCAGAGATCAATAAGTAATTTAAAAATTAAATTATAGATATTAAAACTTCCCATTCGTAATGTTTGGGAAGTTTTTATTTTAAACTTATCTTTGATTTTATGAAAACTGATATACTTGCTTTTGGAGCACATCCTGATGATGTAGAATTGGGGTGTGGAGGAACTATTGCTAAAATGGTTTCAGAGGGTAAAAAATGTGTGGTTGTAGATCTTACAAGAGGAGAGCTCGGAACAAGAGGTACAGATGAAACCAGAAAAGCTGAAGCTGCAGACGCAGCTAAAATTTTAGGACTCTCCGCAAGAGAAAACCTGGGAATGAAAGATGGCTTTCTTGTCAATTCCGAAGAATACCAATTGAGGATTGTAAAAATGATTCGCAAATACCGCCCGGAAATTGTCTTGGCTAATGCTATTGATGATAGACATCCAGACCATGCAAAAGGAGCGAAATTAGTGTCGGATGCGTGCTTTTTGTCCGGACTGAGAAAAATTGAAACTGTACTGGAGGGAGAAACTCAGGAAGTGTGGAGGCCGAAGCATATTTTTCATTATATTCAGTGGAAAGATATCAAACCAGAATTTGTTATTGATATTTCTGAACATCTTACTACAAAATTGGACGCTTGCATGGCTTATAAAACTCAGTTTTATGATCCAACTTCTAAAGAACCCGAAACTCCAATTACCACAAAAGACTTTTATGAGAGCTTAACCTACCGAGCGCAGGATTTAGGGCGATTATCGGGAGTTACTTACGCTGAGGGCTTTACGTCTGAAAAGTTAATTTCTTTGAAAAATTTTGATGGAATTGTTTGGTAGTTGAGGAAAATGTCCTATATTTGCACTCACAAAACGGTGATTGTAGCTCAGTTGGTTAGAGCGTCGGATTGTGGTTCCGAAGGTCGGGGGTTCGAGACCCCTCATTCACCCTAAATTAACACATTTTCGTAAGAAAATGTGTTTTTTGTTTTTATACCAAAAGCGAACAGATTAAATTCTTATGCCACTTTTTGGTGTGTTAATTTTCTTTATAATGACTTTTAAAAGTATATTTGCACGATCATTATCAACATAATCGGGGAATGAAAAATATATACTTTTTACTTTTTTTACTTAATTCTATTCTAATTTCTTCTACGGTAAGGTATGTAAATGCTAATTCCCATACTGGCATGGCTCCTTACACTTCTTGGGCTACAGCAAGTAATGATTTGCAGGCGGTAATAAATGCGAGCCAGCTTGGAGATGAAGTCTGGGTAGCCAGCGGAACTTATACTCCAGCAAGAGATCCTTTCGGAAACACTTCTCCTTCAGATAGTCGAGATAAAACATTTTATCTGAAAGATGGCATTTCTGTGTATGGTGGTTTCAGTGGAACAGAAGCATCACTAACTGACCGAAACATAAGCAGTAATATAACACTCCTGAGTGGTGACTTAGGTGTTTTAGGAACAGTCAATGATAATTGCTATCATGTTGTGCTGTTTTCTGGAAACAGTACCAGTGCAATTGGTGTAAAATTAGATGGATTTTCTATTGCCGATGGTTTTGCAATGGGTACTGTCAATAACAATGTAAACGGAAATGTTGCTTCGAGACTTGCAGGCCCGGCAATCTATTTTATTAATGGAGATAATATTATTTCCAATAATAAAATTTATATGAACATTGGTTATTCAGGCGGAGGGATCTATACTTCAACTGGCAATAATATTATTTCTGACAATGAAATCTATAATAATAAAGCGCATTATGATGGAGGAGGTGTAAGTGTCTTTAAGGGAACAAATACTATTACCAATAACTATATTCATGATAATACTGCTACTGGTGATGGAGGAGGTATATATGCCGTTTTGGGGGTAGATAATGTGATCAGTAAAAATGTAATCGGTAAAAATAAAGGAGGTATCAATCAGATTGATACTTATTACTACGGAGGTGGTGGAATTTACACTGAAAAAGGTTCAAATCTCATTACGAACAATGTGCTTTACGAAAATACTTCAAACTACATGGGTGGTGGGATTTTTCTGTACTATGGAAAGAATAAAGTAATCAACAATACCATTTACAAAAACACAGGAACCAGAGGTGGCGGCTTTTTTACGTATTTAGGAAATAATTTTGTGAAAAATAATATATTTTGGGGCAATATTAATGGAACGGATAGCCAGCCTGGAGCAGATTATAAAAATCATAATGACTGGCCGGCTGAGAATTATTTCTACAACAATATATTTCAATTACCCGCCGGCCTTTATACCTCGGCAAACCAAAATTCTTTGTATGGCTATCCTGATAATATATTCCAGACTAATCCTAATTTTAAAGATGCAGCCAGTGTTTTTGGTGCAGATGGTATTTTAAGAACTTCGGATGATGGATTATCATTACAATCAAATAGTGTTGCCATCAATTACGGGCAATTGACAGATGCACCAGCAGATGATATAACGGGAATAGCTCGTATGGGAAATCCTGATGTTGGAGCCTATGAATTGATGGGAAATTTGAGTAGTAAAGAATTAAAAATTAATCAGACTAGAATTTATCCTAATCCGGCCAAAGATGTTTTGAATATAGAAACCCATGATACAATTTTGAAGATAGAAGTCTTTACTATATCCGGGCAACTTATTAAAAATACAAAAGAATCGAAGATAGATATTTCAGCATTTCTACCTCGAACATATATTCTCAATATAGTGACGGAAAATAAAACCATTACAGAGAAATTTATTAAGAAATAATGTATTGGTAAATCTTACCCAATTTTTTAGCCTTTCAAATGTTGAAAGGCTTTATTTTTTCTTTTCACCTGAGTATAATTCTTTCTTTAGGCTACAAAAATGTTTCTAAAAGTTCTTAAATAAATTCTATGATTGGTGATTAAAACTTTTATATTTGTTTAACCAGAATCGTGAGAAAAAATCTCATTAAAACTATCTTAATCAAAGCTATTAACATGAAAAAACTCTTTACAATTCTTATTGCCTTTTTTGCAATAAAATCCTATTCCCAATCAGGTTCCCAATCTTATTATAAACGTCTGTTTGATACCAGAGGTCTTGACCAATGGGATGGTAATTCAACAAGCCAGGATCAACTTGAGTTTGCCTGGGGTGTACCTGCTCATATGGAAGCACTGGTTTTAATGTATGAAAAAACACTTGAAAAGAAGTATGCAGAAACTTTAATTAAGTGCATCGGAAATACTATTGACAGAAGAGATGACCTGAGAAATCCGACACTGGGATATCCGATAATTTATGATTACCGCCATGTTTCTGGGGCTGCCTGGTCTACTAATCATTACAATGCATCAACGGATACAACAGGTTTACCTTATTCTCATTTGGTGCATAGTGCTAATATTACCTATCCTATGGCTAAGTTTGCCGCAATAGTTAAAAATAATACTGCTATTCAAAATTTAACATATGATTCACCAACAGGTCGTTATGCAGGTCAAAGCTATATTACAATTGCTAATGACCTTATCCAGAAAATAAAAGAAACACTTGCTTATCATGCAGACCAGTGGTATACAGAACCAGGATCTGCTACTATAGGGTATTATAAAGAACGAAATGATAATAATCCGCCAATAGCTTATCCAGGTGTAATTTTGCCATTCAATATGCAAAGTTCAGTAGGAAGAGTGCTGGTACAGATGTATAGAGCAACGAGTGACAACAATTATCTTACCCAGCTCAATAAAATTGCTAATTTTATAAAATCAAATACCCAGCTTAATCCTACTTTGGGTTCAAATGTCTGGACCTATTGGAAACACGATGACTTACGTGAAGATATTTCTCATGCTGATTTGACAGCAGCCTTCCCTTATGAATGTAATAAGTATGGTATTTCAATCAATGGAAACCTTATTTATACCACTGCAGATATCAATGCCTATACTAAAACATTGACTAAAGATATTTATATCTCTCCCTTACATATAAAAAATGGGGTTAATTATAATGGTGAGAATTGGAATATCAAGTATAATGTTAATACCTCTGATCCTACTGTAACTCCTCGATATGGAACTTATACAGCTTATCTATGGCTATATTTATCGCAATATGATGATAAGACGCTATATCAAATAGTTTCAGATTTGCAGGCTGCCAAAAATTATTATAGTAACATAACGGTATTTGATTCTTCTATCACATGGGCGCTTTTATCAAATTTTGAAAACTTAGTTGTACCTGTCAATACAGATCATGAGTATGGAGAAGATTCTGATTGGAGAGGTATTGCAAACGGTAATTTTGATGGAGATAGCGACGAAGAATTTGTGGTAATAAGAAATTTTGATGGATTGATGCAGGCTTTAGAACCATATGACAGAGGTTTTCGCCAGGTGGCTACCAGTAAAGTATATGGTGGCTCCAATAACTGGAAAGGGTTAGCTGCAGGTGATTTCTTTGGGGATAATAAAAGTGAGATCATAGCTTTAAATGATCATACAGATGCCGCCCAAAACGGTATTTATGTTTTGAAAATTGAAAATGGCAGCATCGTGGAACATACAAAATATACCGGATGGGGAGCTCAGTCAGAATGGGTAGGTGTTGCTGCAGGAAATTTCATCAGCGGTGGAAAAGATGATGTTATCACAGTAAGAAATTTTAATAAAGAAGCTAGAGTGAGTAAATTTGTTGGAACAGATATGCAATCAGTGTATTTAAATACACTTAATCTGCCTGCAAGTTCTAAAATCAAAGCAGTGGCATCAGGTGATCTTGATAAAGATGGTAAAGATGAATTAGTACTGCTTGTAGATGCTGATGATAGTAATGCTATATACAATGGTATCCATGTTTATCGTGTAAGCGATAGTGGTGTTCTCACAAAAATTACTGAATTTACAAACTGGGGCTCAGCTTCGGATTGGAAAGGTTTGGCTGTTGGTGACATTGATGCGGATGGTGCTGCTGAAATTATTGCCCACAGGAACTTTGACGGAGACTATAAATTATTTAAACTGAATGGAAATATCTTATCAGGTATTACTGCTGAAAAGTTTCCGGTTCTGCAAACCAAAAATAATGTAATGTGTTTCGGAAATTTTGATCCAAGTACAAAGAATGAAGAATTGGCTACTCTTAGAAAAGATGGAGGTATTGTAATGTTTTCTTCAGCGAATGTTACAAACAGTGTTATTAACTTGAATAACAGAACTGCCGATCCTTGTAGAAATGAGCTGCCAGATGTCTTATTCAGTTTCCTGAAGTCACCCTCTTTACATAAAGAAGAATCTAAAGAAATAGTATCTGTAAAATAAGAAATTATAATATTCAATAGAAACGGGCTTTAGCCCGTTTTTTTATGTTTTGATTGTAAGGCATAAAAAAAGCATCTTTTTCAGATGCTTGTGTTTTTAAATATTCTTTTTTAAACTTCGTCGTCAGAATCAATAGTGAAAGATCTGCTCTTAAAGTCTTTGTCATGTTTTTCTGAAATTACATCCTCACCCTTTTCATTAATGATGAAATCTGTGGACTCATTAAACATCTCCTGGAAACTCTTAAAATCTTCCTTGTAAAGGTAAATTTTATGCTTCTCGAATGTAGCTTCCCCATTCTCTCCGAAATTTTTCTTACTCTCAGTAATTGTAAGATAATAATCTCCTGCTTTCGTCTCGCGCACATCAAAGAAATAAGTTCTTCTCCCTGCTTTTAACACCTTAGTGAAAATTTCATTTTCATGGCGTTCCTTGTATTCACTCATTGTTAGATATTTTTTAATCTTGTTAAGAACAAATATAAAAGAATTCTTTTAATCACAAAATTTTTTTTATGATTTATTTAACAATTGAGAACGAAATGGCTAAGCAGTTACAGAATTGGTAATTTCCGTAAGGTTGAGAATTTGATCCGCTTTTTGAGCGCTAGACTCTCTGTGTGTGATGATTATGGAAGTAGAATTGCTGATTTTTTTATCAATATTTTCCAGAATATTTTGCTCTGTTTCGGTGTCTAAAGCAGACAAAGAATCGTCAAAAATGATGATATTTGGGTCTTTAATTAAGGCTCTTGCGATACATATTCTTTGCTTTTGCCCCCCCGAAAGCATTACCCCGCGTTCACCAACAAGTGTTTTATATTGCTCTTTAAACTCAACAATATTTTTATGAACATCTGCTATATTTGCATATTCTATTACTTTCTCATGTGATGGATGATCAATGGCAAAACCAATGTTATTTTCTATAGAATCTGAGAATAAATAGCTCTCCTGAGGAATATACCCAATAAAGTCTCTGTAGTTATTCAGGTTATGATCTTTAAGGTTTTTACCGTCAATTAAAATCTCCCCTTCCGTAGGATCTATTAATCGGCACAACAGCAGGGCAATTGTTGATTTTCCACTTCCGGTTTTACCCATAATGGCTAAAGATTCTCCGGCTTTTACTTTAAAACTTAAATTATCCAGTGCTTTGATTCCGGTATTCGGATATACATAAGAAACATTTCTGAATTCAATATCTCCTTTGATAGGATAGTTTTCAAAATTAGTATTAATGATCTCAGACTTTTTATCCATGAATTCATTGATCCTCTGCATAGAAGCTTCAGCTCTCTGGTTCACAGAAGTTACCCATCCTACCATAGAAAAAGGGAAAATCAGAGTATTGATATACATGAAGAAATCAGCAATTTTACCAATACTTAATTCTCCTGCAATATATTTGGTACCTCCGATCCAGATGATCGCTACATTCAGTAACCCGATGACAAAAAGAATGATCGTAAAGAAATAAGCTTCTGTCTTGGCCAGATCCAAAGCTTTGTTCTGATAATCTGTTACTTTAATACCGTAATTTTTTTCTATATATTTTTCTCTTGCGAAAAATTTTACCACACGGATTCCCGAAAAGCTATCCTGAACAAAAGTTGAAATGGCAGACTGGCTTTTCTGCATGATTTTCGACTTTTTATTGATGATGGAGCTTACCTTATAAATAGCAAAAGACAAAATAGGAAGCGGAAGAAGCGTCCACATTGTCATGGAAGCATCCGTTTTCACCATATAAATAGCTGTGATTACTACAAGAACAATAAGGTTAGCCACATACATAACACCTGGACCAAGATACATTCTTACGGCAACAACATCTTCACTCAATCTGTTCATTAAATCCCCAATAGTTGTCTGCTTATAATCCGTTAAAGATAAATCCTGATAATGTCTGTAGATTTTATTCTTAAGTTCATATTCTATTCTTCTGGAGGCAACAATGATGGTCTGTCTCATCATGAAGGTGAAAATTCCGGTCAGAAGAGAACATCCTACAATAATTCCAACATAGATCAGAACCTGATTGTTAAAGCCAAGGTTTCCACTTTTTGTAAGTTCATCCACAGATTTTCCTACAAACTGTACTTTATATATATTGAAGAAATTACTGGCAATGATAAATAGTACCCCCCAAAACAACAGTATTTTGTGTTTCCAAAAATAGGGGTTTAAGGTTTTAAGCGCTTTCATATAGTTGCACAAAATTACAAAAATGTCATCACACTACGAATTTCATCAATTTTAAATTTTGTATCTTTGCAGCCATAAAAAAGCTCTTTGAATGTTAGGAAGACGACAAATCCGTGAAAAAGTAGTACAGACAGTGTATTCTTACTACCAAAATCCTGTAAAATTTGATGTTTTAGAGAAAAACATGTTTGCCGGGATAGAGAAAATCTATTATCTATACATCTATCAGCTCAACTTTTTGGTGGGTTTGAAAGATTTGGCAGAAAATCAGATCGAAATTGGTAAGAATAAATATCTTAAAACTGATGCTGATATTAATCCTAACCAAAAATTCATCAACAATCAAGTCTTGCTTAAACTGGAAGAAAACCCTGAAAGATTATTCTTTACAGGTCAGCACAAGCAATTGAAATGGGATATGCATGATGACTTATTGGTAAAGACTTTCCAGAGAATTACGGCTGGAAAACGGTATCAGGATTTCATGAAAGAAGAAGGATACTCTTTTGAAGAAGATCAAAAATTTATCGGTAAATTATTCTTAAGATATATTGCTGAAAATGAAGATTTTCATGATTACTTAGGAGATAAGGAACTTTCATGGTATGATGATATCCACATCGCCAATTCAATGGTACAAAAAACGATCGGTTTCCTGAGAGAAGATGAAGAAAGCAGAACTTTGATCAAAATGATTAAAGATGAAGAAGATAAAACATTCGCTGCAAAATTGTTGAGAGATACCCTGAACAACTGGGAAAACAATGAAAAGAAACTGGAAGAAAGACTGGAAAACTGGGATCTGGAAAGAGTTTCTCTAATGGATAAAGTAATTCTGTCTACAGCAATTGCAGAGCTTGATAACTTTGCTTTCACGCCTTCAAGAGTAATCATTAACGAATATATTGAAATTGCAAAAGTATTTGCGACAGACCGTTCCAATATCTTCATCAATGGTATTTTAGATAAATATTGTAAAGATCAAAATAGAATATAAAATGAAAAAGACGTTATCAATTATCGCCTTGTCTATTATAGGCTTTGGGTTAGTTTCATGTAAAAAAGAAAACACAGAAACTCAAAGTACTGAAACTGCAACTACTGATTCTGCAGCTGTTGCGGCTCCGGTAACTACTGGTTCTACTGCAGTACCTGGAACTGGTGAAACACCTGCTCCGGTTTCTAACGAACCATCTACTTCTGTTGCTTTATCTGAAAACAGCTTCGATTTTGGAAAAATCAAAAAGGGAGATAAAGTACAGCACGTATACGAAATTACCAATACCGGGAAAAATCCATTGATCATTTCTGAAGTGAAGCCTGGATGCGGATGTACAGCTCCTGATTTTACAAAAGAGCCAATCATGCCTGGTAAAAAAGGAAAAGTTACGTTGCACTTTGATTCTTCAAGCTTTGACGGAAACGTTCAGAAGTATGCAGATGTTTTTGCAAACGTAGAGAAAGCTCCAATCAGATTAACGTTCACAGCGAACATTCAACCATAATACTTAAAATATGTTGACACTATTTTTACAGGCAGCAGGTGGATCTTCACCTATGATGCTAATCATGATGGGGGTAATGTTTGTAGGATTTTATTTCCTGATGATCAGACCTCAGATGAAAAAACAAAAGCAGGAGAAAAACTTTCAGGAGAACCTTAAAGTAGGAACCAGAGTAGTTCTTACATCTGGTCTTCACGGAAGAATTGCTCAGGTTCAGGATGACGGTTTTGTGATCGAAACATTATCAGGAAAACTAAAGTTTGAAAAAGCAGCGGTTTCCAGAGAAATGACAGAATCACGTTTTGGAGATAAAGCAAAAACTGCTGATAAGGCAGACGACAAAAAAGAAACAGCAACTGAAGAAAAGAAATAATTCAGTCTGAAAAATATTTAGCTGCGGCGGGTGAACTTTGTTCACCCGCCGCTATTTTTTCTACACCATTCTAAGAAATGGTTATGTCCATTGTGAAAACAATTAATAGGAATAGTGTTTAATAAAAAATTATCTTTGCCCCATGAATCAAAACACAAATAAGACAGTTCTTATTCTGGGCGCCAATTCAGATGTGGCAAAGCAATGCATTAAGCAATATCTAGAAAAAGGGTTTGCCGTAATTGCCGCTTCCAGAAATACGGTATCTTTGGAAGAATTCATTCATTTCAATCATCTTGACCGTTCAAAAGTTTCTGTTTTGTCTTTTGATGCTGCGGATTTTGATTCCCATCAAAAATTCTATTCTGATCTTTCCACAAAACCTCATATTGTAGTGTATGCCGCAGGTTTTTTAGTAGACAATCAAAATGCTTTGGAAGATTTCAAAGGAGCGAAACAAATGATGGAAGTTAATTATATGGGTGGAGTTTCTATCCTAAGCATTATTGCGATGGATAAAAGCAACAAAAACCTTGAAAGAATTATTGGTTTATCTTCTTTGTCCGGAGTAAGAGGAAGGAAAAGTAATTTTGTCTATGGAAGCACCAAAGCTGCGTTTACTCAGTTTCTTGCCGGATTAAGACAGGAATTGGCTTCCCGTAACATCATTGTGAATGCTTTGGTTATTGGTTATATCAGAACAAAAATCAATGAAGGATTGGAGTTGAATGAGTCTTTGATTATGGAACCGGATTATGTAGCAAGATTCATTGTGAATGCCGGAAATTCTTTTACCATTGTTCCGAACTTTAAGTGGAAGATCATTTACTTTATTTTAAAAATGCTTCCGGAAAGTCTGGCCGCAAAACTTCCTTAATGAGATAGTAAATAATTAATCAATAAAAAGTTTACACAATATTAATTTCCGAATAATGGACTTCGGTATCGTTTTTGTAATTCTATGAGCGAAAAATTATTTCTTCCTGTAAGATTCAATTTCTGAATGATTATTGAGTAAGCTGAAACTATCTGTTCTGCTGTCAATCTATTTTAATCTATAATATGATTTACTTTCACTCATGCAGTGTGAGGTAAATTTCTTTTTGAAGCGGATTATACTTTTGTTCAATTTCATTTTTAAATCTTGCAGGAGATATCAATACATCATTGATATTAACAGTAAAAAATACACTACAAAAATGGACGATTTAGAACTGAACAAGATTCAACAACACTGGGATGCATTAATTTCTTCAGCAATTTCATGGGCACCTAGAATTTTCACTGCAATTATTTCTGCATTATTAATTTACCTGATCGGGTCATGGATGATAAGAATGATCAAAAAGCTGGTTGAAAAAGCGTTCAAAAAACGTAATATGGAAGCTTCCTTGCAGCATTTTCTTTTAAACATTGTCAGCTGGGGACTTAATATCCTGTTGTTTATTGTTGTAGTGACTCAGCTGGGAGTGCAGACTTCAGCATTTGTTGCAATGATTGGTGCGGCCAGTTTAGCATTAGGTTTAGCTTTACAGGGATCATTGACCAATTTTGCCGGAGGAATATTAATCTTATTATTAAAACCTTTTAAAATTGGTGATTTTATTTCTACCAATTCCGGTGCTTCAGGAACTGTAGATGCAATAGATATCTTTCAAACAAAATTGATCACGCCACAAAATCAATTGATCGTTATTCCTAACGGAGTGGTATCGAATAATAGCATTACCAATTTTACTCAATTGGGAACAAGAAGAACATCCTTGGATATTGGAGTTGCTTATGACGCAGATCTTAGGAAGACAAAAGATATTTTAATGAATGTTATTAGAGGCAATCAATATGCTCTTACAATGCCTGCTCCACAGCTAGTGGTGACGGAGCTTGGTGAAAGTGCTGTTAATCTATCGATAAGAGTAAGTACTGCTACAGAAAATTTCTGGACTATGAATGAAGAACTAATCATAGGTTGTAAAGAAGCTCTCGACAAGGAAGGAATTGGAATTCCTTTTCCGCAACGAGATATTCATGTTTACAATCAATAGTTATATTTAATTTTTTTAGAAACTCCTGCATGGTAATAATGCGGGAGTTTTTTTAATCCAATCATTCTTAATTTTCTTTTTTAGAATATTGCTGAAGAAAATCTAATAAAATGGTATAATCTTGCTCTTTAAATTCAGATTCTGTAAAAACGAAATTGATTTTATCATTGAGCATACTCAAAATAAGATATTGATCAACCATTTTATAAGTGACTTTACCCCAGACACAATTTATAGCGGTAAATGGATTTTTAATGGTAATGCTATTCTGATAAAGTGTTATAAAACTGACTTCATCTTCTCTTCTAAGATTTTCAATGAGTTCTTCTATCAGGCTAAATGTTTTGATTTTAGCTTTGAAATACTGATAAATAAGTAAAATAGTGTAGCCGATAAATAGAAAACTGCCATATTTAAAAATGATAGAAACTGGTCCCAGTTCAAAAGCCTTTAAAGGTAAAAACCCCAATACAATACATACTACGGTATAAATAATAGCCTTTTTAAGTTCAGTAAGATGCTTCTTCCATGTGTATTGAAAGAAAAATTTCTGATTTTCCCTTTCTGTATTTTCATTGAAATATAATTGTAATTTGATCGATTCATCCATGAGTAAAAGTTTTGGCTGCAAAAATATTGAAATTATTCAGTGTTTAAAGCAGTTTTAGCCATATGCTTTTTATTTTTTGAGGTTTTTGCCAAATGACAATTGTTTTTATTGGCTAGTTTTATACCTTTATCTTAACACAATCTGTGGATACAACAAAGCATGGAAGAACTTTTTCATTATATCAAAAAATTTGGGACACTGAATCCTCAGGATGAACTTCTGATTGCTGAAGGTATTCAGGAAATCACTGTAAAGAAAGGTGCTCCTTTTGTGGAAGCTGGAAAAGTGAGCCAAAGAATTGCTTTTGTGAAAGAAGGAGTTTTCCGGTCTTTGTACTATAATAAACAAGGGGATGATTTTACCCGCTATTTCATCTATGAAGGTCGATTTATAGGAGATTTTCAGGGTTTTACAGATCAGCTGCCTGCGCATGAAGATATTGAAGCTATTACTGACGCAGTATTGCTGGTGATAGATCTTAAGTATTTTAAAATTCTGGAAGAGAAAATTTCAGTCTGGCCGGTTCTATTTGCCAGAATTCATGCCTTTGTTGTTGAAAATAAACTGAAGGTTGCCAGTATCATGTTGAATCAGGATGCGAAATCACGTTATATTCACTTTTTAAATCATTATCCGGGGCTTGCCAACAGGGTTCCACAATCTATGCTTGCTTCTTATCTCGGGGTTACCCCATCTTCTTTAAGTAGAATCAGGAGAAATATAGTCTAGAATTATCAGTGATAAATGATATTATTTTGGGTGGGAAAGTAATAGAGTTTGTGAGTTTACTAACTTCTAAAATCTAGCTTCTCAATAAATCTCTTTTTGTCAAATGGCAATGGTCTTTCTATCTGACTGTCATAGCTTTGCTTCATAAAATTTAAAGTACGAATATGGATATTGTATTAGGATTACAATGGGGTGATGAAGGAAAAGGAAAGTTCATTGATCTGATCAGTGAAAATTATGACATTACAGCGCGTTTTAATGGCGGATCTAATGCTGGACACAGCATAGAAAGGAACGGACGCAGAATTACGCTTAAAATGATTCCTTCGGGGATTTTTATGAAAGGGGTGCAGAATGTTATCGGTACAGGAACCGTTCTGGATCCTGTAAGTTTTAAAAAAGAAATTCTGAATCTTCAGGTATTTGATGAAACGGTTCAGCCGGAAAACACTATCATTATTTCGCTGAAAGCTCACTTTGTATTGCCTACATATAAGTTTTTGGATGTTTTTATGGAAGAAAGTCCTGAGTATACGACTATCGGAACCACCAAAAACGGAATTGCGCAGGCTTATTCCAATAAAATCTTAAGACAGAATGTAAGAGTAGGAGATATGTTTGCTCCGGACTTTAAAAACAAGGTACAGCATATTTTGGACAGAGATTATAAAATGTTGACCGCAGGAGGAATGACGCTTCCTTCTCTGGAGGAAATAAGTAATGAATTTTTTGAAGCTGTTGATTTTCTGAAAAGATTTAAATGTACAGAGACGGAAATCTATCTGAATAATGCTTTGGCTGAAGGAAAGACAATATTGGCAGAAGGATCTCAGGCTGCTATGCTGGATATTGATCACGGAACGTATCCTTATGTGACTTCTTCATCAACCACTGCTTCAGGGGCTAGCAGCGGGTTAGGTATTTCACCGAAAAAGATCGGTGAAGTGTTTGGAATTGCAAAAGCTTACTGTACAAGAGTAGGGAATGGAGTTTTTCCAACAGAACTGTTTGATGAATTAGGGGAGGAGATCAGAACAAAAGGAAATGAGTTTGGTTCCAATACAGGACGTCCGAGAAGAACAGGCTGGCTGGATTTACCTGCTTTAAAATATGCAGTAATGATCAACGGTGTAACTCAGCTAGTACTGACTAAAGCTGATGTTTTGAGCGGATTGAAATCTGTAGCAGTCTGTACTCATTACGAGTTGGAAAATGGAGAAATAGTATCTGTTTCAGGTTTGCTTCCGGAAAACGGAAAGCCAATCCTGAAATGGATGAACGGATGGAATGCTAATTTTTCTGCTATGAAGAGCCCTTCAGAACTGCCAAAAGAAGTCATTGAGTTTCTGTCATTCTTGGAAGAAGAATTAGGAATTCCTGTAGCTTATCTTTCGACCGGACCGGGAAGAGAACAGATGCTGAAAATGATTTAATAATTATATAACGGGGAATTATATAAAAGACAAAAGAGGTTAGGAAATTTATCTCCTAACCTCTTTATTGGTATAAAAAAGTTTAATTAACTTTTGTAAGTATAAAACGTTGCTTTGTAGAAGGCTGAACCGTTTGGTCCGTAGTACCGATTACAATAGGAGTAAGATTGGTTGTGGTGCCATTTTTTACCTCTAATCTCAATGCTGGTGCATTCTTAGGAGCAAATCCAAAACCATTATTTCCCAGGTTGAATAATAACCATTTCTGAGCATCTGTATTGGAATTGGTTCTTAATTCAACAGCGGTTCCATTTGTTGTTCCGTTACTTTTTACGGTTAATACTTTTGTAGGATCCAATATGGATTTGATGGTATAATAACCATGATCTGATTTGGTAAATGTGAATCTCTGGTTATTTCCTGTAGAAGCTGAATACAGAATGATGCTGGTGCCATCCGTAGTAGAGCTTCCGGAAATATCTAAATTTTTATCACTCGCTAAAGCTGTGGTCATGGTATAAGTTCCATTGATTGCAGAAGAGGAATTAACAGGTCCGTACAAATGATTTATACCGGCATAATCACCTGCAGATAATCCTGTTCTTTGCTTGGTAAATGTAGATCCGTCCAGCTTCGTCATTACAGGCTGACTTGAGTCTATAGCAAAGTCTGTAGACTGATACATCATTACTGAGCCGAAATCAAATGCACCATGTCCTGCGTAATCATTATAAAGATTGAAGTTATGGCGGCTTCCTTCTACAGCTTTGTTGACATCTACAATAATGTATTGATCTCTATCTGGGCGACACTGCTCATGCATGATTCCCATAGAATGCATTACTTCATGAGCAATAATTGCAGGATATGTAGTATTATAAATTTTAATACCGTTAACCCTGTTTTTTTGCCATCCAAGTGGAGAACTGTTACTCGTTGTATAAGTAAAGGTGATGTATTCTGTTTGATTGGTTCGTTCAACAAACTGAACACTGGTTTGAGAAGAAATCATGTCAAATGCTTTGTTGATATTGGTAAGGAATGTATTGTAACTCTGAGTACTCAGACTCCCCTGGCTGGGTAATGTATAATAGACCGTTGCATTCGGCCATGTCTTAATAAAAGCGCTTACAATGGTGCTTTTCTCTGCTGTTAATGTTTCAGAATTAGCCTGCTTTTGTAATATATTAAACTGTTCTGGGCTAATGGTAATGTCTTCTGCATAAAAATATTCTCCATTGATTTCATTGACATAGGTGTATTTTCCGTCAATTAATAATTTGTGAATCTTAGCATTGGCTAAGTTTTCTGTTGTAGGGTTCATTGAATCTGCTTGTGTATTTTCAATATCCGTCCTACATGAATTCAGTGCCAAAACAAGGCATCCTGATAATAGTAATAGTTTGCTTTTCATATTATTTAATTTTGGTTTGGTGATCAGGTTGTAAAATATGAACAGCTATAGTATTACCCTACGCAAAAGATTACAAAATAAGTTAAGTCCTAATTTTGATTAAATCATCATTATAACCCAGCTGTATGTTGTAAATATATTGATAATATATTATACTTGAATATAACATAATATATTGATTGTTTTTATTGTGTTTTTATTTTATTTGTGTATTAATTTCGTTGATTATCTTATAATGTTTTATTTTTTACTATTAAATTTAAAATTAAGTTATTTCACGAATATTTGATGTAGAGTGTAAAATTGCATAATATACTAATATTACGTCTGTTTTATTGATAAATTAATAAATTTTGCTGAATTTTATAATAATATGAGCCTTGAATAATGTTATTTCATGAATATTGTTTGGAGAATAATATTGTCAGTGTAAAGCTTTGATATATTAAAGGTTACTGAAATTTGAATATAAAAAAAGCGGGGCAAATACCCCGCTTTACATTTATGCTTTTAAATTCAATTGTAATTCTAATTCGTCGAGCTGTGCATCAGCAATCGAAGCAGGCGCATCAATCATTACATCTCGTCCTGAATTGTTCTTAGGGAAAGCAATATAATCTCTGATTACTTCGTTTCCGTCAAGAATCGCTACCAAACGGTCAAATCCGAATGCCAAACCACCGTGTGGCGGGGCACCATATTTAAATGCATTCATCAGGAATCCAAACTGAGCTTCTGCTTCTTCTCTGGTAAATCCTAATAAATCAAACATTTTAGACTGAAGATCTCTGTCAAAAATTCTGATAGATCCACCTCCGATTTCGTTTCCGTTCAAAACCATATCATAAGCGTTGGCTCTTGCTTTTCCTGGATCGGTTTCCAGCAGGTGGATATCTTCCGGCTTTGGAGATGTGAAAGGGTGGTGCATCGCATGGTAACGTCCACTTTCTTCATCAAATTCCAATAGAGGGAAATCAACTACCCAAAGTGGCGCGAATTCGTTTCCTTTTCTTAATCCCAAACGGTTTCCAAGTTCCATTCTCAACGCTGAAAGCTGAGCTCTTACTTTATTTTCGTTTCCAGAAAGAATCAACATTAAGTCTCCTTCTTTTGCTCCGAATTTTTCAATAATTTTTGCTAAATCTTCTTCGTTATAGAATTTGTTTACCGATGAGGTTTTCACTCCGTCATTCTGGAATTTAGCCCAAACCAATCCTGAAGCTCCAATCTGAGGACGTTTTACCCAATCAACAAGCTCGTCGATTTGTTTTCTCGTATATTCTGCACATCCTTCTACGTTGATTCCAACTACTAATTCTGCATCATCAAATATTTTAAAGTCTTTTCCTTTTACCAGTTCATTCAATTCTACGAACTCCATTCCAAAACGGATATCCGGTTTGTCATTTCCGTATTTTTGCATCGCATCTGCGAAAGTCATTCTTGGGAAAGTTCCGAATTCCTGACCTGTAATATCTTTTATCAGCGTTTTAGTCATTCCTTCGAATACGTTCATCACATCTTCCTGCTCTACAAAAGCCATCTCACAGTCGATCTGTGTGAATTCCGGCTGTCTGTCTGCTCTTAAATCCTCATCACGGAAACATTTTACAATCTGGAAATACTTATCCATTCCACCCACCATCAAAAGCTGCTTGAAAGTTTGCGGAGACTGTGGCAATGCATAAAACTGTCCCGGATTCATTCTGCTTGGTACTACGAAGTCTCTTGCTCCTTCCGGAGTAGACTTGATCAAAACAGGAGTTTCCACTTCAATGAAACCTTCTTCAGATAAGTAATTTCTTACTTTCTGTGCCATCTTGTGACGGAAGATCAGTTTATCTTTTACCGGATTTCTTCTGATATCCAGGTAACGGTATTTCATTCTTAATTCTTCACCACCGTCTGTTTCATCCTCAATAGTGAAAGGCGGAAGCTGAGAATCGTTAAGAATTGTTAGTTTTTCTACCAGAATTTCAATTTCCCCAGTTGGAATATTAGGGTTTTTGCTTACTCTTTCAATAACTCTTCCGGTAGCCTGAATCACAAATTCACGGCCCAGTTTTTTTGCTTCTTCCATTAATTGTGCAGAAGAGCGGTCCTGGTCAAAAACCAGCTGGGTAATTCCGTAACGATCTCGAAGATCTACCCAAATCATAAATCCTTTATCACGGATAGTCTGTACCCATCCTGATAGTGTAACTTCTTCATTCAGATTTTTCAGAGATAGCTCTCCGTTGGTGTGTGATCGAAACATAATTATTTGTTTAAAGTTCAATGTTTAAGGTTCAATTCCGAACCTTGAATTTTTCGTTGGCAAAGATAAGATTTTTGCAGGTTTTATAAATAAAAAAAACTCCCTTTCGGAAGTTTCATATGTTGATTTTAGATTTTTTTAAATTCTATTACCACCTTTTGCAATCAGAATTCTTTTTACTTCTTCGCTGCCTTTTGTTTCATCAGCTACTTCAAGAGGTGTTTTGTTCTGACATTTTTTATTTACATTAGCCTTGTTATCTAAAAGAAAGTTGATAATATTCTTTCTGTCAGACATTACACTGAAACCAAGAGGTGAATAAAGGATGTCTCCCACGAGGAAGCATTTGTTGTAATCTCCCGGAACAAACTGTTTTTTAAAAGTAGCTATATCATCAGAATAAATGGCTTTCATCTTTTCCTGACTCATCTTCTGGGCAGATAACATACTGCCAGACAGTAACATTCCAAATAGAAAAGTAGTAGAGATTATTTTTTTCATAAGGATAATTTTTAAGAATATACAAATCTAAATTAAATTTTATTACCAATTGCTAAGTTTTTCTAATAATTGGATTTGTATTTTTGGGATTATCTAAATTATTGATTACAAAATGACAAAATATGTTGAATTTTTGAAAAAAGCATTCAGTGGTGAAGAAACCGATTTTACGCAAGTGAATATCAGAAGTGCCGTACTGCTTTTAGCGATTCCTATGATGCTGGAAATGGCTATGGAATCTGTATTTGCCCTTGTTGATCTCTATTTTGTCGGTCACTTGAAAGAAAGTGGTTTTGCTATTCAGACCGTGGGCCTTACCGAATCAGTTCTTTCGATAATGTACTCTATTGCGATTGGGATGAGTATGGCGGCCACCGCTTTGGTAGCAAGAAGAATTGGTGAGAAAAATCCTGAACAGGCTTCCAGAAGTGCTGCGCAGGTATTGCTTGTTTCTTTCGGTATTACTTTTATTTTAAGTTTATTGGGAGTGATTTATGCTGAAGAAATTCTGATTCTGATGGGTTCAAAACCGGAAGCAGCAGCCTACGGAAAGAATTTTACCAGAATTATGATGGGAAGCAGTACCATTATCATGCTTTTATTCTTAATCAATGGTATTTTCAGAGGGGCTGGAAATGCAATGATTGCCATGAAAAGTTTATGGATCGCGAATATTGCCAATATTATTCTCTGCCCGATTCTGATAAAAGGCTTGGGGCCTGTCCCTGCTTTGGGTTTGACCGGAGCAGCACTGGCAACAACAATAGGACGTAGTATCGGTGTTATTTATCAGTTGTACCATCTTTTAGTGGCTGATACCCAAATCCGAATAAAGATTCCTTATTTTAAACCCAATTATGAATTAATCAAATCCATTATAAAGATTGCAACCCCTGGGATCTTTCAGTTTGTTATCGCTTCATGCAGCTGGATTTTCCTCGCAGAATTGGTAGCGACCACGGGAGGCGAAAATGCATCAGCCGGTTACCAGACAGCCTTAAGACTGATGATGTTCTTTATGCTTCCGGCCTGGGGACTAAGCAATGCAGCATCTACGCTGGTAGGGCAGAATATGGGGGCAAATGAAATGTTGAGAGCAGAACAGTCGGTAATGAAAACCGTGAAATATAATGTTATCTTTATGTTGATCGTAAGTCTGGTATTTATTTTTATGGGAAATTTTTTAGTTGGTTTTTTCACTCAGGAAACGGCTATTAAAGATTTTGCGAAAAATGCGCTACAGATTATGAGTACAGGGTTTATTTTTTACGGAATCGGGATGGTGATGATCAATGCATTCAATGGAGCGGGGGATACCTGGACGCCTACATGGGTTAATCTTTTTGGTTTCTGGCTGTTTCAGATCCCTCTTGCCTATTTTCTTTCAAAATATCTTGAGATGGGTCCGAAAGGAGTTTTTATTTCAATCCCCGCTGCTGAAACCCTAATTACTATTGTTGCCTTTATTTTATTTAGAAAAGGAAAATGGAAAACAATAAAAGTTTAGGAGAGATGATGATGGAAGCTTGAAGAATGAAGTACTAGCAGCCTGCAGTATTTAAGCTAGCTATTATTAACAAGTATTATAGTAAAGATTTTGATCCGATAACAGAGAATTGAAAATAGTAACCTGATAGTAACTTCCAGCATCCATCCTCCAGTTTCCCTCCCTAATTAATAAAACTTTAACAGCTTTATTAATTGGATTTTAGTTTTGTATTTTTTAAATTCGTCATAACAACAAATACTTATTACTATGGGAAAAGGAGACAAAAAATCAAGAAGAGGAAAGATTAATTCCGGAAGTTATGGAAAAAGAAGACCTAAAAAAGCCTCGAAATCTTTTGCCGCTTCTGAAGAAAAATCTAAAAAGTAATCCAAATAAAAAAGACCGAAGATCATGTCTGCGGTCTTTTTTTATGAAAATTAAATTAATTATTTACCTCCAAGAATATTTCCAAGGATGCTGCCTAAACCGCCGCCTTGTTGTTGGTTTCCACCACCGCCCAATACACTTCCAAGTATATCGTTCAGAGGGTTTCCAGATGACTGAGACTGTCCGCCGCCTAAAACACTTCCAAGAATGTCATTCAAAGGATTAGACTGCTGAGCTTGTGCCTGGTTAGAAGCGTTTCCAAGAATTCCTCCTAAAAGATCTCCTAAACCACCAGCTCCTACATTGCTCTGTTGTTTCTGCTGTCCGATATAACCCATTACTACAGGAGCAAGCATGGCAAGGATAGGACCTATTTTATCTATTGAAATTCCTGTATTTTGTGATAACTGGTTTTCAACATTACTTTTCTGATCACCAAAAATATGACCAAGAATAGATCCGCCTTCAGCTTGTCTTGATTCGATCTGAGAAGCATCATTTAAAATACTTCCGTTGTGGTCTTTATCTAAAGCACTATTTAAAGCTTCTGCTTCTTTGGCATCCTGAGATTTATTTCTAAGATAAGAAATAATAAGAGGTGTAGCAACAGCTAATAAAGCGATTACCTGATTTTTGCTGATCCCAAATTTGTTTTCAGCCTGTTCAGCAACCTGGTTGCCTGTGTTGCCTGTAAGTAGGTCAATTAAACTCATTTTTTGTGTTTATTAAGTATTAAGTGAACCAAAGTTATCAAAAAATATGCCTCATAAAATAAGAGGCTTTCATAATTATTGTTAAAATTTTCTGATCTGCTCGTCAGTATACCCTTTGCTCTTTAAAAGTTTTATATATTCTACTGCACTGATGGTCATCCATTCAATAGGTTCGGGAGCTTGTTTTTTGTCAATAGTGAATTCCAGAATTCCTACATTGTTATTCATCCATGGCAGTATGTAATAATCAAGTCCGCCTTTATATTCTTTGAAGGCATGAAATTCTTTTCCCTTTTCTGTTAGGAATATAGCTTTATAAAGGGCAAAATATCCCACAGGAATCAATAAACATATCCATGAAAATTTTCTCAGACCTGCATACTTTGCTGCGGAAAGTCCATATCCGATGGACAATGCGAAAATGATGTTGAAAGGTAAAAAGAAAACATAATTGTCTGATACTGCATAAAAGGTTGCAAATCCGTATACACATACCGCACCTGTTGCAAAAACAAAAAACATTTTTCTATTGGTCTTGTACAACAAAATAATTCCAGCAACTCCAAAATAGGTGAAAATGTTGAAGTTATAGATCAGATACGCAAAAGACTGGAAAAAATCTTTCACATACTGAATAGTGCTTTTTTTCAAAGAATCCTCTACCCATGTTCCCTGATCAGAACTATAAGGAGATTTAAAAGGAAGCCCCTGAGAAATATTCAGAATAAATAAAGAACAGAATAATACAGCAAAAATCAATAGTGAAGCCGCTGCATATTTTTTTTCGTTTCTGAAATAAAATAAGAAAACCAATAAAGCGGGTATAAGCAAAATGTTTTGAATATGAACCCATAAACTGATTCCCAAAAACAGACTGCTCAACAGGATATACATTCTTTTCTTTTCAGTAAAACTTTTGATAACCGAAAAGAAGAAAAGGCTTATCCATAGGGAATTATAAGTATATACTTCCACTATTTCAGCATTTCTCCAAAAGGAAAAACTAAAGCCAAAAACAAAAGCTGCTGTAAGAGAAGTCCATTCTGTTTTTGAAATACTTTTTACCGTAAGATAAACAACGGAAACCGTTGCTGCGCCGGAAAAGACAACCAAAAATCTGCTGGCTTCAATGGCATTAATATCCAACAGGTTTTTAATAGAAATAACTGTATTGATATATAGAAAGTGACTGGTTGCTGTAGCTGTGGTTTCCCATACTCCAGTTTCTGCAATCAGTACAAATCCTACACAATCTGCAAAGGGAATTTTTGAAAAACTTCCGAAATAGTAGATCCCAAGAAAAATAATGAACAAAAATAAGGCGGAAAAATATTTGTTCATATTAGTTCTTTATGATAGGCACATTAGAGCATGCTTCTCCGAACATCAGAGATTTTACAATTGGTTTTAACTGTTCTACGAGTTCTATATAGGCATTTTCCGGAATATCTTTATCAGAGCAGCCTTTTACCAAAACTCTCTTTCCTCTCATTTCTTCAAAATCATGGGTTTGGATAGCATTGTGCATTAAAATAACATCAAGATCCTCACGGTTTCCGAAAACTATTTTTTTGGCAACATCTGTAAGTTTTGCTGTTAATACAAAATAAGCCCAAAGCGGGATAATCGTATCTACAGAGTTGTAAATATATATGTATGAATCTTTATATTGTTCAATATCTATTGCTTCTACCTTTTCACGGAAATCTTTTTCTTTCAGGATCATTTCCTGGAAAAGAAAATCTTTCAGGTCAATTCCCTTTCTTTCCCCTTTTGGAAGTAAAGTGGCTAAGTCAAAATTGATAAGGCCGCTTTCAGCAACTTTATTCCGGATTTCAAATTCTTCTGACATTTTTTATCATTATCTTTGAACAAATTTACGAATTAAGATCATATCTATTTTAATTTGTTCTCTATCCTTACTATAGAAATGAAGTATTATATTATTGCAGGAGAAGCTTCAGGTGATTTGCACGGAAGTAACCTGATGAAAGCCTTAAAACAAAAAGATCCTCATGCGGAGTTCAGATTTTGGGGTGGTGATCTGATGAAAGCTCAGGGCGGAACACTGGTAAAACACTACAGAGATCTGGCTTTTATGGGATTTCTGGAAGTAGTGATGAACTTACGAACCATTCTGAATAATATCAAATTCTGCAAAGGGGATATTCAGAATAACAGACCTGATGTTCTGATTTTGGTGGATTATCCGGGTTTCAATCTAAGGATTGCCAGATTTGCCAAAGAACTAGGGATTAAAGTTATTTATTATATTTCTCCACAGCTTTGGGCATGGAAAGAAGGTAGAGTAGAGACTATCAAAAAATATGTGGATGAAATGATGGTCATTCTTCCTTTCGAAGAAGATTTTTACAGAAAACATGGCGTTCACTCTCATTTTGTAGGTCATCCCTTGCTGGATGCTATTTCGGATCTTAAGGAAATCAGCATTGAAAATTTCAAATCGGAACACGGACTGAATGAAAAAGAAATCATTGCACTGCTGCCGGGTTCCAGAGAACAGGAAGTAGAAAAGATGCTTGAAATAATGCTTTCCGTAAGACCGCATTTTAAAAACTACCAGTTTGTGATTGCCGGAGCACCTAGCCTTCCTAAAGAATTTTATCAGAAATATGTGGATGATAATGTTCATTTTGTATCCAATAAAACCTATGATTTGCTGAGATGTTCCAAAGCCGCTTTGGTTACCTCAGGAACAGCTACTTTGGAAACTGCTTTATTGAATATTCCTGAAGTGGTTTGCTATCGCGGAAGTAAAATTTCTTATGCTATTGCTAAAAGATTAGTGAAAAATATCAATTATATTTCTCTGGTTAACCTGATCATGAATAGGGAAGTGGTAAAAGAGCTGATTCAGAATGATCTGAATACTAAAAACCTTGTAGAAGAGCTCAATAAAATTGTATCAGGAGAAAAAAGAACCCAGGTTCTAAATGACTATGAGCTTCTGAGAGAAAAGCTTGGTGGAAAAGGCGCCAGTGATCATGCTGCTGAGGTGATATTAAAAGTATAATTTTTACCATAACTTTTGAGAATTTAATCTACTTTTTAACGATGAATTATTGCAACCGTTTCCTGTTATTCTTGATATTCACATTGTTTTTCTCAAATAGTTCTGCCCAGCAAGGCAATTCAAGAGAGAAAGTTCAGATATTTTATTATGGCTGGTACGCAAATCCTGCAACGGATGGAAGTTATCAGCATTGGAACCATGAAATCCTTCCTCACTGGAGTAATCCGAAATGGAACAATCTGGGACATCACCAAGGAGGAGATGATATTGGAGCTAATTTTTATCCGTCACTTGGAAATTATAGTTCCAATGATGCAGAGATCATTGAAAAACATATGAAAATGATCAAAGACTCTGGAGTAGGAGTGGTTGTAGTAAGCTGGCTGGGGAAAGATTCATTCACGGATAAAAGTCTTATCAAATATTTGGATATTGCAGATCGTTTTGATTTAAAAATCGCATTCCACATTGAGCCGTTTTATAAAAATACTACAGAATTAAAGGAACAGCTTTCTTATCTTATAAAAACATATTCTCATCACCATGCTTTCTACAAAAAAGAAGGAAAGCCTCTGTTTTATGTATATGACAGCTATAAAATTCCTAAAGAAGAATGGGCTAAAATGCTATCCAAAAATGAAGAAAAAACAGTTAGAAATACAAATCTAGATGCGCTTTATATCGGGCTTTGGGTTGAAAAAGATGATGCGAAATTCTTTGATACATCGGGTTTTGATGGTTTCTACACCTATTTTGCCAGCGAAGGTTTTGTATATGGAAGCACAACTGCTAATTGGGATTTCATGGCCAGCTACGCCAAAGATCACAACCTGATTTTTATTCCTTGCGTAGGACCTGGTTATTCCGATACAAGAATACGCCCATGGAACGAAGCGAATTTCAAAAGCAGAGACAATGGAAAGTATTACGAAAAGATGTTTGATGCTGCTGTTAAAGTACATCCGGATTTTATCGGAATTACATCATTCAATGAATGGCATGAAGGAACACAAATAGAACCTGCCATCCCTAAAAAAGCAGGTGATTTCAAATATGAAGATTATGGGAAAGATCCTTTATTTTATATCAAAGAAACGAAGCGTTTGACGGATAAATTTCTGAAAAAGAAATAGTATACTTTCAATCCTGAATTTATCATAAAAAAATTAAGTGCCCCGTTGATGCTTTTGATGCATAACGGGGTGCTTTTTAGTTAGCTAAGAGATCATATTCTATTAATTAATTATCTATTTTCCCTTGATAATTAATTGAAATTGAAAAAGCAGCCTCTTCTTATTCTGGTCGTATTTTTTATTCTTGGAATTGTTTTTCAGGATAAGATGGTGTTGGCTGGTGCTGCATTTTATTTAGTAATTGGAGTGTGTTTTGCTGTACTTATTGCAATATGTTTTCATTCTTATTTTCTGCACAAAACGAAAGTTGTTTTGCTTGCACTTTTGTTCTTTGGCACAGGAATTATTCTTCATCATTATAACACTTCTGCAGAGGATGTTTATTCATCTTTGTCTAAAAAAGAAACGGTTACTTTCAAAATTTCTCAGAAATTAAATTCTACCGAAAAGTATAAAAAATACGAAGGAATTGTGCAGGTGGGAAATGCAAATTTAAATTCAATTCTGTATATTCCAAAAGATGTCAAAGAGCTGGATTTTATTCATTATTATAAAGGGGAAGCTTATATTACAAAACCTAAAGCTCCTGAGCATGATTTTCAATTCAACTATGTTCAATATCTGAAAAGAAAGCATATTGATGAGCAGATCTACTTTTCAAAAGAAATTGTATCTGCAGAACGAAACGACTTAACGTTGGCGGATCAACTCCGGCAATATAGATTTACGGCTCTTAACAGAATTGATAAAACCCCTATTTCTGAAAAAACCAAAGAGTTTCTGAAAGGTATTATTCTGGCAGACCGCACGGAGATTGATGCAGGAACAGTTCAGGATTTCAATAAGTCCGGACTGGTTCATTTTCTGGCCATTTCGGGAACACACATTGTGGTTATTTTTGGGATGTTTTATTTTCTATTGATTCGGTTTATTCCTTTACAATTCAGAAAATATGCAGTTATTCTAAGTTTGGTTTTTATTTGGCTGTTTGCCGCTTTTATTGGTTTTGGAAATTCCGTTTTGCGATCCTGTATCATGCTGAATGTTTATTTTGTTTTCATATTGCTTCAGAGGAAACCTGACCTGCTTCATTCGCTGGCTTTATCAGCTTTTCTTATTTTAATGGGAGATACACAGCAGCTTTTTGATGTAGGATTTCAGCTTAGTTTTTTAGCTGTTTTAGGAATTTATTGGCTGAATCAGCCTTTGTTGAAACTTTTTCCGAAACAGGATCATTATCTTAAAAAAATTTTGTTTAATACCATTACAATATCTTTATCCGCGCAGCTGGCAACACTTCCTTTGGTGCTGTATTATTTTCATCAGTTTTCATTCATATCCATCATTGCCAATTTCGTCATCGTTCCTTTTTCCGAAATAATTATTGTTTTCTCATTTATAATGACAGCTTTTGTCGCCTGTGGAATTGATTTTGGCTTGTTGAATAAAGTATATGACTTTGTTATTCAGATTCTGTTGAAAGTAATCCATTGGTTTGCGGAGGTAGACTTTTTGTTCTTTGAAAATATTTCTATGAATGGGTTTGAAGTACTGTCGGTTTTGATGATAGTCTATTTATTAAGACCGGTTGTTTTAAAGTTCAATTTTAAATATATGATGAGGTTAACGATGGCTATTATTGCGTTTCTGATGATAAGAATCGGAAGTAATATCTTTGAAAATCAGAAAGAAGAGGTGTTGATTTATTCTTTGGGTAAAAGCAAAGTTTTTTCTGTCAAAAGAAGAGATAAAGTCTGTTTTTGGATCTCTGATATGGAAGATAAAGCTAAAATTCTACGGTATATTATAAATCCCTATTGTTCCTCAAGAAGAGTGGATTATTTTGAAATAAAATCCCTCCCATCATCTTCTCAAAAAGTAGTTTTCCGAGATCAGGTTTATGATCTTAAATAATGCTTTATAATTTATGTGTTTTCCTGTATCAATAATGTATGGAATTCTTATTTAGAAACATTACAAACTGCCTAATTGTGAGATTTCTCACTTTTCGATATTGTTAAACTTTCTTAATTTTGTAGAAATTCAAATTTAAACTTATATGGCAGGTTTAACGAGTTCTACGATAGGTAGAAAATATGCTATGGCATTATCAGCTCTATTTTTGCTGATTTTTCTTATACTGCATTTGACGACCAATTTGTTATCAGTTCTGAACAAGGATGCATTCAACACCGCATCAGACTTCATGGGCTATAATCCTTTTGTGCAGTTCTTAATGCAGCCTATTCTTGGTTTTGCAGTAATTTTCCATTTCATTATGGGATTTGTGCTTGAAATCAAGAATAATAAAGCGCGTCCGGTAAAGTATGCAGCTAACAACGCATCAGTGAATTCTTCATGGATGTCCAGAAATATGATTATTTCCGGAGCTGTTATCTTAGCGTTTCTGGCGCTTCACTTATATGATTTCTGGTTGCATGAAATTAATTACAAGTATGTAGAAGGATTGACTCCTGATGCAGAACGTTTCTGGCCGGAACTTCATGAGAAGTTTGCTGATCTTTGGAGAGTGGCTTTATATGTGATCTCTTTTGTTTTACTAGGATTACACTTAGCACACGGATTCCAGTCTTCTTTCCAGTCTATCGGAGCAAGACATCCAAAATATACGCCGGTGATCAAAGCTTTCGGAACATGGTATTCAATCCTTATTCCTGCAGGATTCATCATCGTAGCAGTTTTCCATTTTATAACTCAATAATATCAATATACTAGTATGAGTAAATTAGATTCAAGAATTCCAGCGGGTCCTCTTAAAGACAAGTGGAAAAATCATAAAGACCATATGAACCTTGTTGCACCAAACAACAGAGATAAGATTGATATTATTGTTGTAGGTACAGGTTTGGCAGGAGGTTCTGCAGCAGCTACATTGGCTGAGCAGGGATATAACGTAAAAGCATTCTGCTACCAGGATTCACCAAGAAGAGCGCACTCTATTGCAGCTCAGGGAGGGATCAACGCAGCTAAAAACTATCAGGGAGACGGTGACTCTACTTACAGATTATTCTATGATACCATTAAAGGTGGTGACTATAGAGCAAGAGAGGCCAACGTTTACAGATTAGCTGAAGTTTCTGCAAATATTATTGACCAGTGTGTTTCCCAAGGGGTTCCTTTCGGTAGAGATTACGGCGGTCAGCTAGATAACCGTTCATTTGGTGGGGTTCAGGTAAAAAGAACTTTCTATGCAAAAGGACAAACAGGACAGCAGTTATTATTAGGAGCATATTCTTCAATGAGCCGTCAGATCGGTAAAGGAAGAATCAAGATGTATAACCGTCATGAAATGCTTGATCTTGTAATTGTTGATGGAAAAGCAAGAGGAATTATCGCAAGAAACCTTGTTACAGGTGAGATCGAAAGACATTCTGCTCACGCTGTAGTAATTGCTTCAGGAGGATATGGAAACGTATATTTCCTTTCTACCAACGCAATGGGATCCAATGTTTCTGCAGCATGGAAAATTCACAAGAAAGGTGCTTACTTCGCAAACCCTTGCTATGTACAGATTCACCCGACTTGTATTCCTGTTCACGGAACACAGCAGTCTAAACTGACTTTGATGTCTGAATCATTAAGAAACTCAGGAAGAATCTGGGTTCCTAAAAAGATTGAAGATTCAGTAGCTATTAGAGAAGGTAAATTAAGACCTGAAAATATTAAAGAAGAAGATAGAGATTATTATTTAGAAAGAAGATACCCTGCGTTTGGTAACCTTGTACCTAGAGACGTTGCTTCAAGAGCCGCTAAGGAAAGATGCGACGCTGGATTTGGAATCGAAAATAATGATACTCAGGAAGGAGTTTACCTTGATTTCTCTACAGAGATCATGAAAAAAGGTAAAGAATCCGCTATCGAAAAACATATTCATAATCCAACAGATCAGCAGATCTACGATTTAGGTAAGAGCTGGGTAGAGGAGAAATACGGTAACTTATTCGTAATGTATGAAAAAATTACTGCAGATGATCCTTACAAAACTCCAATGAAGATCTATCCTGCAGTTCACTATACAATGGGTGGTGTATGGGTTGATTATAACCTTCAGTCTACAATCCCTGGATGTTTCGTAATTGGTGAAGCTAACTTCTCTGACCACGGTGCAAACAGATTGGGTGCTTCTGCATTGATGCAGGGTCTTGCAGATGGATATTTCGTGCTTCCTTATACTATTGCAGATTACCTTTCTGCAGATATCAGAACAGGAGCAATTCCTACTAATTCAGGTGCGTTTGACGAAGCTGAAAAAGGAATTAAAGAAAAAATTGACTTCTTCTTAAATAATAAAGGAACGCATTCTGTAGACCACTTCCACAAGCAATTAGGAAACATTATGTGGAATAAAGTAGGAATGGGAAGAACTCCTGAAGGATTAAGAGAAGCGATTAAAGAAATTGAAGAAGTAAGAAACGATTTCTGGAAAAATGTAAAAGTACCGGGAGAAGGAGAAGGGATGAACACTGAACTTGAAAAAGCATTCAGAGTAGCAGACTTCCTTGAACTTGGACAATTAATGGCTATCGATGCACTACACAGAAATGAATCTTGTGGTGGACATTTCCGTGAAGACCACTCAACTCCGGATGGAGAAGCGGAAAGAGATGACGTAAACTACAAATACGTCGGAGCTTGGGAATATCAGGGTGACAATATCAACGCGGAAGTGTTGCATAAAGAAGAACTGATATATGACAACATCGAGGTTAAAACTAGAAGTTATAAATAATCTCCAACCTAAAATATAACATTATGAGTGCAAAAAAAGGCTTACATCTTACGCTGAAAATTTGGAGACAAAAAAATAGTAAAACTAAAGGTCAGTTTGAGACCTATAAAATATCAGATGTATCTACAGACTCTTCATTCCTGGAGATGCTGGATATTCTGAACGAAAACTTAATTAACGAAGGTAAAGAACCTATCGCTTTCGACCACGACTGTCGTGAAGGAATCTGCGGTATGTGTTCTCTTTACATCAATGGTAGAGCTCACGGGCCGGATACAGGGATCACTACCTGCCAGCTTCACATGAGAATGTTCAAAGATGGAGAGACTATCGTTATTGAACCTTGGAGAAGTGCTGCTTTCCCTGTTATCAAAGATTTGATGGTAGACAGAAGTGCTTTCGACAGAGTAATGGCAGCAGGAGGTTTCATTTCTGTGAATACTTCAGGTAATACACTGGATGCTAACGCAATTCCGGTTCCAAAAGAAGATGCAGACAAAGCAATGGATGCTGCAGCTTGTATCGGATGTGGAGCTTGTGTGGCTACATGTAAAAACGGATCTGCAATGCTATTCGTAGGAGCTAAAGTTTCTCAGTATGCATTACTTCCGCAAGGTAGAGTAGAAGCTAAGAGAAGAGTTCTGAACATGGTAAAAGCTATGGATGAAGAAGGATTCGGAAACTGTTCAAACACCGGAGCGTGTGAAGTAGAATGTCCAAAAGGTATTTCTCTTGAAAACATCGCAAGAATGAACAGAGAATACATGGCTGCTCTAGTAGATCAAGGATAGAATTGATTCAAATACATAAAAAATCGCCTTCATTTTTGGAGGCGATTTTTTTATGAAATGCTAAGCCCTGTTAAAGTTTGTTAACTTATTGATAGGTTTTAGTCATTCTTTATTTAATAAGTATATATTTGGAGGGCAGTTGAATTGTTTTTTTTAAACTTTCAAATGCGGCATGCTATTCAAAAAGAAAGGGTTGAAATAATTGGAATACCCTCTTTTGAACGGCAATAATAAAATTTTCAAAAAAAATAATTAGTGTGAATTAGCAAGCCCTAAAAAGCGTATTTTTGTGTAATATTAAAAATTGAAATGAAAAAATATCTTTTATTGTTTATCATCACATTCTTTGTGATGTCTTGTTCAAAAAAAGTAGAAGTAAAAGGAAAAATTACTGGAAGCTCATCCTTAGAAAGAATTGAATTTGTAGAAGCTTCAGGAGTAGGAACCCTGCCTTTGATTAATATTGGTTTAGATAAAGACGGAAATTTCTCAGGAAGCTTTGAAGCTCCTAAAGATGGAATGTACGTAATCAACTATGCAGGAAGACAAAACCTGATCTATCTTGAAGGAGGACAAAAAGTAAATATTTCAGGAAACGGAGCTACTTTCCCAAATGAATATATAATCACCGGAGATGCTAAAAAGAACAACGACTTCCTTACAGCAAGTATGAAGTTCTTGGCAGACTATGGAAGCAAAGTTAACTTAGCCGGATTAATGGGCGGAGACGAAGCTGCATTTTTGAAAGGAATGCATAAAGTTGAAGCTGATATTAATAAAAATGTAGACGACTTAGCAAAGAAAAATAACCCAAGCAAAGGACTTCTTGAATGGAAGAAAAACGATATAAAAGTGACCATTCTTAATTTGCTTGCCAACTATGAGATGTCTCACGGACCAATGTCTGGTAACCCATCTTACAAAGCTTCTAAAGCTTTCAAAGATTATGAAACTCAGTTAGAAACTGATAAAGAAGCGATGGTGAAATCAATCCCTCTTTACAGACAATATCTTCTTGTAAAAATGACTCCGGATTTCCAGAAGTATGCGGAAGCAAACAGCAAAGGAAAAACAGGAATTACAACTTCTGAGATGTTTGCTCAGTACTTAAAAACAAAGAAAGATTTATCTCAAACGGCGAAAGACTATCTTTTAGCATTTGTAATGGCTCAGGCTGATATTCATCCAACGACTACACCTGCAAACATTGATAAAATCAAAAAAATTATTGATTCAGATATTAAAGATGCTACTATTAAAAGTGATCTTTTAAAAATGCAGGTAGCTATTACAGGACTTAAAATTGGTGATGCCGCTCCTGAAGCAGCTTTAGCAAAACAAGACGGAAAAGCGTATAACCTTTCTGAAAATAAAGGGAAACCTTATATGCTATTCTTCTATGCTTCATGGAATCCTTACATCAGTGAAGCTACAGTGCCCGTATTAAAAGAAGTAGTAAACTTCTATAAATCTAAAATGAATTTTGTATTTGTAAACGTAGACGATACAAAAGATCAGTTCATTAAAACAAGTAACTCTCTTTTAAAAGGAATTCAGGGAGTGAATGTTTACGGAGAAGGAGGTCTTAACTCTGATATCGCTAAGAAATATGGAGTATACGGATTCAAATTGCCTTGCTTTGTAATTGTTGATAAAGATGGTAAGATTGCCAGCAGATCATTTGTAAACCTTGGTGAGCAGGAATTAGTAACGATTCTTGACAAGCAGACAGGTCTTGCAGCTCCAAAAGTAGAGCCAAATGCTCAAATGCAGCCGCAATTACAGCTTGATCCTTCTGCAATGCAGCAAGCTCCACAGCCAGCAAATCCTCAGCCGGCTCCAACAAAATAGTAAACTTTAACACAGTATAGAAACCTTATCTTCGGATAAGGTTTTTTTTATTGTATTTTTGCAAACGAAATTGGAACTGAAAGGTTTCACAGTTTATTAGAAAAAATAGAAAATAGATGAAGTATAGAGTAGAAGCTATCTTCATCACAAGAAATTGATATGAGAAAGAAGAAAGATGTAATTCTCGAAAATATTAAACTTTTCGCAGCAGGAGCAAAAGGAGTAGCTATTGGTAAAACTGAAGAAGGAAAAACTGTTTTGGTTTCCGGTGCGATTCCTGGAGACGTTGTAAATGCAAGAGTTAAAAAATCAAAGTCAAAATATTTTGAGGCTGAAGTAAAAGAAATTGTTGAAAAATCACCATTCAGAGTTGAACCAAAATGTATTCACTTCGGAACTTGTGGTGGTTGCAAATGGCAGAATATGACCTACGAAAAGCAGCTTGATTTTAAACAAGAAGAAGTTTACAATAATATTAAAAGAATTGGAGGAATTGAAGATTTTGAAACTGTTCCGATTTTAGGCGCTGAAGAACAATATTTCTACAGAAATAAAATGGAATTTTCTTTTTCTAATGCGAGATGGCTGACTCAATATGAAATCAGTTCTGAAGAAAACTTCGGAAGCAGAGATGCGCTTGGTTTCCATATTCCGGGGATGTGGAGTAAGATTTTAGATTTAAAAGAATGCTTCCTTCAGGAAGATCCGTCGAATGCAATTCGTTTGACAGTTAAAAAATTTGCTGAAAATAAAGGGTTAGATTTCTTTGATGTGAAAAGCCAGGAAGGGTTCCTGAGAACTTTAATGATGAGACAAAACTCTAAAGGAGAATGGATGGTTCTTTTCCAGCTTTACAGAGAAGAAAAAGAAAACCGTACTCAGCTTTTTGATTATTTGTTAGAGCAATTCCCACAGATAAAAACGTTGGTGTATGCTATTAATCCTAAGCAGAATGATTCTATTTATGACTTAAATATCAATGTATATTTCGGAGATGGTTACCTTATGGAAGAAATGGACGGATTGAAATTTAAGATAGGACCAAAATCTTTCTTTCAAACCAACTACAAACAGGCACTGGAATTATATAGAAAAACGCTTGAATTTGCCGATCTAAAAGGTGATGAAGTTGTTTACGATTTATACACAGGAACTGGAACAATTGCTCAATACGTAGCAAGAAATGCAAAACAGGTTATTGGAATCGAATCCGTTCAGGAAGCAATTGATGCGGCAATTGAACATGCTGAATTGAATGGTTTAACCAATACAACGTTCTATTGTGGAGATATGAAAAACCTCTTTAATGACGAGTTTTTAGAAAATCATCCAAAAGCAGACGTATTGATCACAGATCCACCAAGAGACGGAATGCATCAGAAAGTCGTAGAACAGATCATAAAGCTTTCACCGGAAAAAGTAGTTTATGTAAGCTGTAATTCCGCAACACAGGCTCGAGACCTTGCTTTGATGAAAGATCATTATACTTTAGTAAAGATCTTACCGGTAGATATGTTCCCGCAGACGCACCATGTTGAGAACATAGCGTTGTTGATTAAAAAATAAATTTATTTAAATTTGAATTTCAAATCGTAATATGAAACGTCAGTTCCATCTGACCAAATAAAATAAAATGTACAGATGAAGTATTTTAAATTTCTCATAGCAATCTGCTTTTTAGGAATGCTTTTTTCCTGTGGAGGAGATGATGATATTTGCGAAAGTGGAGAAGGAACTCCCAGAATGAAGGTAGGTTTCAGAACACTGTCAAACGGAAAAGATACTACTATAGATACGCTGTATGTATCAGTAGACTATGGTGCAGGAAAAGTAGATTTGGGAAAACTTGCAAAAATTGATTCCCGACTAATTCCTTTGCGGGTAGACAATTCACCTTATACAGATGTTTATTTCAAAACTAGATACAAAGGTCCTGAATCTCACGTGAGGGTAAGTTATGGTACAAAATCAACCTATGTGTCTCCCGGATGTGGTATTAAAAAGTATTATGAGAATTTAAGTTCAGAATTAGTAACTCCGAATCCTGTTCAGAAAGTGGATGTAGGACAAAATCAAATAGAGAATGAAGACAAGACTAATCTTTACCTTTCTTTTTAGTTTATTTGGAATAATAAGCTGGGCACAAGACAAAAAAAAGGAAGCTGAGAAAAAGGTTCATGAAAAATATGTACCCAATTTTATGGTTGGCCTTGATGTATTGAACACCGGAGCAGGTTTCTTTTCAGACAGAAAACTGTATCAGGGATTTATTTCTTCAAAAATCAGAGGAAATGTTCACGCTATTGCAGAAGCTGGTTTTGAAAAGAATGTATATCAGAAAAATGGTTATGATGCCAAGGCAAGTGGTCCTTTCGTTAAGTTGGGAGCGTTCTATATGCTGGCAAAGGATTCCGAAAATGAATTCAACGGATTTTATGCCGGAGGAAAAGTGGCCGGATCATTCTATAACCAGGAGTATATGGCTGTTCCGGTACGTGGATTTGGCGGAAGTAACTCTTCAGAAGCTTTTCCTTCATCCTCGCAGTCTTCTTTTTGGCTGGAAGGAACTATTGGAGGTAGAGTGCAGTTATTCAGTTCCAACTTCTATATTGATGTGAATCTTCAGCCGAGATATATGGTATACACCTCTAAGCAGGATGACATCTCTCCGATGATCGTTCCTGGATTTGGAAGAAGTTCTTCAAAATTTAATATGGGATTTGCATGGAATATTGCCTATAAGTTCTAAATAAAGATACTTTAGATAAATAATAACCCTGGGAAATTTTCTCAGGGTTACTTTTTTATGATTGCCCAATCTTGAAATATATATCTTGAAGTGTTATTTTATATTTTTAATCATTGTGTGATATATGTTAGTGTATTTATATCGATGTATTCTTTTTATTGAAAGGGATTGTGTGTGTAAATAAGTATCTTAAAAGTGAATATTCATATAAATAATGGCTTAATATTTGTATTTTGTTATAATTTGCTGATTATTTTTTAAAATATATTATAAGTTTTGTTAAAAACTAATATATTTGTAAAGTTTATAAAAATTAAAGATGCAAAAATCTACTACTTCAAAATCACTCTTTTTATTACCTTTATTATGTGCTGGTTTAATGAGCGCACAGAATACTGGCTGGACGGGGCAGAAGAAAGAATCTGTTGCCAAATCTCCACAGGAACTTGCGAAAACTAACGGTTTCGACAGGTGTGGTACAACAGAATATGAAGACTTCTTAAGAAGACATTTTCCGGGAAGACTTACTACAGAGCAGTTTGAAGATTGGTTGAGACCATTAATTCAAAAAGCTAAGAATGAAAAATCACAAAATGGAGGTATTATTACTATTCCTGTAGTTGTTCACGTTATTCATGGTGGACAGGCAGTAGGTACAGCTCCAAATATTGTAGATGAGCAGGTGATGTCTCAGATTACAGTAATGAATCAGGATTACCGTAAACTGACGGGAACTCCAGGATTTAATACAAATGCTGTAGGAGCAGACGTACAAATTCAGTTTGCGTTGGCAAAAGTAGATCCAAACGGAAACCCTACCAATGGAATTGATAGAGTAAACTTATGTCAGTCTTCTTTTAAGAAAGATGCTATTGATGCCTTTGTAAAGCCTGAAACGATTTGGGATCCTACCCAATATATGAATATGTGGAGTGTGGCATTTGCTTCTCCAAATACGAATTTGTTAGGATATGCTCAGTTCCCGGACGGGTCAAACCTTCCAGGATTAGACCCACTGGGTGGATATGGTAAAACAGACGGTGTTGTTGCTAACTTTGCTACATTTGGAACCAGTGATTTAAATACTAATGGTACTTTCTTGTTATCGGCTCCTTATGATAAAGGAAGAACAATGACTCATGAGGTGGGGCACTTTTTAGGATTAAGACACATCTGGGGAGATGCTACTTGTGGAGATGACTACTGTGCAGATACACCTACGGCACACACTTCTAATGGTGGTTGTCCTACTAACATTGCAAGTTGTAATGATCCTTTAGTAATGGAAATGGTTCAAAACTATATGGATTATACCAATGATACCTGTATGAATATCTTTACAATTAATCAAAAAGATAGAATTACAGCGGTTATGAACAATTCTCCTAGAAGAGCTTCGTTGAAGACTTCAGTTAAAGATATCGCGATTCCTTTATTTGCAAATGATGCGGAGGTTAAATTAGAAAGAACTTGTTCAGCAGTTACTTGTTCAGGATCATTGAACGTTCCGGTATCGTTGTTCAACAGAGGAACAGGAGTGCTTACTTCAGCTCAAATCACTTATACAATTAACGGTGTTGCACAAACTCCTTATAACTGGACGGGTAGCCTTGCTCAGGATAAGTCTCAGCTGCTTAGCCTTCCGGTTACGGCGGGTACAATGGGTGGGCCAATGACAATCAGCATTAGTACTGTAAATGGAGGAGCAGATCAAAGAGCTTCCAACAATACAATTAATGATACTTATGTAGGAGGGCCAATGCCAGTTGCTCAGAATGTAGTATTTAATCTTCAGTTAGATTATTACGGATCTGAAACATCCTGGACATTAAAGAACAGTGCAGGAACTACTGTTTATAGTGGAAGTGGTTATGCAGATCAAACAACGGCTGTTCTTCCTGCATTGATTACTCAAAACTGGACATTAAGTACAGATGACTGTTATACTTTCACAATTAATGATTCTTATGGAGACGGTATTGCTCTGGATGGAGGTTATTATAACATCAAAACTACCTCAGGAACTGTTCTGTTATCTGGTGGAAGCTTCACAACTTCTCAAAGAAAAGTGATGAAAGCTCAGACTTTAGGTACAAGTGAAGTTGATAAGAAAAATAACTTTGGAATCTATCCAAACCCTGTAAATGATTTCTTAAATGTTACAAAAGTATCTGCTAAGGCTACATTTGAAATTCATAATGCAGTGGGTCAGCTTGTAAAACAAGGAACAATTGATAACAACAAAGTAAATGTAGGTGAGTTGTTAAGAGGAAATTATATTATTACTGTAAAGGATAATAATATTTCAGAAAACTTTAAATTCATCAAAAAATAAAGATAATCTTTAAATTTTATTAAATCCCCGGGGTCTCTCGGGGATTTCTTTATTTAAAGCATAAGTGGAGATATTATCATTTTTTTTCAAAAAAAACATAAATGTAGCGGTAAATTAATAATAAAAAATGATTAGATTTGTCTGATTAATATTATAATGAAAAACATTATGAAGAAACTCTTTACCTCTTTAATTCTGTTTCTCTGTTTGATTTGCACAGGCTTTGTATCCAAAGTCTCAGCTCAGGCAGGCCAGATCGGGACAGGAACGGGTACCTCAGTGTATCTCCCAATACGTTCCTATTATGGGTATAGTTATTCCCAGCAGATTTATACTGCTTCGGAAGTTTCGACTGCCATTGGTACGTCGACCTATATCACGGCAATAAAGTTTTATTCTACCACCGTTGCAACCTCTCAGGATGTGTATAAGGATTGGGTAGTATACATGGGAAACACCACCCAAAATAACTTTGCCTCCCTTACAAACTGGGTTCCTTTAAGTGCCCTTACTCAGGTATATGCCGGAGTCATACCCACTTTAACAAATGGAAACTGGGTAACTCTTCAATTGGCAACACCATTTTTATGGAATGGAACAGACAATCTTGTGGTTGCTGTAAATGAGAAAACTCCAGGTTATGCATCTTCACCAGGTACAGCTTGGGGATCTTATAATGCAGGAGCAAATAGAGGTATGATTTATTATGAAGATTCTGCAAATCCGGATCCTGCTGCACCACCCGCAGCAAAAGACAGACTTGCTGATATTCCTAGAGTGCAGTTTGAAAGTCATGCGCTGCCGGCTTGTTCAGCAGCACCACCTACTAACATTACGGTTTCAAACCTTACAACAACTTCAGCTAATGTAGGCTGGTATCTATCTGCTGGTGCTACTTATGTTGTAAGATACAGACTTTTATCCGGAGGACCGTGGACTACAATTAATGTCACAACTCCTTTGGTAGGGAACCAGATTATTACTGGATTAACGGAACAGACGGCATACGAAGTTCAGGTAGCTACTGTTTGTGGAGGTTCTACAGGAACCTTCTCTCCAAGTGTAAACTTTACGACCCCGGCATTAAGTTATTGTGCTTCTGCTGCTACAAGTACTTATATAGATGGATATATTGGCCAGGTTGCAGTGAATGCACAGGGTGCGCCTTCCATGCTAAGTAATTCTGGTCAAAGTGGATATACAGACTATAGTACAGATCCTACAAGATTGGTTACTTTGGTAAGAGGTGGTACAGGTACTGTTTCTGTATCGAAAGTATGGCCGGATTATCAGTATAGCTTCTTAACTGGAGTTTGGATTGACTATAACCGTAATGGTGTTTTTGAAGCTTCTGAAAGAGTATTGACTTCACCAAGTAATACAACAACTCCGGTTACAGCAACATTTACGGTACCTACCACTGCAAGTGGAAATGTATATACAGGAAACCTGACGACCAAAATGCGTGTTGTAATGAATGAGTATAGCCCTATTAATGCTTGTGGTACTTATTCTTATGGAGAGACTGAAGATTATGCTGTTAAACTTATTGATTTGTCAGCATGTACTACAGCTCCACCTTCAAACATTACTGTAAATAACATAACTCCTTCTTCAGCTAATGTTACTTGGACGTCAACTACAGGAGCTACTTATATTGTAAGATACAGAGTTTCACCTTCTGGTGCTTGGCAGCAGATTACTGTAAATACTCCTTTAATAAGTAACCAATTACTTACAGGATTATTGGAGCAAACTGCGTACGAAGTTCAGGTAGCTACTGTCTGCGGAGGTACTACAGGTGCCTTCTCACCAAGTGTAAACTTTTCAACTCCGGCTCTTACTTACTGTACAGCAGGTCCTTCAAGCAATACAGCTACAAGTGGCTATATTAATAATGTAACGGTTACTCCAACGAATGCTCCTATTATGTTGAGCAATTCCGTATCAGATAATTATAAAGATTATACAACGGATCCTACAAGAGTCGTTATCTTTGAAAGAGGTTCTGCAAATAATAAAATTTCTGTGAACAAATACTGGCCAGGTACTCCTACATCTTATGGAGTTGCAGCTTGGGTAGATTTTAACAGAAATGGAACATTTGAAACTAGTGAGAAGATTCTGAACAGCACTTATAGTACAACTACTCCTGTTACCGCTACTTTTGCTGTACCAACAGTTGCCAGTGGAAATGTATATACAGGAACTCTTCCTACCCGTATGCGTGTCGTAATGAGATATTTCGATAATGCTAACCCTTGTGGAACATTCACTCAGGGAGAAGTAGAAGATTATCCGGTAAGATTTGTAGATTCTCAACCTTGTACAACTGCTCCTCCAACGGGTATTACAGTAAATAATATTTCTGCCACCAATGCGACTGTATCATGGATTTCTACTGTGGGAGCTACTTATACGGTAAGATGGAGAGTAGCACCAAGTGGAGCATGGCAGACTGCTACCGTTCCTGCAGGTCAGAACTTCTACGGAATTACTGGTCTTACAGAACAGACGAATTATGAAGTTCAGGTTTCTACAACATGTGGAGGAACTACAGGAGCTTATTCATCGTCAGTAGCATTTACAACACCACCATTGGCTTATTGTCAGATGACTGGTTCCGGAACCAATGACCATATTTCGAATGTAACGGTTACCTCTTCGAACCTTGGAGTTCCACCAATGAATAACACTTCAGTACAGACTAACTATACCAGCTATACGACTCCTGAGACCCTTATTACTTTAGACGTCAATTCTCAAAATAATAAAATCTCTGTAGCAAAAGGCTGGACCGGAGCAACCGGAAATGATGCTGTAACTGCATGGCTTGACTTTGACAGAAACGGACAGTTTACTGATGCCGAGAGAATCTTAATTTCTCCTGCCAATACAACGACTCCTGTTACTGCTACTTTTGCAGTTCCGTCAACGGCTTATACAGGACCATTGACTACTACCCTGAGAGTTGTGCTTAAACGTACAAGTGCTCCGGTAATGTGTCAGAATGCAGTAGATGGAGAAGTAGAAGATTATAGAGTAAGAATAAGACCTTGCAGCAATGCAACACCAAATGCACCTACATTTACAACTACGCATACATCAGCTACTGTTACCATCACAGGTGCAGGAGTAAGTTATGTGGTAAGATACAGAGTTCAGGGAACAACAACCTGGACATCAGTATATGCTTCAACACAATTGGGTAACCTTCCATTAGTGATTACCGGATTGACCCCTGCTACAACTTATGAAGTAGATGTAGCTGCTATTTGTGGAGATATTGTAGGAACAGCAACTCCGATCAAGACCTTTACGACAAGATGTGATCCTACACCTCCAAACGTAACAGTAAGTAACATTACTCCAACAACAGCATTGATTACATGGGCTCCGCTAGCAGCAAGTTCTACGTATACGATGAGATGGAGAAAAGTAGGAACTACAACATGGAATATTATAAGTTTACCGGCAGCTCCTGCTAACACTTATGTATTAGGAAGTGCAACTCCACTGGAACCATACACTACGTATGAAGTACAGATTGCTAACCAGTGTAATGGAGAAACCACATTGAATCCATATTCTAATCCTAAAGTATTTACCACAGAAAGAATATGCCAGATTCCTCCTCCGGGATTAACCATTACTCAATTATTGCCTACATCGGCAGAGATTACATGGGATCCTTTCCCAGGAGCAACTTATGTTCTTAGATATAGAAAAGTAGGAATTCCAAGTTGGACAGAAGTACCATCAATAGTAAATAACTTAGTATTGACAGGTCTTACCGAATTAACGAAATACGAGATGCAGGTAGTAAATATCTGTAACGGTACCCCAGGAAACTATACTCCTCCATACTACTTCACGACTCCTACAGTGATCTACTGTAAGATGAAGGCAGGAAGTTCAGTAGGAGAGCATATTTCTAAAGTAACAGTGAAGCCAACTGGTAAGAAAACGATGGAGAACGAATCAGGAGCATCTACGTATACTGATTACACAGGAGTTCCTAAAACATTCATCGAAATGATTCAGGGATCTACAGATAATGAGATCATCATTGAGAAAAAATGGACAGGAACTACTTACAACGAAGGAATTGCTGTATGGATTGACTTCAACAGAAACGGGGAGTTTGATATTAACGAAAGAGTATTTACTTCTTCACCGAATTCAAACAGCCCTGTATCCGGGAAGTTCAATGTACCCGCCGATGCATTCGTAAGTATGACAGATTACAAGTATGTTGTGATGAGAGTAGCGATGTCAAGAGATGGTATCCCTGTAAACTGTACAGACTTTAAGAACGGAGAAGTAGAGGATTATACAGTGAGAATCTCAAAACCAATTGCGTCTAATCCAATTGATCAGACAAGTATCATGATTTATCCAAACCCTGTAAGTTCCGTATTGTTTGTGAAGAATATCAGCAAGAGAGCTAAATATACGATCTACAATGCAGCAGGACAGGTAATCGCCAATGGTATCTTACTGAACAACCAGATCAATGTAAGCAAATTGATTAACGGTGTTTATGTAATCGATATCGAAGATAACGGTAACACTGTTCAGAAGAAATTTATCAAAGAATAGATAAGTTTAAATTTCAAATAGAATAAGCCTCCAGCAGTGGAGGCTTATTTTTTTATAAAAATTACTGATTTTCTTTGTGAATTTCGATTAAATCACTGTTTTAAAGTATGAAAGAATAATTAGAGTTATTCTTTTATTAGTATATGTTAATGATTTACTGAATCTAATTGGTTATTGATAAAAATATGATTAATTTTGTAAAGATTAACATATATATCTAACCAAAACATTATGAAGAAACTCTTTACCTCTTTAATTCTGTTTCTCGGTTTGATCTTTGGGCTCTCATTACATGCCCAGGTCGTAACCATTGGAACAGGAACCAGTACGCAGCGATATCCTTTGACGCCCTACTATGGGTATCAGAGATCTGCATCGCTATATACTGCTGCAGAAATAAACACTCCTGGTGGAGGAAGTATCTTATCCGTAGGATGGGAGGCTACCACAACCATGAACATTACCTTCCCGGTAAAAGTTTATTTAAAATCCGTACCATCCACTACTACAGCTATCACAGCTCAAAACTGGAATACGGTAACTACTGGAGCTACCTTAGTATATAGTGCAAACGTAACCAGCCTTGCGGTTGGGTGGAATACGCTTCAATTACAGCTTCCATACAATTACAATGGAACGGATAACCTAATGGTTTTAGTAGAAACCAATTATGGAGGATCCGGAGGAGGCTCCGGAACTGCTGGAGCAGGCTTTAAGTATAGTACTGCAACTGCAAGCCATATGTATTTCGAAGCTGATACTACAGCACCTGCAGGGAATGGAACAGTAAGCGCGAACAGACCTAATGTTCGATTAACTTTTGGTACACCGCCTACATGCTTACCAATGCCTCCGGGCGGAACTTTATCTACAGGAACAATAACACCTACAAGTGCAGTATTGAACTGGACAGCATATTCATCTGTACCTGCAGGAGGATATGATATCTACTACAGTACCACAAACACTGCTCCTACAGCAGCAACGGTACCATCACAAAACGTTCCTGCCGGAACCACAGCAACTCTTTCTCCATTAGTGCCTAACACAACGTACTATGCATGGGTAAGAGCAAAATGTAGTGCTACAGACCAGAGTACATGGTCTGGACCTGTAACAATTACTACACCTCCAACATGTCCGCCTATGCCTGCAACCGGATCATTATCTATTGGTACGGTAACACCTACAAGTGCAGTATTGAACTGGACGGCTTTTGGATATGTACCAGCAGGAGGATATGACATTTATTACAGTACAAGCAACACAGCTCCAACAGGGGCAACGGTACCGTCACAAAACGTTCCATCCGGAACTACAGCAACACTTTCTCCACTCACTCCAAACACGACATATTATGCGTGGGTAAGAGCAAGATGTAGTGCAACAGATCAAAGTGCATGGAAAGGACCTCTTTCTTTCTATACAGGATATTGTATACCTACAGGAGGAACTTCTAGTACTTCATATTATCTGAATAATATTACAACTACAGGTGGTATTGCCAACTTGAATTATACAGCAAACAGTTATACGGCCTATGTCAATAATTCTGCTACAGTCCTTTCAGCAATCCCGAGTACCTCTGTAACAGTGAATCTGGCTGCTTCCGGAAGCAGCACTTATTATTATTATATCTGGGTTGACTGGAATAATGATATGAACTTCAACGGACCTGGCGAAACTATTCTTGCCACTACTACATATGCAGGAACTGCTACAGGTACTATTCCGATTACAGCAGGACAGGCGCCGGGTAATTACAGAGTAAGAATGGGAACATCATGGTCTGGAAACCCAACTTCTTGCGGGCCGGCTCCTTACGGTAATTTCGTAGATTTTACATTAAACGTAATTGCTTTACAACCATGTTCGGCTGCACCGCCAAGTAATATAGCGGTTTCAAACCTTACAGCAAGTACAGCTCTTGTATCATGGATCCCTGCAATAGGGGCAACGTATACATTGAGATATAAAAAAGTAACTGATGCTACATGGACCACAATTAATATTACAACTCCGCTTACAAGCAGCCAGTTATTAAGTAATTTAGTAGATCAGACTGCATACGAAGTTCAGGTAGCTACTATTTGTGGAGGTACTACAGGTGCCTTCTCACCAAGTGTGAACTTTACAACTCCGGCTCTTACTTATTGTACAGCTAACCCTACGGGTAATACAGGAACAAGCGGATATATTAATAATGTAACGGTTACTCCGACAAATGCTCCTATTATGTTTAATAATTCGGGATCGGATGGTTACAAGGATTATACAACAGATGCTACGAAAATGATCATCCTGGAAAGAGGTTCAGGAAATACGAATAAAATTTCTGTGAACAAATACTGGCCAGGTTCCAGCAGTTCTTATGGAATTTCAGCTTGGATCGATTTTAACAGAAATGGAACATTTGAAACTAGTGAGAGGGTTCTGAATACTACAGCCAGCACAACTACTCCTGTAACCGCTACTTTCCCTGTACCTACAATTGCCAGTGGAAATGTATATACAGGAACTCAGCCAACCCGTATGCGTGTTGTAATGAGTACAAGTAGTACGAACAATCCTTGTGGAACATTTACTCAGGGAGAAGTAGAAGATTATCCGGTAAGATTTGTAGATTCTCAACCTTGTACAACTGCTCCTCCAACGGGTATTACAGTAAATAATATTTCTGCCACCAATGCGACTGTATCATGGATTTCTACTGTGGGAGCTACTTATACGGTAAGATGGAGAGTAGCACCAAGTGGAGCATGGCAGACTGCTACCGTTCCTGCAGGTCAGAACTTCTACGGAATTACTGGTCTTACAGAACAGACGAATTATGAAGTTCAGGTTTCTACAACATGTGGAGGAACTACAGGAGCTTATTCATCGTCAGTAGCATTTACAACACCACCATTGGCTTATTGTCAGATGACTGGTTCCGGAACCAATGACCATATTTCGAATGTAACGGTTACCTCTTCGAACCTTGGAGTTCCACCAATGAATAACACTTCAGTACAGACTAACTATACCAGCTATACGACTCCTGAGACCCTTATTACTTTAGACGTCAATTCTCAAAATAATAAAATCTCTGTAGCAAAAGGCTGGACCGGAGCAACCGGAAATGATGCTGTAACTGCATGGCTTGACTTTGACAGAAACGGACAGTTTACTGATGCCGAGAGAATCTTAATTTCTCCTGCCAATACAACGACTCCTGTTACTGCTACTTTTGCAGTTCCGTCAACGGCTTATACAGGACCATTGACTACTACCCTGAGAGTTGTGCTTAAACGTACAAGTGCTCCGGTAATGTGTCAGAATGCAGTAGATGGAGAAGTAGAAGATTATAGAGTAAGAATAAGACCTTGCAGCAATGCAACACCAAATGCACCTACATTTACAACTACGCATACATCAGCTACTGTTACCATCACAGGTGCAGGAGTAAGTTATGTGGTAAGATACAGAGTTCAGGGAACAACAACCTGGACATCAGTATATGCTTCAACACAATTGGGTAACCTTCCATTAGTGATTACCGGATTGACCCCTGCTACAACTTATGAAGTAGATGTAGCTGCTATTTGTGGAGATATTGTAGGAACAGCAACTCCGATCAAGACCTTTACGACAAGATGTGATCCTACACCTCCAAACGTAACAGTAAGTAACATTACTCCAACAACAGCATTGATTACATGGGCTCCGCTAGCAGCAAGTTCTACGTATACGATGAGATGGAGAAAAGTAGGAACTACAACATGGAATATTATAAGTTTACCGGCAGCTCCTGCTAACACTTATGTATTAGGAAGTGCAACTCCACTGGAACCATACACTACGTATGAAGTACAGATTGCTAACCAGTGTAATGGAGAAACCACATTGAATCCATATTCTAATCCTAAAGTATTTACCACAGAAAGAATATGCCAGATTCCTCCTCCGGGATTAACCATTACTCAATTATTGCCTACATCGGCAGAGATTACATGGGATCCTTTCCCAGGAGCAACTTATGTTCTTAGATATAGAAAAGTAGGAATTCCAAGTTGGACAGAAGTACCATCAATAGTAAATAACTTAGTATTGACAGGTCTTACCGAATTAACGAAATACGAGATGCAGGTAGTAAATATCTGTAACGGTACCCCAGGAAACTATACTCCTCCATACTACTTCACGACTCCTACAGTGATCTACTGTAAGATGAAGGCAGGAAGTTCAGTAGGAGAGCATATTTCTAAAGTAACAGTGAAGCCAACTGGTAAGAAAACGATGGAGAACGAATCAGGAGCATCTACGTATACTGATTACACAGGAGTTCCTAAAACATTCATCGAAATGATTCAGGGATCTACAGATAATGAGATCATCATTGAGAAAAAATGGACAGGAACTACTTACAACGAAGGAATTGCTGTATGGATTGACTTCAACAGAAACGGGGAGTTTGATATTAACGAAAGAGTATTTACTTCTTCACCGAATTCAAACAGCCCTGTATCCGGGAAGTTCAATGTACCCGCCGATGCATTCGTAAGTATGACAGATTACAAGTATGTTGTGATGAGAGTAGCGATGTCAAGAGATGGTATCCCTGTAAACTGTACAGACTTTAAGAACGGAGAAGTAGAGGATTATACAGTGAGAATCTCAAAACCAATTGCGTCTAATCCAATTGATCAGACAAGTATCATGATTTATCCAAACCCTGTAAGTTCCGTATTGTTTGTGAAGAATATCAGCAAGAGAGCTAAATATACGATCTACAATGCAGCAGGACAGGTAATCGCCAATGGTATCTTACTGAACAACCAGATCAATGTAAGCAAATTGATTAACGGTGTTTATGTAATCGATATCGAAGATAACGGTAACACTGTTCAGAAGAAATTTATCAAAGAATAGATAAGTTTAAATTTCAAATAGAATAAGCCTCCAGCAGTGGAGGCTTATTTTTTATACTATGATATCAAGGAATTATTCCTCAGAAGTTATTTTTTAACAGAAAAAAACTCGTTAGAAAAGTTTCCAACGAGTTCTTATTTATTCAATACTGAAAATTACTTTTTCAGTCTGTTCTTTTAATTCTTCCAGATTGGTGTTGTTATAGACGATACAATCTGCCATTTTAATTTTATCCCTTTCAGGCATCTGTTTTTCCATGACAGCCTCTACCTCACGATAGGTTTTATTATCCCTGTCCATTACTCTTTTAATTCTGATATTATCCTCAGCAGTTACCAAAAGAGATTTATAACATTGTCTGTTAAGCTTTAATTCAAACAAAAGAGCAGTTTCTTTGAAGACCAAATACTTGCTTTGTTTCTTTACCCAGTTTTCAAAATCAATCTTTACTGCAGGATGTATGATTTCGTTTAAATGCTGAAGCAGATCTCTATTACTGAAAACCTTATCGGCAACAAATTTTCTGTCATACAATCCATTTTCATCATAAGAATCTTCGCCCAGAAGTTCTTTGATTTTTATTTTCAGATCCTCGCTTTCATTAACGATTGCTTTAGCTCTGTCATCGGAATAATAAACCGGGAAACCAAATTCCTCTATAAAATGGGCTACTGTGGTTTTTCCTGAACCTATTCCGCCTGTTAAACCTATGATCTTGGGTGCTGGTTCCGGTTCCGCCTGTTGTGTTTCTGAATGTAATTCTTCCATGATTAAAAATTAATATCCAAAAATATCATTAAAGCTAAACGTTTCATCAAGTCTCACTCCTTTTTCGGTCATTTTAAGACTTGCAAGTTCATTGTGAGCATCATGTTCAAAGAACAGTAAATATTCATTATCTACACACTGCTTCAGGAACTTTGCTTTCTCTTCCATTGTTAAAAGAGGTCTGGTATCATATCCCATCACATATACCGGGTTGATATGTCCTGCCGTAGGAATAAGGTCTGCAGCAAAAACAACAGTTTTTTCCTGGTATTGAATTACCGGAAGCATTTGTTTTTCCGTATGACCGTCTACAAAGATGACATCCATCTTCAGATCCGGAGCAAAGCCATAATTTCCGGTAGTAGGAAGAGGTAGATAGTTAAGCTGACCACTTTCCTGCATCGGCATAATATTTTCCTTCAGGAAGCTTGCTTTTTCTCTTGCATTAGGCTCTGTTGCCCATTGCCAGTGGTTTTCATTCGTCCAGAAGTTGGCATTTTTGAAGGCTGGTCTGTATCCGGTTCTGTCGTCATTCCATTCGATAGCACCACCACAGTGATCGAAATGAAGGTGAGTAAGGAATACATCCGTAATATCCTCCTTTATAAAGCCATATTTTTTAAGATTTTTATCAAGAGAATCATCTCCCCAAAGAGAATAATGTCCGAAAAATTTATCATCCTGTTTGTTACCAAGACCGCAGTCTACCAGGATTAGTTTTTTTCCGTCTTCAATAAGCAGGGAACGGGTTCCCAGCTCGATTAGGTTTTTTTCGTCTGCAGGATTCGTTTTTTCCCACAAACTCTTTGGGACGACTCCGAACATAGCACCGCCGTCCAGTTTAAATTTTCCACATTGTATTGGATATAACTTCATATGTATATTTTGATTATTTTTTTATTGCTTTCATTTTCTCAGCAATTTTTCTTGCGTTATCATCAGATTGCTCAAGTTGAGTAATGATATTGTTAAAATCATTCTCTTTTCTGTTCTGAGAAAGTTTTTGTTTGATAAATATTTCGGTTGGAATTATTTTAATCCCAAAAGCTCCCTTCATTTCCTTTTCCACAAATTCTCTTCCCATATCTTTCACCATCATTGGACATTGCTGGAAAATTTCGTATTTGGATGTTAATTTATCCAAATGGGCATACAGTTCATCGTGGTTCATTAATTCAACTTTTCCATGGATTTGTACCGCTTCATAATTCCAGGTGGAAACATTAATATGATCATACCAGCTGCTGGATATATAAGTATGAGCACCTAAAAAATCACAAAGAACTTCATCACCGTTTTTTAAGGTTTTAGCCTGCGGATTGGCCCTTGAAATATGAGTTTCAACATAAATATTTTCAGGATCATCTTCATTGAGCATCATCATAGAATGAGTGGCTCTTATCTTATCAACAGAAGAGATCAGTAATGCAAAAGAATTTTCCTTGATGATATTTCTCATCACATCAAAATCTTCACTTCTGTATAATTTCGGTATAAACATATAAACTAAAATAAATTCTTATTAACCTTAAACCTAGAATTCAAAACTTTGAATTAAAATAGCTCTCCCGGATTTTTAGGTCTTGTAATATTTAAATGTTTGTAAGCCTTGTCGGTAACTTCTCTTCCTCTCGGAGTTCTGATAATAAATCCTTCCTGGATCAAAAAGGGTTCATAAACTTCTTCCAGAGTTTCCGGATTTTCGGCAATGGAAGTTGCCAAAGCAGAAATACCTACCGGCTTTCCTTTAAAATTTTCAATCATGACACGCATGATCTTATTGTCCATTTCATCCAGCCCGAATTCATCTACATTCAGAGAATTTAATGCGTATTTGGTAATATTGATCTCAATTTCACCATTCCCTTTGATCTCCGCGAAATCACGTACTCTTCTTAATAATGCATTCGCAATCCTAGGCGTTCCACGGCTTCTTCTTGCAATTTCAATGGCAGCATCTTCATAAATAACCACTCCTAAAACCCTTGCACTTCTCTGAATAATTGTTGACAAAAGCTCAATAGAGTAGTATTCCAGCCTGCTTTGAATCCCAAATCGTGCAAGCATTGGCTTTGTAAGCATACCACTTCTTGTAGTAGCACCTACCAATGTAAAAGGATTCAGTCCAATTTGTACACTTCTGGCATTGGGACCTGTCTCCAGCATAATATCAATCTTATAATCTTCCATCGCTGAATACAGATATTCCTCTACTACAGGAGAAAGACGGTGAATTTCATCAATGAAAAGAACGTCATTTTCTTCCAGATTAGTCAATAAACCAGCTAAACTTCCAGGTTTGTCCAGTACAGGACCTGAAGTAATCTTACAGTTTACTCCAAGCTCATTCGCGATAATATTGGCTAACGTTGTTTTACCCAATCCCGGAGGACCATGTAATAAAACATGATCTAGCGCTCCGCCACGTCTTTTAGCAGCGGTAACAAAAACCTCAAGGTTCTCCAGCGTCTTTCTCTGTCCCGCAAAATCTTTAAAGCTCTGGGGACGGATCTGTTCTTCCTGCATCAGCTCCTCTCGTGAGTAGTTTTCCTTATCTGGATGTAAAAAATCTGGCATTAATTCATTTCATTTACTTCAAAGATAGCAAATTTCGAGTAAGGTTGAAGGGCAGATTGAGAAAACGTTAAGATTGATACAGAGGTTTAAGGCAAGGTTGAAAATGAGAACAGCTAAGATTTAAATAATTGGGATATTTTAAGTATTTTTGAGAGGAGAAATTATTAATAAAAATTAATAAAATTTTGAATGTTTAGAAAACAAGTGTTGAAAGAAGAATCAATCAGCATGAATCTAAATATTACGACTAACTTTAAATAAATGAAATTAATAGGACCATTTAAGCAAGTGGTAACGCTTGCTAACTTACCATTAAGAGGAAAACTTTCCGATGAACAACTGGAAATTATTGTAGACGGAGGAATTGTAGTAGATCAGAATACCATTCAGAAAGTTGGACATTTTGAAACATTAAGAACAGAAAATCCCAGCATAGAAATTGAACAGATTGAAGGAGAACAGATTGTTCTTCCTGCTTTTATAGATTCACATACCCATATCTGCTTCGGAGGAAACCGTGCCAATGATTTTGCCATGCGTAATGCGGGGAAAACCTATCTGGAAATTGCAGAAAGCGGCGGTGGAATCTGGAGTTCCGTACAGCATACAAGAAATGCTTCAGAAGAAGAATTATTGAAAACTCTGGTAGAAAGAATCAACTTTTTGGTTGATCTGGGAATTACAACTATTGAAGTGAAGAGCGGTTACGGCCTGGATGTGGAAAATGAGCTGAAAATGCTTAGAATTATTAAAAAAGCACAAAATGAAACTAAAGCAACTTTAGTTCCTACTTGTCTTTCCGCCCATTTAAAACCAAGAGATTTTGAAGGAAGCAACCCTGAGTATCTTGAATATATCATCACAGAAATTTTACCAAAAGTAAAAGAAGAAGGATTGGCGAATAGAGTAGACATTTTTATTGAAAAGTCCGCATTTCAGCCTGAAGAAAGTAAAGAATTCTTACTTAGAGCAAAAGGATTGGGCTTTGAAATTACGGTTCATGCAGATCAGTTTACCCCAGGAAGCTCAAGAATTGCGGTAGAAGTGGGAGCGAAATCTGCAGACCATCTGGAAGCAACAATAGATGAAGATATTCAATTTCTGGCAGAGTCTGATACAGTGGCAACAGCTCTTCCGGGGGCAAGTTTAGGATTGGGTGAGAAGTTTACTCCGGCAAGAAAATTATTAGATGCAGGAGCTATTGTAGCCATCGCAAGTGACTGGAATCCAGGTTCTGCGCCCATGGGGAATTTAATTACCCAGGCATCTATTTTAGCCACTTTCCAGAAGCTTACTACCGCCGAAGTATTGGCAGGGATGACTTTCCGTGCTGCTTATGCATTGAATCTTGAAGACAGAGGGCAATTGGAAGCCGGAAAAAAAGCTGATTTTGTCACATTCAAAACCAATAATTTCCAGAACGTACTTTATAATCAAGGAAGCTTGAATGCGGAGTGTGTCTATATTAATGGAAATAAAAAGTAGTAAAAGATACAACCATGAAAATTAAATTAGAAGAGGTTAAAGAAAAATATGTCTCTCTTGGTGTTCCTGAAAAAAATGTTGAATATGCATTAAATGCTGTAAAAACAGGTACGAAGAAAGATTTTATTATGAAGAATTTGACTTCAGATATTAGAAAAGTGGATGCCACAACAGCCAATAATATGCTGGATGAAATGTTTGCTGCAAACGGAGGAGAGTTTAAACATGAAAATAGAGGAGGATATCTTTACTCTACCTTTTACTTAATAGCTATTGTTGCTTTAGGTATTGTGACTTTTTATTTTAGTAAAGAAAATAGAAGCATGCAATTTAAATTTGGTGGTGCTTTATTACTGTTTATAGTTTTATTTTTCAGAACATTTATACCTACTATCAGAGGTAGGTTTAGAGAATAATTTAGATTATGATTTGGCAAGGCAGATTGGACGGAGAAGAACTTCTCTATCACAGATTATTTCAAAGAGTAAAAGAAGAACATAATTACGACATTATTTCTACAGGAGATTTTGCTTTGCATGGTTTTGCTGTAGATGAAGGAGTAAGAAGAAATAAAGGTCGTCAGGGAGCAAAAGATGCCCCGAATGTGATCAGGAAAAACATGTCTAATTTCCCAGTGATTCTTCCGGATTTTTCAATGCTGGATTTTGGGAATGTTACCTGTGAAGACGGTAATCTGGAAAATACTCAGAATAACCTTGCCAAAAATGTCTCAAAAGTCCTTTTAAAAGGAGGAAAATCCCTTGTTTTAGGCGGTGGGCATGAAGTTACCTATGCTCATTATTTAGGCGTTAAAACAGCCTTTCCGGAACAGAAAATAGGGATTATTAATATTGATGCCCATTTTGATAACCGACAGCCGGAAAAAGGAGTAGGTCCAAGTTCAGGAACAGGATTCTGGCAGATTGCTCAGGAAGGTCCTATTAATTCTTTGCATATCGGAATTCAGAGAAACTCCAATACGTTGAAGCTTTTCGATACAGCCCATCAGTATGGGATGAAATATATCCTGGCAGATGAGCTATTTTTTGAAAATCTTACTTCCATCTATCAGCGTATTGATGAACTGCTGGACAATGTAGATTATGCCTATCTTACCATTTGCATGGATGTTTTTAATGCATCAATCGCTCCAGGAGTTTCAGCTGCAGCTTATAATGGTATCTTTGCAGATGCTGCGTTTATGCATTTTTACAGGCATATCTTAAAAAATAAAAAATTGGTGGCATTGGATGTAGCGGAAGTTAACCCTTCTTTCGATATCCAGGACAGAACCGCAAGACTGGCAGCATGTCTTGTGAATGAATGGCTAATGATGTAAGAGAAATTTATATTCTTCCGATAGAGAAAATCATTATTTTATTAACCCTTAAGGAATGGAATTTGCTGATTTCACCGTGCTTTTAAAATAAAAGCGCTCATAAATTCATTAGTTGAATTTAAAACAGAAATTTATATTATGGAACAATTAATTGAAAGCAAGCTTATTAAAGCAGATAAAGCGTTTTCAGTGTGGAGAAAAGTGCCGTTTGAGGAAAGGCAGAAGTTAATTGCAAAAGCAGCGGAAATTTTAAAGAATAATTCGGAGAAATTTGGAAAAATAATTACAACAGAGATGAATAAACCCATTTCAGAATCTATTGCTGAAGTGGAAAAGTGTGCTTTAATGATGAATTATTATGCAGCCGCTGAGAATATTTTACAACCCGAAAAAGTAGAATCAGAATTTGCTTATTCTGAAGTTCACTATGCTCCGAAAGGAGTAATCTTAGGCGTAATGCCTTGGAATTTTCCTTTTTGGCAGGTACTGAGATTTGCTACTCCTGCTATTTTAGCAGGTAATACAATTGTTTTGAAGCATGCTTCAATTTGTTTCGGAAGTGGAAATGCCATTGAAGAAGTTCTTTTGGAAGCAGGTTTTCCGGAAGATGTTTTTCAGAATCTTGAAGTAGGGCATAAGGCTGTAAAAGAAATCCTTGAGCATGATGCTGTAAGAGGAGTAAGTCTTACAGGGAGCGGAAAAGCTGGAGGTGAAGTAGCTTCAATTGCTGGTTTAAATATCAAAAAATCTTTGCTTGAATTAGGTGGAAGCGATGCTTTTATCATTTTCGAAGATGCAAACCTTGAGGAGGCAGCAAAAGCCGGAGCGAAATCCAGACTTCAAAACTGCGGACAAACCTGTACAGCAGCCAAAAGATTTATCATTGATGAAAAAATCGAAGATAAGTTTTTACCTATATTCATTGAAGAATATAAAAAATATGAGATTGGAGATCCTTTAGATAAAGAAACCAAACTGGCTGGTATGGCAAGACCGGATCTTGCTGATGAATTGGAAGCTCAGTTCAACAGAGCGTTGGAAAACGGTGCGGAAATCATCATTCCTCTGGAAAGAGTTTCTGAAAATGAATTTAAACCAGGTTTAATCAGGGTTCAGGAAGGAAATCCGATTTTAAAGGAAGAACTTTTCGGGCCTCTTGGTATGATTATGATTGCGAAGAATGATGAAGAAGCTTTACAGATGGCTAATGATATTCCTTTCGGGCTTTCCAATTCGGTATGGACAAAAAACAAAGACCGTCAGTTGTTCTTCATTGAAAACCTTGAGTCAGGAACCGTTAATATTAACCGTATGACGAGTTCTGATCCACGTTTTCCTTTCGGAGGGTCAAAGGCATCAGGATATGGGACAGAACTGTCTTTATTGGCTTTAAAAGAATTTGTAACGGCTAAGACCATTGTAGGTAATTAAATAGGTATGGATGTCATTCCGAGGAGCCGAGGAATCTCAGATATTCTTCACTTCACCCCGTTTTGTTCTGAATGACAACATTCCCCATTTATAAAAATAAAAACTCCCGGAAATTGATTTCCGGGAGTTTTTTTATATGTTTTGACAAAAAGTAACTTTGCTTATTGCTTATTGCTTATTGCTTATTGCTTATTGCTTATTGCTTATTGCTTATACTGTAGTCAGTCTCAACGTATTCGTTTTTCCACCTTCGTAAGATGGAGTTGCATTGATGTTGATTACGAAATCTCCTGATTCAATATAACCGTAGTTATGTGTCAGCATATTTACCTGGATGATTGTTTCATCAGTAGATTTCTTCATATCATAATAGTATGCATGAACACCCCAAAGAAGATTCAGCATAGCAATCACTCTTCTGTTACCACTATATACGATGATATGAGAGTTTGGTCTGTGTGCTGCAAGCTGGAAGGCCGTATACCCAGAATGAGTAAGTGTTACAATAGCAGAAACGTTGGTTGTTTTAGCAATTCTTACTGCCGCAAGACAAACCCTGTTAGTAATGAATCTCTCATCAATACAGTTGTAATCTTTCTCGATTGGCTCATTTTTGTGTTGATAAAAATGAGTGGTTTCGATATTCTTTACAATTTTAGCCATGTTTTCCACAACCTGTACCGGATATCTACCTACAGAAGTTTCTCCGGAAAGCATTACCGCATCAGCTCCGTCCAATACAGAGTTAGCAACGTCATTTACTTCCGCTCTTGTTGGTGTTAAGCTGTTGATCATCGTTTCCATCATCTGAGTAGCGATGATTACCGGCTTAGAATAGAATCTTGCTTTTTCTACAAGATTTTTCTGGATAGCAGGAACTTCTTCCATTGGAACTTCCACTCCAAGGTCTCCACGAGCAACCATTAATCCGTCACATTCAAGAAGGATTTCCTCGATATTTTTAACACCTTCAGGTTTTTCAATCTTCGCAATAATCGGAGTCTTGAATTTACCGTTTGGATGACTTGCAATTAATTCTTTTAGGTCAATGATGTCCTGTGCGTGACGTACGAAAGAAAGGGCAATCCAGTCTACCTCCATGTCAAGCATGAAATTAGCATCCTGAACATCCTTTTCTGTCAAAGCAGGAAGAGAAACATTCGTATTAGGAAGGTTAACCCCTTTTTTAGAACTTAACGGACCTCCTTGAATGGTTTTCGCTTTTACAGTATCTTTTTCATTGGTTTCGATAACCTCCAACATTAGTTTCCCATCATCAATAAGGATTCTTTCTCCTACTTTTACATCTTGTGGAAACTGTTGATAAGTCATGTACACCTTTGTGGAATCTCCCTCCATCTTTTCATTGGTGAAAGTAAGAATATCACCTGGATTCAGGTAAGACCCTTCCTTTACGACTCCCACTCTCAGCTTAGGTCCCTGAAGATCTCCCAGGATTCCTACTGAATAACCATACTCGCTGTTGAGCTCTCTAATTATTTCAATATTTTTTCGAACTAAGTCGTAATCTGCATGGGAAAAATTTATTCTGAAAATATCAACACCCGCTTTCATTAAATCTAACATTACCTCCTTCGACGATGAAGCAGGCCCTAGTGTTGCGATAATTTTTGTCTTCTTTAAATACTTATTCATAATACTGGATAATTTGATAAAGTTCCTCTTCAGAACTCAGTGTATAATCTTGAATTGGAAACACAAGATTTTCAGGGAGCAAAATTACGGAAAAATCAGGAAACTGTTCCGAACTATGCAGAATATATTCCACATCTACCTGATTATTTAATAAAAATTTAATGTTTTCTTCTTCTGTAAAGAGTTCTGTCTGAATTTTTTTTTGCTTACTTTCAGAAGATTTATTAGAAATGAAGGTAAAACAGGTCTTTGAAAACTTGTGGTAGGCCTCATATCTTGGAAAAAAATAATCATAATACCCCCCATGAAAGACAAGATCTTTCTTTCTTGAAAAACTGAGGTCGTTGGTTTGATTTATTTTATAGAAAAACTCATGAGCAGGTATATCTTTGGCTAATCTTACCAATCCTATGGCAATATCTTCAAATTCTATATCATCAAGATCATAAAGTTTTTGGATTTCCAAGTATATTTTCTTTTTTATTTAAAATATAAAATGCCCTCTGTGCTGCCTTTTCCTCTGCTTTCTTCTTGGAAGTCTCTGTTGCGTTTGCAATTTTTTCGTCTCCCAGCCATACATGGCACCTGAATATGACAGATTTATTAACTTGTATTTCCTCGCAGGTTTCGTACTTTATATTGACCTTCTTCTTCTGGCTCCATTCTAACAGGAGACCTTTATAGCTTACAATTTTGTTTTCAAGCTTATTGATTTCGGAAGGGGTCAGCAATTTTTCCAAAATAATCCTTTTACAGGTATCATAATGGAAGTCTAAATATACGGCACCGATTAAAGCTTCAAATAAATTTCCGGAGATATTCTCACCCAAAGCTGAAGAACTGTCTTGCTTTTGCAAAAGGCTTGTAAGCTTGAGGTCTTCTCCTAATTTATTGAGATTTTTCCTATTAACAATCTTAGATTTCATTTGTGTCAGATATCCCTCATTGGCCTGAGGGTAGGTCTGGAACAAATGACAAGAAATAATTGTACCCAAAACAGAATCTCCCAAAAATTCAAGTCTTTCGTAGTTGCTGTCTTGATTTTTAGAAGAATTTTTCAAAGAAAAAGCTTCGCGGTAAAGAGCAATATTTTGTACCTCTGTACCCAATACTTTTTTAAGTTCGGTACTAAGAAAATACTCTCTCTCCGTTAGTTGTCTTTTTCTTTTTTTGAGAAGGAATTTAGAAAAGTATTTCTGTAACTCCATTCATTGAATTTAGATTTTCTTAAATAGAACGCAAGCATTATGCCCGCCAAATCCAAAAGTATTGCTCATGGCTACTTTTACATCTTTCTTCACAGCTGTATTAAACGTAAAGTTTAGTCTGCTGTCAATATTTTCATCATCAGTAAAATGGTTGATGGTAGGAGGAACAGTACCATGAATAATAGTTCCCAATGCAGCAATAGCTTCAATAACACCGGCAGCTCCTAAAAGGTGGCCTGTCATTGATTTTGTAGAATTAATCTGAATGTCATAAGCGTGCTCGCCTAATAATCTTGAGATTGCATTGGATTCTGCGATGTCTCCTAATGGAGTAGAAGTACCATGCATATTGATATGATCTACTTCATCAGCAGTTAAACCTGCATCTTCCAGGCAACTCTTCATTACCAGATAAGCACCAAGGCCTTCAGGGTGTGGAGCGGTCATGTGATGTGCATCAGCACTTAAACCTCCTCCTAATAATTCTGCATAAATTGTAGCACCACGTTTTACAGCGTGCTCATATTCTTCAAGAATTATACATCCTGCTCCTTCTCCCAGCACAAATCCATCTCTGTCTTTGTCAAAAGGTCTTGAAGCTGTTTTAGGATCGTCATTTCTTGTAGAAAGTGCCATCATTGCATTGAATCCACCGACACCACTTGCTGTAACGGCTGCTTCAGAGCCTCCGCACACAATCACGTCTGCTTTTCCTAGCTGGATCAGCATTTTGGAATCAATAATAGCGTTTGCTGAAGAAGCACACGCAGATACAGTAGTATAGTTTGGCCCGTGGAAACCGTACTCAATAGAGATATGCCCAGGAGTGATATCCGCGATCATTTTCGGGATAAAGAAAGGGTTGAATCTCGGAATTTCCGTATTGGCCCATCCTAGCACTTCAGTTTCAAAAGTCTCTAAACCTCCGATTCCGGAACCCCAGATTACTCCAACTCTGTTTTTGTCCACATTGTTTTCAATAATTCTGGAATGTGCTACTGCTTCTCTTGCTGCAACAAGTCCCAGCTGAGTATTTCGGTCCATTTTTTTAGACTCTTTCTTATCGAAATGCTGTAACGGATCGAAATTTTTTACCTCGCAAGCGAACTTTGTTTTAAAGTTTGTGGCATCAAAAAGAGTAATCGGAGCGGCACCGCTCTCACCTTTTACAAGATTTTCCCAGTATTCTTTTGCATTATTTCCTATTGGTGTTATTGCTCCGAATCCGGTTACAACTACTCTTTTTAATTCCATAAACTTTGTTTAATTTCTTTTTTGTTGAAGAATATTATTTATTTACTACTTCTTCGATGTAAGCGATAGCGTGTCCTACAGTAGTAATTTTTTCAGCTTGGTCATCAGGGATCTGAATGTTAAATTCTTTTTCAAATTCCATGATAAGTTCAACTGTATCTAGTGAATCAGCTCCTAAATCGTTAGTGAAGCTAGCTTCAGGAGTTACTTCTGTTTCTTCAACGTCAAGCTTATCAGCGATGATAGCTTTTACTCTTGATGCAATGTCTGACATAGTAAATTATTTTTTTAATTGTTAGATGGTGCAAATATATAAAATTCTTTACGATAAAACATTTTTTTAGTCTTTTTTGTGGACCAGAAGCTTTCATTTTAGATTGTTTGGCTTTAGTCTTTTAGTTTTCAGATGGTTATGTTAGGATGTCTGTTGAAACGAAATTGAAGTGTTGTTGATTAAAATAATACCATCTATTTTTTAAGCTCCTATTTTCTTTATTTATCATCATTTTATTAAGTAGAAATTATTTCAGTCATTCCAAAACCGGTATTATCTATCATAAAATTTATATACTATTATTTAAAACGAGCCTTATCTATTATAAAATTGAGTGCAAGACCTTATCAATTGAAGGAGGTTTATGATAACCTGGCTCTTGTTTATGAAAAAGAAAAGATTATAAGAATTGCTTGTTTTACAGAAATAAATATAAAAAACTTGATGATAGTTTGCGCAATGTCGAAAAATATGCATTGCTCCGTCTCAATTTTTCTACGAAAGAAATTGCTCATTATAATCACCTGACTATTCGGGGAATTGAAACCAAAAAAAACAGATTAAGGAAAAAACTGGATATTCCTTCGAATGAAGACCTCAATAACTGGATGATGAAATTTTGAAAATTGAGTTGTATATCTATATGGTATAATAAAATAAAAAAAGGACCTTGAAAAAGGACCTTTTTTTATTAAAAGTGGAGTTGGAGGGATTCGAACCCTCGTCCAAACAAGCAATATGTAAGCTTTCTACATGCTTATTCTACTATTGGTTTTCGACTGGAGGCAGAGAGCAGATGGGCATCTTCTGATTTTCGGGAACAATTTTGGGAACAATTTTGAAATCACGAAATGGCATCAGTAAGTTTTTTTATTCGCGGAAAAGTAGCAGACAAAGAATCTACAATTTGGGTAAGATTTAGAGATAAGGGTATTGATATAAAAGCCCCAGTGCCTTATCTGAAATGTAAACCGAAAGATTGGAAAGATGGTAAGTGTAAACTTACTTCAAAGAAAATAACAGAGAATGATTCCGATACAATTAATATCCGTTTAATTAAATTGGAAACAGAGATTATCTCTAAGTATTATGAAGAGAGTCCAGATATTGACCTAAAGGATTGGCTAGAATATGTAATTCTGCCAACTAAATCAAAGCCAGATAAAGAGGAGTATTCTGACAATGTACTTTTGTTTATAGACGATTACATTTCACTAAAGGAAAGGAATGTTGCTAAATCAACTATAAAGAAGACAAATGTTGTAAAACAACTTTTGAATAGATATGTCGAAGATAGGAAGATAAGAAAGAAAAACTTTAAAAATCTGCGATTTAAAGATTTGGATAATAGTTTTAAAGCCGATTTTGAGGAATATTGTCAAAAGGAAAACTATAAAATATCAACTACTTATAGGAATCTTAAATTCCTTAAAATGATTTGTAAAGTGGCTGAGTCTTTTGATATTGAAGTTCATAAACATACTGCAATGTGGAAATTTGATATTGAGAAGGCTACAAAAGCAATACCTAAATCTATATATTTGACGTTTGATGAACTTCAAAGAATCGAAGAAAAAGAAATGCCCTTTGATTATCTGGATAATGCAAAAGACTGGTTATTGATAGCCTGTTACACTGCACAAAGGGTTAGCGATTATTTGAGATTTACTTCATCAATGATTGTAGAGGATAGCGAAGGACAGAAATACTTAGAATTTACTCAGCAAAAAACAAACGCAAGAATGAAAATTCCATTGTTGAAGAAAGTTCAGGATATTTTATTTAAGAGGGGAGGAGAATTTCCCCGAAAAATTTCCGATGTTAATCTAAATCTTTACATCAAACAAGTTTGTGAAATTTCTGGTATCAATGAAATAGTATATAATGGAAAGGTTATGGTAGTTGAAAGAGAAGACAAAAGTAAGATAATACGAAAGGTTTTTGGTTCTTATCCTAAGTATGAGCTTGTAACCTCTCATATTGGTAGGAAGAGTTTTGCTTCAAATTTTTATGAAAAAATACCTACTGCTTATTTGTTGAACTTTACAGGGCATACAACAGAAAAACAGCTATTGACATACATTAATAAGACAGATGTTGAAAAGGCTAAATCTACAGCCCAAATTTTTAACAAATTAGGTTTTTAGATTTTGTTTGGCTTAATTTTTGATAAAATTTAGATAGATTATAAATGTATTATGTCACTTTTTTGTGATTAAAATTTATAGTTAAGAGTAGACGCTATTTTATATTAATTTTAGTAATTATTACAAGGTCTTGATTAATTAAATGCAATCTTGAATTTTGTAAAACATTAATAATCAATTCTTTGAATTGAAATAATAGTTACGCCAGAAACCGTAAATAGAATTTAATCCTTAAGTTGTATAAACTTTTTTTGAAGGATGATGTTTATATGGTTTTTGAAGGTTGCGGGAAGTCCTCCGAACTAAAATAAAAGGTACAGTTTCTTTTTCAAAGGAGAAATTATATTTAATCAAAATATAGCTTTTAATATCAATTAACAAACATACAAGACTCAATCTAATGATTGGGTCTTATTTTTTATGTCTAAATATCAACAGGAAATCTTGTAAAGGGTTTCCTTTTTTTATGCCTGTATGTCACGTAATTGAACCGATAACAATAAAAAAATATAATTATGAACAGTAAAAACAACAACAATAGTAATAACACATTATTAGTCCAAATGACAAAAGATGGACTAATGCAGGATTTTGAGCAGGTAGTTCGCAAAGTAGTCAATCAAATGCAGGAACAACAAGCATCAAAGAATGAGAAACTGACTTATACGCGTGATGAAACGGCTGAAATCTTAAATGTGACTCTAAAAACACTTCATAACTGGAATAAACAGAGGATTTTTAAGCCTTCTACAAAGGTTGGTAAAAGAGTATTATTCTAAAGATGAGGTATTATCAAGGCTAAAAGGGGAATAGCTGAGCGTATAAAAATCATCTTTATTATTATGCCGTACAATTCTTATACGTACGAATATATAGAACAGAATCTTTTACAATTACACCATACAACTCTGTGTGCGTACATGTAAGGCCTCATAAATACCCCAAAAATCAACTAAAACATTTTTTATAATAAAATCTAAATGCATTGCAAAAAAGCTGTGTACGGCCATTGTTATGCCCTTTTTATAACATTAATTATGAACCAATATTATATCTTAATACCCAAAAACCTGAATCTGGAACAAAGATTGTCTAAATTTCCGCCTGATTTTAAACTGAGCAGTGATTATTGTCATTATTTTATCTCTGAACTTATTAAAGAATCAAGTTATCAGAATCAAAAAAAGAATGACTTGTCGTCTTCAACAAAATTTTTTATACCTCGATGTTCACAAATCAATCAATCTATTTACAATGATTCAAAAAAACACTTAGATTACCTTTATAAAGATTTTGGAGGTGAGGGTCGGATGTTGTTTAGAAAAAATTATGAAGAAAGTAAATGTTTTTCTTATAATTTACCCGAATACTATTGGGGCGATGGTGAATTGAAACTTGTTTGTATTACTGAAGAAGACCTTATTGATAATATTAGAAAATATGACAAGCCTCAAATTGATAATATAGTCCGAAAACGCTTCAATTTCACAATAAACTACTTTGATATTGGCCGTTTTGAATTTGATGCAGAATCAGCTTTAAATGAGCTATATCAAAAGTATAAACAGACAGGAAACTACGCAAAATATCTTAAAAATGCTGTCAGAGTCATGAAATTCAAGAATGGTTACTTTCCTTTCTGGCACAAGCCTAAAACGGACGGCAGATTACATACCGCTATTACACAGTTTCCTAAGACTTGCAGAAAGTATCTAAAATATGACGGTGAAAGGCTAGCGGAAGTCGATTTGTCGTCCTCAATCCCATTCTTCTTGTCTTATATACTCTCTATTCCCGCATATACACCTACAGCTATATCGGCTAAGGATGCCGTACTATGCGCACAGTTACCGTACAGTGAAGACATTCTACATCATTATATGTTAGTGGAATCTTTGGTAAGGCCTTCTAGCAGGGAGATAACGGATTTCGCAGAGTTGATTCAGAATAACCGACTTTATGAGTTCTTTATGATTGATTTTATGAACCTTGATAATTTTGATGTGGGATTTGAAAATATGTTCCAAAGACCTTTTGATGGAGATATGGATGATTTGAAAACATACAGTAAAAGAAGGCTATTATCTATGTTCTTTGCAAATGCTAAATATTATGAGCAGGAACAATTGGTTTTTTACCGTCATTTTCCAAGTATACACGATGTTATCAAAAAATTTAAACAGACGAAATTTAGAGATTTTAAGAAATCTAAACGACATAAAAAACTTGCTTTTATGCTGTTTCAATTAGAATCTCATTTTATGTTGAATATTATTGCCCGTGAGATTAATAATAAATTTAAACGCAAAATTCCACTTTTTACGCTTCATGATTGTTTGGTTTTAAAAGAATCTGATTTAGACCAAGTTTATGAATTGATGCATGAAATATTTATCCGTGAAATTGAATATGCTCCAAATATGACTAAAAAAATATGGATATAGATGGATTTGTTGATTAATATTTATTTTGTATTTGTTATTTTTTTGGGATAATATTTACCTCTTCAAAATCTATTTTTTCTGTTTCAAACTCTAATAAATCTACTTTATCTTTTGCTATTTTATACTTAAATGAAAATTTAACATCAAAGTCTTCCTCGACTAAAAAATAATGGTCGTTCCAATCCCAATCAGTTATTTGAATATTTCTTCTTTCATCAAATATGTAATAATCGGATTTATATATAAAATATTCAATTGTGAAGAGACCTTCGGCTTTAATTGGGATATAGAAGTAGTTATCAATATATTGAATTTTTGAGCTATCTATTTCAATGTTTGAAACTTCATCAATGCCAACCAGTCTTCCTTCGTTATTATCATCAGGGATATTAGTGCTGAATATTATAATATCGTTTAATATGTTATTCCAAATATCATCATTTGCAATAACTTTAATTTCTTGTATATTATCTTCAATTATTAGTAATTCATCTGCATAATGCTCAATTGATTTATATTTATCATTTATTAATTTAAATTCAGGTAAATCGTATAATTCGGAAAACTCTTTTATACCTATTATATTTGGAAGATTGTCACATGATTCTCTTAAATTATTGTCATCACAAATAAAGTGAATTTGACCAAACGTTTTGCTCATTGTTTTTAAAGCCTGATAAATAAATGCATCAGGAATATCCTTTCTACTTTTAGGTGTTGGAAATGGCTCTGTTCCCTCAAAGTAAGAGTTCATAACATTTTCTCCATGCTTTTCATCTATTGTATGAAGTATTATTTTTGAATCTTTAATAAAATTTTTCCAATGTTTTTGAGTTGATTTTTCGATATCAATAGCTTCAATTTCTCGGGCTATTTTTTTGAATTTAAAAAAATCTATATCATCTACTCCTTTTTTGTTAATATTATTTAGCTCTTTAATGACTTTATTAATTATTTCTTTGCTTTCAAGGTAGTTAGTTGTTGTAATTTCTTTATACACAATCCAAGATATGTGAAATTTTAAAAGTCCAAGCTTACTCATTTTCGCGAGTAGAAGAATATCGGAGCTACTGAGTGTTCGGTCACGCCTTAAAATACTACTATCGATTGAAATATTCATCATTTTAATTAAGGAATGTTTATAATGTTTTGTTCCTGAATATATTTATATATTTCGGAAAATTAAGTCTAATTGTGAAACTCTAATTTTTTTTACATCAACACATTCCATGATGTCTTGCTTAAATAAAACTAAGTTGTTCCCAATATTATGTACCGAACTTCGAAATTTTATACCTTGAACACCCGTAAATATTTTTATGAACTCACAAATAAACTGTGTAGGAATGTAATCTAATTCTGAATCATATCTTCTCATAGGCTTAGATAAATCTAAGCTAATTAGATTTTTTAATAGGGTAGATTTTATTTTTTTTGTTATTTCATTGGGGTGAAATAAGGTTGGAGATTCAGTAAAATCAGATATATAAATTTCATCACTAACTGTGGGGTTTAAAGAAAAGGTCGCTATTGAAACTTCATCTAAATATGTAGCACGTATCTCATGTAGTATAGTTTCTTCATTGTCGCTTAGGTAAAGAAATGGTATACCTGATGGATTTGCTCTTCCTGCTGATGCTATTTCTTTTTGAGGGGCAAACATTTGTGTATTGGGATAAGTAGGTTCATTTGATTTATGATGTAATCTTGCCCTATAAAATAAATCAGATTCGCTAATTGTAATTTTACTTTCGAAGAAACCGTCCCAACCTAAATCTTCTGTAAGAAAATTTATATTAGTTAAATATCTTCTTTCCCATTTTAATTGTTCTTTAAGCTTATTCCAGAAATTTACGTTTTCAAGAATTTCATTATTGAAGTCTATTAACTCTTCAGAACTTTTAATATTTGTGTCAATTTTCCTAACAATGAAATTAATAATTCTATTTCCTGTGTCAATATTATTAAATAGGCTCCAATTACCTTGAATTTTAGATATTAATCTCTCTCCATCAGCTTTTGGTGTGAAATTGTCAAATAATTCCTTAAAAAAATCATAAAGCTCTTCTAGATTGATTATTTCAATGTTTTTATTGTTGCAGAAACCACAGTCACCAATACTAGCTAATGATGTAATAAATCCTTTTAATTCTACATCAGAAAAGCAATCTTTGCAAACTAACATTAAATTTGATTTAAATAATTGCTAACAACGATTAAGTGATTTTTTATTGAGATTTTTTTTACAGTTCCCAAACCAGGATATCTACCAATTGCTCCATCTTCATGCACAAAAGTTAAATATCCTCTCATTTCGTTTACTGCTGAATTTTCTATATTATTCTCATCACAAAAAACTATCATCTTTTGGGCAGCTTCATAAAATTTTCCTTGTACGTTTGCTATCGTATCATTTGTTTCAGAAGTAAAGTGTCTAACCCATATTTGATTATCTTCATGAGGATTTAAATACGTAAAATGTATGACAACAGCTCTTGGTGTACTTCCTCCATCAATATACTCACTGGTAAGAACTGTGAAATCTGAAAAACCTTGATAATTTTCCTCAACATAATACAGATGTTCTTCGGTGAATTTATGTGCAGGTATGTTAAGGAAATCTGCATTTCTTTGTTGTCTTTCAAAAACATCATCCAATCTTATATATGACTTATTTAGCCCTTTAATATACCTATCTAATCCTCTATATTTACTAGGGTCTTGTAACATTATATGTGTAATGGAGGGATTTTGGCATAATTCTTTAAAAGACTCTTCATCAGAAAAATTTTCTAAACAAATTAATAAACAATTGTTGAGTTTATATTCTTCTATGCTACCTAAAATGTAATCAGTGTTATCGGAATAATGAAAAGCATGTAAAAAATGACAATTATCTAAATTTGATAAGTAGTCTAAAAAGACATTTGTATCACCGGGAATTTCTCCTTGAAATGGATTTACTATTAAATATGGGCTGAAATTTTTGTCTTGAAAAACACGATGTGCTAAGTTTAAATTATTAAAACTTTCTTTGACGGGCTCTAAAACAGGTATGATTTTGTCACTTAAAATTTCTTCATTTACTAATTCTCTGAGTGAAATTAATTCAAATTGTCTTGCTCTTAAATAAGGATAATACATGGTTAATTGATGTTAGTTTTTAGTTTTTCGATTAATTTATTTTTCTCAACTTTACTTAAATTTAAAGATAAACAAATTTGATTAAATTCATTGTTTATTTTGTTGAAAAACAAATTATTAATCTTTCTTTTTTTAATAACATCAAGAAATAATAAATTTAATTCTTCATTTGGTATTTGAAAAAGTAATTTTTTACACGTTTCATATTGTGTAAAAACACTCATTTCGGGTAAATAGCCAAAAAAGCGAAGGATGATTTCTAAATATTCTTTTGTATGTAAAATTTCCATTAAAGAATCAGAGTCAATTTCATTGTTTCTAATTGCTTTCCTTTGTAATTCGAATTTTTTACTTTCTAATTCATATGAGATAATACCAATACAATTATCATAATTAATATATTTATTAATTTGAGTTTTTGGTATGATAATATATAATTCATTAAATATTTTTTTATACTCTTGTATTTGGTTAGATAACCTATACTCCTTATCTAAAATTGTTTTAATTTCAAAAGCTTTAGAAATTCCGTTAAACATTGCTAAGTCAGCAATTGCTTTTCCTGTTCTAAATTCATTTATAATTAATGAGTTCTGATTTCCAAATTCACTTTTAAGCCATTGATTTAGGAATTCATTTTTTAGAATATATTCATTAGGGTAATTATCTCCTAAAATTTTATATGTATTTTTTAGAACATTTAAATAATTAGAACCTTGATATTTTTCGAGTAGATTATATCTTTCAAGTTTTAAATCAATTGCTTTAAAATCATCTTTAAACCACCTTTTAACTTCTTTCCTTGTAAAAAGTGATGAAAAGTCACGTAGTTGATTTATATGATATGACATTAGATATTTTTTGCAAAAATAGGTACAATTTTTTTAACTACTTATGATTGAATTTTATTGCTATCTCAGAAATAAAGTATTAAAAATTATAATTTACTTAATGAAAAATTCCTCTTCCATATTTTTAATTATTTCAGGGAAGGTTTGTCTATTTATTTTATCAAACTCTTCAAAAGAAATCTTTTCACCAGGAACGTTTTTAAGGTATTCTTTATATAGAATAGGCAAGTGTTTTTCTCTTTTCTCTAATAAACTTTTGAATGCGTCCTGAACACAGATGTTTGTGTTTTTATAAAAAAATGTATCTTCTGCTACTTGTGCTTCTTTAAAAGCTCTAACTATATTATTGTCAAAGACCAAATTGCTGTAAAAAGTATGAAACAATTTGTATATATCCGTAACATATTCTTCGTATTTTGATGCTATTAGTGAGTTGAAAGGTGCCTTTTTCTTAATGCTAATTTTTTCACCTATGTATATTCCATGACATAAAGCTAGAATAAGGTATAGTCCATTTTTAGATTTGATGTTGATTTTTCTTGTCAGGTTTTGAATTTCTTCCCAAGTAATTAATTTTTTATCATTTCCAATTATCCCATCTAGTTTTGAGGAACCGTGTGTATAAATGTGAATTAAAATATTGCTATTTGTTATCTCATCTTTATATATTGAATCTAAAATTAAAAAAAAATCTTCTTTCGTCTTGAATTCAAAGTATTTAGTTTCGATTGAATCGTCAGTAATTTTTAATTTTGTTGCTGTATCATTATATAATGCAAGAGCATTAGTGTGTGGTGATTCTGTAGAATCAATACATTCAATGAAATAGAGTTTATTTAATTTATACATAATTTTAATAGTTATTAGTTTATTACAATAATAAGAAATTTCGACTTTAAATTGTATAATAAAATTAAGCCTCATGACGAAGCTTAATTTCAAAATTATTTACCACTAAAAGGATTATTGCTTTCACGCATAAAAACTGTACCCATTTTCTGATATTTGATAGTTTTGCCTTTAACACAAGCTGTATAAATTCCACTTCCTAATCCATTCTGCGCCCGAATAATGATTACGTCTTTCTCTTCAACGCCATTATCAATAGCTACAAATTTTTTCAATCTATTGTTTTTGATTGGTTCTTTAAAATCATTAGGTAAATCACATTCTTTTGCAGTTTCTTTTGGTTTTTCTTCCTGCGCAAAAAATAATACTGGTGTCGTTGCTAATAATAGTGTAAAAAATAATTTTTTCATAATAAATTGATTTTAGTTATAATTGTTGTTTCTTTTCTGTTCATTTTCCCAGATTTCATATTCAGCCTGCAATCTCTTTGCTTCTTCCCATTCTTGTGGCGTAATACTTTTTAGTTCTTTAATAGCTTGTTCCTGTTCTTCTTTAGTCATAGTTTTTGGAGTTTGGCTATTGGTGGTATTACGGATTTTAGAAATTTTTTCTTTTTCCTTACTTGCTTCTGCATAGCTGTCAAATCTCATCATGTATCTTTCAAGAATGTTTTTGTTAAACAAATAGGCGTTGCATTTAGCCTGTGTGTCATCCAAAATCATATATTCTTCATCCGCGCTAATAGTATAAGGTGTGTTAAAGATTCCTGTTACAATTGCAGATTCTTTCCCAAAATATTTATCTTTTACCTTGAAGACTACAAACGAAGGTTTTACGGCTGTTTGAAGCGTGTTTTGAGGTGTTGAATGCTTGGATTTTTCAATCTTTGAAATGACGGATAAATTTCTGGTCAAAAATCTGCTAAGAGAAAGTGTCGGTAATGACTGTCCGCATCTTTCCAAATGGTTTGACTACCACTGATAAGCCAGATTCATTCAAACTGTTCCCCAAACTTTTGCAACAGATTGAATCCGATTGTATGATTGATACCATTACAAAGCAGATTGCAGAAACAATCCCTAATATGCCACTTTGGACGATACATGATTCTTTTTGTACTACACAGAGTTGGTTTCCAGTTCTGGAATCTATGGTGCAGGAGCTGTTTTTGAGCTATTCTCAGGGTGTTTTGCCGAGTTTTAAGGCAGAATTATGGTGCAATAGTGATGAGTGCCTTAAAGTGGCTTAAAATCAAAATGATTGGCTTTACCTGTATGTGGTAGAACCAATCATTTTTAATATTACAGTGGGTGAAATATTACCATAGCTTTTTTCCTAAACATATTTCCAAAGGAAAAATAGCTTTTTTAGTAACAAATCTAATTTACTTCTTGAATATTGAGTTTTGCTGCCTTTAAAATTAATTCTATAGATTCATAAAATTTTCCATGATATTCCTTTGAAATACCATAGCTATATAATTTTTTTGTAAGAGTATCTTTCCTTAAAATTATTGAATTATTTCCACCATCAGTTATAGATGTCATTACATTAGGGTTTCGTGGTAATTCTATATCTTTTTGATTGGTTTTTATAATCAATTCATAAATTCTCTGATACTCAACAAGTGTTATTCTTCTATTATTATATTGTTTATTATTTTTTAAAGTTTTTACAATAACAGGTTTTTTCCTTTTAGCCTGTGTAGGAAGTAAGGTAATGGTTAATCTATCTCCTTTTATGAACATGACATTTTCATGGTTAAGTTGTATGTACTCATTAGTATTTTTTTGTGAAATACATGAATCTAATAACAAAAAAATGAAAACTATAAGTAATAATTTTGTCATTTGGAATAAAAAGAAAATCTTCTTAGACATATTTATTGCTTTGTTAATATAATATCTTTAGGGAAATTAATAGGAAAGTCACCATACTGGTCTATATAGGCATTGTGTTGACAGCTTGGGTCTACAAAACTTGGCTCATACTCAAAATGTAAAGTCATTTGATTTCCTACAAAGCTAGTGATTTCTAACAGGGCTGTTTTCCTACACATATTTTTCGGATAAAAACTTATAGTTTGTTTTCCTGCATGGTGAAGACTTTTGTGAATTCCTCTGAATTCTGGATTTTGGGTGTCAAAATTGGTAATTCTATCTATTTCTACAGTAGTACCATCTGTAGCAATGATTTTTCTTTCTCCAAAAATCTTATCTATATAATATGGTTGATTATCATTGTAATAATATTTAATCTTTTTTAATTCTAAATATAGTGTTTTTCCATTCCAAGTACCCTTCCATAAGCCAACATATTTATCCAACTCATTGTTAGTATCTTTTATATATGCGTTATTAGGGATGTCACTTGGACTAGTGTTAAGAGGGAAAATTTGCGCTTTACAGAAAACTGTAATAATTGTTGAAAATAATATTAATAATAATTGTTTCATAATTTTAGATTTTAAGGACATTGTTTTGTTTTTCTGTTTCCGTTTTCAAGATATATTTCTGTATTAGTTCCATCACTATTGATTTTAAAGAGTTTAAATCCGACCATATTCATTTTGTCTTTCACAAATTTCAAAAACTCTTTCTCTAATTTCTCCATATCATATATAACCTCTTGACTTACATTTGTTACCTTAACAGCACTATTTAATTTCTCCTTATACTTCTCATTTAAATCATAAAATTCCTTTTCTGTATAATTTGGAAGAGAAACAACATCTGAACCATCGAAAGCCATTAAATAATTCCCATTACTTGTTACTACTGTGTATGTAAGATGATTTAAAGGAATTTTAGGAGTATTTGTTGGTATATCATTCCACCCTTTTGCCCAAATTATCCATTGGTTAAATTGCAAGACATCACCAGGAGAAAATATTGGATATATACCATCATAGTGAGTATGTTGTATTGCAAAAGTATTAGGGAAAAATTTAACATCTACTTGTGTGGTTCCAGGTTGATTTTGTAAGAGTTGATTTTGTGTTCCTGTTTGAGATGTGCCCAGTCTGTAACCATTTTCATAATTTAAGCCTGTTTTTCCTTCTAATGAGGTTATGTTAGCTTTAAATTTTTCATCATCAGTCGATTTTTTTATTCTACCACAAGGAGTATTTTTGGGGAGTGTTAAAGTTGGGGAAGTTGGGATACCTGAACAGCTACTTCCATCTCCTAAATCGGTGCTTGAGCCTAATGGGTCTGTCGCTATACCATTTCCATTACAAGGTGTTTCTGTTGGATTAGGAGTTGTGTCCCCTGGGTCCGTGCTTCCACCTCCCAAACCTCCTCCATCACCAGAACCAGTTCCACCTCCTGGTGCACCGTCATCTCCTAAGGCTGTACTCGCTGTACAAACTAATGCAACTGTAGTAATGTGTAGAGGAGGATAACCTCCATCAGCATTCTGCCAATTACATCCACCCCAAGTGCTTTCGTTACCCGAATGATGCTCACCTGTATAGCAGGAAAAAACCATATCTACCGTTTGGTAAGAGCAGGATTCGGCACCTCCCATACTTCTATTAGAAATCACACCTCCATAAGTTCCTTTTACGAGCTCTACTACAGTAGTTTTTCCTTTAGTCTTTATGCTTTTTCCTAAAAGTAAATCCTGTTTTTCCTGTGGTGTGAAATTGTAAGTTACTAAAAGTTCTTTATAACTTCCGTCATTTAAAGGAACTAATACCAAATTTTCTAATGGTGCATTTTCAGGCGCATTTTCCCTTACCAGATTAAATGTATAAGTGTGAAAATTTGGGCCGTTTTCTATATATGTTACATTGTCTGTGTCAATGGAAACTCCATTTGCATAATCAATTGTTTTCCCTAATGCATTAATACTGGTTTTTTGGAGATTAGTTTGTGCTTTTTGTAATTCAGATTTAAGAATCAATTTGTGTTTACTTTGTTCTAAACTAATTGTTTTGGATGTTGGTTTGAATTGACTACTGTTGTTGTAAGTTTCCTGATGTTCAGATAAATAATCATTCCTGCAGGAATGCATAATGGCTAAGATAGTTACTAATAAAAGTAACTTCGACATAAATTTGTTTTTCATTAAATGTTTTATTTAAAAGTTATAAAATTAATTATTTTTTCTAATTGTCAAAATTTATTTCTTTATTTAATATTACAAAGATATACACTCATGGCGTCAAAACTTGACGTATTTTTTTTTCCACTAAGTTCCCGCCCCGATTAGAATGTTTAGATAGGTTTGAGTGTGATATAAGTAAGATAATATTTGGTATAAATTTGTAGTATATATAGGTACTATGTAGCAGATTCTTTGTTAGCCCCTCTTTTTATAGGTGTTTACAGAGATTTAAAACATAAGCCTCAACCCCTAGGTCAAGGCTCAATTTTACAGTAAATATCCACTATAAATGTACTGCCAATTGTTGTATCTAAGATTGATTATAGCATTTTCACTTTTACTTATTACAAGTGTTACAGTACATCTTTTACCACTTGAATCCACGCAATAATAATCCTGTACCAAACTATCATCAATGTATTGTGTTGGTTTGAAATCAAGGATTTTATATATTTCCTGGGGGCTTGAATGTACTATGATTCTTTGTTCATCAGCATTTATAGTTACTGTAACAGATACCTTTCTTAATCCGCTCTATTCAGCCCAATATCCGTCTTTGTTCTGCCTGTATTTGATATACTCTGTTTTTATTTGGGATTTTTGCCCGAAACATATTACAGATACTATGCAAAATATAATTATTAGTAGGCTTCTCATGGCTAATTACTTTTTGAAAGGATTGTTATTTTCACGCATAAAAACTGTTCCCATCTTTTGATATTGGATAGACTGCCCCTTTACGCAGGCTGTATAGATTCCGCTACCTAATCCGTTTTGTGCTCTGATAATGGTTACTTCTTTCTCTTCAACTCCATTATCAATGGCTACGAATTTTTTCAAACGTTTGTTTTTTATTGGCTCTTTGAAATCTTTAGGTAAATCACATTCTTTTGCAGTTTCTTTTGGTTTTTCTTCCTGTGCAAAAAACAATACTGGGGTAGATGCTAGTAATAGCGTAAAAAATAATTTTTTCATATTGATAAATTTTAATTTAAAATCAGTTGTTTATAGCTGTTATATTGGTTTTCTGAAGCCCTTGTGTGTTTTCAATATTTGAAGTGGTTTTTACAGTGTCTATGTGTCTTATGCAGTCTCCTAATGTCTCATGTTTAGACTTCCTACAATTGATGCCTAAAATTGGTAGAATAAGAATCAAAACCTTTAATCGGTATCTCTTGAAAAACAAAACGATTAGCGTGTATGCTAACCAAAATAGTAGGAGATATTTGTAATCTCTAAATACAGATTTTGCATACAATACCCCTTTGTTAGAGTATCTTTTGAAGTCTGAATCATACAGTAAATCACTGCACATTATTCCATTTATCGGTAAATCTATCTTTGTTCCGAAAGTAGTAGTTTGGTACAATGCACCTACGGGAGTTGTTGTCGGGTCATACGTTTGGCTTAAAATAATCTTTCCATTACTATCAATATTCGGAATGTTCAAATTGGGGATATATGAAAATGTACTAAAATGCTCTACTGCAAAAACAGTCAAAAAAGCTAATACAAAACCTTTCAATATTGATTTAAGTATATTGTGGTCAATCTGAATAGTTGTTTTTTCTTTCATGACAGATTAATTAGCTGTAACATTTCTAATTATGGTATTTACAGAATCATATAGCCACTGTATAACACGGTTAGTTTCATTTGCTGATGCATAGTTGATTCTTGTTCTATTTATCTCATTAATACAGCTTTTTTGAAAAGTATCAGAGATAAGTTTCCTTTGTTCATCGGTTACATCTAAACTATTGATTTGATTAGATATGGTATTTACTGTATTTTGAACTTGCTGAACATTATTGTTATATCTGTTTTGTAAAATAGTTGTGGTATTTCCTAAACTTGAAATATTCAATTGCTGTGGGTCACGATATTGTGTAGGTTTGCGAACAGTGTTTGAAACTGCTGAACCATCAATATTATACATTTCCCATTGTTTAGTGAAGCTATTATACTTTTCGTAACTAATCATGCTACCACTTGGCTCATAATATTCATATCTATCATAGTATGAATTGTATTTTCTGGTAATAGATTGAGAAAAACAAAGGGTTCCTAGTAAAAAACATACGGAAATGGTAATTTTTTTCATAAGTGATTTATTGTATCACTCAGTCCCTAAAGTGAAGGTTAATAATGCAGAAAGCGTGGGACTAAGCCTTATTGGTCTCAGGCATCGCCAAACGCCCCACCCCAAATAAGTTTAGCCCACGCCATAGCGCAGGCATTAACCTATTATTTTTGAGGTGTGTACTTTAAAATTGGCGATTTTGAGACACTCAAATAATAGCTAACGCTTTATTTTTCGATAAAATTCTTCTGCAAATATATAATTTAATGACTATAAAAATTAAAAAATAATTGTATGTATTTGTGATTATTTGCTAAAATCGTTTAGCCAAACCCGGATTCTATTATTTTTTGCAGGTTTAGATGTTCCTGCAATATTGACGGTTTGTAATAAGTTTATGTATTGAATGTTATATGGTGTGTTTTCAAGCATTAACTCTGATTTTGGAGATGTATGATATTCTTCTGATAATAAATTTTGAATATCAAGAATTCCTTGTTTTGTTAAGTTATCACCGAATGAATTAACTAATTTAACTTTTTGCTCGTCACTAAAATTATGACTTAATATTATTTTTAGCTTATTAAAATCAATTAAATCATGTAAAGGTATTGGATTATTTAAAACAAAGTAAACAATTTCACTAGCCAAAGTCTCATCGTTTAAATCATCACTTGATATGCCATTTTTTATAATATCTAATTTTGAATTATTGTCTAAATTGTAATGTTCCAATAGTAAAATTTTATCTTCAACAGATAGTTGAAATTCATTGATATTTTCTAAGTAGTTCCAATCCTTAAGCAACAGTTCGATATGTAAATCTGGGTGGTTAGCTTTTATTTTTTCATAATTATTTTTAGTTAAAGGAATTATCCCATTATCAATAAGTACTTCAATTTTTTCTTTATTTATGATTTTAATTTCAAAGTCATCAGAAAGTTTAAAATCAGTTGGGATACAATTGCGTATAATGTCTTCATATCGGTTTAACTCAATCTCGTCATTAACAAGTAAATCTTCAATAAATATATCTCGAACTTCATTTTCTACATCTATATTCATTTTAGATTCGCCAATTAAATCTGAACAATTTTCTATTTTATTAATAAAGGTATTCAAGTGTTCGCTGAAAGTATCAAAATTCATTCGATAGTGTTCATAGACATTTTTCCACGTAGCCTCAACTTTGTTCATCTGAATAACTAAGTTATAGACTTCGGCGGTCTTTAAATCTCCAATATATTTAATAACATTATTTTGTTTTTCGAGGAAAAGAATTTTTTTATCGGCTTCTAATATTTCATTATTAAGAATTTTTAGAAGGAAACTTTCATCGTCATATTGTTCATCAATTAAATTTGAATATACATTATCTATGTAAGAATTAAAATTGTCGTCTTCAATATAATTTATTAATTCACCTAAATCATATACTTCGCATTCATATATGTATGATAGATTACTTTTACTGAAACTCTCTAAATCTAATCCTGTATCAAGTTTTTGTTCTATAATTATACCGATATTATTTTTGTTAATTGTATATCTATTATTTTCATATATGAAATTGAATAATTTATGTGATTTTTCAGGAAAAGTTATAATTTCATTTATCTTTATATTTAGAACGTTAATAGATAGAATATCTGTTATTCTTTTTACCTCATTATCAGTTTCGAAATCAAATAAAATACTTACATTATTTGAAATGTAATTACTCAATTGAAATTCATGGTTTAGGGAAATTAATGTATTATAATCTGCTTGAGTTAGTAGATGTTGTAATATTTGTTTTTTATCCGTTTCAATAAAAGTTGTGTCTGAATTTATAACTGCCCAGAAGTTATTCCAGCTATTAGCTAGTTCAATTATAAATTTATCTTTTTGACTCCCTCTATAAATATATAAACTTAAAAATTCTTTAATTCTGTCATTATTCCACTGTGATATTATGAATAAAATTCCATGAAATTTTTCAAGATATAGGTTTTTTGAAACAACTAAAGTATCCAATAAATTAATATTTAAGATTCTACTATTTCTAAAGTATTTTGTTGGCAACTCTTGAATTATATCATCAATGTTATGTAGTTCATAATCAATTGGCTTTGGTCCGTGAATTTTCGAAATTAAGTTTATTTTAAATTCATAGTCTGATTCTGTTAAGCCACCCTTTTGAAATATAGAAATATAATCCTTGTAGTGTTCATTTATATAGCCATTTTCTAAAAGAAAAATAAGTAATGGGTCATTGTGAGCTCTTTCTTTTTCTTCGATAATAATATCTTTATATAGTTTATTAAATTCATCTCGTAAAGATTCTTCTGAATAATTCTTTGTTTTTATGATTTCTTCTAAATTCCAATTTTCAATATCAGCAAGTTTTTCTCGCCATTCTTTGATATTTTTTTCCTTATCCTGAATATCTTTGTCCTTATTAATTATAAAATCATATTTCTTAGAGTATGAATAGCCAACAGTGGTTTCGATTGTTTTAAGTGTCGCCCTTAAATTCCCTTCATAGGGGTAACCTTCGAGAAAATATTTAATGTATGAATACAAAGGGTCTAAATTTAATGTATTGTCAACTATATTTTTAAAGCTTTGTTTTTCTTGTCCGATAAATAATCCTAAAACATTTGAATTTGAAATTTGTTCCCGAATGTGGTATAGGAATATTGTATTTAGCTCTTTAATGCTATTTAAATTATCTTTTTTTATAACTTCTATCTCCTGTTTTATTTTAGTAATTTTATTTCTTATCTCATCTATTGAACTTTTAATAAGTTTTTCCTTATTTTTAAAAACAACATCAATATTACTTAAACTAAAATGTAATTTTGAAAAATCTTTTGGTCTAAGATTCTTATAAATAACAATTGCCAATAAGTTTTCTGGATTTAATTCTTCTTGTTCAAGTTTTTGCTGTTCTTTAAAAATTATAAATTCATTTAATATATTAAGTAGTGTTCTATTGTCAGTGATAAAAGTAGAAACTGTATTAATAAACTCTTTACTTGGCTTTTCAAACACTCTTTCATTTTTAAATATTTCATCAAGTTTGCTACTTAAAACATTTTTTGAGTTACTATAATTTACAAAAGGAATAGCTGGGATAATAAGGTCAAAAAATTTTGTTCTATCAAGCTCGTTTAAAAATAAATCATCCTTAATGGCATATAAAAATGTTATTTTTCTTAAAGTATTTTGTTCAAGATTTTCTAAATAGGTATTAATTAAGAAGTTGACTTCTCTTAATGTTCTATATATTTCTGTTGTATTAAACCTGTCTAAATCTTCAATTACAACTACGTCAATGTGAATTTTTTCAAAGAAATAAATTATTTCATCAATATGCTTGTTCAGTATATCTTTATTGTCGTCTTTTTTGCCTAATTCAGCTTCACCACTTAAACTAATTTTATTAATTTTAGAATTAATGAAAGATTTAATTATTAACTGTCCGCCAAAAAATAATGAAATCAAGAGAATTAAAATTAATACTATAAAACTCCATGAAATACTAGTGAAAAACTCTCCAAAAGTATTTGATAAATACCAATTGTTAGGGTTTAGTTGGAACTTATAAAAGCTTAAAAGAATGTATGTTGATATTAATATGCCTAAAATTGAAGACATGTTAATCCAATTACTTTTATTCCAAATATTTGTTTCAGTAATTCTATTAATTCTTGATTCAGGTAATTTATCAGCCTTTTGGCTATAAATTATTTGTTGTAATATATTTAGTTGAATTTGGTCTTTGAAATCCTTATAATCAGTATCTTTTATTTCCATAAAAGAAGCTAGAGAAATATGTAAAATCTTAATATCAGAATATAAAGATTTAAATGACTTTATTATTGTACTTTTTCCTGAGCCATATACCCCTGATAAAGCTAAGTTTTTTACATCTTCATTATCTATAGCATCTTTGATGTGTTTTAAATATTTTTTAACCCTAAAATCATCCTTTTTGTCCAAAGGTGATAAAACTTCGAGTTTAATATTTTCTTCATTATTCCGTTGTGTGGAATTTGTATTATTTATTTCGTTTGATTGAAGAGTTGTATTTTGATTTAGATTATTCATAGTTATGTTTTGGGATTAAATCACTCAAAAATCTTACCCATTTAAATGTCTACGAAATAATGACAACGCTCTATTCTTATTTGTGACTTTTTGTCAGTGGTTCAAAAAGTACAAGAGTTTTATATTCAATGTTTTGTCTGTTTGAAAAAATAGAATAAATATTATTTTCCATACAGTAAGGTCTGGGATTTATTTACAAGACTATAATAGATAAAATGCATATTGAGAAAATTTATTTAATTATATTTATTGGACAATTTACCCTAAAATAATTAAAAATATTTCCACTCCAAGAATTTCAAAATTTTCAAATGTGTATCGACAGGCTCCCTACCATAGAGAAAGTATATACCCACTCGAAAGTTTTTTTCGATATACCCCCTACATGATGTTTTTTGTTTTTGACGGCTGGTTTTGTTTTCCTGCTCTCCGAGTAGTTAAAAAGTTTTTAACAGACATTGATATTTTGGTTAAAAAGTGCTGTAAATACTTGTATTTATGGGCTTTTTGTTGTACATTTATACATCTTTACAAGCTACTTTTAGCCTTGTGTCTTTGGATACAAGGTTCAATATAAAAATAAAAATGCCTAGCTGTCTCGAACACAACTAGGCTACATCAATAAATTTTAACATATCTAAAACTTATCGACATGACAAAGTTAACAAATTGTCTTGATACTGCTTGTATCTATGTAGGGACGTACGCAAAGTACAACAACGGCTCATTATTTGGGAAATGGCTAAACCTTTCGGATTATTCCGACTATGACTCATTGCTCAACGCAATGTATGATTTACACAATGACGAATCCAAACCTGAATTTATGTTTCAGGATTACGAATGTCCTTTTCTTGAAAAAATGGGATTGTTGAGCGAATGCCATATATCTGTAGATATTTACGAAATAATTGAGCAAATCAACGATTCAGGTCATGACCTAGAAGTTTACGAAGCGTGTTTGGATAATCTAGGTAGAATGGATTTTCAAAGTTTATATGAGTATGCAAATAATTTTTATTACGGCGAATTTGCAAGCGATGAAGATTTTGTACAATGGCTGTATGAAGATGATACGCTTACAATTCCTAATTGGGTCGTCATTGATTGGAGCGCAACTGCACGGAGTATAATGTTTGATTATTTTGAAAGTAACGGACATTATTTCAAGGCTTAAATAACTATTTAATATATTTGTATTTATAATTAAATTGTATTCCGTTAATCAGGAGATTTTGTAAAAATGTTTGGGAACAATTTCGGACACAAAAACAAAAAAGAGAAAATGTAAATATTTAAAATTCAATAATTTACAAATTCTCTTTTGTTTAAAAAGTGGAGTTGGAGGGATTCGAACCCTCGTCCAAACAAGCAATACATAAGCTTTCTACATGCTTATTCTACCATTGGTTTTCGACTGAAAGCAGAGGATAGACACCCAACTACCAGCTTATCTTCTGAATTTTTCGAGCTTTAGCCAAAGCTTCTAAAGCCTTATTTCCGCATTCCTATATCCCAGAATCAAACGCCGCAGAACAGAGCATTTGTGGAATATCTTGCTTCCCTACTGAAATCTTCGGGAAAACGCTTGATCTACTATACTTCGATATTAAGCTGCAAGAGCGAACTCTTCGTTGCCAGTTAAAATTTTGTAGCAAGGGATTATAGAGATCGCGCTACGGTTCTCTGCATGCTTACTTACCCATTGGTCTTGCTGTCGAAACCAGTCAACCCCATGAATAAAGTGGATGCAAAGATAATGCTTTTTGTTTACATTTCATTAATATGAATGAGTTTAATGAAATAGCATAGGGAATAAACAAGTTGGAGGTATTGAAATTTAAATAGTTTAGTGATTGTGGATAAAAATATTATTACGCGTTAACGACCTTTATTACTGGATTTATTGAAATGTTTGAAATAGGGTAGCCGTTCTTTATGGCAATATATTTTGTGTTGTAAAAAAAAATGTCTAGTTTTGCAATCCAAAATGAGATGTAAAATATGTTAATAATTCCAGTTAAAGATGGTGAATCCATCGACAGAGCTTTAAAGAAATACAAGAGAAAATTTGATAAAACAGGTACTGTTCGTCAATTAAGATCTAGACAGGCTTTTATCAAGCCTTCTGTAACTTTGAGACAATCTAAGTTGAAAGCTGCTTACAAACAAAGAGCGCTTAGCAAAGAAGAGCAGGCTTAAGATTTTTTCTTAACCATATATTAATTCACTTCTTAAATTCTTATATTTGAGGAGTGAATTTTTATTTTTATACCTATGATGCTGGAAAAGTTTTTAGAATACTTACAATTCGAAAAAAGATATTCTCCTCATACCATTACAAGCTACAAAAAAGACCTTGAAGACTTTTCCCATTTCTTTCTCCGAACAGAATCTTCCGAAAATTTAGCCAAAGCAGACAAAAAAATTATCAGAAATTTTATTGTCGAACTAAGCGAAAATGATATTTCCAAGAGAAGTATCAATAGAAAATTATCTTCCCTTCGCAGTTTTTATCTTTTCCTTTTAAAAATAGGTGAAATTAAGGTTTCTCCTACTGAAGGTATCTCTTCTCTGAAATTTTATCCTGAGAAGCAAATACCTATATCTATAGAAGAAATGACGGATCTTAATGAAAGGATCTTTGAACAGGTGCACGATGTGCTGGAAAAATGTATCATGGAGGTGCTTTATCAGACAGGCATGCGTAAAGCTGAATTTTGTGGCCTGATATTTGAGAATGTTGACTTATATGGAAATGAATTAAAAGTAATAGGAAAAGGGAACAAAGAAAGGGTTATTCCTATTTCCAATGAATTGTCTGAACTTCTTAAAAGTTATCTGGAAATAAGAAATCCACAGACAGAATTTAAATCATATTTTTTCGTCAATAAGAAAGGGAAAAAACTCAACGAAAAATTTGTTTATGTGGTAGTTAATAAGTACCTTAGTCTTATAACAACGAAAGAAAAAAAAAGTCCTCACATCCTTCGGCATAGCTTTGCTACACACGTTTTGGATAATGGGGCGGAGATCTCCAAAGTGAAAAAAATATTAGGGCATTCCAGTCTTGCCAGTACTCAAGTCTATACGAATGCTAATATTGAACAATTGAAAAAAGTGTTTAATCAGGCTCACCCTCGAGCATCAAAAAAAGAAGAATTATGAAGATTTCAGTTCAATCAATTGGTTTAACACCACACGAACCACTAGAGTCACACATTGACAAAAAAGTAAGCAAATTGGATACCTTTTATGACAAAATTCAGGAGTGTAAGGTATTTTTAAAAGTAGAAAATAACGCTGATAAAGTTAATAAAACTGCTGAGATTATTTTGGCGGTTCCGGGAGACGATATCGTAGTAAAGAAGACATCCGCGAGTTTTGAAGAAAGTTTGGATCTTTGTGTTGATACAGCTAAAAAGCTACTAATCAAGAAAAAAGAAATGGCTTAGGAAAAAAAGTTAAAAAAAGTTTATAAAATATTTGAGAATTCAAAAAATCCGTTCTATATTTGCACTCGCAAAAAAGGAACAGCGATCTTTTGAATTCTTTTTTATATTTGCCTCCATAGCTCAGTTGGCCAGAGCACGTGATTTGTAATCTCGGGGTCGTGGGTTCGAATCCCTCTGGAGGCTCATAAAATATAAACTTTTGGGGAGATTCCAGAGTGGCTAAATGGGACTGACTGTAACTCAGTTGCTTCGGCTTCGTAGGTTCGAATCCTGCTCTCCCCACTTTATATTTTTATAAAAAAACTTGCAAGATTAAATAAGTTTTCTTAGTTTTGCACAGCATTTACCAATAGTTTTGGAAACAAAATTGCGGAAGTAGCTCAGTTGGTAGAGCGTCAGCCTTCCAAGCTGAATGTCGCGGGTTCGACCCCCGTCTTCCGCTCAAAAAAATTACCCATTAAAAGTGGTTTTTTTTAACACTGAAATATGTAGAGTAGAGTTTCTCAATCAATTTCAGTCTTTTATTAAAATGCCTCCATAGCTCAGTTGGCCAGAGCACGTGATTTGTAATCTCGGGGTCGTGGGTTCGAATCCCTCTGGAGGCTCATTTTAATATAAAATATCTGGGGAGATTCCAGAGTGGCTAAATGGGACTGACTGTAACTCAGTTGCTTCGGCTTCGTAGGTTCGAATCCTGCTCTCCCCACATTTTATATTATAAAAAAACTTGCAAAATTAAATAAGTTTTCTTAGTTTTGCACAGCGTTTACCAATAATTTTGGAAACAAAATTGCGGAAGTAGCTCAGTTGGTAGAGCGTCAGCCTTCCAAGCTGAATGTCGCGGGTTCGACCCCCGTCTTCCGCTCAACAAAAATCACGCTACTCAGTGTGATTTTTTTAGTTGATGCCGACTTAGCTCAGCGGTAGAGTGCTTCCTTGGTAAGGAAGAGGTCACGGGTTCAAGTCCCGTAGTTGGCTCTAATTTTTTTATATTTAGATATAAAAAAATCAAACATAATATATGAAAAAAAAACAAACCCTTTTTGGTTTACATTTTAAATTATAAAACGGCTATTGTTTTATTTTTTTTCCTATTTTTAAAGCATATAAGTAAAAATTTATATTTTTTTGATAAAAATAACAATGGATGGAGCTATGCAGATTGGCTCATCAATTATCAGGATGGAGGATTTAAGCGAAGAGGATTAGGAGGAACTTTTTTTATATATCTTCATGACATTACAAATATTCCTTTATATAGGATAGTCTACTTTACTCAGTTTTCTATATATCTTATATTTTTCATTTATTTTATACTGCTTCTTTATAAAAAGAAATTATCACCATTATATTTAACTTTAATTTTTACTCCTCTTACTTTCTTATTTTACTATTTTGATATATATATTATAGGTAGAAAAGAAATTATTTTTATTACATTATATGCTGTTTTTATTTACTATACGAGCAGTAATAATTATCGGGGAAAAAAAGAAGTTTTAGTAATTGGACTTCTATTTTTATTTTCTTTTTTTCATGAAATAATCATTTTTTATATCCCTTATTTTATATTTTCCTTATACTATTTTGATGTTAAGAATAAGCTGAGAAAAAGTTTAGCATATTTATTGGCATGTGTTCTCCCAACAGCCTTTTTCTTTTTTATAGGATCAAAAATAAATAATGGTAAATCTTTGCAGATATTGAAAAAAAGAGGGGTTGTATTGTCAAAAGGTAATATTTTTGACTGGGATGAAAATCTCAATACGGGACACCAAATTATGTCGCAGATTTCAGATTATGGTTTATATGGATTAAGTTTTATAATAGTTTTTGCTGTATTTACCTATTACATCTGCACAAAAACACTCAACAGTAAAAAAATCCTATTGGGCTTTATATTTTGTTGTATCATTACAATCCCTTTATTTATTAATGCAATTGACTGGGGAAGATGGCTTCATATACACTTTATGATGTTGTTGTTATTTTTAACCTCTATTTTACCAACCCAAAATCTGGAAAAGAGTGAAATAATACTAAACAAAGAATTTTTCATCAGTCTTTTGATTGTACTTTTGTTATCTGTTTTTCATGTAAGACACTGTCAGTTTGGATTTCTATTCAATTTAATTAATAACCAACCCTGAGACGTGTATTTTTATTTATACTTTATTAAACTCCTGGAAATTTTCGTTAAATTCGTGTAAAATAAAATTTTGATGAATATTCTTTTATTAGAAGATGATCTCATTCTATCTGCAGAGCTATGCAGATTTTTAGAATCCAATAATTTTAATTGTGATAAGATTTATGACGGGGAAACTTTTCTCCGCCAGATAAAAAATAATACTTACGATCTGTATCTGCTGGATATTAATGTCCCTAAAATAAATGGACTTGATGTCTGTCAGACGATTCGTTCTTTTGATAAAAATACTCCAATCATTATCATTTCTGCCTATGGAGATATTTCAGATAAAAAAGATGCATTCACCCGATTGGCTGATGATTATCTTGTAAAGCCATTTCAGTTTGAAGAACTTCTTTTAAGAATCAATTCTTTACTGAGACGGAAAGCTCCTTCTGATAATTCCGATCAGGAGATCATAAGAATTGACGATCTTATTATCAACAAAACAGAACAGAAGGTCTATCGCGGAGGAAATGAAATAACCCTTACCCTAAAAGAATTTCAGCTGCTGGTTTACCTTGCAGAAGCCCAGGGAAGAACAGTTTCCAAGCAACAGATTACAGAACATGTATGGGAACACAATTTTAATACAAATACCAATACCGTAGAAGTTTATATCAATTTCCTGAGGAAAAAGATTGATAAAGATTTTAAAATAAAACTGATCCATACCCGTTCTGGATTCGGATATTACTTAAGCCCATTATAAATGTCTTTAAAAAGAAAGATAGCTTTAACGATCAGTATCGCCTTTTCATTACTTTTTGGAATGGTGATGGCCGTTATTTATTTATCTTTTAATGATTTCAGAAGGGATGAATTTAAAGAACGATTCAGACAGCGACTTGAATTTACTTCCCATTTTATCTCAAAATCGAAAGACTTTGAAGAAGAGGCTCCGGTTTTCTTCAACGAAAATTCTGATAACATTCTTTTGAATGAAAAGATTTTAATTTTCAATGAGAAAAAAGAATTGATCTACAGCACTATCAAAGACCGGAATGTCACCTGGGATAGTGCAATGCTTAAAGAGCTGGATAAAAAGAAGATCATCTATACGGAAAAAACTATTCCGGAGATCTATGCTGCACTCAGGACCATTAACGGGGAAAACTATTATATCCTTACAAGTGCCTTTGATACCAATGGAAAATCAAAATTGGGATATCTTAAATATCTTTTAGTTACGGCCTATGTAATGAGTACGATGCTTATCGGCTTTTTCAGTTATTATTTTGTGGAAAAGTTTCTTCGCCCGCTGGAAGATCTTAACAAGGAAATTTCTGAAGTTACGGCCCATAAACTGACCACACAGATTCCTGTTGAGCAGTCCAATGATGAAGTAAGTGTTTTGGCAAAATCATTTAATACAATGATTGGAAGGCTGGATGATGTATTCCAGTCTCAAAAAGATTTTACGGCAAGTGCTTCCCATGAGATCAGAACACCTATAACAAGGATGGCTTTCCAGTTGGAGAACCTGATTAAGTTTGAAGAACATTCTCCGGAAACACTATCTTCTTTGCAGCAAATTCAGAGAGATGTGTACCAGTTGTCGGATTTGACGAATTCACTTTTATTGCTTACAAAATTTGATAAAGAAAATATCCAGAGTATTTATGAAGAAGTGAGGATTGATGAAGCCATCTTTGAAGCTTTTGAAGCGGTAGAGAAAAGTTATCCACAACTTAAACTGGATTTCATGATTAATGAAGACAGTTCAGAAAATGCTTTTTTGACCATAAAAGGGATTCAGTCGCTATTGGTGATCGTGTTTATTAATTTGTTTAAAAATGCAGCCGTATATTCAGATAATTCCGAAGTGAACGTTTTGATTACAGAAACCAACGAAAATCTGTCCATTGAAGTTATTTCTCACGGAAATACCATTACTGAAGAAGAGCAGACGAAATTGTTTGAAGCTTTTACAAGAGGAAATAATGCTCAGAATATATCCGGATCAGGTCTTGGTCTTAGAATTGTGAAAAGAATCCTGGAATATCACGATGCTGATATCATATATTCTTCTCCTGAAGATTATATTAATAAATTTACCCTGTTTTTTAAAAAATAGAAGTAAAAGCAACTGAATCCAAAAACAGCTGCTTTTTTGTTAAACTATAGATTGAATTTTTAACATAAAATTCAACATTTGGGGAAAAATATACTTTATTTCTTCGTTAAATTTTCTTTGAAACGGTCTGTTTAAGCCTATTTTAATATTTTTTTAAGCGTCATTTAAGTTTCTTTTAATCGCATCAAAGCAATTTTGTATTTTAAAAAGAAAAATAATGAACAGAATTGCAGTGCTGTGCCTCGCCGTTTCCTCATTCGCGGCGGCACAACAGCAGATGTCTCTTTTGGAATGCGAAGAAGCTTTTCAGAAGAACAACCTTCAGCTGCTCGCCGAACAATACAACATCAATATGGCTGATGCGGATATTCTGCAGGCCAAAATCTGGCAATTACCCCAATTGAGCGGACAGGTCAATGCTTATAACCCCAAGGACAAAAAGGTTTTTGATATAGCACACTCAAAAGGAGCGGGTGTTACACAGTTGATCTATATGGGTGGTAAAAAGAAAAATGAAATTGCTTTTGCCAAATCCAATAAAGAATTGGCTCAGCTTCAGTTTTCGCAACTGCTGGTGGATTTAAGATCCCAGCTTCGTTCTGCCTATTTCAATCTTTACTACGAAAAATTAAAACTGGAAAATACCAACAGGCAATTAGGATATATGAATGATCTTTTAAATGCCTATCGTGTACAATCGGCAAAAGGAAATGTTTCCCTTAAAGATGCCGTAAGGTTACAGAGCATAGTAATTCAGCTGAACCATGATAAACTGGAGATAAATAAAAATATTCTGGATTTTGAACAGAACCTAAAAGTTTTAACAGGAGTTTCAGAAGAAATAGAACCAACGATGTCTGAAACTGAAGCTAAGGAAGCCCTGGCAGCACAGCCTTTCGGTGATGAAAATGAACTGAAAAGTAAAGCGCTGGAAAATAATGCTGACTACCAGTACAATTTGAAACTAATAGATAACAGTAAGCTGTATGCACAGTGGCAAAAGTCATTGAATGTACCGGATCTTACCGTAGGGGCTGCATGGGATCAGGCTGGAGGAACTTTTAATAATGAAACGAATCTGACGTTAGGAATTCCTTTGCCTTTATGGAAAGCCAATCAGGGGAATGTGGTAAAAGCCAACTATGCCATTCAGCAGTATCAAAAAAATGCAGACTTTCAAAAACTGACCCTTGAAACGAAAGTTCAAGCTGCCTATAAAGTCTGGAAAGCACAATATGACCAGCTTCAGGATGTGAAAACCACAGATCTTCAGAATATGGAACTTGTTTACAATGGAATGCTCACCAATTTCAGAAAAGGAAATGTCAATCTGATTGAATTCACAGACTTTATGGACAGCTACAGAGAGACAGCCCTTCAGATCTATGATATGAAAAATGAAATCATGCAGGCGGCAGAACAGCTTAATCAACTAATACAAACGAAAATCTTCTATTAAAATGATGAAAACATATATTATCCCCACATTGATGGTCCTTTCATTAATGGCCTGTTCCAAAAAAGAGGAAGAGAAAAATATTCACGCCAAAAAAGGATTTGAACTGAGTAACACGATGCTCAATTCTATTTCTTTAGCAAAAGTTGAAAAAAAGAATATAGAAGATGAATACAGCTTTTACGGGAAGATCTCTGCAGATAAAAACAGTTATATAGACGTTTATCCGCTGGTAGGAGGAAATGTGATGAGTGTGAATGTAGAATTGGGTGACTATGTGAAAAAAGGGCAGGTACTGGCAACCATAAGAAGTACTGAGCTTGCAGAAATTCAAAAAGATGTTAGCGATGCAAAAACAGATCTGGTAGTGGCTAAAAATAATCTTCGTGTCTCGAAAGAGCTCTATGAAGGAAAGCTGAATACAGAAAGAGATGTCCTGGAAGCCAAAAGCCAGCTGCAAAAAGCCGAAGACCAGCTGCAGAGAGCTACAGCGGTAAGCACAGTTTATAACGTGAGAACCGGAAATATATACAGTGTTGTAGCACCTATCAACGGTTATATTGTTCAAAAAAGTATCAATAAAGATATGCAGCTGAGAAGTGATAGAAGCGAAAATATTTTTGATGTTGCCAATACCACTAATGTATGGGCCATCATGAATGTCAACGAATCTGATATTGATAAAATTAACCTTGGAATGAAAGCTCAGGTATCCACACTTTCTTATCCGGATAAAATTTTTGACGGAAAAATTGATAAAATATTCAAAATTATTGATCCGCAAACCAATGCTATGCAGGCAAGAGTTGTATTAGATAATGCCAACGGACTGCTGATTCCAGACAGTAAAGCTACTATAAAAGTTTCCAGTCTGGAAAACAATAGTACATTGGGTGTTCCATCCAAAGCCGTGATCTTTGATGATAATAAGAGTTTTGTGGTGATTTTTAAATCCAGAACAGATGTGAAAATCAGAGAAATCAAAGTTTTAAAACAGGTAGGGGAGGTCACCTATATTGCAGAAGGTCTGAAAGAAGGAGAAGAAGTGATTACCAACAACCAACTGCTGATCTACCGTTCACTGAACAGCTAGTCTTATTAAACCATTAAGAATATTTACATTTTTCTTTAACGGCTTTTTTAGGTCATCAATTTATCTATCATGAATAAATTCATAAAAAATATAATCGCTTTTTCATTAAAAAATAAAGCATTTACCTTTATCTGGGTAGCGATTTTAGCCATCTCCGGTTTTATAAGCTTCAAAAATATGCCTATTGAAGCTTTTCCGGATGTAACCAATACCCAGATTGTAATCATCACTCAATGGAATGGGCGTAGTGCAGAAGAAGTAGAACGCTTTGTCACTACCCCCATCGAATTGGCGATGAGCCCGGTTCAGAAAAAGACAAGTGTGAGGAGTACCACCATGTTTGGGCTTTCCATTGTTAAAATTCTGTTTGACGACGGGGTGGACGATACTTTTGCCAGAAATCAGGTCAATAACCAGTTAAGAACCATTAGCCTTCCTGATGAGGTAGACCCCGAAGTACAGCCACCCTACGGGCCAACCGGTGAAATCTTCAGATATACCCTGGAAAGTAAAACAAAAGATTCCCGAACCCTGCTTACCCTGCAAAACTGGGTGATAGACCGTGCTTTAAGAGGAGTTCCTGGTGTTGCAGATATCAATGTTTTCGGAGGACAGGATAAAGTTTTTGAACTCAGTATCGATCCAAGAGCATTAGATAAATACAATCTGACTCCGCTTCAGGTATATGATGCTGTCACAAAAAGTAACCTGAATGTAGGAGGGGATGTGATTGAAAAAAATGGACAGGCCTATGTGGTAAGAGGAATTGGTCTCGTAAAATCAGTAGCAGATATCGGAAATATTACCATTCAGAATGACAGTGGAAACCCAGTTTTGGTAAAAAATGTAGCAGAAGTTCATGAGAGCTCTATGCCTAGAGTAGGGCAGGCCGCTTTGAATCATCATGACGATACGGTAGAAGGAATTGTTGTCATGAGAAAAGGAGAGAACCCAAGAGAAGTATTAATAGGAGTAAAGGCTAAAATCAAAGAGCTTAACGAGAAAGTACTTCCGAAAGATGTCAAGATGGTTACTTTCTATGACCGCGACAATCTGATGGATTTCACTACCCACACCGTAATGCATAACCTTATTGAAGGAATTGTACTGGTAACGGTAATCGTTTTAATCTTTATGGCAGACTGGAGAACAACCCTGATTGTTTCCATCATCATCCCTCTGTCCTTGCTGTTTGCCTTTTTATGTTTAAAACTGGCCGGGATGAGTGCCAACCTGCTTTCATTAGGAGCGGTAGACTTTGGAATTATCATTGACGGAGCCGTCGTCATGGTGGAAGGCCTCTTCGTTATGCTCGACCATAAAGCGAAACGATACGGAATGGAGAAGTTTAATAAACTGGCAAAGGGTGGCTGGATCAAACAGACCGGAACCGGATTAGGAAAAGCAATCTTCTTTTCAAAATTAATTATTATCACCTCTCTGATTCCTATCTTCTCATTTCAGAAAGTGGAAGGGAAAATGTTTTCTCCTTTGGCTTTTACATTAGGGTTTGCACTAATGGGAGCTTTGATATTCACGTTAACATTGGTTCCTGTTCTTTCCCATATTCTTTTAAATAAAAACGTAAGAGAAAAAAATAACCCGTTTGTTAACTTCTGGGACAGAATCGTTCTGAAAGGCTTTAATTTAACATTTAAGCATAAAAAAACTAGTATGATTGTCGCGATCTCTTTCCTGGCAGTCACTTTATTTTCAGGTAAATTTCTTGGGACAGAATTCCTTCCTCAGCTGAATGAAGGTTCATTGTGGATTACTGCTGAAATGCCGATGAGTTCCTCGCTAAAAGAATCTCTGAAAACGGCAGACCTTTTAAAGAAAGACATTATGAGCTTCTCGGAAGTGACAGATGTCTTGGCACAAACGGGAAGAAGTAATGACGGAACGGATCCCAACGGATTTGGATTCGTACAGTTTGCCGTAAACCTTAAGCCAAGGGAAGAATGGAAACGCAAAATTACTTATGATGAACTCATCAATGAAATTGACAAAAAGCTAAGAAGCTATCAGGGGATTACTTTCAATTATTCCCAACCTATTTCGGATAACGTAGCAGAAGCGGTAGCTGGTTTTAAAGCCGAAAACGGAATCAAAATCTATGGTGACAATCTGGAAACCCTGGACAAATTAGCTCATGAAGTTTTATTAAAGATTAAAGACGTAAAAGGAGTTAAAGATCCTGGAATTATTAAAAATATCGGCCAGCCGGAAGTAAGTGTTGTTTTGGATAGAGATAAAATGGCAGCTTACGGAGTAATGCCTGCGGATGCACAAGCAGTATTGGAAATGGCTTTTGGAGGAAAAACCGCTTCAGAAATGTTTGACGGGGAAAGAAAATTCCCGATCCGCCTTCGTTATTCTCAGGAATACAGAACCAATGAAAATGATATTGCCGCTTTGATGGTGCCTACACAGGATGGAGCAAAGATACCTCTAAAAGAAATAAGTACCATCGTTAAAGATAACGGAGCCGCATTTATTTACAGAGATAATATCAAACGATATATTGGAGTTAAATTTTCCATTCGTGACCGGGATTTGGGAAGTACAATTGCCGATGCTCAGAAAAAAGTGGAGACAATTGAACTTCCGGACGGTTATTCTGTAGGATGGACAGGTCAGTTTGAAAACCAACAGCGTGCGTCGCACAGGTTGGCACAGGTAGTGCCGGTGAGTATCCTGATGATTTTCTTCCTGTTGTTTATTCTGTTTGGAAATATGAAAGATTCTCTTCTGGTATTAGCAAATGTACCCTTTGCTCTGATTGGTGGAATTATCGCCTTGCATGTTACCGGAATCAATTTTGGAATTTCTGCAGGAGTAGGTATGATTGCCCTTCTGGGAATTTGTATCCAGAATGGGGTAATTCTTATCACGGAGTTTCATCAAAATGTTAAAGACGGAATGGATATAGACACAGCAATATTCAGCGGGGTAAAATCCAGAACCAGACCTGTAATTATGACAGCTCTTATGGCTTCTATCGGATTGATGCCGGCAGCCTTGTCTACAGGAATCGGGTCGGAATCTCAAAAACCTCTGGCAATTGTTATTATTGGAGGATTGATTACTGCAACAGTACTTACTCTGCTTATTTTCCCGATTATCTTCTGGATTTTCAACAGAACGAAAAAGCTCAGCCAAATTTAATTTATCTTTCATTTATATTAGTAAGAAGCGCGGAAAACAAAGTTTTCCGCGCTTCTCGATTATTGAAATAAAATAGGATGAGTTTAAAAACCTAATCCCAGGGTAAAAGCTTTTACGGTATTTGGGTAATCAGAAACAGAAGTGGCTGCTCCTGTTGTCGTATTGATAGAGTAAATTTTTGTAGATGAACCTACTGATGCCATTAAGTAAGCCTTTTGGCTCATACTTCCAATATCAAAACCATTAGCATTGGTAATGTTGATTCCTAAAGAACCTGTTTCAGCCAAAGTTCCGTTATTGGGAGGATTTTGCTGATACAATTTATCTGTATTATGATCAATGACAAATAGGGTAGTTGAGGTAGCTCCAGCAAAGTTGTTAGTGTAGGCAGCTGCGCTTATCATCGGACTTCCCGGATTTAATGCAAGATCTACGGCTGCAATTGTTCCGTCATTAGGATTGAGACGGAGATTTTGTCCTGTATTACTCACGACTCTTATTCTGTCCACAGTGGGATTAAAGTCAAATCCGAAATCAGTTCCGGAAAGTAAGGTTGAGAATGGAGACGCTCCCACAGCAGTAGCAGCACCTGTACCTAAATTGATCGTATACATTCTGCTTGAGCTTCCCAAAGCATACAATTGTCCGTTGGCAGGACGGAAATCTATTCCTAAAATATTCTCACCACTTTGTAATCCTGCTATTGTTTTTGAAACAGGCATAGGACTGTTTGGATTGAAAATTTGAAGATTATTTGAATTATCAATCGCATAAGCTACCGGTTCTGTTGGGATGGCAATATCAATAATTGGCTGTTGGAGGGAACCAATATAGGTTGCTTTGCCATTATTCAGATCCAGAATATGAAGTTTTTCATTTAAAGATAATAGAGCAGTGCTGTTATCATATTTGATGTCAAAAGCACACTGTCCTGTAAAAGTCGTTCCAAGATTTCCAACCTCTACTAAAGTTCCATTGTTGGGAGGATCCTGTTTGTATAATTTTCCCAGCATCGGATCAATATCATATAACACAGTAGTAGAAGCTCCTGCTTTACTGTTGGTATAAGCTAATCCGGTTATGGAAGGGTTTACTGTTCCGTTAATATTGATATCCGTAGCAGCAACAGCTCCCGTTTCCGGATGTAAACGCAGATTTTGCCCGGTATTACTCACTAAACGGATTCTGTCAACTGTTGGATTGAAATCAATAGAAGCAATTGTTCCTGCTATAGAAGGGATAAATGCTGTTGAACCTACCATTCTTGCTGAAGCATTGGAGGTATTGATAATATATAACTTGCTTGCATTGGATAACGCGTATAATTCTCCTGTAGCAGGTCTGAAATCTATGCTTAGTAATTTTTCTCCTGAAGTAATACCTGTTACAGCTGTTTTTGAAGTGAAAGTTTTTGGATTGTTGGAATTAAAATAAACGAGCTCATTCATAGTTGTTATTCCATATACCATAAGATCCGGACCCTGAGGTATATTTTCTGACATCATGTTTTCATCTGAATTATCACATGAAAACAGGGTTACAATGGCTATCAGAGCCCAAAATAGGTGTAGTAGTTTTCTCATAATATTAATTTTTAGTTGTTGTTTTTATATCTACGAGAAAAAGATAAGAATGGATTTACGAATAGAATTTTCAGGATTTTTTTCTTGTATATTGTATTCATAATTAATGAGATAGTTTATAATTTTAATAAAACATTTCTAAGGATTTTTTTCAATCCGGAAAAATGTGTAAATTTGCAGTCTCAATACGTTAAATATAAGGTTTGTCCTTCATTGGATGAGAATATTGAAAGTTTTTTTAATAAAAAGTTTTTGGTATTTAAAAATTCATTATATTTGCACACCGAAAATTTGAAAAACAATAAATAAATAATTTTAAATCATGGCAAAGGAAACGTTTAATCGTAACAAACCACACTTGAACATTGGTACTATTGGTCACGTTGACCATGGTAAAACTACTCTTACAGCTGCTATTTCTGCTGTATTAGCTAGCAAAGGTCTTGCTGAGAAAAAAGACTTCTCTGCAATTGACTCTGCTCCAGAAGAAAAAGAAAGAGGTATTACTATCAATACTGCTCACATCGAATACGAAACTGAAAAAAGACACTATGCTCACGTTGACTGTCCAGGTCACGCCGACTATGTTAAGAACATGGTAACAGGTGCTGCTCAGATGGATGGAGCTATCGTAGTATGTGCTGCAACTGATGGTCCTATGCCTCAGACTAGAGAACATATCCTACTTTGCCGTCAGGTAAACGTACCTAGAATCGTTGTTTTCATGAACAAAGTTGACATGGTAGACGATCCAGAATTATTAGAGCTTGTTGAAATGGAATTAAGAGACTTATTGTCTACTTACGAATTTGACGGAGACAACTCTCCAGTAATTCAAGGTTCGGCACTAGGAGCTCTTACTGCAGCTACTGCTTCTCCTGCTAACACAGAAGATAAGTGGTTCAAGAGCGTTGAAGAATTGATGGATGCTGTTGATACTTGGATCGAGCAACCACCAAGAGATACTGAAAAGCCATTCTTGATGCCAATCGAAGACGTATTCTCTATTACAGGTAGAGGTACTGTAGCAACTGGTAGAATCGAGGCTGGTGTTATCAACACTGGTGATCCAGTTGATATCGTAGGTATGGGTGACGAAAAATTAACTTCTACTATTACAGGAGTTGAGATGTTCAGAAAGATCCTAGATAGAGGTGAAGCTGGAGATAACGTAGGTCTATTGTTGAGAGGTATTGAAAAGACTGACATCAAGAGAGGTATGGTTATCGCTAAGAAAGATTCAGTTAAGCCACACAAAAAATTCAAAGCTTCTGTTTATATCCTTTCTAAAGAAGAAGGTGGACGTCACACTCCATTCCACAACAAGTACCGTCCTCAGTTCTACGTAAGAACTACTGACGTTACAGGTGAGATCTTCTTACCAGAAGGTGTAGAAATGGTAATGCCTGGTGATAACTTAGAGATCACTGTAGAATTGTTACAACCAATCGCTCTTAACGTAGGTCTTAGATTTGCAATCAGAGAAGGAGGTAGAACAGTTGGTTCAGGTCAGGTTACTGAAATCATAGACTAATCATCTTAAAAATATAAAAAAGCTTCCGTAAGGAATTTCTTTACGGAGCTTTTTTTAACTACGGGCATCGTCCAATGGTAGGATACCGGTCTCCAAAACCGTTGATCAGGGTTCGAATCCTTGTGCCCGTGCAAATATAAATTATGAGTTCATTTGTCGATTTTTTAAAAGGTTCTTATAACGAATTCAGACATAAGGTTGAATGGCCAAAATGGGCTGACCTTCAGTCTTCTACAATTGTAGTGACTATTGCGACAGTGATTCTGGCATTATTTACCTTTGGAGTTGATGAATTGTTTTCAAAAGCAATCAGCAACATAATAGGAATGCTAATCAACTTGTTCAATTAATAATTAAGTATTTTCCCATAATGAGCGAATTGAAATGGTATGTGCTGAAAGCAATCAGCGGACAGGAAAATAAAGTGAAAAACTATATTGAGACAGAAATCAAACGTTTAGGGTTTGAGCAGTACGTTACTCAAGTGGTTATTCCTATGGAAAAGGTAATCCAAATTAGAAACGGTAAAAAAGTTCCTAAAGAAAGACCTTACTACCCTGGATACTTGATGATTGAAGCTGACCTAATGGGAGAGATTCCTCACGTTATCAAGAATATCCCTGGAGTTATTTCTTTCTTAAGTTTAACCAAAGGAGGTGATCCTGTTCCAATGAGAAAATCAGAGGTTAACAGAATGCTTGGAAGAATGGATGAGCTTTCAGAATTTGCAAGCGATGTTGAAATTCCTTATGTAGTAGGTGAAAACGTTAAAGTAATTGATGGACCTTTCAACGGATTCAATGGTACAGTTGAGAAAATTCTTGAAGACAAAAAGAAAATTGAAGTTTCTGTATTGATCTTTGGTAGAAAAACTCCAATGGAACTTAGCTACATGCAAGTAGAAAAAGTATAATAGTTACTTATAAAAATATAAAAGAGACTGCTGATAAGCAGTCTTTTTTCATTCACGAAATAAGGTAGAATTTATGACATTATTTTCAAAAAAAAATAGCATCTTTTTGTTATATTGTTCCTTTCTAATCGTAATCTTTCTTTATGTAATTTTTAAATTATACGGAAAGGCTACTTTATCTATTCATGAATGGACGTTATCAGACTGGTTGGTAAATTATGAAGATGGAGGTTTTAAACGCCGGGGGATTACCGGAAGTATGTATTTTGCCATACAGGATAAATTTAGAATATCTTTACCTATTCAGGTTTATATGACGCAGATCATTTTTTATACTCTTATTTTTTATGCTTATTTCAGGCTATTATTAAAGAAGAAAATGGATTGGAATATTCTGGTGTTACTATGTTCCCCGCTTTGCTTTATGTATTTTCCCGTTAATTTGTCTTACTCCGGAAAAAGAGAAATGATTCTTTTTGTACTTGCTGTATTTTTTGCTTTAGGTAAGATGACTGTTCTTAAAGAAAGGATTTTTTTAATCTTATTTTGCCTAAGTCTGTTTATTCATGAAATGTTCTATTTCTTTCTTCCTTTTTTTATTGCGATACATGTTCTTAAAACTGGAGAAAAGAAATATTCTCTTTGGATGCTTTTTTTCGGTTTATCCACTATCATAATGGGTGTTCTGTTTTTTTTCGGAACTGAAATCAATAGTGGTAAAAGCTTAGAAATTATTAAAAATAGAGGGGTCGTTTTTAGTGACAATAATATTTTTCTTTATAAATTTTCAGATGGGTTTGGGCTCATAAAACAAGAAGTTATTTCTTATCTTTTATTCATTCTGGAACTTGCTCTTGAAGTTTCTATGTTTTTATATTACGTCTTTATATTTTACAGAAGTAAGTTTAATACATTTGCTAAGTTTGTTGTTGTGAGTCTTATTTGGGTGGCACCTTTGTATGTCTTGGGAATAGATTGGTATCGTTGGGATCACATATATTCTATGCTTTTATTAATTATTGTCATTGCTATTCTGCCAGATAAGGAGAGCTTCGGGATTTCATTCAATCAAAATGCTTTCTTAAAAAGTTTCCTTTTTATTAATATTATATTTTTTATCTTTTTCTTTATTCATATTCAATATGATGGAAGAGGTCTCTCACTGCAGAAAGTAAAAGAATATTATTTTTCCAAGTTTTTTTAATGTTTCAATTTTAAAACTCTATTCAAATGGTAGATTTTTTGTTGATACCTCTATAAAGAGTTTTGCTTCAATTCAATTATCACGTTATTGGGATTAAACTTGTTTTTCTGCATCCAGTGCCTTTGAACCGTGATTAATTCACCTGCAGATGGCATGCTTATTGCAACACTCTGTAAACTAATCCAAATATTTTTATATTTTTTTCATACACTGTTTACAGGTGTATAGTAGTCTTATATTTTTTAATTAAAAAATATAAAATCTGAATTAGTATTCAAAACACAAGCTTTAAATAAACACAACCCCAATGACAAAAATTATTTCGATGATCATTTTGGTGGGTACATCTATGCTCACAAGTGCTCAGGTTGGTATAAACACTACCGCGCCTGAAAAAGAACTTACCGTGAACGGTACAATGAAGACATCAGGAATTGTTTTCAAACAACCCATGGAAAAACTGAAAGCGGATGAGAATTACACTTTCATTATCAAATCTCCTGCTCCGGAAAACAAAATTACAGCGTACAATGATTCTTTTGTACCCAATTCACCGGCACCCATTAATCTTATTCAGTTCAAAATTACCTGTGACCCTTCAGATAAGGATTGGGTCAATCAATTTGACACCTTGATCAATTCTAACAAGTTTTTGGTGGTGATCTCTTCTTTTGGATTTACGCAGCCTACAAGAACTTTTTCTGCAGACTGGCTTACTCCAATGCCTCAGATTTTTGCTTATTCATCAGGAGGAACATGGAAGCTTAAAGCCGATTACCAGGGATTCGCACCTGATAACTCTTTTCCTACTGGTGTCTGGACACTAAACTTATTGGTGTTTGATAGATCATATGCCAAAGATTTTAGTCCTACTCAGAACCTTAATGCTTCAACTACAGGCGCAGCAGCGGCTCCGTTAATTCAATAAAATACATTATGAAAAAAATTATTACAATACTCTTTACTGCTTTTGCTGCTTTAAGCATAAATGCACAAGTAGGAATTAATACTAAAACACCTAAAGGTACTCTTGATGTAGAAGGAGAGACATTGGTACAATCCTATTTAATAGATACCGAAAATACAAAAGCAAGCGGAAACTATCTTCTGCTTACCCGTTCTAAAGATACTTCACCGGTAGGTAAGGTTAAGCTGTTGGATATATCGCTCCGTAATGTAGCCCCTGTAAATATGTATAATGTTGTATTGACTAATGTGAGACAGGATGAAGTAGTGAATCTCAATACAGGATTAGAGGTTAATAAATATGTAGTGGCAATTACAGGTGCTGTTTTTACAGGAGCGGTGTCAGCGGCAAATATGACAACAACTCCTAAATCGTTTGGTTCGTATGCAACTGAGGTTACGCAGGTAACCAGTGGAGGAAAGAATTACCATGCCATTAACCTGGCTTTTAAAGGAGCCGGAACTGTTTCTTCACAAAACGGAACATGGACACTTACTTTGAATGTCTTTGAAAGATCATTAGTTAAAGACTGGGGAACTTTCAATGGTTCTGTTTCTGCGTCCGCTTCACCAGGCTATTCAGGAGTATCAACTAACACGCCTCTTGGGCTTCAATAAACAAATATGAAAAGGAAAATTTATATCACAATAATCATGTGCCTTGGGATATTTTTAAATGCCCAGATAGGAAAAGTAGGGATAAATACAACAAACCCTGCGGAAACACTAGACGTCAACGGAAAGACCTATACGAATTCTTTATATCTGAGAAATCCGGGAGAGCCTACTATGACAGGAGGTAGCTTCTTGGCGACTTCACAGAATGGACTGCAGCTATACGATCCGGCTTTAGAAAGCAGTGGATTATTTAATTACATTAAGCTTACCCTTACCGGTGTATCTGGTGCAGGAATTGCAGATTATGACACCAAAATTGATGCAAACAATTTTCTGGTTATACTTCACAACTATTCATTCAAACTGAATGACGGAACTACCAATGTAATGCTTGATTATGGTGACAATGGTGTGAATGATAATAAACAAGGGTCTCCGGAGGTTGTTGCCTTCAAAAATAACGGAACTTGGCATATTAAAGCAAGATTTACAGATAGTAGAATTATTGCAACAACTTCTAATCCACCACCAAGAAATTATAATAATTTTACTGTTGATCTTTATCTGATGGCATATAGAAGATTGATTGAAAAACAAAATATCAGTGATATCAATGCTAACCTTGGAGGAACAGATGGTTCTACTCAGACGATTAGTAAGCCTTCAGGATTTTAATAAGTTTCTACTTTAATAAATATATTAAACGACTATTTACTATAAATAGTCGTTTTTGTTTTCCTGGAGGAGGATTCGGAAAATGAGTTGAAGGTTCCTTAAATTTTTTTTCTTAAACTTTTTAAAAATCAGCAATTTCCGTTTGCTATTTCAAAAATATTTTATACTTTTGCAGTCCAAAAAGTAGGTTTATTGTTATGTGAGTGCATAACCTACTGAATAATAAATGCTTCCAAACTCATTAATTATTCAAATTTAAAAAACAAACAATGGCTAAGAAAGTCTTTAAAATGGTAAAGCTTCAGGTGAAAGGTGGCGCAGCTAACCCTTCTCCACCAGTAGGTCCAGCATTGGGTTCTGCAGGTGTGAACATCATGGAGTTTTGTAAGCAATTTAACGGAAGAACCCAAGATAAGCCAGGGCAAGTTTTACCTGTAGTAATTACAGTATATGAAGACAAATCTTTTGAATTCATTATTAAAACTCCACCTGCAGCAATTCAGTTAATGGATGCAGCTAAGATCAAGGGAGGTTCTGGTGAACCAAACAGAAACAAAGTAGGTTCTGTAACTTGGGAACAAGTAAAGAAAATCGCTGAAGATAAAATGGCGGATCTTAACTGTTTCACAATGGACTCTGCTCTTTCTATGGTTGCAGGTACTGCTAGATCTATGGGATTAAGAGTAACAGGAACTAAACCAACTAACGCTTAAAACTTAAAGAAATGGCAAAACTAACTAAAAAGCAAAAGGAAGCTTTAAGCAAAGTAGAAAAAGGAAGAATCTATAACCTTGAAGAAGGTTCAGCTCTTGTAAAAGAAGTGAACACTACAAAGTTTGATGCTTCAGTAGATATCGCTGTAAGATTAGGTGTAGACCCTAGAAAAGCAAACCAAATGGTAAGAGGTGTTGTATCTCTTCCTCACGGTACTGGTAAAGATGTTAAAGTATTAGCTCTTGTAACTCCAGATAAAGAAGCAGAAGCTAAAGCTGCTGGTGCTGATTATGTAGGTCTTGACGAATATTTACAAAAAATCAAAGAAGGTTGGACAGACGTTGACGTTATCGTTACTATGCCAGCTGTAATGGGTAAATTAGGTCCATTAGGTAGAGTATTAGGTCCAAGAGGTTTAATGCCAAACCCTAAATCAGGAACTGTAACAATGGAAATTGGTAAAGCAGTAACTGAAGTTAAAGCAGGTAAAATTGATTTCAAAGTAGATAAGTATGGTATTATCCATGCTGGTATTGGTAAAGTATCTTTCGATGCTGCTAAGATCAAAGAAAATGCTCAGGAGCTTATCCAGACATTGATCAAAATGAAACCAACTGCTGCTAAAGGAACTTATGTGAAGAGCATCTATTTGTCTTCTACAATGAGCCCAGGTATTGCAATTGATACTAAATCTGTTAACTAATATTTAATCCTAAGACAATGACAAAAGACCAAAAAGTTGTAGCAATACAAGAGATCAAAGACTTGCTTCAGGATGCAAAAGTAGTATACGTAGCAGATCTAGATGGTTTGAACGCTGCTAAATCTTCAGATTTCAGAAGACAGGCTTTCAAACAAAATATCAAAGTGAAAGTGGTGAAAAATACACTTTTGCAAAAAGCAATGGAGCAAATCGAAGGAGTAGACTACTCTGAGATGTTTGAAACCTTCAAAGGAAACTCTGCTTTAATGATTGCTGAGACAGCTAACGCTCCTGCAAAATTAATCAAAGACTTTAGAAAGAAAGAAGAGAAGCCGGCTTTGAAGTCTGCTTTTGTACAAGAAACTTTCTATGTTGGTGACAACAACCTTGATACTTTAGTAAATATCAAGTCTAGAGAAGAAATGATCGGTGAAATCATCGGATTACTTCAGTCTCCAATTCAAAGAGTTGTTTCTGCTCTTCAAAACAAATCTGAAACTGTAGAAGCTCAAGCTGAAGAAGCTGCTCCTGCGGTAGAAGAAACTCCTGCTGCTGAAGCTCCAGCTGCAGAAAGCACTGACGAAACGCCAGCTGCTGAATAATTACACTCAAAAAATTAAATAAATAATCAACAAAAACATTACAACAATGTCAGATTTAAAAAATTTAGCTGAAACGCTAGTAAACCTAACTGTAAAAGACGTAAACGAATTAGCTGCTATCCTTAAGGATGAGTACGGAATTGAGCCAGCTGCTGCTGCTGTAGTTGTTGCTGCAGGTGGAGCAGGTGAAGCTGCTGAAGAAAAGACTGAATTCGATGTAATTCTTAAGTCTGCAGGTGCTTCTAAATTAGCTATCGTTAAATTAGTAAAAGATTTAACTGGTGCTGGTCTTAAAGAAGCTAAAGATATCGTAGACGGAGCTCCTGCTGCAATTAAGCAAGGTGTTTCTAAAGACGAAGCTGAAGCTCTTAAGAAGCAATTAGAAGAAGCTGGTGCTGAAGTAGAATTGAAATAATTTCAATTTTATTATAAATATAGAAGCCCGGGCATTTGCCCGGGCTTTTTTTTGTATGTAAGTCTTTGTAAATGTGTGTATTATTTAGTAATTGTATTTCAATATTATTGATTTACAGTTTGTATAATTTTATTATCATTGATTATTTGACAAAAATTAACATAATATTTTATTAGTTTTCCCATGTTTTATTATTTTGTGTAAATTTTTATTAACAAAGTGTTGTTTTGGTTAAAAAAATATTATATTTGTATCGAAAAAAACACAACATAATTGGATAGAAATTACTTTCTTTCCTACGGCCACAAGATTACACTTATATTACTTTTGGCAGCTGTAGGGAAACTAAACGCTAAGTTTATATCTGTAACGATGACGAAACCTGAGTTGTCCTATTGTACAGATATTAATAATCATCTGCAAAGATGCTTAGCTGATGTTTCTACTCATTTGTATGCTAAAGCTGGGAACAATGACTTGGTTGCTGTAAATAAAGAACCTGCTGGTCAAAATGAGACCCATTTATTCTTTTATAACGACTCTCAGTATAAAAACCCGTTCTTTCACCAAAATGACACTCAGATATCCTTCCCTGGAAATATAAAATATGTTGCGATAAGGAATGAAAAGAACTATTTATTTCTGAGCTGTAAAGAAAATACTTTCCTGGTATTTGAAGAGGTTAGAAATTTCTATACCAATTCCATTAAACTGGTTGATGGTTTTAAGTTTATAATCAAAATTCCTGATAAACTCAGCCATTCATTTATTTCATAATCATATCTCAAAACTTTAACGATTTCTTACAGTACAATCTGTTATTTCATTTATTATTTAAATGAGAATGCCTGAGAATTGCCCTTTAAAAAAAACACATATACATAAAAACAGCAAACATCAACAGAAATGAAAAACAAATTATTAACCATCGCTCTTTTATCATTTAGTTTGACCACATCCGCTCAGGTAGGGATTAATACATCACAGGCGCAAGCAACACTTGATGTCGTAGGATCACCTTCTAATACAAGTAAACTTGACGGTGTGATTGCTCCAAGACTTACGGGAGTACAATTGAAAGCCAAAAACTATACAGCAGCTCAAACCGGAGCAATAGTATATGTTACAGCGGCTGAAACTGCACCTACAGGACAAACTGTGGATGTTGTCTCACCAGGATACTATTATTTTGATGGTACCAAATGGGGAAACTTAAGCGGAAGTTGGCGAACTGTAGGAAATGGAGGAACAACAGCAACAGCAGCAACGCTGGGAACAGATATAGGAACGGGAAATTATCTGGGGACTAATGATGGCCAGAATTTAGTTCTGGCTACTCAGAAAAACGTAAAAGGAGTGTTAGACATTAATGGAACTTTACAGGGAGGAAATGCTAATTCTGCTACGGGTTCTTTCGCTTCATTTACTTGGGGTTCCAATAATACCCTTACCAACAGTACCTCCTCAAACGTTGCTTTGGGAAAAGACAATACGGTTTCTGCGCAGGGGAACTTTCCGGCTGTAGCTATTGGATTAAATAATACGGCTAATAATGGTGCTAAAGTAATAGGAAATAACAACAGCGCTACGGGTGCTAATAATCTGGTTTTCGGGAATGTTAATACGGTAACAGGACTTACTGGGCTTACTGTTGGGAATAACCACAATAACAGTGGTGGGATAGCCATCGGAAGCGGAAATACAACCTCATTGAACAATATTGCCGTAGGTTCTGCCAATACAGCTACAGGAACAGAGGCTTTTGCAATAGGATTTTCCGGGCAGGCAGCTGCGGGACAAATGGTTTATGCTAACAAAGAACATGTTTTCTTTAATAAAAATAACGGAACAGATACCATATTAGGAATTAATATGGCTCCTACCGCAGCTACATCTACAGGTGCAGCGATCCAGATGAAAGGAATTGCTTCAGGGGCTAATGCAGCATGTACAGCTGCTGAAGAAGGGGCAATCCGATATAATACAACCACTAAAGTACATGAAGGCTGTAATGGAAGCAACTGGAAAGCCCTTTACTAATTCAATAAAAATAAACACAAACCTTAAAAAAATAAAAAATGACCAAAAAATTATTCGAAAAGTTAGCTGCGATGCTCATGACATTGATAATGTCTGCAGTATTATTTGCGCAGCAGGGCTATGAACCTATCCGTGGGATGGGGGTAGAGGCGAAACCTGTTAACAATTCAGGGATTTGTCTTGCATGTTACAACGGAAGCATGAATCCTGTAGTGGATGCAAGCCTTGATAACAGCGTAAGTATGGGCAATTTCGCTTCTCTTTTAAGTGGAAACGGAATATCTGTAAAGAATAAAAATACAACCTATCCTGCGGGATATATCACCGGATTCAATGTAGATCTTGGAACAAGCTTTATTACAGTTGATCTTTTGAGTTCTTTAAGAATCAGTACTTATAAAAATGGGGTGCTTCAGGAAACAACTACCAGCAGTACACTTTTATCAGTACCTGCATTCGGGGGAAGCAAAAACAGAATATTCCTGCATTTTAAAACTTCAAAAGAATTTGATGAAGTAAGATTGTATCAGACCAATGTTCTTTCTGTATTCAGTGCAATGAATGTCTATTATGCATTCGCATTTGATCCTGTAAAAGTACCTACAGATAACAATGGTATTTGTGATGACATCATTGCGGGAAGTGGTGTAGATGGAAACGTATCCGGAAGCAGCAGTTTCCTGGCTCCGCTTTCTTATGTTCAGAATAAAGAAAAAATTGGTGACGGAAATAAAAACTCTTATGGATCAATAGTGCTGCCAATAGGATTATTAGGATCTTATTCAGTAGGAGTTCTTGACAAAAATCAAACTTATCCTGCAGGAAATAGAACAGGTTTTGTTATAGAGCCGGATGATCAGGGGAAACTGTTAAGTGCAGAATTCTTAAAAAATATTACCATAGAAACTTATCTTTTCGGTCAGCTTCAGGATTCAAAACAATTGTCTGACGGAGGAGGTTTGATTAATATTAAAGTATTAGGATATGGTTCAGGAAAACAAAAAGTGACTTTAACCACTACTAAGCCTTTCAATGAAGTAAGATTAAAAATTACCCAAACAGTAGGGTTTAACCTGGGAGCATTGAAAGTATATTATGCTTTCGAAGAACCTATTACTTGTGAATGTGATGATAAAATCCAGACAAGCGGTTCTGCAGTACCTGGAAATTTAGTTACAGGGACTACATGGACATCCGGTCCTGGGTTTCTTGGTCTTATTTTAGCTAAAATGACCAGTCCGGAAGCTATTGTGGATAACAATCCATCCAACTATGCAACGGCTACCGTTCCGGCAGCATCTATCTTAAGTCTTTTCTCAGCATTTGCAACAGTAGGTACTAATGCGGTGCTTCCTGCCAACACAATGGCTGGGTTTACTGTAGAAAAAGCAGGAAACCTTCTTGGAGTAAGTGTTCTGGAAAATATCACCGTAACATTATATAATGGGAATGTTCTTACAGATACTTTCACAAGTTCAGGAAGCCTTATCAGTGGAAATTTCTTCACTACAAATTCAAATAAATTCTACGTTGGAGGAAAGGCTACAAAACCTTTTAACCGTATTAAAATCACTTTCAACAGCGGAACTGCGATTCGTTTTCCTCAAAATTATTATATCTATAATGCTTTTGCAAGCAGAGATGATGATAATGACGGTGTTCCCAATTGCTTTGATCAGTGCCAGGGAGGAGATGACAGTATAGATAATAACGGAAACGGAATTCCTGACTGTGCTGAAGGATGTACAGCCGTAAATGACAAATCTCCTACACTGGATACAGATGGTGATGGTATTGTAGATGCTTGTGATTCAGATTCTGATAATGACGGTATTCCTGATTCAATAGAAGATTTTGATAAAAACGGTAAGTTCCAGGATGATGATAACGAAGGTGATATCCTGATAACGCCGGTACTGGGAGATTCTGTTCCTAATTATCTTGATCTTGATTCTGATAATGACGGTATCTTAGATTTATTTGAATCTGGAATTCCAACCTCAGTAATCAATCAGATTGATGCAGATCATAATGGAATTATCGATGCAAATGTTCCGGTAGGTAAAAACGGAATTGCAGACATTTTGGAAACTTCACCAGATTCAGGTGTATTAAAATATCCAATCAAAAATACAGACGGTGATGATAAACCAGACTTCCTGGATATTACTTCCAATGGTACAGATCTTGACCTTTATAAAATCGGAAAAGGAAACCTTGATACTTTAGGAGGTGGATTTATCTCTACCATTAATGATAAAGATAAAGACGGTATTCAGGCTGTAGTAGATACAGATCTTGTGAAAAGAGGATCTCCGGATTCACCGCTTTCACCTTATGCTTCATTGTTGAAAAATGCATCGAATGCTGCGAAAATTGCTGCAACAGACATTACAGAAGCAGCGAATGATGTAAAAGTATATCCAAACCCAGTAAAGGCTGGAGAAAATCTTAGAATTACATCAGCAGAAGAGGGAGTGTATACATTGTTCTCAGCACAGGGACAGGTAGTTAAAACAGATAAGTTCAATGCTCATACAGGTATTGATACGTCTTCACTTCCAACAGGGGTGTATATTATTAAGATAGAAACCAAATCGACGATAAAATCTTATAAGGTTATTGTGAAATAATCATAAGATTAGCTTGTGTTGTGGAGGGGCTGCTCATATTTGGGCAGTCTCTCCTATTTTTAAGAGTCTCAAAATGAGATGATTTATTTGTTTTTGTGGATAATTTTTTGTATATTTGCCCCTCTTTTGGCGCGAAAAATTGTTTGTAAATTTATAAAATACTGAAAATCAACTCTTTCATTGTGTGAAAATGAAGGGGATTTCCTGTATATAGATATTGCGGTAATATAGCCTCAAAAGTAATAAAAATATTTTGCATTACGCTGTGAAAAGATATACCAGCGTTGCAGTTAGAAAGAATCAAGTACAAAGTTTAAAAGAGCCTAAGGTCCTTTGTGAGCGCCAAAAACACTTTTACCTTTTACTTTTATTTTGTTTATTGTTCTTTTCTGATATTTTTTAATGAATCAAAATATTTTTTAACCCTTTCTTAAAAGTTTTATGAGTAAAACAAAATCAACAACTCAAGGAAATCCGAGAATTAATTTCTCATCAGCGAAAGGAAAAATCATCACTCCAGACTTTTTGGATATCCAAATTGAGTCTTTCAGAGAATTTTTCCAGCTTGATACACTTCCTGAAGCCAGAAAGACAGAAGCTCTTTACAAGACTTTCCAAGAGAATTTCCCAATTACGGATTCAAGAAACCAATTCGTATTAGAATTCTTAGACTATCTGGTTGATTCTCCACGTTATTCAATCGATGAGTGTGTGGAAAGAGGACTTACTTATTCAGTTCCTCTAAAAGCTAGACTTAAATTGTATTGTACTGACCCGGAACACGAAGATTTCCAAACTGTGGTTCAGGACGTATACTTAGGTCCGGTTCCTTATATGACGCCAAGTGGTTCTTTCATCATCAACGGTGCTGAGAGAGTTATCGTTACGCAGCTTCACCGTTCACCTGGTGTATTCTTCGGACAGACTTACCACGCGAATGGGACCAAACTTTACTATTCAAGAATTATCCCTTTCAAAGGATCTTGGATGGAATTTACAACAGATATCAACAGCGTAATGTACGCGTATATCGACCGTAAGAAAAAATTACCATTAACAACTTTATTAAGAGCTATCGGTTATGAATCTGATAAGGATATCCTTCAGATCTTCGACCTTGCTGAGGAAGTGAAAGTTTCTAAAGCTGCCCTTAAAAAAGTAGAAGGGAGAACATTGGCTGCGAGAGTATTGAACACTTGGTTCGAAGATTTCGTAGACGAAGATACAGGTGAAGTAGTTTCTATCGAAAGAAACGAAATCATCTTAGATAGAGAAACTATTCTTGAAAAAGAACATTTAGATCTTATCTTGGATGCTGGTGTGAAATCAATCCTGATTCACAAAGAAAACAGCAATGAATTCTCTATCATCCAGAATACATTACAAAAAGACCCTACTAACTCTGAAAAAGAAGCGGTAGAGTATATTTATCGTCAGTTAAGAAATGCAGATCCACCAGATGAGGAAACTGCAAGAGGAATTATTGAAAAATTATTCTTCTCTGAGCAGAGATACTCTTTAGGTGAAGTAGGACGTTACAGACTAAACAAAAAGTTAAGCCTAAACATCCCAACTACCACTGAAGTTCTTACAAAAGAAGATATCATTGCGATTGTAAGACACTTAATTGAGTTAGTAAACTCAAAAACTGATGTAGATGATATTGACCACTTATCAAACAGAAGAATTAAAACTGTTGGTGAGCAATTAGCAGGACAGTTCGGAGTAGGTCTTTCAAGAATTGCAAGAACAATCAAGGAAAGAATGAACGTTAGAGATAACGAAATCTTTACTCCACTTGACCTTGTAAATGCGAAGACATTAACTTCTGTAATCAACTCATTCTTTGGTACCAACCAGCTATCTCAGTTCATGGACCAAACCAACCCTCTATCAGAGATCACTCACAAGAGAAGATTATCTGCACTAGGGCCTGGTGGTTTATCAAGAGAAAGAGCAGGTTTCGAGGTTCGTGACGTTCACCATACTCACTACGGAAGAATTTGTCCGATTGAAACTCCGGAAGGACCAAACATCGGTTTGATTTCATCTCTAGGGATCTATGCAAAAATCAACAGACTAGGTTTCATCGAAACTCCATATAGAAAAGTTGAAGATGGTAAGATTGAGCTTAACGCAGATCCTATCTACTTAAATGCAGAAGATGAAGAAGACAAAGTAATTGCTCAGGCAAACGTTGAATTAAGTGATAACGGTGATTTCTTAACAGACAGAATTATTGCAAGATTGGATGGTGACTACCCAGTAGTTGAGCCTTCACAGGTAAATCTTATCGACGTTGCACCTAACCAGATTTCCGGTATTTCCGCTTCATTGATTCCTTTCTTGGAGCATGATGATGCGAACCGTGCATTGATGGGATCCAACATGATGCGTCAGGCCGTTCCTCTATTGAAGCCACAGGCTCCAATCGTTGGTACAGGGCTTGAGCAGCAAGTTGCAAGAGATTCAAGAATCTTAATTAACGCTGAAGGTACAGGTACTGTAGAGTATGTAGATGCTGACAGAATCGTTATTAAATATGAAAGAAGTGAAGACGAAGATTTAGTACAATTCGAGTCTGCTACTAAAACATACAAACTTACTAAGTTCAGAAAAACCAACCAGAGTACAACAATCACACTAAGACCAAACGTAAGAGTAGGTGATGTAGTGGAGAAAGGACAAGTACTTTGCGACGGTTATGCTACTGAAAAAGGAGAATTAGCTCTTGGTAGAAACTTAGTAGTAGCGTTCATGCCTTGGAAAGGGTACAACTTTGAGGATGCAATCGTAATCAACGAAAAAGTTGTACGTGAAGACTGGTTTACTTCAATCCACGTAGATGAGTATTCTCTTGAAGTTCGTGATACCAAATTAGGTATGGAAGAACTTACAGCAGATATTCCAAACGTATCTGAAGAAGCTACTAAAGATCTTGACGAGAACGGTATGATCAGAATCGGTGCTGAAGTGAAGCCTGGAGATATCATGATTGGTAAAATTACTCCAAAAGGTGAATCTGACCCGACTCCTGAAGAAAAACTTCTTAGAGCAATCTTTGGTGATAAAGCTGGTGATGTGAAGGATGCTTCACTAAAAGCTGACTCTTCATTAAGAGGAGTTGTGATCAACAAGAAATTGTTCTCTAGAAACATTAAAGACAAAAAGAAAAGAACTGAAGAGAAACTTAGACTTGAAGAGATTGAAAACACTTATAAGGCTAAGTTTGATGAGTTGAGAAATACTTTAATTGAAAAATTAAATACACTGGTAAGCGGTAAAACTTCTCAAGGGGTACAAAATGACCTTGACGAAGAAATCATCGGTAAAGGTGTGAAATTCACTCACAAATTATTGACTTCAGTTGAAGATTATGTAAACGTTAGTGGTGCAGACTGGACAGTAGATGCTGACAAGAATGAATTGATCAAACAATTGATTCACAATTACAAAATCAAATATAATGATATTCAAGGGGTTAAAAATCGTGAGAAATTTGCAATTTCAATCGGAGATGAACTTCCGGCAGGTATCATGAAGTTGGCTAAAGTTTACATCGCTAAGAAACGTAAACTGAATGTAGGGGATAAAATGGCAGGACGTCACGGTAACAAAGGTATCGTTTCAAGAATCGTTCGTGAAGAAGATATGCCATTCCTTGAAGACGGAACACCAGTAGATATCGTATTGAATCCACTAGGGGTACCTTCTCGTATGAACATCGGACAGATCTACGAAACCGTTCTTGGATGGGCTGGTAGAAAACTAGGACTGAAGTTCGCTACACCAATCTTCGATGGAGCAAGTCTTGATCAGATTACGGAGTACACTGAGAAAGCAGGTCTTCCTAAATTCGGTCACACTCACCTTTATGATGGTGGTACCGGAGAAAGATTTACACAGGCTGCGACTGTAGGTATCATTTACATGTTGAAACTAGGACACATGGTAGATGATAAGATGCACGCACGTTCTATTGGTCCTTACTCATTGATTACTCAGCAGCCGTTAGGAGGTAAAGCTCAGTTCGGAGGTCAGAGATTCGGAGAGATGGAGGTTTGGGCACTAGAAGCATTCGGTGCATCTAACATCCTTAGAGAGATCCTTACTGTGAAGTCGGATGACGTGATTGGTAGAGCAAAAACTTATGAAGCCATTGCAAAAGGTGAATCGATGCCTGAACCAGGTATTCCAGAATCATTCAATGTATTACTTCACGAGTTACAAGGTCTTGGATTAGACGTAAGATTGGAGGAGTAAATTAAAGATTTAATTACTAAAAATTAAAGAATTAATCAACTCCGAGATGATAAGAGCGAAAGTGTAAAACTTTCAATCTTTAATCTTTATAATCAAAAATAAAATTATGTCAAATAAAAATAAATCAAGTAGATTTAATAAAATAACCATCGGTTTAGCTTCACCGGAGTCTATCTTACAAGACTCAAGAGGGGAGGTTTTAAAGCCGGAAACTATTAACTACAGAACTCACAAGCCTGAAAGAGACGGGCTATTTTGTGAGAAAATCTTTGGTCCTGTAAAGGATTACGAATGTGCTTGTGGTAAATACAAGAGAATTCGTTACAAAGGGATCGTTTGTGACCGTTGTGGAGTAGAAGTTACTGAGAAAAAAGTAAGAAGAGAGAGAATCGGGCACATCAATCTTGTAGTTCCAATTGCACACATCTGGTATTTCCGTTCATTACCAAACAAAATCGGATACCTTTTAGGAATTCCTTCTAAGAAATTAGACATGATCATCTACTACGAAAGATATGTAGTGATTCAGCAGGGTATTGCTAAAAAATTAGACGGTTCTGATTTTGAAAATATGGAATTCCTTACAGAAGAAGAGTACCTTGATATCATGGAAACTCTTCCTGTAGAAAACCAGTATCTTGACGATTCTGATCCAAACAAATTCATCGCCAGAATGGGTGCTGAAGCTGTAGAAGATCTATTAAAAAGAATTGATCTTGATGCATTGTCTTTCGACTTGAGACATAAAGCTCACAACGAAGGTTCAAAACAAAGAAGAACTGAAGCTCTTAAGAGATTGAACGTTGTAGAAGCATTAAGAGGTGCTAATACAAGAATGATCAACAGACCAGAGTGGATGATCATGCGTGTACTTCCTGTTATCCCACCAGAACTAAGACCATTGGTTCCATTGGATGGAGGACGTTTCGCAACTTCTGACTTGAATGACCTTTATAGAAGAGTTATCATCAGAAATAACCGTTTGAAGAGATTATTGGAGATCAAAGCTCCTGAAGTAATCTTAAGAAACGAGAAGCGTATGCTTCAGGAATCAGTAGATTCATTATTCGATAACACAAGAAAATCTTCTGCAGTAAAATCTGAATCAAACAGACCATTGAAATCACTTTCTGATTCATTGAAAGGTAAGCAAGGTCGTTTCCGTCAGAACCTACTAGGAAAAAGGGTTGACTACTCTGCGCGTTCGGTAATTGTTGTAGGTCCAAACTTACAGCTTCACGAGTGCGGTATTCCTAAAGATATGGCAGCTGAACTTTACAAACCGTTTATCATTAGAAAACTAATTGAAAGAGGTATTGTAAAAACAGTAAAATCTGCAAAGAGAATTATCGACAGAAAAGAACCAGTAGTTTATGATATCCTTGAAAACGTGATGAAAGGTCACCCTGTTCTATTGAACAGAGCACCTACGCTTCACAGACTAGGTATCCAGGCTTTCCAACCTAAGATGATCGAAGGTAAGGCAATCCAGCTACACCCATTAGTAACTACGGCCTTCAATGCCGATTTCGATGGTGACCAGATGGCAGTACACTTGCCGCTAGGACCAGAAGCAATCCTTGAAGCTCAGTTATTGATGTTAGGTTCTCAAAACATCTTGAACCCTGCAAACGGTTCTCCAATTACAGTACCATCTCAGGACATGGTTCTTGGTCTTTATTTCATGACTAAAGAATTAAGCTCTACGGAGACTATGAAAGTAAAAGGAGAAGGTCTTGCATTCTATTCTCCTGAAGAAGCAGAAATTGCTTATGCTGAAGGTAGAGTATCTTTAAATGCTAAAGTAAGATGTAGACTACCTATCAAAGAAGAAGGAGAAATCGTTACAAGATTGATCGAAACTTCTGTAGGTAGAATCCTATTCAACCAGATTGTACCTAAGCAGGTAGGATATATCAATGAACTTCTTACGAAGAAATCATTGAGAAACGTTATCGGTAAGATCCTTGCTGATACAGATTTCCCTACAACTGTGAAGTTCCTTGATGCAATGAAAGACTTAGGGTATTCAAACGCATTCAAAGGAGGTCTTTCATTCTCACTAGGAGATATTGTAGTTCCTGTTGAGAAAAAGCAGATGATTGCTAGTTCAATTGAAACTGTAGACGAAATTAGAGCCAACTATAACATGGGTCTAATTACCGATACAGAACGTTATAACCAGGTAATCGACGTTTGGACAAACACGAACGCTGGATTAACTGAAATGATCATGAGCAGAATGAAAACTGACCAAGGTGGTTTCAACTCTGTATATATGATGCTTGACTCTGGAGCGAGGGGTTCTAAAGAACAGATCCGTCAGTTGTCAGGGATGAGAGGTTTGATGGCAAAACCGCAGAAAGCTGGTTCTACCGGAGCGGAGATCATCGAAAACCCGATCCTTGCCAACTTTAAGGAAGGTCTTTCGATTCTAGAGTACTTTATCTCTACCCACGGTGCTCGTAAGGGTCTTGCGGATACCGCTCTTAAGACAGCCGATGCTGGTTACTTAACGAGAAGATTGGTAGACGTTGCACAGGACGTTATCGTTACAGAAGACGACTGTGGAACGCTAAGAGGTACAGAAGTTACTGCACTTAAGAAAAATGATGAGATCGTTGAAAAAATCTCTGAAAGAATCTTAGGTAGAGTATCTCTTCATAATATTTATGATCCTGAAACTGACGAGCTTATTGCAAGTGCAGATCAGGTGATCATTGAAGCATTGGCGAAAAGAATCGAAGAAGCTGGATTAGAAGCAGTGGAGGTTCGTTCACCCTTAACTTGTGAAACTAAGAAAGGTATCTGTGCAAAATGTTACGGTAGAAACTTAGCAACAGGTAAAGTGATCCACATGGGTGAAGCGGTAGGTGTAATTGCAGCACAGTCAATTGGGGAGCCAGGTACTCAGCTTACGTTGAGAACCTTCCACCAAGGGGGTACTGCAGGAAACGTATCAGAAAACCCATCTATCGTTGCAAGAAGAGATGGTATCGTTGAAATGGACGAAGTAAGAACAATTACTTCTGAAGATGAAAACGGTAATACAGCTGAGGTTGTAGTTTCCCGTTCAACAGAATTTAGATTAGTTGCTGATAATGAGTCTAGAACTCCATTAATGGTAGCTAACGTACCTTATGGATCTATATTAGCTGTTAAACCAGGTGATAAAGTGAAGAAAGGGGATACAATCTGTAGATGGGATCCGTATAACGCGGTTATCATTGCTGAAACTTCAGGTAAGGTAGAATACGAGGATATCATCCAGGGTATTTCATTCCAACTTGAAATTGACGAACAAACAGGATTCGAAGAGAAAGTAATCTCTGAATCTAGAAATAAGAAAGCCGTACCTACCTTGAAGGTGGTAGACTCTAAAGGAGTTGAGCAAAAAGCTTACAACTTACCGGTAGGAGCCCACTTAATGGTAAACGATGGTGAAAAAATTAAGGCTGGTAAAGTCTTAATCAAAATCCCAAGAAAATCTGCAAAAGCAGGGGATATCACCGGAGGTCTTCCGAGAGTTACCGAATTATTCGAAGCAAGAAACCCTTCAAACCCAGCGGTTGTTACTGAAATCGACGGGGTAGTTTCTTACGGAAAAATCAAGAGAGGTAACCGTGAACTTATTGTTGAGGCTAAAACTGGAGAAAGAAAAATTTACTTGGTAAAACTTTCTAACCAGATTCTTGTTCAGGAGAATGACTTCGTAAGAGCAGGTTCTCCGCTTTCTGACGGTTCTATCACACCGGAAGATATCTTAAGAATTAAAGGCCCAACTGCCGTTCAGGAATACTTAGTAAATGAGATTCAGGAAGTTTACCGTCTACAGGGGGTAAAAATCGATGATAAACACTTCGAAATTATCGTTAGACAGATGATGACGAAAGTATCTATCGTAGATGGAGGTGATACTCAATTCCTGGAAGGAGCTCTTGAGCACAAGTTTGATTTCTTAGAAGAAAACAACAGAGTATTCGGTCTTAAAGTAGTAGTGGAAGCTGGTGATTCTAAAGAATTCCAACCAGGTCAGATGATTACTGCAAGAGAATTAAGAGACGAAAACTCTAAGTTGAAACGTGAAGACTTAAGCCTGGTAGAAGTAAGAGAAGCTCTTCCTGCTACTGCAACTCCTGTACTACAAGGTATTACAAGAGCAGCACTTCAGACGAAGTCATTCATGTCTGCAGCATCGTTCCAGGAAACTACTAAAGTTCTTAACGAAGCAGCAGTTGCTGGTAAGATAGACGATCTTAACGGTCTTAAAGAAAATGTAATTGTAGGACACAGAATCCCTGCAGGTACAGGTCTTAAAGAGTATCAGAACGTTATTGTTGGTTCTAAGAAAGAATTCGAAGACCTTAACTAAAATTAATGATTTGAAATTTGGGATTTGAAATTATTTTTATATTTTCACAATCTCAAATTTCGAATTTTAAAAACATAATTTATAACAATGGACAACAATCAAAATCCACAAGACGGAAACATCAACATCGAATTAAACGAAATGGTAGCTGCTGGTATCTATGCTAACCTAGCATTGGTAAACCACTCTCCATCTGAATTTGTAGTAGACTTTATTCAGTTGATGCCAGGTGTTCAGCAAGCTAAAGTAAGATCAAGAGTAATTCTTGCTCCACTTCACGCTAAAAGAGTATTAAGCGCTCTTCAACAGAACATCGCTAACTACGAGCAGCAGTTCGGAGAAATCAAAGAAGTTGAGCCTTTCGTATTAGGAGGAAACAACGTTCAAGCATAAGATTTTTCTTACAATATAAATCCCGTCTCGTTTTATTACGAGACGGGATTTTTTTTATAGATTTTTGAACCAGAGATAAAGATCAGTGTCTGAAGGAATATTAAGCTTTTTCCGTATGCCATTTTTCCGGTTTTGAACCGTTTTTGGTGATGTGAAAGTATATTCCGCAATGTCTTTTGTAGAAAAATTAAGAAATAGTAAAGCGCAAAATTTTAATTCACTGCTTATTAGCTGCGGATTAATTTTCAGGATTGCAGAACAAACTTGTGGATATACCTCCTGAAATCTTATGAAAAACTCTGGACTGTTATCTTTGGCGAGCTGTACAACCTCGTCAAAAGATTCATTTATTTTAAGCTTTAATTCGGTGGTTTCTATTTCTTTCTGCTGAATAATGTCTCTTTCTTTCTGAAGTGTTAAAAATGAGGAATCTTTTTTCCTTTTATGAGAGTAAACAGAAAATATGATGACAAGCAGAGTGATCAATAATATAATGGTGATAATCCAGTATAATCTGATCTCTTTTTTTCTAAAAACTTCATTTTTCTCTTTTATAACATTGTCTAATGTTGCTGCCCTCGCAGATCCTTGTATAGCATTGATTTTCTTTTCTATAGTAAATAATAAATCTTTGTATTCTGTCTGTTTTTTCTCATTTCCTAATATTTTATTTAATTTAATTAATAAGGTATAGGACTCGGATAGTTTATAAATATCCTCTTTTTCTTCGAATACTGTTTTAGCTTTTTCCAGATGATATTCAGCTGTTTTATAGTCATGAGAATGATAATATAAAACTCCAATTTTCTGCTCCAATACGGCACCTAATGTTATATCTTTTGCTTTATTATTATATAGAGCTGCTTTATTAAAATAATATTTGCTTGAGTCTATCCGACTATTCGTACTCCATACTTCTCCGAGATTAGTACAAATAGTAGCTCCGATAGTATTCTTTTTTTGTGTTTGCGTATTCTTGTAATCACTTTTGAAATAGTAATAGGCCTTACAATAGTAATAATAAGCAGAGTCTTTTGGCGTTTTTACAGTTTCGTATAAATTTCCGATATTATTATAATTTTTTGCCTTTATATAATTAATTTCTTCAGATAGCTCTCCAAGTCTGATTGCTTCCCGATATTTTTCTAATGCATCATTGTATAAACTTTGCTGATGGTAACAATTCCCAATATTGGTAATGATTTCAGATTTTAAGTCCATGTCTAATTGGGCATATTTTTCATTTAAAGCATTATTGAAAAAAAATAAAGCCTTGCCACAATCCCCAAGCTTCATATAGCATTTGCCACTAAATAAGTATGACCTCGCGATACCTTTAGAATAGTTTTTCTTTATAGATTCTTTTAATATGATGTTTTGCTTAGCAAGAACTCTTTTTAATTCACCACTTTGAAGATCGCTTTGAGAGGCTTCTAGCAAAGAGTCTATTGTATGGTTCTGAGATATTAAATTTTTGAAAGTAAATGTGATCAGAACTATAAAAACACATTTAAGTGCAAATGTGTTTCTTATTGAATAAAATTGATGCATATAATGAAATTTTATTGACCCGTTATTAGCGATTACCTACCGTTAAGATAGGGTAATATTAACTAATTATTGTTATATGTACAATAATATATGTTTATTGTAATGTTAAATACAAATTGCGTACAGCAAAATGGTGCTTCACAAATGATATGAGATATACGCATAGAAACGAGCTTAAAAACAAAATAACAGGTTTTATTTGGATCAATGCAGATTTGCTACAAACATTTTTTCACACCAAAGTGGCTATAAATAGATGGCAAATAATTTAGTCTTATAATAAATAACCACTTCATATAGAAGTGGTTATTTGTTTAACCGTTTAATAAAAGAAACTTAAGGTTTCCAAAATGACCAAACTTTGCCATTGAAAATTGCAAGCTGCTTTTTTACGGTATCATAAGCCATAGTTCCTGGTTCAGGATTTACAATATTCAGATGTGGACTTGCCACTTTAGGAAGAATCATTGCTTTATTATTCTCCTCCAACACTAATATTCCGGGAACAGCTGGGGTTGCTGGAGTTCCTATACTCACTTTAGCATTAGGATTATCTGTGTAAGAGTCCTGAAGGGTTGTGACCACTACTCCGGTTGTATCTCCAATTACCGGAACTGTTTCGTTTTTTGAAAGCGAAAACCAGTTTCCAGCGCCTGCACCATTTTTATACTTAACAATTTTATCAACCGTATCAAAAATAATAGTTCCAGGAACCGCAGCAGCTTTGTCCATATCCGCAGTAATCCAAGGTAAAATAATTCCTCTACCCAATAAGGCTCCGCCATAATCACCAAACTCTAAGGAAATAGATGGGTTTGTAGTTGTATTTGCGGGTGGGATGGTACTAATAGATGCCTTTCCTATTGCTACTTGTGCTGTAGCCAAATTAACAACGAACAGGCAAAATATTTTTATAATGTTTTTCATTTTTAAAATTTTTAAAATTCTACATTAATAATTAGTCAGGACAAGTTTGAGTTGAATAGCAACTCCACACTGTTCCGTTATAGATTTTCAGGCAGTTCGCTACTGTATCATAGACCATCATTCCTTCAACATAGTTTGCCGCAGGAATACTAGCTAAAGGCGGAGTTGTAGGAGTAGCAGGATTACTATCTGCATCCACAAATGCCATACGATTAACCACAAAACCTTTTGATTTGGACTCCAGAGCCGCCCATGCACTACGTCTTACTTCCGGCCATTCTGAAGAACCTGAACCCGCTCGGTTCAGCGCAGTGATACCAAATTTTACTGGATTAGGATTTCCTCCACCTGGAGATACAGGGGTTTTGTAACAAAAGCAAAGATTAACTAATGCATTGGTAGAATTACCAACAGATTGCCCGGCCCCTGCAATTGTAGGAACACCATTGCTTCCTACATTATTTCCAAGATTCTGATTAGGATTTTGGGTAGCAAGTGATCCTGTAGCTGTCACCAGATTAGCACTGGTAAAACCACCACCACCTTCAATAGCATCAGGACAACTGTCACCGTCAGAATCCAGATCCAGATAATCAGGAATACCATCACCATCTGTATCTTTATAAGAAGTACACACAGATTGCTCAGCTACAAATGCCCAGATGTTCATAAAAAGTTTATCATTATTGGATGTAACTCCGCTTCCTGCTGTAACACCACCAAGTGCAGTTAGGATATCAACATCTGCAATCATTAAGTCATTATAAATTCCATCTACATACATTACAGGCCCATTACTTCCATTGACTGCAAGCGCATTGGTTCCAAACGAGGAATTTACGGCGGAGAAATAACCTTGATAGCCTCCTGCCTGATTGAATGATGCAACCGTTCCAAAAGGCCCTTTGAAAATAGAAGTCTGGCTTCCGTATGATGTAGGTACATTTGGATTTGAAACTTGTGACACTACAGAGGTATCCCAGAATTGTGTCTGAATCTGGGTTGATACTACATAGTTATTTTGGGAATCATCTGACCAGTCTTTAATGGCTTTAAATTCGCCAGCTGACAAATATGAAGTGGTAAGATTATCAATACCGCCAAGGAAGATCGCATTCAGATTGAGTGAGTTAATAATTGCTTTGGTAATAGGAGCAGTTCCCATATCGACCAATACTATATTTGCTTTTACTGTGCCACTTGGACCAAAATTAGCAGGATTAGTTAATTTTAATGCTCCGGAACCACTCATTTGACTTCCGTTAAAGGTATATCCGTTATTTCCTGATCTGGAATCAGGAATATATCCAATTCTTATGGTTTGTCCTGTCAGTGGACAAGTTTTTTCGTTGAGATCCAGGATACCATCGTTATCGTTATCAAGATCATAAACATTTGTGATACCATCACCATCACTATCAGTACATGCATTTACATTACTGTTTTGTGAAACACCAATATTTTGCCCGGCTCCTGCAATTGTAGGAACACCATTACTTCCTACATTATTTCCGAGATTCTGATTAGGGTTTTGGGTAGCAAGTGATCCCGTAGCTGTCACCAGATTGGCATTGGTAAAACCGCCGCCACCTTCAACAGCGTCAGGACAACTGTCTCCGTCAGAATCCAGATCCAGATAATCAGGAATGCCATCACCATCTGTATCTTTATAAGAAGTACATGCAGATTGCTCAGCTACAAATGCCCAGATATTCATAAAAAGTACATCATTATTGGATGTCACACTGCTTCCTGCTGTAATACCACCAACTGTAGTCAGGATATCAACATCTGCAATCATTAAGTCGTTATAGGTCCCATCGACATACATTACAGGTCCATTGCTTCCATTGACTGCAAGTGCATTGGCTCCAAACAAGGCATTGATGGTAGAGAAATACCCTTGATATCCTCCCCCTTGAGTGAATGATGTAACCTTTCCAAAAGGGCCTTTGAAAATAGAAGTCTGGCTTCCGTATGATGTAGGTACATTCGGATTTGAAACTTGTGACACCACACTGGTACCCCAAGGTTGTGTCTGAGCCTGGGTTGATACTACATAATTATTTTGAGAATCATCTGACCAGTCTTTAATGGCATCGAATTCAGCCGCTGATAAATATGAATTGGGGGTAGCAGCAGCATCATTAATACCGCCAAGGAAGATGGCATTCAGGTTGAGTGAGTTAATAATCGCTTTAGTAATGGGAGCAGTTCCCATATTAACCAATACTATATTGGCATTCACAGCACCATTAGGGCCAAAATTAGCAGGATTAGTTAATTTTAATGCTCCGGAACCACTCATTAAAGATCCATCAAAAGTGTAACCAGTGTCACCATCTAAATCTCTGCTATTAGGAATATATCCAATTCTTATGGTTTGTCCTGTCAGTGGGCAGGTTTTTTCGTTGACATCCAGGATCCCATCGTTATCGTTATCAAGATCATAAACATTTGTGATGCCATCACCATCACTATCAGTACATGCGTTTACATTACTGTTTTGTGAAACACCAATATTTTGTCCTGTACCTGCAATTGTAGGTATCCCCATTGTTGTAGCAGTACTTCCTACTGTATTACCAAGATTTTTGTTTGGGGATTGGGTCGCAAGTGATCCTGTAGCAGTTACCAGATTTGCATTGGTAAAACCGCCCCCTCCTTCAACAGCATCAGGACAACCGTCACCGTCAGAATCAAGATCCAGATAATCTGGAATACCATCACTATCTGTATCTCTGTGATTACAGAAAGTAACTGTGTTCTGCACTATCGTGATAAGGCCTCTTGATGCATTTCCTGTTCCGGAACCGGGAGTAGTTGTGAGTGCCGTATAATCCCATGTGTATGTACTGCCATAACTTGCAGATAATGGCACCGTACTTGCTCCGCTTGCGGTATTTGCGGTGTTTTGAAGCTGCATTTTTGCATAATACCCATTACTAAGAGTACCACCGGCACCTGATGCATTAAAGGTTGAATATAAGTTTAACGCTGTATTACTGCTGTAAGAAGATAATAAACCTGTAACCGTAGGTAAATTTCCTATTGTAGTAGTAAAGGTTCCTAACTTGGTAATACTGTTGTTACCAAGCAGATATCTGAACCAACCATCTGGAGTACCCGGAGATGCTGCAGTGACATTTTCCGCCTGCGTATTATTGGCAGGAACTCCGGTATACAAAGAAGTCACATTTGGAACAATATTAAAATTTGATCCCGAAGTTCCGAATGATTCCCAGGTATGATTCTGTGCATTAACAGAATTATTAAGGTCAGAATAGCTGAAAGGAACGGTGAAACTGCTGCCCACCGATGGGACTGCGGTACCAGAGGTAAGTGTATATACTAAATTGAAGCTTCCGCCATTGGCACCAAAAGTAGCTCCGGCAAGCGTAGATGCCAAATTCAAGGTATATACTGATTGTGTATTACAATATCCTTCTGCGGTATCAGGAATTCCATCATTATCGTCATCAAGATCAAGATCATCTGTAACACCATCTAAATCTGTATCTGTAGCATATGCCACAGAAGACTTTGCGGGTTTAGGAGTTTTGGATTTAGTCCCTGCTGTTAGACTATTTACTATACTTTTTGCAAACTTACTATTTGCCAGTATAGTTTTAGAAAAAGCGATAGACGTACATAGCAGAAGTACCAGTACCCAATGCGTTTTCATATTTTTAAAAAAACATTTTAGTTTCATATTTTGAAATGTATTAGGTTTCCTTACAAAAGATTGTAAGAGTTTTTATAAAATTTAAAAATTCATTATTTTATAAAACTAATACAGGTGGAGGCCTTATAGAAAAGACATCAGAAAAACAAAAATCTAAAGATTTATTGTTATAAAATGTGTATTTCGGAGTGTGCAGATTATCTAAATCCCGATTTAAGAAACACTTTTTAGGATCTGCATATATTTTAGAAAAGTCATGCGGAGTATTACTTGGTGCAATGCAATTTTGCGAGGTAGAATGTGAAGATAAAAACTGAAATGGTGAAGGAAAACTATGGTAATCTTTTTTTTCGAAAGACTCTTTCTGGGCTTCATAATGATCTATCTCATTTTTGATTTCTTTAAGTAATTTCTTTTTTTTCTTTTCCTCAGATGATTTCACTTGTCGTGAAAAACTTGGAATTTTAGAATTAGGTGTCGAAACAATCAAAACTCTATGAGAATCATCATCTTCTTCAAAAGAAATATCTCCATTCTCTACAATAACTTTTCCTTGATCAACCTGATTATTGAAACTTTGATCTGCTGAATAAACCTCAGCTCCTTGAGCAATAAAGACCACTTGCACATTATCATCTGTAGCTTTTTTGTTCTGGGCATACAAAAAATTAAAGAAAATCTGAATACCTAGAAATATAGCACGACAGAAAAAAGAACTTCTATGTATTTCTTTTTTTATTGATAGTAGTGTCATAATTTCCAGTGTTTTACTTAGGTTAAAGCAGGCTTATACAACAAAGATTTTTTTCCACTTTGTTACGGTATTTCTACTCAGCTTGAAATGGATAGCCAATTGGATATTACTGAGCTTATGTTTTTTCTGGTAATCCAGTATATGAAAGATGTCAGATCTGCATAAGAACGTTGGCTTTGGTTGAACTCCTTACTTTGCTGGTTTCCTATCCCGAAAATCTTTTCGTTAAGCTCTATAACATCCATAGCAGATAAGCGTTTTTTTCAAGCAATTTTTCACACACGTCTTTTTTATGGGGATATTTTTGTGAGAGAATATCCAGATAGATTTGCTTGTAATTGGGTCCTAATTTTTGTACTTGTATATCCATTTATAAAGCGTGGTTTTTGGAATATTATATTCTTGAATAACCTGAGCTTTTGTTTTTTTCCCAGTTTCTATTAACTCTAAAATAAAATCTATTACTTCTTTAGTATAAATGTTTTTTCTAAACACTGGAAGCAAAGGTTTGGCAGCTATTACTGTTCTATTAGCCGCTAATTGAGGAGCATATAAAATCAAATGTTGGGTATATAATCTGAAAAAATCGTATTCAAGAAGTTTGCTCCATTTTAATATCATTTCAGTATCGAGGCTTTTAGATTGGTACATTTCTAATATTTCTTTTTCACTACATTTCAGAAAATTGCAGATTCTCATTGTATTTAGCCCGCTTTCCGTAACTCGTTGGGCAATGAGAATCCCAATGTGAATATCCTTAAAGTTCATCTTGTGTAATTATTATTGAGTTAATCAGTCTTTATTTGTAAAATTTACTTTTTTGACTTGTCCGGCAAGTGCCAGGTTCATAATTGATTGATATAATCGTAAGGGCTCCCGCCTTTTACGTAAACTATCATTTAAGGGGTGGATTGGGAATATTTTTGCACATCTGAAACTATAGGCAATACCGTCGCTTTTGTAGTAGATTTTAAAAACTAATATTCCTTCTGCTAAGGAGATATTGGCACCAATTATAAAACCTCCTTTTTCTGTGATAACGGTTGACTAATGCAATATTAACATTTGAGTATTAGTTACTTAAATTCTGCCAACTTCCATATAATACTTTGCAAAGAATCATCTGGTGCGCTAAGGATATCAACATCAAATCGACTCGCCATATTAGGTGTAGCTTCTTGATTCGTAAATGGATCGTTAAAAGTTGTAGAATTGGCACATACTGGTGTGACAAAATCGAATTTGAAAATGTTTGTCAAATTACCACTACAATTTAAAGGTATAATGGATATTTGCCCAAATACTGAAGTGCTGATAAAACAAACTATTAATAGGAACAGTCTGTATAGATCATAAGTACGAAAAGAGTGTAATTGTAAACTCTTCATCAATGTTAGGGAACTTTGTTTTTTCATGTTGTGTCTTGTAGAATCAGTTATGTCTGTAATTATTAATCCCTACTTGGTATTGCTATGCATTACGTAAAGGTAGAAATGTATTCAGTTACAATTGAGTTTGTGTATTTTTTCTCATCTTTATGTGTTTTAAGTTATTTGTATTTTTTTTCTTATGTATCGAATGCAATTTTACAATAATGAATATTTAAAAAACAAAAAACTACATACCCATTAGCTACCTATTGATTTTAATGTATTGATAAACAGGTTTCTATTTGTATTCGCTTCTGCGAAATTATCATTGAGAGTTAACAGCAGTTTTGAGAAATTAAAAAGTTCAACCTTTCGTATTAAGAGGAAAAAACGTTCAAGAAGATTTCTTTTACAATACAATAAGAATTGCCTATTTTTTACCAGGGCATTTTTTTATGGGCAAAATTCAATACCTGAAATTTTATAATTGTTAATTTTCTTTAATAAGGTAAAATTGTATGATAACGATATATCAATTTTATATCTTTGTTTAAGAAAAAGCAGAAAATATAAGATATGATTGATAACTCGTTCGCTGTAAGTAAATTTGGCTTTTTAGGTGCCGATTTTTTATCTGAGCTGGAAAAGCATGCTGTTGCCATTGATATAAAAGCAAAAACCGAAATCATTAGAGAAGGGCAGAAAAACAAGTTTGTACCTTTCTTAATAAAAGGTTCTATCAAGGTGTTTACCCTTAATGATGGAAGAGAACTCATCTACTATTATATCAAACCCAAAGACAGCTGTCTGATGACCTTTTCATCCATTCTGACAGATTATATTAGCAGGGTATATGCCACTGCAGAAGAAGATTCCGAAGCTATTCTTATTCCTGTTTCTATCATGCACGAATGGCTCATCAGATTTCCGGAAATTAATAAATTGTTTTACAATGAGTATGACCGAAGATTTTCAGAAGTCATGAATATGGTTAATGATGCTGTTTTCCACAGGCTGGACAAGAGAGTTCTGAATTATATTAAACAACAGATTTCGTCCACAGGAAGCAATCCTATTAAGATCACGCATCGTGAAATTGCCAACAGTTTGGGAACTTCAAGAGAAGTTGTAAGCAGAGTTTTGAAAAAAATTGAAAGCGAAGGCGAAATTGTTCAGACTAAAGAAGGAATAAAAGTTACTGTAAATGAAAATGTTAGCATGATCTAATTTTATTTGTTTGAATTGTTTATTTCTATCATTGATAAAAACAATTTGAGTGGTGACTTTTATCACCTATTTTTGAATTGAGAACTCGATAAGTTTGTTATATCATAATTTAAATCAAATTGTATATGACAAAAACTCTCTTATTTTTGTCAATATTTTCTTCAGGTCTTGTCTTTGCACAGGAAGATCTGTTGAAAGATATTGATACCGTTAAAACCAATTCAGAAACCTCACAACCCGCCTTCAAAGCTCTTCAGATTGTTACAGGACAATCTACAAAACTCGCTGCCAAAAAAGAATGGTACATTATTGTTGCCCACAGATTTGGAGATATAAGCGCAGGATTCAAAGATTTTTTTGGTCTGGATCATGCTTCCACCAAATTAGGCGTTATCTACGGTATCTCAGATGCTGTATCTGTAAGCCTTTCCAGAGAAACGAATATGAAAACGTTTGAAGGAGCAGTGAAATACAAACTGGTAAAACAAAGTGAAAACTTTCCGGTGGATATTGTGGGGTATAATGTAATGGGTGCCAATACTGAATTGGATAAAGATACCTATCCATATCTTAAATTCAGTGACAGGCTTTCTTATCTTACACAGGCACTGATCTCGCGAAGATTCAGTGATAAACTCTCAGTGCAGCTTACGCCTTCCTTTGTTCATAAAAACCTTTACGAACCTACTATTGAAAATAAAAATCAGTTTTTGGCGGGTTTGGGAGGACGCTATAAAATCTCAAAGAGAGTTTCTGTGAATGCAGAATACTTTGTGAATTTCGACGATCACAGTTTTTATAAAAATCCCCTATCATTAGGGGTAGATATAGAAACCGGGGGACATGTTTTCCAGCTTTTACTCACAAACTCCCAGATAAATTCAGATATCAGATATCTTACCAACGCTACCGGAAGATGGGGAAAGGGACATATTTTCTTTGGGTTTAATCTTTATAGAGTGTTTTAATATGAAAAAGCACACATCCTTATTGATATTGTCATCAGCAATCATACTGATGGCTTGTGACAGCAGAACTTATGAAGAGATTTCTGATAATACAGCCATCACTACACCTGTAAAATATACAGCAGATGTAAAACCAATTGTAGATAACAGCTGTATAGGCTGCCATTCAGCAGGAAGTTTTAAACCTTTGGCTACCTATGATCAGGTAAAAAATAATATAGACGGAATTCTGGACCGTATTCAAAGACCTAATGGTGATCCCGGGAAAATGCCACAAGGAGGATCTTTGTCTGCAGCTCAGATCAATATTTTCATCAAATGGAAAGCTGACGGATTAAATGAAAATTAAAAAAAATGATATGAAAAAATTAGCATTATTAAGCGTATTACTTCTTTCTGCGGGGTACGTTTCAGCACAAAAATACAGTTCTAAAACAGGGGAAGTAACTTTTGAAGCTTCGGTTCCTCTGTTTGATGATATTTTTGCTCAGGATGATAACAATATTGTTATTCTCAATGCAGACAACGGTGAAATGGCTTCGGTTTCAACCGTTAAAAACTTTCATTTTAAAACAAAATTAATGGAAGAGCATTTCAATGAAAGCTATGCAGAATCTGCAAAATACCCAAAAACAACCTTCAAAGGAAAGATCGTGAACTTTGATAAAACAAAGCTTACCGCAAGCCCTCAGAAGTATACCGTTCAGGGAACTCTAAACTTTCATGGGGTAGATAAAGCCGTTGCCTCTTCTGCTACTTTATATGCAAAAGACGGTAAGATCTATATGCAGGGTGGTTTTGTAGCCAGACCTGTAGATTATAAAGTGACTATTCCTAAAATGGTTACCAAGAAAGTGGCAGAAAATGTCAACATCGAATATAATTACATCATGGTAAAGCAATGAGACCTATAATCTTAGTATTAGGACTATTCCTGAGCTCATTGATATCTGCTCAAGATAAGACAAAATCAATATTTGATATTGCCAGAAGCGGAACTGTAGCTGAAGTACAGACACTGATGAAACAAAATCCTGATATCATTAATCAGACTAACGAGAATGGATTTTCACCGCTGATTTTGGCTTGCTACAGAGGAAATACTCCGGTTGCAGAATTTTTAATTACCCACGTTAAAAATATGAATTATGCAAGTGAAGAAGGAACAGCTTTAACAGCTTCTGTTTTTAAAGGAGATAGAAATCTCACTAAGAAATTATTAGAGAACAATGCTGATCCAAATGTGCCCAACAGCAGCGGTGTAACTCCACTGATATATGCTGTTCAGTCCCAAAACAAAGAAATGGTTGAGTTGTTGCTAAAGAATAAAGCCAATAAAACATTATCAGATAAACAGGGGAAAACTGTTTTTGAGTATGCCCTGTCTTCTAAAAATCAAGATATTATTAACCTACTAAAAAACTGACCATATGAAATTAAAAACTACATTATTATTGATTGGACTTTTTGCTTTTTTGCAAGTAAAAAGTCAGTATTCGACAGGTACTGTGCCTCTCTTTTCTACACCGGGAGGAGCAGATTTGGCTTATTCAGTTAAGATAGACCTTACCCCTTCTTTAGTTACTCTTACCCTTATCGGTCCTTCTTCAGGATGGTTAGGAATGGCATTCAATACAACGAATATGGATGATATAGGGAAAGATGTTGTCATTTTTGATGGTACCAACTTAAGTGACAGAACATTTAATGGGCAGGGAATTGTTCCGCCGTTGGACGCGACTCAAAACTGGACTGTAACATCCAATACAGTGGCAGGTAGCGTTCGTACTGTAATTGCTACAAGAGCTTTAAACACTGGGGATGCTAATGATTATGTCTTTACTGTTCCGCCTACAAGCCCTTTAAACATTACTTATGGACGCAGGCTGTCAAATTTTACAATTGCTTATCATGGCTCTAACAGCTGCGGTACTACAGCCCTTAATTTTGGTACATTAGGAACTAATGAAACAGTTCTGGAAAGTAAAAAAATGAATCTTTATCCCAATCCGGCTAAAGAAACAGTGAGCTTTAAAAATGCAGATAAAATAAAATCGATTGATATTTATGAATCTGCCGGAAGAAAAGTAAGATCTGTAAAAGTTGAAGGAGAAAATATCAGTGTCAGAGATTTAAAATCGGGTACTTATTATTTTGAAATCACTTTGAAAGATGGAACTGTGTCTTATGAAAAGCTGATTAAAGAATAATTTTTTTAAACCTTAAATATTTAGCAATGAGACCTCTGATTTTTCAGAGGTCTCATTTTTTCTTAAAGCCCCAATTTCAGGGAGATTGCTTTAAAATTCATATATTTGTGTATATCCCATTACTTAACAAAAGGCAGTTTCCTGACCTTATAATTTTTATAACCAATGGAATTTAAAACTTTAGCGAATATCACAATCGATGAGCTTTTATTCGTGTTTAATTATTCATTCTCTGATTATGTTGTTCCTTTTTCCTTAACGAAAGAGGTTCTTGTTTCAAAAATTGCAGAACAAAAATTAGATATGAATTTATCGGTCGGAGCATTTGAAGAGGGGAGATTAGTTGGATTTATTCTTCAGGCTGAAAAAGTTGAAAATGATGAAAAGATTATCTACAACGGAGGTACTGGAGTTGTGCCGGAAAGCAGAGGTAAGGGATTGGTAAGAAAAATGTATGATTTTATCATTCCTGTTTTAAAAGAAAGAAATCTCAATACGTTACTTCTTGAGGTAATTGAGGGCAATCAGCCAGCCATCAGGGCTTATGAAAATTTAGGATTTGCAATTGTCCGAAGGCTGCTTTGCTTTAAAGGAAATATTAAAAAAAGAAAAGGAAATTCTGAGATATCCATAAAAGACTTGAAAACTTTTCAGTGGGATTTACTATGTTCTTTTTGGGATATTGAACCTTCCTGGCAGGGTGCTGTTTTCGTATTGGAACCTATGCCGGAAAACTATATTACTTTAGGAGCTTATAAAGGTGAAAATCTGGTTGGATATATCATTTACGGCACTGCTTCAAGAAAAATATATCAGATTGCGGTTGATAAAAATTATAGAAATCAGGGAGTTGGAACAACACTTTTCAATGCTATTCTGGAAAGCAATGGGGGAGAAACTGTAATATTGAACAATGTAGATGATTCCTCAGAAGAGATCAGTAAATTTCTTAGTGAAAAAATAGGACTGAATAATTGGCTTTCACAATTTGAAATGAAAAGACCTATTTAACAAATTGTAATTTTGATTCAAAAAAATAAGAGGTTTTAATATACTTTTAATCTCTTAAACTTTTCAGGGAAATGTCTAGGATGTAACTTTGCCGAAAATTTTAAAATAATGAAGCGAGGAATCCATTTTTTACTGCTGCTAATTTCTTTTACGGCTTTTGCACAACAGGCCAATATTGATACTGCCCAGGTCGTTATACCAGGAAGACAAAACAGTACGGAAGCACAGTCAAAACCTTATTTGATCATGATATCAACGGATGGTTTCCGTTATGATTACGCCCAGAAATATAATGCTGAGAATCTTTTAAAACTGGCTAATGGCGGTGTAAAAGCTGAAGCAATGATTCCAAGTTATCCAAGTATAACTTTCCCCAACCACTGGAGCCTAATCACCGGGCTTTACCCTTCTCATCATGGTTTGATTGATAATTTTTTCTATGATTACAAGAGAAAGGAAAACTACGCAATGAGCAGCAAAAAAAATGCTGAGGACGGAAGCTGGTATGGAGGAACTCCACTTTGGGGACTTGCTGAAAAACAGGGAATGGTATCAGCCTCTTTAATGTGGGTAGGATCTGCAAGTGATGCAGGAGGAATGAGACCCACTTATTATTATCCTTATCACGAAAAATTTACCCCTTCTGAAAAAGTAGAAAAAGTAGTCAATTGGCTGAAACTGCCTGAAGATAAAAGACCACACTTCATTTCATTATATTTTCCGGAAGTAGATGGAAGCGGGCACCATTTTGGTCCTGATGCTAAAGAAACTGAAACTGCTGTTCACCTGATAGATCAGGCAATTGGCGATCTTGTTCAAAAAGTAAATGATTTAGGATTAAAAAATGTCAACTTTGTTTTTGTTTCAGATCATGGTATGATCAAAGTAGACGGAGGTACCCCTTTGGAAATTCCGGCTCTTCTTTTTGATAAGGATAGATTTGATTTTTACAATTCTCAGACTTTACTGAGAGTTTACGTTAAAAACCAAGATGAAGTAAAAGCAGTTTATAAACAACTAAAAGCTAATAAAACAGATGATTACGAAGTATATCTTGATAAAAAACTTCCTAGATATCTGCACTTTGCAACAAGAGATGACCAGTATAACAGGATAGGACAGATTCTTCTGATCCCCAAAGCTCCAAAAATATTTCTTGAAAAAGGTAAAAAATCATCAGTTGGAAAACATGGTTACAATCCTAAAATAGTTCCTGAAATGAAAGCTACTTTCTTTGCATGGGGGCCGGAATTCAAAAATAATCTGGTGATCTCTGAATTTGCCAACATTAATGTTTATCCTTTGGCTGCTGAGGTTTTAGGATTAAAAATAGATCAGCCTATTGATGGAAAACTGAAAGTCTTAAAAGAAACTCTGAAAGAGAAAAAATAATCTTAAAGATTAAGATATAATAGTTAAAATAGTTTCGGCGCACCTTTGGTGCGCCGAAACTATTTTTAGGAATTGACTTAGGAATTGAAAGCGTTAAAAAAATAAGTTTTGTGAACGTTAAGAAAATTCTACTGTTTGAAGCGCGGGAATTAAATTCTATAATAAATTAATAGTGAATCCGCGCGAGTTTAGAATTTTTAGAGAACAAAAATTATTTTTAGCATTTTAATTCCAGTCTTGAACTTTTGTTTCTTTTGTTTCAAGACAAAAGAAATTAGAATCTAGAAGAAAACTCCTTTGCAAAATCTTCTAGCTTAACATTTCCTGTAACTGGAGAACCGTGATCAATAAAATCTTTCTGTACAACACCGGTTCTTATTCCTCTACCCATTTCAACATACAGTTTAGCCATATCTTCCGGCAGTCCGGCTTGAAGCATTCCGTTTAAAGAATCTTCATCGGAGAATTCTACCCATGGAAGTTCAGGTTTATTAACAGAAGTTCCCAGAACCTTCGCAAAATCAGAACCTTTTCTTACGTCACTTACAACGTATCTGATGTTATTGGTATTTCCATCTTTTACCAGTTCCTCAGCGGCTGCTTTTGCAATATCGTTGGGATGTACTACTGGTACTTCAATATCTGCAGGATAATTGGCTCCAATGATCCCAGCATTTTGAATTAAAGGAATGTCATTGAAAAAATTATTGTAAAAATATCCGGCTCTTAAAAAAGTAAAAGAAGTGTTTTCTACTTCATTGTATATTTTTTCAATATTATGAAGACCTGCGATAGGACCGTTTTCTACAGGAGATTCAGCGCCCACACTGCTTAGCATTACGGCTCTTTTTACATTGGCATTTTTTAAAGCGTCTGCATAATTTTTTCCAGCATTGGTTGTATTTTCCACAATCTTATCCGGACTGATTGCTGGAGGAGTCATGACAAAAACGGCATCCGCTCCTTCAAATGTTTGTGTTAAAAAATCAACATCTGTAATAGATCCTATGGCTGGTGTTGCTCCCAGAGATTCAATATCCTGTTTTCTGGTATCGCTGCTGCTTACTACGGTAATATTGTGCCCATCAGCAATTAACTGTTGAGCTAACGGTTTAGCTACATTTCCTAGTGATCCTGTGATTATAATTTTCATAATAAATATTTTTTTATTTCTGGGAACAAAGTTATATTTGTACTTACTTTTATACAAGTACTTACCCTAAAGTATGTAGATATGACAGCCATTAAAGAAAGTTCAACCATTCAGGAGAATAAAAAGACAGTACAGGATTGTCCTGTAATGTATGTTATGGAAAGAATTGGCGGATTTTGGAAACCTATTATCCTGTTTAATCTTTCCACAGGAGAAAAAAGATACAGCGAATTGAAAAAAGCAATTCCTGCCGTAACAGAAAAAATGCTCATTCAGCATTTGAAACAGCTTGAAACAGACGGATTAATTATCAGAACTGCAAAACCTATAATCCCTCCTCATGTGACGTATAAACTGAGTGAAGCCGGTAATGAGCTGGCTCCCGTTATTGATGCCATGGCAGCTTGGGCTTTTCAGGATATGGAAAGAAATGATATAAAATGTACTGAAGGAAACAGATACATCACGAATCAGGATCAGAATGCTTTTAGCCAAAACCTGAAAAAATAAAAACAGGCTCTTCAATCCGAAGAGCCTGTTTTTGTTACTATTCTTATAGAAGAATTATAAAGACTGCATGTCGATAACAAAACGGTATCTTACATCACTTTTCAGCATTCTTTCATACGCTTCGTTGATTTCCTGCATTTTGATCATTTCAATTTCTGAAACAATATTGTGCTCTCCACAGAAATCCAGTAATTCCTGAGTTTCAGCAATACCACCGATTACAGAACCTGCTACTGACTTTCTTCCCAAAATCATAGGAACTGTATTTAGAATAGGCTCTAACCCTCCCAGGTATCCTACCAAAACATGAGTTCCATTGATATTTAAAGTAGTCACATACGGATTGATGTCATGTACATAAGGAACCGTATCAATAATCACATCGAATTTCCCTTTTACAGAATCCATTTGTGCTTCATCAGTAGAAATAACAACATGATCAGCACCCAATTGTTTTGCATCTTCAGTTTTTCCCGGAGTTCTTGAGAATAAAGTAACTTCAGCTCCCAGTCCTTTTGCTAATTTAATAGCCATGTGACCAAGACCTCCCAATCCTACAACAGCTACTTTAGAACCAGGACCTACATTCCAGTGTTTTAAAGGAGACCATGTGGTAATACCTGCACAAAGTAGTGGTGCTACGGCTGCCAGATCAAGATTTTCAGGTACTTTTAAAACATGGTGAGAATCCACAACTACTTTTTGAGAATATCCTCCAAAAGTATGACCTCCCAAATGTTTGTCTTTTCCATTGTATGTTCCGGTGAACCCGTTCAGACAGTATTGTTCAAGATCATGCTTGCAGCTGTCACAGTGTCCACAAGAATCTACAATACATCCTACACCAGCAAGATCACCAACTTTAAATTTGGAAACTTCGCTTCCTACCTTTGTAATTCTTCCTACAATTTCATGCCCCGGAACTGCAGGATACAAAGATCCGCCCCAGTCGTTTCTTGCTGTATGAAGATCAGAATGGCATACCCCGCAGTATAGAATTTCAATCTCTACATCTTTTGAGGTTACTTCTCTTCTTACAATATTCATTTCTTTCAGGTCTGCTGTGGTAGACTCTGCACCATAAGCTTTTACTGTAATTGTACTCATTTTTTATATTTAGTTTATTTAGGTTTATAAATTATGATATTCTTCATCTGTTACAGGCTCCAGCCATTCTACAATCCCGTTTTGGGTATTGGGATTAATGGCAATATGGGTAAACTCACTATCCGGAGCTGCTCCATGCCAGTGGATAATATCAGGGGGAATAGTAACAACATCTCCCGGGTTTAAAATCTGAGCAGGTTTTCCTTTTTCCTGATAATAGCCTGTTCCTGAAGTTACGATTAAAATCTGTCCGCCTCCATGAGAATGCCAGTTATTTCTGCACCCAGGTTCAAAAATTACATTTCCGATCTGGCAGTTCAGGTTATCTTCATTGGGTTTCAGAATATGAACCCACGCTGTTCCTCCAGAAAAATAATCCGGAGAAGCTTTTTCCCCTTTCGGGAAAATGTTGATATTAAAGGTTTCCATAACGATACAAAAGTCGAAACTTTCACTTAAACAAAACTTATACAGATTACCGAATTACTTACCAATTTTACAGACATCATTTCAGTTACAAATGAAAGTGGTAATTTTGAATAGCAATAAAAATATACTTCATGGAAAATCAGGAGGTTGAAATCTATAATACGGTCTCGGAATACAATAAAATGGCGAATCATGAAACCCTGCATCCGTTGGTAAGTATCATTGATTTTTCCAAATCCGATCCTATTTGTCAGTATAGAAGAAAATTTGGGTTTTATACCGTTTTTCTGAAAGACGTAATGTGTGGTGATATGCAATATGGAAAACACAGCTATGATTATCAGGAAGGAACATTAGTATTTATTGCTCCCGACCAGACGTATGGAATTTATAACAAAGACAAATCTGTTCAGCCAGCAGGTTTTGCTTTAATTTTTCATCCGGATTTAATCAAAGGGACCAACTTAGGGAAGAATATCAAAGATTATTCATTTTTCTCTTATGACGTACATGAAGCGCTTCATCTCTCAGAAAAAGAAAGAGAAGTGGTGCTGGATTGCTTTAAAAATATTAAACTGGAACTGGAACAGGCTATTGATAAACACAGCAAATCTTTAATTGTTAATAATATTGAGCTGTTCCTGAATTATTGTATGCGTTTTTATGACCGCCAGTTCATTACAAGAGATCATATCAATCAGGGAGTCATCGGGAAATTTGAAAATCTGGTAGATGATTATTTGAAATCTGAAAATCCAAAGAATATAGGTTTTCCAATGGTCAATTACTTCGCAGAAAAACTGAATCTTTCCGCCAATTATTTCGGAGATCTTATCAAAAAAGAACTGGGAATTTCCGCACAGGAATTTATCCACAATAAGCTTATAGATATTGCCAAAGAACAAATTCTTGATCAGGCAAAAACAATCAGTGAAATTTCTTATGATTTAGGCTTTAAATATCCACAACATTTTACAAGACTGTTTAAAACGAAAGTAGGTGTTTCTCCGAGTGAGTATAAAATCCTGAACTAGTTTTTAAACACTAATAGCACTAATTTTTTCTCAAATGGCACTATGATAATTCGTGGATATTTGTGCAATTATTTGTGAGATTTGTGTTTAAATAATTAAATTTAAGAAGAAAAGTTTTCACACTTGTAAAGATGACACCAAATCAGCAGAACACCACAATTTTCGAAACCCGTTTCGGGAAAATTTTAGCATTAAAAGAGAACGGAATTATCAGAGCTAAAAGTATTCGTTATGCCCATTCTGAAAGATTTAAAAAACCTGTTGCGGTAGATGCTTCCTTATCTTCAATGATTATTCCTCCGGAAAGAACACCGGTCTGCCCGCAGGCTTTAAGTCCGCTGGTGGAAAAAATGATCGGAGCGACACCTGTTGAAAGCTTCGAGGCTGATGAAGCGACACAATATCTTTCCATAACCCGTCCGGAAATTATAGCTGAAAATGAAAAACTCCCTGTTGTAGTCTGGATTCACGGAGGTTCTCATGAAATAGGCTGTGGAGATCTTGCTACTGCTGATCCTGCCGAATGGGTAAAAGAACAACATATTATTGTGGTTACTGTTTCATATCGTTTAGGGCTCTTTGGTTTTTTAGGTGGAGATGAAAACAGACCTGCTAATCTGGGATTGTTGGATATGATTGAAGCATTGAAGTGGATAAAAACCAATATTGCAGATTTTGGAGGTGATGAAAATAATATTACCCTTTTGGGGCAGTCTTCAGGTGGTGATGCCATTGCCCATTTAATGATATCAGAAGGTATAGACGGATTATTTCAACGTTTGATTATTCAGAGTGCTCCTTTGGGATTACGCCATAAAAGACAGAAAATGTCTGTAGAATTTCTAAGAAAAACAGAAGTGCTGAAAGATGAAACCGATGTTTTAAAAATGATGGATGAATATGGAAAATTTTTACCGTCTGTGATAAAGTATGGTTTGAAAGCCGCAATGCCTTTTGGAACTCAATACGGATATTATCCTTTATGCAAAGAAGAAGAGTCGGTGGACATGTGGAAAAAAAATGCTCAGAAATACGATGTGCTGATAGGTTTAAATAATGATGAAACTGCATTTTATCTTAAAACTTCAGAGGCTTTAAATAAATATTTCGGAAAAGGATTTGGCTTAAAACTTATGGATAAAGCTGTTGAAAAAACCACTGCACTTATCTATGGGAATCCGGCAAGACAGTTGGCCCAAAATCTGGCTGAAGCTGGTGGAAATGTTTATCTCTTCAAAATTCATTCGAAATTGAAAGATAATCCTATTGGAGCGCCGCATTGCATTGATCTTCCTTTGATCTTTGGGAATGAATCAGCCTGGAAATCTTCCGAACTGTTGAAAAATATTCCCTGGAGCCGTATTCATGAGAATGGTAAAAAGCAGAGGGCTCTATGGGCTGAATTTGCCCGCACCGGAAAAATATCTGATACCTCCGAAAGACCGGAAATCCTTGAGCTGCGAAAGATGTAGCTTCATATCTTAACAAATTTTCCAACTGAAGACGTAACCATTCCCCTCCTCTGGAGGAGTGGTAAAAATTCAAAGAATTTTTGAGGGAGTGGTTCATCATTTATCTTTAATAATGAAAATTATATATACTAAATCAAATAGTTAGTGTTAAATATTCATTCATAATTGTTATTTTTAACGTATATTTAATAGCTAAACCATAAAAAATAGTAATTATGAAAACACACAAAGAAATCAAAGTAAAAAAATTAAACCGTCAGGAATTAAAAAGTTTAAAAGCAGGAGATCTAAATTGGGGTAAGGTATGCTGTACTTCCAATGAAGAAGGTCAATGCTGTGAATGGGCTATAGATGTTTGGAATTGCAGATACATTTACTGCTAAATTAAAACCTGCTAATAAAATGATGACCCATGTCAAGGTTTTAAACCTTGACATGGGTTTCTGGTAAATTAATATCACTCAGGAACCCAAACACTCACATTTCCTGCCGGAGCAGGGAAATCTCCCCATCCGTTTTCATCAATGGTTACTTTCTCTTTGAATCGTTTCAACATATCTTTAAATTTTTTCCCGGAATAAATCGTTCCCACTTCCATAGGCTTATTGTAAGAATCTTTATTACTCAGAACAACAGCACATCCAGTATGTTCCTCATCTCCTGTACGTACCCATCCAAGACAATTGGCATCCTCAAAATAATCATGCTGGTCACCATAGGCATGGTCTTTCCTTGCTTTTAATAACTCTTCAATACCATCTACTTTAGGCATAAATATTTCCTGATCATTGCCTTCTCTGTCTTTATCCACATAATGGGCCCCATAAAGATCTGGGTAAAATACACATGGATAACCATCTTTTCTCAATAAAATAAGAGCATAGGCAATAGGTTTGAACCATGGTTCTACCGGAGCTTCAAGATCCTGCAAAGGCTGCGTATCATGATTGGCTACCAAACTTACAGAATGTATAGGATCTGCCTGGGTAAGAGTTTCGTCAAAAATTCTTCGAAGATCGTAAGAACCTCCTTCTCTGGAGGCTGTATGAAAATTATTCTGCAATGAGCTGTCAAAAAGACTCATGCATCCTTCCGTCACTTCAATATATTTTTGAAGAAGATGAAGATATCCAGGAGCCCAGTATTCCCCAACAGCGAAAATATCTTTTCCGGAATTGGAACGGAGCAGCATAAGCCATTCTTTATAAAAATCAAAAGAAATATGTTTTAAAGCATCCAGTCTCACCCCATCAAAATCGGTCTGGTCAAAATACCATTTAGCCCAGGTGTTGAGCTCTTCCCGCACAAAAGGATTCCGGTGCTCAATGTCATTATACATGAGGTAATCGTAATTGCCTTTCTCATCATCAATCATTTCTTCCCAGTCGTTTCCGTATTCTGACTGTATTTTAAAGATATGGGAATCCATACCTTCGGCGTAATCCACACCGCTGAAACAGGTGAAGTTCCATTCAAAATCAGAATATTGTTTTCCTCTTCCGGGAAAGGTGAATTTCGTGTAAGATTCTATTTCGATAACATCGGAAATCACTTTTTCCCTGTTCTCTTCATCTACTTTTACGACTTTAAATTTTTCCAGTTCGTCACCGCCGGCTTTATGCCCCAGAACAATGTCTACAATGACTTGTATATTGTGTTTTTTTAGGGCTTTAATGGCTTTTGTATAATCGTTTTTAGTGCCGTATTTGGTAGGAAGGGTGCCTTTTTGATCAAACTCTCCCAGATCATAAAGATCGTAGGCGTCATATCCGATAGAATAACCTCCATTTGTCCCTTTATAGGCAGGAGGAAACCATACAGAAGTAATTCCAAGTTTTGCTAAGTATTCGGCCTGTTTTTCGGTTTCTTTCCACAATTTTCCGTCGCCTTCAGAATACCAATGGAAAAACTGAATCATGGTTGGGTTCATAAATTTGCTGATTTGGTTCATACAAGGTAGCGAAAAAATATGACCTATTCATTTTCGAATTCTTCAAACGGGATTTTTAGTTGAACTGAAACCTGCTTTTTTTCTTCCGTATTCAGTTGGGAGAGAGATAATCCGAGCAGACGTACCGCTTTATCAAAAGGACGGAGTTCCCAAAGTTTTTTTCCGGTGCTGAAATATTGTTCCGGGGATGAGAAATAATCTTCCCTTGTTATACTTCTTGTGAAAAGAGAGAAATCTTTATATTTTATCTTTAAAGTTAAAGTTCTTCCGAGAATATTATTTTTCTGTAATCTTTGATGAATTTCCTCAGCAAGGCTTTCCAGCTTTTCATTGATCTGCTGTTCATCCAGAAGATCTTCAAAAAAAGTTCTTTCCACCGCCACACTTTTCTGAATCCGATGAGGTTTTACTTCTGAAGTATGAATCCCGCGCACCACATTGTAATAATGCTGGCCGGATTTTCCAAAAAGCCTTACAAGATCTTCAAGTGATCTCTTTTTTAAATCTTTTCCTTTATAAATTCCTAAACTAAACATTTTGTTAGCCGTCACTTTTCCAACCCCATAAAATTTTTCCACAGGTAATTCTTCCAGAAAATGCTCCATTTTATCAGGATGAATGGTTTTCTGGCCGTTCGGTTTATTAATATCGGAAGCTACTTTGGCTAAAAATTTATTGACGGAAATACCTGCAGAAGCTGTTAATCCGGTCTGTTCAAATATTTTTTGACGGATCTCTTTAGCGATCAGGTTGGCAGATTCCATTCCTTTTTTATTTTCAGTGACATCCAGATAAGCTTCATCCAGAGACAAAGGTTCTACCAGATCTGTATATTCATAGAAAATTTCCCGGATCTTTTTGGAGATTTCTTTATACCGGGCAAACCGGGGAGGAACAAAAATAAGATGCGGACATTTTTCCTTGGCTGTTTTACTAGGCATTGCAGAACGCACACCATATTTTCGGGCTTCATAACTTGCAGCGGCCACTACACCGCGGTGTTGTCCTCCTACGGCGATGGGTTTGCCTTTAAGTGTTGGATTATCATGCTGCTCCACAGAAGCATAGAATGCATCCATATCCACATGAATAATTTTACGAAGAGGCAGAGAAAAATCCATATACAAAGATATGGATTCCTTTATTGACGGTAAATTTTTTATATGATAGAAGTTTGAAGCTGGAGGCTGGAGGTTGGAAGTTAATGATGATGATATGGAAATTTAAGACCTATTTACTGAAATTTAAATAAAAAAATTATAGATTACTCCTAGGGCAAAAATTACTTCCATCTCCCATCCTCCATCTTCCATCCTCCAGCCTTCTACGACTTCAGTCTCATGTTGAGAATATGGGGTTCAAAACCTGCTTTTTCATAAGCTTTTATAGCGGATTCATTTTGAGCATATACTTCCAGTCTTATTTCACTGATTTCTCTTGACTTTGACCACGAAATAAGTACATCAGTAATCACTTTATTGATTCCTTTTCCTCTGTGTTCAGGCTTTACGTACATAAATCCCAGATAAGCATATTCTTTAAACTGATAGTAATTCTTCTCGGCTTTTTTAATCAGAGCATATCCTGATGCAATGATTTCATTATTTTCTTCGGCAACAATGACGGTGGCTTCCGAAGATTGTATCAGAGACTTTAAATCATAATAATGAATCTCTCCTTCAATCAATGTACTGTTGAAAGGTCTTTCGGCAGTTACAACTCCCTGTTCAAATTCTAAAAGGATTTCTAAATCCTGTTCTGTGGCTTCTCTTGTGATCATGGTGTTATGGGTATAAAATTTTAAAACTCACTGAAAGTTTTGATTTTCAATGAGTTTTTTATGTTTTTTCGGATTAAATAATAATTATTTTAAAAGCTTGTCTATGGTTTGTTGAATTTCAGGGTCTTCAGGAGATATTGCATAATATTTTGCAATGGAAGACTTCTGATCAATCACCATATATCTTGGAATCCAGTTTAGATCTATATAATTATTGAAATCGTTTTTCCAGCCTGTAGAAAACCAATAGTTTTCTTTGTTTTTCATATCAAATCTTTCCAGGCTTTTTTCAAATCCTTCTTTTGAACGGTCTAACGACAGAAATACAAAATCAATATTCTTATTCTTCTCTTCTAATTCTTTAGCTTTTGGAAGTGCATTTAAACAATCTCTACACCATCCGGCCCAGAAATCAATCACTAAAACTTTTCCTTTATGCTGAGCAAGAATCTGTTTGATGGTAACGGTTTTTCCATCTTCATCCTCCAGTTTCTGCTGTAAAGCTTCTTTTGAAAATCCTGTTTTAAGGACGGCAGGGACTTTTTGTGAATAGCTTATTCCAAAAATACCCATCATAAAAATTACTATCAACTTTTTCATCTCGTACAATTTCATGCCTACAAATCTAAACAATGAATTGGAATCTGAGATTGATTTCTTTGCAATTAGTAAAAATTTATAATATTGATGGATTCTATGGGGTAAACCACCCCGTCAAAAATTCTCTGAATTTTCGCCATCCCTCCGGAGGAGGGGAATGTTACGTCTTCAGTTGTAATATTGGACTATTTTTACTGATAGTTTTTAATCAATCCTTTGACAACCGCAATTACATTGGGCATTGCTTTGTTGGCTGCATTCAAAACTTCTTCGTGAGAAACGGCAAAAGCTACATCCGGCCCGCCAAGATCTGTGATGACAGAAATACAGAAAACATCCATTTCCATATGTCTGGCAACAATGACTTCAGGAACGGTGCTCATTCCTACCATATCACCGCCAATAGCTTTAATCATTCCATATTCGGCTGGAGTTTCAAAAGTTGGTCCCTGAAGGGCAACATAAACTCCCTGATGGATTTTTATTTGGTGATCTGCAGCTGCCTGTTCCGCAGTGGCAATCATTTTTTTGTTGTAAGGTTCACTCATATCCACGAATCGTGGTCCAAGCTCATCCATATTTTTTCCACGTAAAGGATGCTCAGGCATCATATTGATATGGTCTTTCAGAATGACGATATCTGCAACGCTGTAAGCTGGGTTTACGCCACCACAGGCATTGGAAAGAATAAGGTTTTGGATTCCCAGCAAATGAAAAACTCTTATCGGGAAAGTAACCGTTTCCATAGAATGTCCTTCATAATAATGGAAACGTCCGCTCATCATCAGTACTTTTTTGCCTTCCAGAATTCCGTAAATCAGTTTTCCGGTATGTCCGGCAACAGTAGTCTGTGGAAAATGGGGAATGTCTTTGTACTCTAAAACATGGATCGGTTCTACTTCATTTTGTAATTTCCCCAGCCCGGATCCTAAAACAACTGCAAAATCAGGAGTTTCCTGAATAATATTTTTAATAAAATCTGCAGTCTCTTTAATTTTTTCTAACATAATCTAAGATGATTTGATTGAATTCTTCTTTCTTATCAATAAGTACATTGATAGGCCAGTAGTAAACAATTTCTCTAAGATAGTCAAAAGTTTTCAGACGTACATAGTCTTTCTCTGTGGTTAATATCAGTTTATATTCTCCTAATTTTTTATACTCGGCAAGGATTTTTTTAATATCATCATCCGTAAAATTATGATGATCTCTGAATTTTAAATGCTTTACTCTTTTTGAAAATTTTGCCAGATGTTCCAGAAGCGGTTTAGGATTTGCAATTCCGGTGATCAGTAAAATATCATAATAATTCAGGTTGTTATCCGGAAGCATTTTATCTTTTCCGTATACATTTTCGTCATAGCCGATGGATGAAAAGAATACTTTCTGTCCATAAGCAGGTCGTATTCTTGAGATATAATACCTTTTTGTTTCTTCAGTAAGTTCATCAGGACATTTACTGACCATGATGATATTGGCTCTTTTATATCCCGCTCTTGATTCTCTCAGATCTCCGGCAGGAAGAAGATAATCCTTGAAAAATGGGTCGTTAAAATCGGTCATCAGAATATTGAATCCAGCTTTGATCGCTCTGTGCTGCATGGCATCATCCAATACCAGAACTTCAAGATCCATATCCTCAATTACTTTTTTGGCTCCGGGAACGCGTTCTTCGGAAACGGCAATGACAAAACGGTTTTTAAAACGCTCAAAAAGCTGCATGGCTTCATCGCCCACCATTTTGTAGTTGCTTTCGTAATTCGTTACTTCATAGCCTTTGGTAAGCCTTCCGTAGCCACGTGAAAGCACACCTGTTCGGTAATGTTTGGATAAGAACTGGGCAAGGTACATCACCATAGGTGACTTCCCGCTACCGCCCACAGAAAGGTTTCCGACATTGATTATCGGTGTTTTGAATTTTGTCGACTTAAAAGCTCCCAGATCATACATCGTGTTCCGGATACCCGTTACCAAATGATAACCAAGGGAAAAAGGATATAGGTACCATCTTTTCATACGATTGCAAAAATAGGAATTTTCATACGCATTTAGTGTAATATTCTCAAAGACTTTTCAACAAATATTTCGTGAAATTAAAGTATTTTTGTGGAGTTATTATAATACATTGAGATACTTTATTGAATTTTCTTACAACGGAAAGAATTATTTCGGCTATCAGATACAGCCGGATGCCATTTCTGTACAGGAAGAACTGGAAAAAGCGCTGTCTACTATTTTGCGCGAAGAGATTAAAACTACAGGTGCCGGAAGAACAGATACAGGAGTTCACGCTAAAAAAATATTTGCCCATTTTGATACGGAAAAAGAATTGGATGATCAGCTTACACGCAGACTGAATAGCTTTCTTCCTCCTGATATTTCCATAAAAAGAATTTTTCCGGTAAAAGAAGATTTCCATGCCCGTTTTGATGCTACTTTCAGAACTTACGAATATTATATCTCATTGGAAAAAAATCCGTTTACCCAGGAATCTGCATGGCAGCACTGGAAAAGAGGTTTGGATATCAATGCGATGAATGAAGCCTGTAAGATTCTTTTTGAATATGAAGATTTCACCAGTTTTGCCAAATTAAAAACCGATAACAAAACCAATATCTGTAAAATGTACAAAGCAGAATGGGAACAGAACGGATCGGAATTGAAATTTACCGTTTCAGCGAACCGCTTTCTCAGAAATATGGTTCGGGCTATTGTCGGAACGATGGTAGAAATTGGAACCGGAAAACTGAAACCTGAAGATCTTCGTAAAGTGATTGAAGATAAAAACCGGAATGCTGCGGGAACTTCAGCACCGGGACACGGATTGTATCTGGTGGATGTAGGCTACGAATTTTAATACTAAAAAATAAGATGCTGTTACTTCTTTAGCAGCAGTAAGAAAATCATTTGGTTACAAACATATTTAAAACAAACCTCCTGAGTCCTTGGGAGGTTTGTTTTAAATATACATGAGACTTCCGGAGAACTCAGGACGTTACAGACAACTCTGTTTTAAACCAACGGAGGACCTGGGAAGTTTGTTTCACTATTGTTGTAAACCTCCGAAGCTGTCGGGTAGGTTTCATACAATGATGTTTTAATTAATGCAATCATATCTTTTCCATATTTAATAAGGGATAAATATGGATTAATAATCAAACAATCAGTTTATCAACAGGTTGATACTATTCATTCTGTAAATAACAGGTATCTGAAATTTTCTATGACGATTTGCAAAAGTTGTAAAGGCAGTCCGGTTATAATATCTTATTTTTGCATAGAATTTTATTTTAATTCTTTCTTTCGATTCGTACAATGAAAAAACAAGATACCTGGGGAATTATAAAAAGGCTGTTCTTTATCGGAATGAAATTTCGTTCTTGGTTCATCCTTACTCTTATTATTTCCATATTCCTTTCCATCGTTTCTACTTACAGGCCTTATCTTACCATGCAGGTGGTGGATAATGACATTACAAAGCTGCATGATAAAGCTTTGATGATGAAACACATCTACCTGCTTGTAGGATTGGTGTTTGCTGAAACCGTTTTAAACTTTTTCCTGGTTTATTTCTCAAATTTCATTTCGCAGAATGTGATCAGGGATATCAGAGAGCGTTTGTACGCCAAACTGATTTATTTCAAGACTTCATTTTTTGATAAAACGCCCATCGGACAGCTGGTAACGCGTGCTGTAGGGGATGTAGAGACCATTGCAACGGTATATACAGATGGTTTCCTGATGGTATTCGGGGATATTCTGAGAATTCTGTTTGTACTGATCATGATGTTCAGTACCAATGTTCACCTGAGTTATATTACACTGGCGATTTTACCTTTAATGGTTGTTATCACAAGATTCTTCCAGAAAAGGCTGAAAAAAGCTTTTGGGGATGAAAGAAACTGGACGGCCAATCAAAACTCATTTGTTCAGGAGAGACTGGCGGGAATGTCGATTATTCAGGTATTCAACAGGCAGGAATCTGAGTTTAAGAAATTTGATGATATCAATATTACCCTGAAAGGAGCATTGCTGAGAACTGTATTTATTTTCTCGCTGTTCTTTCCTGTAGTGGAACTTATTTCTTCATTATTTATAGGATTTATTCTTTTCTATGGAGGATATATCACGATCAGTGCCGGAGTGGTAATTGCATTTATCCAGTATATTTCAATGCTGATCCGTCCTTTGAGACAAATTGCAGACCGTTTCAACAATATCCAGCGAGGAATTGTAGGAGCAGAAAGGGTATTGGGATTAATGGACGAAGAAAACTCCATGCCGAATAACGGAACAGTGAAAAAAGATCATTTTGCAGGGAAAATTGAATTCCAGAAAGTACATTTTGCTTACGATGAAAAGCAGGAAGTTCTGAAAGGAATTGATTTCAAAGTAAATCCGGGCGAAACAGTTGCGATTGTAGGAGCTACAGGTGCCGGAAAATCTACGATTATCAGTTTGATTACAAGACTGTATGATATCAATTCCGGAAATATTCTGATTGATGATGTGGATTTAAAAGATTACGAATTATATAATCTGAGAAGTCATATCGGAGTGGTATTGCAGGATGTTTTCCTTTTCCACGGAAGTATTTTTGAAAACCTTGCCTTTGGAGATGACAGCATCACATTGGATAAAATAAAAGCGGGAGCCAGAGAAATTGAAGTTGATGATTTCATCCAGCAGCTTCCTGGCGGATATGATTATGTGGTGAGCGAAAGAGGATCGTCCATCTCTTTAGGTCAGAGACAATTACTGTCTTTCTTGAGAGCCTATTTATCGGATCCGAAAATTTTAATTCTGGATGAAGCTACGTCTTCCATTGACCATGAAAGTGAGAAGCTGATCCAGAGAGCAACAGAAAAAATTACTAAAAACAGAACATCTATTATTATTGCTCACAGACTTTCTACGATTGAAAAAGCTGATAAGATTATTGTCATGGAACACGGTAAAATAGTAGAAGAAGGGAAGCATGTTGATCTTTTGGATAAGAACGGGTACTATGCCACTCTTTATAAAGCACAGCTTCGCCATGAAGTAGAAATGGAAGAGGAAAAAGAATCATAATCCATAAGGAATGATAATAAACAAAAGAGTCCGTCTCACAACCAGTGAGGCGGATTTTTTTTGTATTTATTCGTTTTTCTTTTGCAGTTTTTTCCAGTTTGAA